>CAVWDQ010000001.1:0-559472 GCA_963753765.1 uncultured Bacteroidales bacterium
AAACGCCTTTAATTAGATTCTGCATCGATCTTCAAATTTAATTAAAAATTGTTGCAGGATCATACCCCAATCCCGGATCGGCATGGTCCATTTTCTTTCAATATTTGATATTGCGAGGTAGACCGATTTCAGGGCAGCCTGGTCATGGGGGAAGACAGATTTGGTTTTTGTATACTTCCGGATCCCCCGATTCAGACTCTCGATAATATTGGTTGTATAAACAATTTTTCTGATTTCCAGCGGATACTCAAAGAACTGGGTCAACTCCTCCCAGTTGTTCCGCCAGGATCTGACAGCATAGGCATATTTATGGTTCCACTTTTTTTCGAAGTTATCCAAAGCCACCTCGGCAGCTTCCTGGGTGGCAGCATGATAGATTTCCTTCATGTCAGTTGCAAACTCCTTTTTCTCTTTCCAGACAACGTATCTAAGAGAGTTGCGAACCTGGTGAACAACACATATCTGAGTGACAGTACCAGGGAATACAGCCTTTATTGACTCTGTAAATCCGGTCAGGTTATCGGTGCTGGCTATCAGTATATCCTTTACACCTCTGGCTTTTAGATCGGTTAGAACCGTCATCCAGAACGAAGCGCTCTCGGTCTCAGAGATCCACATACCCAGGACCTGCTTCATTCCCTCCTGGGTGAGCCCGATAACCAGGTAGATGGTTTTATTGACCACCTTTCCGTTGTGCCTGATTTTGATCGATATGCCGTCCATCCAGACCACGAAGTAAATTTCTTCAAGGGGACGACTCTGCCACTCCTTGATCGACTCAAGCAAGGTATTGGTTATGTTAGATACGCTGCTGGAGTCGACCTGGACCCCATAGATCTGTTGGATTTGCTCCTGGATATCGGTGGTACTCATACCACGGGAATAAAGACCGATAATTACTTCAGCGATTTCATCAGACAGGCGGCTTTCGTGCTTGGGAACAGCCTTAGGGTCAAACTCTCCGTTGCGATCTCGAGGGACATTTACAGTGATCTCCCCCAGGTTCGTTTTTAGGGTTTTGGTATAACCACCATTACGGGAGTTGCCACTGTTATCTCCTTCTTTGGAGTTCTTTTCATAACCCAGATGATCGGTCATCTCGCCTTTAAGCATCTGGTTGACCCCTTCTCTGAATAACTCACCGAAGAACTCATCAAAGTCCTTTCGATCTTTAAAATCTTTCCAGAAGTCTTTTGGAATGTCAAGTTTCTTTTTCATTGCTAACTGATTAAAATTACAATTAATAATCTTTTGAGGATGGTTTTCTCAATTTTGAAGGTTAAGAAAACTATCTCTCAGTTAGCGTTTACACAAAATTATCTAGTCACCCATAATTCTAAAAATCCTGCTGGGTTATGGCTACCCTGGCAGGATTTTTCGATTCCAGCCTTTTTTTTTCTTGTACCACCTCAGTATGTGCTTGATTCTCGAGCTCGCAGGAGATACCTATCCTGATCAAACTTCACCAGATCAGTTATTTAGATTCCTATGCTGCTATGTGAGATAGTTCTTCAAGGGCCAGGCGCTTGGCGACTCTAACCACATTTGCCCAATAAACTCCAAAGAAGATCCAGAAGACCTCGTTCTACTCGGTCCGGGCCTTGATTTTGTCTAGGCTATATGCTGCTTCTCTTTACCAAAGCTGCCTTACATCCGTGTGGCTCTCCCTTTGCGGAGTTCTGCTACCATGATATGCCGATGCTCCTCATGTTTGCCAGTCCGGCCTTTACGTTTGATGTTGGTGGTGATTTTCTATTAGGTACGCATCTCCGGTTGACATTGGTAGCATAGATATTTCTTTACAATTATTTACCTCTCTTAATAATCCTAATTGCTTGAAAAGGAGCAATGAAAGGACCATAAAAGTTGGAGATTATCATAGATACAACAAGTCCTAATACACCCAGATTAAAATCCGTTATTAAGAAATAAGTTAAAGGAATAAAAACAATACTTCCAATAAATGAAAATATTAACTGTGGTCTTAAATTGCTTATCCCATTAAAAAGGAAACATAAATACTACCGAATGATTTTAAGAAGAAATGTGCAAAAAGAAATATGATAAGAATGGTCGGCACTTCGATTTGTTCTTCCAACCAAATAGCAATTATTGTTTTATGAAATACTAATACAACACTAAATAGTAGTGTTAAAAATAGTAGTGTCAATGAACTTCGTTTTATTGTAGTTTTTATCCATATTAGATCATTTTTTTCCCATGCCTCTGTATACGCACTCCATAGTGGTGCTATTAGTAAAGAAAATGTCATTTCCAAGAGAGAAGCAAATTTAAGTGCAACATTATAGATTACAACATCTTTATTTCCAAGTAATTGTGCTATTATAAAATTACTTGATTGATACATAATTAATCCTGAAATCTGAATCAGAAAAAAGTATATTCCTATTCCTAATAATTCTTTTGAGTGGATTAATTTAATGCTCCTGAGAGAGGGAGCTAATGATTTTAAAGATGTTCTAAATAAATAAATTGAAAGTAACAATGATACAATTACAGGTGTTCCTACTAGAACGATACTTAGTTTTATTAGACTTGCCTCTATATTATATTTATATAATCCAAGGACTATAAAATAACTAATTAGATTACTAACTGGATGAATAGCGAATGATAAAGTAGTCTTTTGTAAAGCTAATAGAACAGATGAAATGAGTTTTATAAAGAACAAAGCAAAGAATAGTATGAATACAATATTTGTAGTCTTTCTAAGTACATCTGCATTTAGTGCTTTTGTATTTAATATAATATTCCAGTTTAAAGATCTATTAATTAGAACGAAAACCAAGATTAATACAAAAACGATTAACGATAGTAGAAAATAAGTTGTGCTAATATATATCTTTGCTTTTTAGTATCATTACTTGCTAAAGCTTGTGATAGTTTATTTCTTAAACCATTACCAAGTCCGAATTCAAAAAAAGTAAGCCATGTATAGAATGAACTTATCGTTAACCAAACGCCATAATGTTCAATTCCTAGGTAATTTAAATATAAACGAACTGAAACGAAACCAATAACCATGCTAATACCTTTGATTATTAGATTTCCAATAGCATTTTTATTGGCAGTTAATGTACGTTGGTTATCACCACCGATAAGTTTTTTTAGAGTTCTAATCAGGAAATTAGAAGATTGTTTTCTTTTAACTAGAAATGACATTAAAGGATTGAGAAATTTCTGGATTTACGAAAGATATCCTACCTAGTTGTGAAGTAAATCTTATAACTATTAGCTACTGAAAGTGAAGTGTTATGGCTTACGTTTTTTACTCTTTTTCTTTCCATAATACCCATACCCATAACTTAATTGCTCTTTGATATTGCGATTATCATTCAATATGAGACCAATATTATTGATGTTCTTTGACTTCAGGTCATTGAGCACGTTTAATAATACTTTTTTCCGGGTCTTTTGATACCTTGTCACTATCAGGTTAATATCGGCATATTTGACCAGGTAGTAGGCATCTGAAACATGAGCTAAAGGACTGGTGTCTAATATGATACAATCGTAATGCTCTTTCAGGATGGTCATTAATTCTTCCATTTTAGTCGAACTCAACAGCTCCACCGTATTAATAGGTGTGATTCCTGGTGGAATGTAATATAGATTGTTCATGTCTGTTGATTGAATTAACTGGTCAATGGATGTAATGCCTGATAGATAGGTACTTAGCCCTACATCGGGGTTTTTTGTATCCAGAATCACAGTGCATTTATGAAGGTCGCAGTTCACCAGGATAGTGTTTCTTTTCATTGTGGAATAGGCCGCGGCAATATTCAGAGAGTTGAATGTTTTTCCTTCCCCTGTCACAGAAGAGGTGACCATTATGGTTATATTTTTCTTTTCCTTTAACGCAAAGTTTAGGTTGGAATATATGGTACGGTAAGCTTCGGTATAGTTTAATTTATCCCTGTTTATTTGCATGAACACATTTTTATTCCTATACCTGGATGGCAGATGTAAAGTAGTTCCTAATACCTTGGCATTGGTCAGATTTTGCAAGTCTTCACGGGTTTTAATCTTAGCACGGTCTATTAAATCAATGATGTAAAAAAGAACAAAAGGTATTCCCAACCCCAATATAAACGCAAATGCGTAGATGATATGCTTTTAGGTGCAACAGGCAAAGTACCAATCTGGGCAGCTGGCTGAACGATGGTCATATCCGGCAGGTTAGAGGCCATGGTGATATTTGCTTCGGCTCGCTTCTGTAACAGGTAGTTATAGATAGCGTCATTCAGTTGATAGTTTCTTTCAATGCCACCCAGAGTGCGTTGTGCTTCGGGTAGCGAGCTTATTTCATTTTCAATCCGCGCAATGCGCTTTTCCAGTTCGTTAATAGAAATATCGTTGGATTCATTGGCAGAACGGATACTTTCTGCTACTACTGCATGTAAATTTTCAATTTGAATGGTCAAACGATTTACCAATGGATTTCTTTCCTGATTGTTTTCGATCAGGTTAGCTTTTCTGCTTTGCGCAGAAGATAGCTCCATGATGAGTTGGTTTAACAAGGCATTCTGCACTCCCATGGCAGATGGTGATATGATCAGTTCTTCATTGCTTTGCTTTCTGAAGTATTCCGAAGCATAATCGAAATACCTTTTTTGAACTAAGTAGGTCGCCAGTTCATTCTGTAGTTCCCTCAGTTGATCCGTATAAAGATTTGCTTGTGATTCTACATCAATCAGCTTATTCTTTGACAGGAACTCCTCCAATTCGCCCTCTGTTATATCCAGTGACTGGGATACATCTTCTATTTGTTTTTCGATGTAATCGATTGTCAAATTGGCAATGTTGTTTTTTCGTTCCAGGTTCGATTCGGCATAAACACTTATTAATTCATTTAATACCTCAATATCCTTATCAACATTGGAAGTTTCAATTTCCATATTAATCACAGTTGCATTTCTATCTGCAACGCTGAATTGGATGCTCCTTTTATAGTGGTTCTCAATCGAGTAGTGATTCTGTATTTTAAAGGCATATTCTTTATCCTTCGAAGGAATTTCATCTAAGTCTTCGTTGAGTGATACTATGAATTTGTATTTCTTAGTTTCCACTACCTGCCCGAGATTCCCTTGCAGTATTAATTCAGATAGTTCTATTTTGCCTATGGTTTTATCCCTAATAAAGTCATACCCAACAGCATCTTGTTGATCAACCCGTAAAAGGTAACTTCCATCGGGTTTGAACGAAATCTTAAACATCACATTCACCACTTGAGGATGATCCCTGTAAAAGGTTATCCTGAAGGGAGATTGTTTATATATATCATGGTATAGGTAGTTATATCTTTCATAGTAAGTGACCTCTAAATCAAGATTTTGAATGGTTTTTTCCAGAACAGGGCCCGATTGAAGGACTAATAATTCGTTGTAAACATTCTTTGCAACACCGAACAAGTCATTCACCATAAACTCTTGTGATCCGGAAAAAGGAGAATTCATTTCTTCATCAATCAGGATAGAAGCAACTACATCAAATTTCTTTGGTGAATACTTATTATATAAGAAAGCAATAACTAAGCTAAGCAATACGCAAAGTAAGAATACCCAATAATGACGGGTAAATATTTTTAAGATTCTACTCAGATCAATTTCTTCTTCCTGATGATTCATGTTTTCATTTATCAGAGTCCGGTATATTATAGCATTAGAAGTTGCTTTTTTAATACGATAATCTTTTCAGCATTACCATGTTATAGTGGAAATTCGTGCAGGAGTGTATTAATCCATTTCCTTATTAGGGTGTTACAGCAGTATAAACAAGAATCCCAGTAGAGATGGCTGCAATCAGGATGCCGTAAGGAAATGTATTCAAGTCCCAGAATTTTTTCCTAAGAGGTTTTACATATAAAAGATCGTTGGGACGCATATATAAATACTCAGAGGTTACAATCCCGGGATCTGTAAGGTCTAGAGTTACTATTTTGTTAACATCACTCTCATTGCGGGTAATACTTACCTTTTTACGATTACCAAAATCAGTAATGTCCCCTGCCATACCCAGGGCGTCGTAAATAGTGAGTTTTTCTTCAGAATAGATATAACGGCCTGGCGTACGCACTTCACCAAGAATAGTAACATACCGATTGGGTAATTTTACCAGTACAGTGGGTTTACTCAAGACAAATTCTAAGGAATCCTGTATCATCATGCTCACCTCATTAGTAGTTTTTCCAACTACACTCATATTACCTATAACCGGGAGTTGCAGTAAACCCTCTTTGCTGATCTGGTAAGAGAGCAATGAGGCGGAGTATGGTGTTAAGTTATATAAATTCCCTTGTTCAGATACATTAAACACGTTGGTTGATTCGTCATCGAGACTGGTAATTTGGATATACAACTCATCCTGGGGCTTCAACTGGTAGTCGGGGAGGTCAACATCATCATAAGTACGGATTTGTTCATCTTTTCCCTGCATATAAACAAGATCACTATGGGTAACACAAGATGAAAACAAAGATGCAATTAATCCAGCGATTATTATGTTCTTTAACTTGAATTGGAGAATTGACATGATAAGTAAATTATGTTGAGACTTATTTACAATAATAATTACTATTTATTTGTTGACCAATGGATGGAAAAAAAAGAAGAGACTAATGTATACAGCTTCGCTCTCTCAGTCCCATCTCTTAGACTGTCATGATAAAGGTATTGATGTAGAAATTAAGTAAGTGAATATAAATATAGATATATAAGTTTAAAAAATTAACCGAATTTTTTTAATTTGACTAAACAGTAATTATCAATCTGAGACCCCATTCCGACTGTGTTACCACTTTTTGATTATTCATTATGAATTTACCAGACTTTCGCATATTGTTACTTCAATTTCGTCAAAAAATGAAACTTTCCCGGGTGTCAGCTATCCTCGCATTTCTAGCACTTCCTATCATACTTAATCTTCTCTTGTCTAATCTCATAAGGGATTACGTAATTTAAATGACAGCTCTGACTGTCGATCGAAGATTATACTCTTGGTATGATAAGTGGAATATGTTCTAAAAGTCACAATGTTTCAGTACTTCTCTACCACTTCGTATGCCTGGCGAATAATCGACGGATTGTTTTCACTGAAACAGGAATAGAAGTTGAAAACATCTGCTTAGATATCGAAGCGGTATGAGATTGAGTTCATTGAAATTGGAACCGACAAAGACCATGTTCATTTTTTGATACAGAGTATTCCAAACGATTGAACCCAAGCAAGATTATACAAGCTAAAGAGCATTCACTGCCAAAAAGATTTTCAACTTCACCCTGAGTGAACACTGCTCTGGGATGTCTGGACGAAAGGTTACCATGTCTAATACTGGTGGGCGTCAGTGAGATAATACGCGTAAATTTCAGTCACAGGGTAAACTAGATGAATACCAAAAATATAAACACACAACATCTTAAGCTGTTTTAATGCCTCTTCAGCTCAGCTGAGGTGGGTTATTAAAAATGTAGTTTGAGAGAAATTCCTGTGTAAATCCTTTAAAGAGAGGATTACTTGTTAAAGGATTATCTCCCATTTGCCTTAATCATGGAGTTAATTGTGAGGAAGATAAGTTTCATATCGGTCAGAATCGTCCAGTTATCGATATACTGGAGGTCGAGTTGCATCCATTTGTTGAAGGAGACTTCGTTGCGGTTGTCGAGGACCTGCCATGTGCATGAGATTCCAGGCTTAACAGAGAGGCGGCGCAGCTGCCAGCGTTCGTACTGGATAACTTCTTTTTCTAATGGAGGACGGGGGCCAATAAGTGACATTTCACCTATGACAACATTAAATAGTTGAGGTAGTTCATCAAGCCCTGTTTTACGGAGTATTCTTCCAACCTTAGTGATTCTCGGATCATATTTGATCTTAAAGGTCGGCCCGTCGGCTTCATTGTGTTTTTCCATAATGTCTTGAACTGATGCAGCATCCTTTACCATAGTCCTGAATTTGAGCAGGTTGAATTTTCTGCCTCTTAAGCCGATACGTTCCTGGATAAAGAAAACAGGCCCTCTTGAATCAATTCTTATAATAAATGCAATCAGGATGAAAATGGGGGAGAGGAGTATTATTGCAATGAAAGAGAAAAAAATATCACTGATATTCTTCAGAATTGGTTCAATCTTGCCTGCACGAGAATCAGTAATTTGCATATACGGCTTCATGCGAACGGTTTGTAACTGAAGTTTTGCAGGTTCCAGAGGCGACAGGTTTGACTGAAGGCGGAATAGAACACCAACCTCCTCACAGATGTGGATTACCGTTTTCAGGTAATCAGCATTAATCCTATTCTTGCAATAGATGACTTCATCTACAATATCATAGTCTAACAGGTGTTTGAGATCGGCGTCTTCCCGGAAGACTTTTAACCTCCCTGAAAATTTTGTGCGGATCAGATTCGAATTGGTAAGTACATATTTAACATTGAATCCCCATTCCTTACTCCTAAGTAATTCCTCTAAAAATTTATCTGAAAAAGCATCTGCAATGACAATAACTTGTCTGGTGTTATACCCCTTGGCGCGATAGAATTTAAAGAGCTTGTATGCGGCTATCCTTTCAATAACGGTATAGAAAAACATTAGTCCAATATATAGTGGTATAATCAGAATAGGAATCGAATTAATTCCTATAAGGACCCAGAAAACAAGGCAAATTAACAGTGCAATGAATGTGTTCTGGAATGAACGGATGATAAGAGTGCGGTACCGTGTGATTCGGGGAATTATAGAATGGGATGATGCGCGAAACAAAGTTATCCACGTAAGAAACATCAGCATGGAAAATAGCCCAATGCTCGGTGTTAGTACAAGGTCCGGGCCACCGTAGTTAAGAGTCAAGGCAACGGAAATATAGATTACAATCAATGCCGCTATGGACTCTACTATAAAGAAAAAATGCTGTCTATATCTTTTCAGTTTTCGGTATCTGGTCCTGACTAGATTGATTAGCTTGCCCATTTTAAAACTTAAAGGTTTAAGAAATTCCGGGTCTATTAATATTCAAAGTTCATGAATAAACAATACAAACCACTACTTAGATTGTAATAAGAAGTGTTTATTTGGCAAACCTTATTAATTGTTCTGTCAACAGTAGGTTTTGTAGGACGAAATTTTCATGCATTTCCTTGTTATTTTAAGCAGGTGTGTAGTTTTCCATCAAGTCGTTTTTTATATGTATATTATATAGTTGAAGACTTATAAAACATGGAAGAATTTTTTCTGAAAATGACTGAGAGATTGCCTGAAATTCGTCTGAGAGAGGGATTTGTCAGCATTAAGGGACATTCAATTCCGCAAGATCCGAAGAAGATTTATAAACCGGTTTTGCAGTGGGTAAAGGACTATATAAAGGACCCTGCACCGCGTACAGAGGTATCGTTGAATATAGATTTCTCCGATACTGACTCAACAAAAGCAATATTTGAAATTCTTAAGTTACTTGCAATGTGCCAGAAAACGAATCGTAGAATCGAGATGGTTTTTCACTGGATTTATAAGAAGGGAGACGATGATATCAAAGAATTGGGGGAGTTTTTTGAGAGTAAATTGGATATTATATTCAATTATTTAGAGGAGTGATCGCACGTTAGTCAGCTTCTATTGAGCGTTTTACATTTGAAAATAATAAATCTGTCAAAAAAATCACTCATTTTAACGAATGCTTGCAGTACACTTCATACAAGTTCAGGGCCATGCTGGGCTTTAGTTATGCTTTAAATTCCACAGGGATCATAATGTATTTCCAGTGAATCACTTCTCCGCAGATTGCGGAGCATATCTGATCTGCCAGTTCGATAACTTTAAATGAACCTAACTCCAAAGTTTTTTATCTTTATTGTGATATTGGACCTTTTTATCGCATTAACCATTAACGCAATAACCTTTCCCATGTACCTTCAAAGCTTCACCTTCCGTGAAAACGCCGGCCAGAACATCGAGTGGCTTATTGACAATGTAAGCCTGGGCGAGACCAACCTGGTGGTGGGTAAGAATTCCAGCGGGAAGACCCGTACCCTGAATGCTCTCTCAGACCTGGTGAGCATGCTCATGGGCAAGGGGACCGCTGCTTCGGGCCCGGTCAGTTACAAGTTGCTCTTTAAGAATAGTGAGAGTTCCATGAAGTATGTGTTGGAGTATGACCTGGATACCATACATTCGGAGCGGCTTTATGTGGATGAGGAACTGGTTCTGGAAAGGGGAGAGGGTGGAACAGGGATGGTCAAGTATGAGGCCACTCCCGGATCTATTTTCCTGGAATTTGAGATCCCCCATGATCAGCTGGCTTGCTATGCCAAGCGCGACCGCTTGCAACACCCATTTATTGAGATAATCCATGGCTGGGCTGTCAGCCTCAGGCGCTTTGATTTCAGTGGAGACATGGGGAAAAGCAGATATGCACTAAAGTCCTCTTTTGAGGCCAGGGAGATAGACTGGACTGAAACAAGAAGTTCACTGGTTCCTGCCATTTCAGTGGCTGAGGAGGAGTTCCCGCAGTTTCGCGAGCTGGTTCTGAAGGATATGCAGCAGATAGGCTATGATCTGAAAGATTTCGGGATTATCCACTTTTCGGAGCGATTCGGCAGGACCAGCCAGGATCGTTTTGCGGTGTACACCACCGAGAAAGGGCTGGAAAAACAAGTGACTCAGCGGGATATGTCCCAGGGGATGTTTCGTGCCTTCTCCGTGCTGGTACAGGTGAATTATTATATCCTTAGTGGTAACAAGGGTTTTGTTATCATCGATGATATAGGGGAGGGCCTCGATTTCTCCAGGGCCAAACAGCTGGTGCAGGTGCTTATAGCCAAGGCCGGGGAGGCCAGGATACAGCTGATAATGTCTACCAATGATTCCTTTATTATGAATGCGGTGGATATCGAGCACTGGGCAGTGATAATGCGCGAGGGACATAAGATCAGTCTATATAACTATGCCAACTCAAAGGAGATCTTCGAGGAGTTTAAGTTTACCGGCCTGAATAATTTTGATTTCTATGCCAGTGAATTCTTCAGATCTGGTTTCCGTGACGAATCGGAGGAAGAGGAGCAGGGAGAATGAGGAAGCTGGCCATATTTGTTGAGGGGCTTACCGAACAGATCCTGGTCCGGCATATGCTTCGGGCCGTACTGGGCCAGAACAGGATTGCCATTCAAACGGTAAAGATTACCGGCGGACACAATGTGCGTATGTCTTTCACCGTGATGCGCGCAGCCCATGTGGAGAGGCAAACGGACTACTATATCATGGTTTACGATTGCGGTGGTGAAACCAATGTAAAGGGTTACCTCATGGCTCACCGGGATAAGCTGGTTTCCAGTGGTTATACCATGATCATGGGGCTGAGAGATGCATATCCCAATTTTCAGCGTGATGAGGTTCCGAAGCTGCTCAGAGGCTTGAATTATAGACTTCCGCAAAAGCGGGCCGCAACTCATATTTACCTGGCGGTGATGGAGACGGAGTCATGGTTTCTGGGCGAATACAGGCACCTTAAAAAGGTGAGCCCTAAACTGACCCCTCAATACATTGAGAAACAGCTCGGCTTCAATCCCCGAACCGAAAATATGGAGGATCGCGACCATCCCTCACGAGATTTGAAAGCTGCCTACCAGCTTGTGGGACATGATTATACAAAGAAAAAGGACCGCCTTAACGCGGTGGTAAGCAAACTTGACTTCAACTTTTTCACCCATGATCTGGCCCAGAAGATGCCCAGCCTGGGCACTTTTGTAAAGGGCCTGGAGAAATTTTTCCAGGATGATTTCTAAATAGTATGCAAATGGATGTGAATTCTGTGGTTAATGAGGTACTTGAGGCTCTTGCAGACCTTGGAAGTCCTGAAAGACAGGAGAAATCCAAGACCTATTTTCCAACAGCACAACAGGTCTTAGGAGTCACCAATCCGGATATTCAGCAGGTTCTGAAGGAGCTTAGAAAGCAATATGCAGATTGGAGTGCATCAGACTGGATCAGTCTCTGCAAAGCACTGGTGGCCACAAGTGTTTTTGATTGCCAGGTGCTGGCCTTTGAAATAATAGGAAGGGACCGGAAACTTCTTGAGGCCCTGGAATACAGGGATTTGTCAGCCTTAGGCCAGAACCTGGATAACTGGGCTTCTGTGGATCACTACACGGTAGGTATTTTCGGGGTTCTCTGGGGAAGCGGAGTGGTGCAGGATGGCCATATTGATGCCCTGCTTGAATCGGATAACTTCTGGGACCGCAGGGTGGCAGTGGTTTCCACAGTGGCTTTGAACCTGAAGTCACGTGGTGGCAAAGGCGATACACCACGTACCATTGCAGTTTGCGAGAGGGTGGTGGATGATCACCACGATATGATCCAGAAAGCGCTCTCATGGGCACTCAGGGAGCTTTCCAAGAGGGATCGGGATGCGGTCCTAGCTTTCATGGAACACTATGAGAAACGATTGGCTAACAGGGTGGTCAGGGAGGTGAATCATAAACTTGAGTTTGGCACCAAGAACTAAGCTCTCAATTTCAACGTTTTTCTGTTAATAACTTCACTGGTTTTCAAGGTTTTCCGTGATTGCAAAATTGATATTTTTTGCTACTTTTACATGAATTATTGAGGAGCTTGAAATTGATTTTTAAACAATTGAAAGTCAGTTATTTAGAATTAGACATCACTTTTAGAAAAGTAGACGGGACGGAAAGCTGTAAGAGCTTAGTCGAAGGGAACATAATCAAATAAAAATAACGGAAGTCAACATGATGATTTTTTGATCATCATTTGAGAACATAAAGCAGAGAGATAATGAGCGAAGAGTTGAATAAAAAGGAATATTTAGCGGATAGTATACAGGTTCTGGAAGGATTGGAAGCAGTACGCAAGCGTCCTGCTATGTATATTGGAGATGTAAGTGAAAAGGGTTTGCATCATCTTGTTTATGAAGTAGTTGATAATTCAATTGATGAGGCCCTGGCTGGCCATTGCAGCCAGATCGATGTGACCATAAATGAAGATAACTCCATAACGGTGGTTGATGATGGCCGGGGTATTCCAATTGATATGCATGAGAAAGAGGGCAAGTCTGCTCTCGAGGTGGTAATGACTGTACTTCATGCCGGTGGAAAATTTGACAAAGATTCCTACAAAGTATCAGGAGGATTGCACGGTGTGGGGGTCAGTGTTGTAAACGGACTATCAACGACCTTGAAGGCAGAGGTTCACAGGGACGGAAAAGTCTATGTACAAACCTATCAGCGTGGTATTCCCGACGGAGATATTAAAGAGGTAGGAACTACCGATAAAACCGGTACAATCATAACTTTTAAGCCTGATAATACCATATTCACTGTCACTGAATTCAAATACGAAATTCTTGCTTCCCGCTTGAGGGAGCTGGCTTTTCTCAACAAGAAGATCCGTCTTAATATCATTGACCTTCGTGAAAAGGAGGAGAACGGAAACGGGAACGGAGATGGAAATGGAGAAAATGGTTTTCGGCATGATGAATTTTATTCCGAGGAAGGTCTGAAGGAGTTTGTAGCATTTCTGGATGCAAACCGTGAATCGCTTATTGAAGAAACGGTCCATATCGAAACAGAAAAGAGTGATGTTCCGGTAGAGATTGCTCTCCAGTACAACACGTCATTCTCGGAGAACGTACATGCCTACGTCAATAATATTAATACCATCGAAGGTGGCACACACCTATCGGGTTTCCGAAGGGGTCTTACCCGTACCCTCAAGACTTATGCGGAAAAATCAGGGATGCTTGCCAAGCTGAAATTTGATATCAGCGGGGATGACTTTCGCGAGGGACTAACTGCCATTATCTCAGTGAAAGTTGCTGAACCACAGTTTGAAGGCCAGACCAAGACCAAACTGGGAAACTCCGATATTATGGGTATCGTGGATCAGGCTGTAAGTGGCTCACTGGTACACTACCTGGAAGAACATCCCAAAGATGCAAAGCAAATTGTCTCCAAAGTAATTCTTGCTGCCACAGCTCGTCACGCAGCGAGGAAAGCAAGGGAACTGGTTCAGAGAAAGAATGTACTCTCCGGTGCCGGTCTGCCGGGCAAGCTGGCCGACTGTTCAGAGAAAGATCCTGCCCTGACAGAGATTTACCTGGTGGAGGGTGACTCCGCAGGGGGAACTGCCAAGCAGGGCAGGGACCGGGCTTTCCAGGCGATTATGCCGCTCAGGGGTAAGATCCTGAATGTGGAGAAGGCCATGGCCCATAAGATTTACGAGAATGAAGAGATCAAGAACATCTTTACTGCCCTGGGAGTGAAGATGGGAACCGAGGAGGATAGCAAAGCGCTGAATCTCGACGGACTTCGTTATCACAAAATCATCATTATGACGGATGCCGATGTGGATGGTTCCCATATTGCCACCCTGATCATGACCTTCTTTTTCAGGTACATGAATGAACTTATCCAAAATGGTTATCTCTATATTGCCACCCCACCGCTCTACCTGGTGCGAAAAGGGAAAAATGAGCGCTACTGCTGGAGTGAAGAGGAGCGTGAGGCCTTTGTTGAAGAGGTTGGTGGCGGAAAAGAGTCGGGAATCCATGTCCAGCGTTACAAGGGTCTGGGAGAGATGAACGCAGAGCAGCTCTGGGATACTACCATGAATCCGGAGAACAGGACACTGAGGCAGGTGACCATCGACAGTGCTGCAGAGGCAGACCGTATCTTCTCCATGCTGATGGGTGATGAGGTTCCGCCACGCCGGGAGTTTATCGAGAAGCATGCCAAGTATGCCAATATCGACGCATAATCCTGCATAAGGACAATAATTTAGGAAGAGGGGCCATGGTCCCTCTTTTTTTTCGCCTTTATCTGTTTATCTGATAGGATCCCCGCAGTATTCCTTTCGCTGGCACTTAATACAGTGTTTACCCATCCAGACATCGTCGAATTGCTTCATGATCAAATCTACCAGAGCAGGATCGCCTGTGACAATACCTGATTCAAAATTCCGGGTGTTTGCACCCTTGATACCCAGTCCGGCACCGGTCAGATTTGCAGAGCCGCTATAGGCAATTTTCCCGTCAATAATAATATGTTTGAAATGCACCCTGGGGCAGAGTTGCCTTTCCATGCTTTCCCAAAGCTGGGGATATTTATCAAAACTTCTCCGGAAGTTGGGGCCTGGTTCCCTGGCATGAAGGAGCCTGATAGCAACACGTTTTTTACATAAATCGTTCAGAACAGAAAGGAAGGATGTCACACGACCCTTATGGGATACATGCATATCCTTGATATCTGCCGTGCCGATCCATACGAAGGACTTTGCCAGAGCAACAGGTTGGATGACCTCGGTAAATAAGTCCTCATTAGTTATGAATTTCAGGTTCATACCTTGTGCCATACCTTTTACCAAAACAGGGGCTATGCTTTAATTCTTTGCTTTTAATTTTTCTACTTTACTCTTATGATAATCACTTCCACTTAATTCATATGCTTTGGCAGCAAACACCAATGCTTCAGCATAGTCTTTCTGCCCCGCATAATAATCTGACATGGAATCGCAGGCGTTTGCACTTTGAGGGTAATATTCAATTGCAAATTCGAAGAACATCCTTGCTTTGTCCCTTTGCTGCATATCTAAACTCATATATCCGAGTATATTAAGAAGGTCTTCAGGATAGGGCGGGTCCTGATAACCAAAATGGCTTTGAAGTTTGTTTTCACGATATTTTATAATGCTGTACAATTCATCTGCCGGTGTGTCGGGCGAATTGAACTTATCCGTGTTTTCCATTTGGAACCATTCAAATACAGCTATTAAGCCATCCATTATGGATGGGAAGGGGATGGTCCCATGCAACTCTCTGGGGTAAAATTTCCATTTAAAAGATAATCCATTAGTGGAGTTCTGATTGACCAAATCTGAGAAAGCAATATTGGAACGTGCGAATATTGTAAAGTCAGATGAGTCCTGCATTACATTTTCCAGAGTAATGTCAGGGTTTGCCATATGTAACTGTCCTCCCAGAGACATAAACAAAGATTTATTTTTATAAGTCTGTGTGGCCAGGATAGTTCTGGAATGCTCCAGTAGATTCTGATTATCCCAATTTAAGCTGGGATCAATGGCCAGGTAATTGGCAAATAAATGAGGGTGATCTATCAGTGAGTAGATGGCAAACTGGCCTCCATGGGAATGGCCAATTAAGGTCCTGAAATTGCTTACAGGATATTTATCCTCTACAAAGGGAATGAGTTCATTCTCAATGAATTTGATAAAATTTGCTGCCTCACCATTCTTTTGATTGAAAGGCCTGCCATACAGGGTCGTTGCTGTTGAGGTTGTCAGATCTCTTATCCTGCTCTTACTGTTAGAAATTCCGATGAGTACCATTTCGGGCATAAATCCACCGCTATAAAAGTCAAGAACGTTGCTTACAGTGGGGAGAAATACTTCTCCATCTAAAATATACACAACAGGGTAGCTCTGATTATTCTCAGGGCTATAAGAGGCAGGGAGTTGAATATATATCTCCCTGGATTCTTCCAGTATGTTGGAATAAAGACTATCTATAACACCTATTTCACTCAGATACTGAGGATTTTGCTGTTCCTGGGCCTCTGCCACTTGTTGAGAGGTGATAATAAGTCCTGCTACAAGTAATATTCGTAATCTGTCTATCATTCTGTCTGCTTAAGTTTAACTATTCTATAACTCCCCAGTTCTCATTTGGTTCAGGCCCCATTTCCAATTCTAGACTGCCCCCTTTCAATAATTCACTTGCAGGGAATTTAAAGTCATTCAGGACTTCGCCATTTAGTTTGGCCGATTGAACATATTTATTCAGACGGGATGCATTTTTAGCTTCAATCACAAAGCTTTCACCACGGCCAAATTGCTCTCCTAAATCAATTTCAACCCTTTCGAACAGGGGACTTCCAATTTCATATATGGGTTCCACACGGCAACCTCCATCGGTTTGAAATAGTCCCAGCGATGCCATAATAAACCAGGCACTCATTTGCCCCTGGTCCTCGTCACCCAGGTAGGCGTTGGCAATCCCATAACCATAATACCGATCCATAATCGCGCGGCTCCATTTTTGCGTTAACCATGGTTTCTGAACCCAGTTAAACAGGAAGGCAAAATGCATGGACTGCTGATTTCCCTGAATCACCGGATAGTTCCAGTACTGGTCATTCAATCCATTGAAACGGGTAAGATCACTTTCACCAAATCCCCAGTCCAAACGTTCAATAAAACGGTCCTTTCCAATGGCCTCGGCCAGTGCCGGAACATCCTGTGGAACAAAATAGGTCAGTTGCCAGGCATTTCCCTCCACATAATGTTTGTTTGCTCCCGATTTGTATGGATCGAAATCGGGCAACCACTCCCCATTGGAGTCCTTCATCCGGGCATAAGCTGTTTCCTCGTCGATTATATTTCTCCAGTAGTAGCCGCGTTCCAGGAAAGTAAGGTAATCTTCCTCTTTTCCCAGGGCCTTTGCAAATTGCGAAACCGTCCAGTCGTCAAAGGAATATTCAAGCGAATTTGAAAAGCGGCCTTTGTCGTAGGGAACATATCCATGTTCTAAATAGGTGGCCAGGTCGCGGTTTCCGGCATAACCACCCCCAACCACCTGTCCGGGTGTAGTTTGCATTTTTTTCACTGCTTCATATGCTTTTTCCACATCGTAATCGCGAATTCCCATCTGGTATGCTCCTACAATCAAGGGAATTTCATGCTCGGCCACCATGACCGGAATATACTCCATGGCCGCCGGGCCCTTTGCCAGCCAGCCATTTGCATCGTACATGGCCAGTTGGGATTTCACCCAACGACTGCTCCATTCGGGCGTTACCAGGTTCCAGAACTGGTTGAGATTCCAGAAGGTATTCCAGAAGGCATCGCAGCCCAGTGCCGGAGATGCCGGGTCATCCATTTTACGGATGGTTTCATCGGCATCGCGCCATTCACCGTTTACATCGCTAAAGGTATTGCGGCTGCACAGCGAACGATAGAAATTATTATAGAAACGCATTTTTTCGCGCCTGTCGTTGGATGTGATTTTTACCCTTTGCATCAGTTCGTCCCAGGCATCCACCTGGTTCTGACGAACTGCATCAAAATCCCAGCCATATGGTTGAGAGATTTCCGTTTCCAGGTTTTCACGTGCATTTTCGATGCTCACGTAGGAGATCCCGGTGCGCAGCTGCACCACCTTGTTTTCCTTTGTATCGAACTCAACAATTGCTCCTGCATCTACAGGGTTCTTAATAAGGAGCAAATCAGTAGCTTCCTGAACGCCCTTTTCGGTCCACACAGAAAAGCCTGAAATGGCCTGGTCAAATTCAGCCACAAAATGCACGATGTATTCCTGTGAAATGCCACCGGCCCAGGTATTGGGGCAAAGCTGATGGCTAAAACCCTCTAAGGATTTTTCGCCGGTTTTCCTGATATAAACTTCCTGCAGCTTGTAGGTATATTCCGATGGAATCATCAGATCAAACAACACCCGTGAACCTTCCCTGTCGTCCGGAAAGGTGTAACGCTGGAAGCCACAGCGGGTAGCTGGCTGTCATTTCCGCCTGGATATCATAATCGCTTAAAAGAACTTTATAATAACCGATGGGAGCTTCTTCAGTGGATTTATCAATGCGTGAGCGGTAACCGCTGTCCACATCCTTTTCGTCGCCCACCAGGGTTTGCAAGGGCCCGTTTGTTGGCATGCATCCCAGGCCGGCAATGGTCCATTCATGAATGTGTGAGAAGCAGCCAATGGATTCAAAGGTGGGTTCGTAGCCGGCCTGCCAGCTGTCGTTCTGGTTATCGGGGCTCATTTTTACCATGCTGAATGGCATCCAGGGTCCCGGTGCAATCATCCAGCGCGAGTGGGCTGTACCCATTTTGGTATCCACATAGCCGGCAGGAGTAATAGGTGTTTCAGGTTCGCGAACTACCGTACCCGACTGAATTTCTTCTCCATCAACAGAAATCTGGTATTTGCTTTCTACCTGAGATTCCACTGCAGGCATGGGTGCTTCAAAGGTGTATCTTCCTGATTCTGCGAAGGCGGAGAAAATCTCTTTACCATCAAGCTTTACCGACAATTCGGGCTTTCCTCTCAGGTGTTCCACATCAACCAGCAGAGCCTGTGCCGAGCCATGGGCAGTCTCAATTTCGTAGCCGGCAGCTTCAACTCTGCGGAGGTATACACTTTTGTTCTCAGTTAATCGCACATTGCCCGGGCCTTCCAGTTTTACCTGGTCGAATTTCAGCCAGGAGCCCTCCAGGATTGTCAGGTTTATTTCGTTTCCACCTGCCTGCATCAACTCATTTTCAAGGTCTATCTCAATTAAATATTCTGAGGAATCGGCAATCTCTCCGTCAATGGTGCTATTCGCGTTTATGGCTGGAATACGGTATATCCAGGATAAACCGTTTACTGTAACTTTGAAAAGCGGCAAATCTTCCGGATTGCAATCCAGAAGATCGACAGTTAGCTTCCATGCTCCTTCTTTCGGAAGTTTATCAATTCCAAACAGGATATTCAGAGTGCTCGAACGCCAGCCCGAAGTTCCCCAGGTTCCTCCCCAGGTATCGCTGGTGCCGGGGATGATGTAAGGCCAGTCGGTGCTATCCACCGAAGTGCCTACCAGGAAATATTTGTCTTCCCAGCCAAAGTCCTTTTCAATAAAGCGTGAATAATCCTTCGGTGCCAGGGCAAATTCGGCGCCACTGTTGTTGTTTTCCCCAATTTGCCATATGACTCTGTTTTCGCTTGTGCAGGAGCTTAGAAGCAAGCCGATAATTACAATGGATAGAAATATCTTATTCATGTTTTCAGTGGTTTTCATTTGCCCATTGGTAGAACATCTCAATGGATTTGGCCAGGACTCCAGCCGAGCCTTTGAATTCGGCCGAACCAGCCGGAGAACCATCTATTTTATACCATTCGTAAAAGCCATTATTTGCCACGACCCGCTCCATCATTGGTCTTGCCAGCTCATAGGCTTCTTCCACAAAGCCATAGGCTATAAGCTGCTGAATCATCCGGCCTCCAAACCAGGTCCAGTCGCCTCCGTTTTGGTATTCGTAGGGAGAAGAAACATTCTTCCCCAGAACTTCTGAAGGGTAAGTGGGATATAATGTTAAACCAATGGAGGGAGCACCGGAAAGTTCTACGTTCTTTTTCATATGGGAGAGGACCATGCTGATTTCTTCCCGGTTTAGCACCCCGGCCTCAATGGCAACTGCAGTTCCCCCGTGATAATGAATAAGGTTTTCATTAAAGTCAGCAGGGAAGGGCGATGCATCGATATACAGATGTGGAATAAATTTCCCATTGTTGCCATCCCATAAATGTCTTCTGATATTTGAAAGAATATCAGCGCGCATCCTATTCCAGCGGTCTTTCTCCCGGGCATTGCTTGAAAATCCCGCCATGTTTTTAAGGGCAATGGCAAACATGGCATTATCATAGACATCGATGCTCCAGTGGGTCAGGCTGTCCACATCTACTACCGCACCTCCTTCTACCTGAACATCGCCCCAGTCAAAGGTTGTTGCACCGGTGATCAATCCGTATTTTTCTGAATATCTTTCGGATAGGAGGTATTCCAGGGCCAGGCGTAGCCTTTCATAAACTGTAAGTCCTGCCACTTCCTCTGTAAGAATACTTTCATCCCCGGTAATGAGGATATATTTGCTAATGGCCTGAATCAAAGAAGTTTCCTGGTCGGTTTCAACGGTGTTCTTAAAACCGATGTGACCTGGTGCTGTTTCAGATTCGTAGGTATGCGGATCGTCCCAGGTAAAACCTTCGCGGGGAACATAGCCGTCGAGCAGCTCTCCGTTTTCCTGTTGAAAGTGAAAGAACATAACCAGGTTTTCCCGGATAACAGAGTTGTCGTATTCCTGACAGGATAATTCGATAAAGGTGTTTAGATCGCGCGCCCAAACCATCTGATATCCCGAGCCGGCATAGAATCCTTTCTTCATCAGCTGCCGGGCCATGCTGTCAACCTTTAGCAAGTTCTCATCAGCCAGAATTCTGGCTGCCAGTTCTTTTTCTGTTTTATTCTGACAGGAACATGTACAAAACCCGACAAGTAGTAGAACAAGGATTATTCGATACATTTCAGGTGTCTTTAGTTTGCTTTTTCCAGCATGATAATAGCTTTGTAAAGCACTCCGGCCGAACCACGGAAAGTACCTGATCCTTCAGGCTGGTTGTCAACCGTATACCACTCGTAAAAACCATCGTTATCTTTCACTCTTTTTACCATGGGTTGCAGTTGTTCGTAGGCTTCCTCAACAAATCCATATCTGACAAGCTGCTGAATCATCCGGCCTCCAAACCAGGTCCAGTCACCCCCGTTCTGATAACCGTAAGGATACATGCCCTTATTCTCGAAGGAGCCTTCAGGGTAAGGAGGATACATGGTTAATCCAATGGAGCCGGCTCCTGAAGCCTTTACATTCTCAATCATTTTATCAAGTGAAATTTCAATCTGCTCATTCGAAAGCAACCCGGCTTCAATGGCCACGGCTGTCCCCCCGTGATAGTATATTTCATTCTCGTTAAAATCATCGGGATAAGGCGAGCCATCGAGATATACATGAGGAATGAATTTCTGATTCTCTTCATCCCATAAATACTTCATGGTATTCGCAGCAATTTTGTCGTGAACTGGCTGCCACTTTTCTTTTGTGGCAGGTACGATCTCCATCATGTTATCCAGTGCGATTAACAACATGGCATTGTCGTAAATATCCAGGCAGAATTTTGTGTCTTCGGTAATATAAACTCCCCATGGATGACAGTGCTGCACATCGCCCCAATCGGCTGTGGTTGCTCCGTAAATCAAGCCATACTCTTCACTCCAGCGATGATTTAACAGAAACTCCATGGACCATTCCAAACGTTCCGCAACAGTCTTGTCCCCAATCTTTTCATCCAGGAATCCGGTATCACCTGTCACTTTTACATACTTGTATACTGCCTGGACCAGGGATGTTTCGTGGTCGGTTTCAACCGTGTTCTTGTGACCGGCATAAGTGGGCTCCAGATCAGTAAAAATATATTCATAGCCACCCTCGGTTTGTATGGCTTTCTCCCTGGGAATGAATCCGTCAATAATATTTCCATCATCGCGCTGAAGCCGGAAGAACACACGCAGGTTTTCTTTCAGGGTTTCCGGCGGATAGACTTCGGCCGAAAGTTCAATGAAGGTGTTGTAATCGCGAATCCAGACTTCGCCATACCCATCGCCGGCATTAAACCCGGTTTTAACAATTTCCAATGCTTTGTTTTTAGTGAAAGCAAAGTACTCATTGGTTTTGATCTGGTCTTTTAATCCGTTTTCAGGTTTCTTAGTATTGCACGAAACTAAAATTGCCAGCACCAGAAATAAACTTAATTTCTTCATTTTATTTGATTTAGCTTATAATTCGACCCTGAGAGATTCTCCGCTCCATGGAGCTACTTCCAGGTGTAAACCTGAGCTTATAATATCACTTCTCAGATGCGATAAGTCGATTTCAACCTGCTGCTTTTCTCCAGGAAAAAGTGTGAAATAATTATCTTCCATAAATACAGGAAGCACAAGGTCCCCATTCTTTTTATCGCTTACTTTCAGCCGCATAAAGAAGGCTGTTTCAGCTCCGGTATTTTCTATGGACGCCTGTATCAGTCCATTTTCGCCTTCCCTTACAGCCACCTTTAGATCAGCCGGTTTAAGCCCTTCAAGCTCCAGCCAGTCAGCATCCTCTCCTGTCAGCCAGTAAAGATTTTCATCGAGCAGCTCACCCTTGCTATCCTTAAGGGTCAGCCGGGCAAAATAAAATCCACCCGGCTTATCTTTTTCAAATAGTTTTCGGATTACCTTATATGAATCGGCACCTACATTTGCCTTCGAGCTGTTCTTTTGAAGGGACTTTCCATGAATATCAAAAAGCTCAGATTCCACAAGCAAATTGCTGGCGTCAAAGCAGGTCTGGTTTAGGATGCAAATACTGGAATCATTCAGGTTTAACTGAATGTGCAGGGGTACGGCTCCATGCCGGAAACCGTAAAAACCGCCATTCTGATCCAGATACACATCGTAAAACTGTCCGCGCAGGGAAGTCCATGGATTCTGGTTCTTCCATACCAGCATCCCCGTATATTTATCCCACATCCCGGCATTAAAGCCCTCCTGTAAGGCCCGGTATTGTTCGTAGTTGACTAACTGGGCTTTTTTACAGAAGTCTTCAATTCCGCTAATCTCACCAAGCTGCTCAATATATTTACCGTATCCAATGTACTTGTGATAACGCCAGACCTGGTTTGCCCGATCCCTTACAGGTGGCTCAAGATCCTTTTCATCCATCATTTTTCGCATGGTTTCCACATTGGGAACTCCCACCGATCCCAGTTCCGGATTAAAGGGGTAGGACTGGGTTACAAAAAAGCGCTTCGGATCCTGGATGCCATAGGGGCCGTCTCCATTCCCGCCGATGGTATTTCTAAGAATACTGTCGGAAGTGGATTCATTTACATAGTAACGCGTTTCATCATAGGTGGGGAAGATTTCTTTTTCCAGCTTTCTCATTGATATCCGGTGGGGGAGGGAACTCGTTTCCACCGCACCACATGTATAAGCTTGGATGGTTACGCAGCATTTTAATCTGATCGATGGCTGTGCTTATGAACAGGGAGTGATCATCAGGATAGGCCTGCCGACGTGCCTGGGACTCCTTTTTTCGAGGATCCAGCCAGCGTCCGTTACAATCGCCCGAAACCCAGAAATCCTGCCATACCAGCATTCCGTATTTATCGCAGGCCTCATAGAATTCGGGACGTTCAGGCATGGCCCCGCCCCAGATACGAATCATGTTCATATTCATTTCCGCATGCATGCGCACTTCCGCTTCATACCTTTCGGGAGTCAGACGAAGCATGGCATCGGAGGCAATCCAGTTTCCGCCCTTAATAAAAACCCTCTGCCCGTTAACCAGGAATACCCTTCCACCCACTTCCTGGTCGAAATAATTGGAAGTTTCCCGCAGGCCAAAGTTGAAGGATTCCGAATCCGATAAAACATCCTTCTGTTCGAAGCTCAGTTCCAGTTTGTACAGATTGGCTTCCCCCATTCCACTGGGCCACCAGAGTTTCGGGTTTTTAATCTCTATTTCATCAAATTCAAGGATAAGAGTTTCGCCAGCTTTAATGCTTGTGGCCCTGGACCATTCTTTATCACCGATTCTGGCTACCAGATTACCTTCCTGGCTTATTTCGGTGGCATTAAATAACTCTGCTGAAATAGATATGAATGCCGGCTTTTGATTTTTCCCGGGCACTCGTTTACCCGGGACCTTCGCTTTAACAAAAGGATCACGAATGTCCACAGGGCCTGTAATCTCCAGAGATACCTGATCCCAGATACCGGTATTCCTGTCGCGAATGGGACATATCCAATCCCAGCCTGCTGTAAACTGCATGGTAACTGACCGGGCAATGGTTCCGTCGCCACCCTGACCTCCGTTGGCATGACCAACAGGATCCGGGGGCTCCACCAACACGGCGAGTTTATTTGTCCCATTCTCAATAAGCATAGGGGTAATCAGATACTTTTCTCTCAAAAACATGCCTTTATGTGTATCGGAATTTACACGTTTGCCATTTAAGAACATGTTAGCCGAATAATTGATTCCCCTGAATTTTAACCATACCTGCTGGTGCTCTTTCAATACAGGTACTGAAAACCGGTTCAGAAACCAGAAGGTATAATACTCAGCACCGGTTTCATATATATCGGGTATCAATTCGTTATTCAATCCGAAGAAAGGATCCGGAACCTTCTTATTGTGGAGCAAGGTGCTTAAGACGGTTCCCGGGAACAAGTGCTTCCATCCAGTCATAGAGTTCAAATTCGGGGGAAGAAATCACGGTTCCGTCAACAGGAAGCTTCAAAAGCCCGCTTTGGCTTTCCATCCATCATCCAGAAGAATTTCCTGCGTTTGGGCGTAGGAAGCAATTGCAGTTATCAATAATAGGATAAAGCTTATTAGTCTTGGCATGTTGCTGGTTTTAAGTTCATTTTCTTACCACTCATATATCCATGTGTAAACTGTATATCTTGTTGGCGGGGGGTCGTGGAAAATCTTATCTCCTATCTTTTCCCCACACCGGTTTGTTAGCCTTAAGCCGTCCTGAAAGAATACAGGATCGTCCACATGAAAACGGTAGGCGGAAAATTCCCGTTTTTCTGTATCGAAATGTGTTAATCCGGCCAGCCTGTTCGCATAGCGCCCTGTATTGAAATAATAGGTGCCCAGAAAATAATCTTCCAATCCCGAGGAAACAAACATCGGATCTTTCTCCCCGCTTCCGTAGGCCCTTATACATGATTCCATAAAACTGAGATCTTTCCAATGATCCGTATCCCTTAAACCCTTTGCCTCCATTGTTACCTGGTAAAGCATGCCGGCTCCATCAACATCAGCCATGGTAAACTCTTCCAGGGGTTCGGCGGTATAATTTTCCAGCTTATGAAGTTTCAGCCGTGTATCATCGGGTAGTCTGACCCCATTGAATACCAGGGGCAGATTTTCGGTTCCGCGTATGATCCACCAGAAAGTTGGTTCACGCTCTGATACATCGGCGCTCTGGGCCAACTGTGCACTTATCCGGATTTTTTCTGAGAAAGGTATCTTATAGGTATTGTATATACCACTTGTTCGCCCCATGTTTCCAATAAGCTCGGTTCCCCAGGGGGCATAACTATCTTTAAATCCTATTCCATGTCCTAAAAAAAGTTCCATTTCAATTGATGCCTGTTCTTCTCCATCAACGTAAATGCGAATAAGCATATCTTCATGTCCGTTCAGGTCTCCACCAAACCACATGTGCGTCAGACATCCTTTACCTTCGTATTTGAATAGCTCGGTCTCCTGTTCTTTTTTTAAGATCTGAAGCTCCTTGCCCATGGTGCCAAATGTCTTAAGAGAGCTTATATCAGGATAATCAGATGATTTGCTTTTCCTGGCTGTATGCTCGCATGACATGACAGCTAATAGCATCATGATCAATACAAAGGTGTTTCTCATCAGTTTTATTTTTTCTTCTGGAACAGTTCGCTTTTTAAAACTATTAAAAATCCGGGAAGCGGTACAATTGGATTTCGGATAAAACAGGGGCTGCTCTGGAATCCGCAATCGTGACCCTGATCTGATCCGTCTTAACCGTATCAAAAGTCAGAATTCTTTTGTAACCAATTGTCGTTGCCTCTGCCACGACTACATACTCACCGGCTTTTTTCACTTCAACATTAAAGGATTTGACCCGCTGCCCCAATCCAATGTACTCCTGTAGTAGAATGGCATTGAGCTCGTGAACTTCATCAAGCTGGATGATGATCTCATACTTGCTTCTCTCTTCAGGAGCCGCCCAGTAGGTTTCGGGATTGCCATCAATCATCTTTTTCCCCTGATATCCCTTTCCGGATGCATCAGTAGTGATCTTTTGTTTGTAAGCCAGATTGTATTTAAATGCATCATCAAGGATCTGTTTGAATCCCAGGAGTGATTTAAGGTCATTCTCGTGCATGAGCCCTCTCATATCCGGAGCCAGGCCGAGATTGAAAGATGCATTCCGACCTACAGTCTTCAGATAGTGGTCAAACAGAACTTCGGATGATTTTACAGCATCATTCTGACTTTCATGATAATACCAGCCTGGCCTGATGGGGAAATCACATTCCGAGGGCATCCAGTAGTTGCCATCTTCATGGCCCTCTGTTGCTTCCCAGTATTTCGTATATCCCGGGGCGGGCTTACTATCATCATCTTTCCCTTTTGGGGTGTACATGCACCAGCTTGTTTCACCGGCAAATCCTGCCTCGTTGCCAACCCAACGCACATCCCCCATGTCGGAGAATATGACCGCATTGGGCTGCAGTTCCCTGACGATTTTATAAATCGAATCCCAGCCGTAATAGTTAAAGCGATCAATATTCCTGATGGTATCGGCTCCCCCATACCAGCCATCGCCCCCGTTGGCCCCGTCGAACCAAACCTCAAAGAGCTCCCCGTAACCCGTAAGCAGCTCCCTGAGCTGCTCGTAATAAACTGGAATATATCCGGCTTCACCGTAAACTGCTGAGTTACGATCCCAGGGGGAAAGATATACTCCGAATTTCATCCCGGCCTTTTCACAGGCCATTTGAAATTCTTTAACCATATCTCCCTGTCCGTTCTTCCAGGGCGACTTCGTGATGTTATATCCGGTAGTCTTTGTGGGCCACAGACAAAATCCTTCATGATGCTTGCAGACCAGGATAATGCCATTCAAACCACCATTTTTGGCAGCGCTGACAATCTGGTCGGCAGAAAATTCTGTTGGATTAAAGATGGCTGGATCCGTATCACCATATCCCCATTCCTTATCTTCGAATGTAACCAGGTTGAAACACACCAGTGCATACATTTCCACCTCGTGCCAGGCAAGTTGCTGAGCAGAGGGAAGAGGCTCAAGAGGTTCGATTTTCTTTGCACATCCGGAGAATAGAAGAATCAAAAAAAACAGACTAATGAGATCTTTCATGAATGCTTTGAATTACATGTTAAGCAGGCTTTCCTTTACTCCGGGATAAAGACGCATGGCATTTTTATAATATATCTTCTCCAGTACTTCTTTGGGCAGTTCAAGGCCTCTGATTTCAGGACCTCCGAAAAAACCGCCATTTACAGTTTCTCCAGTTTCCAGAATTCGAAAAGCCCTGATATATTGCTCGGCCCGGAGGCTTGATTCTTCTTTATCCTGCCATTTACCTATATCGGTCCCAAACAAGATTCTATCCGACCACTCAATCATAAAGGACCTCAGATTGTCCCAATTTACAAGGTGGTAATATTGAAATGTGGCCGCCAGATCAATGTATAAATTGGGAAAGGTAGCCAGGAGGTTTCGCAGGTAATCTATCTGGGCATCCTGACATATGAGCCAGTTGCCATGAGCAACAACTGCAATAAGCTCAGGATGCTTCTCCAGCACATTTCGCCAGGCATTTATTTCTGCCCAGTATTCTATGGGATCCGCAAGCCAGTTGGTTCTTTCTTCCCAGGGTCCGTTGGGGTCTGCTATGTGTATGGAGGCCAGCAAAAAGCCTATTCTTTCCATTTCAGAGAAAGTAGCATCATGAACAGGGTCGTCGATATATGGAAAGCCGTCTTCTTTATTGTCGAGCTTACGGTACCAGGGGCCTGCCCAGACTTTATAGCCCACAAATCCCTGTTTCTGAAAGCCTTCTAAAGTTTCGGGAGGATATTTAAGTCCATCGTGGGCAGAATAATCTGCAATGGCACAGAGCATATGTCCTTCGCTTGCGGCCGATATATTTTCTGTATTTTCAATGGGGTCTTTTCCACCCCCCAGGTTGATCCACATAGCCAGGTCTATGTCGCTCTTGTCCAACAAAATTTCCCTTAAATCGAGACAATTAGCTATCCCCGTTAAATCATTACCTATATGTGTGTGCACATCAATTCTGGGAATATCGGGATAGCTGGTTCTGAAGGCTTTGTTTTCCCTGATTAAATCTCCCACTTCCTTGAGGGTTTTGACATCAATATCCCTGATCCTGCCTTCATAATTTGGACCAACATCAATGGAGAAAATATTGCCATATTCCACTGCCCCGAGATAGTCCTGGTAAAGTTTTTCAGCAGGATGACAGAGGGAATCATGTTCAGGTAATGAATAGAACCACATGGCGCCACCTTCGTGAGGAGGCAGGATAGGATAAGTAAACTCGGCCACCAGGTAGCCCCCGTAATTGGCCTCTGCATCTTTGTTATACTTTGTGGTACTTGCATCCCCAATGGGTCCCGGGGTTCCCATTTCTCTTAGCGATAATCTGCCTGCGGGTTCTCCATGGTTAAATCCAACGAAACAATCAGGCTGAAACTGATGGACCCATTCAACGGTTTCCACATGGTTCAGTCCGCCATCTCCAACCGCATGATCCATCCAGAAGAATTCAATGGGACCATACTGGGTGCAAAGTTCTTTTAACTGCGCTTTTTTCATTTCAGGATCTATGCCCGCACCCGCATTATACCCTTTCCCATCCACAGCTCCGGGCCAGTTCCAGTCGCCTTCTGAGAAATAGAGGGCCAGTTTGATCCCGTATTTGTCGCAGGATTTCCTTAATTCTGCCAGCACGTCGATGCCAAGCGGACTGTTTGTAACCTTTTTGTCGGTGGTTTTTGTATCCCACAGACAAAAGCCATCGTGATGTTTGGAAAGAAACAATATATACCCCATTCCGGCATCTTTAGCTGTTTTACACCACTGATCGGTATCACAGCCTGTAGCCCTGAAATAAGAAGCATCTTTATCCAGGGTGGGTGTCCATTCTTCTCCATAGAACGTGCTGAAGGACCAGCAGATAAACATGCCAAATTTCATTTCAGAAATTTGGCTGGCCCTGATACTATCTGCTATCGGGGCTGTACCATTAGTTGATGATACTATTAAGATTAGCAGAGCGAGGGAATACAAGATCTTTTTCATTTTCATAGAAACGGGATAAGTAATATATACTCAAAACATTATTTCAGAATAAAAGAGGCAGGTTGATTTGCCTTAATTTCAAATTGGAATGAATTATTCAGAATTTCAATCCCCTTTTCATCAGTGATTTCGCTTCTCAGGTTACAGGGGTATGCTTTAATGTAGCCTCCACCTTCCGACAAAGTTACCTCACACAATCCACTTTTGCCTGCCTGTTCCCATAATCGTAACAACTTGCCTGTACCTTCTGCTTTATAGGCAGTTAGTAAGATCCCTTTTCTGCTTAGGGATATCCCTTCTGAAACTAAAGGACTTTCTCCTTCGGGTCCGTCATAAAATACTCCCTTCAGAGGAACCCGGGTTTCTTCAGATGGTGTAATGAAGCTTGATTCAGAATCATAAGCTGAATAGCTCCAGATATACATTTTTGAAGAAAATGAACCTTCAATCCATTCCGTAAAATTAGTTCCCCACTGTGTATTGTATAGATTGACAAAGACCTTGCCTGTTGTTAAGTGTTTCTTTTTCGAAAATTGAAACAGGCCTGGATTATCTATGCTGATACCGGGTGAGGTCGGACAGTTTAATGCAACACCCTTTCCTGAAGTATCAAACATTGTCATGGATGTATTCAGAAAACAAAAGTCCGCGTTTGTTCTTTCAACAAAATCAATCTGTGGATTTACAATGCCTCCCGTGCGATACAGCCGGTATTCTGGTTCATTTAAGTTAAATGGAAATGAGAGCCAACCTGCTTCCGGTAATGCATGAGGCTTTTTCCCGTCTACCCCCCACACGATTTCCACATAGGCTTGTTTTTCGTATAGGGTGTAGCTTACCAGATAATTTTGTGCGTCTTCGTTATCAAGTTTTCCAAAAACTGTTGCCCGCACAGCATTACCCATATTCAGGTATTCAATTTTTTTGCAGGTCCCTTTGTAAGCCACACTTTCCTGATTTGGTATGGAGGATCTGATCATCTCATCGTTTGCCCAGCCCTCCGAACCTGGTTTGACATAGGCCTGATTGTAGGCATCAATTTTCTTCTGCCCCGGTCTTTCCAAAATATACTCCCCAAAGCCTTCATTACTTTTCTGATCAACCAGCTCCCTCTTATTCCGTTTGTCGTATACGGAGGACAGGGTTCCTTTTTGCCTGTCAATTTTCAGCTTGAAAAACTCATTCTCCAGCAGATTCTCATCTTCATCAATTGCCAGGGATGATTCTTCCTTAATGGGTTCCAACAGGGGTATGTATGTTCTATATCCCATGGAAGGCACTGAATCAGCATCAAAAGAAATCAGGTTATAATCTTCATACACAGATATTACTTTTCCGGTACTTGCGTCCTTTAATCCGTATATTTTAAACTTCTTCTGATATACTCCTGCAAAGAAATTTACCCTGCCACTTCTTGGCCATGGCAATGGATTGTAAACAACAATTCTTTTGCCATCGAGCTTAACAGAAGATGCAAGCTGGGTTAACTGGTGTTTCATCAAGGGGACAATAATCTTCTCCGCAGCTCTGATGCGATTCCCTTTTTCGGTCCATGTCCCTTCAATATAACTGTAGTTGCCCAGGGACTTATTTATTTTAAATTCATCATTATAGGTCCATTTATGCTGGTTGCCGTGCGACATGGCAGCACCAAAAGTATGCTCGTCAAAAAGGATCATATTCTCAACAGCATCAGTGATATATGATTCAATTGAATGATCACTCATTCCCCATTCGATCAGCTGGGCATTCAGTGCTTCTGTATTATATGTTTCCCGCTGGAGAAATTTACTTATCCTGGTCTCTCTTGGCATGGACATATATCCATGAATCCATGTATCGGGCATATCTCCCTTTACTACAGGAAGCTCTGGATTTTCTTTCATCAGAAGGTCATAGAAATCGGATAAGCGACCAATCTTCACATTTACATCCGGCAAAGCTTCTTTGGCCGTAAGCAGCAACTCAGCCACTTCATCCGGTGAAGGTGCGCCTGTATTTTCATGCGTGTGGATCATTGCAAGCCATGTCTTATGCGGCCAGTTTTCCGGCGGTAGTATGCCGGAGCCATAATACTCTGCCCAGTAAAAGGTTAATAGCTTTGAGCCATCGGGTCCCTGCCACCAGAATAATGTTGGGACGTCGGGCGCAGTAGAACCGGGATTGCAGCCCAGGTGAAGAAAATCTATCCCTGCATTTGTCAGCACTGTTGGCAGTGCATGCGAGTGACTGGGCACATCAGTGAGCTTGGCATCGCGTGCCTGGGGCAAATTGAGACTTGCATTTATCTCAGAAGCATAAGTTAATCCACGGACCAGGTTTTCAAGGTCGCTGGCTTCTGTTTCGAAGGTAATAGGAAGGGCATGTGGAACGATACGTCCTTCTTTTATTGCTTTTTCCAGTTTAACTTTCTTCTCTTTCGTACAATTTTCAAGCATATATTTCAATGGCCAGGCGGGTATCGTCCAAACAAACTGTTCCGCCTTTGGCAATGAAGAAGTCTCATCTATGGCTGCCAGTGTTTCATCGAGCATATTGTCACCATATTTCTGAAGCACTCCCTCTGCCCAGTCAGTATATCCGATATCAACATGCATCTTGAAGACAACTACAATATCTGTCACCCCGTTACTGACAGTTTGTGCACCCAGCCTTAAACTAATAAATGCAAGGAGTATTAAGAGGTGGAATCTCATCATGGTTATATGGTTTTCTTATTCTATAAATTAAGCCTGATTCAAAATGAATGTACAGATGTTTTTGGAAAATCCTTCCTTTTATAATGATAGGATTCTCCCCATGTCATAGGAATCATTGGAGAATCGTATCCCACATTCTTGTTGCCACCAAATCTGTCAGATCCTTCCCGCCTCTGGTAGGTCAGCCAATAGGGCTCACGATGGTCAATGGTGTGACCCATCTCATTTTCATGCCCGGTTATAATTAGTCCCGGGTTAAAACCCATGGCAACCCTTGCTATATCCGTTGTCCAGCAGTTGGGCATAAGAACATCAACATCATGACTATTAGAAACAGCATCGATCCACTCAAAGTCATCATTGTTAGATTGATCGCCCATCTGTGAAAATGAAAGTCCCTCGGGAGTGAACACCAGGTATACATTGTTTTCAATATCGGTTCCCTGGTGCCCCGGATAAACAACCACTTTCAATTCCTCTTGTCCGTTCTGAATAGAAAGTGTCTGTTCCGTATGCGGCACTCTGTCGAGATGCACCATATGATCATAAATTTCTTTGTCCCTCCATATGGAAGCAGGTGCAATAACCGGCTTACCCTGGTCTATAAAAAGCTGAGCGACTGATTCTTCCGCATGGTCCCCATGATAATGGCTGATAAAAAGTACATCACAATGTTCAATAAGCCTGCTCATTTCTTCATCTGCTAAGGAAAATTCCTCAATGCCCGATGATATACCGCTTACCAGATCAAACCCTAAGCACACAGAATTAGTCTTTACCACAAATCCATGATTATACAATTTCCAGATACGCGCACCATGGATAATTTCAGCCTGATCAATTTCATCAATAGCATTGCTTACTCTGGTTTTAAAGAAGTCCTGCACCGGAGGTCTGGAGTGTGCATAAACATCATGTAAGACTCCGTCCAAAAGTAATAGAGCACTTTGTCTGGCATCTGGCTCCGGCCAGCCTGGTGGGTAATTAGAAAGCACCCTGTTTGCCTGATTGAGCAATGCTTCCGCCTGATTATTAAGAAATTCGTTTTGTATTTTGTTAAGAGCCGGGTCGATCAGCTCAGAACTGGCAGGCTGATTGTTTTGAGCATTGCATAGTACCAGCAAGGACAGGAGCAGAGTTATTGATAGTGTTTTTTTCATGTTCAGATCTTATTTGATATATACCGTTTGAATCATTGGGGAATCCTCATCGCTGAAAATCTTATAGAGCACCGGATCACTTAATACTATCTGTTAACATACAGGGTTTCCCGTCAATCTTTACCTGCTTATTAATAAGCCGGATTCCATGACTGTAATCAACATACCAGTCCACATGTCCTCCATATACCGGTTGTATGGGATTTCCATCCGGCCTGTGCCAGCCGTAAATCACTACTTTGTCCGGGTGCTTTGCCATCCATTCGGAAAGAATGATATCCTTTTTTATCCCTGCAATTAATTCTCCGTTTATCCCGCCTGCCTCCGCTTTTTGTTTCTCAATCTGAACGTTATGCTCTGCAAATTTGCTAACAAGCTCGTTGGCATTACCCACTGGTGCATAGGGAAATGGAGTTAACTTAAGCGGGGCCATACTGAAAATATGATCGCTGAGTTTGGAGGTGATCAGGGATGCTCCAAATAATGTGGCGAGTCGCTGGGCCGTGTGAGGGCTCATGGGAATCCTGCAAAAATCCGAATCAGTACCCACCGATAAATAATCTGGCATGACTTCGTATTCCACCTGATGAACGCTTCCCTCCGAGTCGGCAAATTCGCCCTGCATGGTCACTGTTTTTCTCAAAAAATCAGGCATATTGCCTGCTGATAATGCTTTGTATATTTCCTCTTCGCGCTCTTCCAGGGTCAAAGGGGCAATGCGGTTCATGAAAGCTGACCCCGGTTCTGCATTCGCTTCCCGCGGAGCTATATTTAAATGCCGGATCGGAATAATAATGGTGTCGGCCATAAATGCAGAATAGGCCCTTTCTCCGAAATAGCTGTATTCCTGCTGCTCATACTTTGTTCCATGCAAAATACTATGAATAAAGCCATTGCGATCTACCTGTGCTGTATGGTAAATCTTTTTATCCGGATTTGATCTTGAGGATAATTTCTATTCTTCTATCCGGACTTGTGTACCACACAAGTGTATCCCTGTCCTCCTCACTGAGATGAAAGGCTCCGGCAAGATAATCCTTCATCATCTTGCTTCGGTACCAGGTTCCGCCGGTGGGCGAGACCAGGGGCCTGTCATTGTAAATCACGACACTGTCGTTATATGCCAGGGTGCATAAAAACTTATCCTCGCCGGATTTCAGCCACTGGACCATGCAGCGGACCATGAATTGCTATCTTCATAGCCATAGTCACTATCAAGAAAGGCAATACGCTTTACGCTATCAGGTATCTTTTCAGCTGCTTCGAGGTAGCTGAAAATAAATCGTACCTCCTCCACTGTGTCCGTTTAAATACCACCTGGGGATTCCAGGGAGAAAACATGGCTGTGACATTGTCAACAATACTTTTTGTTTCCAGCAGGTAAGAGGGGTTGTTTTTTTTCCAAAGGGGCCAACTTTTTTGACTGGCCTCAAGGTATACAACAACAAGTGTTTGATTAAGAAGAACCTTCCTTAAGAAACGTGTTTGTGCCCCGATGTTCTGGATGTTATAATGCCAGTCATCATTTTCCTTAAGCGTTTTTCCAAAAGTCTGTTCGATACTATTTCCATTGGGAAGTGCGTAGAAAATCAATAAAACCTGATCAGATTTCCCAAATCCTTTTATTGGTGCATTGATTAAAATACGTGTGTTGGCTGGAGAATTCTCCATAAGCATTTGCTGCTCATTAAAAGATCCGGACATATTGAATCCGGGCAGAAGTTGAGCATTTATGAAAGGGGCCTGGAAAGAGAACAGAACTATCAACAGATATAAACGGCTCCGGTTTTTTTCAGGAATCCTCATGTGCGAGCGATATCTTGGATAAAATGGCAACAAGAGGTAAATATAATCCATTGCCTTTGCAAAATCATGGGATGAGAAAGAATAAATCCACCTGGCATAGATTTGATTTCGGGTATTTCACGCATGTTTATATATTTGGAGAATACTCTGAAAACTAAACCCCATGTTACGATTTGCCCCATTATTTCTACTTGCCTTTATATTAGGTGCCTGTTCATCCAACTCCGGAACGAAGACGGCTGAAAACATCGAATATGATTTTCCCTGGTACAATCCGGAGATCTCTTTTGAAGAAAGACTTGAAATGCTGATAAGTGAAATGACCATCGAGGAGAAGATCAGTCAGCTCACCTATGATGCGGCAGCCATCGAGAGGCTGGGTGTTCCGGAGTACAACTGGTGGAGCGAAGCACTTCATGGTGTGGCCAGGAATGGAAGGGCCACGGTTTTTCCTCAGCCCATCGGTATGGGAGCTACCTTTGACCGGGACCTGATTCATCGGGTATTTACAGCTGTATCGGACGAAGGGAGGGCTAAATTCGCAATCTCACAGGAGCTGGGGAACTATGCACAGTACGCCGGGCTCACTTTCTGGACTCCCAATGTGAATATTTTCAGGGATCCCAGGTGGGGCAGGGGGATGGAGACCTATGGAGAAGATCCTTACCTGACAGCGCAGCTGGGTATGGAGGTGGTGAAAGGCCTGCAGGGCGATGATCCCAGGTATCTGAAAGCCGGTGCCTGCGCCAAACACTATGCTGTGCATTCGGGCCCGGAGGCCCTCAGGCATGAATTCGATGCCATTACCAGTTTAAAAGATCTGCACGAGACCTATCTTCCGGCTTTTAAGGCCCTGGTCACTGAAGTCAATGTGGAGTCGGTTATGGGTGCCTATAACAGGGTTCTTGGTGAACCCGCATGTGCGAGTAAACTTCTTGTGGGGGATATTCTTTTCAGGGATTGGGGATTTAAGGGCCATTTCCTCAGCGATTGCTGGGCCATACAGGATTTCCACACGGGTCATATGGTGACTTCGGATGTGGCCGAATCTGCTGCCATGGCTTTGAACCACGGGGTGAGCCTGAACTGCGGGAATTCCTTTCCAGCTCTGGGTGAGGCCCTGGAGCGCGGCCTGGTCACTGAGGCTACCATCGACGAAAGGCTGGCCCAATTGTTCATCACCCGTTTTGAGTTGGGATTGTTTGATCCGCCCTCCTGGAACCCTTACAGTCACCTGGATGAGAGTGTGATTAACTGCAAGGAGCACGAAGAGCTGGCCTATGAGGCAGCACTAAAATCCATGGTTTTGCTTAAGAATAATGGTGTGCTTCCCTTGAAGACGGACTTAAAAACCCTCTATATCACAGGCCCCCAGGCCAACAACAGTACAGTTTTGCTGGGTAATTACTATGGATTGAGCAACAGGCTGGTAAATATCCTGGAAGGGATTACTTCCCGGGTTAGTGCAGGCACCACGGTAGATTACAGGATGGGTGTGCTGGAGTATCAAGAAAATATCAATCCGGTGGATTGGGCCAGCGGAGGAGCCAGGGATCATGAAGCTACCATTGTGGTGCTCGGTATCTCTCAATTGCTGGAAGGAGAGGAGGGTGAATCCCTTGCATCGCCCAGTTTGGGTGACCGGCTTGATCTGAACCTTCCGGCCAACCAGCTGGACTATCTGCGGAAACTGAAGGAGGGTCACGATAACCCGGTGATTGTGGTGATGACCGGCGGCAGTCCCATCACCATGCCGGAGGTGGAGGAGCTGGCAGATGCCATCCTCTGGGCCTGGTATCCCGGACAGGAAGGTGGTTTTGCCGTGGCTGATCTGATCTTTGGAAATGAGGTCCCCTCGGGTAAATTACCAATCACTTTTCCCGAATCGGTGGATCAACTGCCCCCTTACGAAGATTACTCCATGAAGGAACGCACTTACAGGTACATGAGTTCCTTACCGCTCTATCCCTTTGGCTATGGCCTTTCTTATACGGATTTCAGCTTCAACGACCTGCGCCTCGACAGGGAGGAGATATCTGCTGATGAATCCATTACGGTTTCTGTGAAGGTGAAGAACAGCGGTGACTACAGAGCCGATGAGGTAGTTCAGCTCTATGTCTCTGTCCCGGACCCGGATGGCATTCAGCCCCGATGGTCACTTAAAAACTTTGCCAGGGTCAGCCTGAGGGAGGGTTCCGGTACCGAGGTCTCCTTTAAACTTGGCGGGCAGGCTCTGGAGCAGTTTAATGAGGAGGGTATGGCTGAAGTGAAACCCGGACAGTACCAGGTGTATGTTGGGAATTGTTCCCCCGGAGAGAGAAGCATAGAGCTTGGTGCAGAACTGGTTTCGACCTCTTTTTCGGTAAAATAGCCTTATTCTTGCGGCATAAGCCCTGCATCAGCAATGATGCGGGGTACAATGCTTTCCCAGCCCACCGACATAAGGTGGAAGCCATTGATGCCCTGCTTTCCTCGGATTTTTTCAATGAGTTCCAGGGCGATTTCCACGCCCAGTTCTTCATAGTCATCCTCTTTGCACTCTTCGAAGCGATCCAGAATATCCTGGGGAACTCTTACTCCCGGGATATTATGATGCAGGTACTGTGCCATCCGCCTGCTTCTTATGGGGGTGACCCCTGCCAGGATGTATACCTTATCCAGGATGTTTCGTTTATCCAGAGCCTCCAGCCATTGGTCCAGTCCCTCCGGATCATAAATCAGGTTGGACTGGAAGAACTGTGCCCCTGCATTGATTTTCTTTTCCTCCCGGAGGGCCTGGAAACGTGGCTCCGAAGCGAAGGGAGAGGCTGCAGCTCCCAGGAATAAGCGGGGCGGACTTTTCATTTTGCGGCCGTCCAGGTAGATTCCTTCATCCCGCATCCGACGGAGGATCCAGAGCATCTGGACTGCGTCCATATCAAGTATGTTGGTATTGCTGGTGGGAGTAGGACCGATCCGGGCATTGTCGCCCGTGATGCAGAGTACATTATGCACTCCCATGACATTGGCACCCATGATATCGGATTGCAATCCACTCCGGGTTTTGTCCCTCGCTGCAATCTGGAGCACCGGATCGGCCCCCAGTTCGGCAGCTATCTTGCTGCATGCCATGCTGGACATTCGCGGACTGGCAGAAGCGCTGTCAGTAAAGTTTATTGCAGATACCAGTTCTTTCACCATCTCTATATCCCGCTTCAGTTTTCCGGTAGCCGTACTCAGGGGAGGAGAGACTTCTGCAGTGATCACAAATTTTCCTGATTTTAAATCTTCTTCCAGCTTGCTGAATGGCTCCTCGTATGCCGGTGCATGGTAGAGAGAATCGCCTGCCCACCATGTTGGTTGTCTGACCGGCTTAAAGACAGCTTCCCAGGACTGGTGTTTTTTCTCTTTGTTTCTGTTAAAGCGTTCTTTGAGAAAGGCGCGGGTTCCAAATTTACGGATCGACCGGACCACATCGCCCCAGGTTTCGGTTCCCACCTTGTCCCAATCCAGGGGAGGCAGAACTTCCAGCAACATATCTTCACGCCCCATTTTATGAGAACGTTCATAGATCTTGTACCAGATGCAGGGACGGGTCTCATCCACATAACATTTCTCCGGGGTTGATCCGCCACAGGGACCGTTCCTCATGCCCTTTGGGCACTCCATGGGACAGATAAAGGCGGTTTCCTGCAGCAGGCAGTTTCCACACATCCGGCAGCCGAACATGGGACCTTTGATCCACCGTTCAATCCTTCTCAGAACACGTTTCCCGAAGGGTTCCTTCTTGAATGGAAAAAAGGGCGGTTGCCATCTTCTGCCTGGAGTAAAAAGTGACATAGATCTGATTTTAGTTGTTTAGCTTCGCCTCCTGCATGTAGAAGAATTCTGTAAATCGCATGGCAAAATCGTCACGGGCCCTGATCAGGTCCATGGCCCTTACAAAGGCAGTGATCTTGGCCGGGTTTGCAATGGGACAGCTAAGTCCGTTCCAGATGGAAATGGCCATATGCGCATTGTTTAGCTCTACCCGGTTGGGCAGCCCAAAGGAGATATTGCTGGCCCCCTGGGTAATATTTAGACCAAGCCTGTCGTGAACCAGCTTTATGGTTTCCAGGGTGACCAGGCAGGCATTGGGATCGGCGCTGACTGCCATAGCCAGGGGATCGATCACCACATCTTCCTTTGGAATTCCCGCCTGGATGGCACGGTTAAGTATCTTTTCAGCTATTTGAAATCTCTTTTCAGGATCGTGGGTGATTCCATCGTCGTCCATTACCAGTCCAATCACTGCAGCTCCGTATTCTTTGGTGATGGGAAGGAGTGCCTGCAGGGATTTTTCTTCCCCGTTTACCGAATTAATCAGGGGTTTTCCATGTGCCACTTTCAGGGCGGCCTCAATTGCTTTGGGATTTGGAGAATCGAGGCAGATGGGGATATCAAAGGCCTCCTGGATGGCTTTAACTGTTTCGGGAAGCAAGGCCTCATCATCCACTCCCGGGAAGCCCACATTGACGTCCAGTACATCCGCTCCGTCTTCTATCTGGGACTTTGCCAGCTGGAGGGCAAATTCAAAGTCACGGGCCTTCAGGGTTTCTACCAGCTTTTTGCGCCTGGTGGGATTGATACTCTCACCGATGATAACGACGGGGCCATCTGTGTCGATGATTACTTCTGATGATTTTCCTTTGAGTATGGTTTGCATGGTAAAGGTTAGTAGGTTAGTAAGTTAGTATGTTAGTAAGTTAGTGGGCTACATGAGGCCGGTGATGTTTCCATTGTTGTCGATGCTGATGTTCTCAGATGCCGGGTGCGCAGGCAGTCCGGGCATCCGCATAATATTCCCGGTGATGGGGATCAGGAAACCGGCCCCTGCTGCAATCTCAATTTCACGAACCGTGATAATGAAATCCTTTGGCCGGCCCAGTAGTGCTGGATTATCAGAGAGTGATTTTTGTGTTTTGGCAATGCAGATGGGTAGCTGTTCCAGTCCAAGCTCCGCAATCTTCTTCAGATCTTGTTTTGCCTGTGCTGAATAATCTACATGTTCGGCACCATAGATCTTTGTGGCCAGGGTCTCAATTTTCTTTTTCACATCCCAGTTCCAGTCATACATGGGATCAAAGACTGGGGGATCGGATTCGGCAACTTCCACCACCAACTTTGCCAGCTCAATGGCTCCTTCGCCCCCCTTGGCCCAGAGATCGGCAAGGGTACATCTGATGCCCAGTTCCTCTGCCTTCTCGCGGATGATTTCAATTTCCTCTTCTGTATCTGTTGTGAAGCGGTTAATGGCTATCACAGGGGTCACATTGAATTGTCTGATATTCTCCAGGTGTTTTTCAAGATTAGGAAGGCCCTTTTTAAGGGCTTCAGTGTCGGGTTCAGTAAGGGTCTTTAAATCTGCACCTCCGTGGTATTTCAGGGCCCGGATGGTGGTGGTAAGTACCACCGCTTTTGGAGAGAGACCTGCACTCTGGCATTTGATATCAAAAAACTTCTCTGCCCCAAGGTCAAATCCAAATCCTGCTTCAGTAACCGTATAGTCTGAAAAAGTCATACCCATGCGGGTGGCAATCACCGAGTTGGTTCCCTGGGCAATATTGGCAAAGGGACCTCCGTGAATAATAGCAGGATTACCTTCGATGGTCTGGACCAGGTTGGGTTTGATCGCATCTTTCAGCAGTGCTGCCATAGCACCGCCGGCATTCAGATCCCGTGCATAGATTGGTTTTCGGCCGAAGGTATAACCAATAAAAATATTCCCAAGCCTGATTTTCAGGTCGTGGATATCGGCTGCAAGACAGAGAATGGCCATGATCTCAGAAGCCGCTGTTATATCAAACCCGGTTTCCCGTGGGACTCCTGAAGTGGTTCCTCCCAGTCCCACGATAATCCTCCGGAGGGAGCGGTCGTTCATATCCATCACACGCTTCCAGGAAATGGTTCTTGGATCCAGGCCCAGTCCGTTGGTCGTACTCTGGATGTTATTGTCAATCACTGCCGCCAGAAGATTGTGTGCCTTTTCAATGGCGGAAAAGTCGCCCGTGAAGTGCAGGTTGATATCTTCCATTGGAAGCACCTGGGAGTATCCACCGCCTGTGGCTCCTCCCTTGATTCCGAAAACTGGTCCCAGTGAAGGTTCCCGGAGTACCACGGTGGTTTTCTTTCCGATTCTGTTCAAACCCTCCGACAGGCCGATTGATACGGTGGTTTTTCCTTCCCCGGCAGGGGTGGGAGAGATGGCCGACACCAGGATCAGATTGCTCTTTGCTGCCCTTTTCTCATCAATGAAGGAGAGGGGAATTTTAGCCTTGTATTTTCCATACATCTCGATGTCATCAGCATTAATACCGAATTTCTCTGCGACTTTTGAGATGTGCTGCAACTCTACTTTTCTTGCTATATCCAGATCGTTCATGTGGCTTATGTCTTTGTATTTAATTAGTTGGTGATCTTATTCCATTTACTTGAGTAGATTAACCAGTAGGCTACTCCGACAAAGAGGGATCCGCCCACTATATTTCCCAGACTAACCGGCAGAAGGTTCTTAAAGAAAAAATTACCCCAGGTCAGTTCATTGAACAAGTCCGGATTTGAGCTGAGAAATCCCAGCACTTCGGGATTACTCCACTCCTTAACTACCAATCCCATTGGTATATAATACATGTTGGCCACGCTGTGCTCAAAGCCTGCCGCAACAAAGGCCGTGATAGGAAATACAATGGCAAGAATCTTGCCCTGCACGCTTCTTGAACTGTAACAGAGCCAGATGGCCAGGCATACCAGTATATTACACAGGATGCCAAGTGTGAATGCCTGCAGACCCGTGTAGGTACATTTAGCAGCGGCAATCTTCACCATAGCTTCACCAACTGCTCCATTACCGAAGGAAGGATGCCCGGAAAGCCAGATAATCAGAACCATGGAAAATGCGCCAAGCATATTTCCAAAGTATACAATGATCCAGTTTCGTAGTACACTGGAGGTGCTTATTTTCCTGCTGGCCCATCCCATGATCAGGAGATTGTTTCCAGTAAAAAGTTCGGCCCCTCCCACAACTACAAGGATAAGTCCCAGGCTGAATGTAAGACCGCTTAATAGCCTGGTTAAGCCAAAAGGCAGGGTGGATCCGGTTGAAGTAACGGTGGAGAAGATAGCGCCAAAAGCAATGAAAGCACCGGCAAGAATGGCCAGCATGCCGGTTTTCAGCAATCCCATTCGCGCTTTGGAGATCCCAATCTCCTCTGCCGAATCAGCCATTTCCGGCGGAAGTAATGCTTCAGTGATTCTTATTTCAGAGTTTTGTCCCATAATTCAATATCCCGGGATCCCGGACATTCCCGTTGATGCTGTAAATATATGCCCGAATGTCCGGATCAGATAACTACTCAGTTATCTTTTACTGATGCTATTTTTGCAAAAATACCTAATAATGATTAATTTGATTCATGGATTTCGCTCTCTGTGCTTCCTGAATTGGGAGGGGGTCTGGCCCAGAAATTTCCTGAATTGCTTATTGAAATGACTCAGATTATTAAATCCGCAATCATAAGAGATATCCACTATACTTAAATCTGTATTTAGCAGGAGCTTGCAGGCGTAGTCAATCTTTATCTTATTCAGGTATTCAAATACAGTTAAACCAGTGGATGATTTAAAAAACCGGCATACGGATGCGGGGGCCATATGAACTACTTCAGCAACCCCTTCCAGATCCACAGTATCCCGATAGTTTTTCATAAGAAATTCGTGGATTTTATTGATTCTGCTGTTGTTGGTTTCAAATTTGGTTTTCATATACTGTTCACTGGCCAGATAAGCGAATGAGGTACTCCTGCCAATGAGATCCATAATCTCGTAGAAAAACATCAGGCGTTTTATCCGGCTCATATAGGGCAGCTGAAGCATGATTCGGCTGACCTCATTCAGGGTATCACCTGTAATCCTTGCTCCCCGTTCCGAAAGAGTGATTGCTTTTCGGATGTTCTCAAATTCAGGTAATGCAGTCATCTCATCGGGCAAGATATCGTTATTGAAAAGCATATATACCGATTCCAGGGTTCGCCCGGAGTGCTGGTTACGAGCCGAAGTTTCTGAAAACCAAACATGAGGGATACGCGGACCAATAAAGATCAGGTCGCCCGGATGAAACTCCTCAACGGAGTCACCAACAATCCTTTTTCCCGAACCCTCTGTAATAAAGCTAAGCTCATACTCCTGGTGGTAGTGCCACCGGCTCTGATCGATATGATCCTGAAAAATTCCAATGAAGAAGGATTCATCCGGATTTAGTTTGATCTGTTCGAGTAGCTCCTTCATAATGATCTAATTTTGTTTAAAAATAGTAAGATTATCAAAATAGCATCATAAACTGTGAATGTAATATCAAATTAATGTTTCATAATGGCTATTTTTACAATGAACAAAACCTCAATTTTTATGGATCCTATATTATCAAAACTGGGTGAAGCTGTTGAATTTGGAAAAGTGGATAAGAACTCTCCTTTTCCTCCCCAGATGAAAGGTCAGGATGGTGCTGATGAGCTGGCCAGTCAGGCATTGGCCAATGGTGTGGCTCCAACTGATGTGCTTACCGAAGCACTTGTACCAGCAATGGACCGGGTGGGCCAGAAGTTTTCTGAAAACAAGATTTTTGTACCCCAGATGCTGATGTCTGCCAAGGCCATGGGAGCGGCCATGATTCACCTGAAACCCTTTTTTCAGAGTGGTGCTGTAAAGGCCAAGGGTACCTTTATCATCGGTACGGTAAAAGGTGACCTGCATGATATTGGAAAAAACCTGGTAGCCATGATGGTCGAAGGGGGCGGTTGGACCATCGTAGATCTGGGTGTGGATGTCAATGAAGATGCATTTAACCAGGCAGTATCAGAAAATCCCGGAGCTGTTGTAGGTCTGTCCGCACTGCTTACCACAACCATGGCCAATATGGAGGAAATTGTCACCAAGATTAAAGCGGTCAATCCCGACTACAAAAGTGCTTGTGGGTGGTGCGCCTCTGACCGATGAGTTCAGGGCCAAGATAGGAGCCGATTTTTATTCCCCTGATCCCAGGGGTGCAGTTGAGTACCTGAAGGAACTTGTCGCCTAGCTTTTGCAAACTGTTCAGATCAGACTTCATCCCCTGGGAAAAACCATATCGCTTGCCAGGGGAAGTTCGTTGATTGATGTTTTACATGAATTCGGCGTTGAATTTCCATGTGGAGGAAAGGGGACCTGTGGTAAATGCAAGGTGAAACTACTCCAGGGAGAAATTCACTGCAATCCTGAACACAAAAGAAGACTTAAGGAGCTGGGACTTTCTCCCGGGTGGAGACTGGCCTGTATGAGCCGGGCCGAAAGTGACCTGGTGCTCGAGGTTGGGCAGTATGAGGCCATGATCCAGGCCGATGATACCCTCTTTTCATTTGAAGCAACTCAGGGCTATGGTGTGGCAGTTGACCTGGGAACAACGACACTGGTGGCACAGCTGATAGATTTGTCCAACGCGAAAGTACTGGCCGTCGAAACAGCTCTGAATCCTCAGAGGAAATGGGGAAGCGATCTGGTCTCCAGGCTGGAAGCAGCACTTGCAGGTAATGATGTGGAGATGACCCGTGTGATCCGGGAGGAAATTGGAGCCATGATTCAAAAACTGATCACGGGCCGGAGAATCTCCATTGACCGGGTGGTGCTGGTTGGAAATACGGTGATGCAACACTTGTTTGCAGAATCCGACATCAAAGCGCTATCCTTCTATCCCTTTGAAAGCCCCGATCTGGCAGCTAAGGATTTCAAGGCTTCTGAACTGGACTGGAAAGTAGATTGTAAGCAGATTACCTTCTTTCCATCCATAGGGAGTTTCGTGGGTAGTGATATCCTGGCAGGGATCCATGCCACCGGGATGATGCAACGCAAAGAATATTCAGTACTGGTTGACCTGGGTACCAATGGGGAGATCGTAGCAGGGAACAGTGAGAAGCTCCTTTGTGCTTCCACTGCAGCTGGTCCGGCATTTGAGGGAGCAACAATCACCAGTGGGATGCTGGCGACCACCGGGGCCATCTCATCCGTATCACTCGGCGCTGAAGGAATATCCTGCAGGGTAATCGGTAATGTTCCTGCTGCCGGTATCTGTGGCAGCGGTTTGATCGACGCTGTGGCTGTCTTGCTGGAAAAAGGATTGTTGGGTGAATTCGGGGAAATTCTCTCGGGCGATTCTGCCATAGATATAACGAAAAGGGTGAGCCTTACGGCGAAGGATATCCAGGAATTTCAACTGGCCAAGGCGGCCATCGCTGCCGGTTTGGAGATCCTATTACGTAAGCTTGGAATTAGTCCTGCCGAAGTGTCCAACATCTTTATTGCCGGGGCCTTTGGTAATTACATCAACCTGGAAAATATGCTTCAGACAGGCATGATGGATTTTCCCCTGGATCGCTTTCACAAGCTGGGAAATTCGGCTCTGATCGGGGCAAAGATGTTTCTTTTCTCGGGGATGGAGGTTCCGGAAGAGATTCTGGCCATCACCAGGCATATCAACCTGGAATCGGAACCGGATTTCCAGGATATCTATGTAGACAAGCTCTCTTTTACTCTACCATCCAGGTGAGTCCGGGCCAATTATCCGAAGGCACATTCTCCAGTGTTGGGCCCGGGGTACTTCTACCTTCTTCAATGTACTTGCGCAGGAGAAGGGATAACTCTTTCACAAGATCCGGATATTGTTCCACAAGATTTTCAGTCTCTCCCATATCCTTTTCCAGGTTATAAAGCTGGAAAGGGGGAAGGGTATCGATGCCGGGGGAGTTTGGTTTGGGATTGCTCCATCCGCCTGAACCCGGACATAGAATAAGTTTCCAGGGTCCTTTTCGAATGGCAAATGAACCATTGACGGAGTGGTGAACGGTGGCTTCCCTGACGCTCTCCCCGCTTTCGCCCAGCAGGGCAGGCAGAAGGGAGTAAGAGTCAGCACCTTCCCAGGAAGACAGGGTGGCATCTGTTATATCTGCCACAGTGGCCAGCAGGTCGGTCAGGCAGATCACCTGGTGGTTCTCTGTTCCTGCTTTTATTTTTCCGGGCCAGCGTGCCATAAACGGAACCCGGTGTCCGCCTTCAAAAATATCGGCCTTATGACCCCTGAATTGGTAGCTTGGATTATGTCCGTATTTAGCCAGTTCGGGATAATTAGCCTGGGGGGAACAGCCATTGTCGCTGGTGAAAATAATAAGGGTCTCCTCAGAGATTCCGTGTCCATCGAGGGCTTTCAGTATCTGTCCCACCGTATGGTCCACCTGCAGTACAAAATCACCATAGGGATTGGTACCGCTTTTTCCCTTAAACTCATCTGTAGGCAGGATGGGAGTATGTGGGGCAGGAAGGGGGAAGTAGAGAAAAAAGGGTTTCTCTGCCTCACTGGCCATATGATTGTCAATAAAGGCCACTGCCTTTTTGGTTAGCACGGGAAGCACTTCTTCATGCACAAAATCATCACCGGTTAATCCCTTCCGCCACCAGCCGTATTCCGAGGTGTCCAGGGTGTATTTCACAGGAACCATGGTGGGGCGGTCATCTTCAATATAGACATAGGGAGGAATATCCAGGGAAGCGGCAATTACAAAGGAATAATCAAAACCCAGTGTGGAGGGACCACCTGTTACCGGCCTGGAAAAATCTGCACTGTCCACACCCTCTGAATGGAATTGCCATCCCAGTCCCAGGTGCCACTTGCCAACACAGGCCGTGCTGTATCCCTGTTCCTGAAGCAAATTTCCAACGGTGGTTTCACCCTCCCCGATCAGGGGGGGATCCCAGCTCCAGAGCACTCCTTGTTTCAGACGGGTACGCCAGGAATAACGTCCGGTCAAAACCCCGTAGCGGGTGGGAGTGCAGACAGCCGATCCGGTATGGGCATCGGTAAACCGCATACCCTCTTTGGCAATCTGATCGATATTTTTGGTCTGCCATGCTGCATCCGGGTTCATGGCTGAAACATCTCCATATCCAAGGTCGTCGGCCAGGATATAGATGATATTGGGCATTTTTTCACTGGATGGCTGATTGCAACCCGAAAGGAGGGTGATCATGCTTATTGAGAAGATCACAGCGCTTAAAAGTTTAACGGGCGACGGCATAGCTATGGTTTTAGGGATGGTTTATCAATTCGGGCCTTCCGTTTTGGATTTGGATCAGGGTGGAAGCAGCCTGCCTGTTTCCAAGTTCATCAAAGGAAATATTTCCTGTGATAGCTTTCGAATAGTTGGATTCTGAAATGTAATCTGTGATGGCTACCCGGTCCGTTCCGACCTGGCGAATGGCATGTACCACCAGGTTTATGGCATCGTACATATATGCTGAACGGCTATCGGGAAGCTCGGGGTACTTATCGTTGTCGAAATGTGGCCGGATCATATAGACCCCTTCATAATCTTTCCAATGTGGAAGCTCGCTTCTCTATGCCCATGGTAAAATGCAGGGTGCCGTAAATATGAAGAGATGGCAGGCTCTCTCTTATGGAGCTGATTAGATCCCTCAGGAAGGGAGCATCAAAAGGGATCACCAGGTGATCCAGATCGTAGCTGAGAATTTTTCCCATTAGTTCTTCCTGCTGAAAGTCCGTGGTATCCAGTTCAATAACCAGGGGGGAGCTGTTGGTCTCACGGGCCACTTCCCTGGTGAGGCTTTTGACCGCATACCTGGTATCGTAGTCTTCGGTGGAAAGGATGCCAATACTGCCACCTCCTTCTTTCTGAATCTGCTTAACTATGCTGACCGATTGCTGGTTATCATTGGGCACCACCCGCATGAACCAGGGAACAAAGGCCTGGGAGAGGGTTGGTTCGGTGGCAAATGTTTCGATATAGCTGAGGTGTGATTTGGTGGCAACCTGTTCGGCCAGGTGTCCGTTTCTGCCATCCAGGGCACCAACGATGGCACGCACATGGTCCTCGTACACCAGGCCCACCGACTCTTTGGAACCTGCACCCCAGAATCCTTCAGCGGTACGAATCACCAGTTTGAAATCTTTGTTTTTATAGCCACCTGAAGCATTGGCCTGTTCTATGGCAAATTCTGCCGCTTTTATGGCATTGTGTGTGAGTGTGGTCGGGGAGAAGTAAGCCGATACTAATTTGGTCCTGGGCCATACTCTTGAATGGCAGTACAAGTGCCAGTAAGAAAAGATATGCTGTGAGCCGGGTCAATGCCTGGCCGGGTTAGAGCACATGAATGCTGCGGCCCACTGCTTCTGCAATTTTTCTCAGATCACCCATCATCATCCCGAATTCCTCCGGATAGAGGGATTGTGAGCCGTCACAAAGGGCTTCATCAGGCCTGAAGTGCACTTCTATTAAGAGTCCGTCTGCGCCGGCGGCAATGGAGGCCTTTGCCATGGTGGGTACCAGTGAGCGTATCCCGGTTCCATGGCTTGGATCAACAATGACAGGCAGGTGGGTACGTTGTTTGAGCACCGGAATGGCATTCAGATCAAGAGTATAGCGGGTTGATGATTCGAAGGTCCGGATGCCTCTTTCACAAAGGACCACCTGTGTATTTCCCTGGGAGAGGAGATACTCGGCCGCATGAAGGTATTCATCAATGGTGGCCATCATCCCCCTTTTCAGCAGGATGGGCTTTGAGGTGCGACCCGCTTCTTTCAGAAGGGGGAAATTCTGCATGTTCCGGGAACCGATCTGCAGCATATCTGCATACCTGGCGACTGTCTCCACCTGACGGGTGTCCATCACTTCGGAGACCACCGACAGACCGGTCTTCTCCCTGGCCCTCTCCAGCATTTCAAGCCCTTCCTTGCCCAGACCCTGGAAACTGTAGGGGGAGGTGCGGGGTTTAAATGCACCACCTCTAAGAATGGAGGCTCCTCCTGTCCTGACACTAATTGCAGTCTCGGTCAATTGCTCCTCACTCTCAACAGCGCAGGGTCCTGCCATGATCACAATCTCCCTGCCACCAATCTTAACTCCGTTGACATCAACAATGGTTCCTTCTGGCCTGGAGCTTCTGCTGACCAGGTCGGGGTCATTTGCTTTTGTCGTAGTGTCTATACTGCACGAATCTGTATCCATCTCACTTGGGTTTTTCTAGCGTTGTACTATTCGTATTTCCAGACGGCCGGAGAGAAGTCAAAATCTCCATCCTTGATTTCAGCCATAAATATCCGTCCAATATCGTTCCAGGAGGCATCAAAGATTATTTTCCCGGTAACTCCATCATAACTTTTAAGGCCCGTTAGCTCATCTCTGATCAGGTATTTGTTCAGTCCTACCTTTCGGATAGCATTAATGGTCATATTCATACCATCGTAGGCATGGGCTGCAAATACATCGGGCTCCTGGCCGAAACGTTCTTGGTAATTCTTTTGAAAGGCTTTCAATTTAGCATTGTCGGCCTTTGGATTGTACTGGCAGGTGGTGATGATTCCATTTGCATTTTCACCGGCGGTTTCAATGAAAAGAGGATTTACCGCCCGGTCTGAAGGGAATACGGGGTAATCCATTCCAAGTTCGCGCATTCGATTCAGGATCAGTCCCATTTCCAGGGCGTTACCCCAGAGAACCACTGCATCGGGATTGGAGTTTTTAACGCGCTCCAGCTGAACATCGAAATCTGTTTCACCGTCATTATAACGGACTTCCAGAACGATGGGGTTTCCAACCCGAAGAGCTGCATCCCGGAATTCCATTACACCTACCCGGCCATAACGGTTATTAACACGTAGAACTGCCACACGTTCCAGACCTTTCTCCCGGTAAATGTGCTCCACCAGGGCATAGCTGCTTTGTCTGTCATCTGCAATGCAGCGTACCACCCATGGGATGTTGGTTTCAGTAAAGGTGGGATCGGGGTCGCTTGTATTGACCCAGGGGATCTCAAGTTTAAGTGCCACCCTGATCCCCACATGGGAGTTAATGTCGTCAATGGTCCCCATAATGGCCCAGACACCTTCGTCACCCATCTTGACTACCTCATTTGCAGCTGCACCCCAGAGCCCCACATCGTTGTGCGGCAGAATCTTAAATGGAATGCCTTTGTAACCACCATTTGCATTGGCCTCTTCCACAGCAAGGGTGGCTCCCTGAAGCAATTGTATTCCCTGAGGAACCAGCACATTTCCCTCAAGTGGGGCCAGGACACCCAGGCGCACCTCTGTAAGACCTTTGGGTTCCGCTTTTTCGCGTCCGGCTCCGGTAAATTCCAGGGGTTCTACAAAGTGCTTCTTATATGCATCCTGGTAGGCCCCGTAAGGGATTTGCTTATCAGGCGTATTCCCGTAATTTTTATCCTCCTTTTCCTGGTACTGGGCTGTTGAGTCTAAAGTAGCCTGGAACAGGAAGAATCCTGACAGAGCTGCCAGCCAGGGCCAGATTTATATGTTTATATATCTTCATTTTGTATGACATTAATTCTCAATATATCGCTTAACTCTTAATTAATTCGTGTTCCGTGACTTAATCCATAGGAAGTTGCCACCCAGATATCGTCTCCCTGGAAATCGACCCCAATGGTAAATTCATGGGCGATACTGCTGGGATCTGTTTTGGTTGAAGTCTTCCCATCCTTATAATAGACTCGCTGTCCCCCCGTTCCGTTCTTTTTATAGGTAATCCATTCTTCCCCGTTGAAACTGCTAAGACCTTTGTCTGTGCAAATAAAAGCCACATCTCCATTGGCTTTGATAAAGTTGATAAAGTTACTGGCCAGGCCGCTGTCATGGTCAAAGTATCCTTTCCAGTGGGTGCCATCGTAACGGCTCATTCCAAAGTAGGTGGCTACCCAGAGGATTCCGTTGGAATGGGATACTGCAGTGGTGATATCATGAACCACTCCATCGTCGGGAAACAGATCGATCTCCATTTCCCCATCTGGATCCACATAGTCCCTGAACTTGCCCGTTTCTTTTTGGTATTCTATAACTCCACCTCCCCAGGCGGCGATAAATATTTTATTATCTCCGGCACAAACGCTGTAGGTCCATGGTTCATGCATGGGTGCATTGCGTTCGGTATAGATGGCCCACTCTTCATTATAGGTATCATAGTGACCGGCACCTCCTCCTGTGGCACACCATACATCCTTCCCATCGCATACAACCGAGTAGATTACATCGTTGGCCAGGCCGCTGTTAAACTGATTAAAGGTTACAAATTCCCCACCTGAATAGCGGTTCATTCCACCCAGAGTTCCAATCCATACATCGCCGGTAAGTTCGCTTACATCGATGGAGAGGACCCCGTTATGAGCAAGTCCGTCTTCAGTGGTAAAAGTCTTGAATGTCTTCGTTTTCGTAGAGTACCAGGCCATGGCTGGTGCCAATCCAAACGCGATCGCCATCTGTTCTTACACAAAAGATCTTATTGGCCGGCAGGCCATCTTTGGTGGTATAGGTTTTCCAGTTCCCATATTCCGGCATCTCACCCTTTTTAGACATTGGCTCTGTGGCCAGTAACATAGTGGGCAGAATTAGTCCGATGGCTGCAAAAAGGATAATTTTTTTCATTTTTCTCTCTTCTTTTTTTGAATGGAAGCCTCGTATACTTTCGCTTCCTCTATGTAATTTTCGGCATCGCCAATGGATTTCAGGTACTCCACCAGATCGTTCAGCTGGTCCTTTCGCATATCATTGGCTACACCATGTTCGTCGTGGTCATTGTATTTGGTCCAGATCTCCTCCAGGGTGGGAGCTTTCCCATCGTGCAGATAGGGAGCCGATTCATAGACATTGTTCAGCTGGGGCACATCGAATTTCATGGGATCGTCGGAGTCGGCCAGGGTGCCCACATCGGTCATCTGCAAATTGGTAAAATATGGGGGTGGGTGACAGGTATAACACCGGTTCTCCTCGGGGATCTCGTTGCCGAAGTTATCATGGGTACGGTAGAAGATCTCCTTGCCCCTCTGTTGTTTGGCAGTCAGTTCGCCGGTGGGATTAAACCGCAGGTTGGGAGGGTTCTTGATTCCCGTAATAATGTAGGCTACCAGGGCATCCAGTTCCTTATGGGTGAAGGCCTCGGTAGCGGGTGAGGATGGTGGAAAAACGCATGCCATCCTGTTTGTAAATGGTCTGGTTCTTTCCGTTCCATTTATAGGGTGGAATGTCCCCGATATCCCTCAAGAGTCTGCACATTGGCAAGATTTCGTCCCCATATCTGTGCCGGCCATATTGTAAACCAGACCGTCTTCATGGGAGTCGGGGTGACAGGTATAACAGGCATACTGCTTCTGGAAGGTCCCCCTGGCATAGTTCAGCACCTGCCTGCCATGGCGTGCCACGGTACGGCGTTTCGGGCCTTCCAGATCTATGCTTTTCACGAGTTCCAGATTTTCGGTATTGATAACAGCAATCTGGTCGTTGAGCCGCTCTGCCACATAGAGCAGGCCTCCATCGGGCGAGAGTACCAATCCCTTGGGATTGGATCCTGTGGAAATTCGTCCAACAACAAAACGGCTGCTGATTCCCAGGTGATTGGCATAGGTTTCCAGTTCTTCGTCGCTTATTTCATCCAGGAGTTTCCTTATTTCATCCAGGTCGATAACTGTAATTGTGTTGTTCCCGCTGTGTGACATATAAGCGCGTTTGCCATCGGGTGAAATAACCATCCCGTAAGGATCGGGATAAAAGGCATTGGGCTCGTCAGTCAGCAACTGAATCATCCTGCCGTTCTCCTTACGTTCAATGATTCCGATACCATGGGTCATCATCCAGCCCCGTTCGATCTGTACGGCGGGGATCAGGTTCTTGGGCCTGATAAGGGTAGAGATAGCCAGATCGCCCGAAGGGGTCACCCTCACATTTTCCATGATGTATGCATCCTTAAATAACTTCCGGTCGGTGACTCGCTGGTATTTGGTGCCTGCAACCGTCATTTCAGTCATGGGAGAGGTCATATGGGGCACATCCACCGAACGCCGGCTGGATACATAAACTTCGCTGCCATCGGGACTCATGGCTATGGATACAGGATTGTTCCCGGCTTTCAGCCTCCTGCGTTCCTGATGGTTTTCCAAATCAAAGACTGAAATATCGGAAGAGTAGGAGTTCACGCACCAGAGGTAGTCTCCTTCCGGGCTCATGACCATGCCGGCTGGTCCGGAACCACCTTTCAGGGTATCAGTAATTTGCGATTCTTCCAGGTCGATGAGGTAGATATTGTCGGCCCACTGGTTGCTTACATAGGCTGTGCCTTCATCTTTACTCAGGGTAAGCGTATGTGGTCTGTCACCTACCTTGATCTTTTCCAGGACCTTTCCGGCCAGGGGGTCCACCACCACTATTTCGTTGGACTCCTGACCTACCACGTATAGCCTGCTCCCATCCCCTGTAATGGTTAGGTTATAGGGAGAAACATAGGTTTCGTTCATTAGCTTGGCAATGACATTATCCTGCTGAGTATAAACGTGACAGGTCCAGCAGGTGCGCGGATGGTCCTCCACAGCGGTCATATAGTTTACATGAGTCCTGGCCCAGCGGCCGCCAAAAATCAACACAGTTCCAATCACCAGTGCAATGGATCCAATAATTACTATGGTCTTAACTCGTATCATCTTGCTCTCTTCTTTAATTATTTTCCTTCTGCTTAGCAACTAATACTACAGGGTCCTCTTTTACTGCCAGGGGTTGGAAGTTTTTTGGAGCTAGCTCCGGGTCAGCATGACAGCCGGTACATGCCCTGCGTTCGCCGGGCCTCAGGTAAATCCAGTCAGAGGGTCCTCTGACTACCTCTCCCTGGCTATTAAGCGTTTCGATGCGAAAGGGTGTATCTGCATCCAGTTTCAGATAGACAGAGCCATCTGATTTTGCTTCTACCACAGCAAGTTCTCCCTCCATGGTGGAAATCCTCATCTGGCTTGCAGCCGAATCTCCGCTGATTTCCGAATGAACCGGGAGCATGGAGTGGTTAATGTCCTGGGTCATTAACAGCGCAGTAGGATTATCAGGGTTCACCGGGCTGGGCAGGATCTTTGGGCGGACTTCCAGGGCTTTAATCATCAACGGATCGCTCAGGTGCTTTTCACTGCTGAAGAGCAGGGCGGGGGCTTCGTCGGATCCAGGCTCCCATTTGTACAGATCGTAGGTCTTCCCATCAGCAGGCCGGTAGGAGGCCAGAATGCTTCCATCCTCACAGGGACTAACCGAGGCAAAGCTTCCTCCCATGTCCCGGGAAAGATTTTCGAAGGTATGAAGGGGCCTCCGGTGGAGCACCCTTGACAGCTGCCCATCATCGGCTATGAAATAGATATATCCATCTTTTGATTCAGCACCCCCACTTACGGGCTGCAAACCGCAACAACCGTAGGAATAGATTTCAGATTTGGTACCATCGGGTCGCATAACCATTAATACAGCGTCCTTTGTTTCCGGGTAGATCTGAGTGCTGGAGTAGATCACGCGACCTTCCTGTAGTATGCTGGCATAAAGATTCTTAGCTGGATTATAGGTGAGTCGCGTCAGGCAGCATCCGTCCATTCCACAGCGCCAGAGGTCAAAGACCTCCTTTCCTTTTACACTTCCTTCTCTGCTGAATACCACGGTCCCATCGGGCAATGAAAGCGGGTCAGTACAGTTTTCGTCCAGTGCGATAACCCTGGAGGGATCTCCTTTTTTCATATCCAGAACCCATATCTGCCATGGATCGCCGGCTTGTTTCTTTCCCTGGAAATAAAGGTATTGTCCGTCATGGGAGAGGGATGGTGCACAGGCGCTTTCAAAATCATCAAGAATAGGTTTTGCCGGGTTTGCAGGCTTTCCCGGATCCAGGAGAACCAGAGCGGCACCTTCTCCCGAAAGGGCTTCGTCCTGGTGTTCTACTGCGATAATTTTCTCTTCATATCTATTGCTGCTGCAAGAGAGACATACTACACTGGCCAGGCCAGCGAAAACAGCCACCCTGATAACATTCAGCCATTTGCCGCTTCTGTTCATCTGCTTTCTCATTCTTCAGTAATGGTAAGAATCTGGTTGGCTTCCAGGTTTTCCAAAGCTTGTATTTTCCCCGAGGGCCAGATGATCTCGACCTTTTCCACCGTTTCTGCAGAAGCCAGACCAAAGTGCATCCTGTGATCGTTCTGGGAGAGGTAGCCGGTGGTGCTTCTGCGCACACCCGTCTGCTGCCGGTTTCCTGCTGTTACCTTTACCAGGGCTCCAATGGCATCACGGTTGCTTTCTGTCCCCACAAGATTAAATGTGATCCAGTTGTTTTCATTTCCCCGGTTGTTGCGCAGGAAAGAACCCTGATCATCCAGGTTGACCACATAGCCATCCAGGTCACCATCGTTATCATAGTCGCCAAAGCAGGCTCCGCGGCCCACGTTCTCCTCCTGGAAATAGGCACCCAGTTCCACTGAAATATCTACAAACTTCTCTCCATCCACATTCTTAAAAATCTGATCTTCCTGTCCATAGAGGTGCTTCAGTTCACCATTTGCCTTGAACAGGTCCACTAAGCCGTCGTTGTCATAGTCTATAAAGGAGGAGGACCAGCCCACGTGCTGGGCCGCTGCCATGGAAATGCCAGAAGCGTAGGCCATATCTCTGAAAACACCCCCGCCCTGATTCTGGTAAAGCGAGCAATAGGTATCGTCCGACATAAATACATCGATAAGTCCGTCGCCGTTATAATCGGCAAAATCCACCGACATACTAATAGTAGCCTCTCCAGCCTGGTTAAAGGCCATCCCGGTCATCGTACCATGATCCACAAAGCCTTTCCCCTCCAGGTTGTGATAGATGTTGTTGACCATATGGTCGTTGGCTACGAAAATATCGACCCATCCATCGCCATCAAAGTCAGCTGCTCCAATACCCATGGCCCGTCCATCGGGATTGGTAATCCCCATGGCTTCGGTAACATTTTCAAATTTATTATCCCCCAGGTTATGATACAGTGCATCAATCTGGCCATCATAGGCCATGGGACCTGGGAATCCGTCAGGATCGTAGAAGTAACCGTATTCGGGATCGTAGACGATGTAGTTGCCCACATAAAGATCCAGCAGGCCATCGTTGTCATAGTCGAACCAGACCGCACCCACGCTGCACTCATTCCCAGCCACACCAGCCTTCTCACTGATATCGGTAAAGGTTCCGTTCCCATTGTTCAGGTAGAGCACATTGGGCCCGTAGTTGGTGATGTAGATCTCCGGATAGCCATCGTTATTGATATCACCCACGGTCATACCCATGCCATATCCTGTATCGCCAACCCCTGCCTGTTTGGTCACATTCTCAAAGGTGCCATCCTGCTTGTTTCTGAATAGCTGGTTGCTATGCTCCTCGCCGGAATGCTCTCCTTCACTCACGCCTTCAGTGTATGATCCATTGCTCATATAGAGATCAATGTAACCATCCTGGTCATAATCAAGGAACACGGCTCCTCCACCCACGGTCTCCACCAGGTTGTCCATATGGTGGTCTCCAATGCTGTGTTTGAAATTAATACCGTTATCAGGAGAGATCTTTTGAATAAAGTCCCCGTTGTTTTCGGGAACAGAGGCTTCAGACTTTTGAGTTTTTGAATTTTGTTTGTCGGGCGACTGGCATCCTGTGGTATAAAGGATAAAAACAAACACCAGGGCCGAAGGCAAATATTTCATAGCAGTAGTTTCTGTTTAGGGATTCAAATATAATAAACTAGTAGGGTCCTGATAATCCATATGCTGTTAAACTTGGGGTATTTTAACCTAATTTAACAGTAGCGAGGGATCATTCAACGATTCCGTAACCCTGGCGGAAAGTGATATACCGGTCCGTCGTCGGGCCCGGGTAAACTTCCCGGGTACCATCCGACCAGTTGATTTCAAGCCGGTCGATTCTGGGGTTTTCCCCCAGGCCTATATGTAAGCGCGGGTCACTGTTGGAAAGGTAAGTGGTGGTCCACTGATTGGTATGGACTGATTTTTTTTCTCCCTGGTGGACCACAACCGTGGCACCAATGGCAGCTGCCGGTCCATTCCTGCCTTCCAGGCTAAGGCCCAGCCAGTGCATATCATTGTTGCAGTTGTTCCTGAGGAGTACCGCATTGGCTTTCAGGTCCACATGTGATACAATGATATCCAGGTCGCCATCATTATCGTAATCCCATATGGCTGCTGCCCGTCCCGAACGTTTTTCCTTGAAGTAGGGGCTGTCGGAGAAACCAATATCTGTGAAATTCCCCTTCCCGTCGTTCTCCATCAGCAGGGGATACTGCAGAATCAATTCCTCTCCATTCCCGTTTGCAGAGAATAGATCCAGATCACCATCGTTGTCGTAATCAAACAGAGCCGAGGCCCACTGTCCCTTGCCGGCAAAGGCACCGGCAATGCCACTCCGCTCGGTTATATCTTCAAAGGTGCCATTTCCCAGGTTGCGGTAGAGTGCACCGTAGCGCAGATCGGGTACCAGCAAATCGATCAGACCGTCGCCATCCACATCCCCAATGGCTCCATGCATGGAACCGGTTGTTTGTCCATGGCTGTTTACGGCCACCCCAATTTCCACGCCTATCTCACTGTAACTATTATTATCATTTCGGAACATAAAATTGGCCTGGTGGTCATTGCCCTGGAAAATATCCAGGTCCCCATCCCTGTCGTAATCATAGACAGTTATTCCCATGCATTTGGAATCGGGATAGAGAAGACCCAGTCCGGCAGTAACCTCCCTGAAGGTGCCGTCGCGCAGTTGCATATACATCATGGAGGCCTGGCCGGCATATTCTGATGGATGAGGCATTAGTTCAGGAGTAGTGGGAGAAACATACTCCGGGTCAAAGGCAAGGAAATTCCCCACAAAGGCATCCAGTCGTCCATCCTGGTTAAAATCCCAGAAGGAGACACCCACGCTCCACTTTTCGTAGCCATTCAGGCTGTCGGGACCTGCCAGGCCCAGTTTTTCAGTAATATCGCTGAAAGTGCCATCCCCGTTGTTCCGGTAGAATACATTGGGACCGTAGTTTAACAGGTAGAGATCCTGGTCTCCATCCTGGTCAATATCAACAGGGCCGGCAGCCATACTCCAGTTCCGGTCGTCCACTCCCGCCTGTTCGCCCACCTCCCTGAAGGTTCCGTCTCCCTGGTTATGATAGAGCCTGTTTGGTGTATTTTCAAAGACTTTTCCTTCCTCATCCGAGATTCCTTCCAACCAGGTTCCGTTCATCATATAGAGGTCCATCCATCCATCCCCGTCGTAGTCGAAAACGGTAATTCCCGAACCACTGCTCTCCAGGATGTTTTCGTAGGTGTAGTCACCGAAATTGTACATAAAATCAATTCCGGCCCCGGAGGAAACTTCAGTAAAACGTGTAAGGTTTTGCTCACAGGAAAGCAGGGTAAGGAGACAAATTCCGCATATCAGAGCTATACCAGATCCCTTTCTCACATGCATAAGCTTTGGTTTGCGCAAATATAATCAAATGATTCAATCGGCTATATAAGCTCCATTTTTGCTATATTAGCCTCGACTAAAGCGAATCGTTATGAGCAAGGAAGGATCTGCCCGAAAGGTTGAGCTTCAGAGAAATGAGCTTGAAGATATGCTGGGAAGGGTACCCGGATGGATCACCCGGAACGGCATGATTCTTTTTGTTTTTCTTTTTGTCCTTTTGCTGTTTGGAAGCTGGGTATTCAAATACCCGGATGAAAAGAAGGCCAGGATTGTGGTGACTTCTGTAAATCCGCCCGCTGATCTGAAAGCAAGGACGAGCGGAAAAATTGTTGGTTTGTATGTGGTAAACGATGAGCAGGTTAGTTCGGGTGATGTGCTGGCAATGATTGAAAATCCGGCTGCCTATGAGGATGTGGTTCAGTTAAAAGAGAGCCTGGTATTTCTCGATACAGTATCTATTGATGAGGCCACGGAGGAACTGAGCGAGTTGAACAATGTTGATCTGGGGACCATACAGTCTCACTATTCAATATTTCTGAAGGCCTACCGCGATTATATGGAATTCAAGAGGATCGATTATCACCAGCGCAAAATTCAAACCCTGCGAAACGAGCTTGCCAGGCAGCGTGATTTTACAAATAGCCTGTCGGAAAGGATATCCATACAGGACCAGGCCTATGAGCTGGCACTTCGACAGTTCAACCGGGATGCATCTCTTTTCGAGGAGGGGGTCATTTCAACTTCCGACCTGGAGGAGTCACGTACTGAAATGCTTGCAGAGCGAAATAAACACCAGGAGATTGTGGGCCAGCTGGCAGAAAATAACATTAGTATAGCCCGGACCGAGAATCAGATTGTGGAACTGGAATTAAAGCAGCAGGAAGAAAACTCCGGGATGATCAACGCTGTGGAGGAGTCCTATAATAATCTGAAAGCATCCATCAGCTCATGGGAACATACCTACCTCCTTGTGGCACCGGTCGATGGTTCTGTGACCTTTACCACATTCTGGAGCGAAAATCAAAATGTGAAACTTGGAGAGAAGGTGTTAACCGTTATACCAGACGAATCGGGCTCTATGATCGGGAAGATCAGTCTTCCCCTGGAGGGAGCAGGGAAGGTGCATGTGGGAGACCAGGTTAATATTCAGTTTGATAACTATCCCTACCTGGAGTATGGAATGGTTAAAGGCTATGTTAGCAATATATCCGAGGTATCTGACGATAATTTCTATACGGTTGAGGTGGAGTTGCCCCATGGATTACGTTCCTATTATGACATTCCGATTCATTTCAGTCAGAACATGCAGGGTGATGCAAAGATACTTACCGATAAGAAGCGCTTGCTTGTCAGGGTCCTGAATCCAATCAGATCGGCCATCTCCAAACAGGTCGAGATGTGATCACACGGAACGCTTTACATGGAATCATTGTACTTCTGGCCGGCCTAGCTGCCGGCTATTTTGCTTTCCGATGCTCAGAAATCCCTGAATCCTTCCCAATGACAGAGCTTCCTGTTGCATCAGTGGCAAGTCTGGGTAGTCTGTATGATCAAAATAAGGAGCAGTTTCAGGAAGTTGTGACCCGGGGCTCAGTTATGGTCAGGGAAACAGCCCTCCGGAAACAGGTGCTGGAACAATCTCGCGATAGCGTTAAAGCTAACTATGAAATCTACGAGCAGTTGATTTCGCAGACAGGAAAGGATCTGGCCATTCTCAGGCTACAGGATTATTACACCCAGTTCTATATGCATTACTTCAGGTGGCTCGATACAGGTGATGAGCAAAGTGCTGTCCAGTATAAACTGGCGCTTGGACAGTTCAAGGCTACATTGAATTACACTGTCGAAAATGAGGAAGAGGATCAGCTTTTATCTCCTTTGCAGCTCAGGAACTTGCGGACTTTCATCCGGATAGCGGAACAATCGGACCGGTGCATACGCTGGGCAAGGGTGGTGGTGGTGGTACTCATCTTTCTGCTTGTGATGGGGATTCCCCGCTTTATAAGGACCATCGGGTATAAACGCTTTGCTGCCGCCCTCTACTTCGATTCTATTTTCCGACCCAATCTTATATCCGAACTGAACAGCTGGCACAGTACATCACGAATGGCCCTGGCCCTTCCGGGACTCTACCTGTTTGCATTTGTAATTATCTCCTCCTTTATCTCCTGGAAAATCCCACTCATATCCGGTGTGCTGGGACTTCTTCCCCTAATACTGTATACCGGCCTGTCATATAGTCCCAGGAAGTTAACTGTTCTGGAGATTTCATTTTTAGCACCTAAGATGCTGATTATTATATTGGTACTGGGGATTGTGGCTCAGCGCGGACCTAATTTTTTCTGGTACCGGATCTGGGGGACGGACTTATTCAGGCTAATCTTTCTGTCGCTGATGTTCATGTTGATTTTCCGCAAGATACACGTGAATATGATACTGATTCGCAAATGGAGCCATAGAAACAGATGCGGATCGGCTGCTTTGGTGGCTTTGGCAGTGGGACTGCAGCTTATGCTGGCCGGTACATTATTATACGGTTTTGGATTGGAGGAGAGTCTTTTAGCTCTGAACAGGGAATTACTTCTTATGCCTGACAGCCTGGTGAGCTTACCCTCTGTACTTTTAGTCTGGCTGATGCTTATTGCCCTGGTATTAAGTGTTACAGCCCTGATTTTCTTTCTAATGAACAGAACGAGGGTGGGTGAAATCTCAAAGAGCTGAAAAACCCGATTTTACCCTTCTTCTTTCTTTCCAATTAGCTTTATGTTTTATAACTTGCGACCTCAATTTTTTCAAGCACCTAACAAAGCTTTATAATGTCCCGGATTCGCAACGGAATTTACATCGGTATACCAATGCTGCTGATGGCAGTCATCATAATCATCGTTTTTATTCCTTTTGACAGGAACACCTCACCGGATCAGGATATTCAGATATCGACAGCTGAGATAGGCAAGGTAGTAATATCTTTCGCAGGTGAAGGTATTGTAGAGCCCCAGAGTGAGGTGCTTATTTTAAGTCCCGCTTCCAGTATCATAAAAGAGATATTGAAAGAAGTGGGTACCCATGTAAATGCTGGCGAACCCATTATTATACTGGATCCTTCTCCGGTTCAGTCCCAGATTGAAAATATCCAGGACCAGATGGAGATGAAGCAAAACTCCCTGAGAAAAAACCAGCTGAACGCCAGAAGCACCAAGGTGGATCTGGACTACAATGTTCAGGTAAAGAACCTCAGGATCGCCTCTTTAAAATCGGAACTGGCCGATCAGGAGCAGCTGCTGGAGGTGGGAGGAATCTCCCCTGCAAGATTCGAGAAAACAAAGCAGGAGCTGGAGCTTGCCGAACAGGACCTGATCATGCTGAAGGAGAAGAATTCCATTAAGTTACAGCAGCTGGAGGCGGATGAAGAGGGCCTGAGACTAGAGATCGATATGCAGGAGAAGGAACTGGCTCTTAAGGAGGAGGCACTTGGTAAAATGATTATCAGGGCCCCATCGGCCGGGATCATACTCTCCCTGAGTGGTAAGGTTGGTGAAAAGGTAGATAATGACCGCTTGTTAATAGAGATGTCGGACCTGACCAATTTTAAGATCCAGGGAAAGGTTGATGATGACTTTTCCGAGCAGGTAAAAACCGGGACCAGGGTGTATGTGTCCCTGGATAGTGAGCAGCTGAGTGGGGTGGTTGGGTCGGTGAATCCTGTGATCAGGGATCGTAAAATTGAATTTGATGTTAACCTGGTTGAGAGCAACCATTATAAATTAAGGCCCAACCTGAATGTAAGTCTGGATATTGTAAGAGAAGAGCGGGATAGTGTCTTACGGATTCATAATGGTCCAGCCATTGGGAGGGGAGATGAGCATACGGTATTTGTTCTTCAAAATGGAAATGCCAGTGAACGAGTGATCCGGACCGGACTAAAAACCGAGGAATATGTGGAGGTAAGGGAAGGTCTTTCTGAAGGTGAAAGGGTCGTACTTTCCAATGTCTCTTCTGCTGAGGACCTGGAAGTTTTGGAGGTAGAGTGATGAAGGATAGATTTTTCACAGGCGCACTATTTTTTATCTTGCTGTTTTTAACAGCACGGACCCAGGCACAGGATGATCTGCATATCTCCCTGAGTCTGCGAAATGTGGTGGACCTGGCTATCTCCCAGTCCTCTGCAGTCAAATATGTGCAGAACCAGGATGTAAATTACTACTGGCGCTGGAAGAACCACCAGACACGCTTTCGCCCCCAGCTTGTTCTTGCAGGGAACCTGCCCAATTTTGAGAACCAGACAAAGCCCATCACCCAGCCAGATGGAAGTATTGTTTTTAACCAGGTGACGCAACTGGAGACCTCTGCCCAGCTGGCTCTCAGTCAGCCCATCCCCCAGCTGGGTGCCTATGTATATGCCGCTTCCGGACTTGTAAGATTGCAGGATTTTAACAACAGCACTGTCGGTTTCTCAGGAGTTCCTGTAAGCGTAGGAATCACCCAGCCCCTTTTTGCCTACAACTGGATGAAATGGACACGAATGACCGAACCGCTGGTTTATGAGGAGGCGCAGAAACGATTTATCGAATCCATTGAGGAGATATCCTACAATGCCACGGCTCGTTTTTTTAACTACCTGAAGATTCAGACCGATTATGCCCTGGCTGAAAGCAACCTTGCCAACAGTCAGGATAACCTGAAGATTGCAGAGGTGAAGAGAGAACTGGGAAATATTTCGGATAATGATTTTGCCAGGATACAGCTCTCGGTTTTCAATGCCCAGAAAGCCCTGAATAATGCCCGGATCGATTTGAAGAATGCCGATTATGAGCTGAAAAAATATATTGGTCTGGACCAGGACAAAGTGATAGACCTGATCATCCCACTGGATATGTTTCTCTGGGAGGTGGACCCCGATCTTGCCCTTTCAGAGTCATTGGAAAACAGGAAGGAGACCCCGCAGTTTGAGCGCAGGCTGATCCAGGCGGACAGGGACCTCACCAGGGCAAAAAGAGAGGCTGGTGTAGGGGCTACCCTGAGCATGAGTTACGGAGTCTCCAACAGTGCTGACAATTTGGGAGGTATCTATGAAAATACAGAGCAGCAACAGAATGTGGCCCTTGCGCTGAGTGTTCCCATCATGGACTGGGGCCGTTCCGAGTCCAAGGTAAAGCTGGCTGAGTCACAGCGTGAGCTGGTGCTCTATGATGTGGACCAGGACCGTCAGGATTTTGAACGTGGCGTGGTGGTCCAGGTGGAGCAGTTTAACCTGATCAGATCACAGATAGCCACAGCCGAAGCGGCTGATAAAGTTGCTGAAGAAGGGTATTTAATTGCTCTTAAGAAGTTTCAGAACGGGGAGATAAGTATTACCGACCTGAATATATCATTGCAGGAGCGGGAAGGGGCCAAGCGGGACTATATCAGGTCCATTGAGAACTACTGGGAATCCTATTTCCGCTTAAGAGAGATTACCCTGTACGATTTTGAGTTCAATCAGAAAATATATTATACCAATCCGATGTTAACTTCGGAATAAGAGGCAAATCCAAGGAAACAAAGAATATATGAAGAAGCATAGCATAGTGATCGTTTTGATGATGGCTGCAGCTGTCACAATCAATGCCCAGGAGTGGGTGGATCTGTTTAATGGCAAGAACCTGAAAGGATGGGAGAAACTGGATGGATCGGCCGAATACCGGGTGGAAAACGGAGAGGTGATCGGTGTGTCAAAGACAAATACTCCCAATACCTTTCTGGCCACCAAAGAAGTATATAGCGATTTTATCCTGGAGTATGAGATGAAGATGGATCGCGGACTTAACTCCGGTGTGCAGATCAGAAGCGCTGCCCTGCAGCCCGATGGTAAGGAAAGGGTGAATGGTTACCAGGTAGAATGTGACGACGGCGATAGCAGACCCTGGGCCGGGGGAATTTATGAGGAAGCGGCGCGTGGTTGGCTCTATCCCATGGCATATAATATGTCTGCGGCTAAGGCGAACAAGCAAGGTGAATGGAACAAGATAAGGGTAGAGGCAGTAGGGAATACCATTCGCACCTACATCAATGGAGTCAGTTTTGCCAACCTGGTTGATGATAAGCGCCCGGAGGGTATTATTGCCTTGCAGGTACACGGAATAGGTAATAACGCTGAACTGGAGGGAAAGGAGATTCGCTGGAAAAATATCATGATTCTTACGGAGGAGCCCGGGAAATATATGCTTTCCAGATGTGGAGCTGGCCCCCGAGGTAAGCTACCTGGATAATGCTTTGACCCCTGCCCAGCTGGCCGAGGGCTGGAAGCTGCTCTGGGACGGGAAGACCAGTGAAGGCTGGAGAGGAGCCAACCTGGATAAGTTCCCCGAGAAAGGATGGACCATGAAGGACGGGATACTGACCGTTGAGAAGAGCGACGGAGCCGAGTCGGCCAATGGCGGTGACATCGTAACTGTTAAAAAAAGTGAAAATTTCATCCTTGAAGTGGATTTCAAAATTACCAGGGGTGCCAACAGCGGGATCAAATATTTTGTGGATCCTGATCTGAACACAGGTGCCGGATCGGCCATTGGTTGTGAATACCAGATCCTGGACGATCAGAACCATCCCGATGCCAAAATGGGCATATCCGGAAACCGGACACTGGCCTCACTTTATGATCTTATTCAGGCCGATGCCCTGCTTTATGGAATGGACAATAACCCCAAGAGATTCAATGGAGTAGGCACATGGAACCGGGCACGCATCGAGGTGAAGGGCTCCCAGGTGGCCCATTACCTGAATGGAATCAAGGTGGTGGAATATGAACGTGGAACACAGATGTGGAAGGCGCTGGTGGCCTATAGCAAATACGCCAATTGGCCAGCATTCGGAGAAGCGGAGAGTGGTCATATTCTGCTCCAGGATCATGGAGATGAGGTGAGCTTCAGGAACATTAAAATCCTGGAATTATAGCAATCTGCTGGTAAACAGTCATGGTTTTTCGTTTCGGAAAATTTCTATATTTGTTGACCTATTGCATTTAGGAGCAAGCTGAGCATGGTGGAACAGATAATTATGGGGAGTGGCTCTAACACTCTTAACGGATTTAATTTTGATCACATAGTCCCTGCATCGGGGGCCGATTTCAATGAACAGGTAAGAAGTTGCATCGAACAGCTCCAGGAGTTTATCCACCAGGAGGATATCAGACTGTTTATCAGCCAGCAGACCTTTTTTATATCGGCACATTCTCGCGAGGAGTACGAGGAGAGATCTGCCATAATCAGGAATCAGTTATTAAGTCATTGTGGCTCCAGTTTACCAGCTACCAGCATTGTGGCCCAATCGCCTGCCGGTGAAAGAGATGTGGTGCTTGAGCTTATCTGTACACGGGCTTTACCTGATAAGCAAGTGACCTATAAATCCTTATCCGGTGTCAACTATACAGTTGTCAGCTTCCGTGGATACAAGTGTGTTCACTGTGCCGGACTGATGGGCAAAGCGGATGACTCCATCACTGAAGCTTCTGAGAGTGCTTTCGAACAGGCGGTGGCCATACTTAATGCAGAAGGGCTTTCCATTAAGAATATCATCAGGCAGTGGAATTATATTGAAAATATTGCCATTATTGAAGATAAAAATGCTCCGCAGAATTACCAGGATTTCAATGATGTTCGTGCCAGGTATTATGACCAGGTTCAATTTGAGCATGGTTATCCGGCTGCCACGGGCATCGGCCAGGATACGGGAGGAGTGATCATTGGGTTTATTGCACTTTCGGAATCTGATATTATTAATATCCGGCCCATTGCAAATCCCGGTCAGATAGATGCACACCGGTATTCTGAGCTGGTGCTGGAAGGAAACTCCGGAGCATAAATGCACCCCGAAGTTTGAGCGGGCCAAGCTGGTGACCATTGGATCAAGGAATTACATCTATGTTTCGGGTACGGCCTCCATACTGGGAGAGAAGACAGTGCACGAAGGGGATGTGGAAAAACAGACCCTGACCACCATTGAGAATATTAAAAGGCTCTTCTCCAAAGAGAACCAGGATAAGCTGGGACTGGATTTTGATGTGGAAAAGATTCAGTTCTCCCACCTGCGGGTCTATGTGAAATACAAGAAAGATATTCCGGCAGTTCAAAAGGTATGTGATGCTGAGTTAAACTGCAAATCGTCCCTGTTCCTGGAATCGGATGTCTGCCGGGAAAATCTGCTGGTAGAGATCGAGGGCGTTTTCAACGTCTAGTTGTCTGCAAATTTCTATTTACTCCATTTCGGCCTTTACCTTTACTAGAACCCTGATATATCTGGTTAATGCCGGGGTCCCGTTATCGGTAACGGCCAGAACAAAATGCATTTCCTGGGGAAAGCCCATGGAAGGAGCGGTAAAGGACGCTTCCGGACTAAGCTCGTTTTTCAAATCAAGCCAGTAAACCGAATTCCCGGCTTCCCGGTAGTAGATCCAGCGGTAAGAAAGTTCATCCCCATCGGGATCGCTGCTGCCTTCTGCTTTCAGAATCACTTCTTCACCTTCAGTGACTTCCAGAATCTGCGCATGGGCAAGCATTGGTAACGGGGGGTGATTGGCATCTTCATAATCCATAGTGCACCAGTCCATCCGTGCAGCAAAGTCATTCTGGAAGTCTACCCGCCAGCGCCAGATGGTAGCATGGTTCCCGGTATGGTTTTGTTGATCCACTTCCGAAAAAACCTCATCCACAGCATTGGTCCACAGGGGACGTGTCTCCGGTTCAAAGAAATACAGCTGGGTACGTGGCGTATAGAGCTCATAGCGGCCACCCCAGCTGCCATAGTTGGGATGTTCACTTAAACCCAGTCCATTGTTTATAAGGTAGAGAAAGGAGGGAGTGTCACCTTCCATCAGGTAGGCCACATCGGGATATTCGGCTCCCAGCGGACCATGATTTTCCTGAATATTGGTACGGAGCCATTCCTTGCTGATTACCTCCTTATTACCTCCTGGAAAGCGCCCATGAAAGGTATCCCCTGAAATCCCGCTCCAGGTGGCAAAGTGATAGCCTTCCCTGCCACCGTGTCCATAGCCGGGTGTACAGATATAGAAGAGATCGGGGAACTTCCTGCGCATCCATGGACCTGACTCATCCTGGTCGGAGATGGTATAGACCCGGAGCTTCTTCACATATCCTTCCAGCGCTTCGGGCGATTCGGTCTGCTCCAGCTTCCAGAGTGCCTGTGCCAGGCAGTTGGGTCCGCCCCAGGCCAGTACCCAGAGGGGACGGGAATCTTCTTTTTTCAGGGCCTCAATGATCCAGTCCGATCCTTCCGAGTCCTTGCCTTCCCCCACTCCCTGCATGCCGTATTCGGGGATGCCCACCTTGGTCAGGGCCATCAGTTCTTCGTAGGCAGGATACCCCTCCTCATGCTTTTGTAGATTGGGCTGTACTTCTTTATAGGCATCCAGGATCTCATGGATGCGCCACTCAGCAGTCTTGTTGCGAAGCCAAACCGAAGTTGTGGCAATGATCCCTTCCACATCGAACTGGTTGCTGTAGGTCAGGAACCTGACCAGCGATTCGGCATCGTCGGGTTCATTCTCAATGTCGGTTAGTACGATTACCCTTGGTTTACCTTCTGAAGATGCGGCTTTAAGAGGCTGACAGGTAAGAGCCAGAATCCCCAGGAGTGAGATAAAAAGTCGATTTGCTGACATGTTTTTTGATTGACTGATTTTATTGGTAAATTATCTTCGATTCTGAGGTTCAATGTAATTAAAAGCCATGAAACAAAAGTCAGTTTTCCTTTTCATATTTCTGTTTTCCATAGCTGTTTTAAGCTCATGTGAGTCCTCTCCATCTGAAGACAGCAAAGACTATCCCATTACTCCGGTGGATTTTACCGGGGTGAAGCTTGAGGAAGGATTCTGGAAGGATCTGGGTGGAGACCGTACATGATGCCACCATCCCCTTCGCCTTTCAAAAGTGTGAGGAGACCGGGAGGATTGATAACTTCATTTTCGCAGCAGGGATAAAAGAGGGAAAGTTCCAGGGGAATTATGGTTTTAATGACTCGGATCTTTATAAGATAATGGAAGGAGCCGCCTATGCCCTGATGATCGAAGACGATCCGGAGCTGGCAGCCTACCTGGATACCCTGGTTTACTATGTTTCAGAGGCCCAGGAGGAGGATGGTTACCTCTATACAGCCTGGAGCCTGAATGCCAATGATTATATTGATTTTAGCTGTTGTACCTATAGTGATCAGGGAAGGTGGATCGAAACGCCCAACAGCAGTCATGAGTTTTATAACGTGGGACATATGTATGAAGCGGCGGTGGCCCACTACCTGGCCACTGGCAGCAGGACTTTTCTGGATGTGGCACTTAAAAATGCCGATCTCATCTATGATGTATGCATTACACAGGGAAATAATTATGTACCGGGTCACCAGGAGATTGAAATCGGACTGGCAAAATTATACCGGGTAAGCGGGGATGAACGTTACCTTCAACTGGCCAAACACTTGCTGGATATCCGGGCCGATGTTCTGGATGTGGAGTATAGCCAGGCCCATATGCCGGTCACGGAACAAACAGAGGCAGTGGGGCATGCCGTGAGGGCCAACTACATGTACAGTGCCATGGCCGATGTGGCTGCGCTGACCGGCGATAGTGCCTACCTGGAAGCCATAGGGCATCTCTGGGACAATGTGGTGGAAAAGAAACTCTCCATTACGGGAGGAGTGGGGGCCAGCCGGCACGGGGAAGCCTATGGTGATAATTACGATCTCCCCAACCATCCCTACAACGAGACCTGTGCCGCCATTGCCAATGTCTACTGGAACCACCGGATGTTCCTGCTCCATGGCGATTCAAAGTATATGGATGTGCTGGAGCGTTCCCTTTATAATGGGGTGATCTCCGGATTGTCCCTGGATGGTCAGCTCTTCTTCTATCCCAATACCCTGCAGCACGATGGAGAAACCACGTTTAACCAGGGAGTCAATGGACGGTCACCCTGGTTCAACTGCTCCTGCTGTCCATCCAACCTCTCCAGGTTTGTACCTTCGGTGGCGGGCTATGCCTATGCCAGCAGGGGAGAGGATCTCTATGTGAACCTCTTTGTAAACAGTGAGCTTTCAGTGGAGACTTCCCAGGGGGAACTGATTATCTCCCAGCACTCCGCCTATCCCTGGGAGGGCCATATTGCAATTGAATTTCTGAATGAGAAGGAGGTCGAGGCCGGCCTGCATATCCGTATTCCCGGGTGGGCTACAAACAGGCCTGTGCCATCGGATCTGTTTCGTTTTGCGGACAAGCAGGAGTTGCAACCCTCCTTAAGGGTAAATGGCCAGGAGGTGGAAATCCGCATGGAACAAGGTTATGCCGTATTGCATGGGCCATTGGAAGAAGGGGGACAAGATTAACCTTGAGCTTCCCATGGAGGGCCGGGTGATTGCGGCTCATGAGAAGGTAGCTGCAAAAACCGGACTCCTGGCCGTTCAGTATGGTCCCCTGGTGTATTGTGCCGAAGAGATTGATAATGATGTGGATGTCCTGGAGGCAGGGATTGGGACAGATTCACGATTTGAATCCCAATTCATGCCCCAACTCCTGGGTGGAGTTAATATATTAACTGGCGAGCAAATCAAGCTGATACCCTATTATGCCTGGGCCAACCGGGAAGTGGGTAAAATGAATGTCTGGTTTAAACAAAATGAACTATGAAAAAACAGGTCCTGATCATTACTGGCCTGGCAACACTGTTGCTGGCAGGATGTGCATCGAAGAAAGAATCTGAAGAGGCGATCCGTCCCAATATTATTTTTATTCTGGCCGATGACCTGGGATATGGGGACCTGGGCTGTTATGGACAGGAACTTATTGAAACACCAAATATCGATGCGCTGGCTTCGGCAGGAATGAAGTTTACCCAGCACTATTCGGGCTCACCGGTATGTGCCCCTTCCCGTTGTGTATTGCTTACCGGCATGCACAGCGGCCATGCCTATATCCGGGGTAACGATGAGTGGGGAGATCGCGGAGATGTATGGGATTACCGGGCTATGATTGCCGACTCCACCCTGGAAGGTCAACGGCCCCTGCCTGCCCGGACTACCAACATTGCTTCCCTGCTTAAGTCGGAAGGATATGCTACCGGGATGATTGGGAAATGGGGACTGGGCGCCCCGCATACCGAAGGGATCCCCAACCTGCAGGGTTTTGATTTTTTCTGTGGTTACAATTGTCAGCGCCAGGCCCATACATATTACCCGTCCACCTCTGGCTCAACGAAGTACGCCTCCATCTGGGAAATGATACAGTGCCACCCCATACGAAACTGGAGGAGGGTGCAGATCCACTTGATATGGCAAGTTATGAAGCCTTTACCCTGTCCAGCTATGCTCCGGATGTGATGTTTAATGAAATGATTCAGTTTATTGAAGGCAATAAAGAAAAACCCTTCTTTTTCTACTGGGCCTCGCCCATACCACATGTGGCACTTCAGGCACCCCGGCGCTGGGTGGATTACTACGTGGATAAGTTTGGTGACGAAGAGCCTTACACAGGCGATGCAGGCTACTTTCCAAACCGCTATCCCCATGCCAGCTATGCGGCCATGATCTCCTACCTGGATGAGCGGGTGGGAGAACTGGTCAGGACCCTCAAAGAACAGGGACTTTATGAGAATACACTGATTATCTTCTCCTCCGATAACGGACCAACCTTCAATGGGGGAACAGATTCGCCCTGGTTTAATTCGGGGGGTCCATTCAGATCAGAACGGGGATGGGGCAAGGCTTTTTTGCATGAAGGAGGAATCCGGGTTCCTATGATTGCAAGCTGGCCCGGGAAGATAGCACCGGGGACTGAATCGGATCATATCTCTGCCTTCTGGGATCTCCTGCCTACACTTTGTGAAGTAACAGGCGCTGATATTCCTGCTGATGTGGATGGAATCAGCTATTTGCCCGAGTTGCTGGGGGAGGGAGATCAGGAGAAGCATCCCCATCTCTATTGGGAGTTTCCTGCCTCCGGGGGACAGCAGGCGGTGCGAATGGAACAATGGAAGGCCATACGGAAAAATATCCGGCAGGGAAATCTTGAATTAGAGCTTTACAACCTGGAAGAGGATATCCAGGAACAGCAGAATGTGGCGGCCGATTATCCAGAAATCATTGGAGAGATGGAGCTCATCATGGAGACGGAGCACAGTACAGCCCAGCTGGAACGTTTCCGGATGGAAGCCATCGATGGAGAGGAGCTCTAGCGGCTTACTCTGCCCGATGCATCTCCACCCATCAGTTTCTCTACCTCGGCCACGGTGACCCGGTTGTAATCGCCGTAAATGGTATGTTTCAGGCAGGATGCAGCCACGGCAAAATTCAGTGCCGACTGCAGGTCCTCCCCATAAGTGAGAAGCCCGTAGATCAATCCCCCCATAAAGGAGTCTCCGCCTCCCACGCGGTCGACCATATGGGTGATGTTGTATTCGGGGGCTGTGTAAAGCTTCGATCCATCATACAGCACACCCGACCAGGTATTGTGACTGGCGCTGATGGAACCCCGCAGGGTGGTGATAACCTTTTTACACCGGGGCACCTGCTCCATGATTTTTTTCGAAACTGACAGATAAGCTTCTGCATCCACCTCGCCGCTGGTCACATCCACACCATCGGGGTGAATATCCAGGGCCATGGCCGCATCCTCTTCATTGCCCAGGATGATATCACATCCCTGCACCAGTTCAGGCATCACTTCCCGGGCCGATTTGCCCCACTTCCATAGCTTTTTCCGAAAGTTCAGGTCGGTGGATACGGTGAGGCCTTTTTTATTGGCGATCCCGATGGCTTCCTGGCAGACCAGGGCCGCTGATTCGGAAATAGCCGGGGTAATGCCGGTCCAGTGAAACCACCCGGCATCCTTAAATACCTCGTCCCAGTTTATCATCCCTGGTTTAATTTCCGAAAGCGCTGAATGGGCACGGTCGTAGATTACCTTGCTGCCACGGCTTACTGCACCCGCTTCAAGGAAGTAAATCCCCATGCGTTCACCACCCCAGACAATGTGTTCAGTTCCAACTCCCAGCCCCGTAACTCTTTTGCACAGGCGATCCCCAAATCATTCTCAGGAAGCCTGCTTACGAAACTGACCGGGATGCCATAGTTGGCCAGCGAAACAGCCACATTGGCTTCTCCGCCACCAAAGGTAGCACTGAGTGAAGGCGATTGCATAAATCGTTCAAAACCGGGAGCTGCCAGGCGCAGCATCACCTCTCCAAATGTGATCACTTTTTTCATAATACGAGTTTAGTGATTTTTTAGAAATCTCTATTCACCTTTCCAACAAATTCCTCAGTATTACATCCCTGGTTTTAAAATAGTGATGTACAACCCACCCAAGCGGAAATACACTGCCCAGCCAGACGCGTGAAGTGGTGCCCTGTTCATCCACAAAGTTCATTGATATATCGACAATGCCCTGGAGCTCATGCAATGAGGGTGTTTAAATAACTGTGTCAAGAGATAGAATTACAAAATACCAGAATGACACAGTTTAATCGTTAGTTTGCGGAATTAAAGGAAAAGAAACAAAATGAATCTATTTCTCGTGATATTTACTCTGAAAAAAGCTCCATCTGCTGCGCCTAACTTTTACAGTTTTATAGGTAGAACCTAATGTTCATATTAAGCACAGCAGATCATTGAGTTAAAGCCAGAGAGTATTTAGGGTAGAACCCATTATCACGATTTTAGCCACTCAATACGGAGCATAAAACAAAATATTATGCAAGTATATGGAATTGATTTATCAAAGGAAAAGTTTGACGTAAGCTTCATTGATGCAAAAGGGGAAGAAAAGAACCTAAAGATGAAAAACGCAGTAGCCTCAATATCAAGGTTTTTATCTTCTGTCAAAAGCGAAGTCATTCTGTGCGCTGAACACACTGGAGTCTATGGTGGGTAGAACGGTGGAAATAAGCCGCTGTTGTTTGGTGTGGACTTTGCCTTTTCTGCGAAGGGCGTGACATGCGTTACTGTCGGCTTTAGTGTTTTGTTCTGTGGGTAATTATTCTCTGATTCGTCTTTTCAAATCCATTCGTTCGTGAAGGATTCTCACAATATCCACAACACTGTGATTAGTCTTTTGATAGAAGATTATATGCTTGCCTGCCTTGTTTCCTAATAAGTCTGCATAGATGGCATCATATCGTTTTTCAGGAACTTTTCCATCACAAATGTCTTGGCAACTGTCAAGCAGCATTCGGTAATATAGATCGGCTTGATTCTCTGACCAGGTATCTACGGTATACTTCCATATGTGTGAGAGATCCTGAGTTGCTTTTTTCGTTAAGCGAAATCTAGCCATTAGATGACCTCTGGTCTTTTAAGCTCTGGAGGAATTGGTCCGGATTAAAATCCTCAACGAATCCGCTGTCAATACCTTCTTGTATTGCTTGCTTTAAAGCAACTACCTTATCCTCTTCCTCCTCCAATAATCTTAATCCCGCACGAATAACTTCACTTGCATTTTTGTATCTACCTACAGAGATGCGGTTTTGGACGAAATCTTCAAAGTGATTTCCTAAAGTAATTGATGTATTCTTGCTCATGACTAACCGGCTTTTTACAAAGGTACCCAAAATTGGTATAATTGTCAAATGCTAGATTCTTATACTCCATAGAACGGTGGAACTAAGCCGCCGTAGCGTGGCGCGGGCTTTGCCATTTCTGCGAAGTGCGTGACACACGTTTCTGTCGGCTTTAGTGAATTGTTAGATGCAATCAAAAGATCCCAAACTTGGGTACTTTCAAAAATATTCCTATTTAGACTATTGAAGATAAGCTTATTAACGGAAAGATAATTGGGAAGATACATTCATTATTCAGGTCTTCTCTTACTAAGCTTATCAGGGCTTTTGCGCTAGATGGGTAGTTTACGATTTAACTTCCAGATTGGAATTAAGCCATTTAACCGCTTCATCTTCATTTACGAACTTATCGACTGCATATCCAGCATTCATGAAGGCGGTAGTAATAAAGTCGTGAGAATTATCTGAAGGCTGCATCAAAAATGCAGAACGGGATCTTCTTGGAAAATCAAAAGTCTGAATATGCTGATTAGCAAAATAGTAATTATCTGTAACTGATTGAATATTTTGCGATTCACGCATATCGAAAAGAAATCTCCTGATGTCGTTCTCTGTAGCACGACGAATTAACTCCGGGCCAGACTTTAGAGAAACCTCCGTGGTCATGGGCACATAGTATTTGATGATTATATAATTGCGATTTTCTGCAATTGATATCTTGTAATCCATCTTTTGTTCACCCTCCTTCATGTAACTTCTAGTCAGTACAGTAAGTTACTAAAAATAGTTATTAAGTTACAACAAAACTAATGGACAAAATATGCTTTCATCTGCATCTAACCTTTAGATTAGCTCTAAGCTTTAATTGAATAATTTACGATTCTTAAACAAATGCCAACTTGCCCATATTGAGAAAACAAAAACGAAGGCAAGCACGCCATGTACTCCAGCATTAAAGGGCTCACATTTCACCGATGCCTGAATATAAAAGGATTGTTTAACCCAAGCAACAGTTGTCCAGTAAAAGCTTATCCCCAGAACCATCCAGGAAAACACTGCTCCATAAAACCTAAGGCGCCATAGACCTATGATAGCTAGGACAAACAGGGGAACCCCTATGAGAACATCTGCAAGCCCAATTCCTCTATTTATTACAACTATTACAGGATCGATTGTTTCTCTAGCCTCCTGTAATCCCAATTTGGCAACATAGTCATACGAGACCACCGCTCCCCCCTGCCCGAATACAAACATGATGAGGTTAAGAATAAAAAAGCCTATTATCAGCTTAATACCAAGTGAAAGTTTTTTCTGTTTTTCCATAGATTAATAGTTATTTGAACCTAAATTATAAATCAGTATAACGGTGGAATTAAGCCGCCTTAGCGTGGCGCGGGCCTTGCCGTTATTCGTCACCGGCGATGACTCATGAGCTCGCTTCGCTCGGTTCTGCAAAGGGCGTGACACGCGTTGCGGTCGGCTATAGTGATTTGTTCTGCATTCTTTTTTGCAACCATGTCCTAAACCTTTTCTGCCCGTGAACCTCTAATAACCGGCTAAAATGCATAACGGTCTGTATATGAGTATTTGGTGGATAACGGAGCACTTTCATATCAACCTGTTATAAAGTTGATGTGGACCACAATTTCTAATATTTCGAACTTTCCCCGTCATATTTAAACACTTTTTTAGGGCATCGTGCTTTTACTTCTTGCTATTCTTGTTAACTATGTTTGTGATTTCTAAGGTGCTCGTGGCGATCATAATGATATCATCATACTTGCTTATTTCGTCCAGTAATCGGGTATAAATAATGTCCTTGGTACTCCTTCGCTTTTTGTAATCAACAATATAGCGAAGGGTGAATGACGTCCAGTTCTCATCAAATTGAAGGGTGACCATTGGTTGTACCTGCGCCTCTTCAACCCGATACTTATAAGCAAGCTTTCCCCACTGCTTCTCACTATTGGAAGCATACTCCCCACATACTTCGTTTAATACATTAGTAAAAACCTTTCGTGCGAGTTGATAATCGCTTTCAGTGCGCAATGGAACCATAATTTCATCCCAGAGAAAAGGGTACTCTGCAGAGTAGTTATGCACCTTTTCTTTAAAAACGAAACTGTTTGCTATGGTAACAATGGACCCGTTATATAAGTCACCTGCCACCCAATCACCTATTTCCATTACTGTCGTGTTCATGACCCCGATATCAATTATATCTCCTTTCACATCTCCAACTTTTATCCGCTGACCAACCCCTACAGTCCCACCAATTACAATGCTGAACCAACCCGCTACGCTGATGATTACTTCCTGCAAGGCAAAAGCAATGCCTGCTCCAGCCACACCCAGAGCTACACCAATGTTTCCAAGTTTGTCGCTATATACGAAGAGAACTACGCTTACGATCAATAAATATGCAAATACGTTCACTGCTTTTCGAGCCCTGTACTTATTGTCATTTGATTTAATGGTGCGCTTCAGTGCCCTTTTGATAAAATACGTTACCAGGAGGATCACTGCAGTGCCAATCAATATTGCAAGTAAGCGCTCTACGAGTGGCTCATGAAACCAATTTGTTAGTGTAGCTTTAAGTTTCTCCATATCTTCCTAGTTCTAAGTATATATTCATTATTCGTAATTAAAATGCTGATAATATTTGGTATGTGCCCTATACACTTAATAAAAGATCCCTCAGGTTTTATCGACAATAATATGTATGTAGAACGGTGGAACTAAGCCGCCGTAGCGTGGTGCGGGCTTTGCCGATATCATCCCTGTGATGACTCAGGTCAACAGCCATTTTCTTGAATTCTGGATCGTAATTTCTTCTTGGTTTCATTGGACATAAAGTTAAGTTTGTTTTGCTTAACTCGCTGTCCGGAATTAGAGGGTAAGATCACCCGATAGGTTTATCTTTCAACAATATTGTACATGGAACATAAATTCTACCGCAAATTGCGGCATAATAAGCTTGTTTGAGTGGACTTTACGCCATTCAAAGGTGTTTGCTTTAATGTATTGAATGGGTTTCAGGACGGGTTGTTGGGTAGATAAATATTGGAGTTTTTCTCCTGGTTTTCCATGGCTTCGCCACGTCATTCCCAAAAAGGATTGTTTCTCGTTTCGGGAGTAACAAAGAAATTTACGAAGAATTGGAGAGCATTACAACCATTGTTGACATTTGACGGTAGAATTCCGAAAACGCTTCTTCCTCATCCATGGATGTTTGAATTTCATTCACATGGCAGAAAATATTTTGATGTTTCTTTCATCATTTTCATACTTTTAGACATCAAAACTTTACTGCCATGAAAAGGCCCGGACTGATTCACTTCTTCAGATTGTTAGTGCTTGTTTTTATTCCATCGATCTTCTTTTCCTGTCAGGCTCGTGAACGGACTGAATCCAAATCAAGTCCTCCAAATATTCTTTTTGCCATTGCCGATGATGCTTCCTGGGAGCATTTTGGCGCCTATGGCTGCGACTGGGTGAAGACCCCGGCGCTGGATAAGATTGCCAGGGAAGGAATTCTGTTTACCAGGGCCTATACTCCCAATGCCAAATGTGCCCCTTCCAGGTCCTGCATCCTCACCGGAAGGAATAGCTGGCAGTTGAGGGCAGCAGCAAACCATGTTCCCTTTTTTCCGACCATGTTTACTTCCTATATGGAGGTTCTGGAAGATCATGGTTATATGATTGGCTATACCGGGAAGGGATGGGCGCCGGGAGTTGCCATCGATGAGGAAGGGAGGTTCCGCGAACTGACCGGTCCCAGTTACAGTGAGTACAAATTAACTCCTCCCACTTCCCTGATCAGTGCCACCGATTATGCCAGAAATTTCGGAGCCTTCCTGGAGGCGAGACCTGAGGGTCAGCCTTTCTGCTTCTGGTACGGCGGACACGAACCCCATCGCTTCTATGAGTTTGCTTCAGGCCTTGAAAAGGGAGGGAAGGCCCTGGAGGAAATCGACCGGGTTCCGGCCTTCTGGCCCGATGTGGATACGGTTCGCACCGACTTGCTTGACTACGCTTTTGAGATCGAGCATTTCGACAGTCACCTGATGAAGATTCTGGAAGCTGCTTGAAGAAAGTGGTGAACTCGAAAATACCATTGTGGTGGTCACCGCCGATAATGGGATGCCCTTTCCCCGGGTAAAGGGACAGGTCTACGAGTATTCCAACCATCTGCCCCTGGCCATTATGTGGCCCGATGGGATTGAGAATCCGGGACGGGTGGTGGATGACTTCGTTAGCTTTATTGATTTTGCCCCCACCTTCCTGGAAGTGGCCGGCGTGGACCCTGAGCAGTCGGAGATGCCGGAGATGGCAGGCAGGAGCCTCACCGAGATCTTCTTTTCGGAGAAGGACGGACAGGTCATTGAAGAACGGGATTTTGTATTGGTGGGGAAGGAGCGTCACGACCTGGGGCGGCCCCATGATCAGGGCTACCCGGTTCGGGGTCTTGTAAAGGGTCAGTGGCTCTACCTGCACAATTACCACTCCGATCGATGGCCGGCTGGGAATCCCGAAACAGGCTACCTGAACTGTGATGGAGGAGCCACGAAAAGCTATATTTTGAACCAGCGACGGATCTTTGGAAACCCGGAATACTGGGAGCTGAACTTTGGCTTACGTGTTCCTGAGGAACTGTATAATATCAAAGAGGATCCCTACTGCCTGCATAACCTGGCGGATAATGAGAACTATAGCATGCAGCTTGATTCTTTGAAGAGGGAGATGACAGAAAAACTGGGCGACCAGGCCGATCCCCGCATCCTTGGGAACGGCGAGGTCTTTATGAGCTATCCTTATGCACAATCCAACCGGAGTATGTACGAGAAAATTATGGCCGGACAGGAGGTAAATACCGGCTGGGTGTATGACTCCGACTTTGAACCCGAATGGGTGGAAGAGCAATAAGAGTACTGTATTTTTTAACTATATTGAGAAGCCGGATTGTCGGATCTAAATCTACGATTTCAAATGACTTTTATTTCGAAAAGAGACTACACCTGTTACAAGCGCTATTGTAAAACGCTGAGCCTGGAAGATGACCCGCAACTGATCGAGGAGTACAAGGCAGTGCATGCACCCGATGCCACCTGGCCCGAGATTACACAGGGAATGATTGAGGTTGGGATTCTGGATATGGAGATCTATATCATGGGAAGCAGACTTTTTATGATTATGGATACCCGACCCGAGTTTGATCATGATCGTGCCATGGCCGAGCTGGCAGCCAAACCACGCCAGTCGGAATGGGAGGCTTATGTTTCAAAGTTTCAGAAGACATCTTCAGAGGCTTCAGCTGATGAAAAGTGGCAGGTAATGGAACGTATCTATAAGCTGGAGCGAAAGGGATGATAATTGATGCACATCACCATTTGTGGCTTTACACGCAAGAGGAATATGGGTGGATGGATGATAGCATGCATGTTCTGAAGCGTGATTATCTTCCTGAGGACCTGGACCTGGAATTGCAGGGAAGCGGTATCAGCGGGACAGTGGTGGTACAGGCCAGGCAGAGCCTTGAGGAGACCCGCTGGTTGCTGGAACAGGCTGATAAGTACTCCTTTATCAAAGGGGTAGTGGGTTGGCTCGATCTGCGCTCTCCTGAACTGAAAGATAAGCTGGAAGAGTTTGCTGTCCATCCGAAGCTTGTGGGACTTAGACATGTACTTCATGATGAGCCCGATGACGATTTTATGTTGCGCCCCGCTTTCATGAACGGAATTGCACAGCTGGAAGCGCATGACATGAGTTATGATCTTCTTGTATTTCCCAGGCATCTGAGGCAGACAATTGAATTGGTGAAAGCCTTTCCAAATCAGCGCTTTGTACTGGATCACCTGGGGAAACCATTGATTAAGGCCGGAATCATGGAGCCCTGGAAAACGGATATTATCCAGCTGGCCGCTTACCCTCACATCTGGTGCAAACTATCTGGTATGGTGACCGAGGCCAATTGGGAAAACTGGAGTTATGAAGAGCTGTTTCCTTATATGGAGGTGGTGCTGGAAGCATTTGGACCTGAGCGGATCATCTTGGGAAGCGACTGGCCCGTGTGCAGACTGGCCGGGGAGTACAGCGAGGTGATGAGTATGGTCCTGAAATTCATTGAATCAATGGATGAGAGGGATCAGGCAAAAATAATGTATCAGAATGCCATAGATTGCTATCAACTTAAACTGAATGATAATGGAGAAGAAGAAGTTCAAGATTCTTGAAAGAAAGTACCTGGTTCCTTTCATCCTGATTACATCCTGCTTTGCCTTCTGGGGGTTTGCCAATGATATTACAAATCCCATGGTCAAGGCCTTTTCGAAAATATTCCTGATGAATACGGTGCAGGGATCCCTGGTGCAGGTTGCCTTTTACGGGGGTTATTTTGCCATGGCCTTCCCGGCAGCCATCTTTATCAGGCGCTTTACCTACAAAGCGGGGATCCTGGTGGGCTTGGGCCTGTATGCTACCGGCGCCCTGCTCTTTATTCCGGCAAGTGCCATTGGACTTTATGCTCCCTTTTTGATTGCTTATTTTATTCTGACCTGCGGACTATCCTTCCTGGAAACCAGTGCCAACCCCTACATCCTCTCCATGGGTGCAGAGGAAAGCTCCACACAGCGGCTCAACCTGGCTCAGTCCTTCAATCCCATCGGCTCCATTACCGGTATGTTTGTGGCCAAGACTTTTATCCAGGCACGCCTGGATCCCATGGATACTGCACAGAGGGGCTTGCTGAGTCCGTCCGAGTTTGAGGCAATGAAGATGAGCGACCTGAACATCCTAAGTTCGCCCTACATCGTCATTGGGCTTGTTATTATTATGATGTTTATTCTGATTGCAGCAGTGCGAATGCCCAGGAATGAAGACTCCACTCATACCATTGATTTTATACCCACACTGAAACGGATTTTTTCTATTCCCCGTTACCGCGAAGGGGTGGTGGCCCAGTTCTTTTACGTGGGGGCCCAGATCATGTGCTGGACCTTTATCGTACACTATGGTACCCGTTTCTTCATGAGCCAGGGAATGGGCGAACAGGAGGCTGAAGTACTGTCCCAGCAATACAACATTGTCGCCATGGCCATCTTCATTGCAAGTCGTTTTATTTCTACTTTCCTGATGCGATATGTGAGGCCGGGACGCTTGCTGATGTTTTTCGCCATAGGTGGTTTTGTAAGCATAACAGGTGTGATATTATCGCAGGGAATCATGGGGATGTACTGCCTTGTTGCTACTTCCGCATTTATGTCATTGATGTTTCCAACCATCTACGGGATTGCGCTCAGGGGACTGGGCGAAGATGCCAAGTTTGGTGCGGCCGGACTGATCATGGCCATCCTGGGAGGATCGGTAATGCCTCCCCTGCAGGGAGCCATTATAAAGCAGGGAACCATCATGTCCATGCCCGCTGAGAATATTTCCTTCATTATCCCGCTTGTATGCTTTGTGGTGATAACTTTCTATGGTTACAGGACCAGGACTTTTTCACATTAATATGGATTTGGCCCTACAATGAAACTTACAATAAAGAAGCCACTGGGACGTACCGGTTTGCAAGTACCTCGTGTGGTTTACGGAACCAGCTACCTGGGGAACCTCTACCGGGAACTTCCTTACGGGGAAAAACTGGAGCTTATGAAGCGCTGGTTCCAGTGTACGGAGAAAGCGGTGGTAATCGATACAGCCGGTAAGTATGGAGCGGGACTGGCCCTGGAGGTAATCGGCAAAGGATTGGACGATTTGGGGATCGATCCGGGAGATATAGTGATCAGTAACAAACTGGGCTGGTACCGTGTTCCGCTCACTACAGATGAACCCACCTTTGAACCAGGTGCCTGGGCCGGCTTGGAAAATGATGCTGTTCAGACCTTTGGTTACCAGGAAATCCTCCGCTGCTACGAACAGGGTGAGGAGCTGTTGGGACCCATTTATCATGCAGAGGTGGTATCGGTTCACGATCCCGATGAATACCTGCTTGCAGCAAGCGATCCTGCAGACCGTGACCGGCGCATGATGGAAATACTGGAGTCCTACCGGGCCCTTTTTGATCTGAAGAAGGAGGGAAGGGTGAAGGCGGTGGGAATCGGCTCCAAGGACTGGACCGTGATCAGGGAACTATATGAGCATGTACCTTTCGACTGGGTCATGTTTGCAAATAGTTTCACCATTTTCAGTCATCCCGGGGAAATACTGGACTTCATGGATGCTTTGGATAAGGATGGCGTTGGGATTATCAACTCGGCGGTATTTCATGGAGGATTCCTGACCGGGGGAGATAAGTTTGACTACCAGGATGTGGATCCTGATTCAGAGATGGGAAAGATGCTCTTTGGATGGAGAAAAGAATTTGAGGAAGTGTGTATGGAGCATCAACTTAGCCCGGGCGATGCAGCCCTCCATTTTAGCCTTTCACATCCGGCCATTGTCAGTATTGCCCTAAACACCAGCAAGCCGGATAAGATGAATCGCAATGTGGAGATCCTTCAGAGGAAGATTCCTGCATCCTTCTGGAAGGATATGAAGCAGAAGGGTCTGATCGATGCGGACTACAGATATTTATAAGCAGAGTAAGGATGAAAGCAATAGTAATCAACACTCCCGGAGAGGTTTCAGTAAATGAGCTTGATGCTCCGCATCCGGCTCCGGGTGAGGTATTGCTCCGAATGAATTACGTGGGATTTTGTGGCTCGGATCTGAGCACCTACCTGGGTAAAAACCCCATGGTCAACTATCCCAGGGTACCCGGACATGAGATATCCGGAGTCATTACTGCCATGGCTGAAGGGGTGCCGGGTGAATTTAAGATCGGCGATACGGTGACCGTGGTACCCTATACAAATTGTGGGTCTTGTCCTTCATGCAGAAGGGGGAGAGCCTATGCCTGCAGGGAAAATCAGACCCTGGGGGTACAGCGCGACGGTGCCATGCAGGAATATCTTGCTGTTCCCTGGCAGAAGCTTCTTCCGGCTTCCAAACTCAATGAGCTGGAGCTTGCCATGGTGGAACCTCTTACCGTAGGATTTCATGCCATAGAACGCGGACGGGTCGGGAAAGACGATGTGGTGATGGTGCTTGGCTGCGGCATGATCGGTGCCGGTGCCATTGCCGGGGCATCATTGCGAGGTGCCAGCGTCATTGCAGTGGATATTGACGACCATAAGCTGGAGCTGGCCAAAGAGCTGGGTGCCAAGTCATGTAATAAATTCCAGTCAGTCTGACCTGCATCACGAGCTGGATGGGATTACCAATGGTGATGGTCCGGATGTGGTGGTTGAGGCGGCGGGAAATCCGCTTACCTACCGGGCTGCAGTGGATGAAGTGGCCTTTACGGGAAGGGTGGTTTGCATCGGCTATGCGGGAAGCGAGGTCTCCTTTGCCACAAAACTCTTTGTGCAGAAGGAGCTTGATATCATGGGCTCGCGTAATGCCACTCCGGAAGACTTTAAAAATGTGATTGCCTACCTGGAACAGGGCAACTTTCCCCTGGAGAGGATGATTACCCGGAAGGTAAAACCCCATGAGGCAGCCACGGCACTGAAAGACTGGGCCGCAGATCCGGGGCGTTTCATGAAAATTCTTGTTGATTTTAAATCCTAACTTAGATATAATGAAGAAGTATTTCAGCCTTTTACTGATTGCACTGCTTGCCTCATGTGCCGGTCCCAAAAAGCCCGAAGCAGAAGTAAGTGAAGAATATTCGGCCGACTGGGAGTCTTTGTCAAAGCACGATGCTTCTCCCCAATGGTTCCAGGATGCCAAGCTGGGCATCTACTTTCACTGGGGGGTCTATTCGGTTCCTGCCTATGGCAGTGAATGGTATCCACGTTTCATGCATCTGGAGGATCACGATATTTATAAGCACCATGTGGAGACCTACGGTCACCCTTCCGAGTTTGGCTACCACGATTTTGTGCCCATGTTCAAGGCTGAACATTTTGATGCAGCGGAATGGGCCGATCTTTTTCAGAAGGCAGGGGCACGCTTTGCCGGGCCGGTGGCCGAGCACCACGACGGATTTGCCATGTGGGACAGCGATGCCACTCCCTGGAATGCGGCCGATATGGGTCCGGAAAAAGATATTACAGGACTGCTGGCAGCTGAGCTTAAGAAGCGGGATATGAAGCTGATCACCACCTTTCATCATGCCAAGCAGTTGCAGCGTTACGATAGCATCGCCTCAGAAGGGCACGAGCCTTATCAGTGGAGTCATTTCCCCTGGAATATTGACATGCCCACATCTTCCGACGACCCGAAACTCCGGAAGCTCTATGGGAATATGCCCGAGGACCAGTGGCTGGAGGAGATCTGGTACGGAAAGCTGAAGGAGGTTATAGACCAGTATCAGCCCGATATCATCTGGTTTGACTACGTGCTGGATAAAATCCCGGAGGAATACCGCCAAAAGTTCAGTGCGTATTATCTGAATGAGGCAGAGAAGTTGGATAAGGAGGTGGTGATTGTAAGGAAGCAGGATGATCTGCCCATCAACTATACGGTGGACGACCTGGAGAAATCCCGGAAAAATGTAATCGGGGAGGAGCCCTGGATGACCGATGAAACCATCAGCAAGGGAAGCTGGTGCTATACCGATAACCTGGATATTAAAACATCGGCAGATGTATTACATGTACTTATAGACATTGTAAGTAAGAACGGGGTCTTGCTGCTGAATGTCTCACCCATGGCCAACGGAACTATCCCGGAAAACCAGAAACAGGTCTTGCTCGACATGGGGGCCTGGCTGGATGCTAACGGGGAGGCAATTTACAGTACCCGGCCCTGGTATACCTTTGGAGAAGGACCAACCAGGGAGCCCGAAGGGCATTTTAGTAATCACCAGGAATTCCTGAAAATAAAATACTCCTGGAAAGATGTGCGTTATACCACCAGGGATGATCTGATCTATGCCACCCTGCTGGGTTGGCCAGGGGCAGGGGAGGAGATAGTGCTGACTTCATTTGCAGCTGATAATCTGCCCGAACCCCTGGAGATTGTTTCAGTGGAATTGTTGGGATGGAGTGATTCTCTTGACTGGCAACTGAAAGAGGAAGGCTTATCATTGACTTACCCCGCAGGATGCCCCGGATGAGATGGCTGTTGTATTTAAGATTAAAACCCGCTAAACTTAAATTGTTATGCTTCGATTTTTTGGAGGATTATTGTTAACTGCACTCTTATTTTCGTGCAACAGTAAGGAGGAGCCACCCAATATCCTCTTTATCTTCGCCGATGATCAGTGCTACAACACCATACGGGAACTGGGTAATGAAGAAGTCTATACCCCGGCCCTGGATGAACTGGCCAGGCGGGGGACGGTCTTTACCACCGCCTACAATATGGGAGGATGGCATGGTGCAGTCTGTGTGGCTTCACGTACCATGCTGAATACCGGAAAATTCATCTGGAGGGCCAATGCCCTGGAAACTCAGATGGATACCCTGGCGGCCCGTGGGCAGTTGTGGAGCAAGGAGATGGAGAAACTGGGCTACGATACCTACATGACCGGGAAATGGCATGTGAACATCCAGCCACCGGAGATTTTTAATCATGTGGGTACGGTCAGGGGAGGCATGCCCGGGGCCGTGCCGGAGATGTACAACCGGCCCCTGGATGAGAATGATTGGGATTGGACTCCCTGGGATACTGCTTTCGGAGGCTTCTGGAAGGGTGGTACCCACTGGACCGAAGTGGTGGCCAATGAGACCATGGGCTTCCTGGACCGGGCTTCCGGGTCAGACAACCCCTTCTTTATGTATGTGGCATTCAATGCACCTCACGATCCACGGCAGTCTCCCAAGGAATATGTTGATATGTATCCCCTGGAGCATGTAGGTGTGCCTGACAACTTCTTGCCTGAATATCCCTTCAAAGATGAAATTGGGTGTTCTGCCAGCCTGAGGGATGAAATGCTGGCACCTTTTCCGCGTACTGAATATTCTGTAAAGGTGCACCGGCAGGAGTACTATGCCATTATCTCACATCTGGATGCACAGATAGCCAGGATTCTTGCTCGCCTGGAAGAAAGCGGTCAGGCCGATAATACTTATATTTTCTTTACGGCCGATCATGGCCTCTCCGTGGGACAGCATGGATTCATGGGAAAACAGAACATGTATGATCACAGCATGCGTCCGCCCCTTATTGTAGCCGGACCGGGCGTGCCTAAGGGGAAAAGAGAAAAGATGGCAGTTTACCTGCAGGATATTATGCCCACCGCCATTGAGTATGCCGGTGGAGAAGTGCCACAATGGGTAGAGTTCAACAGTCTCAGACCCTTTATAGAAGGCAGGAAAAACACATCCAACTATCCGGAAATTTATGGCGCCTATATGGATCTTCAGCGGATGATCAGGGTGGACGATTACAAATTGATTGTTTATCCGAATGCCGGGGTAATCAAGTTGTTTGACCTGATCAATGATCCAGGCGAGAAACACAACCTGGCAGCAGCATCCGGAGCGCAGGACCGTATCAGGAGCATGTTCCGTAGATTGCAGGAATTGCAGGTAGAGATGGGGGATACCCTTGAAATGTCATTACATAGTGTTGAACTTTAAAAGATAAGTAACAATGGAATTAAGGAAGGATGCCAAATATTCAATAATTATTCCCACCAGTATGGGCATACGGATCACACCGGTCAATGGTCAGCCCGTTCACAGCGGCGATTTGTTCAGGATGGATGCGACCAGTGCCGAATCCAATGTGGGGAGTACAGCTTCTTACCTGGGACTTCCGGTAAAGATTCTAACCACCTTTGTAAAGGGGAGTCCCATAGCCAGGAGGATCAAGGACAACCTGGCCAGCCGGCATATGGACTATGAGGGTCCGGAAGTGGAGCAGGGAAGCCCCTGGGGTTATCGCCACCAGATCAATATTGCAGATGCAGGCTTTGGATCACGCGGACCAAGGGTGCAGAACGACAGGGCCGGTGAGGTAGGCCGTACGCTGAATGTAAAGGATTTTGACCTGGATCGCATCTTTGGCCAGGAGGGCGCTAAAATTGTGCATTTTTCCGGGCTGATTGCAGCGCTTTCGCCAGAAACCAGCCAGTTCTGCCTGGAAATAGCCAGGGCGGCAAAAAAATACGGGACACGCATCTCCTTTGACCTGAATCACAGAGCCTCTTTTTGGGTGGGGCGGGAGCAGGAGTTGCATGAGATATTTAAGGAGATTGCTTCCATCTCAGATATTCTTATAGGAAATGAGGAGGACTTCCAGCTTTGCCTGGACATAGAGGGTCCCGAAGCCGGTGGAAAGGATCTGGCCGCCAAGATCGATGGATTCAAGGGAATGATCAATCGTGTAAAAGAGGCCTTCCCGGATGTATCTGTCTATGCAACGACCCTTCGTCAGGTGATCAGTACCAATATGCATATGTGGGGCGGCATCATCTTTGAAAATGATAACTGGCACGTGGTGGAGCCGCGCGAGATCTATGTATATGACCGGATCGGCGGAGGTGATGGCTTCGTTAGTGGCATGCTCTATGCCATCCTGAAGGGCTGGGAAGCTGAAAAGTGGATCCAGTTTGGATGGGCAACAGGGGCCCTGGTGGCCACCCTGGAGACCGACTATGCCCAGCCTGCCGATGAAGAGCAGATATGGAGCATCTGGCAGGGAAATGCAAGGGTACAGCGTTAATCACTTTTTTTATGTCAAAATCCTCTCTCGTAGATCCCTACCGACTAGATAAAAACGCAATCCTGGATGCGCCTTCCAGGTTCAGACAGAAACTGAAGTTCCTGGGGCCGGGCTTTATTCTCTCCGCTTCGGTGGTTGGCTCTGGTGAACTTATTGCCACTACTTCCCTGGGAGCCAAAGCAGGTTTTGTCACTCTCTGGGTAATCCTGGTAAGCTGCCTGGTAAAGATTGTGCTGCAGCTGGAGTTTGGACGCCTGTCCATTACCCGGGGTGTTACGGCTATGAATTTGATGAATGAAATGCCCGGACCCCGCTTCGGAAATAAAATGGTGAGCTGGGCCGTCTGGTCATGGCTGGTACTCTGGATCTTTAAACCACTTCAGCTGGGGGGGATTATCGGGGGAGTGGCCATTATCCTGAATATTGCCATCCCATCCCTGTCCATCGCTGTCTGGACTATTGTGGTGGCCTTTGTGGTCATTACGGTCATGCTCTTTGGCTTTTACGAGGTCGTGGAGAAGATCTCCCTGGTGTTTATGGGACTTTTTACGCTCTTTACCCTACTGGCCCTTTTTATGGTCCAGAACACAGACTTTGCAGTCACCTGGCCCGATATTGCAGAGGGACTCTCCTTTAAGCTGCCAAAGGGATCCGTGGGATTTGCCTTTGCTGCATTCGGACTCACCGGGGTGGGAGGGGACGAGATCCTCTCCTATAATTACTGGTGCATTGAAAAGGGCTATGCCCGCTACACAGGGGGCAGGGATGATTCTGATGACTGGAAACATCGAGCAAAGGGATGGATCCGTGTCATGTATATGGATGCCTTTTTATCCATGATTGTATATACCATAGTCACTGCAGCTTTTTTCCTGCTGGGTGCATCCATCTTATTTGAGCGGGGTGATTTACCCGAGGGCTATCAGATGATTGAGTCCCTTTCCAGGATCTATACCGACTCGGTGGGCCCCACCGCCAAGAACATTTTTCTGATGGGCTCTTTCGTGGTGTTGTTTTCAACACTTTTTGCGGCTCTGGCCATACGAACCCGTGTCTTCTCCGACCTCTTTGGTGTGGTGGGGTGGATCGATTTCAGCAATATGCGAACCCGCTTGCGGACCATCAGGTATCTGGCCATCTTTTTTCCAATCACCTGGACCATCGCCTTCCTGCTTATAAAATTGCCGGTACTGATGGTGACCATTGGTGGGATTGCCACTTTTGTGATGCTCTTTATCGTGGTGGTCGCCGGAATCTGGTTCCGTTTTGGTCCCGGCGAAAAGCTAGTTCCGCCGGGAAGAATCTACAGAATATTCCTGATTATCAGTTGTGCAGCCATTTTCATGGTTGGCATCTACGGGATCATTAAACTGTTTTGAGCCTTACTGAATAAACAGAATCGAAGCCGGTGCCGGAAGATCAAGCTTGCTGCTGGTTTCTGTAAGCAGACCTGTAGCTGCATCTATATTGTAGAGCCTGATATCATCGGATCGCTCACCGGCGACAAGCATATATTTACCGGAAGGATCCACATTGAAGTCCCTTGGCCAGTTGGGTACCTGCTCCATTACCTGTATGCGGCTGACGGACCGGTCATTGTTTATCCGGAATGTAGAGATACAGCTGTTCTCGCCCCGTGTGGAAGCATAAACAAATTTCCCGTTGGGATGAACTCTGACAGCTGCCGGGTACTTCATCCCTTCATGAGAAGCTTCCACGGTACTTTCTGTATTTATTTCTGCAATGCTGCCTGTGCTACCATCGTAAGTACAGGCGGTGATGGTAGAGTTAATCTCATTTACAATGTATAAAGATGAGCCATCGGGATGAAAGGCCAGGTGGCGTGGTCCTGCACCCGGTGCCAGATCAAAAGAGGCCTGCTCCGGATTGGGAGTCAGCATGCCACTTTCAGCATCAAAGGCATAGATCAGCACCTTGTCGCATCCCAGGTCGGGGACCAGCAGGAAGTTCTGACCAGGATCCAGCATTACCTGGTGGGCATGTGGTCCCTTTTGCCGGCTTTCCACCGGTCCTGAACAATCACCAACTACCACAGAACTTGCAGGGGCAATCTCCCCGTTCTCATTTACTGGTAAGGCCGTGGCATGTCCGCTGCCATAGTTAGCCGCAAAAATGTAATCACCTTTTTTGTTGCAATGAATATGGCAAATACCGGATCCCTCACTGGATTGGCTGTTGAGTACTTCCAGGGCCCGGCTTGCAGGATCAACAGCAAAAGAGGTCACACTTGAATAATTGTTCTCCTGGTCCAGGGAGGCCTGATTAATGGCAAAAAGATACTCTCCTCCGGGTGAGAAATCAAGGTAGGAGCCCGCTTTGGCACCTGCAAAGGAATCCACCACTGATAATGACTCACCCATTGGATCCAGTTTGCACAGGTAAATGGAGTGGGATAGATCCCCTTTGGAAGATCCCACATAGAAGCTGATGGATTCAACAGGATCATTTTGTCCTGCGCAGTTAAGCAATGCCATTGTTGATAGTGCCAGAAGGCTCGTTTTTATAAATTTCTTATGTTTTTTCATAGCTCCAATTTATATAAAATTCAACCATTAACCACTAACCACTAACCACTATCCATTACCCCTTCCACGTACTTTCTATCTCTTCCAGTCTCTTCCCTTTGGTTTCGGGCACCAGCCTGATCACAAACCAGGCCGCAATAAATCCCATCAGTCCATAGATCCAGTAGGAGAATCCATGACTGAACAGCCTGGTAAGGAGGGAACTTTCATTCATCATGGGGAAGGTCCAGGAGACAATCAGGTTCGCTATCCACATGGTTGCCACCGCGATGGACATGGCTCCTTTAATGCTGTTGGGAAAGATCTCAGACAACAGCACCCAGGTAACAGGTCCCCAGCTCATGGCAAAGGCTGCAGTATAACATAACATGAAGATCAATGATACAATTCCAATCTTTCCCAGGAAAAAAGAAAAGCCCAGGGCCACCATGCTGAATCCCATGGCCACCGCGCCAATGATCATCAGTGGTTTTCTTCCGAAGCGGTCCACCGTAAAAATGGCCACCACGGTGAAGGTAAGGTTCACCAATCCGACCACAATGGTTTGAAGCAGGGATGAATCGTTCCCTGCACCCATGCTTCTGAAAATATCCCCGGCATAGTAGAGCACCACATTGATGCCCACAAACTGCTGGAACACCGAGAGCAGGATGCCCACCACAATTAGCAGTCCGCCGAAGGAGAGCCAGGGAACACGATTCTCTGTCAGTGATGCTTTTATATCGGACAGCACTTCATCTGCACTGGCGGGATTGATTTTTTGCAGTAGCTGATGAGCCCTGTTTTCCTGCTTTTTCAGCACCAGGTACCGGGGCGATTCAGGTACAAAAAAGAGCAGGAGCAGGAAGAGCATGGCTGGTATGGTCTCCGAGCCAAACATCCATCTCCATCCCGTGGTATTTATCCACTCCGCTGCCTGGCCCCTGGCAATGAAATAGTTTACAAAGTAAACCACCACCATGCCGAAGATAATGGCAAACTGGTTCCAGCTTACCAGCTTTCCACGTATGTTTGCCGGTGCAATTTCAGCAATATACATGGGCGAGAGCATGGAGGCCAGTCCCACTCCGATTCCTCCTATGATCCGGTAAAAGATAAAGGAAGAGATGGTGGAAAGCCCCATGAAATTCAGCTGCTCAGGCATGGCCGATCCCAGAGCCGAAATCAGGAAGAGAATGGCAGACAGGATCAATCCCCGCCTCCTTCCCAGGCTCTGACCAATATAGCCTCCAAGTGAAGCCCCGATAATACATCCCACCAGGGCGCTTGAGATGGTAAAGCCCTTGATGGAGTTGGCCAACGATTCGCTGAGTACATTTTCACCCCTGAGAAAGAAGATATATAGTAAAACAATGGCTGTTACCCAAAGGATCCCACTCCAAAGTCCTCCTTTGCCTTTTCCAAACAGCCTGACAATAAAGCTTGAAATAAATCCGAAAATGATAACAAAGCAGATACTCACGATCCATTTGAATTGAATGATGGTGGCCATGGCCAGCGCAGGATCCGATTCAAGGGGGGTGATAAAGAACTGCCTGAGGGCATCGGTGGCCCCGTTGATCACGGCGGTATCGTATCCGAAAAGGAGTCCCCCCAGGGTCGCCACCATGGTTAAAGCATAAATTACAGGGGGTATGGAGCGGGATTTTTGGGCGTTGTTCATTCTATCTATTTGATATACTGATTTATGATGGATTCGTAAAGCTCCTGCTTTCCGGAAATCTGATCTGGTTCTCCATTGACTTTAGCCAGGGCACTCAGCTCTTCCAGGCTCAGTTCTCCCTTTTCAAATTTTGCACCAGTGCCGCTGTCAAAGGACTTATAGCGGTCTGCTCTCATCTTTTTAAAGGCAGATTTTTCAAGCATCTCCAGTGTGATTTCAAAGGCCCTGGCAAAGACATCCATCCCGGTGATATGGGCGATAAAGATATCCTCCATATCGGTACTGTTTCGTCTTGTTTTGGCATCAAAGTTGATTCCGCCCGAGGTAAATCCTCCCGCTTCCACAATGGGTAGCATCGATTCCACAAGTTCGTACAGATTCACGGGGAACTGGTCGGTATCCCAGCCGTTCTGGTAGTCCCCACGGTTTGCATCGATGGAGCAGAAAAGCCCGTTATCCACGGCCACCTGAAGCTCATGCTGAAAGGTATGCCCGGCCAGGGTGGCATGGTTCACCTCGATATTCATTTTAAAATCTCCGGCCAGTCCAAACTTCTGCAGGAAGCCAATCACCGTGGCCGTATCAAAATCATACTGGTGCTTGGTGGGTTCCATGGGCTTGGGTTCGATCAGGAAGGGACCGGTGAATCCTTTACTGCGGGCATAATCCTTGGCCATGTGAAGGAATTTGGCCAGGTGCTCCTGTTCACGTTTCATATCTGTGTTCAGCAGGGACATATAACCTTCCCGGCCACCCCAGAATACATAGTTCTCACCTCCCAGTGCGATGGTAGCATCCATGGCATTTTTTACCTGGGTGGCCACCCAGGGAAGCACGTTGAAATCGGGATTGGTAGCGGCCCCGTTCATGTAACGTGGATTGGAGAAAACGTTGGCGGTACCCCACAAAAGCTTGACCCCGGAATCGCTTTGCTTCTGCCTGGCATATTCCACCATGTTCTGCATATTAGACTCATACTCCCTTACAGAGCTGCCTTCCGAAACCACATCTATATCATGGAAGCAGTAGTAAGGGGCTCCGATCTTGGTAATGAATTCAAAGGCGGCATCCATCTTGTTTTTAGCTCGTTCAATGGCATTGTTACCATGGGCCCAGGGGAAAAGCTGGGTGCCTGGTCCGAAAGGATCCTCTCCTGTTCCGCAGAAGGTATGCCAGTATGCAACAGCAAAACGCATATGCTCTTTCATGCTTTTTCCTGCTACGACTTTGTTTTCATCATAGAATTTAAAGGCCAGTGGATTATCAGAATCCCTGCCTTCGAATTTGATCTTCCCGATGCCCGGGAAATACTCTTTCTTTCCTAGTAAGTAGTCCATTTTATCTTTATTTATAAGTTATTTGAGTTATAATTTTATCCCGTAACGCATTTATCAAGAACTGTATTCCACTGGCTGTATGCTTCACGATACCTTTCGGGTTCCTTGTTTGTGGGCTCCACAACCATCCTTCTGTTCAGGTTTTCAAAGGCCTCTTCAAAAGATGCATAAATACCTGATCCTATGCCAGCACCATTAGCCGCTCCAATGGATCCGTCTGTATCGTATAGTTCAATGGTAGAACCTGAAATTTCTGCCAGGGTTTCCCTGAATACCTGACTCAGGAACATGTTGGCCCAGCCGGCCCTGATAACAGTGGGATGGATCCCGATTTCTTTCAGAATATTCATTCCGTAATGGAAGGAGAATGCCACTCCTTCCTGGGCAGCCCTTACCAGATGGGCACTGGTATGAATATTAAAATTGATGTTTTTAACTGTGGCTCCCACATCCTTATTCCCAGCATTCTTTCTGCCCCGTTTCCAAAGGGCAACATCAGCAGTCCCTCCGAACCAATGGGAGCCTGCATAGCCAGATCGTTAAGAGCAGGGTAATTCATTTCCCTCTGGGCAAGATTCTGTTTCAGCCAGGAGTACTGGATCCCGGCACCATTGATGCAGAGCAGTACGCCCAGCCTGTTGAGTTCCGGACTGTGGTTTACATGGGCAAAGGTATTGACCCGGCTGCGAGGATCGTATTTTACTTCGTCACTTACCCCGTATACCACCCCTGATGTTCCTGCGGTTGCTGCAATTTCCCCCGGGATTCAGTACATTCAAAGAGAATGCATTGTTGGGCTGATCGCCTGCCCGGTAGGCGATCCGGATTCCGGGAACCAGTCCAAGCTCCCCGGCGGCAGTAGGCTGAAAGACGTCCCTGTTCCGAAAAGGTTGGGACAATATCGGGAACCAGGTCTTGATGGATCCCATAGTACTCCAGCAGGAAGTCAGCCAGCGAGTTCTCCTGGAAATCCCACATAATCCCCTCCGATAATCCGGAAATGGTGGTGTTGATCTCGCCGGTCAGCTTCATGGCAATATAGTCGCCCGGCAGCATGAATTTGTATGCTTTTTCGTATAGCTCCGGTTCATTCATAATGACCCAGCTCAGTTTGGAGGCAGTAAAGTTTCCGGGTGAATTCAACAGGTGGGAAAGGCACTGTTCCTGTCCGATTTTTTCCATGGCATGCTCCCCATGGGAGACTGCCCGGGAGTCACACCAGATGATGGAGGATCTGAGCAGTTGATAATCCTTGTCCACCAGCACCAGTCCGTGCATCTGGTAGGCGATGCCAATGGATTTTATGGAGGAGGGATCTATCTCAGCCGACTGCATTACATCATTGGTTGCGAGGATCAGGTTGCTCCACCACTGATTGGGGTCCTGCTCGGCCCATCCGGACCTGGGAGCTTCAATCTTCATCTCTTTTTTCGGGTAGAAAGCGGAAGCTATGCAGCGGCCCGATTCTGCATTGATCAGGCTTGCTTTAACTGAAGAGCTTCCTACGTCGTATCCAAGTAAGTACATAAAGGGAAAGTTAGTGAGTTAGTATGTTAGTAGAGTTAGTATTAGTTATCATTTGTTTAGATATTAAATCCAAGAGATTCCTTTTTGTGTTTTTCATATATCTCCCTGTCAAAACGATAATAGTATGCTGGTTTATGGGCCACGCCACGACTGTTTCTCTTCCAGCTGGACTATGTACTTTGATTTCAATATTTTCTTTCTGAAATTCCGGTTATCCAGACTGCAGTCCAGGATCACTTCATAGAGGGTCTGCACTTCCCTGATGGTAAACTTGTCCGGGAGGAGTTCAAATCCAATGGGTTCGTTGCGCAGTGCATGCTGCAGGTGGGCCAACCCCCTGGCAATTATCTTATCATGATCGAAAGCCAGTTCGGGTACCTGCTTTACATCTATCCATGTGGCTTTGTTCTTAATGGCAAAAGCGCTGTTTGTATCGCTGATATTTATAAGAGAGTAGTATGCTGCTGTAACCACCCGTTCTATTTTATGCCCGGTGGTTGCATTGAGCCAGGCGATATCCAGGCTGTGGGAGATGCGGTCGGGCCTGCCAAAAAATTCAAACTGTTGCAGGTATATATCTTTTAGTCCAGTCAGCTCCTCCAGGGTCCTTGAAGCGGCCAGGTCCAGATCCTCGTTGATGGCAATAAAGTCACCCGGAAGTTTGTGATCATTGATTTGCCTGTCCGACTCATCGATGAATTCTCTTTCGATAAGCAGAACTTTCAGTTGATTGGTGCTGAAGCCAAAGATCACACAATCCACGGATATATGGGGATTGATGTTTCTTCCTGAGGGATTCATGCCCGCTAAAGTAGGAAAGATTATAATCAAAAACAAAGTTAACGTAAAAAATACGCTAACTAAGTTTACTTCATTAGCAGATTGGGCAACCAGAGGCTCAGCGATGGGATGTAAGTCACCAGCATCAACACCACGATCATAATGATAAACATGGGCAGCAGGGGTTTGATTACCTGCTCAATTTTCAGGTTGGCCACACTGCACCCGATAAACAACACCGAGCCCACCGGGGGAGTGCAGAGTCCCACGCAAAGGTTCAGCACCATAATGATCCCGAAGTGGATGGGATCCATGCCCAGCTGGGCAACCACAATGGGCAGAAAAATGGGAGTGAAGATCAGGACCGCCGGGGTCATATCCATAAAGATGCCCACAAACAGCAGTATAAAGTTGATGACCAGAAGAATAACAACAGGATTATCGCTCAGGCTCAACAAGCCGTTACTTACATTCTGTGGAATATTTTCGTAGGACATAATCCACGACATCCCTATGCTGGTGGCAACCAGCAGCAAAACAATGCAGGTGGTCCGGACCGATTTAAGAATAATGGACGGAAGGTCCCGGACTGTAATTTCTTTATAGATAAGAGCCAGGATCAGCGCATAGAGAACGGCAACTGCCGACGCTTCGGTTGCTGTGAAGTATCCTGCCACGATTCCCCCGATCACTATGACAAGCATCAGGAGAGAGGGCAGGGCATCAATAAATTTTCTGAAAGCAAATTTGAAAAATTTCCAGTTGGTGGCCGATTTGTAAACCGAGTAGGCCAGGAAGAGCAGCAGCAATCCATATATCACACCCTTGAAAGCCGGAACAGATGCTCCGTGTACCGCCTTCATCCCGACTCCGGCTCCCACCAGGACGATGGATGCCAGCAGTATTTTACTGAGGACCCCGGCCAGTCCTTTAATTCCCTTATTCTTAAGGACTATCATCGACATGGCCACCAGCATAATGCCCATACCGGTCAGGATTCCGGGAACATATCCCGCCAGGAAGAGGGCTGTAATAGATACTCCCCCGCTGGCCAATGAAAAGATGATCAGGATGTTGCTGGGGGGGATGGTCAGCCCGGTTGTAGCAGAGGTGATATTAACTGCAGCACTGAAATTTTCATCATAGCCCTCCTTTTTCATTTCGGGACCCATAATGCTTCCGATAGCAGAAGTGGCTGCCGCAGCAGAGCCGGAGATGGCCCCAAACAGCATATTGGCTATCACATTGACAAAGGCAAGTCCTGCCGGAAGTCTTCCCACCAGCACCCGGGCAAAGTTAATGAGCCGCATGGCAATTCCCCCGCTATTCATGATGCCGCCGGCCAGCACAAAGAAGGGGATGGCCAGCAGGGCAAAGCTGTCCAGCCCGGTAGCCATGCGCTGGGCATAAGTGGTCAGGGCAGGCAGGGCATCAATGGACATCAGCATGGTAAGAATCCCTGCAATACCAATGCTAAAGGCTATCGGAACACCAATTACCAGGAGGATTACAAAGCTCAGGACAAGGATCAGAACTTCCATACTAAAGGGATCTTTTTAAAGTGATGATGTGGAGCAGCTCATAGAACATAATTATTAAGCCGCTAATTGGAAGAACTATATATACATAGCCCAGCGGAAGCTGGAGGGCCGCCGACTTCACCTGGAGTACAAAACGGGTATACATCAGTATCACACCCCCTGTAACCATTACCGAAAGGGCGAACAGGAATATAAGCGAATGAATGATGTATTGCAGAAGGCGTTTCCTGGCTGGCGGGGATTTCTGAACCAGTATATCAATGGCAAGATGTTCCTTTCTTCCTGCCACATAGGCAGCGCCCAGTACACCCACCCATATAAGCAGGAAACCGGCAAGTTCATCTGTAAATGAACTGGGGGAGGAGAGAAGGTAACGGCTGAAGACCTGCCAGAGAACATCAAGCACCAGCACCGACATCAGCAGTATCAGGGTAAGCTCCAGTATCCTGTTTAATTTATGTTGAAATTTGTCCATATTAACCTGTCACTATTTTACTTCTCTTATCCTTGTAATTAAATCATAGAGTTTTTCATTTTCCCGGTAGGATTCCAGCAATTCGCCAACCTTATCGGAAAATGGTTCTTTATCGGGATAGATTATGGTCACACCTGCTTCTTCTACGATCTCCAGTGACTCCTTCTCTGATTCTGCCCACAGCTTACGCTGAACAGGCACCGCTTCATCAGCTGCTTGCTGCAGCCATTTTTTCTCCTGCTCAGTGAGTTTTTTCCACACTTTCAGACTGATGATCAGTACATCGGGAACCATGGTGTGCTCATTGAGACTGTAGTACTTGCATACTTCGTAGTGGTGACTGGTATAGAAGCTGGGGGGATTGTTTTCAGCACCATCTACTACACCACTTTGCAGGGCAGTATAGAGTTCGCCCCAGGATATGGGTGTGGGGGAACCTCCCTGGGCTTTTACCATTTCCATGGCAGTCATACTTTTCATAACCCTGATTTTCAAGCCCTTCAGATCGTCCGGGTGATTAATGGGCGTGTCAATGGTATAGAAACTGCGGCTTCCGGCATCGAAAAAACAGAGTCCCCTGATCCAGAAAGGTTCCGCACTCAGAAGCAGTTCATCTCCAATCTCCCCATCCAGTACCTTGAAGGAGTGCTCTTTGGACCTGAAAATATAAGGGAGTCCAAGCACCTTGAATTCTTCGGTAAAACTCTCCATCACCGCGGCACTTACTTTGGTGATGGCCAGGCTGCCGATCTGCAGGAGTTCCACGCACTGCTGCTCAGAACCGAGCTGACCGCTGGGATAGATCTCGATGCTTAGCTCCCCATTTGAAATTTCCTTACATCGATCGGCCATATACACCATGGCTTTGTGGACCGGGTGGGAGGGATCCAGCCCGTGAGCCAGTTTCAGCACCTTGCCTTGCTGTTGAGTCACACAGGCTGACAGAAACAGCAGCAAGGTGATAATGAGTAGGGGTATCTTTCGCATATGCTTCTCCCACTTATCTTTTTAGTTCACCAATAATTTTCATTGCATAAGCAGCTGTTTCTTCCAGCTTCTTGTAATCCTTATTAGCGATGATCTCTTTGGTGATTAACTGGGAGCCCATTCCCACGCAGAAGGCACCTGCTTCGAACCATTCAGTCAGGTTTTCCAGGGTAGGGCTTACTCCTCCCGAAGGCATGATATTGGACCAGGGGCAGGGCCCCAGGTAGGCTTTCAGAAACCTGGCCCCTCCCACGGTGGGTCCCGGAAACAATTTCACTACCTCGGCACCCAACTCTTCCGCCCTTCCTATTTCGGATGCAGTGGCACATCCGGGCATCCATAATACCTTCCGGCGGTTACATGTCCTGGCCATTTCTTCATTCAGAAGGGGAGAAACGATAAATTTTGCACCCAGCTGGATATATAGTGAACAGGTTCCGGCTTCCACCACGGTCCCGACACCAAGCATCATGTCGGGCATCTCTTCACGGCTCCAAAGCACCAGTTCGGCAAAGAGCTCGTGTGCCATATCTCCACGGTTGGTAAATTCAAAAATTTTCATTCCACCACGGTAGCATGCCGAGATCACCTTTTTCATTACTTCTATATCGGGATTGTAATAGAGGGGAATGACCCCGGTCTCCCTCATTTTCAGGACTACGTCAATTCTTTTCATGGACTTGCAAATTGGTACATTCGATTATGCAATATAAATATTAGTTGGCATACACCACGGACTGGGTCCATCTATGTGCTTCCATTTTCAAATACTTTTCAATTTCTTCCACTGAGCTCCATCTCTGATCCTCTTTTTCCCAAAGGGAATAGAAGCGATAATGCATGGCATCCCCCGGACTGGCATCCAGGAGTGCATAGTAGGTCTGGATCACTCCATCCCCTTCATCCCTGGTTTCACCAGTACGTATCAGGTAGCTTGTGGGAACCACCAGGGCCATGGTCAGCAGGCTTCCGTCCTCTGCCTGGTTATCCATGGTGTACAGTCCGGTATACTGATCATTCAGCTCCAGGACATGGAGTTGCTCGCTAAGCATATTTACGATACCCACCACCAGTTTCATTGCTTCCTCCGTTCCGGTGTAGGTGACCATTCCCTGGTAAAAGCGACGTCCGGCAATAATTCCAATCTGGTGAGATACATCCAGAACCTGGTCTTCCACTTTCCAATTGCTATAATTAAGCATGAAACGACTCCTTTGGGATCCCTGGAACAAGACTTCGTAGCTTCCCGATCCATTGTCACCCACCCGGTAAATGGAGTCATTGTACATGTAGCCTATGCCTCCTGCACCAAGGCTGGTTCCTACCTTCAAAACATCCATTCCCCAGTCCGCCGGTTCATGGTAGCTGGGTTCACCTTTTTTTCCAACATTGTCCAGAACCATGGCCGGGGTGGTTTTTCCGAAGATGTCCATCCCGTTTCGCTGATCCATATAGTTTCTGAAAGCTACCAGGTCATTTTCCCATGCCGCTCCTTCCATCTGGAAGGCTGCCTCAGTAAGATTAGCATAGTTATGATAGGAAACCCCTTCAAGTCTATGGCCCTGATTTAGCTTCTTGTAATTATCACTTGCATCGCCCAGATGAAGATTGGTTCTGGCAGGAAATTCAGGGTAGTTCTCCTTTGAAACAAACTCCACACTGATTCTTTCCTGGGCGCCAGCCTCCAAATTGAACAGTGCAAACAGCTCATCCCAGTTGCCATCACCATCCACATCATCAGCCTGGCAGGGGATGAATTCGCCATGGATGTCTTTCAGAACGGGCAGGAGCCCATCGGGAATGTTTGTCCAGCCACTGATTTCGCCCCGGGATATCAGAATAACGGCATCACTGCGTTTTTGCTTCAGGGGATTGGTCACCTGGAGTGATATCTCAGGGTTTGAGCCACAGGAGATTGTCAGCAATCCCACAAGCACGTAAAGGATGGAAGTTTTTCGCATGATTTCAGATTTATATGATTTTCAATAAGTTTATGATTCATTTGAGGGTTTCCCGATGGTGGCCAGGATGCCGCCATCCACATAAATAACCTGTCCGTTCACAAAATCAGATGCCCCGGAGGCAAGGAAAACCGCTGTACCTGCCAGGTCCTCCGGATTGCCCCATCTTCCGGCAGGTGTTCTGTTGATAATAAAGTCATTAAAAGGATGTCCGTCCACACGGATAGGCTCTGTCTGGGTGGTTGCAAAGTAGCCCGGCCCAATGCCATTGATCTGGATGTTGTACTTGGCCCACTCGGTAGCCATACTCCGGGTTAGCATTTTCAAACCACCCTTGGCTGCTGCATAGGCTGATACGGTATTTCTTCCCAGCTCGCTCATCATGGAGCACATATTGATGATTTTTCCGCTACCGCGCTCAATCATTCCCCGGGCCACCGTTTTTGCCATAATGAAGGGACCGGTAAGATCCACATCCAGGACTTGCCTGAACTCCTCTGCTTTCATTTCCAGGATTGGAATTCTTTTGATGATGCCGGCATTGTTGACCAGGATATCGATGGGGCCCACTTCCTTTTCCATCAGAGCTATACCTTGTTCAACCGCAGCTTCATTGGTGACATCCAGGACGTAAGTATGTATATGGATTCCCTTCTCTGCGTAATCTCTTTTGGCAATTTCCAGTTTATCCGGAAACACATCATTGACAATAATGCTGGCTCCTGCTTCAGCTAAACCGCATGCAATGGCCATTCCGAGACCGTGAGTTCCACCTGTAATCAGGGCTCTTTTTCCTTTTAAGTCAAATAGTTGCTGTGACATGGCTTTAGTTTTATCTTATTTCATTGGGCTGGATCATATCCATATCTCCGTAATCAAGATTCTCTCCGGCCATTCCCCAGATAAAGATATAGTTGCTGGTTCCGGCTGCTGAGTGGATCGACCATGGCGGGGAAATAACCGCCTGTTCATTTTGCAGCCAGATATGCCTGGTTTCTTTGGGATCGCCCATAAAGTGACAGATGGCCTGACCTTCGGGTACTTCAAAATAGAAGTAGGCCTCCATCCTTCGATCATGCAGGTGAGGTGGCATGGTATTCCATACACTTCCTGGCTGCAATTCTGTCATTCCCATTTGCAGCTGGCAGGTTTCCACCACTGAATGGATGAGCAGTTTGTTGATCTTTCGTGCATTTGATTGGTCCATTGCGCCCATATCAGCCACTTCCGCGTCGGCCAGGGTGACTCTCTTGCAGGGGAAAGCCTTATGGGCAGGTGCGGAATTAAAATAGAGATGTGCCGGATTCTGTTTCTCCCTGCTGATCATGGTAATCTGCTTTGAACCGGCACCCACATAGAGGGCATCTTTATAATCCAGGTCATAGGCTGTGCCATCCACATGAATGGTGGCCCTGCCGCCCACATTGATAATTCCCAGTTCCCGTCGATCGCAAAAATATTCTGACTTCAGGGGATCAATGGATATCAGTTCAAGTTCTGAGTCGGGAACAGCACCTCCCACAATATACCTGTCATTCATGGAGTAGACCATATTGATCTCCCCCCTGACCATCAGCTTCTCAACCAGGAATTCCTTTCTTAATCGCTCTGTACCATAGAGCTTCGCATCTTCTGGATGGTTGGAAAACCTTACTTCATAATTTATTGACATCTTATCTGTGTTTAAGTGATTAAATGTGAACTGTTTCGTATGATTAGTTCTGGTTTCAGGACTATCTGCCCGCACATGTTTTGATGCACCTCTTCCTGTTCGCATCTGAGGAACATCTCAGCCACCCTTCGGCCCATTAGCTCACCATGCTGATCCACGGTGGTCAGAGAAGGTTCCAGGAAGGCTGTGAAGGGTTCGTTTGCAAAACCGCTTACCCCAAGATCAGCCGGAATGGAAATTCCCTCCCTTTTTGCAGCCTGTAAAATACCCAGAGCAACGAAATCGCCCGAGCAGAAAAAGGCCTCGGGCTTCTTTTTCATAAGCATACCTTTGCGAAATGCTTCTTCACCACCCTCCTGCACAAGTGGCTCCTGCAGGATCCAGGATGGAGGTACATCTATTCCTGCCTCATGCATGGCCTGCAGGTATCCCTCTTTCCGGTTCCTGTAGATATTGATATGGTCCATACCGGATACATGGAGTATCTTCCGGTAGCCCTGCTCCAGCAGATGCTTTACGCTGAGATAGGCACCCAGGTGGTCATTTATCACCACCGATCCATTCTCTGTACCCTTGGGAACCCGGTCAAAATGGAACAGGCGGATGCCCTTTTCTGTAAGTAAGGTCAGATGATCATTATGAGTAGTTTCCATGGAAATGGAGAGAAGTACAGCATCGACCCGGGCATTGATCAGGGTCTGAACAGCAGCTACCTCATTTTCCATTTTCTCATGGGTTTGACAGATCATCAGGTGGTATCCAGCGCTTGTCAGTAATGCTTCCACGCCTCCGATCACATTGGAAAAGAAGTTCCTGTTGATCCTGGGGACAATCACTCCCACTGTTTTACTGCTACCACTTCGCAGGGCGGAAGCCACCACATTTGGCTGGTAGTTGAGCTCTGCCGCAACTTTCTTTACCGAATCCTTTGTTGCTTCACTGATCCTGGGATGATTCTGGAGGGCACGCGATACAGTGGAGGCCGATACATTCAGCCTCCTGGCAATGTCATGGATGGTAACGTGCTGCTTTTTGTTCATCTATGAAGCAAAGTTACAAAAAAGTGTACAATCGATTGCGCAATGATTAATAAAATATGTGTCATTCAACTCATTTCTTATATTTACTCTACGAAAACCCTTTCCTATGAAAAATAATACCTCACTCCTGATGCATTTGCTTTTTGCGGTAATCGTTATTGTTGAACTCCTGGGCAGACTGTTGGACAATATTCAGATGGAGTATCTTGTGAAGCCGCTGATCATGATCTGGATCGCGGTATATTTCATGCTGTTTGCTAAGAAAACTGCTTTTACCATACCGGTATTGCTTGCTTTCTTCTTCTCCTGGGTGGGAGATAATCTCCTGATGTTATCCGGAAAGAATGAACTCTTCTTCTTTGCGGGGTGGGAGGATTTTTTTGTGCGCAGGTGGCCTATATTTATACATTCAGCAAATACAGTGAGACAGGGGGGAAGGGATATCTGCAAAAGAATCCCTGGCTGGCTGTCTTTTTTCTTGCCTATGTTGCCGGAATGCTGGTCTTATTGTTTCCAGGACTTGAGGGGATGATGAAGCCCATTATCACCATCTATGCCCTTTCACTTATACTTATGTCCATGATGGCGCTGAACCGTTCGGGAAGGGTAGGAGCAATGAGTTTCAAGCTTGTTTTTATTGGTTCCCTGCTGTTCCTGCTTTCCGACAGCATGATCGCTTTCAATAAGTTTCACAGCGAGATTCCCCTGGCCGGCTTCCTGATTATGGTCACATATATTGCAGCACAGTACATGATTATGAGGGGATTGATCCTGGAGGAATAGGATCAGGGCTGCTTGTAAAGGCGAATAATTTCCATGGCCGGATCAATTCCCTTCAGATACTGATCAAAACTTGGGGGTGCCGGTATTTCTGGAACAATGGATGGTTCATCCTCGTCAAGCAGAGAAAAGTAGATCGTCGGGTGACTCACAATCAGTCGGGATTCAGGAAGCACAAAGCGCTTTACTTCACCAAAATAGTTGGGTCGTCCACAGGTCTCCTCACCCACAAGGATCACCTCTGCGCTCTTCATGAAGTCGACCGTATTTGTGATGGCTTCCTCGCATGTTGTCCTTCCTACCAGGACAAAAATATCAACATGATTTTTAGGCAGGGCTTTGCAGATCTTATTAATGAACTCAGTTCCCTGGATGGCGATACCACCCTTGTTAAAGCGCATATCAAAAACCAGTTTATCCATCTCCTTCTTTTTTATTACCGGATATACCTGCTTTTCGAATTCTTTGAAGGAGGGCATAAAGAGAGCGGAGGCTCCTGAGCCATATTCCTCTTCCGCCTCCCGGCTCCAGCAACGATTGTACTGAATGTAATAGAGATGTTCATCTCCAAAATAATGATCCCGGAAAAATGTATTCTGATCCTGCCAACCCAGTGGAACAGACTTTGTCTGTACATCAAGCATTTCCCCCAGTTCTACAGGCATCCTGATTGTAATCTCTTCCTCCTCCCCGGAAGCACTGCTCACGGTCAGGGAAACCGACTTTTCTGAGGTAAACCCGAAGAATTCAAGTAGCTGAAACCAGGTAAGCATGCGGGGGATACTGTTACGCAACACAGCCTGGTTGCCAGGTACCAGCAGGGTGGCCAGTGAGTCAACAACCACATTAATGGGTACCTTGTTGACCGCAGTTAGTTTTTTGCCCAGCAGCGGTTCATATAACCTGTCGGTCCTTAAAATGTATATTCCCTCTTCAAACCAGTAATATTCTATGGGGAGTATCAGGGGTTTCCCGATCAGAAAATGATAGTTGATCAGGGTCTGGGCATCGCCCATGGCAGCAAGCACCTGCTGGAGTCTGACGGATACCTCGAAGACAGAGTGATCCGGAGCCTCTGCTGCAACTTCATCCATCTTTTGATAGTACCATGTCGAATCGGTCCTGAAGAAGAGGTCGGGGTGTTTCTCTGCCAGCTCCCTGGCCAGCAGATCAATCTCATAATCCCAGTCGATTACCTCATCTGTCTGTGCAGACAAGCCGGTGAACATAATCAGGAGAAGCAGGGTGAGAGGCTGGAAAATTTTCATGGGTGTAATTTCAAAATCCAAACCTACTTTTAGTTTTGCAAAAATGAAAGTTTATAGAGGAAATATTTAGTTTATCCTGAAACGCAGCCCACCGTAGAATTTCCTTCCGAAAACCGGACCCCAGATCAGTGAACTGTCAAACCACGGACCAAATGGGTCTTCGCTTGCCAGAATGGGATCTTCCTGTGTAAAGCCAAAGAGGTTTTCAATTCCCGCGTACAGTTCCAGGCGCTTAAACAGGGTTTTCCCAAGTTGAAGGTTTACCATGGAGAAGGCCGGTGAAGAACTTTCCACCTGATATGGTTCCGGATTGCTTTCGGTCGATGGGATGCGCTTGGCACCCTGCCAACTCCAGGTGATATCAAAGCTCCAGAGATCTTTGGTCGTGTAAGCCATATTCACAAAAGCCCTGTGTTTGGCAACCAGGGGACGGGGCAATAGCTCATCTCCATAGGTGGTCCGCACATCATTTATCCGGTAGGCAAGACGAATATCATAACGCTCCTTAGGTTCCAGATCTACCTGGGCCTGGAAACTGTTGGACCAGGACTCACCATCCAGGTTGTAGAAATGGACCTCCTGGGGATTCCTGTCCAGGTCAACCACTACCTGGTTTGTAAAACGGGTATGGTAGTAATCCAGCTTGAAAACCGATTCGGCCGCACCAAGTTTGAAACCCTGGGCAAAATTTAATCCAAAGCTCCATGCTGTCTCAGGTTCAAGACCGTATGGTAAACCAGGTGCATCCTCATCCAGGTAAATGGACCTGGAAGTGGCAAATATGCCCATATTTTCGGCAAATATGGACGCGGTTTTTTGTCCACGTCCGGCAGAGGCACGAATCACTGTCTTCTGGACCGGTTCATATCTCAGGTGCAGCCGGGGCGTGAAAAATGTCCCATATATGTTGTGGTAATCAGCACGGAATCCAGCCACAAGGGTGAAGATATCCATATGGTTAAAGGTGTATTCCAGGAAGGCACCAGGAACCAGTTCCTGTCTTTGATAGAGCTCCATGCCCACTGTTTCATCATAGCTGTCGGCCTGGAAACTGAGTCCGGTTCTGTACTGATGATTGGTGTTTCCCAGGATAGACTGGTAGATCAGGTTGGAATATAAGGATTGCTGATCGGCCAGGTAATCGGTCATACCGAAATAGGAATCCTGCCTGTGTACTAAGCCCGAGAGCTGAAAACCCATGCTGGCATATGGTTTGTTTTCAAAGACCTTTCCAATCTTGGCCCAGGCCTCAAGACGTTTGGTATTCAGGCCTGATCCCCAGTAGGGCTGTTGATCGCGATCTGTTTCCGGATCAAAGTCCATTTGTCCCCCCACCTGGTCGAGCCAGACAACTTTAATTCCCAGTTGACTCTGGAGCCCCTTCTTCCCGCTGTATTTGAAGCGGCTCAAAGCTACCAGCTGATTGCCTGTGGGATGATCCACAAAACCATCCCCATTGTGATCCAGCTGGAAGGGTCTGCTGTTTCCATGGAGCATCAGGCTGCCACTCCATTGCTCATTAATTTTATGGGCTGTCATAATATTGCCTTCCATTTTGCCATCGCTGTTTCCATAGAGATTTACAAAAAGCCTGTCGCTATCTTCTGGTTTCCTCAGCTCCACATTAATCTGGCCGGTGATACTCTCAAATCCATTTACCACAGAGCCTGATCCCATGTTAAGTTGTATCGCCTCGATCCAGGTTCCAGGGGTATAGGTAAGCCCGTAAAGAGCAGACAGTCCCCTTACATCAGGCATATTCTCACGCATGATCTGCACATAGGGACCGGCCAGTCCAAGCATCTCAATTTTCCGGGTGCCGGTGACAGCATCCGTTAGTCCTGCATCTACTGAAGGATTGGTTTCAAAACTTTCTGAGAGGTTGCAGCAGGCTGCCTTGGTCAGCTCCTTCTCATGGATATTCTGAATATTGTAAGCGCTGCTGAAGGAGACAGAGGTGGGCTTTATCCGGTGGACCACTTTGACCTCTTCCAGCATATGCACATTGGAAAATTCCACCTCTACCTCGGAGGCTTCATGAATATGCATGGTATCGTTTTTATATCCCACATAGGAGACCACCAGCATATGGGCGCCTTCCAGGGGGCCAAGGGTAAAGGACCCGTCTTTCCCCGTGGTGGTCCCGGTGGTGGTCCCGGCCCAGTAAACATTGGCAGCCAACAGGGGGACTCTTTCCCCCTGTTCACCTGTTTCAAAGACATATCCGCTGACCTGACTGCCACCGTTATCCTGAAAATGTGGATTATCAGGATCCCTGTACTTGCAGCAGGCGGGCAAGGCCTCATATACAGGATCAGGTGCAAGCAGTTCTTCCGTATCGTGACCCACACTGGCTATTTTGTAGTGTAGCTTATTTGCTTTGAATTTGTCCGGATCGATGCTTAATGACAGCTGATGGGTCTCAACATCCCAAGAGGCGGTCTTTACTCCCTTGACCTTCAGGGCAGCATCCTCGATGCGGGTTTTACACATTCCGCAGGCGCCATTGACCCAGATGGAAAGGGTGTCAGTTGCAACTGCAGGACTTGCATGTACTTCCTGGCTGTATGCACCAAACAGGATGCATAGCAGCAATGCTATCTTTATTTTCATTGGAAAAATGTTTTGGTTAACTGAATATTCTTGTCAATAGAATCAGTTATCCAAAACGGGGTGGTTGGAGAAAGTCCTCCGAATACTCAAAGGAGTAGCTGTTCATATAATGGCCGTAGTGATAGGATTGTACCACGACTCCCGAAAGCTCTAGAAAATTATATGCAATTGCCGTGATCTGAAACTGACAGGAGCAGTCACAACCAGGCAGGCAATCATGGTTCCCGTCGCAGGGCTCCTTGCTATCATGATGGTCCTCCTCCGGGGAGCAGCAGTCAGAATTGCTATCTGAACAGCAGGCCATCACAGCAGAATCGCCTGGGACCTGGAAGGTCTCCCGGAGATATTCAAAGTTCAGCAATAACATGAATGCTGCCAATATGATTGCAATCCCTTTCATTTCCTGTACAATGATAACAATTTCTGGTCAGGAAAGTTTAAAATCTGAAATTGAGATGGGCCCCGAATCCCTTGTATTCTCCCTCCTGGAATCCCACATAGACACCCAGGTCGATCAGGAAGAACAGTTCATTGAGGCTGTATCCCAACTGGACATAGTGGGGAGCCTGTGGTGTATAGAGATAAGCGATACCAACTGATTCCTTCCAGAGCCGCTCACTGAACCAGGGCAGGAACTTGATAAGCAGGTAGGAGGAAGTAAGTTTCACATCGGCATTCACCCAGTAGTCTGAGGTGCTGGCTTCATAGTAATCCATCAGCATAAGCGCATTGTCAAACCCGGCCATGTCGATGTAGAGTGGACTTGATTTAAAATGGCTGAAATCGGAGAAATGAAGAGCCGTGGTATTCAGGTAGTACCCCGATTGCAGTGACCAATCCAGAACAGATAGCAGACCGGTCTCCAGGCTATGGGTGATCCCTGCATGCAGCAGGCTGAAATCGGACCAATTTCCGTTATCCAGCGGGAAAGCATGCCGGTACTCAAGAGAGAAGGTGGGCCATTTGGATTGGCGGAGGTCCTTCCTGTAGGTACGCACCACATAGGGCTGCCTGGGCGTGTAATCGAGCCGTATAATTCCCATCAGTTTCTTATGATCTGCCAGTACCGGATCATCTTCAGCAACATCTCCGGGTGTATTGGGAGTGAAATCCCTGCTATCATTAAAGAAGAAGGAGAAATCACTGTTGTTAGTCAGCTGGTTTTGATGTCCATAGGTGGCTGAAGCGGTGAGTATCAAACCGTTGACCACATCAATCCGGTTGTAGAGGGTGACATCGATTTTTTCATATTTTTTCAGGTAGTTCTCTCTCATTATCAGCGTGTAGGCCGTATTGGTGAAGCCCGGAATACCTGTGGAGCCGTTAAAGTCAGAAGAGGTGTAATTCATGTAAAGGGCCACCTTAGCCCTGGCCATTGGTGCATACAGAAAGTCTGTGTCCCAGGTAATCATGGGAGCCTTTCTGTGAAACGCATAATCAGCCTTCAGCCAGGAACGAAAGGTATGAAGTGAATCGGTTTTCCAGTTAATGCTGAATGACTGTCCATAGGAGACTCCGTCCACTGTATTGTAGCCCAGTCGTTCCAGGTCGAATAATCCGCCGTGTGTGAAGCGGATTTTCCCCCTGCTCATGAAGTAGGTGCGACCCGTCAGGATATCCCGTGCTTTTAGATGCCGGCGCCTGGTGGTTCTTATGCTGTCTCCTCCTGGTGCGGATGAAGTGGATCTTTGACTGCCTATGATGGAGTCCCTTACTGTCAGTGTCAGATGTTCTTCCGGGGTCAGGGGGATGGGGCGAACAGCATTCCAGTAGAGGGAATCATTTTTAACCGCACTATCGGCTACTGAAAAAGTGGTCCCGATCTGGTTCATGTCTTCTCCTTTCCGGTCCGGATTGCCCTTCCCGGCCTCTTTTTCCATCAGCTTGGAGAGTCGTTGTACATCCCGGTTAGTTAATTCATCCTTTTCAAGCAGTTCATTGATCTTTTCCTGTTCCTTGGAGACAGGTTTTTCCTCCGGGACTTCATCTGTTTCCTTCGGCTCATTCATGGAGGTGAAATAGGTCTCCGGAAGGTTTGGGTTCAGGGTCACATCATTATATTTCAATGAGGATACATAGGTCACATTGGCCAGAACCCCTGCAATATCCACATCCACGCCGATCTGGTGGTTGACTGGCAGCCAGGCATCCATAATTACATTGGCAAAGAGTTGCTTGAGGGTAACTGTTCCTGCAATGGTATTCACCGAAAGATCTGCTGAATGCAGGCACCAGATGTCCTCCACAACATAGATGTAGCCCTCCACCATCTGCTGGCTCTTTCTTTTGGGCGTGACCTTGATCTTGTTTATGATATAAGTGCCTTCCAGAAAAGTTCCGTCAAAGCTAAAACGGTAGTACATAAAAGCATTCCGGGCCAGGGGAGAGATAACCCCTTCAATCTGCTGCTGGTAAAGGCTTGCATTTATATAATCCATGGGATTCACGTTCTCGGTATAACCCGGAAGGGTGTTCTGTGAGGCAATGACCCGCATCTCATATTTATCAGGAGCGGTGAATTTAACCTCATTGAGCGATTCGAGCATATAGGCTTCACCCTCTTCTACTTTGATATCATTCACCTGGATTCTCCTGGCAATGGCCCTGGGCATTTTTTCCAGGAGGGCACTCCCCTTGATATATATCTCTGCGTCGTAATTCAGCACTTCATTCAGGTGGTAATTGGCCAGTCCGATTGTTTTTCGCATGATCCAGTAGGCAGGATCTTCTCCGGATGCACTGACCCTGACCTCGGGTATCATATAGGTCTGGGGAGGCAGTTCAATGATCAGCTCTGTGTATTCCGGACCCACCACAAGGGTGCGGCTGACTTCCGTGTAGCCCAGGCTACGGAAAAAGATGGTGTAGTTTCCTTCAGGAAGTGGCAGTGAGAACATTCCCAGCGCATTGCAGGTTGTTCCCCGGGTCAGTTCCTTGATGAAAATGGCGGCATAGGGTACAGGCTCACCATTATGGTCCCTGATCTCTCCCTTGATTCCCTGGGAACGGGCTGTATGCATAAACACCAGGAGAAACAGGGATACTGTTACGTACTTGAGAATCTTCTTACCCACGCTTTTTTTCTTACTAGAACGCAAAATACTGTTTTGCGTTGTAATAACATACATTCTGGATAAGATTATCTGCCAGGGAAGCTTCATTGGGGATCTCTCCGTTTTCCACATCTCTACCTACCAGGTTGCAGAGAATCCTTCGGAAGTACTCGTGCCGGGGATAGGAGAGAAAGCTCCGGGAATCGGTCAGCATTCCTACAAAACGGCTCAGGAGCCCCAGTGAGGAGAGGGTGTTGATCTGATCGATCATTCCAAATTTCTGATCCATATACCACCAACCAGACCCAAACTGCATCTTCCCGGGGGTGATCCCGTCGTTAAAATTATTGATCATGGTAACCATCAGCGCATTGTCCACCGGGTTTAGATTATAGACAATGGTTTTAGCCAGCTGATTCTGCTGGTCCAGCCGGTTCAGGAAGCGTGACATGGTTTTAGCCATTTTGAAGTCTCCGATGGAATCGAACCCGGTGTCGGGGCCCAGGTCAAAGAACTGCCGGGAATTGTTATTCCTCAGGGCACCCACATGGAATTGTTGGGCCCATCCGGCTTCATGATCCATGACAGCCAGTTCGATAAGCATGGCCGATTTAAACATGGCTCACCTCCTGCTTATTAAGGGTGCGCCCCTTTCGTATCTTGATAAATATCTTTTCAATATCCTGATAGTCAAAATCATCGGCATAAAAACTTTCCAGGCCATGGTCCGAGATCCGGCATCCCATCTGGTGGAAGTAATCGTGCCTGTTCTGGAGTGCGGTTAAGAGGTCCATAAAGGTAGAGATGGAGCTATCAGCAGCCTGTTCCAGCTTATCAAGATACAGATTGTAGTGCATCTGCATCCTCCACAGCCATGGCTTTGTCCGGCCGCCAGGCAGGAAGTACCTTTGTTTCAAATCCGTCTTCCTTGATTTTTTGGTGATGCTCAAGCGAGTCCGCCGGGTCGTCGGTGGTACAGATCACCTCCACATTCATCTTCTGTATGAGCTTTCGTACACTGAATGCTTCCGACTGAAGCATCTGGCCTGCCTGTTCATAGATCTTACGGGCACTTTCCGCATTCAGCAGGTCCTCAATACCAAAATAGCGCTGTAGTTCAAGATGGGTCCAGTGATATAAGGGATTTCGCAGGGTATCCGGAACAGTGGCAGCCCACTTCATGAATTTTTCCTCGTCTGCAGCATCGCCTGTGCAAAAGCGTTCTTCCACACCATTGGCACGCATGGCCCTCCACTTATAGTGGTCACCTGCCAGCCAAATTTGTGTAAGGTTATTAAAGCTGGCATCCTCAGCAATCAATCGGGGATCCAGGTGACAGTGATAATCAATGATGGGCAATCCGGCTGCTACTTCGTGATAGAGCCTTTGTGCTATTTCATTTTCCAGGAGAAAATCCTTATCCAGAAACTTCTTCATCACTAAATATTAAATAATCGTTTGATGTGCCTGTCATATATATTCGTACTTACCTGCTCAGCCACAATATCGCTGTGCAGTCTGACCATCTCAAGAAATTCATCCCCCATTTCGGCGGCTACTTTGTATCCCACATGGAGCAGCTGCCTGAATCCGGCATGGTAATCCGGATGACCGGGTTCATGCCTCAGGGTAGCCGCGAACTTCTCTCCATCCCATTTATCCACTTCAGGAGGGAGGGGAAGGGTGGCCGGATCGATATCAATCACTGTTTCATAAGGCCCGCAGAGTTCCTCCTGCCGGCAGTAGGCCTTACTGTAAATATTTTTAGTCATCTCCAGAGCATCGCCTCCTGCAAGAGCCAGGCCAATGAGCTCTTCGAGCCAGGTGGTCCCTGCAGTTTTTACATGAATTCCTTTATCATATTTCCGGATGAGTTCACCCATAATGGGGTAAATGGTGAACTTGTCACTGCCCGAATGAATACTCAGTTTAAGGTTGTCAGGGAGATCAAATGATTTTACCGCGAAATCAATGACCAGCAGGTCCTGTTCAAACTCTCTTCTGAACAGATCCACATCCCCAACATAATCAACGCCCTTGTTAAACCTGCCGGTAAACTTGGGGGCAATGGTCTGGGCGGGTATCTGATAGTGGCTGATCATCAGAAGGATAAAAAAGAGCTCTTCAGGGGTCTGGGCGGTCTCCACCTCATCCATACTTACTTCGGCAATAAAGTTCCCAGCACCTTTCTTGCCTTCAATATGCCGGTAAATACCTGAGGCCTTCGACACAGCTCCCAGGAACTTTCCTGCTATTTCCCTGAGGCTGTCCTGGCTTATTAGAAAGGGATCCTCAATTCCGGGAATGTGCACTTCTCCCGTAAAAGTATCCGCCACGGCAAGGAAGTCTTCCATTTCATCTTTGGAAACCTCACTACCAATGTAATCAGCTACGTCCAGGGTGAAAAAATCAGAATGCTCCATAAATGGATTCACCGTAACAATGTTAATGTGATCCGCATCCACATAGTAAGGGTGTTCCCAGGCAAGGGCAAGCACAGCCTGGTCAGCCTCCCGTCTGGTATCTGCAGGTGAGGATTTAATGATCTGGTGTTCCCGGTTTGATTTGTTCCAGACAGGTACGACCTCAATTCCCATCTCTTTTGCTTTGATCAGGGCCTTAAGTTGGGCTTCTCCCTGCTGACTGAAGCGGTCCCCGATTCCAAAGGAGTATTTTTCTAATTTCATAGGAGTCTTAAATTTCCGTGTACGGACACGAAATTAGTTAATTTTATAGCTTTTTCCTAAATAAATTAGCTATTTTTGGATAATAAAATTTTACCTGACACCTCTGTTTACTTGGGTTAAATATCAGATATATTAATAAGATATGAGTAAAATCAGGATCAAGGATATTGCCGAGATAGCCAATGTCTCCATTGGGACAGTGGACCGGGTGATCCATAACCGGGGGGAGGTAAGTCCGGCGACCCGGGAGAAGATCCAGAGATTACTTATGGAGTTCGATTATAAACCCGATATTGCCGCCCGTTCACTGGCTCTGAAGAGGGATATTCATCTTGCTGTACTAATGCCCAAGGTTGTGAATGATCATACCTTCTGGGAACTCCCTCAGCGGGGTATCCAACGGGCTCTGGATGTTCTGGACCATGAGCATGTGACCCTGCATAGCTTTTATTTCGATCAGATGGACCGGGAAGAGTTCAGGGCAATTGTGGAACAGTTTCCCTTTGAATCAGTGGAGGGAGTGCTCTTTGCCCCGGTTTTCCAGGAGGAATCTTATTCTTTCCTGGAGCGATGCAACCTGGAGCAAATCCCTGTGGTCCTGTTTAACTCGCTTCTGGAGGCACCTGCTGTAAAGAGTTTTGTGGGTCAGGATGCCTATCACAGTGGTTATGTGGCTGCCAAACTGATGGATTACGGATTGGAACAGGGGCGGGATGTGGCCATTGTGAATATGTCTGGCAGAAAGGATCATTACGCCCATATCATTGACAGGGAGAAAGGATTCAGAGCCTACTTTGCAAATTCTGCCGGGCGACTGAGACATTTGATCAGCATCGATCTGAATGGGGCCGATGACCGGAGTCTGAAGGAAAAGCTTGGTGATATCTGTGCATCCTATGATATTGCCGGGCTCTTTGTGAGCAACTCAAGGGTTTATAAGGTGGCTCGTTTCCTGTCTGAACGATCAGGAGACCGGGTTCGTTTGGTGGGCTATGACCTTCTACCGGAAAACATTCACTTTCTGAAACAGGATCGCATTGATTTTTTGCTTTCTCAAAAGCCTGAGGAACAGGCATTTCGTGGGACTTAACTCCCTTTATAACCTGGTGGTTTTTAACCGGGAGCCCAGCCCAAGGCAGTGGCTCCCCATAGATATTATTACCAGCGAAAACTTAGCTTATTATTAACCCAAATAATTCAATTAATGGAACAAGAGGCATTTAAAGCGTTAAAGGATCAGGTATGTGTGATTACCGGAGGTGGCGGTGTACTGGGTACTTCCATGGCCTGGGGATTGGCAAAGGCAGGGGTGATTACGGTTATACTGGATATCAATGAAGAGGCTGCAAAGAAGCTTGCCTCGGAGATAAGTTCAGAATTGGGAGTAAGGAGCTATGGATACATGTGCAATGTGCTCGACAGAGCCTCCCTGGAGGAAGTTCGCATGCAGATCCTTAATGAGGTCGGGGAAATTGACATGCTGATTAATGGTGCCGGAGGAAATGCTCCAACAGCCACCACCAAACTGGAGCAGATTACCGAGGAGGACCTGGATCACCTTGATCAGGGCTTTTTCGGACTGGAGCTGGAAGGATTTCAAAAAGTCTTCGATCTGAATTTCACCGGGACCCTGCTGCCTTCCATGGTGTTCACCAGGGATATGGTGGCCCGGCAAAAAGGGGTTGTACTGAATATATCCTCCATGAACGCTTATAAACCCCTGACCAAGATCCCGGCCTATTCGGCTGCCAAGGCTTCAATAAATAACTTCACCGAGTGGCTTGCGGTACATCTTGCCAAGGTGGGTGTCAGGGTCAATGCCATTGCACCCGGCTTTTTTCTTACCAATCAGAATCGCTTTCTGCTTACCGATGAAGAGACAGGAGCACTTACACCCAGGGGCGAAAAAATTATTGCAAATACACCCATGGGGGTATTTGGTCAACCGGAGGATTTGAATGGAACCGTGCTTTACCTCCTGTCGGATATGAGCAGGTTTATCACAGGAATCTGCATCCCGGTGGATGGTGGTTACAGTGCTTTTGGAGGGGTTTAAGATGATCTATTTTGAAAAAGGAGCCGCGGATGTAGTGCTTACGGACCAGGATATAAGCAGGGGCCTGAGTAAGGCTCTGCAGAGACTGGGGCCGAAAAAGAGCGTACTTGCCATTCCACCGGATTTTACCAGGTACCATAGCATGGCCGGTCGCCTGACTGAGATGGTCTGGGAATATTATGGGGAGAATCTCAGTGATGTGCTTCCAGCCCTGGGAACCCATGCTGCCATGACTGGCAGGGAGATTGAAAAGATGTTTGGAGCAGTTCCCCTTTCCCTGTTCAGGGTACATGACTGGCGGAAGGATGTGGTGACCCTTGGAGAGGTCCCGGCATCCTTTGTTGAAGCAGTTTCAGAAGGGAGAGTATCTTATCCCTGGCCTGCCCAGGTCAACCGGCTGTTAATGGAGGGCGGACATGACCTGATTTTATCCATCGGGCAGGTAGTACCCCATGAGGTGATCGGGATGGCCAACTACAATAAAAATGTTTTTGTGGGTACCGGCGGACCAGAAGGAATAAACAAGAGCCACTACCTGGGTGCCGCCTTTGGCATGGAACGTATAATGGGACGTGCCTCAACACCGGTGAGGGATGTGCTGAATTACGCATCGGAACACTTTGCGATGGATATGCCCCTGCTTTATGTGCAGACGGTTATTGGTCGTAATCCGAAAGGTGAGCTGGTGGTGCGCGGACTTTATATCGGAGATGATGAAGAATGTTTTCTGAAGGCTGCGGAACTTTCGCTGGAGGTAAACTTCCAGATGCTGGAGCAGCCCCTGCCGAAAGTGGTGGTCTATCTGGATCCGGAGGAGTTCAAGAGTACCTGGCTGGGGAACAAAAGTATCTACAGGACCCGGATGGCCATCGCCGATGGTGGGGAGCTGGTGGTTCTGGCACCCGGACTAAAAGAGTTTGGTGAGGATAAGGAGATTGATCGTCTGATCAGGAAGTATGGCTACCTGACCACGCCTGAGATTTTAGAGGCAGTGGAAGAAAACAAAGAGCTCCAGGAGAACCTGAGCGCTGCAGCTCACCTGATCCATGGCTCTACAGAGGGACGCTTCCGGGTTACCTACTGTCCCGGTCAGCTCTCAAAAGAAGAGATTGAGTCGGTGAATTATTCCTTTGCCAGCCTGGACGAGATGAGCAGACGTTATGATCCCCTTAAATTGAAGGAAGGTTACAATACCATGCCCGACGGGGAGGAGATCTACTTTATCTCGAATCCTGCCCTTGGACTATGGTCCTGGAAGGAGAAATTTAAATCGTAGCCTATGATAAAGATAGTTGCTGATAATAAAATTCCTTTCCTGGAAGGAGCCCTTGATGGGGTGGCCCGGATGGAATATTTCCCCGGTGCTGAAATTTCCCGGAGTCATCTGATGGATGCGGATGCTTTGATCACCCGCACCCGCACCCGCTGTAATAAGGATTTACTGGAGGGGACCACCGTCCGTTTTATTGCCTCGGCTACCATAGGTTACGATCATATAGATACGGAATATTGCAGGGAGCAGGGGATCCAGTGGACCAATGCACCAGGATGCAATTCTTCTTCGGTGGAGCAGTATCTTGTTTCCACCTTGCTCTGGCTGGCCCTTCATCGCCATCTGGATCTCAAGACCCTTACCCTGGGAATAATTGGTGTGGGGAATGTGGGAAGCAAAGTAGCCAAAGCCGCAAGGGCCCTTGGATTGAATGTGCTGCTTAACGATCCGCCTCGTGAGCGGGCCGAGGGAAGTGATGAATTTATCTCCCTGGAGGAACTTAAGGAACAGAGTGATATTATTACCCTGCATGTTCCCCTGAACAGGGCAGGGGAGGATCGCACGCTTCACATGATTGATGCAAGCTTTATAAAAGAACTTAAAAGCGGGGCCATTTTGATCAACACTTCCCGTGGGGGGGTGGTGGATGAGAAGGCTGCCCTGGAGGGGATCAGGGATGGTAAATTGGGTGAGGTGATACTGGATGTATTCGAAAATGAACCGGATATTATGCAGGATCTCCTGGAGGCACTTACCCTGGCAACTCCTCATATAGCTGGCTACTCCCTGGATGGGAAGGCCAATGGCACCTCCATGTCTGTGCAGGCAATAAGCCGCTGTTTCGGACTGGGCATGGATAATTGGTTCCCTGCTTCCATACCCGCACCGGATACATCTGAGATACTGATTGATGCCAGCGAGGGAGATCTTTTGAAGCTTTTATGGGAGATTTATAGTCAGATCTATGATGTAAGTTCAGACGATCAGCGCCTGAGGAGTGCACCGGAGACCTTTGAGAGTTTGAGGGGAAACTACCCTGAGCGGAGGGAAGCTGCGGCCTATGCGGTCAGACTTTTCCAGGGATACCCGGAGATCAGGGAGATCCTTGAGAAGCTGGGTTTTGATGTCTTGTCGGACCAGTGTATGTAAAAAAAGAAATGATTCAAGTTATATAACAAAACATTAAGCAGAAATGAAAACAAAAGCAGATATCGGACTGATCGGACTGGCTGTAATGGGTGAGAACCTGGTGTTGAATATGGAGCGAAACGGATATACCGTTGCCGTTTATAACCGTACCCTTGAAAAGGTGGATAAATTCATGAATGGCCGTGGTAAGGATAAGAAATTTATTGGAGCACACTCCATCGAAGAGTTTATTGCTTCCCTGGAGCGTCCCAGGAAGGTGATGATGCTGGTCAAAGCCGGAAAGCCGGTGGATGATTTCATCGAGATGCTGCTACCTCACCTGGAAGAGGGAGATATTATTATTGATGGTGGAAATTCCCATTTCCCCGACTCCATCCGCAGAACAAAGTATGTGGAGAGTAAGGGCTTACTGTTTATAGGAACAGGGGTCTCCGGTGGAGAAGAAGGTGCCCTGATGGGACCCTCCATTATGCCCGGCGGGTCTGCCGCTGCATGGCCCCATGTAAAGGAAATCTTCCAGGCCATTTCGGCCAAGGTGGAGGATGGGACTCCCTGCTGTGACTGGGTCGGGAATGATGGAGCAGGACATTTCGTAAAGATGGTTCATAACGGGATTGAGTACGGCGATATGCAGCTGATCAGTGAGGCTTATAACCTGATGAAAAACCTCCTTGGAATGAGTGCTGATGAGATGCACCAGGTATTTAAGGACTGGAATGAGGGAGAACTGGACAGTTACCTGATCGAGATTACAAGGGATATCCTGGCCTATCGTGATGAAGACGGTGAAGCGCTGGTGGAAAAGATTCTGGATACAGCAGGACAGAAGGGAACAGGGAAATGGACCGGGATCGAGGCCCTGGACCTGGGAATACCTCTGACCCTGATCGGGGAGTCTGTATTTGCCAGATGCCTTTCGGCACTTAAAGAGGAGAGGGTGGAGGCTTCAAAGGTCCTATCGGGACCGGTTCCTTCTTACGCGGGCGACAGGGCTCTTTTTATAAACGATATTAAGAGTGCACTTTATGCTTCCAAGATTGTCTCCTATGCCCAGGGGTATACCCTGATGCGTGAGGCTGCTAAGGAGTATGGATGGGAATTGAATTACGGAAACATTGCCCTGCTCTGGCGGGGAGGTTGTATTATCCGTTCAGCCTTTCTGAGTAAAATCAAAGATGCCTTTGATCTGAATCCGGCTCTTCCCAACCTGCTGCTGGATCCCTTCTTCAAGGATAAGGTTGAAGGGGCCCAGGAAGGATGGCGCAAGGTAGTGGCCACGGCCCTTGTGAATGGGATCCCGGTTCCGGCCTTTACCACGGCATTAAACTATTTTGATGGCTACCGCTCAGCTCGCCTTCCGGCCAATATGCTGCAGGCGCAACGTGACTACTTCGGGGCACATACCTACGAGCGTGTGGATAAACCCAGGGGAGAGTTTTTCCATACCAACTGGACCGGCCGCGGTGGAAATACCAGCTCTACTACCTACGAAGTATAGCATTAATGCCTGCCATTGCACAGAAGTACCAAAGTCAATAAAAAACGGGGAGCTAATGCAGCTCCCCGTTCAAATATCTCTGAAAGTTAGTATCTCAATTCTTATCCATTGAAACCACTTACACGGGTGTAGTTGTCCTGGGCATTAATATAGAATGCCTTGTATTTGATATAGTGGTTTCCTTTTTTGAATTCCCAGTGCACATTCTTGGCTTTAAAAATCTTGCCAATGCAAGCTTCAAAGATCAGGGTATAAGGGATACCCGTAACCTGCTCAGCTTCCAGAATGCTCTTAAATTCAACACTCCTGTCGGCAAAATGCCCTATTACAGGAAGAGAGTATTTCTTCTGGGCTCTTTTTTTCCTGGCTCCTTCATTTATGATAGGAGTTTTTCTGACTTCTTTTATTTTACCCGACATATATGCTATTTTATCTCTAATACGTAAATGTATGTCAAAATGTTATCCCTGGGCTAAAATTAAGAAAAAAAATAGAACATGAAGGAGGAGGTTTTATTAACAAATAGTGTATTTTTAACCCACCCTGAACTGAACAAATCAGATGAAAACCCTAATTGCATACTCAACTACCCTGGGTTGTACAGAACAATGCGCCTCTAAACTGAAGGAGGATATCGGCGAAGGTGTGGAAATGGCCCGCATCTCAAGCCGCAGAAGGTATAACCTGAATAAGTATGATACCATTATTGTTGGAGGATCCATTCACGAAGGAATGATTCAGCGATCGGTGAATAAATTCTGCGAGAGTAATCTGAAAGTATTGATGCAGAAACAGGTTGGTCTTTTTGTGTGTTGCATGGATCCTGAAGCAAACGAGAAAGAGCTTATCGCACAAGCCTTCCCCGAAGAACTAATAGATCATGCCCTGGCCAGTGGGTTCTTTGGGGGCGAGTTGAATATCAAGAAGATGAACCTGCTTCAAAAAATCATGACACGAAAGGCTGCCCGCCTGCAGAAGGAACCTGATATTGATTTTCATAGAATTCTGCAGTTTGCCAGGACGATCCATGAATTGGGATCAGACGACAATATCAATGGACCCATCGTACACATGTGATGCAGGCCCTGTCAGGTAGATCTCAGTAAAGTGCTTCTTCCCGGAAGATTGAAATTCAACATTCAGCCGGCCACCTCTTGTTTGCACATCGTATGAATTTTTGTCAGACCCGGAGTGAAAACAGGTCGTTATGGCAGCAGCAGTCACCCCGGTTCCGCATGACCAGGTTTCCCCTTCCACGCCCCGCTCAAAGGTTCTGACCGAAATCTGATGGGAAGTGGGTCCGGGTTCCACGAAATTGACATTCACACCTCCCGGGCCAAACCTCTCCTGGTGCCGGATCTTAGCTCCTTCATCTTCCACCGGAACCTGATCAAGCTTCTTTACAAAACTAACAAAATGGGGTGAGCCTGTATTAAGCAGATAACCATCATCCAGTTGTTCAATCCCTGAAACGTCCATAAGCTTGAGGCGAATATCTCCATTGGTCAGGATGGATGCTTCGTGAACTCCGTCAATGCCTTCAAAGCTGGTATGTTTAGTGAGAAGCCCCAGGCGCTTTGCAAATGCAGTGATACATCGTCCGCCGTTTCCACACATGGTCCCTTCCCTGCCATCAGCATTGAAATAACGCATGGTAAAATCATAGAGCCTGCTCTCCTCCAGGATGATCAGGCCATCACCTCCAATCCCAAACCTGCGGTCGCATAATCTTTGGATCAGATTGGTATCAAATTGGGCAGTTTCCTGTTCTCTTCCGTCAATCATAACAAAGTCATTTCCGGTACCGTGATATTTCGAAAACTGAACAAGCATAGAAGGTTGTGCGTTAAAAAAGGTTAAAACAGGGGATATCACCAATTTTTTACCGATTCAAGTTGTTATGATAGTAAATTGCCTTTAAAAGGCACGGAATTTGATAAAAGAATTCCGCATTAACAAAGGTATTAATTTAAAGTTTAGTAAAATGAAAGCTAAGAGATTCCTGGGTCTGTTTGTAGTAGCCGTGCTGGGAGCAATGGTGGCAATTATAGTATATGCAAGGTATATTCAAACCTGAGGCAAGGGTGGTGGAGGTTCCCGCAGAAAACAAGGTGCAATATGTAAATCTGCAGGGAGTTACATCAGGAAGCGCCCTTGATTTTACGGGGGCAGTGGAGCAGTCCATCGATGCAGTGGTGCATGTAAAGACCAAAGAATTCAGAGAGTACCAGCCAAATTCCTTTTACGAATTCTTTTTCGGGGAGCAGCCAAGCAGGGAAGCCCAACCAATCCTTGGTTTCGGCAGCGGAGTAATTATTTCCGATAAGGGATATATCGTAACCAATAATCACGTGATAGCTGGTTCGGATGAGGTTGTGGTGGTTCTTAATAACAAGCAGGAGTACAATGCGACCCTGATGGGGACAGATCCGGCAACCGATCTGGCACTTTTGAAGATTGAGGCAGATGGCCTGTCCACTCTGAAATTTGGTGATTCTGATGCTCTTCGACTGGGAGAATGGGTGCTGGCCATCGGAAATCCATATAATCTCACAAGTACAGTAACTGCAGGAATTGTGAGCGCCAAGGCCCGGAATGTGGGTATCCTGAGATCGCTGGAGTTTAGCATAGAGTCATTTATTCAGACCGATGCTGCAGTGAACCCGGGGAACAGTGGTGGAGCCCTGATAAATACCAGGGGTGAACTTGTGGGGGTTAACACGGCCATAGCCTCCCGTACCGGTGCCTTTACCGGATATTCATTTGCGATTCCTGTTAGTATCGTGGAGAAAGTTGTAAGTGATCTCATTGAATACGGAACAGTTCAAAGGGCTATTCTTGGCGTGGAAATCACCAATGTGACTGCAGAGCTGGCCCAGAGAGAGAATATCAGGGAGATTGAAGGGGTTTTTGTGGCTGCAGTGCGTTCTGATGGAGCTGCCAAAGAGGCCGGGATTAAAGAGAAAGATGTAATTATTTCCTTAGACGATACACGGGTTAACAGTACTGCTGAACTAATGGAGGTGGTTTCGAAGTACCGGCCAGGTCAGGAGGTAAAGGTAGTTGTTAAGCGGGATGGAAAATTGAAACAATTTGACCTGATTTTGCGTAACCTTGAAGGCAGCACCGAAATCGTGAAAAAGTATGATGTGCTGGAGTTACTGGGAGCCAGCTTTGAACCGCTAACAGAGAAGGAGAAGCAGAACCTTGGTATAAGCAATGGGCTTAAAGTTAAATCTGTCAGGGAAGGAAAATTCAGGAATGTTGGAATCCAGGAAGGATTTGTTCTCACATATGTAAACAAAAAGCCTGTTGCCAGTGTTAATGATATTGCAGCAATTCTTAAAGATTCGGAGGGTGGGGTTATTATTGAAGGAGTGGACCGGAAAGGTTCACGGTCCTATTTTGCCTTTGGCATGTAGACTCCCCAATGTTAAATTAAGATTATCCTTATTTAAATTGACTAAAGATTAATTTGCAGGTACATTTGCAAAGATTTTTCATCTATTCATTTGATTTGAGAAGTAGTACATGAGACAGTTAAAGATCACAAAATCCATTACCAACAGGGAAAGTGCTTCGTTGGACAAGTATTTACAGGAGATTGGTAAGGAAGAGTTGATCACTGTTGAGGAAGAGGTTGAATTAGCTCAACGGATCAAAAAGGGCGACCGGGCTGCCCTTGAAAAACTCACCCGGGCAAATCTGAGGTTTGTCGTTTCAGTTGCAAAGCAGTATCAGAATCAGGGACTTAGTTTACCGGACCTTATTAATGAAGGGAACCTGGGTCTGATTAAGGCAGCTGAAAAGTTTGACGAAACGAGGGGTTTTAAATTCATTTCCTATGCCGTTTGGTGGATCAGGCAATCGATCCTTCAGGCACTGGCTGAACAATCAAGGATCGTACGCCTTCCGCTGAACCAGGTTGGTTCTCTGAACAAGATCAACAAGGCGTTTTCGAAATTTGAGCAGGAGAATGAAAGAACCCCAACCCCGGAGGAGCTCGCTGAGGCGTTGGACCTTCCCAAGGAGAAAGTGGCTGACACACTCCGCGTTTCGGGAAGGCATGTATCCGTTGATGCACCCTTTGTCGATGGTGAAGACAACAGTCTGCTGGATGTTTTGGTGAATAATGATTCGCCAAATGCAGACAACACCCTTATCAATGAATCTCTATCCAAGGAGGTAGACAGGGCTCTGGCCACGTTGACCGAAAGGGAAAGAGATATCATTAAACTGTTCTTCGGAATTGCCTGTCAGGAGATGACCCTGGAAGAAATTGGCGAAAAATTCGGATTGACCCGCGAACGCGTGCGTCAAATCAAGGAAAAAGCGATACGCAGACTCCGCCACACTTCCAGAAGTAAACTTCTAAAGACATACCTGGGGTAGGAAAATAATTTTTATCGTGAAACGGGGTTGCCAGCAGGTAGCCCCGTTTTTGTTTATACCAGTGTGATGTTCTAATCAGCCTCTTTCAGGTTAGTCAGCAGCTCCTGGAACGCATACATTTCATCCCTGAAGCGGGCCGCTTCAATAAAGTCCAGCTCTTTGGCCGCTTTCTCCATCTGCTTCTTCGCCCTGTCGATGGCCTTTTCCAGTTCGGGTTTGCCCATATACCTGACAACGGGATCGGCCGCGATATCACTTTTGGCCTGGTCAGCATAGGCACTCTCTATACTCAATTGATCCTGGCTGTGGTCAAAGATGTTGTGGGTCGATTTGAAGATCTGCGTTGGAGTAATATGATTTGCATCATTATACTCCAGTTGCTTAATTCTTCTTCGATTGGTTTCATCAATGGTCCGCTGCATGGAGCCGGTTATTCTGTCGGCGTACATAATCACTTTTCCATTCAGATGCCGGGCAGCACGTCCGGCTGTCTGTGTAAGGGCTCGTTCCGATCTCAGAAATCCCTCCTTATCTGCATCCAGAATAGCAACCAGGGAGACTTCAGGCAGGTCAAGTCCCTCCCTTAACAGATTGATTCCCACGAGCACATCAAAGGTTCCCTTTCTGAGGCCATCAAGGATCTCAACACGCTCCATGGTATCCACATCCGAATGTATATAACGTGTCCTTATATTCAGTTTAATAAGATAGTTGGTGAGCTCCTCGGCCATTCTTTTGGTCAGTGTGGTTACCAGTACACGCTCCTTCTTGTCAATACGCTTATTGATTTCTCCAATCAGGTGGTCAATCTGGTTCACACTGGGCTGTATTTCAATGATTGGGTCCACCAAACCGGTGGGACGTATCACCTGCTCTACAATTACACCTCCACAACGCTCCAACTCATAATCGGCAGGTGTGGCACTTACAAACAGGGTTTGCCCAATAAAGTTCTCAAATTCAGCAAACTTAAGAGGTCTGTTGTCCACTGCAGCAGGCAGGCGGAAACCATATTCAACCAGGTTCTTTTTCCTGGAATAATCACCGCCATACATGGCATGCACCTGGGGGAGGGTAACGTGACTTTCATCAATTACCGTAATAAAATCATCGGGAAAATAATCCAAGAGGCAAAAGGGCCTGGTTCCCGGGGGACGACCATCAAAATACCTGGAGTAATTTTCAATGCCGGGGCAGAAACCCAGCTCCCTGATCATCTCCAGGTCATAGGTTACCCGCTCTTCGATCCGCTGTGCCTCAATGAGCTTTTGCTCCCTTTTAAAGAAGTCCACCTGCTTCATCATATCGTCCTGGATCTCTTCAATGGCAGCCTTTGTTCGTTCTTTTGAGGTGATGAAAATATTGGCTGGAAAGATAACTGCCTCACTGTGTTCTTCAATGGTGTGTCCTGCCACCGGGTGGATCGATTTAATGCATTCGATCTCATCACCCCAGAACTCAACCCGGTAGGCCAGGTCCGTATAGGCAAGATGGATATCCACTGTATCGCCCCGCACCCGGAAGGTGCCGGATTTAAAATCCACTTCATTCCTGGAGTACAGGCCATCCACCAGTCTCCTTAAAAAGACATTCCGGCTGATGGTTTCATTTTTCCTTATCCTGATGGTGGAAGAGTGAAAATCATCCGGATTCCCTATGCCATACAAGCATGAAACGGATGAGACCACTACCACATCCCTTCGTCCCGACAGCAGGGCAGATGTGGTACTCAATCTTAGTTTTTCAATCTCATCATTGATGGAGAGGTCCTTCTCAATATAGGTGTCAGTTACAGGCAAATAGGCCTCAGGTTGATAGTAGTCATAATAGCTGACAAAATACTCCACCGCGTTTTCGGGAAAGAATTGTTTGAATTCGCTATATAGCTGGGCAGCCAGCGTTTTATTGTGACTCAGCACCAAAATAGGGCGATCCAGTTCTCTGATTACATTGGCCACCGTAAAGGTCTTCCCCGATCCGGTTACACCGAGCAGGGTCTGGAACTGTTCTCCGCTTTTAAAACCCTCCACCAGTTGTTTGATGGCATCCGGCTGGTCCCCCGTGGGTTTGAAATCAGAAGTGAGCCTGAACTCCATCTTACCAGGTAAAATTTACATAGATGGGCAGATGGTCGCTTGGGCCTCCGTAATATTCTGGCCCCCCGTAAGTGGCATTGGGAAGGCTTTCTCCATATTTTTCGCTTTGATAGAGCATCCACTCTTCTTTCAGAATTACTCCGCTTTCAAACCCTGTACTCAGCCCCTTTTCCTGGTTCAACAGGTTGTAAGAGACGATTATCTGGTCCAGCATGTTCCACTGTCCCTTGTAGTTGTAAGTTCCCTGACCGTCTATATTATGAAGATCATAAAAGAGATTGTAATAGTCTCCCATCTGGACATTACGACGCTTGTTAAGGGCTGAGAGTCCGTTCGTAATGCTACGGTTTGTGGGTTCATCGTTGAAATCTCCCATAACAATGACCTTGAAATCCGATTCCCTGGACATCAGCAGATCCATCTGCTTACGAAGGGTGATGGCCGAAAACATTCTTTGCCGCTCCGTTTCCCGCTCATCACCGGCCCTTGATTTCCAGTGATTCACGAAGATATGGAGGCTGGACCCGTCGGGCCCCTTTCCATGCACATGCAGAATTCCCCTGTAGAGGTAATCCGGGTTTACCGGATCAGCAATGGGGACGTATTCATGTGATTTGTACTTAAAAAGTTCAGGTCTGTAAAGAAGCGCACAATCTATTCCCCGGGGATCCTGGCTATCTTCATGTACAAAAGCATATTCCCCTTTGCGCAAACCGCGTATATCTATTAGATCTTCAAGGACTTCCTTATTTTCAATCTCCGTAAGCCCTATCAAAGCCGGAAGTTCTTTAATCGGAATAGAAAGAATTACCCGGGCCAGGTCATTTAACTTTTTGGTATATCGATCATAGGTCCATGCCTTTGCCCCGGATGGTGTAAATTCATCATCTTCGAATAGAGGAGAATTGACGGTATCGAAAAGGTTTTCCACATTATATGAAACCACCGGGAAGGATTTTACGTTCTTCTGAGAGTAGAGAGACTGCAAACAGATTAGGAATAGGGCAGTAAGAATAGCTCTGTTTTTCATGGTTATTGCTTAGAATATACTACAAAGATATCAAACATAATGGGACAAAAACAGGATGAACTGTTAAAGCGGATCCAGAAACTGGTCAGAAAGAACCGTGACCTGTATGATAAGAATGAGAAGCTGCAGAAAGCAATCACTGAACTTTCTGAACAGAACGAAAACCTGACCTTGCGCCTGAAGGATGCCCGTCTGGGAATAAGAGAGGTAAGGTATCAGGAGAGTGGGGAGCAGATCAGGAAGTATAAAATGGCCACGGTCCTGTTTGCCTACATAACAGGGTTTAAGCAGCTCACCGACAATGACTCCTCGGAAGTGGTAATGGATCAGCTTGATGAGGTCCTTATAGAGTTTGACCGCATCCTGAAGAAGTATAAAATCCATAAAATAAAGACCATAGGCGATACATATATGGCTGCAGGCGGGATCCCGGAAAAGAACATAACCAATCCCATTGATGTGGTCATGGCGGCCCTGGAAATGAATATCTTTCTGAATCAGCTCCGGCGTATCGATGGTAAGCGGTACTGGAACCTGAGCATGGGAATCCATACCGGTCCTGTCACCGCCAGTATAACAGGTAAAAAGAAAATTTCCTATGATATTAAAGGCGATACGGTTAATATTTCCCACCGTATGCAGGGGGTGTGTGAGAGCGGAAAAATCCTTATTTCGGTGATGACCTATGAGCTGATCAAGGAGTTTTTTGTATGTGATTATTACGGAAGGATGCCTGTTAAATATAAGGGCGATTTGGAGATGTTTGTGGTCAATGGTATCAGGCCTGAGTTCTCCATGCGTGAAAGGGGAGTCATGCCCAATGCACTCTTCAATACAAAGTTCAAGTTGATCCAATTTACTGATATCCAGGAGATGATACTTGATAAACTGGAAAATGAATTACCCCCTAATCTGTACTACCACAACGTTAAACATACGGTCGATGTAGTAACAGAAGTGGAGCTTATCGGGTGGGCTGAAGGCTTGGACGATGAAGGAATTCTGCTCCTGAAGACGGCTGCTCTTTTTCATGATGCCGGGCATACTATAGCCTATGATGAACATGAGTATCATGGTACGGAACTGGTTAAAAAGCTTCTTCCAGGATATGGATACACGGAGGAACAGATCGAAAAGATCTGCAATATTATCATGGCCACCAAACTGCCACCACAGCCCGAGGACATCTTCCAGGCGATAATTTGCGATGCAGACCTTGACTACCTGGGCAGAAGCGATATGATCCCGGTCTCCAATACCCTTTATAAGGAACTAAGTGAACAGAATAAGATTGGGACACTCAATGACTGGAACAAGCTGCAGGTAAAGTTTATTTCCGGGCACACCTATTTCACTAAAACGGCACGCAGTCTGCGCGAAGTAAACAAACAAAAGCAGATTGAACGCATCAGTAAACTGATCTCTGTGGATTGAAGCGTTGGCAGCTGGCTACTTTCCTATTTTAATAGTCAGGTTAACATCATACATAAAGGTATTGACAGTTAGCACTTCCCCCGTTTCGGGATCGATGCCATCGTCGTCGTGCCAGCAATAATCATAAGCAATGTAGGGCTGGGCTCCAATGTAAAACTTCTTTAAAATATGCCAGTCATAGACGTATTTGAGTGCTGATTGTATACCCAGACATACAGCAAACCTGCCGCTGAACCTGTCGCTCAAGCTGTAGAGGGGATTCCTCCTGATGCCTATAAAAAAAGTGGAGTTAAAGTACCTTTTACATGGAGGTCCATGCCCGACGGCAGATTGTTTCTTTGGGTTGATAAGGTGGATATCAGTCCAGGGACCATCTATGAATTACACGGTAATAACCTGCATGTTTACCACCAGGCAAGTAATCGGGTCTTTATTTTAAAATCCTTAGTCCAGAGGCTGGATGGATCTACCCACAGGGGAGTCACCTACGATTAAATGACTATTTTAGGGCTGACATTCATCAATTCTTTTAAAAAATGACGGTCCGATTCATATTGCTAACTCTGGGAATATTTCTATCAGTTTTTTTCAAACCAATTCAGGCACAGCTTCATCCGGACACCGGTGATCGCCTGGCTCATACCTTCTCCATCGTGGCACGGGATACAGCCACAGGAGAGATGGCCATTGGGGTTCAGAGCCACTGGTTTTCGGTGGGTACCATTGTATCGTGGGGACGTTCAGGTGTTGGAGTGGTAGCCACACAGTCATTCGTAAACCCGGCTTATGGTCCCAACGGACTGGATTTGATGTCGCAGGGAAAGAGCGCTGAAGAGGCACTGCAAATTCTGGTGGAAGCCGACCGTGGGCGGGATTACAGGCAGGTGGCTTTCCTGGATACCCATGGATCGGTCTCAGCATATACCGGAAACTCTTGCATTTCATCTGCTTCACATGCCATGGGAGAGAACTATTCCGTTCAGGCCAATATGATGTTGAATGACGATGTGGTTCCGGCCATGAGCAAAGCCTTTCTGAAGCATTCCGGTCTCCCGCTGGCCGAAAGGGTACTCAAAGTCCTTCAGGCTGCACAGGCTGCAGGGGGTGATATACGGGGGAAGCAGAGTGCTGCCCTGATTGTAGTTGGCCCTGAAGTGGCAGAGGAGGTCTGGAGCGACCATAAGATTGATCTGCGTGTGGATGATCACCAGGAACCCCTGGAGGAGATGGATCGATTACTGCGGGTTCACCGGGCCTATGAGCATATGAACCGGGGCGATCTTGCCGTGGAGCACCAGGATATGGAGGCTGCTCTTCGTGAGTATGGAGCAGCCGAGGAGATGTTTCCCCAAAATCTGGAAATGAAATACTGGAAAGCCGTGGCCCTGGCCAATAATGGCCGGATGGAGGAGGCTCTTCCCATCTTTGAATATGTTTTTGACCGGGATGACAACTGGCGGGAACTTACCCGCCGGCTGCCGGCTTCAGCTTTGCTAAGCGTTTCTGAGTCAGACCTTCAGTCCATACTGAAGCTTTAATAATCCGAGTACTCTGTGGGATAAAGCAGATACTTGGTAATGCTCGATACGGTATTCTGATACCTTTCCAGGTTCTTCATCCGGTCCCACTCCGGGTGTTTCCCAAAGGCATCCCAGTTTTCCTTCATAGCAGTGGTATCTGCATGGGTGGTCATATACATCAGGTGGGGCATATGCGCACTGGAGAGTACTTCGCTGAAGAATACGGGATTAAAATCCAACTCCAGGAATATGTCCGATTCCCCCTCGTTAAACATCTCCACTTTCAGATTGTATAGTTTTTCAGTGGCTCCTTCATAACTTCTGAGTTCATAGACCCTTTCAGACCTGGGAGAACTCAGTTCCGGCAAAGCCATCCGGGGAGTGGCACTGAAGGAACGAAGGATCATACTCTCGATGCGGGTGTAGGGAGGCATGTCATGAGGTGCATCTATATAGGCAATTCCGGATTGCTGGTAGACAGGATCTTTTTCCAGTTGTGCCGGTAACTTTTCAAACTGGTCCAGTGAGGTAAATGGAATCAGAACGATCATAAAATCATCCCTTTCATTGAGCCCTTCTATGGGCTTGAATACCCCCACATTTTCTATGCTCTGGCGATGGAGGGCAGGGAGTAAGGCATCCTGAAAATGGGCGTCGAGCAGGGCTTCCTGTTCTGCTGTTTCGAATGAAAAGATCTGAAGTTGGAAATAGTCCATCTGTGTGGATTCGGATCTCGCTTACATCGCTTTGTACCTGGTCACTGGTTTGCGTACAGGAGCTCAGGGCAATGAGGGCAAGAATGCTTAACAAGAATGAGCGTTTTTTCATGTTTTATAAGTTGGTTCAGTCTAAAGTTATAAAATTTATGCGCAGTCAGGTTCAAGCTTATTGTTTTAGAGATTGAATAAATCTAACTTACAACTTTTTAACCACAACAACATGAATATTCAAGCGCCTCCATTACCATCCTTTTACTCATAATGATTTCCTGTACCAGCAAGCAGGATGCGGATATCACCTTAAAGGAAAGGGATATCCTATTGATCGATACCATTGAAAATAATTTGCTTCCTGCGATTCTGGTGGAGGGTGAAAAGGTTGAAGGAATGAATATTCTGGAGCGTATGGAGCATTATAAGGTACCTGGAGTTAGTATTGCCTATTCTAAATAACGGGGAGATTGTGTGGGCCAAAGGATATGGCTATACCTCCAATGATAGCACGCAACTTGTAAATGAAAACACCCTGTTCCAGGCGGCATCAATCAGCAAACCGGTGGCCGCCATGGCCGCCCTTGCCCTGGTGGAAAAAGGAAAACTTGATCTGGATGCAAATGTCAATCTTTATCTTGAAGGATGGCAGGTAGAGGAGAATAAATTTACAAGTGAGGAGAAAATTACCCTGCGCCGAATTCTGTCCCATAGTGCCGGGTTAACGGTACATGGTTTTGGCGGGTATGCATCAGGTGACAAGGTGCCGGATATAATACAGATTCTGAATGGAGAGGAGCCTGCCAATTCCGGCAGGATCTATCCCGACACCAGGCCGGGTGTGCAATACAGGTATTCAGGTGGAGGTTATACCATTATGCAAAAGATACTTTGCGATATTACAGGAAAGGATTTTCCTGCACTGATGGATGAACTTGTCCTTTCGAAAATCGGAATGAATTACAGCAGCTATGAGCAACCATTGCCTGATGCTTTATGGGATAATGCTGCACGCGCACATGATGGCGGCGGCGAAATGATTGAAGGGCAGATGGCATTGCTACCCGGAGATGGCAGCAGCCGGACTCTGGACCACCCCCGGCGACTTGCTTAAGTACGCCAGGGAGGTGCAACAGTCCTATGCCGGAGAATCAAACCTGATTCTCTCTCAGGAGATGACCAGGGAGATGCTGACAGCCCAAATGAATGGGCATGGGCTTGGACCAGCCTTAGGAGGCTCAGGTGATTCGATCACTTTTTTTCATGGGGGGTCTAATGCAGGATTCAGGTGCAGTCTCTATGCATTTTCAAAACTGGGACAGGGAGTGGCAATTATGACCAATGGTGACCGGGGTGGCGAGCTGATGTCCGAGCTTCTTCGTTCTTTTTCAACAGTCTACAACTGGGACAAGTATAAACCATCCATAAAATCTATTGTCTCCCTTGAATCGCGGGAAATAGACAGATATGCCGGACAATATATGTGGACATATCAGGGCCAGGATTTAATTCTTGAGATCACTGTAGCGGAAAACCACCTGAAGGGGATTCAGTTATGGAATGATTTCCCTTTTGAAATTTTTCCGGAATCTGCAAGCAGATTTTTCGATAGAGATGGAAGTACATTAGAATTCTCCATGGATGACAAAGGGGAAGTGAGCGGAATCACCATCTATGAAGGATCCAGGAGTATTTCTTCAAAAAAATCTAATCAGTCTACCTGGGCAGCATGGGAAACAGCCTGAGGATTTCCTTGTCATTGGGTTGTTTGCCATATTCACAGATCTCAAAGGCTTCTGCATGCTGGACTGATTCGCCCTTTTCACCATACCAGCTGATCAGCGAAGCCTGAGTTGATGGTCCGGGTCGAAAGGTCCTCCTTTTTCCGAGGTATTCCAATCTTCCGGCCTCATCTTCCGGGATCTGATCCAGGTTACCGGCGAGCCAGGGAAGCCACTCGAAATATTGAGAAGCATGGGCAGCCATCCCATAGATCTTCTTTTCAAAAACCTCATCAATATCTATGGCAATATCTGCTTCAAAGGGATTTGGTTTCTGAAAACGGTCTTCTGCATAGATAAAGACCGGGTTCTTTTCCAGGGCGGGCACATCGGGGGCAATGTTGGGGACAACCACCATAAAGGCTGCATCCTGCATTAATATGGCCGTATACCTGTGGTCGGGGTGGTAATCGTTAGGTCGTGGGCCAATAACAACATCGGCGTTCCATTTACGGATCTCCCTGATGACTTTCAGTCGGTTTTCCAGGGTGGGCATTAATTCTCCATCGTGGTTATCCATAACCACATACTCCTTCACTCCGAGTCGTTTTCCGGCTTCCTGTGCTTCAGCCATCCGAATTTTGGCCAACATGCCTCCTCCCATGGCGTAGTGACCGGCATCCCCATTGGTCAGGGATACAAACTTCACATTATGCCCCAGTTTGGCATAAAGCAGGGCCAGACCGCCTGCATCGCCTTCACAATCGTCGGGGTGTGCACCCAGTACAACTATATTTAAAGGTTTGTCCTGAGCAAACAGGAGCACTGCCATCAATACGAGGCAGAAGGATAATAATACTTTTTTCATGGTTTATTTCTTCATTAGATTAACTTCATGGCATCGGGATCCCAGTTCACAGGCTGTCCTTTATAATAGCTTTCATTGGCCAGCAGTGCGGCTCCGGCAGCACGCAGTCCAAAGGTGGGATCTTCGATAATCTTCTTTTCTCCCCGGATTCCCAAAAAGAAATTATTAAAGTGATCATAGTGACCTCCCTTATAGTCAGAGGGTGCTTCCCAGTTGATTTCCCCGATATTCAAATCTTTGGATCTTTCATCGGCGAATTTCTTGTCGTATGCAGCTACAATCTTCTTCTGATTCTCTTCGGTGTGTGCTATCAGTGCATACTCACTGGGTTTCATTCCCAGCTTGGTCCTGATAAGTCTGACGCTCTCTGAGACCCACGTGCATGGCACCTTCTGTTCCTACCAGCCGGAATCCACCTGCCTCTCCGCTGCCGGCAATGAAATTGACGCGGAAGGATGCATTGAAAGCCGCATGGGTAGGAGTTTCAGGATAGTCATAAAGTGTGATGCTTACATCAGGTACATCCCGGCCGTCATCCCAATAGCGCAGTCCACCTGTGGCAAGCGCCCGGTTGGGGCCATTGGAGCTGATTACAAAGTTCAGAGTGGAGAAGGCATGCACAAAGAGATCTCCGGCAACACCGGTTCCGTAGTCTTTGTAGTTTCTCCATCTGAAGAATCGCTTTAATTCATAGGGCACCTTGGGTGCAGCACCCAGGAAAGTGTCAAAATCAACAGTCTCGGGACTGGCGTCCGGAGGAATGGGATAATTCCATGCTCCCTGGGATGAGTATCGGTCGTTGTACATATCGAGCATCACAATCTCACCAATGGCTCCATCCTCATATAGCTTTTTGGCCTTTTCATTTCCCAGGGACGACATTCCCTGGCTACCCACCTGCATTACTTTACCGGATTTTTGATAAGCCTCGATCAGTTCATGACCTTCGTCGAAATTCTGTACCATTGGTTTTTCACAATAAACCGCTTTTCCCGCTTTCAATGCTTCAATACTGATCCGCTTGTGCCAGTGATCGGGCGTGGCTATAATAACAGCATCTACATCTTTTCGATCCAGGATTTCACGGTAGTCTCTGGTGGTAAAAATGTCATTACCCCAGAGTTCCCTCGCCCTATCCAGCCTTCCCGAATACAAATCACAGGTGGCCACCAGTTTTACACCAGGTACCCTGAGAGCTGAAGTGGTATCCCAAATACCCTGGATACCTGTGCCAATAAGAGCAAGGTTAATCTGGTCGTTGGCAGCAAATACTTTGGATGAATAGGATCTTGAATCCAGCAAGATGCTTTGCTTATAAGATCCTGACAGGACCGTGGGAGCTGATGTTACAGCAGCTGTACCCAGCACGGCCTTTTTCAGAAACGATCTCCTGGAGTTCTGATTATCTGATTTTTTCATAAAGATAGTTAGTGAGTTAGTGAGTTAGAACTAGTGGTTATTTACTGGTTAGTAGTTATTGTTCGATAGTTAGTGGGGGGCACTAGTTGTAGTGGAGCTTCATGCATTTCTCCACTTCAATCTGTGCGATGGACCGGGAATTTTTTCTTACACAGAAAAATTCCGCGAGATCAAATATATTGCCCAATGTACATGGGACATCTAATTTCCGGGGGTAAACAATCTCTTTCATAGGCATGCTTAAAGAGTTTGTGTCAAATTAGAAAATTTAATCTGATCTGAAAAACTAAATCAATAAAAGCCAATAAAAACTCAGGGATTAATTTATTGCAGGAAGAATATCATTCAAAATCAGGGACAGGGTATTCATCCATTGTTCTCCAGGCACATGATAATCATTATTTAATTCACTCTGGGCAACTACCAGCAGATCCAGTTCCGGGAAGATACAGATAAACTGACCTCCATATCCATTGGCAAAGTAGTAGTCTCTTCCATTTTGCTCCCCGATCCACCAATAGAAACCATAGTGATTGCTGAAGAACATGGAGTTATGATTCTCGAACTGAGGAGAAGTTGAAATGCTTACCCATGCTTCCGGAACTATTTGCTGATTATTATATTTTCCATTGTCCAGGTAGAGCTGACCAATCTTGAGCATATCCATGGCTTTTAGCTCAAGGGTCACTCCTCCATAGTTGAATCCCTGGTGGTCGGCTCCCCAGGGGCGATCACCTTCAATGCCCAGGGGTGCAAACAGATAATCTTCGGCAAAGGCTTTCAGAGTCTGTCCGGTGGCTTTGGTAAATATTCCGGAAATTATCTGGCAAGCTGTGGTACAATAGGTAAAATGAGTGCCAGGTTCATGAATAATGGGGACTTGCAGCGCATACAGAAAATGGTCATCAGATCTGACCCAGTTGTTCCAGTAGATCCATTCGGGATCGGTGAGTTCATTCCAGTCAAAGCCTCCTGTCATGGTCAGTAATTCCCGTATGCTTACCCTGGCAATGATACTGTCTGCGGGAGTAAGATATTCAGAGAGGTAGTCACCCACGGTCTCTTCCAGGCTATTGATATATCCCTGGTCAATGGCCATTCCCATCAAAATACTGGTCACACTCTTGGTCACTGATTTTGTTCTGTGAAGGGAGTCAGCTCCACCATTTCCAAAATAGGCTTCAACAATAATTTCGTCGTTCCGATAAACAATCAGGCTTAAAATTCCCTGATCCTGTTCGGCTTTCTCAACTGCTTCAAACAGCTGTTGATCATCAATATTATTAATGCTTGAATTGGGGAAATGAGCTGCATCCTCCTTATTGCAGGCCGTAATGCAATAAAAATTCAAACCAAAAAGGACAAGCAAAGCTACTCCGTTGCGGATAGTGCCCATGTAGTATAGATGCATCTAAGGGACTTTACCCTATGGCATCTTGCTTTTAATTTAAGGGTAATAGCCTGATATTCTTCCATCGCACCTGGTAGGGAGTGGGATCCTGTCCCACATCATGAACCTGCAGGCCAATGATTCCCTGCAAAGTCAGGCCGTCCCTGAAATCTGTGATTACCACCCCGTTCACGATGGTACGGATGGAATCGCCACGGCATTCAACCCGGTAGCTGTTCCATTGCTTCTCTTTAAAAGCTTTACTTTCAGGGGATCCGTTTTCCGGCCACCAGGGCATCATGGCCCGGCGGGCCTCATCATAAACACCGCCGGATCCCCCACCGGCTGAAATCTCTACCTGGTACCCATAGACTCGGTCAGCCGGGATGGTATTGGGCCTGTATGATCCCTTATCGTCCCTGAACCAGAAGGTCATCTCTTCTTCCGCGATCTGGCTTCGGAACTGAACGCCGGAATTGAGTTCTGCATGGTCAAGCAATACCTCGAATTCAAGAATAAAATCACTAAATTCACGGTCGGTGCAGAGGAAGGTATTGGGACTTCCCTTTACGGCCTGTCCCACAATGGCTCCATCCTCCACCCGGTAGGTGGCATGACCACTGTGAATGGTCCATCCGCTCAGGGTCTCTCCGTCAAACAGGCTGACCCATTCTCCTGTCCCCGGGAGGTGGTGTGCATGGTAAGTAGCAGGATCACAGCTGTACAGGTGGCAAAATGTTTGGTTTTCATGATGGCGTTGTTGATGATACATGTGATACGAATGTACAAAACAAATCAGGATGAAGAATCTGTTTTTTCTATTTTCACTATTTACATTAAATATGCATATTTCCGGGCAGGTGATATCCATTGACCAGGAGGTGCGCATGCTTGCACTGGGCGACTCATATACCATTGGGGAGAGCGTGAAGCCTGAGCAGCGCTGGCCCCATCAGTTTATATCTGCCCTGCGGACAAAGGGTGTTAAAGCCGTGGATCCGGATTATATTGCAATCACCGGATGGACCACTGCGGATCTGTTAAATGGAATTGAAGTTGACCTGGACAGGAATAAGCGATATAACCTGGTCTCCATCCTCATCGGAGTAAACAACCAGTACCAGGGCATTGATACAGGTATCTATGAACCTGAGTTGCGACAAATCATCGATCTTGCCCTGGACCTTGTGGGGCAGGATACTAGCAGGGTATTTATGCTTTCCATTCCAGATTATGCCTACACTCCTTTTGGAAAAGGAGATCGTGTAATCAGCAAGGAGATTGATGCCTATAATAAAATCAACGGGAGGGTGGCCAGGGAGTATGGTATGGCCCGTGTGGATATTACTCCAATTTCCAGAAAAGGCCTGAATCAACCTTCCCTGGTTGCTGGCGATGGCCTGCATCCCAGTGGCAAACAGTATGGGGAGTGGATCGTGGAAATTCTTCCCAATTTATTGTATTATTGAGTTACAATTACAAGCTAAGCACATGACAAAAAACATGGATATTTACAAGGATAGTCGAGTGGTCCTGACCCTGGATGCAGGTGGGACAAATCTTGTGTTTAATGCCTTCAAAGGAGGAAAGGCAGTCTTAGAGGGGATCAGAAAAGATGCTCATGCCTCTCACCTGGAAAGATGCCTGGCCAATATGAAGGCTGGTTTCCGGGAAGTGATACAGGAGATTAAAGAGACCCCGGTGGCCATCAGTTTTGCCTTTCCGGGTCCGGCTGACTACAGCAATGGGATTATTGATAATACCAATAATCTTCCGGCTTTTAAGGGCGGTGTACCCTTGAAGAGTATACTTGAGGAGGAGTTTGGTCTGCCTGTTTTTATTAATAACGACGGGGATCTCTTTGCCTACGGGGAGGCACTAGGGGGCTTGTTGCCGGAAATCAATGCCCGGCTGGAGGCTTCGGGAAGTCCCAAAAGATACAAGAACCTGGTCGGATTTACATTGGGAACCGGATTTGGGGCCGGATTTGTATCCGATGGTAAGTTAATTACCGGTGATAATGTAACCGCTGCAGAAGTATGGTTATTCAGCAACCGGCACAGTCCCCAGGTAAATGCAGAAGATGTGGTAAGTATACGTGCCGTTCAAAGAGTGTATGCCGCCGAGGCAGACTTACCCTATCCCAATGAACTGGAGCCCAAAGATATTTATGAGATCGCCATAGGGGAGAAGGAGGGAAACAGGAAGGCCGCACTGAAAGCCTATGAGCAGACGGGGCGTGCCCTGGGCGATACGGTGGCCAATGTACTTACCTTTATTGATGGCATTGCTGTGATTGGTGGTGGCATTACCGGGGCCAGTGAGCTCTATATGCCGGCGGTGATGGAGGAACTGAATTTCAAGTATCACCCTTCCAATGTGGAGGAGATGCCCAGACTGGTGCAGAAAGTATTTAACCTGGATAATGAGCAGGACCGGAAAGATTTTTTCAGGGACTACTCCAAAACTCTTCCCATACCCGGAACTGACAGGAACATTTCCTATGATCCTGTGCCCCGGCTGGCCATTGCAACAAGCTCCAGGGGAGCAAGCGAATCAATAGCTTTGGGAGCTTATGCTTTTGCTTTACAGCAGATAAGCTCCTGACACTTTACTAAAAATCTAATATGATGAATACTTATATAAAGTATTTTTTAGCACTAATGGCCCTTGCAGCTCTTGCCTGTTCAGCACCTTCAGAGCAAAATACCATAGCTGGGAAGCAAGCTGTTGATTTAGTGAATCCCTATATGGGAAATATCAGCCATTTGCTGGTACCAACATTTCCGACCGTGCATTTGCCCAATAGTATGATGCGTATGGTTCCAAATCGTGGGGATTATACCCAGGTCAGCTTACAGGGTCTTCCCCTGGTGCTGACCAGCCACCGGGGAAGTAAGGCTTTTAGCCTGAGTCCCTTCCAGGGAGAGGAAAGGGATCTGAAGCCGGTCATTAATTTTAGCTATGACCAGGAAAAGCTGACCCCATATTCCTATGCCGTGTACCTGGATGATATGGATATTCAGGTTGATTTCGGATTGTCACACCAGGCGGCGGCCTATGAATTTCACTTTGGACAGGATGCCCCGGTTTACCTGGTCCTTAATTCCAGCAGGGGAGAATTGAATTGGGATGGCAAAGCTATCAGTGGCTATCGAATGCTTGGAAACGACACCAGGGTTTATTTGTACCTGCTTCCCGGAGATGCTCCACAGCGAGTCTCAGAATTGAAAGATGGAGTCCTGACAGAAACAGCTGCAGCAAAAGGACAGGATGCCTGCCTGGTTCTGGAGTATTCGCCGGGAGCAAGAACTTTAAACCTTCAATACGGCATCTCCTTTATTGATGAGGACCAGGCCCGTAAAAACCTGGAACGTGAAGTCAGCGGAAAAACAGTGGCCCAACTGCAATCCACCGGACGTGATATCTGGAATGAAGCTCTTGGGAAAATCAAAATTGAAGGGGGAAGCGAAGATGAGCAGGTAGTTTTTTACACTTCCCTGTATCGTTGTTATGAGCGGCAGGTTTGCATTTCGGAAGATGGTCGTTACTGGAGTCCTTTCGATAAAGATGTTCATGAGGATCATGGTCGCCCCTTTTATACGGATGACTGGATCTGGGATTCCTACCGGGCTCATCATCCTTTGCGGATCCTGATAGACCCTGAAATGGAAGAAGATATCCTGAATTCTTTTGTATTGATGACCGAACAGATGGATCAGCCCTGGATGCCCACCTTTCCAGGGATCACAGGGGACGGTCGTGCAATGAACTCCAATCACGGAGTCGCTGTTGTTCTGGATGCCTACCGAAAAGGACTCAGGAATTTCGATCTGGGAAAGGCCTATACAGCTTCCAAGAGGGCAATTACGGAAAAAACACTTGCCCCATGGTCGGGAATGCCTGCAGGGGAATTGGACCGCTTTTACGTGGAGCACGGTTATATACCTGCCCTTAAGGAAGGTGAAACAGAAACCATTCCAGAGGTCCATTCCTTTGAGAGCCGTCAGCCGGTGGCTGTCACCCTGGGAACCGCCTACGATCAATGGTGCCTGTCACAAATTGCATCGGAACTGGGGAAAAAAGAAGAAGCTGACTATTTCCGGAAAGCTTCTTTCAATTACCGGAACCTGTTTAAGGAGGAAACGGGTTTCTTTCATCCAAAGGATGCGGATGGGAACTTCATAGATCCCTTTGACTACAGATTTTCGGGAGGAATGGGAGCACGAGCCTATTATGATGAGAACAATGGCTGGGTATACCGCTGGGATGTGCAGCACAATATTCCTGACCTGATTGATTTAATGGGGGGTAAGGAGGCTTTTGTAGCGAATCTGGATGCCATGTTTAATGAAGCTCTTGGGCGAAGTAAATATGCCTTCTATGCCCAATTGCCTGACCATACCGGGAATGTGGGCCAGTTCTCCATGGCAAATGAACCATCCCTGCATGTGCCTTATCTCTATGCTTTTGCCGGTCAGCCCTGGAAAACACAAAAGACCATACGTAAGTTGATTCACGAATGGTTCCGCAACGACCTGATGGGAGTACCGGGTGATGAAGATGGCGGGGGATTGTCCTCCTTCGTGGTTTTCTCCTCCATGGGTTTTTATCCTGTGACGCCGGGGGATCCGGTGTATACTATCGGGAGCCCGTTTTTCGAGCATGTTACAATTGATCTGGGCAATGGCAAAACATTTGAAATAGAAGCGCACCAGGCTTCCAAAGAGAATAAATACATACAGTCAGCCACCCTGAACGGGACAACACACAATACCCCCTGGATCAGCCATGACGCTATTATGACAGGTGGCAAACTGGTTCTGGAAATGGGGCCAAAGGCCAATAAAACCTGGGGATCTGAATAGTCTTACTTCTTAACAATCTTTCTGGTTCCGGCAAATTCCCCATCCAGGTAAAGGCTAATAAAGTAGATTCCGGATTGTGGCATGGCATGATCTACCACATCGGATCCAAAATAAAGGGTTTGTGATCCAGGAGCCAGATCATAGACATCCCTATGAGTGGTCTGCCCAAGCGTATTAATAAACTCTATCTGAAGTTCAGAGCCCCGGTCAGCATACAACACCATACTGAATTCGCGAAGCACAGGATTTGGGAAGACATGCAGATCCAGGCCATCCAGCCCGTGAGCTTCAACCGAATAGGGATACATGTAGCCATCAAGCTTGGTATCCATCCATGCCATCCGGTCAAAGATCCAGTTCTTGAGGTAGTTTATTTCATTCTCGTAGCTGCCGCCCACATAATTATTCGCCCATACATATTGGTTCAGAACCGGAAATGCGTTGAAATTACGCTGCTGTGCATCGGCCAGAACGGTGGTAAGGGAATCAATGACAGCCTCCACCCGCATATCCGATAAAATGGTATTCCGGTATCCTTTCCAGGAACTTACCAGTTGATTGAAGAAGTCCGGATCCTTTCTCAGTTTGATCCACCAGAAGGGATTTGACCAGTAATCATCGGGTAGCTTATACTCGCATTGCCAGCCGGATGAGACAGAGGCATCGTAGTAATCGGCATTTCCAAATCCGAAGTTGAAATCCCAGACCGGACCTGCCTTAATGGGGCTTATCCTGTCCAACTTGTCTTTGTCTTTATGCAAAAAGGTGCTGATCCGGTAGCCATCCACATTCTTGGCCAGTTCGTTCACCAGGAAGAAATCGATAAAGGATTGCATATCGATATAGGGCTTATAACCCAACACCGGATCGTAAAAGCGATCCCCGGCCAGGGCATGTTCAAAATCGGTAACGAAGTTCCTGATATACTCTTTTTGAGCCACAGGCATTTGATCCTCCGGATCGGGGTAATTGATAAATGATCCGGATTTCATTGCCGTCTATGGCCGGATAGGGGGAAACCCAAAACTCTTCTCCTTCATTCTGTTTATCCAGTTTGAAGATATACCCCCCTGTCACATCTCTGCCGCTTACTTCATGGGGCTCCAGTTTGCCTATATCGAGACGAAAAGTATCTCTCTTGATCTTCTCCATCAGCACATATACACCCGAATAGGTATTGTTTATGAAAAGTTCACAGAGCCTGGTTCTGGAAGCATATTGTCCCATTTCACGTGAGAACTGGTATGCCAGAACATTTCTGATCAGGGACTTGTCGGAATAGGGTCCGTGCAGCACCCAATCATTTTCCACCGGCATTCCCAAAAGGGAAACATTGTTGTTCTCTCCATTTTCCAGACGGGTCTCCAGGCCGTAGCCAACTTTTGCGTATCCCTGGGAACTGGCCCCCCTGCGTTCTATTCCGATCTTACCATCGTAGTCATTATAGGTGCCGGGGTACTCATTCATGCCTGTTTCATTATCCACAATGCCCATTTGGGCCGTAATCTTTGGTTCATCCGGAATTTCCTGACCATTCATTGTTTCTATGACGATAATGGGCAGATTGCTTTCAAAAACAGCATCGGGATCCACAAACCATTCAGGGACCTCTTCATATACAGTTTCAGCTGCATTAACTTTCACCTGAAGGAAAGGAGCCAGGGAAAAATCGCTGGAAGTCGGGTTCACATTAATTCCCTGGATGGCCACTACATTCTCTCCATCCGCCAGCTGACTCTTTGGAATGGCTACCCGCGAGGGCTGACCACCCATATACATAACAGCTTCCTGGTCTATGGTGGGGGTGTAGTTATAAGGGGGGAAATTGACATTCACATTGAAGGATCTGGAAACCATGATGCCATTCAGGTAAAGCACATAGGCATCGTCATAGTCGATATCCAGGATCAGACTGTCGATAAGGGAGCGGTCGGCAATTGAAAAGGCATGTCTGATATAAAGCGAATTGGTGATGTTGAGTACAGTGGTATCGTCTCCGTCCCCAAAGCCAAAGCTACCCTTAGCTGTACTCCAGGAGCTGTCATCAAATCCACTGGTGTGCCAGCCGGCAGAAGGTTCAGAATTGCCAATGAAATAGGTCCAGATGTGATCGGCTTTCACCATGGTTTCCCAGTGCGGCTGTGAAAGGAGTGTAGCTCCCAGAGAGGATAATAGAAAGAGACAAATTATTCTATGCATTGATTAAGTCTTTATGGGGAAATAGCGAAGTAAGTAAAAATTCAGTCACAGGCAATGAGCAATATTGCTCTAATCTTTGTTTCTCAATCTAAAATGATATTTTGCAGGATGAAATTTCTTGGAATAAAGTTTGGGTCCTTATTGCTCTTCATGCTGATTAGCTGTCATGGACAGGAGAATGGACAGCAAGCATGGACCAGATTCAGAGGGTCTGACGGACTTGGAATCGACTCAATACCTAAAGTCCCGGTAAGTTGGGATTCTACTGACTATAGATGGGATCTTGCATTACCCGGGGTGGGGCATTCTTCTCCTGTGGTCTGGGGAAGCACCATTTTTGTTAATAGCGCAGATGATGCAAAGGATATTGGTTTTGTTACAGCCATAGATGAGCAGGATGGAAAGGTGCTCTGGCAGAAGGATTTCCAGGTAGCAGATCTGGCCATGCATGTGGACAACAATCTTGCATCTTCAACTCCTGCAGTAGATGAAAATCACCTCTATGTCGTCTGGTATGCAAAGGAAAAAACAACACTGATTGCCTTGACCCATAATGGGGAACTACAATGGAAATCAGAATTCTCCGGAATAGAGGCCCGGCACGGAGGAGGAAGTTCCCTTTTGCTTACGGATAAAAATGTGGTGTTCACTCTTGAACAGGAGGAAGGGAGTTCCTTTAAAAGCTCGTGGTTTGCTGTGGACAAAATTACTGGCAAGACCGCATGGGAGCTGGAACGGGAAACCTGCACCAGGAATTCATTTTCGACACCTATCCTGGTTAAGAATGACAGGCAGGAAAGTCAATTGATATTTACAAGCGAAGCTCATGGGTTTACAGGGGTGGATCCGGAAACTGGCCAGGTATTGTGGGAGAATAAAAACTTACTGACCCACCGCGTGGTGGCTTCACCAGTTTATTCCGATGGTCTGATTGTAGGATGTCGAAAAGGGGAAGGGATGGTTTTAGAGGTAGATCTTAATACCAACACCGTAGCTGATACAGCACGCTATACCCTGCCGCCCAGTTTATCTCCTTATGTACCTACGCCCATAGTGGTCAACGGACTTCTCTTTCTCTATATGGACGGTGGAACCGTTGCCTGTATCAGGCTTGAAAATGGCGATCTTTTATGGAAGGAACGACCTGCCGGGCCGCTCTACGGATCACCTGTGTGTGTGGATGAGAAGCTCTATTGTATGACCAAAAAAGGAGAGGTCCTGGTAATTCGGCCCGATTCAAAGTATGAACTTCTGGGAGTTCATGAACTGGGTGAAGGCAGTTTCTCCACGCCGGTAATGTCAGGGTCGGGAATGGTTTTCCGGACATTTTCAAAACTTATACTTTTAGGAAATGAGATTAAGTAAGGACCTCTTATTCGGATTGGGCCTTGTGGCCTTTTTCCTTCCCTTCTTTATTTTTAATAAACTGTTTGATGCATACTACCAGTTCAATCTGGAACACGGACTCCTGATGAGCTTTATCAAATTTTTTCTCCTGGCTACACTTGGTGAGGTGATCGGACTCAGGATTAAGACCGGTAGCTATTATTACAGAGGATTTGGACTGCTTCCCCGGGCCATCGTCTGGGGTTTCCTGGGTATGACCATCTATATGGCCTTTGCTATTTTCTCCTCCGGAACACCCATTCTTCTGGAAAAAATAGGATTTAAAGATGCAGGCATATTGCTGCATTCGGATCTGAGCTGGAGGAAGGTAGTGGTTTCCTTCAGCATCTCCACGGCGCTGAATCTTTTCTATGCCCCGGTAATGATGACCTTCCATAAAATTACAGATATCCATATTCTGGAAAAGGGAGGGACGGTTCGGGGTTTATTCACACCCATAGATTTTGCCCGGATATTTAAGGAAATCAACTGGGACGTGCAATGGAACTTTGTATTTAAAAGAACTATTCCATTGTTCTGGATTCCTGCTCAGACCATAACCTTTCTCTTACCGGAGGAATTCAGGGTGCTCTTTGCTGCCTTCCTGGGCATTGTACTGGGTGTGCTGCTGGCAGTTGCTGCACTGAAGGGCATGGAGTGATTCTAAGTCCCTGCCCTTACCAGATCATATGAACCGGCATTTTCTTCTGTAGTTCTCACCTGGATTTTCATACGATCTTTATCAATAAGGGCATCTACCTCCATAAACCTGTTCCCTTTTGTTTTAAAGGTAAAATTAAGGGACTGGCCAAGCATATGCAGGTTATCCATGGGGTATATATCTTTTGAATTGGAAACTGTTCCGCTTACCCTGTCGTCCCTGGTATCCAGGGTGAATTTCAGACCCCGACTCTTTATCCTCCCAGCTTCCCTTAAAAAACTGCATCTTCTCCAGGGCAGCCTCATCACAATGAGAGGACATACGGTTCAGAAATTCATCAGCATTGATTCCTCCCACAGTAAAGAATTCCTCCCCCAGTATTGGAAGTACTTTGGTTCCCAGGAATTCTTTCATCTCCCTGTTTGAATAGGAGTGGAGCTCTTCTTCTACTTCTCCATCTACTTCAGCATCCATATCAAGTATCTGTGCGGACTCAGTGTTGGTGAAATCCAGCTTGTCTAAAGCCAGTTTCTTTATCCCGGGGTTTATTCGGGTCCGGTAGTATACTTCATTGCTTCGGACATTGAAAAGGATCGACCATTCTGGCTTGTCAAATACTGCGATGGAATCGAGCATTCCGAATCCATAGTCGACAATATCCTCAGAGGCTTTGTATTTATTAATTAATGTGGCGGTTTTAACAAACCGGGGGACCTGGGGATCGGTCATATCCACTTCATACTGGCCTCCGAATCCATTGTAGTAACTGGCCACCTCCATTTCTCGCTCATAGGGAGTGTTAAAGAGAGCGGGCACCCGCATGGATTTTCCGCTGTTTACTACTGCTTTGCCATCAACAAAAGTAATAGCTGCACAGTTTCCACTGGCATCACCTACAAAGAAATGCCATCCCCAACCACTGATCTCGATATCAGAGGCTGACTGAACAGCCTGCTCTGCAGTTGCAAAATTATCCAGGACGTATTGCATCCAATTCATTTGATCCAGTTTTGGTTTACCCGTACCTGTTGGATATTCAGGGTCTTCGTTCATCTCCCAGATGAACAGGCCTGCTTCATTCATTCCCCCATCCGGAAAATCCCGGCCAAATGCGTTGAATGTTACCGATCCGTACCTGGAGACCCAGCTATAGTTGGAGGGATTCTCCCACCTGGCAGTAGTCAGTTCACTCCAGGTTCTTCCCAGCTTGAATACTCCCCGCTTGTTAACAAAAACCATTCCCGGGACCCCCAGGTCCCCCTGGTTCAGATTATGTGCATATATTAACTTATTTCCTTTCTGCAACTTAAAAGTGGAGCAGGCTTTAAGCAATCAGGGGATTTACTACCAGCAACAGAGCAGGAAGCACCAGGATAATTTTTCTCATGTTTTTTCAATTTAAAGGATTTAATCAGGGTTCTTTTCCAGCACATCGGGTGTTTCTTATTGCTAAGACGCACAGGGGGCAATTCATGTGACTGATCTTTCCAGATATTTTTAATACATTCGAGCAAATTCAACAATCTAAAACTATCTGAAATGAAACGCCTGAGTATTGTATTTGTAAGCCTGGGTATGCTGTTTGCCTTCACTGCCTGTTCCACAAACATCTCCAAAGGAGAACTTATTTTTGGAGAGGACTACAGCCTGGCTGAATTTGTTGAGGGGAGCTGGGAAATCCAGGAAGACCTGTTGGTTGCCCTTGAAGACCAGGTTGTCTGGGCCCCGGGAGAGTATGAGAATTTTGAGCTGAAGTTTGAATTTATGAATGAGGATGGAACCAATAGCGGGATTATCGTTTACTGTACCGATCAGGAGAACTGGATTCCCAATTCGGTGGAGATACAGATTGCCGATGATTATGGAAAGTGGGAGAGCTGAGCGCAAGGATTACCAGTGCGGAGCCATATTTGGTCACCTGCCGGCCAATGAACAAAAGGTGGTCAACCCTCCGGGAGAATGGAACCAGATGACGGTCACCTGCCAGGGTCAGCTGATAGAAGTAGAGTTGAATGGCAAGAAAGTAACCACCATGGATATGTCGGAATGGACTTCCGGTACCACAAATCCGGATGGAAGCGAAATTCCCAGCTGGCTGCCCACGCCCTTTGCAGAGCTGCCTACCAAAGGATCCATTGGATTCCAGGGGAAGCACGGGGATTCTTCAATCACCTTTCGCAAGATCAGGATTAAGATCTTTAGCTACAGGTGAATCAGTACCTGTAAGCGGCTTTTTTTAAGGAGCTTACATCCTGTAATCGGATTAGGCGGATCCAGTTCGTTTGCCAGGAACTTATATATTTTCACCCGTATTTCGTTGGCTATTTTTGTATCCATCCTGTCGAAGGAATGTCCCCCGGGAACCTCCTGGTAGATCTCGTATTCGAATTTCTTATTCTCGGCTTTCAGTGCCTTGATCAGGTGCTCAACTTCCAGAACATTCACATCCGCATCGGTGGTATTGGTATGAATGAGAAGGGGCGTATCCTTCATCTTATGAGCATTCCAGGCCGGAGAGCGACGACGGTACTCATCCACATTTTCATAGGCAGTCTGCCCGATATGATAATCTGCAGAATAGAGGTCGCGGTAGCCCTGGGTCTTGTAACCCATGCGCGCTATCAGGTCACTTACCGGAACGCCGGCAAAGGCCACCTGGTAGTCGTCCGGATAATCGAAGATATTCATAAGGGAAATGAGTCCACCATGGCTCCAACCCATAATGCCCACACGCTTTCCATCCACCATATTAAAGTTTTCAATCATGTAATCCCTGCTGGCCTTTACATCTTCAACTTCCAGTCCGCCGTAATCTATTTTTTCGTAATGGCTCTTTCCATATCCTGTACTTCCACGATATTCGGCAGCTACAATGATATAGCCCTGGCTCACCAGTTCCCGGACGATGTGGGTATAGTAGGTGGAGAAGTCGGAATGTACACCCCCGTGAGGCAGAACGATCAGGGGGTATTTTTTTGAGGGGTCCACGTTTTTTGGTATGATAGTATAGGTCCAGAATTTCACCGGATTACCTGCTCCCTGGGCTGCAGGATTATCTTCCTTCCACAAAGGAGGACCATAGATATATACCTTGTCCACCCAGGCCACATCTTCCAGCTTTTGCATCCACAGCATATCATCAATCTTCTTGGAAAGCACATCAAAGGTGTGTTCCATATTTGCGATTTGACCGTTTAGCTGTTCTATTTGTTCCTGGAGTTCATCGCCGGACTGCGCCTGAAGCTGTGAGCCGGTCAGGGCAAAGACAAGCAGACACATCCATGTTAACATTCCTTTATTCATAGGTCTTAATTTATTGGTCAGTAGCAAGTAAATATACTCTCTTTTGTAATTGCTTCAATGAAATGAGTAAGTATTCCAGGAATCCATCATAGCTGAATTTCATGTAATATTATTCCTATATTGAAACCCCAATAATGTAAATCCAACCCTGCCCTCATCATGACCAACGCTAGTCAAGCTTCTGTAAAAATAGGATTTGACAATGAAGCCTATATCAAGCAACAAACCAAGTCCATCCTGGAGCGGGTGGATCAGTTTCAGGAAAAGCTCTACCTGGAATTCGGGGGTAAGATCATGTACGATTACCATGCCTCCAGGGTTCTGCCCGGTTTCGATCCCAATGTAAAAATGCGTTTACTTCAAGAGCTGAAAGATAAAATCGATATTGTTCTTTGCGTACATGCCGGGGCCATCGAAAAAAAGAAGATCAGGGCGGATTTTGGTATTTCTTATGATGCTGACACTTTGAGAACCATAGATGAGTTCAAAGAATGGGGACTGGAAATCACAGCGGTGGTTATAACCCGCTACCAGGATCAACCCCAGGCAACTTCATTTAAAAATAAACTGGAGAGAAATGGGATTAGGGTATATACCCATGGATATACTAAAGGTTACCCCATGGATGTGGAGCTGATTGTCAGTGACCAGGGATATGGTGCCAATCCTTACATAGAAACAAAAAATCCCATTGTGGTGGTGGCTGCACCCGGACCGGGAAGTGGAAAACTGGCTACCTGTCTGAATAACATGTATCATGAATACAAACGGGGCGTAAAGGCTGGCTATGCTAAATTTGAAACCTTTCCTATCTGGAACCTGCCACTCTCGCACAAGGTGAATATCGCATACGAAGCCGCGACGGTGGACCTGAAAGACATTGTGCAGATTGATCACCATCACCTGGAAGCCTATAATGAGAAAACAGTGAACTACAACCGGGACATTGAAGCATTTCCCTTGCTTAAACGTATCCTGGAAAAGATAACAGGGGAGGAGTCCATTTACCTTAGCCCCACAGACATGGGTGTAAACAGGGCAAGTGCCGGCATTGTGGATGATGCTGTGATATCCGAAGCTTCCCACCAGGAGATCATCCGCAGGTATTTCCGCTGTGCGGTTGAATATACAATGGGATTGGTAGACAGGGATGCCCTTGACAGGGCCGAGCTTATCATGGAAAAGGTAAATGCCCGGGTAGAAGACCGGAAAGTGGTCCGGTCAGCCAGGCAGGCTGCCGATGAGGCCAGAACATCTGGTAAAGGGAACAAGGGAATGTATTGCGGGGCTGCTATTGAACTGAGAGATGGTACCCAGATAACAGGTAAGAATTCTTCCCTGATGCATTCGGCATCCAGCCTGATCCTGAATGCAGCCAAGCATCTGGCCGGACTGCCCGATCATATGCATCTTCTGCCCGCAAATATGATTGAAAAAGTGGCCTTTCTTAAGAAGGAGATTCTTACCGGGAAAGTGATTAATCTGGATCTGGAAGAAACCCTGATCATGCTTGGAATCTCTGCCATTTCCAATCCGGCTGCACAGCTGGCTATTGAAAAGCTGGCCGAATTGCGGAACTGTGAGGTGCACCTGACACATATACCTACACCGGGGGATGAGGCGGGACTAAGAAAGCTGCATGTGAATCTGACCTGCGATCCGGAATTTTCCTCTGCCAACCTTTTTATAGGAAATTAATCCGGAATCAGGACCCCGGTAAACCGGGTTCGGGCCCCATGGTAATTTCAAGTGTACCTCCATTCATGATCTCCTGGTGATCCAGGAAGAAGTCTGTCCGGATCTTACCATTCAGCCGAATCTCTTTAACATAGCAATTCTTCCGGCTGTTGTTTATGGTGAGCACGGTAAAAGTACGGCCGGGCGCCACTTGCATCTCCACCTTTCTGAAGAGGGGGCGACCGATGGTCCATACAGCTTTGCCGGGAGCTACCTGGTAGATTCCGGTGGCGCTAAGGATGTACCATGCTGACATCTGTCCGCAATCCTCATTGCCAATGATCCCGTCCGGCTCACTTGTGTAGAAAGAATGCAGGATGGAGTCTATCATCTCCTGGGTCTTCCAGGGTTCTCCTGCATAGGTATAGAGATAGGCCGTATGGTGACTGGGTTCGTTTCCATGTGCATACTGACCGATTAGTCCGGTAATGTCGCCACTGGCATTCTCTCCCTCGATAAGAGAAGAGGTGTGAAATAAGGAATCCAATCTGGCAACAAATTGTTCATGACCTCCCATCAGGGATATAAGCCCGTCCACATCGTGGGGGACAAACCAGCTCCACTGCCAGGCGTTTCCCTCCACATAAGGGGAGGACTCATGATCTGAATACCTGGGGTTGAAAGGAGCAAGCCAGGAGCCATCGCTGTTTTTGCCTCTCATAAATCCACTGGATGAATCAAAATAGAGTTCATAATATTTGGACCGTTCATGAAAGCGGCTCTCCAGAGAATCATTTCCACACAACTTTGCCAGCTGTGAAATGCACCAGTCGTAATATGCCATTTCCAATCCGTAAGTAACAGATCCGGTGACCAGGTCGGCCGGAATATGCTTGCCCATATTTACAAACTTGTTATGGAGAGGCATCAGCCCCTCTATCCTGGGATTTCCTTCCTGGATATCCAGTTCCGGAACCCAGGAGGCGCTTAATAGTGCTGCTTCCAGGGCAAGATCCTTGTCAATTCCAGGGATTTTTTTACATAATGCGTCAGTTAGCACTGCTACTGCCGGATAGGCTACCATAGTTCCGGTGTAACTTGCGGCCAGTGGCCATTTGGGGAGGAAGCCTCCCTGCTGGTATTTCAATAAAAGGTTGTTGGCCCACTCAGCCGATCTGTTTTCATCAATCAGAGTCATCAGCGGGTGCAGAGCCCTGAAGGTGTCCCACATGGAATAGGCAGTGTAATTCACCGTACCAGGATCGGACTGATGAATCTTTCCGTCCATCCCACGGTACCTGCCATCTGCATCCTGATACAGAGAAGGGGCAAACATGGTGTGATAGAGAGCTGTATAGAAGGTAGTATACTGTTCTTCCTGTTCCGTCTCAATTGTTATCTTGCCGAGGGCTTTTCGCCAAGCGTTTTCTGCAGAGACCCGGACCCGTTCAAAGTCCATATGAGGAATTTCTGCCTGCATGTTTTTCAGGGCACCTTCCTCGTCTACGGCCGAAATGGCAGCCTTTACCAGTAGCGTTTCTCCTTCTGCCAGTTCCTTAAAACTGAGGAATGCCCATACGTCCTGACCGGAAATAGAATCAAGATTATCGCTTAGGTCTCCGTCAGATACCATCCGGTCGATCATGAAGGGGCTGGAAAACTCTATCCTGAAATATACCCTGTGATCGTTGGACCACCCGGTGGAGTGTTTCATTCCCTGGAGGGTAAACTTATCGATCACTTCCAGGAGGTTCCACACATTTTCATGTCCCCAGGTACGCTGTAAAATGTGTCCCACATCCACAAGAAGCCGTTTTTCTGCTCCGGCCCCGAAAGTGTATCGATGCATGCCCACGCGTTCACTTGCAGTTAATTCTGCTCCTACTTCATAGTTATCAAACTCCACGGAATAAAATCCAGCGCTGGCATGTTCCATTTCGTGATTAAAGTAAGCCAGGGGTAGTTTATCCCTCTTTTGATTTTCCGGTAGGGGACCCGTAAATGGAAGTAGCAAAAGATCCCCCATATCGCCAATCCCGGTTCCGCTCAGGTGGGTATGGGAGAAGCCGTAAATGGTGCTGTCGCTATAATGGTAGCCGCTTGATGCATCCCAGCCATTCAGCCTTGTATCGGGGCTTAACTGTACCATCCCGTAGGGCAGTGAAGGCCCGGGCACAGTATGACCATGAAAACCGGTTCCAATAAAGGGATCTACATATTGGAGAATGTCCCGGTAAGTAAAGGTAGAATCGGCCCGGGAGCAGGCCATTGTCAGGCTGGTAAGGCAGGCAGACAATAGTATTAATATATGGGTTTGTCTCTTTCTCATGTTGGATGTCTCTAAACTCCAATTAACTCAATCAGCCAAAGATAAAACTTTTACTGCTCAGTTTGATAGGAAACCGGACAGGCCTATGTATGCTGTATAAGCCATAAACAAAGAGAAAATGAATGTCAGTCCCAGTCCGATATTCAGGATCAGGGGATTTTTATAATCTCCAACAAACTTCTTATTGTTTAGTAAAAGAAAGACAAACAGGATCAGCAAGGGCATCAGGATAGGGCTTACCGCCTGGGATGCGATCATGATGATTACGGGATTTCCATGAAAAACCGGCACAATCAGGCCCAAAAGGGCAATTCCGAGTACGGCCAGGCGTACCGGTGTGCGGCTCATGTTGCGTGGGAGATTCAGGTAATCATATACAAGCCATGGTCCCAGCAGGTATCCGGGAAAGAGGGAAGAAAATGCCGCTGCAATAATCCCGAACACAAAGACAGAAGAAGCAATGGGACCTGCAATGGGCTCCAGGGTTTTCACCATGTCAATGGCTTTGTCCACCACGATCCCCCGGGGATACATGGTGCCAGCAGCTGCAGCCAGGATTGCTCCACTTACCAGAAAGGTCAGCACCAGGGAGACGATAGCATCCCTGTTTTCAATTTTGAGGTCCTTCATGGTCCATTTCTGCTCGGCTACCAGGTAGGTCCTGGAAAGCAGGACCACCGAAGCCATAGTTGTTCCCACCAATCCGGCAAGGATCAGGTGCGAATCCGATCCATCCGGGATCTCCGGGATCATCCCTTTGATGATGTCTGAAGCACTGGGGATTACCATGAACATGGAACCGATAAAACTTATACCCATCAGTGCCACAATCACTGACATGGCGCGCATGAAGAAACGATGTTTTCCAAACCAGAACAGGTAGTAGAGGATGGCAATGATGACAATGGCTGAAATTGCCGGATGCAAGCCCTCGCCTCCGGGAGACAGCATTCTGGTCCATTCCTGGAATACATTGGAAGCGATGGCGGTTATACCAATAATGGACGAGATCACCGTAATCATAAGTCCGGCAATGATTACAATGGCCGCCAGGCTGCCGAATTTGGATCTGATGAGATGTATCAGGGTATTACCTGAAACTATAGTGAGCCGGCTTATACTTACGATCATGATATAGGTGAAGAAACATGATAATGCCAGTGCCCAGGTCATAGACATTCCATACTTGGCTCCGGATGAGGCCATGGTAGTTACACTGCCGGTTCCGACTACATAACCTATAATAAAAATGCCCGGTCCGATGGAGCTGAGAAACTTTCTGATTTTGCTCATGGAGGCAGCAATTTACAAATCTAATACGAGGCCGTCAAATATGTAAATTAACTGATACTCTGATGGGCGATTTTATTTCCGGTCTATTCCCTCAGGGTCACCGAATCAATCTCGTTGAGGGTGTCAGGATTTAATACCCGCATTTTCACACTGGAACCTTCCACGTAAAAGAGGCACAGGGCATTCTCAACACTGAAGGATTGAGTGAAGTCGCTCCAGGGCAACTTCTCCTGGGCATAGTAGGGGGCACCTGCTGCCCCATTGTTGATCTGATAGATGGGACGGCTGACATTGAGCCTCTCCAGGGGCCAGATCTCGGGGTAGATGGGCACTTCCGGGGTCAGCTTCAACCAGTTGTAGTTGTGTTCATCCCCGGTAAGAATGGCCAGAACCTTGGTGCTCTGGTTGATGAGGATGTCCAGGTATTGGTCCCTGCGCTCAATAATCCCCTTGGCCACGGGTTTTCCGCTGATATAAGGCCGGTACTGATTGTTCCCGCTGTACCACATATCGTCCCTGCTGTGGCCTCCGTTCGGGAAGGCGGGAGTGTGCTGGGTGACAAAAACATGATCGATCAGGGAATCCTGCTCGTACATGGCTACTGTTTTCCTGAGCCATTCCAGCTGCATATCCATAATATAGCCATGAAGCCCCCCGCTGGTATGACGGTTTGTATTCAGGGTGGGGGCATACCAGTAATCGCTGTTTAGTACGATCATTCCCACGTTTCCGTATGTGTAGGTATATACGCTTTCTGAATAAGAGGGGAAGTCCTGGCTGTCCGGATCCGGATCATATACACATCCATCCTCGCTTACCAGGTCGCTTACCGGATTTACGAATGCTTCGGCAAAAGCCGCCTCGGCGGAGAAGGTTTCGTAGGGAAAACCATCGATGAATGCTCTCATACGACCGGCCGTATCGGTGAAAATATACCCCAGGGCCTCGTGGTTCCCCATGCCTGTGTTAGACGGGCATGTAATGCCAGAAAGGCTCCAGCGCTTTCTTCCAGTTGGTATACTGTAACTGTTGTTCCTCGTTGTTGGTCCAGGTAGCCATTAATCATATCGCCGGTAAACTGAAGGAAGGAGGCACCCTCGGCATAAGCCAGGGCAGTCATCTTTTTCATGATATAGGCATTGGCCCCGTAGATCATCCGTTCGCCTCCGCCGGTGGCATGCCGGCTGTCGCTGGTGTAGGCGAAGATAAAGGGCTCCCGGCTTCCATCTTCAGGCGCGGTCCGGAAATGATACTGCTGCTCCTGGCCGCCATATTTCACAGAATAGCTGTATTCAGTGGCCGGCTCCAGTCCTTCGACAGTCCATTCATGGTGAAGCTGTGCTTCCTGATCGGACAGAAGCTGTCCGTTAACTTCCAACTCTGCCTTTACCGGAAGGGTTGTGCGGCACCAGATTACAAGCCCGGTATCCGTGACCTGATTAATGAAAGGTCCCTCTGCAATGGCCGGGACCACTTCAAAGGGTCCGGTTCCTGCCAGGCTGACTTCTCCGTCATATATGATCATGCCTTCCTTATCAGTCAACCTGTATCCGATGGTCAGGTAGCCAGTTTCTTTCCATTCCACGAAATCGTAAGGGTAGCGGAAGTCATAGGGGATGTCAATCTCCGCCTTTCCATTCACAATGGGTTTGGTGAAACGGAACACGGGAAGGGGATGTGCTGCCTTTCCATAGGGGATCAAACCATAAGTAAGGGTTCCCTCAAGTGGCTCCGAAATCAAAAATCAGCCCGTTTTCAGTTCCGACCGGATTACCGTATACCTGTTCCAGTGAATATTGGGGTGGACTGGTATAAGAATAGTAGGTATTGGTCCCTACTTTTAAGGACAAGCTTCCGTCTTCGTCGTAGGATAATTTGCTGTAGGCAGCTGGTATTTGAGGATTTTTTTGTGCATGAATCACGGATAATCCGGTGAATAGTGTAAGGATCAGGATCCATTTTTTTGCATATGTCATGTTCTGCATTTTTAAGGTGCTGATGTTTGCTTTTGAATTATAAACAGAAATTGGTCATTAATGTTTATGGAGAAGCAAATCTAAGGAAGATTATGATGAGCTCCTTGACATTCTAATATAGGTAAGCTAACTTGTTTAGGTCTAACCTAAAAAGCTCCAAAATGAAAAAAATTCTCCTCGCATTAATTTCCTGTTAGTTTGCTGGCAGTTGTTTGTTGCCAGGACGAAAGTGGCATTGAAAAAGAAAAGAAAGCTATTATAGCAGTTATTGAAGCGGAAAAGACTGCCTATTACACACAGGATTTATCCGGCCTGGACGATCCTGGGTTCAGGAATCCTCCTCGCGAAAACTTTTCCTGACAAGCCACGGGATTACAGAACTTGCCGGCTGGAACGAGATTCATCAAAACAATACTGAAGCAATAGAACGAGATTGGAATGAACACGTTGAGACTGTTCAATATTCAAATTATTCCATAAACGTTTATGGAAATACGGCTTTAGTTTTACATGACAGTGAGCACCAGATTACAGATCATGAGAAGAAAAGCGTGCTTAATATGAGGAGGATTATCCATCTGGTAAAGATCGATGATGAGTGGAAGATAGATTTACTGGCAATGTATTTCATGCCACATAACTTCATGGGAGAGGAAATCGAAATGTAAACAGTGATAAAGAATATTTCAGGAATTACAAATTCTTTTGATCACTGTAAGATGGTTTCACGAGAATGACTTGTATTCTTAAGGGATGCATTATATTTAGGAAATGCAGAAATATATTATTCTTCCGGCCAGGAAAGCGAAATTGACCGCAGTTTTGCTAATGGGTTTTATTTACAGCGGATTCTCCCAGAACATAGATTACAGCTATCGTGATGCGGATTTACCTGTTCATCAGAGGGTTGACATATTACTTTCCCAAATGAGCATTGAAGAGAAGGTGGGTCAGCTCAGACAATGCAACTTATCCTCTGAAGTGGAGAACGGGGAATTTAAACCTGGAGCTTTTGAGCGCATTTTTGGCAATCGAGGTGCGGGCACTCTGGAAAGTCCCTTCTTCTATACTGAGGATATTGCCAGGATCTATAACCAGGCGCAGCTTTACCTGGTGGAGGAAAGCAGACTGGGGATTCCAGGTTTGTTAATTGCAGAGTGTTTGCACGGACATCTGGCTGTGGGTTCAACTGTTTTTCCACAGGCTATTGGTCTGGGTTCCACCTGGAATCCGTCCCTGGTGGAGCAGATGGCTTCTGCGATTGCCCTGGAAGCTAGTTCAGTAGGAGTAAGGCAGGCCCTGGCTCCGGTACTCGATCTGGCAAAGGATCCACGCTTTGGCAGGGTTGAAGAGTGCTATGGAGAAGATCCTTACCTGGTATCCCGAATGGGTGTTGCCTATATTAAAGGTATGCAAACCGGAAATACCCGGAAAGAGGATCGCGTGATGTGCATGGCCAAGCATTTTGCAGCTTACCCGGTACCTAATGGTGGAATCAACCTGGGGCCTTCCCTGATCGGGGAGAGAGAACTCAGAACCTATCATTTACCACCATTTGAGGCAGCCGTTAAAGAGGCAGATGTCAATGCAATCATGCCTTCCTATAATGAACTTGATGGAATACCCGCACATATCAATTCCTTTCTGCTGAAGGATATTCTCAGGGATGAATGGGGTTTTGAGGGCTTTGTTTTCTCGGATTATGAAGGAATTTCCATGCTGAACTACTTTCAGAAGGTGGCTTCTTCAAAGAAGGATGCGGCCTTGCAAAGCTTTTTGGCCGGTGTAGATCTGGAGGCGCCTTCAGATGAATGCTTTCAACACTTAATAGCGCTTGTGGAAGAAGGAAAGCTGGATGAAAGCCTTATTGATCAGGCAGTTCGTAGAATTCTTACAACGAAGTTCAAGGTGGGATTGTTTGAAAATCCATTTGTGGATGAAAAGCGGGTAGCTTCGGTTATAAACAGGGAAGAACACATTGAATTGGCTGAGCGAATAGCTGAAGAATCCATAGTTCTATTGAAAAACAGGAATCGAATTTTGCCACTTGATGCAAGCAAAAACTTAAAACTGGCAGTTATTGGTCCCAATGCAGACCGGGTCCAGTTTGGAGACTATAGCTATAGCAAAAGGAAGGAAGATGGTGTAACTGTTTTAGAAGGCATATCAGAGTATGTGGAAGCGGACAATATATTATATGCGGAAGGTTGTGATCTGACCAGTCAGGATCAATCAGGCTTTGGAGAAGCCATTGAACTTGTCGAAAAGGCAGATATTGCAGTAGTTGTGGTAGGAGGTACTTCAGCAATTTTATCCGGAATTGGATGGGGCGGGGGAACAGGCGATATCAATACAAGTGGTGAAGGGTTCGATCGTGCTTCTCTGGGTTTGCCAGGTGTTCAGTTAGAGCTAATCAAAGAAATAAAGAAAACAGGAAAGCCCCTGCTTGTTGTTTTGCTGAATGGCAGGGCGTATAGCCTTCCCTGGATAAAAGAACATGCTGACGGGATAATTGAAGCCTGGTATCCCGGGGAAAAGGGAGGGGATGCCATAGCCAGCATCATATTTGGACAGGTAAACCCCTCGGGAAAACTGACTGTCAGCTTTCCTCAAAGTGCCGGACATAGTCCCTCAAATTATAACCGAAAGCCTTCCGGACATGGATTTTACCATAAACCAGGCAGCCTGGAAAAACCGGGGCGAGACTATGTATTTTCATCTCCCGAAGCCCTGTTCCCCTTCGGATTTGGTTTAAGCTACACGGAATTCAGCTTGAGCCAGCCTTAAGTTCAACAAAACCGAATTCCTTAAATCAGATACCTTGGTGCTGGAAGTGGATATTGCAGAACTCTGGAGATGTGGCAGGGAAAGAAGTTGTTCAGGTATATGTGAATGATCTGATCAGCAGCGTAACTACTCCGGTAAAGGAATTAAAAGGATTTCAGAAGCTTGAATTGAAGGAAGGTGAGAAAAGAACCCTGAAATTTGAAATCCCGGTCAGCTCCCTGTCTCTCATTAATGCAGAAATGCAGGCGGATGTTGAAGCAGGCGAATTTGAAATTATGGTAGGGACCAGCTCTGAGCACATCCAGTTACAAAGAACAATCAGGGTAATTGATTAGGAAGTACTACCTGTCCTTCCAATAGCAAATCGTTCACTTTCCTGATTTGCAAATGATGCTGAGATTTAGTAACTTATGAAGTTCTAAAACTATCTAGCTATGTCAAAAAAATTCCTCTTTGTTGCGAGTATTTTATTGACGATAATTGTTGGTGGCGTTCTTTTCTGGTATTTTTGCTGCGACTGCGGAGGCAAAAGCAGGGATAAGGAAACTGTGGCTGCCGATACATCAATTGTACCCGACGAACAAATAGCGGAGCCCCTGGCTCCCGTACCCGATTCTTCTGCAGCGATCGACTGGCTGGCTGTCAGGGACCAGATCAACTCCAATGCCCCAACCCTGTACTTTGAACCCTATCAAACCGAGAGTACTCTTAATCATGACGGTACCATCAAACTTGAAGAGATCATCGATTACCTCGAAAATAATCCCGAAGAAGGACTGTTGGTTACAGGACATGCGGATATTTCCGGTCCACGTAGTCTGAATATAGAACTGAGCCAGAAACGGGCCGTCTTTTTAGAGGGTGTCCTGGTACAGCATGGCATCGAGGCAGATAAGATCACTACAACTTTTAAAGGACCCGATGATCCGGTCGCTGATAACAGTACAATAGAAGGAAGAGTAAAAAACAGAAGAGCAGTTGTCATTATTAAATAATTCATAAAACTTACTGATATGTGTATCCTATGTATTCTGATCCCGATTATTGTTGGCCTGTTATGTGCACTGCTGGGTTATTTTTTAGGCCGGCAAATTGAAAAAAAATCTAAAGTATACACAAAGCTTCGGGCCGACCTTGAAAAACAGCAGTCAGAGAACAACTCCTTAAGAAGTGAGCTCTCCAGCCTGAGTAAAAAATCCAGTTCAATAGAGCCTGAGTTTGATGCTAAACTGGCCGCAGGTATTTTCGGAGGAAAGGTTGTTAATAATGATCTGAAGATAATAGAAGGAATTGGTCCAAAAATCGAGGAACTGTTCCACAATGCCGGGATCAAAACCTGGAAAGCTTTATCTGAAACCTCCGTGGAGAAATGCCAGCAAATACTCGATGATGCCGGCGATAGATTCAAGATCCATAATCCCGCCACATGGCCCTCACAGGCCGAGACTGCATATCATGGACTGTGGAAGGTACTCAAATGGTGGCAGGATGATATGATAGGAGGAAGAGAATAAATTCTTCTGATCATCATGGGGTGAGTAGATTACTCGCCACTGCGTGGCTCGTGATCATTTTGGGTGTTTCCAATGAAACAAAGCCACGGGACTGCGTCCCTGTTTTTACATTTTATCCTGCCTTATAAACACAAGCGTTTAAAGGCAGTCTATAATGCAAAAACCACCGCTGCTTTCGCAACGGTGGCTTTGTTTCTTGGTCGGGGTGAGTAGATTCGAACTACCGACCCCTCGCCCCCCAGACGAGTACTCTAAACCTGGCTGAGCTACACCCCGATCAATAGTGCTGCAAAAGTAATAATTCATTTCATATTGACAAATACCCTAAAACAAATTGAAGCTGTGGCTAAACTGTCATCACGTCATCATATGGAGGTTTCATCAAGGTGTTACTGAAAGTTTGTCCGGGACAGGGATCAGGGAGACCGGAATTAGGATTTGGTACTGAATTTGATCAGGGGAGATGGAATTTTTGTAATTTAAATGGTCTTTATGCGACCAAGCTATTGGATTAGAATGATAATGATGAATAAATATAAATTATAATCTATATTACTTATAAAGTATTAACATAATAACCCAATAACATAATAATTATTTCATAATGGACCTATTTAAACCCATGGGCAGTACTTCTGAAGAGCCTGCCAGTAATAAGAAAGAACTTGAAGTGTCGGAACATGTAAAATGCCTGATCCTGGGATCAGGACCTGCCGGTTATACTGCAGCTATCTATGCAGCACGTGCCAATCTGAATCCGGTGATGTATACCGGAATGCAAATGGGCGGTCAGCTCACAACTACCACTGAAGTAGATAATTTCCCCGGTTATCCTGATGGGACTGATGGAACAGCTATGATGGAGGATCTGAAGAAGCAGGCAGAACGCTTTGGTACGCAGGTACGTTTTGGTATGGCTACCAAGGTTGACTTTTCCGGCAAGGTGAAACAAGTGGTGATTGATGAGAATACCCTGATCACTGCCGATAGTGTGATTCTGGCAACAGGTGCTACGGCCAAATACCTGGGACTTGAGTCAGAAGAGAAGTTCAAGGGTTACGGTGTATCTGCCTGTGCTACCTGCGATGGATTTTTCTATAAGGATAAAGTCGTTGCTGTTGTAGGTGGTGGTGATACCGCTGCCGAGGAGGCTACCTACCTGGCCGGTATCTGTAAGAAGGTTTACCTGATTGTACGCAGGGATGAATTGCGTGCCTCCAAAGCAATGCAGAAAAGGGTCTTTAATACAGAGAATATTGAGGTGCTCTGGAAGCACCAGACCAAAGAGGTGCTGGGCGACCAGGTGGTGAGCGAATTGGAACTATACAAGAACAAGGGAGAAGCCGGAGAGGAGATTGTGAAGATAGATATTGATGGTTTCTTTCTGGCCATTGGACACACCCCGAATTCAGATATATTCAAGGAATTTTTGGATACCGACGATGTGGGTTATGTGCAGACGGTGCCTGGTTCAGCCAAGACCAATGTCCCTGGCATATTTGCCTGTGGCGACCTTCAGGACAATACCTACAGGCAGGCGGTTACTGCAGCCGGATCTGGCTGTATGGCTGCCCTGGATGCAGAGAGGTATTTGGGCGAATTGGAATAGTTCGCCAGTTAGGATAAAAAAAGGAGGCTTTGCGGCCTCCTTTTTTTGTTAGCGGGTTAATGGGTTAATAACACACTAACCTACTAACTTATTAACTGCATTGCGGTTTTTTAAACCCGCAATGCACTTATATCCTGGAAAGTATCACTTTTATATTCTCCAGCCTCCAGTTTCGCGCGGCATTCGGTAAATGCGGCAATCGTATCCTGCACATCTTCGAGGTTGTGCATGGATGTGGGGATCAGGCGAAGCAGGATGTCACCTTTCGGTACCACCGGATAAATCACAACGGAACAGAAGATATTGTAATTCTCACGAAGATCCAGAATCAGATTGGTTGCTTCGATGATTCCGCCACTCATGTAAACGGGGGTAACAGGCGATTCAGTGACTCCGATGTTAAATCCGGCATCTTCCAGACCCGTTTGCAGGGCATTGACCACTTTCCAGAGGTTCTCCCTCAGTGAGGGCATGGTCCTGAGCATCTCCAGCCTTTTAAGTGCACCAATCACCATGGGCATGGGCAGTGATTTGGCATAGGTCTGTGAACGCATGTTGTAACGCAGGTAATCTACCACATCGGTATCTGCGGCAACAAATCCACCAATACCGGCCATGGCCTTGGCGAAGGTGGAGAAGTAGAGGTCGATTTTATCCTGAACACCAAAGTGTTCTCCTGTACCCATTCCTGTGGCACCCATCGTTCCGAAACCATGGGCATCATCTACCAGCAGTCTGAATTTGAATTTTTCCTTCAGGGCACAGATTGCTTTCAGGTTCCCCAGGTCACCTGCCATACCAAAGACACCTTCAGAAATCACCAGAACACCCCCACCCTGCTGGTCGGCGCGTTTTTCGGCACGTTCAAGCTGCTTCTCCAGGTTCTCCATATTGTTGTGTGGGAATACATACCTTTTGGCCAGAGACATGCGCATACCATCAAGTATACAGGCATGCGACTCGGAGTCGTATACAATGACATCATTTCTGGTGGTCAGGGCATCAATAATGGATGCCATTCCCTGGTAGCCATAGTTTAAAAGGAAGGCATCTTCCTTTTGAACAAAAGATGCAAGTTCCCGCTCCAGTTCTTCATGCTTTCGGGTCTGTCCCGACATCATCCTGGCACCCATAGGGTAGGCCATTCCATATTCGGCAGCAGCAGCAGCATCTGTTTTCCTTACTTCAGGGTGGTTTCCAAGTCCGAGATAGTTGTTCAGGCTCCATGTCAACACCTCTTTTCCCCGAAATTTCATGTGCGAGGAGATCTCACCTTCCAGTTTGGGAAAGGCAAAATAGCCATGTCCCGCCTTTTGATACTGCCCGATTGGGCCTCTGTTCTTGGTAATTCTTTCAAAAATATCCACAGATTTAGGTTTTAAAGATTAGACTGCAAATTTAGTTTTTTTTTTGTAGGCACGATACAATAGCTGCTTAACACATAAACTGGTGAGAAAAATGGAAACGGTGCGGACAATAAAAGCGGTATGATTATTGTTAAAGGTTTATGCAAATAATCGCTCAACTCTTTTATTATTAACTCAATAATTGTAATTTTGCGCAATGTTTAAAAACAGGATTGTTTTTGGGGTACTGTTTGCAACGGCTGCAGTAATCCTAAGCGGGTGTGGAGAATATGAGAAGTTGCTGAAAAGCAGGGACTTCGAGAAGAAGTATGAAATGGGGGTTGAACTGTATGAAAAGGGTGAATACGCAAAATCCGGTACACTGTTCGATCAGGTCGCCAATGTTTTCAGAGGTACCACCAAAGCCGATACGGTCAAATATTACCAGGCAAAAAGTTATTATGGTCAGCGCGATTACATGATGGCAGGATACTATTTTAGTGAACTTTCTTCCACTTATGCCAGTAGCGTATACCTTGAGGAGTCGGATTTTATGACTGGTTACTGTTTTTATAAACAATCACCACGGCCCGAACTGGATCAGAAAACTACATACCAGACCATTACTGCAATGCAGATGTTTATGGTCAAGTATCCGACTTCAGATCGGGTTACTGAGTGTCAGGCGATCATTGTAGAAATGAGTGATAAACTGGTGGAGAAATCTTTTATCAGTGCCAGGCTTTATTATGATCTGGGCTACTATAAATCGGCCATACTTGCTCTGCGCAACAGCCTCATGGAGTATCCTGGCACCAAATACAGGGAAGAATTGTTGTTCCTGATTCTCAAGTCCACTTACCTGCTGGCCGACGGAAGTGTCCCCAGTAAGCAACGGGAACGCTATCAGGCTACTGTGGATGAATATTACAGTTTCATAGGAGAATTCCCCGAGGGTTCTCATACCAAGGAGGCCAATCGAATGTATGAAACTTCCAACAAGTATTTAGAAAATCTTAATAAGGAATCATAATAGATGGATTACAAAAAAACAAAGGCGCCACTGACTACAGTGACCAGGGATTTGAATGACCTGGACGGAGAAACTGATAACATTTACGAAACTGTTGTGATAGCTGCGAAAAGGGCCAACCAGATCAGTGTTGAAATGAAACTGGAGCTGAACAGGAAACTGGAAGAGTTCGCCTCCTATACTGATAATCTTGAGGAAGTTTTTGAGAATCCCGAGCAGATCGAGATTTCAAGGTTTTTTGAACGCTTGCCCAAACCTTCACTGATTTCATTGCAGGAATTAACTGACGATCAGATATATTTCAGGATCAACGAAGCACCTGAAATAGAGGAACAGTAGTATAAACCTTCCTGATGGATCTTACAGGAAAACGTATTATCCTCGGTGTAACCGGGAGCATAGCTGCGTATAAAGCAGTTTACCTGCTCAGGCTTCTGATAAAGGAGGGGGCCAGGGTGCAGGTTATTATGACACCCTCTGCAATGGAGTTCGTAGGTCCTGTTACCTTTTCGGCATTGTCCGGTAATACAGTATTATCCGATTTTTTTAGTACCGAAGGAGGTGACTGGAACAGTCATGTGGAAATGGGTGTTTCAGCAGACCTGATGCTTATTGCTCCCGTCACTGCAACCACCCTTGGCAAGATGGCCAATGGGGTGGCTGATAATCTGCTGGTTACCACCTACCTTTCAGCACGCTGTCCGGTAATAGTGGCACCGGCCATGGATATGGATATGTACAGGCACCCTTCCACAAAACGGAATCTGGAAATCCTTAAGGGCTACGGAAATCTTGTTATTGAGCCGGGCAAAGGAGAGCTGGCCAGTGGACTGGAGGGTCCGGGAAGGATGAAGGAACCGGAAGAGATCCTTCATTTTATCAGGCAGATCAAATCGGAGCCTTCAAAAAAAAAACTTCTGAATAAGCAGGTTCTTCTGACTGCCGGACCTACACACGAAAATATCGATCCTGTTCGTTTTATTGGAAACCACTCCTCCGGGAAGATGGGTTTTGCAATTGCTGAGGCATTTGCAGCTGAAGGTGCCAGGGTGCATCTGGTGACCGGTCCTGTTTCCCTGGAGACTCCTTCAGCAGAAATTGAGGTGATCAGGATTACTTCGGCTGCAGAAATGTATGAGCGGTGTAATGAGCTAATTGACCAGATGGATATAGCCGTGTTTAATGCTGCAGTTTCTGATTTTACACCTGTCTCCCCCTCAGGGAAAAAAGTGAAAAGGGGTAAAGATGAGTGGTCCATTCAGTTGAAACCCACCAGGGATATTGCCGCTGAAATGGGGAGAAAAAAGAAGAAGGGCCAATTACTGGTAGGCTTTGCGCTGGAGACCGACAATGAATTGGAACATGCCCGTCAGAAACTGGAGAAGAAGAATCTGGACCTGGTGGTTTTGAATTCCATGCAGGACAGGGGGGCAGGATTTGGAACGCGATACCAACAGGGTGACCATGATCGACCGCCTGGGGAACACTGAAAAGTATGAATTAAAACCCAAGGAGCAGGTAGCGAATGACCTGGTGCAGAGGGTGATTAAAATGGTTGAAGATGCGTAAATCCGGACTAGTATTGCTTATTATTTTGTTCTCTCTGAATCTTTGGAGCCAGGAACTCAGGTGTAATGTACAGGTGGTAAGCCAGCAGATCCAGGGCACCAATAAGCAGGTTTTTCAAACGCTTCAGAATGCCATTTATGAGTTTATGAACAACCGGGTGTGGACCGAACATGTATATACCATGGAGGAGCGAATCGAGTGCAACCTGATGTTCAATATTACAGAGCAGTTATCAGCCACTGATTTTAAGGGTACACTGACCATTCAGGCCTCAAGGCCCGTATTCAACACTAATTATAGTACAACCACTCTGAATTTCGCAGACAACGATATAAAATTCACCTATGTGGAGTTTTCTCCGCTTGAGTTTGATCTGAATTCCCATTTGTCCAATCTGACCTCCATTTTGGCTTATTATGCCTACTATATCCTGGGCCTGGATTATGACACCTTCTCTCTTATGGGGGGTACACCGTATTTTAAAAATGCTGAACAGATTGTGCAGAATGCACAGAATGCACCAGAATCTGGCTGGAAACCCATGGATGATATTGCCCATAAGAATCGCTACTGGCTGGTGAAGGATATGCTTGATCCTGATTATGAACCACTCAGGGAATTCAATTACCACTATCACCGGCTTGGCCTGGATGTGATGGATGAAAAAGTGGTGGAAGGAAGAGCCGAGATCACCAACAACCTTGAATTGCTGCAGCAGGTTTACAGAAAGAGGCCGGATCCTTACATGTACCTCTTACGCCTGGTATTCGATGCCAAGGTAGATGAAATCATAAATGTATATACCGAATCCTATCCGGAAGAACGAAACAGGGCGCACCTGATCCTCACTGAAGTGGATAAGCCCAATGCATCCAAATATAAAGTCATCCTGGAGTCCTCTTTTTAGCTTATAAAGATGATCCAATCCCTCTACATAAGGAATTACTTGTTGATTGACCATCTGGAGTTGGACTTTTCAAGTGGCTTTATTACCATTACCGGGGAGACCGGTGCCGGGAAGTCCATTTTAATGGGAGCTCTTTCATTGATCCTGGGACAGCGGGTTGATACCTCTGTTTTAAAGTTAAAGGAAGCCAAATGTATTGTTGAAGGTACTTTTCTTCCAGGGGAGAGAGTCAAAAAGGTTTTTGAGGCCAATGATCTTGATTTTGAAGAGATTACTACCCTGCGCAGAGAGATTGCCCCTGGTGGGAAATCCCGTGCATTTATCAATGATACTCCTGTGAATCTTCCCCTGCTAAAGGAGGTGGGAAACCTGTTGGTGGATATTCATTCACAGCATCAAAACCTGAGACTGAATGACCATTTATATCAAATGGAGGTGATCAACCATATGGCGGGTGTGGAAAAGGAACTGGCCCGTTACCGTGAAACTTTTTCTGCCTATACCGAGCTGACAAGGGAGCTGGAACGGGTTAAAAAAGAGACGGGTGACCTGAAAGAAGAGTTGGAGTATATGCAGTTTCAGTATAATGAACTGCAGTCGGCTCATCTGCTTGAAGGGGAGATGGAAGAGCTGGAATCAGATCTGCAGCGGGCTGAACATGCCGAAGAGATCAGGAATGCGCTCTATGAATCGGCCGGTCATCTTTCTGCTGAATCCACTGGCATCCTGGATCAATTAAGGGCTTCACTATTGCAGCTTCAAAAAATTGCCAGTCTGTATACACCTTCCAGGGAGATGGCTTCCCGCATGGAATCGGCCTACATTGAACTGAAGGATATTGCTTCAGAAGTGGAGATGGAGGCAGGAAAGGCCGGACTGGAACCGGGTGAACTGGAGAAACTCAGGGAGCGCATGGATTTGCTGTTTAGCCTCATGCAGAAGCACCGTGTACAAGATCTGGATCACTTAATCAATCTGCAGGACCAGCTGGGTGAAAAGATTGAAACACTGACATTTTCCGATGAAAAGATCGGACAGCTGGAGAAGGATCGCTCAGCCTTGCTGAAGACCCTGGAACAAGAGACCACTGTTCTGCATAAAAAGCGTGGGTCCGCTGCAGCCCGGATGCAGCTCAGTGTGGAGGAGCAGTTAAAGTCACTTGGGATTCCCAATGCAAGGTTTCAGGTGGAACTGGTGAAAACTGATAACTATGATTCTAACGGCTCCGACCAGGTAAGGTTCCTGTTTTCAGCTAACAAGCAGTTGTCCCTTGAAGAGATCTCCAGGGTGGCATCGGGTGGAGAAGTCTCCAGACTAATGCTTTCCATCAAATCTATGGTTTCGGACCGGAAAGGTATGCCTACCCTGATTTTTGATGAGATTGATGCAGGTGTTAGCGGAGAGATCGCCGATAAAGTTGGGGGAATCATGGATCACCTGGCAGAAGGAAGACAGGTGATTGCCATTACCCACCTTCCGCAGGTTGCCTCCAGGGGAGCTGATCAATTCGTTGTATATAAAGAAGATACCAAAGACGCGACCTATACAAGGATCCGGAAACTAAAAGTCGGAAGAGCGAATTACAGAGATTGCCAGAATGCTTTCCGGTGAACAAGTAACCGAGGCAGCACTGTCCAATGCCAGGGAGCTCTTACGCATTTAAATATTTATCGCACAATCTGAGCTTTTATTTGTTATTAGGGCAGAAAACCAACAATTCTAATCGTTTTATCATGGCTTATAATTTACTGAAAGGGAAAAAAGGTATCATATTCGGTGCCCTTAATGAACAATCCATCGCATGGAAGGTGGCTGAAAAGGCGCACGAAGAGGGAGCTGAAATTGTATTGACCAATGCACCCATAGCCTTGCGAATGGGAACCATTAATGAACTTGCAGAAAAGACCAATGCAGAGGTTATTGCAGCAGATGCCACAAGCCTGGAGGACCTGGAGAATCTTTTTCAGAAATCCATGGAAATCCTTGGGGGGAAAGTGGATTTTGTATTGCATTCCATCGGAATGTCGCCCAATGTGCGAAAGGGGCTGGATTATGATGAACTGAACTACGGTTATTATCATAAAACCCTGGATGTTTCAGCATTCTCCCTGCATAAGGTACTGAGTACTGCACGAAAGATGGATGCCATCAATGAATGGGGTTCTGTGGTGGCGCTATCCTATGTGGCTGCACAGAGAACTTTTGCCGGCTATAATGACATGGCCGATGCCAAAGCAATTCTGGAATCAATTGCCAGAAGTTTTGGTTATATGTACGGACGCTCAAGGCGCATTCGTATAAACACAGTCTCTCAATCTCCAACACCAACAACAGCTGGAAGCGGGGTGCATGGATTCGATAAGCTGGAGGATTTCTCCGAGCGAATGTCACCCCTGGGAAATGCTACAGCAGCTGACTGTGCCGATTACTGTATTACGCTGTTCTCAGACCTGACCCGTAAAGTGACCATGCAGAATCTTTTTCACGATGGAGGTTTCTCCAGTATGGGCATGAGCTACAGGGCCATTGAGCAATATGAGAAGAGTTTCAAGGACTGTCCGGAATAAGCCCAAAGTTCAGCTTTGACTTTTGACTTAGCGCTTTTTGTTTATTTTTGGAGCTGACCTTAAAGCTGAATCCTATGGGCGCAATCATTATTGCCAGCTATTTCCTTTTTCCTGCTTTCTTACTTTTTTACAGTACCCAGTTCTCTATCATCAATAAGATAGGGATTGTGGTATTCTGTTATGGTATTGGTCTGGTTATGGGAACATCCAGATTATTCCTGAATCTATTTCGGGGATGCAGGGTGATGTGATGGGAGTTACTATATTACTGGGAATCCCGCTGGTGCTCTTTTCCGAAAACGTGGTGAAATGGGCCAAGATGGCAAAAACCACCTTTATTTCCCTCTTACTTGGAGTAGTATCGGTGGTTGTACTGGTTTTTGTAGGATACTATATTTTCCGGATCAGATTCCGGAAATATGGAAAATATCGGGAATGATGATCGGAGTGTATACCGGGGGAACCCCAAACCTGGCAGCCATTGCACGAGCTCTGGCAGTGGACGAGGAACTCTACATCCTTACCCATACGGCAGAACTGGTGATCGGGGCATTGATCCTGTTCTTCCTGATAACCGGAGCCAAACCCCTGTTTGGAAAATTTCTGAAACCCTATAAAAAGGGAGAAGCGACTGGAAACCAGCCTCAATTGGATGTTTCCGACTTTGAAAGCTATGAGGGTTTCTTTAAAGAAATAACTTCATTGGTATATTGAAGGCCTTTGGTATTGCTATTGCTGATTTTCGGGATCGGCTATGGGACTACCTTTTTCTTTGAAGGAGATGCCAAAGATACAGCTGCTGTACTGACTGTGACCACCCTGGGAATTGGCGCTTCATTGGTACCGGCGATCAACCGGATCAAAAGCTCCTTCCAGCTGGGGATGTATTTTATTTATGTATTCTGTATTATCGTTGCTTCCAAAGCTGACCTGTATCGCCCTTATTTAATGTGGAGAATATTCACCTGATGGTAAATATGCTGCTTTACATTGCCCTGGTCATCGTTGGTTCTTTGATTCTTCATGCGATCCTTTCCTGGATATTCAGAATTAATGTGGATGATTATATCATCACCTCCACAGCCCTTTCCAATTCTCCGCCCTTTGTACCCGTTGTGGCTGCTGCCCTTCGTAATAAGGAAGTGGTGGTTCCCGGGATGATCATTGGGGTGATTGGTTATGCCATCGGGAATTACCTGGGCGTGGCCATTGCCTATCTTCTTAAGTAAGATTGCTATAAAACATTCAGCCGGCCGCCTGCAATTTCATATCTTCGTGGTGTGAGACTTGTATTAAAAAATATTGGCAGCCTTCTTATCGCAGAACACGAGCCAAAGCCCTACGTTTCAGGGAAGGAGATGGCCTCCGTGGAAAGCATGCCTAATGCCTGGCTGGCTATTGAAAATGGACTGATAGCCTGTTTTGGCGAAGGGGAGGTAATTCCCTTTACCGATGACGAGGTACTCGACTGTAAAGGGGGCATGGTAATGCCCGCCTTTTGCGATTCCCATACCCATCTTGTATATGCCGGCAGCAGGGAGCAGGAATATGAAGATAAGATTCGGGGCCTGAGTTACGAGGAGATTGCGAAGAGGGGAGGAGGCATTCTGAATTCTGCAAAATTACTGGCGGAAACTTCAGAAGATGAGCTTTTCGATCAATCCTTGCCAAGAGCACAGGAGATTATCCGCATGGGAACAGGTGCGGTGGAGATCAAGAGCGGTTATGGACTGAACACCCGGGATGAGCTGAAGATGCTCAGGGTGATCAGGCGGCTGAAAGAAGAGACTGATCTGACTATACGATCTACCTTTTTGGGGGCCCATGCGGTTCCCGCGGAATATAAATCGGATCAGGATAAATATGTTCGGCTTGTTATCGAAGAGATGATCCCTGCAGTGGCAGAGGAAAATCTGGCGGACTTTATAGATGTATTTTGCGATCGCGGATTCTTTACGGTGGAGCAAACCGGGAGAATCCTGGAGGCAGGGGCCAGATACGGTATGGTACCAAAGATACATGCCAATGAACTGGACTATTCGGGAGGTATCCAGGTAGGGGTCAGGCATCATGCCCGCTCGGTGGATCACCTTGAATTTGTGGGGGAGGAGGAGCTGGCCGCTTTAAAAGAGAGTTCCACCATGCCCACCATTCTGCCGGGTGCATCTCTTTTCCTGGGAATGAGCTACGCACCGGCCAGGATGATGATTGAGGCAGGTTTGCCGGTAGCACTGGCATCCGATTATAACCCCGGCTCATCTCCTTCGGGAAATATGGAACTGGTGATGTCGCTGGGAATTATCCAGTTGAAAATGCTTCCCTTCGAGGTGCTGAATGCGGTGACCAGGAATGGGGCCTATGCCATGGGGCTGGACGATACACATGGTTCCATCACACCGGGGAAGATGGCCAATTTGATTATTACAATACCCATGCCTGGCTTTGGATATATGCCTTATTCATACGGGAGCAGCCAGATCAGGAAAGTGATCTTAAACGGAAAAATTCAATCATAATTTATGAAGCAGCTTGTAGAATGTGTTCCCAATTTCAGTGAGGGAGTGGATATGGAAGTGATCAGGCGGATTACCGATCAGGTGGAATCAGTGACGGAAGTCAAACTTTTGGATGTAGATCCGGGGAAAGCCACCAATCGTACAGTAGTCACCTTTGTGGGAGCTCCGGAACAGGTGGTTGAGGCTGCCTTCCTGGCGGTTAAAATGGCTTCGGAGATTATTGATATGAGCAAACACAGGGGTGAGCATCCCAGATTTGGGGCCACTGATGTTTGTCCCCTTGTACCGGTTTCCGGAATCTCCATGGAGGAAACGGTTGGCTATGCACACCAGCTGGCTGAGAGGATTGGCAATGAATTGGGGATTCCTGTCTATTGCTATGAAAATGCAGCATTGAGCGATAAACGAAGGAACCTGGCTTCGGTTCGTTCTGGTGAATACGAAGGATTAAAAGAGAAACTGGCAAATCCGGAATGGAAACCCGATTTCGGCCCTGCTGAGTTTATACCCCGTACAGGGGCCATTGCCGTGGGTGCCAGGGATTTTCTTGTAGCCTATAATATTAACCTGAATACCACTTCCACCCGGCGTGCCAATGCCATCGCCTTTGATGTGAGAGAACGGGGGCGGACCAAACGGGAGGGAGATCCCCTTACCGGAAAGATTGTGAATGACGCAGATGGTAAACCGGTAATGATCCCCGGATCTCTGAAGGAAGTTAAGGCTATTGGTTGGTTTATCGAGGAGTATGGAGTTGCACAGATTTCCATGAACCTGACCAATATTTCAATCACCCCCGTTCATGTGGCCTTTGATGAGGTATGTAAAAAGGCCGATGACAGGGGCATCCGGGTTACCGGCTCCGAGCTGGTTGGACTGGTGCCTCTGAATGCCTTGCTGGATGCAGGCAGGTATTTTTTAAAAAAGCAGAAACGATCCACAGGTGTATCGGATGGCGAATTGATCAAGATCGCAGTAAAGTCTATGGGGCTTGACGAACTGGGTCCCTTTGATCCCAATGAAAAGGTCATTGAATACCAGCTGAAAAAAGGGAAGGACAAGGCCCTTGTGGATATGAGTCTGACTGCATTCATGGAGGAGACTGCTTCGGAATCACCTGCACCAGGCGGAGGCTCCGTCAGTGCCTATATGGGTGCAGTAGGAGCGGCCCTTGCAACTATGGTTGCAAACCTCTCCTCCCATAAGAGGGGATGGGATGAGCGTTGGGAAGAATTTTCCGACTGGGCAGATCGAGGGAAGGCGATCCAGGAAAGATTATTAAAGTTGGTGGATGAGGATACCCTGGCCTTTAATGCCATCATGGCTGCATTCGGACTTCCAAAAAAAACCCCACAGGAGCAGGAACTAAGGAAGGTGGCCATTGAAGAAGCCACCCTTCATGCCATTGAAGTACCCCTGGAAGTGATGAAGGTGGCATTCAAAGGTTTTGAAGTGGCGCAGGCCATGGCTGAAATTGGAAATCCCAATAGCATATCGGATGCAGGTGTTGGAGCCTTAGCCCTAAATGCCTGTGTGGAAGGAGCCTGGCTAAATGTAAAGATCAATGCGGGAGAATTGCAATCTCATCCCGAAGTGCTAAGGATGCTAAGGGAGGGAGTGGAATTAAAGCAGCAATCAGATACACAGAAAACTTTGATAATGAACCTGATTATGCGAAAAATGAATTCTTAGCAGCTCAGGAGGACAAAATATGCCTTAATTTTTAAAAAGCCTAACTGATGTGATGTTGTTCACAGTAAAAAAACATGTTTTTCAGAATTGGTGGGGCATAGAAAGTGATTCTCTGGTTTGAATTTCCTTATTTTTTTTTTACATTCGTCGTTCAGATAATTGAGCTGGTGTATAGACGTGGCAATAATAGTCGCAACAAAATAGAATCAATTTTTTATAAACCTAAAACCTTAATCTATGAAAAGATTATTAGTTCTTTTTGCATTTTTTGTGTCTGCAAGCGTTATGCTTTATTCACAGGGAGTGCAGATTACTGGTACTGTAACAGATGCTGATAATGGAGAAGCACTTCCAGGTGTGTCTGTTGTGGTAAAAGGGACCACCATTGGTGCGGTAACTGATTTTGAAGGTAATTATGCCATATCAGTTCCCAATACCGATGCATTGCTGGTCTTCTCTTTCGTTGGAATGGAATCTCGTAACATAACAGTCGGGAACCAAACCACGATTGACGTGCAAATGACGGTTGACGCCATTAAAATGGATGAAGTGGTCGTAATCGGTTACGGTACTTCAACCAGGGAGGCCAACACAGGAGCCGTCACCATACTTGATGAGGAGAGTTTAAATAATGTTCCTGAATTGAGTTTTGACAAGATGCTGGCAGGTAAGGCTGCTGGTGTTCAGGTTACGAGCACTTCGGGTCAACCGGGCGCTTCCTCGCAGATCAGGATCAGGGGAACGAGTTCCCTGAATGCCGGGAATGAACCACTTTATGTGGTGGATGGTATTCCTATCATGCAGGGCGACCAGTCCTACTTTACCAATACAGGTAATGCCCTGGCCATGATTAATCCAAACGACATCGAGTCCATTACCATTCTGAAAGATGCCGCTGCTGCTTCAGTATACGGTTCCAGGGCGGCCAATGGGGTGATTCTGATTACCACCAAATCTGGTAAGAGAGGAAAATCCAGTGTAAATTTAAGGGCCACCTATGGTGTAACATCTCTGGCCAATGATAATGACTTCCGGACCATGAACGGTCAGGAACTGGTAGGTTTCATGCAGGATGCATCCAGGAATGCCGGTTATGATCCACTGGATCCAGGAGCAGGTACCTATTACGTGCCTAACAGCCTGCTTGATGGGGAGCTGACTAACTGGATGGATGAGGTAAGCCGTTATGGCAACGTCCAGGAATACGAGCTTGGTGTAACCGGAGGAGATGAAAAAACAAGTTTCTACACTTCCGGTCTCTACTCGCGAACAGAGGGTGTGTTTCACGGGGTTGATTATACCAAATATCAGCTCAGATCAAACATCACTCACAGGGTCAGTGACAAGCTGAATATGGGGGTTCGTTTCAACGCCTTCCACTCGGAATCCAACGACGTGGCCATGCAGAGCCTCTATTATGTGAATCCCATGTGGGGCGGTCTGAATATTCTTCCCTGGACACACACCCAAGAATGAAGACGGAACCTGGAACCTGGATATTCCTGAAAATGCCAACTCCAACCCGCGGGCTACTGCAGAATATGATGATCAGTTCGAGAATCAGAACAGGTTGTCGGCAAATGCATTTATTGAGTGGGAACCAATACCCGGTTTGAAATTCAAAACCAATGATGCTATAGAATACACAGATGGTGAAGGTCGCCGTTACTGGTCACCCGAAGCTGATTTTGCTGGAAATGCAACACTACAGGTTTCCAGAACCAAATACAGCCAGCTCACCTCTTCCAACACCGTATCATATAATAAGTATATCAATAACCACGATATATCGGTGATAGGTGGTGCTGAGATTATCAGTAATGCCAATAACTCCTATTACATCTATACACCAGATGTGGATCCGGCTATTCCTTTCCCCAATACGGGTGTTTCGGATACGGACCAGGGTGGCTATGGAGAATCAAAGTACAACATGGCTTCCTTCTTTGGAATTGTGGACTATAACTACGCTTCAAAGTACTACTTGAGGGCCAGTTTCCGTACGGATGGAAGTTCCAGGTTTGGGGAAAACAACCGCTGGGGTAACTTCTATTCCTTCGGCGCCAGCTGGAACCTGCACAATGAATCATTCATGGAGAGTATAGGATCCATAAACCTGCTGAAACTGCGCTTAAGTTATGGTGTGAATGGTAACGACCGTATCGGTAATTACGAGCACTGGGGCATCTACGGACCTACCCAGTACAATGGTTTGGGTGGTATGGCTCCTATTCAGCCAGCCAATCCGGATCTGACCTGGGAGACCAATACCTCCTACAATGTGGGTCTTGACTTTGGATTCCTGAACAGGATCTCAGGTACTGTGGAGTATTACTACAGGCAGACTACCGACATGCTTCTGGATGTACCCTTATCCCGGACCAGTGGTTTTACAAGCTTGAGGCAGAACATTGGAGTCCTGGACAACCAGGGTGTTGAAGCACTTGTTAATGTTGACATTCTTACAGGAACCGTGAAGTGGGACTTCGGGATTAACGTTGCTGCCAACCGAAGCAAGATCGTTGACCTTGGGGAGGAAGACCAGATCATCGTAAGTTCCATTATCTATAAGGAAGGTGAATCCCTTTACAGCTACTATCTCTACCAGTATGCCGGTGTAAACCCGGTCAATGGTATGGCATTATGGAAAAACGATGAGGGTGAGTTGTCGGAAAACTTCTCTGATGCTACCAAGAAAATTTATGGTTCACCTGAACCCAAATTCCTTGGAGGTGCCAATACGAACGTAAGCTGGAACGGAATTATGTTATCAGCGAGCTTTGAATTCAAGACCGGTAATAAGGTCTTGATTAAGGAGAACACCTACATTAACTCAGATGGTTATAACTGGGGTACCAACCAGGCTTATACCAATCTGGACTACTGGAAGCAACCGGGCGACGTTACAAGAAATCCCAAGCCCATTGCAAACAATACTACAAACTCCAGTACATTCCATAATCCAAGGTGGATGTATGATGGAGATTTCCTGAGGATTAAGAATATTACTTTGTCCTATACCCTGCCAAGCGAAATCACAAGGAAGATCAAGATAGATAATTTGAGAATTTACGGAAGTGCTGTAAACCTCTGGACCTTCCACGATGTTGATTTCTTCGATCCGGAAAGAGGGATAGATGGAATGGGTTATGGAATCTATCCGATCTCCAAGAGTTTTGTACTCGGACTGGACATAACATTTTAATGAACCAAAAACGTGATTAAGATGAATAAAAAACTATATATATTAGTCGGTTTGGCGGTGGTTCTAATGCTTTCAGCAACCTCTTGCGAGGATTTTCTGTATCAGCAGCCCAGGTTGTCTCAGACTACAGAACTGACTCTTTCGACATATGAAGGATTACAAGCCGCCACCCTGGGGTGTTACAGCCCCTTGTACAGTGCCTCCTGGTATGGGAGGAACTTCGTAGTTACAACTGATCTGAAGGGCGGGAACGCTAAGATCAGTCCTCTAAACTCCGGGCGATTCCGTACAGATTACCTGTGGAACAATACCCCGGATGCTTCTCATGCACTCTGGACAATAGCTTATCAGGCTATTTCACGTACTAACAATGTGATCAATGTCATTGAAGACGGGTTTGAAGAACCTGGCGTTACTCAGGCCGAGATAAACCAGCTGCTTGGTGAATGTAAGTTTATCAGGGGCCTGGCTTATTTTGATCTGGCCAGGTTATTCTGCCAGCCTTATTCACTGGGTGCCGACCAGCTGGGCGTACCCGTGGTTCTGCTAACAGAAAATGGAAAGCCTGCCAGGGACAACCTTGGAACCGTTTATGACCAGGTTGAATCTGATCTGTTGGACGCGGCTGCAAAATTGGCCCCGGTATCTCCGAATGCTGGAACTGACGCTGTGGGCTGGGCAACCTCCCATGGTGCCAATGCGCTTCTTGCCCGCCTCTATCTTTATATGGAGGACTGGCAGGCTGCAGCTGATTATGCAACTACGGTTATCAATGGCTTCCCCGGATCCATGTATTCTGCTACAGATTATACTACCTGGGATCTGGGCGGTGTCTGGGGAACCGATGGTGCTACAGAAGTTATCTTTGAAGTATATGGCTCGGAAGGTAACTCTACCCATGCCAACTGGGATGTGATATCCTATATCATGTCGCCCGATGGCTATGGTGATGTTGGTGCTTCAGACGATGTCAGAAACCTGATGGAGGATGTGGATGTACGCCTTGGCCTCTTTACCAATACTGCTAACTGGCCCAATGATTACTGGTCCCTGAAATATCCCGGTAAAGCTCCCGATGGAAACCTTCGTGAGGACAATATCGTTGTATTGAGGCTTTCCGAGATGTATTTGATCAGGGCAGAGGCCATACTTAATGGTGCTTCTATTTCAGGAGCTACCGCCGTTGGTGATGTGAATATGATCAGATCAAACCGGGGCGCATCTGCACTGGGTGATGTAACCCTTACAGATCTTTATTTAGAGAGACGTAGAGAGTTATGTTATGAAGGACATGAATTGTTCGACCTGGCACGTACCCAGCGTCCCTTGGTTCGCGTCGATTACGATGGTGCCGTTAATCAGAACATTCCATTTCCGGATTACCGCTGGGCCATGCCCATACCTCAGGCTGAGATAGATGCCAATGAGAATATAGTGCAGAATCCTGGTTATTAATGAACTCACCAAAAATATGAGCAACATGAAAAGAATAATTATAAAATACTTTGCGATTCTATCAGCTGTGCTGCTGGTGAGTTCCTGCGAGTGGAATCCACCCACATTTGATAGTTCTGATTCCTTTGTCGCCTATACTTCATCGTCGTCTTCGGTGACGGAACCAGGTGGCCCTATAGGCATCCCGGTTCTTGTAACTGCAGATTTGTCATCTCCATCACTTTCAGTTACTTTCGATTTTGACGAAGCAAGTACTGCTGTTGCAGGAGAACATTATACCCTTGTAAATTCCAGCAATACACTGGAGATATCAGAGGGTTGGGGCTATGATACCATTTGGATCCAGCCTATAGACAATGACGTATTCACGGGCAACCTTTCTCTGATTATTAATCTGACCTCCAATACCCAGAATTATCCATTTGGAGTGATGAATAGTCATACACTGACTATTGTCGATAACGAACATCCTCTGGGGAACTGGATTGGTACTTACTCTGTAGTTGCCACAGATCATTGGAGCTACTTTGGACCTGAGAATTGGACCGTTACCACTGAAGCAGATCCAGCGGATGTAAATAACCTGATTGTTACAGGTATTGGTAATGATCCAACTAAAAATGGCGGTTATTCTGAAGTCACCTCCATTACAGGTGTGGTAGATTTGGAAGCCAAAACCATTAAATTCTCTGCAGGTTCCGAGATAGGGACGCACTCCGCATATGCCGGACCTATAGCAGTTTACCTCGGTGACCCCGATGGTAACATTTATGAGGAGCCTATTGTGGGTGATATAAATGATGACGGCAGTATCTATATTGATAATCTTGGTGTCCTGTTTGTGGGTGGTCTTAACGAAGGCCTTACATGGGGAGTATTTGAAACTACCTGGACTCCTGCAAAGAAGAAAGCTGCTCAAGTACTTGCTCCAGCTGCGACCCAAGTTAAGGAATTGAAGTTACAACATTAAAATCCTGAAAGGTTATGAAGAATAATATAAAGTATATAAAGCGGATCGGTATTTTTGTGCTGGCGCTGGTTATGACTGCTGCTTGTGTGAAGTGGGAGTCGGAAACCAACCCGACACTGGGATCACCATCTACTGTAACCCTGGCTGTACTCTCTGCTGGAGATTCATCGGTAGTGGTTAGCTTCTCTAGCACTGCATCTGGCTATGTGGCTCTTAATCTTTTTGATGGCACCGGGAACGAGGTGCCAACTGAAAAGGAGGATCTGGAAGCCTTTTTATCAGGCAATGTGTCAAGTATGGAATACTATCGTGCCGATACCGAAGCGGGATCGGTGTATCAGTATACCTTCCATGGTTTAATACAAAATGCTGCTTATGAGGTTATAGGTGTGGCAAACAATAGTGACGGAGTTGTATCATCGGCAGAGCTCCTTGCGATTGCTACAGACGATAGTAATCCACCGGTGCTGACCGGCACTGATCCGGAAGTTGGCTATAGTCCGGTTTTGCCCATTGATGGTTCTGTGACCCTCTATTTCGATGAGCCGGTTCTGTATGACGATACCAAGGATCTGACTTTCTCCGAATATTTTGATGGGCAGGATGTTGTCGCTGGTAGCGTAACTGTTGATGGCAATGCTGTAACCGTAGCTCTTGGTGAAGATCTCACCAACCGCGATTATGTCTGGCTATCATATCCAGAAGGTGCATTTACTGACCTTTCCGGTAATCTTGCTGCAGAAATGGTTACTTATCAAGATGGTAATCAATTTGTGGGACTGTATTGGAGAGCGGAAGCCAAAGAATTCGAAGCTTTGTCCGTAACACCTGAAGAAGGACTGGTTCCATCAGTCTTTGATATTGTTGTTACATTTGCCGAAGAGGTTGATGCAGATGATGTTGGAGATGGTGATATTACCCTGACTTACGATGACGGTATGGATGTGCTGACCAAAGCAGTCCTGGCTTCAGAAGTAAGTGCAGCAGGAAATGAACTGACTATTGCTCAGTCCTATGTGGCTTCACCAGGAGTTGAAATAACACTGAATATTCCTGCTGAGCTTCTGTCCATTGGCATTGGTAATCCAAATGCAGAAGTCACCTTCACATGGCTGACTCAGCTAAACCTTGCAGACCTGGTCGGTGATTACACTGTTGATGCGGCCAGTTATGGTAATCCCGGTGCCTGGGATGAAGTCTGGTCTGCTAGTGTTGAATTGGTCCCGGGTAATGACACCGCCCTTTCGATCACCATAAACAGCACACCTTACGGTGGTCCTGGAACTCCATTTCTTGTTGCGGTCGATACAGATGCCTTGACAATTACTATCGCTCCTGGGACAGATGCTGGAGATCTATATGGCTACGGTCCAACAGCTATGTACTTAGGTAATTATGATGATACAGATTTTGAAGCTGATATTGTTGGGACCATTTTAGGTGCCAACAGCTTTAATATTGATCAACTGACAATGTATCCGGGCGGTGTTTGGGATGCATTTAATTCTACCTGGACAAAAACTGCAACAAAAGCAGCAGTATCTGGTGGAAGTATTAATGCTTCTAAAGCAGCCAGGTTTAAATAGTATTTTCATTACAACATTGATCAAAAAGGGCTTTCCATGCGGAAAGCCCTTTTTTTATTTTCTTAACTTTACGAAACATTCCGGCAGGTAATTTGTATATATACAAAGTAATGTAGAGATATGATGAGGCACAGATATATAATTTCCATCCTGACCCTGTTTTTATTTGTTGGTTCACTCTTTGGAAAACCGGTGACCCTGACAGAGGTGAGGGAAGCTGTTAATGCTCTGATGCAGAGCTGGAACAAGCAAATGGATATTGAGGGAATTGAAGCAAGGTACCTGCCTGGCGGTGAGCTTGGATATTATATGGTCGATCTGAAGCAGGGTGGCTGGGTGATGGTCAGCGCAGATGACGTGATGCGCCCGGTGATGGCCTTTTCCTTTGAGAACAGTATGACACCTGAAAATGAGTGGAACGATAACGCTCGCTATCTGCTGAATCTTTATCAGCAGGAGATCTCACTGGCCTTAAGCAATTCTTCCCTGTCCAGGGATGCGGGCTGGGACCGGGAAGCCCAGGCTACTGCTAAGAAGGCTGCAGCTGCAGATCCGGTTGATCCCTTTATTACGGTAAACTGGAACCAGAGCAGCGGATGGAATATGTTCTGCCCTGAAGATGAAGATGGACCGGGGGGACATGCTTATGTGGGATGTGTGGCCGTGGCCATGGCACAGGCCATGTCGGTCTATGAATATCCCGTGAGACCTCAGGGAATTAAGGATTATGTGCATCCGGATTATGGTTCCATTGCGGTAAATTATGATATGGCTGATCCCTATGAGTGGGGGCAGATGAGCGCATCCAGTGCCGATGAATATAATGCAATATTACTGTATCACTGTGCTGTTGCTGTGGAGATGGACTTTGGAGCTGATGGTTCAGGAGCATTTGTGAATGACGCTATGGCGGCCCTGAAGCGCTATTTCAACTATTCTCAAAGTATGACTTTTGAGTATCGTTATGAAGATACGGAGGAATGGGTTAGCACCCTGGCGGCTGAACTGGAAGCAGGGAGACCGATTGTTTACCGGGGCAACCCGGGGGATGGGACAGCCGGACATGCCTGGAATCTGGATGGTTATTATCAAAGCGGAACAGTGGACTATTTTCATATGAATTTTGGTTGGTCGGGCAGTCAGAATGGCTATTACACCCTGGATAACATAACTCCGGGAAGCAATGATTTCAATGCCAATCAGGGTGCCATTCTGGGGATGGCTCTTCCCTCCAGTATGCCTTATGATCTGGCTCTTTCGGAGGAATCTGTGCCCGAGGGATTACCTGACAGTTCATTTGTTGCAGATGTGCTGGTTACAGATGAAGATCCGGACAACGTTTACAGTTTTACCTGCAAGGGACCCTTTAGCGTAATAGAAGATGACTTCGGACCTGCTTCTTTTTATATTGAAGACCAGAAGTTATATACCAAAGAGGTTTTGGAGTATGATGACGACAATCCGGATAAGAATTCTGTATTCTTGCTCATCATTGTAGAGGATCAGTATGGGAATGAATACCAGGAGGAGTTCAGTATTGCCATTGAAAAAGTATTTCAGGGGCCAACGGCAATAGCCCTGACAGATTCTTCTGTACTGGAAGAGCAGCCCGTGGGTACAGCCGTTGGAAAACTGATCATTGAAGATGAGGATCCGACAAACACCTATAGTTATACCGTTGATGGATCCTTTTATATTGAGAATGATACCCTGAAGACCTCAGTGGAGTTTGATTATGAAACTTCGGATACCAGTCCTTTGACTATTACAATAGAGGATTCACGCGGATTCATTCTGAGCAGAGAGTTTACCATAGTGATTCTGCAGAACCAGTCTGGTACCACCGGTATTAAGGAGCAGAGCAGGGGTGTTTCCATCTATCCGAACCCGGCAGATCAGTATGTAATCATGGAAGGTCTGGAGGATTATCATTCTATTGAAATGTGGGAACTCTCAGGCAGGATGCTTATGAAGATCCCAAGCGAACAACAGCAATTGGATGTTTCCGGTTTTAAAAACGGGATCTATTTGCTGGTATGCAATGGTTCAGATGGAAGGCTGGTAAGAAAACTGCTTATTCAGCATTAAGAGAATCATAGTACTTAAGAAGCTTTACAAGATCTTCTTCATTTTTCATATCAAGCTTTTCAGCTTTAATGAATGCTGATATCTCATTTTCAGCATCCGGAAATGCTTCCAGGATTTGCTTCTTAGATTTTTTGACCTTGTAAATAAGCTTATCATCATGCTTTAGGAAGTAAAGACTTGACTTATCTGCAAATTCATCATATTTCCGGTCGGCGCTGTATCCGCCTTCATAATTCGCTTTTACAAACTCTTTCTGATATCGTTTATATACCATACTTCCACCACTATAGAGTACCTGGGCAAACAGAAATTCTCCGTCATTCTCGGGTTCAATGGGGACAAAGAGAAGTGTATCAATGCCATTGAGAAAGTAAAAGAAGTCAACTGTATACCTGTTTATGAGTCTGACAGTCCTGTCCGCCGGATCCAGAAAAGCCAGTTCGTTATCATAGCAATTGTAGTTCATCTCCTTTATAACAACTCTGTTCTTGCTTTTCAGGTAGATTTCTCCCGGAAACCAGGTTTCATTTACATAGGGTGTTCCTTTTGTGCCCTCATAACGATTATCAAAGGTGCGTACGTTGCCTGTCCCGGACTGAGATCCAAGCTCTCTTATATTCTCTTTAGCCTCGTAGCCAGTTGGATCGGGAACCGTCTGCGCCATGCAGGTGAAGTTAATCAGGCTTAGCAGGATTAAAATATATATTTTCATCACTTTTTTATTTTGTATAAGACATCTGTCAAATATAGGAAAAGAGGGCTAAAACACATTTTTTTTCGAGGGAAAGTTATATAGCATAATCCTGCTTGAATCCGCTTGCTGATACAAGGGTGTTATATTATCTGGAGATTAGCACTCAAGTATCTGTATGTCAATAAAATATAGAGTAATTTTCCAGGTGTTTTTATCCTCTTGCTTCACCTTTTAGCGCACTCCATTTTACACCTTAGCTCTGAATCCCGCGTCTTTATTGAATTAAGCTTTAGTTTGTGTTTCATTATTTTTTTATAGATTTGGCCCTGTATAGAGTCTTTTGCTAATTACTTATTAAACCTAAAACTTTAATCTATGAAAAGATTTGTTTTCGTATTGTCACTTCTGTTATTTGCGGGGTTTACTCTCGTATATGGACAGGGTGTACAAGTTTCGGGTAATGTGACCAGCGCCGATGACGGCTCTGCTCTACCCGGTGTATCTGTTGTGGTACGAGGTACCACAATTGGTGCAGTGACAGATTTTGAAGGAAACTACGCAATCACCGTACCAGATGCATCAGCCACGCTGATGTTCAGCTTTGTGGGTATGCTTACCCAGGAAGTCGCGTTGGAAGGTAAGACAGTCCTTGACGTAGTTCTCGAATCTACATCTACTGAACTTGATGAGGTAGTGGTTACAGCCCTTGGTATTTCCAGGGAGAAGAAATCACTCGGTTACTCGGTTCAGGAGGTGGATGGAGACGCTGTGAGCAATACTGCTCAGTCTAACTTTGCAGCATCCCTTTCCGGTAAGGTTAGTGGTGTTCAGATCAAGGCCCCTAACACTATGGGTGGTTCTTCAAACGTTCTGATTCGCGGTAGTACTTCTATTACCGGTAACAACCAGCCCCTTTATGTAATCGATGGTGTTCCTGTGGACAACAGTAACTACGCCACTGGTGGAGATGGATGGGGTGGTTATGACTACGGTAACGTTGCCCAGGACATTAACCCCAACGATGTGGAGTCTATCTCCGTATTGAAAGGTGCAGCAGCTTCTGCCCTTTATGGTTCACGTGCTGCCAACGGTGTTATCCTGGTTACAACCAAGAAAGGAAAAACCCGTAAGGGTATTGGCGTTTCATTCAACTCTAACTTTATGGTTGGTAAGATCGACAAGTCGACCCTTCCCCAGCAGCAGTTTGAGTATGGTGGTGGTTATGGTCCTTTCTACGAGGATCCAACCGGAAACTTCTTCTATGGAGATGTGGATGGTGACGGAACCAACGACCTGATCGCTCCAACTTCGGAAGATGCTTCATGGGGTGCCAAATTTGATCCCAATTTGCAAGTGGTTCACTGGGATGCTCTTGATCCTTCAGCTGACAACTATGGCGAGAAAAGGCCCTGGATGCCTCCTGCAGAGGAAAACCGCATGCCCTCTTTCTTTGAGACCAACACCAGGTGGGTAAATTCTGTAGCTTTTGACGGTGGAAACAAGGATGGCCGATTCAGGTTGTCATATACCAACTTTGACGAGAATGGTATTCTGCCCAACAGTGAACTGAATAAGAATACAATAAACTTCTCCGGAAGCTATAACTTCACTAAGAAGTTGACCGTTAGTGCCAATGTAACCTATAATCACCAGAAGACTACAGGTCGTATGGGTACAGGTTACGACGGTAGAAACGTAATGCAGTCCTTCGGACAGTGGTTCCAGACCAACGTTGATTTCAGCAGATTGCAGGAGTATGAATCTCCAACCGGTCTGCACAGAACCTGGAACTATACCTACTGGGAGCCCGATTACCTCTATCCCATCTACTTTGATAATCCTTACTGGGTGCGTTATAAGAACTACCAGGACGACTATCGCGACAGGGTGCTTGGATATGTTTCGGCCGACTATAAATTTACCGACTGGCTGACTCTTACACTCCGTAGTGCCATTGACACCTATCATGATGTTCAGAATGAGCGCATAGCTATTGGTAGTGTTGGTACATCGGACTTTACAACACGTCAGCGGAACCTCTTGGAGTCCAATACCGACCTGATGTTGAAATTCAATAAAGGATTCGGCGACTGGTCCCTGAACGGTCTGATTGGTGCCAACTACAGGCATCGTCAGCAGCAGCGTATCACCGGTACCACTGTAGGTGGACTGGTTGTTCCTGAACTCTATACCGTATCCAACTCTGTTTCACCGGTATCATGTTACAGAATACCTGGGCATCATGGGTGAGCAGAGTCTCTATGGAAACCTGAGTGTTGGTTTTAGAGGATTTGCCTATATTGAAGGTACTGCAAGGGTGGACCAGTCTTCTACTCTGAAAGGTCTCAATCCTGATGCCGACGACACTTACTTCTACCCATCTGTTGCAGGTACCCTGCTTATCCATGAACTGGGTGGCATGAAGGACCTGGCATGGATGAACTACTTGAAAGTGAGGGTGAACTGGGCCCAGGTGGGTGCTGCAACCGGAACATACAATACCATTTCAACCTACGATCAGGGTACCAACTGGGGCAATTTGTCACTCTTCTCAGTGGCCAATACTCTTCAGAATCCGAATCTGAGACCTGAGTATACCAACAGTATTGAAGCTGGTTTGGAAGCTTATTTCTTTGAGAGCAGAATTGGATTCGACCTCGCCTGGTACAAAACCAATTCATTCGATCAGATCTTCTCCGTACCTGTTTCCAGAGCATCCGGATACAGCTCTATGTTTGTGAACGGTGGAGAAATGGAGAATGTGGGTTGGGAAGTAGCCCTTCACATTGTTCCGGTGAAGACCACCAATTTTACCTGGAACCTGGATGTGAACTGGTTTACCAACGAAAACACCGTTATTTCACTGGCAGAAGGTGTAACAAGTCTACAGCTGATGTCAGCCTGGGATGTGAAGATTAATGCTATTCCGGGTGAGCCCTACGGAACAATCAGAGGTACTGACTATGTCTGGACCGATGGTAAGCGTACTGTTCAGGACAATGGTTACCTGATGATAGGTGACGATCCGCTGGCCATCCTGGGTAATATTCAACCCGACTGGAACATGGGTATCGGAAACCGTTTCGAATGGAAAGGTATTGCACTCTATGCTTTAATTGACATCCAGCAGGGTGGAGATATCTACTCCATTAATACCAAATACGGACAGGCTACAGGTGTTTATGAGGAGACTGTAGGAAATAACCCGAAAGGGAACCCACAGCGTGACCTGGTTGCGGATGGTGGTGGAAACATTTTCGAAGATGCTGTTTTTGAAGATGGAACACCCAATGATGTGTACGTGGAAGCCTACAGGTGGGGCCGCTACTGGTACTACAATAATTCACCAACAGCACGTTGGGTATTCGATGCTTCTTATGTGAAGCTTCGTGAACTTTCACTCTCTTATTCACTTCCTGCTACAGTTCTTGGAGATTCATTCATCCGTGGGGTTGATATCTCACTGGTTGGACGTAACCTGTGGATTATCAGTAAGAATGTGGAGCACTTCGATCCTGAAGTAATCCTTACTTCTGGTAACCAGCAGGGAATTGAGCAAGGAGCATATCCTTCTGTAAGGACCTTTGGTGTGAATCTGAAGCTCAATTTCTAACTGTTATATATTTAAATTGAACAATTATGAAAATGAAAAATATATATCTATTGGTACTGGTACTTGGAGTACTGGTATCATCCTGCGAGCTTCCGGACAATGTGGATCCGAAAGCTGCAACTGATGTGCCGGCAGAAACACTTATGGCCAATGCCGTAAGGAATTCGCTGAACCTGATCGATGATATGGGTCAGAATACAAACGTGAGCCGTATGATGTGTCAGTACATTGGTATGACACAGTATACCGATCCCAGCCGCTATGTATTCAATGTTCGCCAGATTCCTGACGGATACTGGAATACTGCTTACCTGGTACTGCAGGACCTCAGAGAGACGAAAACCCTGATTCAGGACCTGAGCGGAAGTGAATCCTTTAACCGCATGAATGCCAACCGTATGGCCATTGTGGACATCCTGGAGGTACTTACCTATCACAACCTTGTGGATAATTTTGGAAATGTTCCTTATACAGAGGCCCTTGGTGGTTTTGACGGCAAGACTCCGGCCTATGATGATCAGACAGCTATTTATGCCGATCTGCAGGCTCGTCTTTCTGCTGATATTGCTACGCTGACTGCTGGTGCCGCTGATGGCTCCTGGGGTCCGGAAGACCTGGTATTTCAGGGTGATGTGGCCATGTGGAAGAAGACTGCGGCCACGATTAAAGCTCGTTTGGGTATGCGCCTGGCTGATGTGGACATGAGCACTGCTCAGGCCGAACTCACAGCTGCAATTAATGCTGGTATGCTGGAAGCTGGTGAGGCATTCCAACTTCCCTGGACCGCGGTAACTCCGCATACCAATACCATCTATGCGCAGTTTGTTCCGACCGCAAGGAATGACTATGGACCTGCCAATACCATTATCGATATGATGAATGATCTGGGCGATGCCCGTCTGCCTGCTTACTTTACCCAGGTGGATACCTCTACAGAGGTGGGTGTGCGAAAAATTGGCCTATGTTGGTATTGAATATGGTGCTACTACAGTAGCTTATACTTCCATCAGCCATTTTAGCGATGCCATGTTTGAGCCCGATTTCCCGGCTACATTCGCCTGTAATGCTGAAGTGGAATTTATGCTTGCTGAAGCTGCAGCCCGTGGGATGAGCCTGGGTCCCATTACGTGGAACTGCTCAGGAGCACTATGAGGCTGGTATTGCCGAAAGTCATGATTTCTGGGGAGTGACCCTGGATGCTGCTTACCTGGCACTGCCAGATGTAGCCTGGGATAATGCCAGGAACAAGGAGCTCATTGGAACTCAGAAGTGGCTGGCCCTGTACAACAGGGGTATGGAAGGATGGGCCACATGGCGCGTCTTTGACTGGCCGGTACTGAATCCTCCGCCGGATCTGACTTATAATGATATACCTTACCGTATGCCTTTCCCATACAATGAGCCTGACCTGAATGGTACTAATTATACCTCAGCAGCAGCTGCCATTGGTGGTGATGATGTACGTACACTCTTGTTCTGGGATGCAGTAGGTGGTACACCTACTCCAGCCCCTGCATTCTAACATAGATTAGAAATAATACCAAAAGGCTGTTCCGTATGGGGCAGCCTTTTTTTTATTATCTTTGCAATCACCAAAAATTTCCGGAAAAACAACTTATCAATGAGTGATTATTCCATAACCCATCTGCGTGAACTGGAGGCGGAAGCCATTTATGTGATCCGTGAAGTAGGCGCGCAGTTCGAAAAGCCCACCCTCTTATTCTCCGGGGGCAAGGATTCCATTGTGATGTACCACCTGGCCCGCAAGGCCTTCTGGCCCCAGGTAGTTCCTTTTCCATGTCTGCATATCGATACCGGCCATAATTTTCAGGAGACCCTGGAGTTCCGGGATAAACTGATGGAAGACACGGGCGGACGTGTAATTGTGCGCCTGGTGCAGGATTCCATTGATGCAGGTAAGGTGGTGGAAGAGACAGGTGTCAATGCCAGCCGCAATGTTTTGCAGACAGTGACCCTGCTCGATGCTATTGAAGAATTTAAATTCGATGCTGCTCTTGGAGGAGGAAGGCGTGATGAGGAGAAGGCACGGGCCAAGGAGAGGTTTTTTTCTCACCGGGATGACTTTGGACAGTGGGATCCCAAAAACCAGCGTCCGGAGCTCTGGAATATCTTTAACGGCAAAAAACATATGGGCGAGCATTTCCGGGTGTTTCCGCTGAGTAACTGGACCGAAATGGATGTATGGCAGTACATCTACCTGGAAGATATTCCTATTCCAAACCTCTATTATACCCATAAGAGGGAAGTCTTTAACAGGGATGGAACCTGGCTTGCCAAAGCTCCTTTTATGCAACTGAAGGATAATGAGGAGTACGAATTAAGGGATGTTCGCTGTCGAACTATTGGTGATATCAGCTGTACCGGTCTCACATTGTCCACGGCCAATTCCCTTGAAGATATTATCCAGGAGGTAGCCGCTGCACGTTCCACCGAACGTGGCGGACGTTACGACGATAAGCGTTCTGAAGCGGCCATGGAAGACAGAAAGAAGGAGGGATATTTTTAAATAGCAGATTTAATAGTTAAAAGTTATCAAAGTCAAAATATATGAGCAACAAGAGAATCCCGCACCCGGTTACCTTGATATGGAGCTGTTGCGTTTTACCACAGCAGGTAGTGTTGACGATGGAAAATCCACATTGATAGGAAGGCTTCTGTATGATTCAAAAGCCATTTTTGAAGACCAGATGGAGCAACTGGAGGAGGCCAGCGAGAGAAGGGGAGAGGAGCAGGTCAACCTGGCGCTCTTAACGGACGGACTGCGTGCTGAAAGGGAGCAGGGGATCACCATCGATGTGGCTTACCGGTACTTTGCCACTCCCAAACGAAAATTTATTATTGCCGACACTCCCGGGCATGTACAGTATACCCGCAACATGGTTACAGGAGCCTCTACTGCTAACCTGGCCATAATACTGGTGGATGCACGCCACGGAGTACTGGAACAGACCATCAGGCACTCATTTATCGCAGCTCTGCTTGGAATTCCACATATTGTGATCTGTATAAACAAAATGGACCTGGTAGAGTACAGTGAGTCCGTATATGAAGACATTCAACAGCAGTTTGTTCCATTCAAGGAGCAGTTGAATATTGCAGATGTCCGGTTTATTCCCATTAGTGCTCTGAAAGGTGACAATGTGGTGGACCGGAGTGAGACCATGGACTGGTATGATGGCCCTACACTGCTTGAGGCCTTGGAAACCATAGATATCAGGAGCGATGCTGACTTTGAAAACTGTCGTTTCCCGGTACAGTATGTGATCCGTCCGCTTCGTGAAGAATATCACGACTATCGTGGATATGCGGGCCGTATTGCCGGCGGTGTATGGAAACCTGGTGAGAAGGTGGCAGTATTGCCCGGTGGTCAGGAGACCACCCTGGAAGCCATCGATACCATGACAGGTGAGTTGCAGGAAGCATTTCCTCCCCAGTCGGTTACCTTCCGCCTGGCCCATGATATTGATATAAGCAGGGGCGATATGATTGTTCCTCTTGATCGGAAGCCCAAGGTGGCCCAGGAGGTTGACCTGATGGTTTGCTGGTTAAGCGAAAAACCCATGGTACTGGGAGGGAAATATGCGATCCGCCATACTACTTCAGAATTAAGAGGAATTATCAGGGGTGTGACTTATAAGGTGAATATTAATAGCCTGGAGGAAAACAAAGAGGATCAGTCGGTGGGTTTGAATGAGATAGCCAGAATCACTCTGAAGACATCCAAGCCGATCTTTTACGACTCTTACAAGGACAATCATATTACAGGGAGTATAATTATCATTGATGAGGCTACCAACAATACAGTTGGTGCGGGGATGATCATATAGTCTTCCGGGATCCCTAGTTTCCCTCTTTGATCATGCGAATAACATCGCCCACAATTTCCTTGTGATCAAAGGCGAGTTCGGGTAGGAGGTGGAGTCCGAACCATTGCAAACCGGCTGCATCACTTCCAGCCTCAGGTATACCCAAAGCCTCTTTCCATATCATTACAAATACCTGGGTAATGGTGCGTCCCCTGGGATCGCGCCCCGGCCGGTCATAGGTGTCGAAACGGATCAGTTCAGCGGCCCTGATTCCGGTTTCTTCCATTAATTCCCTTCGAGCTGCTTCCTCCAGGGTCTCCTCCATCTCCATAAATCCACCAGGCAGGGCCCAAAGGCCTTTAAAGGGCGGATCTTTCCTTTGTATCAGAAGGATTTCAGGCAACTCCTCCAACCTTAAAACTGCCACATCGGTGGTGACGGCTGGTCTGGGATAATTGTAGCTGTAGCTTCCAGGCATTTTCTATACGGATTAAATGATTCAGATTCGTTTAATGACCCTTAGCTTGTGCGTATATCGCGCCTGCTCGTTACTGTATATGCCATGATGATCCAGAAGATCTATGCTTACACAGTTGTGAGCATGAAGAATGGTCCCGTCACTGAGGATCATTCCCACATGGATAATCTCGTTTTCCTCATTATCAAAAAAGGCCAGATCGCCCTCTTCAACTTCATACATAAAGTTGATGGTGCTTCCAAGTTCAGCCTGTTGCTGACAATATCGGGGAATTTTCTTCCCCAGCATTCTGCAAAGTGCCTGCACCAGTCCGGATCCGTCAAAGCCGAATCCGGATCTTCCCCCTGGCAGGTAGGGAAGAGAAATCAAGCGTTTACCGATCTCCATGGGACTCACTTGGGGACCGGGTTTAACAAATCCTTCCTCACTGAGCATTTCGAAGCTACGCCCGTACCATAGCATTGGCTTACCAGCTTCTGAATTCCAGACAGCACCGGCTGGAATGATCCTTTGTTGCCCCAGAGTCAGGTCAAGGATGGTGGTCGAAGGCAGTGAGGCCAGGCATACAGACCTGTTAAGCCCCTTTTTCGGCCCATTTTCGGTTTCCCTGAGCTCAACCCCATGTTTTACCACCCAGCCTTCAATGCCATCAAAATCGAGCGAAATAAAGAGCCAGTTGCCACTTTTCTCCCGAAGGGTGAACTCTTCACCAAATAGCAACTGGGATACCATTTGTGAGTTATCGTCCGGTTCCAGCATGATGGGTATGTAGGCTTGAAAAGTACTTCCTTTGATCATGATCACTTTCAACAGAAGAAAGTGCAGTTTACGAGCTTTTGAACAAAAATACAAGGGAGAGGTTAAAAGTTGAAGAAGATATTTTAATTTCACCCCATGAACTGGACAAAAGGCATCGCCAGATTCTGGAAAACCATCCAGATTGTTCTTATTTACATCATCGGCATTCTGCTGGTTTATTTTATGTTTCCCCGGGAGGGGAAGTTCAGGTATGAGTATACCAAGAACAAGCCGTGGATGCATGAGAACCTTGTGGCACCCTTTGATTTCCCCATTTTTAAGCCGGATGAGCAGGTTCAGCGTGAACTGGATAGCCTGAAGAATAATGAGCATCTCTATTTTATTCATGATTCCCTGATTGGTAACAGCATGCATACTGCCTTTGGCCGCGACTACAATAGCATTGCCTCCTCCATGGGCTTGGGTGAAAATATTTCAGAGAGATTGATTCTGACGCGCCAGGTGGTTAGCAATGTCCTGGAGGAGATCTATTCAAGTGGAATCATCGAACGACATCCGGTTCTGGAGGGTAAGGTTCCCGATCAGACTTCTGTAATGGTGGTGAAAGATGATTTGGCCGAAGAACAGCGTCTTACAGCTTTCTTTACCCTTCGATCCGCTTATGAATACCTGACCAGAGAGGTGGTCGAAACAAAATCTGTATCCATAAGGGTTCTGGACAGGATGAACCTGAATGATTATCTGGAGCCCAATATCATCTACGATGAAGCCATGACCCTTAAGGTTCACCAGGCTGCACTGGATCAACTCACATTGACCCAGGGAATGGTCCAGTCGGGGCAGCTGATTATTGCCCGGGGTGAGCTGGTTACACAGTCTGACTTCCTGATCATAGAGTCTCTGCGCAGGGAGTATGAATCCAATCCAAATGTGGGTAAAAATTACCTGGTGGTTTACCTTGGACAACTCTTGCTCATTTCCCTGATCTTTTTGGCTGTTGTCTGGTTTGTTTACTATTTCAGGAATGAATTTCTCTATAGCCGGAGGCAAACCCTCTTCACTGTTGGGATGATGGTGGTGATGGTGGGACTGACACGTGCTGCTTCCACCAATGATGCCGTAAGCGTTTATGTGATCCCATTTGTACTGGTTCCTATCTTTCTGAAGACATTTTTTGATATCAGATATGCCCTGTTTGTCCATATGGTCACCCTGTTGCTGGCCGGTTTCTGGGTACCTAACAGCTATCAGTTTGTACTGATGAACTTTATGGCCGGACTGGTGGGTGTATTCAGCCTGCGCTCCTACTATAAGAGGGGGATCCTGTTCTATACAGCCCTTTTTGTACTGGCTGCCTATACCACGATCTATATCATTCTTACACTATTGCAGGAGGGCGATTTCAGCCAGATCAACTGGATGAATGTATTGTGGCTCGGTGGTAACGCTCTCCTGATACTAACTGTATATCCCCTGGTATTTTTGTTCGAACGGCTCTTCGGCTTCCTGTCCGATGCTACCCTGTTTGAAATGTCCGATACCAATCAACCGCTTCTGCGTGCCCTTGCCGAGAATGCACCGGGTACCTTTCAGCACAGCATGCAGGTGGCCAGTCTGGGCGAGGAGGCTGCCCTGAAGGTGGGGGGGAACCCATTGCTTGTGCGTGCAGGTGCCCTCTATCATGATATAGGAAAGATGGAAAACCCCCATTTTTTCATCGAGAATCTTCATGAGGGTTCCAATCCACATAATGAACTTGACGAGCGATCAAGTGCCAGGTTAATTATTGGTCATGTGGTTAAGGGAGTGGAGATTGCCAAGAAGCACAAGCTGAATGAAAAGATCATTGAATTTATCCAAACCCATCATGGCACAGGTACGGTGCAGTATTTTTATCGTACCTACCTGAATACCAATCCGGATGAAGAGGTGGATATCAATGAATTCAGGTACCCCGGACCGAAACCATCCAGTAAGGAGCAAGCGATTTTAATGATGGCCGATTCGGTAGAGGCTGCCTCTCGAACATTAAAAGCCTACACCCGTGAAAGCATTTCCGATTTGGTAGAGAATATAGTGAGCCGCCAGGAGGAGGAGGAGCAGTTTACCGAGGCAGATATTACCTTTGCAGATATCACCGCCATCAAGGAGATCTTCAAGAACAGGCTGACCAATATTTATCACTCCAGGATTGAATACCCCGAGTAGGGGAACTCTTATTCAATCAGCTCAATAATCTCGGTATTGGGGTAGGCTTGAGGATCATAATCAAAAGTACTCTCCTCAATGCTTTGATCCTCCTTAATTTCAGAGAGAATCATGGTATAAAGAATGCCCTCCTTGTGTTTTAACTGAATGACCTCAAGTTTCTGAGAACCGGGGTTAATGAACATCTTAAGCATGGCGTAGGGACCTGACCTGTCTTTCGGGTAGAGCTGTATTTCAACCAGGGTCTTGCCCAGCAAAGGTGTATTTCCAATGTACATGTAATTGAAGTCCTGTTCGTAAGACTTTATAATCTTAATGGGAACTGCCTGAAGATAACCTGGCTGGTCTGGATCCGGCTCACTTACATAGACCTCTTCGGTTTCCGTGTTCTGGGAGTAGAGATTATTTTCGTTATAGTAGACAATATACTCATCCACAACAATTTTATACTTCAGGCCCTTCATCCAGATGGTTCCCTCTCCTTCTGCAGAGGTCTCTTGCATCAGGTCCTCGCGTATATAATCCATCTGGATCACATATCCTTTGTTCAGGTCAAACTGCTCCGATACGGCCTGCAGGTAGGTCTCAGCTTTACTGTCCTGCTGACTGTAGGAGCTGATGGTGATAAAGCTTAGCAGGGTCAGCAGGTAAATATGTCTGTATTGACTCATGTTCAATCTCCGTTTAGCTTAGACTACTCAAAATCTGTTCCAAACTGAATTCATCCTGGATCAAAACCTGTCTGGCCTTGCTTCCTTCAAAAGGTCCAAGAACTCCTGCAGCTTCCAGTTGATCTACAATCCGGCCTGCCCTGTTGTACCCCAGGGAAAGTTTTCGCTGAATAAGTGAAGTGGAGCCCTGCTGGTGCTGAACCACAAGCCTGGCAGCCTCCTCAAACTTATCGTCTCTTTTGTCCAGATCCACCTCTGTGCCAGATCCACCTGCTTCTTCAACCGGATTGAGCATCAGGGCCGTGGGATATCCTTTCTGTTGTCCTATATAATCTGTAACATCCTCAATTTCGGGACCATCCACAAAGGCACACTGCAAGCGAATGGGCTCGTTTCCACTAAGGAAAAGCATATCACCCCTTCCGATCAGCTGGTCCGCGCCAGGTCCGTCCAGGATGGTGCGGGAATCGATTCCGGAGGCGACCCGGAACGCAATCCGGGCCGGGAAATTGGCTTTTATTACCCCGGTTATAATGTTGGTGGTAGGTCGCTGAGTGGCAATGATCAGGTGAATTCCGATGGCCCTCGCCAATTGTGCCAGTCGTGATATGGGGGTTTCTATCTCCCTGCCGGCAGTCATGATCAGATCGGCAAATTCATCTATTATAACCACGATAAAGGGGAGGAAACGGTGTCCCTTATTAGGATTAAGTCTTCGATTAATGAATTTGGTATTGTACTCTTTAATGTTTCTTACCTGTGCACTCTTTAACAGGTTGTAGCGATCGTCCATTTCAGCGCACAGGCTGTTCAGAGTATGGATCACCTGTTGTGTATCCGTGATAATAGCCTCCTCCGATTCGGGAAGTTTGGCCAGGTAGTGTCGTTCGATCTTGGTGTAAAGGGAAAGTTCCACTTTTTTAGGATCGATCATAACAAATTTCAGCTGTGCAGGATGCTTCTTAAAGAGCAGGGAAGCGATGATAGCATTCAGTCCTACTGATTTTCCCTGACCGGTAGCACCGGCAACAAGGAGGTGTGGCATTTTAGTCAGATCGAATACAAAAGTCTCGTTGGAGATTGTTTTTCCCAGGGCAATGGCCAGTTCCATCTCTGCATCCTGGAACTTTTTTGAGGCCAGGATCGATTTCATGGAAACCGTACGTGGATTCTGGTTGGGAACCTCGATGCCAATGGTCCCTTTTCCTGGAATAGGCGCAATGATCCTGATTCCCAACGCTGAAAGGCTTAAAGCAATATCATCCTCCAGGCTTTTAATCCTGGATATCCTGATACCCGGAGCAGGGACAATTTCATACAGGGTTACCGTCGGACCGATGGTGGCCTTGATCTTATCTATCTTGATATTATAGTTCCCCAGGGTCTCAACAATCCGGTTTTTATTAGATATCAACTCTTCATTGCTAACCCTTACATCTCCCTGGTCGTATTCCTTCATCAGGCTTAGAGGGGGATACTTGAAATGAGGCAGGTCCAGGGTAGGATCGTACTCACCCAGGGCTCCCTCATCAGGATTGACGTCCTCCGGATCGATATCTTCAATGGTCATTTCCACATCCTGCTTCATGGAGGGATCACCCTCATTTTCAACTGGCTCCTTCGTTTCCGGATTCTCTGTTTTTACCAGAAAAGTTTCTTCGGGGATCTCTTTATCTTCCACGCTCAGCTCTTCGGCCTGAACTATATCTTCCTGTTCACCAGAAATTACATCCTCTTCCTTACCGAATTCACCTGAAGAGCGAAAAGGATTTTCACGAGTTTTGATCCAGTCCAGGAAAGAAGTTGAGAATAGTAGCATGGCTGCATAGCAGATAAACAGCAGGAATATGGTACCCGCGGAACCGATGCTGGCCACCAGCCATCTGCTCAGGAAATACCCGTGTTGTCCTCCCGGCCCACTGCCCAGGGCTCCTCCTGCGTCGCCGAAGGTAAAACCTAATGTTATTGAAACAAGGATGATCAGGATGAGGCTGTTCCTGATAGCCTTTCCTGTGTGCACCAGTTTAATCCTGTAAAGGGCCATGGCCCAGATAAGCAGGATCAGGGGAAACAGGAAGCTGGCAAGGCCAAACCAATTGTTTATAAGCAGGTTGGAAACCCATGCGCCCAATTTTCCACCTGAATTTTCCACCTGGATCTCCGGCCCGGAGAAGACTTTTGCCCATTCAAAATCCTGATCCGTTTTCCAATTGATCAGATAGGAGACTAGTGAAAGGATTAAAAATAGAGCAAGCAACAGGAACACTATTCCCATGGCATAACGAAAGCGGTCATCTTTAAAAAAAGCAACCACGGACCCAAGAAACCTGACAATAGGATTTTTTTCCTTCTTCTTTTTTTTGGCCATTCTCCCCCGATTGGTAAAACAAATACTGCACAATACAACTTACTAATGTAATAATAACGGAAATGACAAAGCTATTCTTTTGTAAACAGGCTGTTAATAATCTCCTCCATAACAGGGCGGGTTACCGACTTATAATCTTCGGGGATCATAAAGATTTCAGACTCGATGATTCTGGATTCATATTCGGTACAGGTCAGATGCATTTTCAGGTAGCTAAGCTGAATCCTGAAATCTGAAAGGGGATGGTCAATGGAACCATAAGGAGTACTGAGGTTGGGTCTCCGGACAGAAAAATCGCGGGTGTAGTACATGTTGAAAGTCTCACTTCCTGTATCTATCTCCAACTCTTCCGAGCTGAGCCCTCCAATAACCAAGTGCTCGCCTGTGCTATGGATATGTAACTCTGTGGGAGCGATAATCCCGGCAGGCAACTCACCCTTTTCTCCCTGGTGATAGACCTTGGTGCCAAAAAGGTTAAGTAAAGTAGATACTCTCTTGTTCTTAAGATCGGCAATTTGTATGAGCGAGAACTGTCTGAAAAAGCCGTCAATTCTGGTGGCCACAAAATAGTCTGTGTACCATGAATCCATCTTTACGGGCAGGATCCTGGTGGGAATATCACCAGCCATACTTTCCAGGTAGGAAATACGATACTTTATATAATGTGCCTCTAATGTTGCGGGAAGGGGGATGTTACGGCGGCAGCTGACAGGAAGCAGTAGGACCAGGAACAGAAAGGGGAGGAAAAGTCTACGCGACACGGCACAAAGGTTGAGATGCTTTAAATTATCCACCAAAAATAGGAAAATATATCACTATATGTTTAAGAAACTCTTTTTATACAGGAGCAAAGTAACGGGAATATTTAGATTTGCAAGGTTGAACAATTACGCTGATATGAAAAAGCTTGCAGTTGTAGCACTTGGAGGGAATGCGCTTCTCCGTGACAATCAAATAGGTACCATTGACGAACAGGAGCAGAATACCACCGATACCCTTGAAAACCTTCTTTTCCTGGTTAAGGAAGGCTATGACCTGGTGATCACCCATGGAAATGGTCCCCAGGTGGGGAATATACTTATGCGTAATGATGCCGGGGAGGAGAACTATGGCATTCCGCAGATGCCACTTGATATTTGTGTAGCCGATTCCCAGGGAGGAATCGGATATATGATCGAACGGATGCTCCGGAATATTCTGCTTAAAAATGGCATCCAAAAGGAGGTGGTAACAATGATTACCATGTCTGTGGTTGAAGAGAAGGATCCCGCCTTCCAGAAGCCCTCGAAAAGGGTGGGTAGAAGCTATAGCAAGGAGGAGGCAGACAATATTGCAAGAGAAAAAGGATGGATTTTTCAGGAAGGAAAGAAACGTGAAGGAGGTTATCGAAGAGCGGTTCCCTCACCAAAGCCCATTGAGATCATCAATGAAAAGGTGGTGGAGACACTGGCGCGTCAGGGGACCATTGTTGTGGCCTCGGGTGGAGGAGGTGTGCCGGTCTACCGGGATGCTGAGGGCCTTATCAGGCCATCCGAATCGGTCATAGACAAAGATCTGGCTTCGGCCCTGCTGGGGGCCAGAATTGGAGCCGATGAATTCTATATTCTCACAGATGTACCCTTTGTGTATATAAACTACGGTACTGCACAACAGGAAGTAAAGGAGTTTCTGAATTACCAGGACACTCTCAACTACCTGGAGCAGGGCATGTTTGGAGAGGGCGATATGGCTCCTAAAATCATAGCGGCTCTGCAGTTTATTAAGAATGGTGGAGAAAAGAGCGTAATCACCGAGGCTTTTAAACTGGAGGACCGGAGTTACGGGACAAAAATCACCATGGAATACGACAGCTGACATTTTATATTATTTTTGTTTTTTCAAGCAAATCAATTCTAATACTATGGCATTTAATCTGCGCAACCGACATTTTCTGACACTGCTGGATTTCACCCCGCAGGAGATTCATTTTCTGCTGGATCTCGCCTTTACTTTAAAAAAGGCGAAGTACAGCGGCACTGAGGTGCCAACCCTTAAAGGGAAGAATATAGCCTTGATTTTTGAGAAGAGTTCCACCCGCACCCGCTGTGCCTTTGAAGTGGCGGCACTGGATCAGGGAGCAGGGGTTACTTACCTGGGCCCGTCAGGATCGCAGATTGGCTATAAGGAATCAATGAAAGATACAGCCCGGGTACTGGGACGTATGTATGACGGGATCGAATACAGGGGTTTTGGGCAGAGTGTGGTGGAGGAACTGGCAGCCTTTGCAGGTGTGCCGGTCTGGAACGGGCTTACCAATGAGTTTCACCCCACCCAGATACTGGCCGATTTTATGACCATGATGGAGCACTCCAACAAAGCCCTTGAGGAGATGAAGTTCTGTTACCTGGGTGATGCCAGGAACAATATGGGTAACTCCCTGATGGTAGGTGCAGCAAAGATGGGCATGGATTTCCGGGCAGCAGCCCCTGCTTCGGTCCAGCCCGATGAGGCCCTGGTTCAAAAGTGCCGTGCGATTGCCTCCGAAACCGGTGGCAAGATCACCATCACCGATGATGTGAATATGGCGGTTAAAGATGCAGACTTTCTGTATACCGACGTGTGGGTCTCCATGGGAGAACCCGATGAGGTATGGGAGGAGCGGATCAATCTACTGAAACCCTACCAGGTGAATATGGATGTGATCAGGGCGACTGGTAATGCGGACGTGAAGTTCCTTCATTGCCTGCCAGCATTTCATAACAGGGAGACCAAAGTGGGTGAGGAGATCTACCAGAAATTTGGACTTGATTCTATGGAGGTAAACGAAGAGGTATTTGAGTCGGAACACTCCATTGTTTTCGATGAGGCCGAAAACCGGATGCATTCAATCAAAGCTATTCTTGTAGCTACCCTGGGGGCTTAGAAGAATAAATATCGTATGTAGAAGAAGAGTATCGTTCCGCAAACCATTAGTTTCAGACCTACCCCCAGCAGGAAGCCTACAAAGGAGCCCCAGGCTGCCCTTAGTGCATCCTTTTCTTTCTTCCCTGTGGTGATCTCTCCGATATAGGCGCCCAGGAAAGGTCCGATGATGATGCCCAGGGGACCAAAGAACAGGCCAACAACCACGCCTATGGTAGCTCCCCAGACTCCCCGTTTGGATCCTCCGTATTTCTTAGTGCCCATAATTGGTACCACGTAGTCGAGGATGGTAACCAGGATAACGAAAAAGAGCAGGATCCACAGGGTATTCTCATAGGCTGTCCCATGATCAGCCACAAAGTCGGTCCATTTCAGAAGCAGCAAACCTGCCCAGCTAATGGGTGGACCCGGAATTATGGGCAGGACACTTCCAAGAAATCCAATTAGTACGAGTGCCGATCCAATGACGGCCAGAGTAACATCCATAATGTTCAGTTTGAAATCCCGATTATATCATCAAAAGCTGCATAGACGACACAGTAAGAGAATGGCAGGGTCAGCAGGATACCCACACCCAGAACCATAAGACCCAGAAGGTTTATTCCAGCAAGGATAAGTAAGAGCAAAAATATCTGTCCGAAATTTCCAGAAACGGTCTGTCTGCTTAAGCGCAGTGCTTCAGATGGCTTCTTGTCATAGAACCACACAAAGAGGGGGGCGAAAACATAAGAGATACTAAAGTATATTCCCGGCAGGATCAGGAGCAAAAAACCCAGAAGAACCACCAGAAACATAAGCAGGCTCAGTATCATAACGCTCCCGGCTTTGTCAAAGCCTCTGAAGAAATCGGAAATTTCAATTTGCCGATCCCTGCATGCCATGTGTGCCAGATGAAAATAAGATGCGATTACCACTCCCCCTAACAGTAATCCACTCAGCGGATTGGATAAGATAAGAGCAGCCAGAACGGAAAAGATTATGAATTCCGCAGGGGCCTTGCGCAAGAGGTTAAAGCCCCTCTGCAGTGTGCTTTCAATGGAGAGTTTATAACCATGGGAAGCTTCTTCAACCTGCTTCTCGATATTAAAAATGACCTCCATAGCTAAACTTTGCTCCAAATTAGCAAAAAATCGTACATTTATTACAAAGCAGGGTATAGATGGAAGAGCACGAAAACCTGTATGAAAAGATCCGGGAGATTCTTGGTGGTACTCCGGGAAATTTAAAGGTTCTTGAACAGAAGATTGATATGGACCTGCAGATGGAGTACTACGATTGTTCCATGAAGATCAGGGAGGAGCGCAGTGATTCCTGGGCTCTTGAGCATATGCAGTATCTGACAGAACCAGGTTACTCGGTGGATGTAAAGAAGGAGATTCTTGCAAGGATTGCCAGCGTGGAAAGTGTGGAATGCTACAGGGCCATTGAAGCCTTTCTAGAGGATGCTGATGAGGGTCTTCATTCCTGGGCAATTCTGGCATTAAATGAGAGCCGCATGTTGCTGGAGAGTAAAATCATGGATGAAAACCAGGTATTTATTTCCACCGGTCTTGGCGGAAAGGATGAGAAACTTCGTTATTTCGTGGTTTTGATGTCCAGAGCCAGGATCGATTTGACAGAAAGTCAAAAGATGGTTATCAAGAATGAGTTTGAATTTATATTGAAGAAGTTTGACGCGGAGATGGAAGAATTAAATTTTTCGGGTTACCTGGCCACCATACAGCTCTTACTTCCTATGAACCATTCCTTGAAATCCGCTTTCAAAGAGGCTATTGATGAATGCAACAGGTATGGAGATTTCCTCAATGATGATTTTATTGTGACCAATGTAAGGGTACTCTCCTTTGGAGAGATTGTGGATTTTCTTGAACGCAGGAATGATCAGAACTAAGCACCGTCCTCACCCAGATCCTCGAACTCTACATTTGTGAAGTCCTTCTCTTCCTCAACAGGCTCTTTTGAAGCATCCGCATTCACCTTGTCCTCCGGTACCGGACTGTCTTCCAGTTCAATAGGTTGCGGATTGGCCTCGCGGATAAACGCAATGATCTCGTTCAGACTATCGGCAAATTTGTCAAAATCCTCTTTGTAGAGGAACAGTTTGTGCTTTTCATAGAAAAACTTCCCATCGCGGTTAAATCTCTTTTTGCTCTCAGTAATTGTCAGGTAGTAGTCGTTTCTACGGGTCGCCTTCACATCAAAAAAGTAGGTTCTTTTTCCGGCTCTCACCGCCATGGAATGGATCTCTTCCCGTCCTGCTACATCTGGTCCATACTCCCCAGATTTAACATTTCCTTCATCAATCATTACGTCAGATTTGGTTAGGGTTTAGCTAGTTTATTTTCAAATGTGTAAAATATTTTAAACATATTCAAATTTTGCCCCATTTTCGCCCCGGACTAAACTTGCTGTTGAACAGATGTTTTATAGATTAAAATTTAGTGTAAATTTGCATCGTTAATGAAATCAGTTCACGGTTCTTTTACAAATGATCAGCAGGAGACAACTACGTATTAAGGCACTGCAATCTCTCTATGCATATTACACTACCGGCAGTGATGATATGAGGCTTTCGGAGAAGGAGCTTCATTTCAACATAGAGAAATCTTACGAACTATATCACTACCTGCTTCTTTTGCTGATTGATGTGGTCCTGTATGCAGAATCCAGGATTGAGATTGCCAGGAATAAGCGGATTCCAAATCCTGAGGACCTTCATCCAAATACGCGTTTTATTGATAACAGGCTGGCCGGGCAGCTAAGAAACAACAAGCATTTGCTCAGGTTTGTGGAGCAGCATAAGCTTAACTGGGTTAACCATCCGGAATTAATAAAGGAGATTTATACCCGCCTGATAGAGAGTGAGGAATATGAGGTCTACATGAATGCGGAAGAGAATGGCTATGCCGAAGACAAGCGCCTGGTCACTTTTATCTACACTCATATTGTATTCTCCAGCGAAAAGCTCGATTCCATCATGGAGGAGCAAAGTATTTACTGGAATGATGATCTGGAGTTTATCACCAGTATGATTGTGAAGACCTTTAAGAAGTTCAAGGAGGAGGATGGGCCCGATAAGCCATTGATGGAGCTATATAAGAACAAGGAGGATAGCGATTATGTGGTGAAGTTGTACAGGCAGACCATTTTGCACCGCGATGAATATATGGAGTATATAAAGGAAAATACCAGGAATTGGGATCTGGAAAGGATCGCATTTATGGATATCCTGATTATGCAGATCGCCATAACTGAACTGGTGGCCTTCCCATCTATACCCACCAAGGTTACCCTGAATGAGTTCCTTGAAATATCTAAATTTTATAGTACCAGTAAGAGTAATGTATTTATTAACGGGGTGCTGGATAAGGTTATGATGCAATTAAAAGAGGAGAAGAAAATCCTTAAAAAAGGGAGGGGCCTTATCGGTGAGAATGATTGATCTGAAGCAAGTGCATCCGGGAGCTATTATGATAGTGATGATCCTGATGGTGTTATCCTGTGGTAGACAAAATGGCAGTCAGGTTCAGAAAAGCCAAATCTCTGAAATTAGCGACCAAGATGTTCAGGGGCAGCCTATTATGCTTTTTGACACCCTGATTCATGACTTTGGAACAATCATTGAAGGTGAAAGGGTGGTCTGTTATTTCGATTATACAAACAGTGGGGAAGCGGATCTGATGATCACTGCGGTCGAGGCCACCTGTGGTTGTACCACCCCCGATTGGAGCAGTGAGCCTTTGGGACCGGGACAGAGCGAAACCCTGGAGATTATTTTTGATGCTGCGGGCCGGAGTGGCGAACAGCGGAAGCTTGTTACAGTAAAGTCTAATGCAAGCAACCATTTGGTTCAATTGACTATAAGAGCGAATGTTAACACTAGTGATTAATTAAATAAAAAAGAAGGTATGAGTTTTCTATTTCAAATTTTAGCTGCACCGACAGGTCCAGCCGGTGGTGCTGCAGGAATGCAATCATTGATTTTTCTGCTGCTGATTATTGTGGTATTCTATTTCTTTATGATTCGCCCTCAGGTGAAAAAGCAAAAGGAGGCCACAAACTTCAGGAATTCACTGAAAAAGGGTGATAAAGTGACAACAACAGGTGGTATTTATGGTAAGATCAATGATGTGAAGGACCGTACTATAACACTTGAAATTGCTGACAACGTATTAGTAAAGGTTGATAAAACAGCTGTAACTGCCGAGCCAACGGAGCAGGCTCCAAAAAAGTAATAAAATTAAAGCTTTGGAAAACGGTAAGCTCCAGAAGTGGCCTAAGGTAGCGAAAGGACAGAAACTTCAAATCAGGAAAAGAATCCTGTTGTTTTCTGTTTTCCTTTTGGTTTCAGCCACTATCTGGTTGCTAAATGCTTTGAGTGAGAACTATACTTCCACTATCGAATATCCACTGATTTACACTGATTTTCCCGAAGACAAGGTATCAGTGGGCGAAATGCCCGGCCATCTCGATCTTCAGATCAATGCCCATGGATATGCACTTTTGAGGTATAAATTGTTCAGGAAACCGGTTCCCATAAGTTTCAATGTATCTGAATATAATCTGAACAGGGGGCAGGATAGCTCCAGCGCATATATTCTGACACGCTATTTGAAGGATCCTATTGCGAGGCAGTTGCCAAGTGAATTGCAGTTACTGGAAATTACTCCGGATACCCTGCATTTCCGCTTTGCCGGAAGAGTGACACGGATGATGAAGATCAAACCCGATTTCAAATATACCATCGTGAATCAGTTTACCATCAAGGATGAGATCATGCTCTCTCCCGATTCTGTGGAAGTAAGCGGTCCGGATCTTATTCTTGATACGATGGCTTATGTATATACCGAAAGACTTGATCTGGGAGAACTTACCAAAAATTACAGCAACAAGATACGTTTGAGCCAGAATGCAGAGTTGGCTTACAGTGTATCACGGTTAAACTGCTCCATTGAACTGGAGCGATTTACAGAGTTGCAGGTAACTGTGCCCATTGAGGTGCTGAATCTGCCTGACAGTATCCTTCTTCAGACCTTTCCATCCAGTATTAAGATTAATTGTAAGGTCGGACTTAGTAAGTATGAGCGGATTGAAAGTTATCCTTTCAGGGCGGTTGTCGATTATAAAGATATAGATGAGCGGGTTCAGACATTGAATGTTAGCATTCAGAACCTGCCTGACTATTTGCTCAGGCATGAGTATTCTCCCAAGACTGTTGAATTTCTGAAGTCCAGAAGGTGATGTTCCGGGTTGGTTTAACAGGAGGTATAGGGAGTGGTAAGACCTTGGTCAGCAGTATTTTTGAAAAACTGTGTGTGCCAGTATACTATGCGGATACAGCGGCTCGGGATCTAATGAACAGCGATGCCGGGCTGAAGGATGACATTGTGAGTTTGTTCGGTGACCAGGCTTATGGAAAGGATGGTTTGAACAGGCAATACCTTGCCGGTTCGGTGTTTGGAGATCCGGTGAAGCTTGCCGGACTAAACAGGCTGGTTCATCCTGCAGTGCGCCTCGATTTTAAACGATGGACAGCAGAGCAAAGCGGATCGCTTTATGTGATAGAGGAGGCGGCCATCCTGTTCGAAAGCGGAGCCAGTCAGGAAATGAACCTGTCAGTTCTGGTTTATGCTCCGGAAGAGCTCAGGATCAGCAGGGTAATGAAGCGGGATGGGGTAGACCGGGAGGCTGTGCAGAGGCGAATGGGCCACCAGTTAAGTGAAGAAGAAAAAATGGAGAAGGCCGATTTTGTACTTATCAATGACGGGAAAGAGATGCTTCTGCCTCAGGTAATTGAATTGCACAATAAGATTTTAAACAGTATAGAATAATTATGGCAAAATTTGGGAAATGGGTAGGACTTGGACTGGGTTGGGCCCTGGGCGGCCCCATTGGAGGAATCCTCGGCCTGGCAGTAGGATCGATATTTGATACGGGTACAAGTGCTGCACCCGGACAGGTTCGCAGTTCTGGGACACAGACATTACGGGGAGACTATGCAGCCTCTCTGCTTGTACTTATTGCTGCGGTGATGAAAGCCGATGGCAGAGTGATGAAGAGTGAACTGGATTACGTAAAGCGCTATTTTGTATCGCGCTTTGGTACTGATACCGCCAATGAAGCGGTGGTGATGTTAAGGGATATTCTGAAGCAGGAGATCCCGCTCCGGGATGTGACAAATCAGCTTTCGCAACGGCTCGACTATTCCTATCGCCTGGAAATGCTCCATTTCCTTTTTGGCATTGCTTCAGCCGATGGATCGGTAAGCGATGCAGAGAATCAGGTGATCCAGAAAATTGCAGGATTCATGAGCATTACTGACTCTGATTTCCAGAGCATAAGAGCCATGTTTGTGAGTCAGACCGATGCTTCCTACAAGATTCTTGAGATTGAGCCCACCAGTTCGGATGAAGACGTGAAAAAAGCATATCGCCGTATGGCCATGAAGTATCATCCCGACAAGGTGAGTCACCTGGGAGAGGATTTCAAGAAAGTAGCTCATGAAAAATTCAGGAAGGTTCAGAGCGCATACGACCAGATTAAGAAGGAACGGGGATTGAATTAGACCAGAAGTGTTATATTTGCATCACTTTATTTAGAAGTATGAAGACGATCCAGTTAAAAGACATTATTGCCATATCGGGCAAAGGCGGCCTGTTTAGATTTATAGCGCAGGCACGAAACGGAATAGTTGTGGAATCCTTAGAGGACCAGAAGAGGCATGTGGCACCTGCCACTGCGCGGGTGAATTCCCTGGAGGACATTGCCATCTTCACTGTCAATGAAGAGGTTCCTCTGGCAGATATATTCTTTATGATCCATGAAAAATCGGAGGGGAAAGAGACCCTGTCCCATAAGGCAGCTGTAGAAGAACTCAAAAGCCAATTCAAAGAGCTGGTGCCGGAATACGATGAAGATCGTGTTTATGTATCCGATATTAAGAAAGTCTTCCAGTGGTATAATCAGCTACATCAACACGAACTCCTTGAGGTGATCGATAAGGAAGAGGAGAAGGCGGAAGATCAAAAGGAGAAAGCTGCCGAAAAGACTGAGAAAGCTGAGAAAAAGCCAGCTAAAAAGGAAGACTCCGCTAAATAGATTTAGCTTCCTGCCAGATAGCTTCCATCTCTTCCAGGCTCATATCTTTCAAGCTACGATTCATTTCCAGGGCCTTTGATTCAAGGTACTTGAATCTTTTTATAAATTTCCTGTTGGTCCGTTCCAGGGCAGTTTCCGGTTCAACGTTGTAGAGACGGGCTGCATTGATGACAGAGAACAGCAGATCTCCTATCTCGTCTTCCATCTTTTCATGTTGCTGTCCGTTATTCAGTTCATACTCCACCTCCTTTATTTCCTCGCTTACCTTATCCCACACCTGTTCACGTTGGTCCCAGTCAAATCCCATGGCCCTTACCTTGTCCTGGATCCTGTGAGCTTTAATCATGGCCGGGAGGGATACGGGAACACCCGCCAGCACGCTACGGTTTCCTTCTTTCATCTTCAGCTCTTCCCAGTTTTCAAGTACCTCCCCGGCATCTTTTACTTTCCGGTCACCAAATACATGAGGATGCCTGAAGACCAGCTTGTCGCAAATGCCATTGAGTACATCGGCAACATCAAATGCGCCTTTTTCCGATCCAATTTTTGAATAGAATACAATATGAAGCATCAGGTCGCCCAGCTCTTTCCTGATTTCAACCAGGTCCTGGTCAATAATGGCATCTGCCAGTTCATAAGTCTCCTCGATGGTCAGGTTCCTCAGGCTCTCCAGGGTTTGTTCCCTGTCCCACGGACACTTTTCCCTTAGCTCATCCATCACATCCAGCAAGCGTTCAAATGCCTTCAGCTTCTCTTCCGTACTATGCATGCTATCCTTCTTTGAATTCAACCCTGATGGTTGAGTTTGTATTTAATTTAAGCAAACCGGCTGCATTTCCATTTCTGAGGGCGATCTCCAGCAGTCCGGATGAATTGAAAATGGCCAGTAATTCACCCTCCTCGGTCTCATTATATCGTTTGTTGATCCTGTCGACCATGTAGTGCTTACTCTGGACATAAATCTCAAAGGCTTTCCCGCTTCCAACCCGGGTAAAAAGCTCCTGTGAGATATTGGTAATGGCATTCTGGTAAGAGTCAATATGGATCACACTTCCAATAATGGTTAGATCCTCGATGGTAGCTCTTAAGGGGGTTTGCCTGTCATAGTTTTCTACCGGAGTACCGATTTTTGAAAGTGGAGTTCCTCCCGCCAGTTTACATGCCACTTTGGCAAATACAGAGAGAGCTATAAATGTGTCGGGGTCCTCATTGTAATGGTCTGTCAGCGTCACCACCTCATCAGGTTCTGTACCTCCCAGCAGCCCAAGGATCCCATTATCGGCACAAAGGAAGAAATGATTGTCCTTTCTTGCTGCAAGCAACTCTCTGCCCAAAGCCGGTTCTGTATTGACCGCAATAATATGTATGGAATTCTCCGGAAAGTGTGGATAACTGTTTCTGAGAATATATGCAGCTTTGGAAGAGTTGAAGGACTTAATCCGGTGGTTGATGTCTATGATTTGTGCTTCAGGACAGGCAGACAGGAGTTTCCCTTTAAGTGATGCTACATAATAATCATTTTCGTTCCAATCGGACGTCAGTGTGATAATGTGCATGGTTCTGTACCAGGGATTTTCTTATTGGAATGTTGGAAAAAACAACTTAATTTGCACATCCAAAAATAGTGATTATAATTTAATTTATGGCGGAAAAACTGATCTATTTGGAAGGTGTCGACCCTATTGATTTCTATGGTGTAAACAATGTCCGCTTCAATAAATTCATCGAACTTTTTCCTGATATAAAGATCGTTTCCAGGGGAAATGAAATCCGTATTACAGGCAAAAAAGAGCGCCTGGTGGATTTCGAGGAAAAGGTAGATCTGTTCATACGTTACCTGCGAAAATTCCAATCAGTTACCTTACCCGACCTGGATGATCTGCTAACGGGATCTGAGAATCATAAATTGGATGCAAACGGAACAGAAGGTGAGATTTTGCTTCACGGGGAGAGCGGAAGGAAGATCAGGGCAATAACGGTTAACCAGAAACGCCTGGTGGACGACGGGATGATGAATGACCTGCTCATTGCAGTGGGTCCCGCAGGAACAGGGAAAACCTATACGGCCATTGCCATGGCTGTGAAGGCACTGAAGGAAAGGGAGGTCAAACGGATCATACTGACAAGGCCTGCAGTGGAAGCAGGGGAAAAACTGGGATTTTTGCCGGGCGACTACAAAGAGAAGCTGGATCCCTATCTACAGCCTCTCTATGATGCTCTAAGGGATATGATTCAACCCAGGAAGCTGATCCAATTCATGGAGGATGGCACCATCCAGATTGCCCCCCTGGCCTATATGCGGGGGCGTACCCTTGACGATGCCTTTGTGATTCTGGATGAGGCTCAGAATGCTACTGCAAACCAGTTTAAGATGTTTCTGACCAGGATGGGACCAAATGCCCGCTTTGTAGTTACCGGCGACGATTCACAGGTGGATCTTCCCCGGAGGGAGGATTCCGGACTGGTACAGGCCATTCAGATCCTGGGCGACATCAAGGGGATCTCAATAATACGCTTCGATGACCGTGATATCATCAGGCACCGCCTGGTAAAGTCTATTGTTAAGGCTTACGATAAGGCTAAGTAGAAATTTATAACTTTAAAAAAAAATAGATTCAGTTATGGCCAATGCATTAAAGGGAACAGCATTTAAGCTGTCAGGACAGAAGAGTCTGTATACAGGAAAGGTTCGTGATGTGTATAATATTAATGACGACTACCTGGTGATGGTGGTTTCGGACCGGATATCGGCATTTGATGTGGTTCTTCCCAGAGGAATACCATACAAGGGTCAGGTCCTGAACCAGATTGCATCCAAATTCCTGGATGCCACAGCCGACATCGTGCCTAACTGGAAGATCGATTCACCCGATCCCAATGTTACTGTGGGTCATATGGCAGAGCCTTTCAAGGTGGAAATGGTGATCCGGGGATATGTGACCGGTCACGCCTGGCGGGAATACAGATCGGGAAAGCGCATCTTATGCGGTGTACCCATGCCCGAAGGACTGAAGGAACATGACCGTTTTCCTGAGCCTATTATTACTCCAACCACCAAGGCAGATGAAGGACATGACGAAGATATTTCCCGGGAGGAAATCATTGCCAGCGGACTGGTTTCAGAAGAGGATTATGTTCAGTTGGAGAACTATACCAGGGCTCTGTTTGAAAGGGGGACCGAGATGGCCGCTGAAATGGGTCTGATTCTTGTGGATACGAAATACGAGTTTGGTAAAAAGGATGGGAAGATCATTTTAATAGATGAGATCCACACTCCCGATTCCTCCAGGTATTTTTATGCAGAAGGTTACGAGGAGCGCCAGGCCAGCGGGGAGCAGCAGAAACAGCTCTCCAAAGAGTTTGTAAGACAGTGGCTGATCAGCAAGGGGTTCCAGGGAAAAGAAGGGCAGACCGTGCCTCATATGCCCGATGCATTTGTAGATGAGGTATCGGAACGGTACATTGAGCTATACGAAAGTATTACCGGCGAGCGTTTTGTAAAAGCTGACACCAGCAGTATTGAAGAGCGGATCCTAAAGAATATCAATGATTTCATTTCCAAATAAGAGCTTTTTTCTTGGCTTCCTGGGACTAATTATGCTGCAGGCATCCCTAGTGGCACAGGAGCCCGTTACGGTGGAAAGGACCAACAATAAAGTGATTCTGGAAGGAACAGTATATTACATTCACACGGTAAAGCCCGGAGAAACACTTTACGCCATTTCCAGGGCATATAATATTTCCCAAAAGGAAATAGCCATCGAAAATCCGGGGGCCATAGCCGGGCTGCAGATCGGGCAGTCTCTCAAAATCCCTGTGGATCCAAAATTGCAGGTGGAGGTTGATACATCGGAACTTCCTGAGCCCCGTGAGACAGGGAAGTATCATACGGTCCTTCCAGGGGAGACCCTCTACGGGATAGCCAGGACCTATGATCTGAAAGAGAATGACATTGAGCAGGCCAACCGGGGTATTTCTTCAGATAATCTAAAGCCGGGACAGCGTCTGCGGATCCCCGAAGTGGAGGTATCGGATGAGGACCACGCATACAATGAGGAGGGACTGGTCTATCATAAGGTAAAGAGAAAGGAAACACTTTACTCCATTGCGGGCTATTACAATGTAAATATTGAAGAGATAAGAGCTGTAAATCCGGAGTTAGGGTGGGGCGGACCCAAAACCGGACAAACCCTTAGAATTCCTGCTCCACAACTTACCGATCAGCCACAAGCCATAGATGATGCCGGTGTTGAGGATGAATTGATCTATGGTGAAGTATATGATGACCAGGACGATTATGAGGAGTTGGAGCGCAGACATGAGAATATAAACCGCACTTACCGGATAGCCTTTTTTATCCCTTTTGACTTCAGTGAGATGGAGCCGCTGGACTCCCTGATAAAGGATATTAAATCCGCGAGCCGCAGAAACCGCATCATTGAGCGTTATATGATGGAAGAGAAAATCCCGCAATCGGTGAATTTTCTGGAATTCTTCCAGGGAAGCCTGCTGGCCATTGACTCCATGAAGCAGGCTGGAATGAAGCTGGATGTACATTATTTGGATACCAGGAGAAGTCTTGCCCGGACCCGAACCCTTCTGGGGGATGATGAACTGGAAGATTTCGATCTCTTTATCGGGCCCTTCTATCCTTTTAACCTGGAGCTTGTTTCTGCCTATGCCACTGAGCACAGGATTCCGCTGGTCGCCCCTTTTTATGACGAGCTTGACCTGATCAGGAGCAATCCCTATCTTTTCCAGGTGACTCCGTCTTTGGAAAGGGGATACCGGGAAGCAGCCAAGCTGGTGGCCAGTAAACACATGTACAATATTGTGTATGTCAGGCAGGAGGATTCTCTGGATCTTGAGAAGCATGAGTACTTTAAGCAACTTATCTTTGATGGATTTGATGATTACCATCCTTCAGATCCGGTGGTTTTCAAGGAGGTGGTTCAGGAACTTAACCGGACCGAGGAGTTGATACAATCACTATCGCCCGATAAAAAGAATTTAGTGATCATTCCAAGCAGTGATCAGGCACTTGCCAGTACAGTGGTTTCTTCCCTTTATTTCCAACTGGACAAATACGATATTGAGGTTCTTGGGAGTCCATACTGGACTGAGTTTTCCACCATTGATATCAGACAATACCATAAGCTTCAGCTTGTGTTCTACAATTCCTTCTGGGTAGATTACCATGATCCCCGGGTTGAGAAGTTTATGACAAAGTTCAGAGCGCATTACTACAATGAACCAACCATAAAAACAAGGAGGGGGGCTAATTATGGCATCCTGGGTTACGATATGAGTCTCTATTTTCTGAATGCATTAAAAATCTATGGACGCAGATTCATTCTGTCACTTGACGAGTATCATCCCGGACAGGTACAGGGTCCCTATACCTTCAATCGAATTTCAAGAGGGGGTGGATATGAAAATACCAATATCAGTTTTTATCGCTTTCTGCCGGACATGAGTATTCAAAAGTTTGAGGTGCCACCCTTGCCCGAGAAGAACTACTACTTTCGCCCCACGGAAGATAGAATGAAAAGAAGGTACCTGAATAAGGAACGATCAGATTACTAGAAATTAATAGGTCACATTGTTATGAGAATTAGATGGTATGTTCTGACCCTGCTTATTCTGGTCGGATTGAATTCCTGCAAAGACAGTAAGGAAGGGACCCCTGACGGTAATGAGGGAACCCTGGATACCTATGTGCTTGTTGTGTCTTTTGATGGATTCAGATGGGATTATTCGGACCTTTATGAAACTCCCAATTTTGATTTGCTGGCGCAGAGTGGAGTGAAAGCAGAACACCTCATATCCTCATTCCCAACCAAAACATTTCCAAATCACTACACCCTGGCAACCGGACTCTACCCTGATCACCATGGGATTATTAACAACAGTTTCTATGCCCCTGAATTTGATGGGATCTATCGCATTGGTGATAGAGACATGGTAACTGACCCGGATGCCTATTTTGGCGAGCCCATCTGGGTGACAGCTGAGAAGCAGGGGATAAAATCGGCTTCCTATTTCTGGGTGGGAAGTGAGGCCTCAATTATGGGTATATCACCCTCTTACTGGTATACTTATAATCAAGATATTCCTTATATACCACGGGTCGACCAGGTCATTAAATGGTTGAAGCTGCCTCTCTCTGAGCGTCCCGGACTTATTTTTTTATACTTTGATGAACCCGATGGCATTGCGCACCGATACGGTCCCGAACACCAGGAGACCAGTGAAGTGGTAAGCTATCTGGATTCTGTGCTGGGCTATATCAGAAGTGAGATTTCAGAACTGGAGTATGGCGATCGGGTGAACCTGATCGTGCTCTCCGATCATGGCATGGGTCCCACATCGCCTGAAAAATATGTTAACCTGGAGGATTACATCAAGGAGGAGTGGACCGTCAGCCTCATTGGAGGGAATCCGGTATATCTTATTGAGCCTGCCCAGGACTGTGCTGACTCAATTACAATGGCTTTTAGCAATGTTGAGGGAGTTTCTGCCTGGCAGAAGGAAGATATACCTGCACGTCTCAACTACGGCACCAGTCCACGTTTTCCCGGGATTGTTGTTGTGGCCGACAGCTTATGGAGTATTGGGACCTATCCTGATCCTTCTGGTTATTCAGGCGGAGCACATGGCTACGACAATGCATTTACGGATATGAATACGATTTTTTATGCCGAAGGACCTGCTTTCAAGGAAAACTATACTTCAGCTCCATTCTCCAATGTAGAGGTCTATGGCATTATTGCAGAAATTCTGGGCCTGGAACCTGTTACAACTGATGGAAACCTGGAAAATGTTCAGACATCTTTTCTGTAAATAGGTCGCGAAGATAGCTAAGGATAATCAGGTCCTGCCTATAAAAAAGCCGCCCCGTAATTGGAGCGGCTTTCATATTCAATGTTGTATTTTGCAGGCTTTCTGCTATTTCGTAGCCTTTTCCAGCCTCTTCAGGATGGAGAAGATAAATGCTGCAGAGAGCAGGCAGGTGACCACGAAGATTCCCCACAGTTGCCACAGCTGGATTTTTTCCCAGAAGAAAGAACCGATAAAGAGCATCTTATTTCCAACAGCGGTGGCCAACAGCCAGCCTCCCTGCATCACACCCTGGAACCTTACAGGTGCCACTTTGGATACAAAAGAGAGTCCCATGGGGCTCAGGAACAGTTCGGCAAAGGTCAGAATCAGGTAGGTTGACATTAGCCAGTAGGGCATTATCCTGGATGAGTCTGGTACGGGATTAACACTTACCACCTCCCCGGCATCGTTAAGTACTTGCAGGTCCACCGGCGAGATTAGCTTTAAGGATCCTATTACCATGATCACAAAGCCCAGGGATGCAATGACCATCCCAATCCCGATCTTTTTGGGCGTGGATGGCTCTATGCCTCTTTTATTGAGCCAGGCAAAAGCGGCCATCACCACAAAGGTGAGGGAAACAATATAGAGGGGATTAAAGGACTGGTATACTTCGGGAGCAATGGGATTTGTCTCGGCTCCCATCGTGTAGAACCAGTAAGCAAATCCACCACCCACTACAGTCATTATGGCTCCTATTATTCGGTTCTTTGTCTCGGATTTAGTGTTCAGGAGCATTACCACACCGGCAATGAAAACAAGAACAGCAATGAGGCTCTTCAGGGTAAAGAACAAATATGTAAATGCGTCCACCGATTTAGAAGAATAGTCACGGGCAAAGAAGGTCAGGGTTAATCCATTCTGATGGAAGCCCATCCAGAAGAATATCACCACAAAGAAGACCAGTAGCAGGGATACCACCCGCTGTTTTTCCTCTTTAGTTGCAATCATTACAATCCAGGTGACAAATGCCGCGAAAAGACCAATAGCCATCCCGGTTTTGAAATCCTTAAATAAACTAACCAGAAAGGCTGTAACACCAAAGGCTACAAGAGCGACGGGGATGGCCAGAGGCTTCTCCCTGAGGGTGATGGTTTTCTCTCCTGCCACCTTCTCCCTCTTGGGAAGATGCTTGTGAAAAATCAGGTAGGCCGCGAGGGAGATCACCATAGCAATGGCTGCAATTCCGAAGGCGAAATTATATCCCCTGGAAAATACCTCTATGTATGAGTCCGCAAATGCACCCAGGTCTGTCACTGCACCGTTCAGGCTTACAGCATCTGCCAGTTGCTGGAGAACGCCCGTATCCTGAAGGGTTCCATCCTTGTAATGGTGACAGAGGGCCGGGAGACTTCCGTCATGAAGGAAGCCGTTGGTTTTTAACCACCAGTTCCGGATTCCCATGGCTGCAAAGGGAGCAAAGAATGCACCCACGTTGATTCCCATATAAAAGATCAGGAAGGCATTGTCACGTACTTTGTCGTATTTGGGGTCATCATACATCTGTCCCACAACCGCCTGCAGGTTCCCTTTAAAGAATCCATTTCCAATGGCGATGGTAAAAAGCGCTGCTACAGTCACTGGCAGTGACAGTCCCGGGATGGCCATTACCAGATAGCCCAGGAACATGATCACCTGACCCATGGAAATGACTGCCGTATATTTTTTTGTGGCATCGGCCAGGATCCCGCCAAGCAGGGCCAGTGCGTAGATGGCAAAATAGAACCAGGCGTAGATATCTCCGGCACTTTCAGCGGCAAGTCCGAATTTAGCCTGCAGGAACAGAACAAGGATCGCCATCATGGTATAGAAACCAAAGCGTTCCCCCATGTTCGCAAAGAAGGCCACGTAAAGTCCTTTAGGATGTCCTTTTAACATTGATATTGGTTTAAGTGAATAATTGCTATTTCTTTAATGGGCACAAATATAGAAATAGTTTTTTCTTAAATTTGATTCAAACAGCATGTTATGAAAATTTTCAGGGCTGAGCAGGTGAGGGAGATTGATGCCTATACCATCAAAAATGAACCCATCCAATCCATTGATCTGATGGAACGTGCGGCCATGCGTCTTAGTGGATGGTATGTGCGTCATTATCACACCGACAGAAAGGTTGTTGTCTTTGCCGGACCGGGCAACAATGGCGGAGATGCACTGGCCATGGCACGGATGCTGGCCGATAGACAGTATCGTGTGGAGTGCTGCCTGCTCCTTTTTGGGAAGCTCTCTGAAGATTGTACCATAAACCTGGAGCGCCTTAAAGAACAGGGTCTGGTAAAGCTTATTGAGGTCAGTGATCAGGATTCTCTTCCTGAGATTGTAAAAACGGATGTGGTGGTGGACGGGATATTTGGATCCGGACTCTCCAGAAGTATAAGCGGATTGCCTGCCAGTGCCATCAGACATATCAATGAAGGAGAGGGAACGGTCATTGCCATAGATATACCATCAGGGCTTTTTGGAGAGGATAACTCGGGCAATGATTACGCGCATGTGATCAAGGCCGATTACACCCTTACTTTCCAGTTTCCCTTTTTCTCCTTTTTCTTTGACATACATGAGCCCTATGTGGGGCAATGGAGAGTGCACGACATTAAATTGCATCCACAGGCCATTGAAAATGAAGGAAGTGACTACAGGACCCTCGAAGCGGCGGAGATCCGCAGTCTTTTGCCCCAGCGCAGAAAGTTTGCACATAAAGGGACCAAGGGACATGCCCTCATGATTTCAGGATGTTACGGAATGATGGGTGCTGCTTTGCTGGCAGGGGAGGCCTGTCTCCGTTCTGGGACAGGACTGGTGACCCTGCATGTGCCCAGGTTCGGCTATGGTATTGTACAGACTGCATTCCCTGAAGCCATTGTTAGCCTTGATCAATCCGATATTCTTTTTAGTGAGCCGCCCGACCTGGAACCCTTTGATGCCATTGGCATAGGTCCGGGACTTGGCTGTAAGCCCAATTCGGGAAAGGGATTGAAGATGTTACTGGAGAGGGCGAAGGTACCGCTGGTGATTGATGCTGATGGCCTTAATTTGCTGGCCCAGCACCCCGACTGGTTTGAACTTTTGCCTGAAGGGACCATCCTGACGCCGCATCCCAGGGAATTTGACAGACTGGTGGGAGAAAGTGCCAATTCTTATGATCGCCACCTGAAGCAGCGGGAGTTTGCTTCCAAGCATAAGCTTGTACTTGTGCTGAAAGGGGCCTATACCGGCATTGCCTCGGCCGATGGAAGATATTTCTTTAATACGACCGGGAATCCCGGAATGGCCACAGGCGGAAGCGGAGATGTGCTTACCGGATTGATCACCGGCTTGCTGGCCCAGGGAATCCCATCACTGGATGCGGCCCTTGCCGGGGTATACCTGCATGGACTGGCCGGCGACCTGGCTGCTGAGGCTTCCAGTGAAGAGGCGCTTATAGCAGGGGACATAAACCTGTATCTGGGGGAGGCCTTCAGGGAACTGGGTAAAAGATAAATTTTCAAATTTTGCAATATGATAAAACGAATCTTACTTCGAGTATTACTGGTCCTGGGTCTGGTGATTCTGGTCCTGGTGCTAAACCTGGTATTTTTTAGTATTACGGCATCCAGGATATCTGAAGGGACTCCCCTTACTGATCCCAATCCGGAAAATGTGGCCCTGCTGGTGATCGATATACAGGGTGGAACCACTGGTACTACTTCAGCTATTAAGCCTCTTATAGCACAATCTGAGCAACTTATCTCAAGGGTGAACCCCATTATTCAGGATGCTTATGATGGGGGACAGCTGATTATCTATGTCCGGACCGAGGTAGTCAATCCCCTGCTCAACGTACTGAACAATACCATGGCCCGCGGAACACAGGGAGCTGAGCTGGACCAGAGATTGCTGATTCTTCCCGGACCTGTAGTGGTCAAACGGAAAGGCGATTCCTTTATGGGAACCGACCTGGACCAGATCCTCAGGGACCACCAGATCGGCAAACTTGTTGTGGTGGGACTGGATGCTGCCGCGTGTGTTAAAAGAACCGTACTTGCTGCCCACAACAGGGGCTATGAGATCTCTGTAGTGGAAGAGGCAGTGATTTCTGCCAAGGAGGAAGATAAGGCCCAGGCCCTGGATGAATTCAGGGAATTGGGTGTGGAAATCATATCCATGAATTGATAGCCTCTTCAGTTGTAAGCTGAAACTCTTTATATGTTTTCTTGTAATGATGTCACCGATATGCTAATTTCGTGCTGTATTTGAAGATTAAAGCTATGAACAAATCACTTATTTATATGGCAATCGTGGTCCTGCTGGCCGGGTGTGCCACCACCGAACCGCTACAGTTTCGTGTAACTCCTCTTGGAAAGGAACCTGCAAAGGTAAAGGAGCAGTATGTCTATGCACTGCCTCAGACCGTGCTAAAGGTTGAGGTAACAGTCCGGGAGCTAAGAAGCATTCCCGGACCCTACTGGGAATATGCAGAAAAGTATTTGGGGCTGAAGGAGGTTGTAAAAACCAAATCGAGCAAATGGAATATCTGGGATGTGAATATCAGTCAGCACGGGGAACTGGATCCACAGCACTTTTACTCCCTGAATGTGATGGCAGGGGAAATGGATGAAGGATCATTGCTTCCCTACCTGGAGCAGGGCATTTTACTGAAAGGCACTGAAACCATTCATGAATCTGTGAAAGGGAATGGTTTGCAATCCACCAGCAGGGATAATTATACGCGTTATGAAGACCTGGGAGTGAGCAACAATTTTGAGGAGCGCACCGAGACCATGTACAAGACCATAGTAACCGATACCGCCTTTGTGGAGGTCCCTGTTCAGCGTACAGTTGTTGAGCAAAAGTCCTCAGCCACTAAAGCGAAGGAGGCTGCAGATTTTCTGCTGGAGTTGCGCACCCGCCGATTTGAGATGTTAACCGGTGAATACGAAGTCTTTCCCGATGGCGAGGCCATGGGAGCATCCATACAGAAACTGGATCAGATGGAAGCATCATATTTGTCCCTGTTTACAGGGAAAACCATAACAAGGGTCGTGAAGCGGACCTGGTTTATAGTGCCTGAACCAGGAGCCGAGCCATCAGGCTATCCACTGGAATACTTTTCAAATCAGCTGGGATTTGTACCTGCAGCAATAAATGAAGGACAAGCCCTGGAAGTGGTGATCAGCCCCATGGGAAAAACAATCAGGATAGGAGGCTACTTTTCGGCTAACTCCGTTCCTGTAAATGCTTTGTTGTACAGAATTCCTGATCTTGCAGAATTAAAGGTGATGCTGGGGGAGCAGGCGCTCACAACCCATCGCATCACCATTTATCAATCGGGACAGCTGCTGACAGCTCCCATTCATTAAAAGCTCAGCTTCCTCTTATTTCACCGGGATATCCTCAAGGATTGCCACAAGGAAATCCCAGAAAAGCTTTACGGTGTCAATCTTCACCTTTTCGTCTGGTGAGTGAGGGAACCTGATAGTGGGTCCGAAGGAGATCATATCAAAATTGGGATAAACCCCACCCAGTAAGCCACATTCGAGTCCGGCATGGATCGCCTTGATTTCCGGGATCTTCCCAAAATTCTTATTATAAACATCCTGGCAGGTCTTCAGAATGGGTGAATCCATATTGGGTTTCCATCCGGGGTATTCTCCGCTTAGTTTTACCTCTGCATCAATCAGCTGAAATACCGCAGCAATTTTCCATGCTGTAGCCTCCTTGGCACTGTCAACCGAGGAACGGGTCAGGTTGTAGGCTTCAAATTTACCATCCTTAACACTGGTAATAGCCAGGTTATTGGAGGTTTCAACCAGGCCCTTCATGGATTGGCTCATTCGCTGTACCCCGTTGGGGCAGGCAAAGATGGCCCGGATAAATTTCGCCTGCTCAACTGCAGGAACCACCTTGGCTGGCATGCTTGTCTTCTCACAGGAGAAGGCCAGGTCCGGTTCAGTATCTGCAAATTCATTGCGGTAGATCTCCTGGTAAGAGGCAACCAGGGTTTCAAAAGCACCGGCATCTGCAGCGGGTACCACGACGATGGCATGTGATTCACGCGGAATGGCATTTCTCAGATCCCCACCGGTGGCCATCGAGAGCCTGATCTTCAAATCTGATTCGGCCTGCATCAGGAAGCGGAACAGTACCTTGTTGGCGTTAGCCCTTCCCAGGGGAATATCCATTCCCGAGTGTCCGCCTTTCAATCCCTGCACATGCACCTTGTAGGCTTCGTGACCGGCAGGTGCATCCTCTTCAGTATAGACTTTGGTGGCAGAAACATCGATCCCACCAGCGCAACCCACATAGAGCTCACCTTCGTCTTCAGAATCCATATTGATCAGTATATCCCCGTCGAGAATTCCGGGCTTCAAGCCGAACGCACCGGTCATCCCGGTCTCTTCATCAATGGTAAAGAGTGCCTCCACAGGGCCGTGTTTCAGGGAAGTGGACTCCAGAACCGCCATGGCCGCAGCCACGCCAATACCATTGTCAGCTCCAAGGGTGGTACCATTGGCGGTTACCCATTCCCCATCAATCAGAGTCTCAATGGGATCCTTTTCGAAATCAAAATCCCGGTCATTGTTCTTCTGGGGTACCATATCCAGGTGCCCCTGCAAGACCACGCCCTTTCGATTCTCCATGCCCGGTGTGGCAGGCTTCTTAATGATAACATTGCCTACCTCATCGACGATGGTCTCCAGTCCGAGATCCTCCCCGAACTTCTTCATATATTCAATAATTTCGGCCTCCTTCTTGGAGGGCCTGGGGATCTGTGTCAGTGTATGGAAGTGTTTCCATATCTCTATTGGCGCTAAATCTTTAATTGTACTCATTGTTGTATCATTTACATATTTGTAAGCACATGGTTTCATCGACATAATGAATGAAGAAGAATCCGTGCGCGATTTTTTTTTCATTTTACTCTGGTTTTACTCCACTGGGCAGCTCCAATCCAAATTTTTGCTTGGCGTCAGCCTTTTTTAGCTGAAGAGCAAGGAAAATGGAGACCACTCCAAGGATCACAAGCATAAAGATGGGTACCGTATAGTTATAAGGTATCTCACCTGAACGGATCGCTTCCAGATCTTTCTTGTTAGCCAGATCCAGAACGGCTCCAATACCCCAGAAGAAAAATAGCAAGCCATAGTTCTGGATGGTGAACATGGTTGCATAAGCTGTACCCAGTCTGCTCTCTTTAACAATTTTGGCAACAGAGGGCCACATGGCAGCCGGGATCAGTGAAAAAGCAACCCCAAGGCTAAGCAAGCCAAAATAACCCAGCACCCGGCTGTCAAACAGGGAGAGGGAGATGTGGGCAAAGATTAGCAGGATGGATCCAAGGATCATCAGTGATGCTGCTCTCCCTTTCTTATCCACATAGTTTCCGAAGATCGGTGTAAAAAGGATGGTTCCCATAGGGATCAAACTGGCTGTTTTGGGGCCGTTCTGAAACCATACAGAAAGTGTACTACTCCACAGACCTTTAATGAAGAGCACAAACAGGAGTCCGATAACGGCCATGGAAGCAATTTTTCCGCCTATGTTGTTAATTTTTGAAGGTATCATGGAAAATCCGAGCCCGAACAGGAAGAGGCTCAGGTAGATAGCTACATTTCCAAGTGACTGACTGCCAAACAGGCTGAAATACCCGGCACTTAAAGGCAATTCGTAGGAAAATCCGAATTTATTTACCAGCAGATCTGGTGCATACTGGATGAATGGGAATACAGCAGAATAAAAGAAGACACAGAGCAATGCGATGTAAACGAATGACCGGTTTTTCATCAGGGCGATCAGGTCAGAAAATTTAAACTCTTCCTCAACTGTCACATTGCCACTTGCCGCCTTGATGGCTTTGTCCTGCTTGTCAAGAGAGTAGTCGAAGACTGTATAAATCAGGAAAACGATTAATGCGATTCCAATCAGGGTGGCTGCAAAAGTCACTGCAGGTGGTACACTGTTTCCACCAATGTCTATGGAAAGTGCAAGTCCCATGGCCGATCCCAGTCGTCCAAAGCCCATATTAATGGCCATGGCCAATGCCAGCTCATATCCTTTAAACCATTTTACCACGGTTCGGGTGGCTACCACGCAGGTGACCTCAAGTCCGGACCCAAACAATACCCTTCCTATGATCATCATGGTTAATTGGGTATTATGGTCATCACCAAAAAATCCATTTGCTGCAAGCGCTGTTATACCAGCTCCAACAGTGGCCAGAGCACCGAATATTAAGCCTGCCAGCCGAACACCCCATTTATCCAGGACAATTCCCCCGATAATTATCATACCAAAGAGGTTGGCAATGGTTGTGAGCCCGATCAGTCTTCCAAATTCTTCACTGGTGAAACCCATTTCGGTCTCCATCAATCCTTTCAGTCCACCGAAAAAATCCTGGAACCAGTAGGTAGCCAGTATGAGCATACTGATCATTACCAGCATCAGCCAGCGCATGGGGGCCGAATCTCTAAGAGTTTTCTTTGTTGCTTCCATTCTTTGTTTTTGATTAATGAAGTTCTAAAAATAGGAAAAATAAGTGGCCAACGATGGTTTTATAAAACATAGTGAATAAGATAACTCTCCAGATATTCAATAAATTCCTATTTTCGTGGCGTGGCACAATGATTGAAGTAAGAGAAGAAATAAACGGATATTGATATGAAGAGAGTCTTATTATTTTTAGGAGTAGCGGTACTGGGATTAAATTCATTTGCCCAGGATGAGATCAAGTGGCATTCCATTGAGGAGGCCATTCAGCTGGCAAGCAAGGAGCCCAGGGTGCTTGTGATAGATGTATATACCGACTGGTGTGGCTGGTGCAAACGGATGGATGCCACCACTTTTTCAGATCCGGAGGTGGTTGAAATCATGAACGCGCATTTCTACCCGGTTAAACTGGATGCCGAAGGAAAAGAGGATATCGTTATCGGAGACCGGACTTTTAAATTTGTGGACAATGGCCGCAGGGGTTATCACGAAATAGCTGCTGTAGTTACCAGGGGGAGGCTCTCTTATCCCACCATCTCTTATGTGGATGCCCAGGGAAAAGTACTCGAAGCTGCTCCCGGATATAAGACTGCAGACCAGTTCCGGGTTTACCTGGCCTACTATTCGGAAGAGGCCTATAAAAATCAGACCTTTGATGAGTTTTCGGCAGCTTATGCCGGAGAGGAGAAATCGGTAATCCAGAACCTCTAATATTGTTTCAGCATAAGTTCCAGTTCACGTTTCATGTCTTCTCTTAAGGAAAGGGGTTCCAGAATATTGCCATCTTTTCCCAGGCTGAGCACCAGGGACCTGAATTCATAGGTAGGGTGTAGCCTGAAACTAAATACAAGCTCTTCCTCATTCTCATCAATTATATTTTGTGAATCGTGCCAGGGCCTTGTGATCAGGTACTGTGCCTGGGTCTTCTGTACTGATAGTTTGATCAGTGGTGCAGTTCCTTCAGGTGCAATAATGCCTATGGAATATTTGAAATATTCCCCGGTATTAAAATCCGGAGGGGTATAGGCACTTGCTGTGTCAGGCTGGAGATCGCGGATACGGTCCAGTGCATAGGTTCGCACTTTTCCCTTGAATGCGTTTAAGCCCACCAGGTACCATCTGGATTCATGCTCTTTCAGCAGGTAGGGATGTACTTCGTTAAAGTAGGGTTTATCCTCGTAAAATGGCAGGTAGTATAAACGGAGTACCTCCCTGTTCTCAATGGCCTTAACTATGGGGTCAAAATATTGAAATCCTTTGATCTCTGGCGATTTCGCATAGTGAATAAAGTCCTGCTTATATCTGCTTTGGTCCATATCTCTGGTTTTACTTGATAAAAATAGTCTTTCCTGCTGAATACTATATATGATAATTGTACTCCTGATCGGTCCTGAGCAAGAATAATTATTATCTTGAATGTCTTAATCTAAGCTGGTTCATATGAAGCGTTTATTCTCCTCTGTTTTTGTACTGTCTCTTGTTATATCCATGGCAGCCCAGCCACTTGATATGGAACTTTTGAAAGGGATGAAGGCCCGGAGTATTGGCCCGGGTGGCATGAGTGGCAGAGTGACCGCCATCGATGTGGAAGACCGGAACGATGCTGTCTTTTATATTGGTACCGCCTCAGGCGGCTTATGGAAGACCGAGAATGGAGGCATAAATTTCAAAGCCCTCTTTGACAAGGAGGAGGTAAGCAGCATCGGAGCACTGGCTATTGATCCATCCAATGAGGATGTGATTTGGGCCGGTACCGGGGAGGGCAATCCCAGGAACAGTCTCAATGGGGGATACGGGATTTACAAAAGTCTGGATGGAGGCAGGAACTGGACCCTGATGGGACTTGAAGCCACCAGGCATATTCACCGGATAATAATACATCCCACAAACCCGGATGTGGTCTACGTGGGGGCTATTGGTTCTCCCTGGGGTCCTCATCCTGAAAGAGGAGTTTATAAAACCACCGACGGCGGCAGGAACTGGAAGCAGATTCTCTATGTAAATGAGCTGACAGGAGTGGCGGATATGGTGATGGATCCGCAGAATCCGGATAAGCTGTTTGTAGCCATGTGGGAACACCAGCGCTGGCCATGGTTCTTCAAATCGGGTGGTGAGGGATCCGGCTTGCATATGACCGTGGATGGTGGCGAAAACTGGAAACGGCTTAGCCAGGAGGAAGGACTTCCCAAAGGTGAACTTGGAAGAATAGGACTGGCCATTGCAAAGGGTAACAGCAAGTATGTTTATGCACTGATCGAATCAAAAAAGAATGCCATCTACCGCTCTGAAGATGGGGGCTACTCCTGGGAAAAACGGGGAGATAAGAATATGGGTAACAGGCCCTTTTACTACTCCGAAATCTACGTGGATCCATCCAATGAAAACCGGGTATATACCCTCTTTTCGCCGGTTAATGTGAGTGAGGACGGGGGGAAAAGCTTTTCTACCCTCTTGGGACAACAGATACATGTGGACCATCATGCCTGGTGGATCCATCCGGAGAATCCTTCCTTTATGATTGACGGAAACGATGGTGGCCTGGCCATAACCTACGATAGGGGGAAAAGCTGGCGTCATGTGACCAATCTGCCGGTTTCCCAGTTTTACCATATCCGGACCGACATGGAGCTACCTTATAATGTTTATGGAGGAATGCAGGATAATGGCTCCTGGGTGGGACCCGCATATCTCTGGAGTGGTGGCGGGATTATTAACACTTACTGGGAATTCCTGATGGGAGGAGATGGTTTTGATGTAATGCCTGCAGCAGGCGATCCCTCTACCTGTTACGCCATGTCCCAGCAGGGAAATGTGGGAAGAGTAGACCTGGAAACGGGGAATATCGTAGATATCAAACCAGCAGGAGATGGGGAGACTCCCCTTCGTTTTCATTGGAATTCGGCCATAGCACAGGATCCTTTTAAGCCCAATACCATCTATTTTGGAAGCCAGTTTGTACATAAGAGCAAGGACAGGGGCGATTCATGGAAGACCATTTCGCCTGACCTGACCACCAATGATGCAGCCAAACAAAAGTTTAATGAGAGCGGGGGACTCACCTTCGATGTTACCGGGGCCGAAAATCATACCTGTATTCTTGCTATTTCGCCCAGTGCGGTGGAAGAAGGTGTAATCTGGATAGGAACCGATGATGGAAATATTCAGCTAACTTTAGATGGAGGTGCGTCCTGGACCAACTGTAGCCCGGGGATCAAAGAACTGCCCGCGGGTGCCTGGGTGCCTCAGATTGTGGCTTCGGAGAAGAATAAGGGCGAGGCCTGGGTGGTGGTAAATAATTATCGTCAGAACGATTATGCACCCTATCTTTTCCACACCTCAGATTATGGAAAGAAATGGAGCAGGGTGGTGGGGCCATCAGATGTGGATGGATACGTACTCTCCTTTGCACAGGATCCGGAGGAGCCACGCTTGCAATTCCTGGGTACTGAACATGGACTGTGGCTTAGTATTGACGGGGGAGCGCAGTGGTCCAAATGGACTGTGGGTTATCCCACTGTACCAACCATGGATATGGTGATTCATCCCCGGGAGCATGACCTGGTAATCGGGACCTTCGGCAGGGCGGCTTATGTGCTGGATGATATCAGACCCCTGAGGGCTCTTGCCAGGAATTATGAGCAGGTTACCTCATCGGGAGTAACTATTTTTGAACCACCGGTGGCCTACCTGGCCTCTACCAAAAATGCACCTGGCTATTATTTTTCCGGTGATGCTTACTATGAAGGGGAAAACAGGCCCTGGGGAGCCAGGATCTCTTACTTTGCCAAGGTGGATGAGGACAGCGGGGAAGAGAAAAAAGACAGCGTGACAATCAATGTACTGGACCAGGAAGGAAATGCGGTGCGTACCCTCAAAAGCCTTCCGGAGAATGGATTGAACAGAATGACCTGGTACCTGGACAGGAAAGGAGCCAGGGTCAACTTCACAGCCAGGAAGCCAGGTGATCAGAAAAGGGAGCCAGGTGGCGGGGGGTCAGTCTTGCCGGGCTTTACCAGCTGCAGGTTTCATTACAAAGGAGATACGGTACAAAGCACAATTAGGGTGGAGGCCGATCCCAGGAGGGATTTTAATATGGCAGGTATGGAACTCAAGCAGGAGAAGACAGATCTGATACTGGATAAGATGCGGTACTTTGGAAGAGAGCTTTTCATCACTCAGAGATTGTAAGGAGAGCTATGAGCTGGTAAATAAACTGGCAGGAGAGGAGGTTTCGGAGGAATTGACTGAGGCCACTGAAGTGATGAAGGCGGAGCTGGACCGGATCACCAAGCTGGTTTTCAGAGACGAAACGATACAGGGGATTTATTATCCTTCTGATGCTCTCTATGTGAAGTTAAGAGGTGCTTACAGTATTACAGGAGCAGACCGTCCGCTTACTGAGAATCAGCTACAGGTGCTTGAACTGTATCTCTCTAATGCAGATGAGGCTATCGCTATGATTGAATATTTTTTAAATAATGAGTGGCAGAGTTACAAAGAGCTGGTGGTGGCAGAGCAGATTTCCTTGATTGAATGAAAATATTACTTTTGCTTTTCGAATGGCGAAGAACAATGGCATAGGAATTCAGGATATTGATCCAAAGAAAAGAGGAAAATGTACCCTGTTTATTTCTAACCAGTCGGGAAGTATGCTCAATCTTGTTATTCACGGTACGGAGATAAATACGGTGCGTGCCATGACCATTCGCCGGAGAAAAAGGCTTCATCTTATCAAGGGCACCTATGTTGTGGAGGTATGGCTCACCAGTGGCCGGATTACAATCAGCCCGGTAGATATTCCGCATATCAGCATTGAAAAGATCACTACCCGAAACGATGTATCCATCAGGGGAAGGAAGATTGTGGCCGATTTAATCGGTGACCGGGCCAGGCTGGAGGTTGACCGGGAAAGAAATGGAGGCGAAGAGGCCTGAAAGATTAATAGTTTAAGTTAGAGGCCAGCAGGCTTTCCACCTGTCTGGCGCTCAGATTTTTCCGCCTGGCATAGTCCTCCACTTGATCCTTGCCGATTTTCCCCACAAAGAAATACCTGGATTCGGGATGGACAAAGATTAAGCCGCTTACCGATGCCGCCGGGAGCATGGAGTAGGTCTCGGTCAGGTGAATTCCATACTTTTTGGCTTCCAGCAGCTCAAAGAGCACCTCTTTTTCAGAATGATCCGGACAGGCCGGATATCCATGAGCCGGCCTGATTCCCTTATATTTTTCCCGGAACAGATCAGCCACATCCAGATTCTCCCCGGCAGCATAGCCCCAGCTGTTTATCCGGATCTCTTCATGCAGTAATTCAGTAAAGGCCTCTGCCAGCCTGTCGGCCAGCGCTTTCAACATAATGGAGGAGTAATCATCATGGTCTGCTTCAAACTCTTTCAGTTTCTTTTCAATGCCGATCCCCGCAGTTACAGCAAAGGCTCCCAAATAATCTCTCACTCCCGATGATTTAGGAGCAATATAATCTGATAGACAGAGGTTGGCCTGTCCTTCTTCCTTCAGGGTTTGGTTCCTGAGATTGATAAAACGGGTGGGTATGCTATCCGGATAATCTTCCTTATAGACCAGTATGTCATCTCCATCGGCATTGGCCGGGAAGATACCATAAACCGCATTGGCAGTAAGCCACTTCTCTTTGATGATTCTCTGCAGCATCTCCTGGGCATCATCGTAGAGTTTTTTTGCCTCTGTTCCATACCGGGGATTCTCAAAGATATCAGGGAACTTCCCCCTGAGCTCCCAGGTGGTGAAGAAGAAAATCCAGTTGATGTATTTAGCGATCTTCTCCATGGGGTAGTCAATCAGGGTCTGTATACCGGTTTGCCTGGGCGTATAAATGGATCCGTCCGCCCAGGTGGCTTTAAGGCCATTGTTCCTGGCTTCCTCCAGTGAGATGTATTTAACATCTCTGCTGGCATCTGCATAACTCTCTCTTAGTGTGTGGTATTCTTCTTTGACTCCATTGATATAGCTTCCCTGTTGTTCCGGGGAGAGTAGTGCACTAACCACAGCCACACTCCTGGAGGCATCTTTCACATGAATCACCGGCCGCTTGTAGCTTGGCTCAATTTTAACAGCTGTATGGATCTTTGAAGTGGTTGCTCCACCAATGAGCAGGGGCTGCTTCATCTTGCGTCTTTCCATCTCTGAGGCCACATGGATCATCTCTTCCAGCGACGGGGTGATCAGTCCGGACAGGCCCACTATATCCACCTGCTGCTTTTCTGCCTCTTCCAGGATCCGCTCCGTTGGCACCATAACTCCAAGATCAATCACCTCGTAATTATTGCAGCCCAATACCACTCCCACAATGTTTTTTCCGATATCGTGTACGTCACCTTTAACTGTGGCCATCAATATTTTTCCTGCTGAGTGACTCTTGCCCGGGTCTCCACTGGCTTTCTCCTGTTCGATAAAGGGGAGCAGGGTAGCTACGGCGCGTTTCATAACCCTGGCGCTTTTGACCACCTGGGGCAGAAACATTTTTCCATCTCCAAACAGGTCACCCACCACATTCATTCCAGCCATCAGAGGTCCTTCAATCACCTTCAGACCCAATCCATATTTCTTATGCGCTTCCAGGGCATCTGCTTCGATAAACTCAGTGATTCCCTTGATCAGTGCATGTTTTAATCGGTTTTCCACCGCATCATCTCTCCAGAGATCCCTTCGCTCCTCCACTTTTCCCACCTCTTCCAGGGTGGCGGAATACTCAATAATCCGCTCCGTGGCATCGGGCCTGCGGTTCAGAACCAGGTCTTCTGTAAGTTCCAGCATTTCAGCCGGGATTTCATCGTATACCTGCAGCATTCCGGGATTTACAATGCCCATGTCCAGGCCTGCCTTGATGGCGTGGTAAAGAAAGACCGAATGGATAGCCTCCCTGACAATGTTGTTTCCACGGAAGGAGAAACTCAGGTTGCTGATTCCACCACTAACCCTTGCTCCCGGCAGATTTTCCTTGATCCAGCGGGTGGTATTGATAAAGTCGACCGCATAGTTATTGTGTTCTTCTATACCGGTACCAATGGTTAGCACATTGGGATCGAAAATGATATCGTCAGGATTGTAATTCAGTTTCCCGGTAAGAAGGCGGTAAGCCCGCTCACAGATCTCAATGCGACGCTCATAGCTGTCGGCCTGTCCTTTTTCATCAAAGGCCATTATGATCACAGCTGCCCCATAACCCCTGACTTTGCTGGCGTGCTCAAGGAATTGCTCTTCCCCTTCTTTCAGGCTGATGGAGTTTACCACTGCCTTCCCCTGGATGCATTTGAGTCCGGCTTCAATAACGTGGAATTTGGAGGAGTCGATCATCAAGGGAACCCGCGAAATTTCGGGTTCGGCCATAATAAGGTTCACGAAAGTGACCATTTCCTCCTCGGCATCGAGCATGGCATCATCCAGGTTTATATCCAGAATCTGCGCCCCATCCTCCACCTGTCTTCTTGCAATATCGAGGGTCTCGTCATATTTCTTTTCCCGGATCAGTCTTGCAAACTTCCGGCTACCCGCTACATTGCAGCGTTCCCCAATGTTTATAAAATTTGAGCCTTCAAAAGCATTCAATGGCTCCAGTCCGCTTAGTTTCAATCCCGGTTTCTGTTCAGCCGGTATACGTACAGCTGCATCCCGGGTACATGCTGAAAATGCCCTGATGTGTTCCGGAGTAGTACCACAGCATCCTCCAACAATATTCACAAAACCCGACTGGATAAAATCACCTATTAATCCGGACATCTCTTCCGGTGTTTCATCATATTCCCCGAACTGGTTAGGAAGCCCGGCATTGGGATGAACCGAAACGAAATGAGTGGACTTTCCTGCCATCTCCTGAAGATAGGGGCGTATTTCTTTGGCTCCCAGGGAACAGTTAAGACCTATGGAGAGCAGTTCCACATGGTCGAGGGAGTGCATAAAAGCCTCCAGGGTCTGTCCCGACAGGGTACGCCCACTTGCATCGGTAATGGTTCCTGAAACCATCACCGGGATACGTTTGCCGGTGGATACCATGTACTCTTCTATTCCCAGCAGAGCTGCTTTAGCATTGAGTGTATCAAAAACAGTCTCCACCAGCAGGAGGTCCGCTCCTCCTTCCACCAGTCCCTTAACCTGTTCTTTATAAGCAAGCTTCATCTCGTCAAAGGAGATGGCCCGAAAGCCGGGATCATTGACATCGGGCGACATGGAGGCGGTCTTGTTGGTTGGTCCAATTGAACCTGCTACAAATCTCGGTTTCTCAGGGGTAAGCTGAGTAAAGGCAGCAGCTGCCCCGGCAGCAATCCGGGCCGATTCAAAATTAATTTCATACACCAGTTCTTCCAGCTGATAATCGGCCTGGGAAATGGAGGTGGCATTAAAGGTATTGGTTTCTATGATATCGGAACCTGCCTCAAGATAGGCTTTGTGGATCTCATCGATCACATCCGGCCTGGTGATTGAAAGCAAGTCGTTATTGCCTTTCAAATCACAGGGATGCTGTTTAAATCGCTCACCCCTGTAATCTTCTTCTGTCAGTTTATAGCGCTGAATCATGGTCCCCATGGCTCCGTCCAGCAAAAGAATGCGCTCCTTCAGTAAGCTGGCAATTTCTTTTCCGCTTTCGTTAATCATAGTATCCCGAAATTACACATTTTTAGAGAGAGCTGCACTATGAGCCGAAGGCCTGCTCGAAATCGGCAATAATGTCGTCAATATGCTCTACGCCTACAGAAACTCTAAGCAGAGTGGGGGAGACGCCGGCTGCAAGTTGAGCCTCCTCCGATAGCTGTTGATGGGTGGTGGCCGCAGGCTGAATAATCAGCGTTTTCACATCTCCCACATTGGCCAGGTGACTGACCAGTTTCAGATTATTTACCAGGCTGACAGCTTCCTCCTTTTTACCTTTTAAGCTGAAGGAAAGAACTCCCCCGGCACCACGACCCAGGTATTTCTTTGCAAGGTCGTAATGTGGGCTGTCTTCCAGTCCCGGATAGTTAACCTGCTCAACCTTCGGGTGTTTCTGCAGCCACCTGGCCAGGGCCAGGGTATTCTCCACATGCCTTTCAATCCGCAGAGAAAGAGTCTCCAGTCCCTGAATCAGGAGGAAAGAGTTAAAAGGACTCTGGCTGGGTCCCAGATCCCGTAATCCCTCAACACGGGCCTTGATGATGAAGGCGATGTTCCCGAAGGGACTTTCACTGCCAAAGGTTTCCCAGAATTTTAAGCCCTGGTAACCTTCACTGGGTTCCGTAAACTGGGGAAATTTTCCATTTCCCCAATTATAATTACCACCATCCACAATAACCCCACCAATGGAACTGCCGTGTCCGCCGATCCACTTGGTTGCCGATTCCACCACAATGGCCGCGCCATGCTCAAGGGGTCTGAAGAGATAGCCTGCTGCTCCAAAAGTATTATCAACCACCAGGGGGATATCATGTTTCCTGGCCAGTGCTGCGAATTTTTCAAAGTCAGGTATATTGAATCCGGGATTTCCTATGGTCTCCAGGTAGATGGCCTTTGTCCTGTTATCGATCAGTTTCTCAAAATCTTCCACTTCAAGGGAAACTGCAAATCTTGCATCCCAGCTGTAGTTCTTAAAAGTCACCTTGAACTGGTTATAGGTACCTCCGTAGAGGTAAGGACTACTCACAATATTGTCGCCCGCTTGCAGGATGGTGCTGAAGGTGAGAAATTGAGCTGCATGTCCGGATGCAACAGCAAGTGCCGCCACACCCCCCTCCAGGGCTGCGATCCGTTGTTCAAAAACATCATTGGTGGGATTCATAATCCGCGAATAGATGTTTCCAAATTCTTTCAGAGCAAAGAGTCTGGCTCCGTGATCCGAGTCATTAAAGGTAAAGGAGGTGGTCTGGTAGATAGGGACTGCCCGTGCATTTGTGGCTGAATCGGGGCTGTGTCCTGCATGAACCTGCAGGGTCTCGAAATTTTTATATGAATTACTCATGATAATAGATTTTTAATCTGGTAAAATGATAGTTTGGTAAATAGACTAATTGGATAACAGTTAATGTGTTAATTATGTTAATGAGCTTATTGAAAAGCAGTATTATTAACATACTAACTTGCTAACTTATTAACTCCCTCCCCATTCCCATAGGCGATGTCGGAAAGATAGCTTTGCTTTTTTTCATTGTTTAAACTTTTGTTATTATCTCCCTTTCGGGTTAGGTTGTGGCACCTTCGCCAGGTGGCGGGTTGCCAGGGGATCAGTGAGCCTAATCTCTTACCCCTTCTCAATAACAATCGCATAGCATGCGAATTGATAGAATAAAGATATAGTTAAGTTGAACCACTGGCAAATGCATCAGTTTCTCCAGCTTCCTTTTATTTAGATTAGATTAGATTAAAAGTCAGACTGCCAGGCGCTTATATATGCTTATAATTCAGATTAGAAAGTAAAGGTCAGTCCGAGGCCGAATAGTTCCTTGAACTGTACTTTATCAGTAAAGGTATCGTACTCGCCATCTCCAGTGGTATCCTCACCAAATTTTATATCGTAGTCATAGATCAGCTGGGTTAGCAATGAAGCCGCCAGATAATCATTCACTTTAAAGGTCAAAAGCAAATCCCAATTGACATCAACATACTGTGGTTTGTTAAGGTAGTTTGAGAAAAGATCGATCTTGGTATCCAATGTGACATTCTTCAGGATCTCCTTCTTGTATGTCATCTTAACATAGGCGCCAAACTCACCCCTGGCTTCTTTACCGGGATCAAGCCCGAAGGAGCCGGCAGCAGAAAGATCATCATCCAGAACAAAGGTAAACTTACTGGATACGGGAGACAGAAAGAGGGAGAAAACTTCGGAAGGTTTGTAATCCATACCCAGCGAGAAGCTCAGGTATCCCGGTGCCATAAAATTCGAAATCTTCCGGCGATCTTCATCACCTGGATTGTCATAGCCTTCTGCAAACTGAGTGGTGAATCCGAGAAGGAGGGCAGAAAACCACTTCTCAGTTGCTTTCAATCCCAGTTTAGAAGCAAAATCTATCTGGTCATTACTCTTACGTGTTGGATCATCTCCCTGTTTGACCAGGCCAAATCCAAGGATCAATTTGTTTTCCCAGCTGGTTTTATCTGTGGCATAATTGGCCGAGAGGTTAACCAGGGCATTTCCTGATACGCTGTTATCGCCCCCGGCTGCCCAGTTGGTAAGTGAAAGCTGGGAGACGTTCAGGGATGTAGTTCCACTGAATTTCCAGAGGGTATCGGCATCAACTGCTTCCTGGGCGCTCATTCCAAGGGAAAACAGGATCATTGAAAGGATCAGTATATTCTTCTTCATGGTGATTGGTTTATATGAAGTTAATTCTTTTCGTGATTCTCAGCAAAAAGTTTGAAACGGTCCATATTCAGCATGGTGTTGTGAATAAAGGCCTGTTTCATGAAGGGTGCCATAAGCATCATAAATCCTCCGAAGCGGAAGTGGTTAACAGTTCGCCAGAGAGTTAAGCCCGGATCTTTTTCTATAAACCAGTTTTCGACATCGTTGTGCACCCCACGGGATCTGTAGTGCATATGAAACTGTTCCGGGAGCCGTTTTTTTATAATGGTCTCTGTCATCACCAGTTCGCCCTTTCTGCCTTCATAAACCAATTCGGAGCGTGCACCTTCCTCTCCCGGCTCACCTTCAAGGTGAGTTAAGCTTTTTAATCCAGGCTGCCATTTATAAAGAGATTCAGTACTGTCGAACAGGTCTAAAACAGCCTGACGGGGATGATTGATCAGAATTTCGCAAGTGTATTTCATGTTGGGTAAAGTTCAAAATCCAATAACAAATTTAATTCAAATTTGTTTGACAGTTCTTTTTCAACGTAAGCCGAATTTCTACCGATATCTAACCTTATTTTCCCCCTCATCTCCAGGACTTTGTAATTTTGATCAGAACCAAAGCATTTCGCTATGAAAAAAAAGGTGATTATTATCGGCGGAGGAGTAGCAGGGCTCTCCTGTGGTATATATGGACAGCTCAATGGCTACGAGACCGAGATCCTGGAGATGCATTCTCTGCCCGGGGGACAATGTACGGCCTGGAAACGCAAGGGCTATACCTTCGATTACTGCATCCACTGGCTGGTAGGCACCGCCTCTGGTCCTTTTCATGATATATGGAAGGAAACCGGGGCACTGGATGAACATACCGAGATCTGGGACCCCGAAACCTTTTCGACCATGCGAATGCCCGATGGAGAGGATTTTATTATCTACGCGGATATCAATCGCTGGGAAGCCTACCTGCTTGAACTGGCACCGGAAGACTGGAAAGCCATTGGCAAGATGTGCAGGCATATGCGAAAGATGGCCACCATGGAGATGTTTGAGGACCCGGCCTTCAGAAGAAGTTTTCTGGATTACGCCCGCTTTATGTTTAAGAGCGGACCTGCCGTCAGGCTATTTATGAAATATGGAAAAACTTCCATGGAGGATTATATCGCAAAACTCGGTTTTCAAAATAAGAAATTACAGGAGCGGCTCCTGGGGATTACTTCTGGAATGGAGGATTTTTCTGCCGTCGGCTTCCTTTTTGTGTTGCTCTGGTTTTCCCAGAAAAATGCGGGTTATCCTCTGGGTGGATCCATGCCTTTTACCATGCGTATGGCTGATAAATATAAATCACTGGGAGGTGCCTTTACCGGGAAATCAAGGGTGGAGAAGATCGTCACCGATGGAAACAGGGCGGTGGGGGTCAGGCTGACTGATGGCACAGTCAAGTATGCCGATTACATTATCGGTGCCTGTGATCTGCATGCTTTGATGTATGATATGCTTGATGGGAAATACCTCACACCGAAGATAGAAAAGGCATTTGCAGAATGGCCTCTCTTTAAATCTCTTGTCCAGGTTTCCTTTGGAATCAATCGTTCCATCGAGAGTAAGTATCACACTTACCAGGTGATAGCACCAGGAGAATCCATTGGCAGGACCACTCTGGCCGCAGGGTACGGAGTTTCCAATTATAACCACGATCCCCTGATTACCCCCGGGGGGAAGTGTGTGATGAAGTTACTTTTTGATTCACCCTTTGAACTCTGGGAAGACATGAATGAAGAGGATTACCGCATGGAGAAAGAGAAGATCATCCTTGATGCCACAGAGAAGCTGGAAAAGCTCTATCCCGATGTTAAAGGGAGCATTGAGGTGGTGGATGTGGCCACCCCGCTTACGGACATCAGGTATACAGGGGTCTATAAAGGCGCATACGAAGGATTTTTACCTACCAGTAAAAACATGACCACAACATTGAGCAATACGATTAAAGGCCTTGAGAATTTCTATCTGGCCGGACAATGGCTCTTTCCGGGAGGCGGATTACCACCTTCGGCCCAGTCGGGCAAATGGCTTTTTCAACTAATCACTAAAAAAGATAAAAAGAAATTCAGGGTAATTTAACAGGAGCTATTGTCGAATTTTATACTTTCGACAAATGGAAATCGGAGAGCTATACAGCAACCTGAAAAAAGCGTATTCTGATAAGAACCTGGGTTTGGTTTCGGGTCGTATTATTGGCTTGTTCAGGGATAAGAAATATGATGCACTTCGGGCCCTGCAGAAAGTAGTCAATGAATATACCCCCTGTGAGGAAGAGAAGATCAACAAGGTATTTTCACGACTGATCATGCTTTACCACCCCGATCGTCTCAGTCAGAATCTAAAACAACTGGAGAAGGCATATAAGGACGGTGATTTTGAAACGCTCTATTCCATGTCTCATATTCTGACTGTGCAGAACCTGGAGCCCGAGCATGCGGTACTGAGTTCAGTGCTTACGGATGAGGACCTGGCTGAAGAATTTGGCTGGGATGAAAGTGCCGATGGCTATTCCTACTTTATGGCCGGGGAGGAGCTTGAACAGGAGATGGAGGACAATTCCGAATTGGATAGCCGCAGTTTTATCTCTGTGTTGAAACGAAGGGTTTATGGCAATCTGAATGTGGACTTTCCCATGTATTTACTGGAGGACCTGGAGGAGATCGAAATGGCCGATTATGAGCTGGAGGATCTGGACGGGATTTCTTCATGCCATTATGCCAGGGCTGTGGATCTTTCCAATAACAATCTGACCGATATCACTGAACTAGGCGAACTGCGACAGGTGGAGCGGCTCTATCTTTCCAACAACCAGATCGGACTCATAGATTCCCTTTACAACCTGAGCGTATTGCAGGTACTGGATATCTCCTACAACGATGTGGATGATATCTCACCTTTGTTTGAGCTATCGCACCTTTCATACCTGAACGTGATGGGAAACCGGGTTCCGGCCTGGCAGCTGGAGAAGCTTCAGCTGCAGGGGGTTACACTGGTGGCTTAGACGGGTTGTTTCAAGGCCTGTTCCAGGTCAGCCTTCAGATCCTCCACATCTTCAATACCCACTGAAAGCCTGATCAGTTCCTCTGAGATTCCCTCTGCTTTGCGACCTTCCGGCCCCAGGTGCCTGTGGGATGTGTGAGCCGGCGAACAACAAATGGACTCAAGTCCCCCGAGACTCATGGAAGGTTTAATCAGTTTCAGACTTTTTTGAAAGGCTATTCCCTCCTGATCCTTCACCTCGAATGAGAGCATCCCGCCAAATCCGGTCATCTGCCTTGCTGCAATTTCATGTCCGGCATGCCCTGGAAGACCAGGGTAGAATACCTTCTTAACAGCCGGATGGGTCTCCAGGAAATGGGCCAGCTCTATGGCATTGTCATTTATCCGTTCCACGCGAATATGGATAGTCTTCAGGCTGCGTTCCAGCAGATACAGCGTCATGGCATTCAACGATCCCCCGAAATTCAGCCCGGTCTGGTAGACCTCTTTCATGAGTTCCTCCCTTCCGGCAACTGCCCCCGCCAGGATATCACTATGTCCACCCATATACTTGGTAGCACTATGAACCACCAGATCGATACCCATAGCAAAGGGTTGCTGGTTGACCGGTGAGGCAAAGGTGTTGTCTATAATGGAAATAAGAGACCGCTTCTTTGCCAGGGCTGCCACTTCCGGTATATCCGTGATGCTCAGCAAGGGATTGGATGGAGTTTCGATATAGATAAGCTTTGTGTTCTCCTTAATACAGGACTCCAGATCGCCTGCCTTCTGGCTTGATGCCACGGTACATTCAATCCCAAAACGTTCAAATTCCCGCTCCAGAAAATGGGAGGTGCCCCCGTAGAGCCCTTTCTGGAAGACCGCATGATCGCCACTACCCAGGAAAGTAAAGAGAACCGTACTGATGGCAGCCATTCCCGAGCTGAATACCAGTGCACTTTCTGCATCTTCAAGAGAGGCAATCTTTTCTGCCACAGCCTTCTCATTGGGTGTATTCAGATAGCGGGGATAGATGGTATCCGGCTGATCAATATATTCGAAAGAGGTGGAGGTATAGATGGGAGAATTGATCCCCTTCTTCAACTTATCGTGCATGGTGCCCGCGTGGACACATCTTGTGGGAAATTTATCCATTGAGCAGTTTTTTCATGGCTTCCACATTTCGTGGATTAATTACTTTTTTGGATTCAGGGGTGTAAAGATAATCAAACAGCTCTTTGTAATGTTCCTCCACTTTGGGCCGGATCACCTTGTAAGTGGGATTCATCAGCTTGTTTTCCACAGTAAATCCTTCTGCAAGGATTCCAAGAGTGGCAGGAATCCATCTCTGTGGAAACATATCTCCGTACTTTCCGTTTTTCCGGTACTCTCTCACCTCATTGTCCACCAGGCTGAGGCATGCTTCAATTCCTTCCTGTGAATCCGAAGCCAGCCCTTTCCCTTTCAGGAATCTCTTCAATGCTTCCTTGCCGGGATGTACCAGGGCCACCGTATAAGGATTCTGATTGTTGTGGAGTAGTGCCTGGTTGATAAACTCAGATTGGTCTGTGAATGACTCCTCAATCCCTTCCGGACTGTACTTTTCTCCATCATCGGCTATCAACAGGCTTTTGTAGCGGCCAAGTACATAGAGGAAGCCATCTGGATCCATATAACCCATGTCACCGGTGAAGAGCCAGCCATCCTTGATGGTCTCGGCCGTGGCCTCTTCGTTCTTCCAATAGCCCTTCATGACATTTTCGCCCCGGATCACGATTTCTCCTTTTTCACTCATTGGCAATTCAATGCCTTCATCATTGCAAATTTTCACTTCCATATTCTCAGGGATCAGGCCCGAGGAACCCATCTTATAGGCATTTTCTCCATTTGCACTGATGATGGGACTGGCTTCGGTTAGTCCGTATCCCTGGTAGATGGGTATTCCAATGGCATAAAAGAAACGCTGTAATTCAATATCAAGAAGAGCACCACCACCAAAAAAATATTGCATATTTCCCCCCAGACCATCTCTCACTTTCTTGAAAACAACAGCATCGAATAGTGCATAGATTGGTTTCAGCAGGGCTCGCATTCCCTTTCCCTTGTCCCAGGCAATGCCGTTGTAGCGGTAAGCTATGTTAAGCCCGGTCTGGAAAAGTTTCCAGGTAAAATTGCCTTTAGCACGAACTCCGGCTTCAATATTATTCCTGAAATTCTTGGAGATGGTGGGAACACTGAACATGATATCAGGTTTGACCTCTTTGATGTTCTTTCCAATATTTTTGGTGGTTTCGATGGCGGTTTTCCCCATCTCCAGTGCAGCAATGCTGGCACCTACCGACATCACGGTAAAAAGTCCGCAGGTATGGGCAAAGCTATGGTCCCAGGGCAGAAAAAGAAACATTTTATAGTGTTCCGGAACCGAGAGGATTGAGAGAGCCTGTTCGGTGTTGGAAGTGTAATTGCGCTGACTTAGCATAATTCCTTTAGGATCAGCAGTGGTACCTGAAGTATAACAGATGTTTGCGATATCGTCACCGCTGACCGATTCGTATACTTTTTTAAAGGAGTCCATATCCTTTTCCAGGAGCTTTTTTCCATCCTCCATCACATCGCCCATATAGACTTCATCCATTTCATAAATCACTTTTGGATCCATCAGGATGATCTTCTCCACGAGGGGAAGTTCTTTCTTCAAAGCATCTATCTTACGGGCCTGGCTTCCCGATACGATGATCATTCGCGACTCGGAGTGCTTGATCCGGAAGCTTAGGTCAGCCGGTTCGTTCAGTTGTATGGATATTGGGACATCTATGGCACTCAGGTAAAACATGCTCATCTCAGCTACGACCCACCAGGTACGTCCTTCAGCCAGCAGAGTGATCCGGTCTCCTTTTTTGACTCCTAATTTCATCAATCCAGCAGCAAACTGATAAACCAGTTCACGGATTTCTCCATAAGTGGTTGGACGGTATTCCCCATCCCTTTTCTCCCACATATAAGGATTGTCTTTAAATCTGTCGACATTTTCTTCGAAGAACTGGACCAATGATCTCATGGTGTGTGTATTTTAGAAAAGAGTAAAGCATGAAAATACGAATAAAAGCGTAATTTTAATCAGGCTCTCTCCAAATATTACAGTGATGAAAATGACAGATGGAAGTCAGTTAAGCAATACGATTCCGCTTGTATTTGTTTTAATAGTGGCAATACTCCTGATCTCACCCTCCTGTGAGAAAGATCCGGATCCTATTGTGCCAACTGACGGATATGTTTGGCCGGACAATGAAAGGGACTACTGGCCCACCGAACAATGGAGAACTGCATCCATGGAAGATCACAATATGGATCCATCGAAAATGGCTATTGCCGATGATTTTGCTGGAAATGACCCCCTGGCACGTGCCCTGCTGGTGATCAAGGACGGGTACCTGGTTTTTGAGAATTACTATGGCGACGGGGGAGTTGATCAGAGTACTGATCTGTGGTCGGTGACCAAAAGCTATACCTCGGCTGTGTTGGGGATTCTGATGGACAATGGAAGCATTCAGTCCACATCTCAATTGATGGCTGATCTGATGCCGGCCTATCCGGAATTCAATAAGATCACGCTCTACCATGTGCTGACCCAGACCACAGGCCTTTCATGGACAGAGAGCGGTGCTGTGTGGGTAAATTGGATCTTTTCGGACGATTGGGTGGCGTACGCGCTGTCCCTGGGTGCAGAAAGAGATCCAGGGGAGAGTTTCTTCTACAGTTCTGCAAATTCTCAGTTTATATGCGCATTAGTTGATTATAATAGTGGTATTAAACCAGGAACACTGGCCAGGAAACACCTCTTCGATCCCATGGGCATACCCTTTGACACTTTGGATCATCAGATAGTCTATGATAGCTGGAGTGACTATCAGCTGCCCATGTACCAAACCTGGCGGCAGGATACCAGGGGAATCGAGACCTCCAGCTTTGGACTCTATATGAGAGCAAGAGACATGGCCAAATTCGGCTACCTCTACCTGAACCGTGGTCGCTGGGAGGACCAGCATTTGATTTCTGAATCCTGGGTGAAGGCATCGGTCAAGGAACATGAGACCGGCATTTACGGAAGGTATAGCTACGGTTACCAGTGGTATATCACTCTTGTGGCGGGTGAACCGGCTTTTCTGGCCAGTGGTTTTGGAGGCCAGATCATAGGTGTGGTTCCCTCCATGGACCTGGTACTTGTTTTAAAATATGAGGCAGAGGACCCGGTTCATCCGGAAAGCGGATCGGCCCATGATGACATGCATCTTTTTGACCTTGTTGTTGAAGCAGTTATTGATTAATTCTAAAGTTCAATGATCTGTTCACGGTCGGGACCAACGGATACATATTTTACCGGTACCTTCAGTTCCTTTTCCAGGAAGATGATGTAATCTTTCAGCTCCTCGGGGAACTGCTCCTTGGAACGCACTTCCGTCAGATCAGTATTCCATCCGGCCATTTCTGTAAATACGGGCAAGACTTCCGCATCCAGATCAAAGGGCATCTGGTCTGTAAGCTCACCATTTATCGAATAAGCTGTGGCTACTTTGATCACATCAAAGGTATCCAGCACATCGGTTTTGGTCATGATCAGCTGGGTGACTCCATTGAGCATCAGACTATACTTGAGCGCCACAAGGTCGAGCCATCCGCATCTGCGTGGTCTGCCTGTGGTGGATCCGAATTCCTTACCCAGGTCCCTGAGTTTTTCGCCTTCATCGTCCAGCAGTTCTGAAGGAAAAGGTCCACTTCCAACCCTGGTGCAATATGCTTTGAATATGCCATAAACTTCCCCTATGGCAGAAGGGGCGACGCCCATGCCTGTGCAGGCACCTGCACAAATGGTATTGGAGGAGGTGACAAAGGGATAGGATCCGAAATCAATATCAAGCAAGGTTCCCTGGGCACCTTCAGCCAGGATGCTCTTCCCCTGCTCCATGAACTTGAAAATTTCATACTCTGTATCGACCCTGGTAAATTTACGTATCACCTCAATGGCTTCAAAGAACTTTTCTTCTTCATCAAAGTTGTACTCAAAGTCATACTGTTTTAGCAGTTGGATATGCTTTGCCTTCAGGGCTTCATATTTCTGCCTGAAGTTGAGATCAATATCTCCCACTCTCAGACCATTTCGACCGGTCTTATCCATATAGGTCGGCCCAATTCCCTTCAGGGTGGAGCCGATCTTGGATTTACCCTTGGCTGCCTCTGATGCTGCGTCGAGGATCCTGTGGGTGGGGAGTATCAGGTGGGCCTTTTTGGAGATCCAGAGATTCTTGGTCAGATCAATATTCATTTCCTCCAGGGATTCAATTTCCCGCCTGAATACAATGGGATCAAGTACCACACCATTGGCGATAATATTGAGCTTGTCTTCCCTGAAAATTCCGGACGGAATATTGTGAAGGATATGCTTTATATTGTTGAATTCCAGGGTATGTCCGGCGTTTGGTCCTCCCTGGAACCTGGTTATAATATCGTAGCGCGGGGTCAGTACATCCACTACTTTACCTTTTCCTTCATCTCCCCACTGGAGACCTAAGAGCACATCAACTTTCATAAATTTTGAGATTTATATCCGGATAAAATTAAGAAAAAAACCGGTACTTATTTGTTCCCGTCCTGCCCAATCTTGCTCTTTCCGTAGATATACAGGGAATGGTGACTTGGAGAGAAGTTATTGAGCTCGCATGCAGTCTTGATAATCTCTTCAATTCTGGGGTCACAAAACTCGATGACATTTCCAGAATCCATATCGATCAGGTGATCGTGCTGCATACACCGGTAAGCTTTTTCAAACTGGGCGATATTTTTACCAAACTGATGCTTTACAACCAGGCTGCAGTCAAGTAACAACTCAATGGTATTGTAAAGTGTGGCCCTGCTTACACGGTAGTTTTTGTTCTTCATAAAGATATAGAGGGATTCTATATCAAAGTGCCCGTCCCGTGAGTAAATCTCATCCAGAATGGCATAGCGTTCGGGTGTTTTCCGGTGCCCTTTTCTTTCCAGGTAATCAGTGAAGATCTGCTTAACTGTTTCTTTGGTCTCCTCTTGCACCATACTTAATATAGTAAAAATTACAGCGCAAGATAATAATAATTTTAATTTAGAACAGATAAACGTGAAAATTTACTCTTTCACATCGACGCGGTGGACCGATTCCACGCCCCGAAGCTTCATCAGGTTAAGAATCAGGTTATTGAGGTCGCTTGTGTTGTGCACATAGAGGTCAATAGTGCCGTTGAAGATACCGTCGTGACCATGCAGATTAATGGTCCTCATACTGATATTCAGTTCCTCTGTAATGGTATTGGTGATGGAGTTATATACCCCGAAACGGTCCCATCCGTTTAACTGGATTCTGGCCAGGTAAGAGAGTACCTTATGTTGAGTCCATCTGGCGGCTACCAGTTTATCTCCCTGACTTGACATAATTTTAACTGCTGTGCTGCAGTCGGTCCGGTGAACCAGAACAGTGCCATTATCCTGATGAACAGCAACCACTTCGTCACCAGGAATGGGGCCGCAGCATTTTGCCAGGTTATAGGAGCTTTCCTCACTGCCCACACTTTCCCTGAGTATGAGGGTCCCCCGTGAATCGTACTCCGCTTTGTTCTCTGTTTTTTTCTGAGATCTGCCTACGGAGAGGTCCCAAACCCGTACCCATTTATTTTTTGTGTTTTTACTCAGAACATCTTTCAGATCATCCAGGGGTATGATTCCACTGCCTATCTTTGAATAGAGTTCATCCTTGTGCGTTGAGTCATAGGCAGGCACCAGTTTCTTCAGGATCCTGGAGCTGGGAGTCAGATTCAGCTCTTTTAACTTTTCGATCAGGATCTGTTTCCCGACTTCTGTACGATTCTTGGTTTCGGCCTTCAGGGCATTCTTAATGGCGGTCTTTGCTTTGACCGTACTCACAAACTGGTACCACTCCATGGTAGGCTTTTGCACATCTGAAGTCAGAATCTCCACCTGGTCACCACTGCTCAGTACATGGCTGAGAGGAACAAGCCTGTGGTTGACCTTTGCTCCAATGGCTTTGTTACCGATCTCTGTGTGGATCTCATAGGCAAAGTCCAGGGCTGTTGAATCTTTTGGCAGGGTAATAATTAGCCCCTTGGGGGTAAAGACCATGATCTCCGAAGAGAAGAGATTCAGTTTGAAATCGTCCAGGAATTCAAGTGCGTCTCCGGAAGGAGTCTCCAGGGTCTCCCTGATTCGTTTGATCCATTTGTCCAGCTCCGATTCAGGAGAGGATTTATCCTTGTATTTCCAGTGAGCAGCAAAACCCCTTTCGGCAATTTCATCCATTCTCTGGGAGCGGATCTGAATCTCCATCCATTTTCCGTTAGGTCCCATCACTGTTGTATGCAGGGCCTCATAGCCATTGGCCTTGGGGGTTGACACCCAGTCGCGGATCCGTTCCGGTTTTGGAGCATAGATGTCTGTGATTATGGAGTAGACATTCCAGCATTGTGTTTTTTCAGGTACATCTTCCTTGGGTTTGAAAACGATCCTGATGGCAAAGAGGTCGTATATCTCTTCGAAAGAGACATTTTTTTGATGCATCTTTTGCCAGATGGAATAAATTGATTTGGACCTTCCTGAAATGTTGAATTCAAAACCATTGTCTTCAAGGGCGTCAATAATGGGCAGGGAGAAGTGGTTAATGAGATGAAGACGACGCTCTTCGGTAAGCTTTATTTTTTCGGAAATTTCGTTGTAAACCTCGGGATACCTGTATTTCAGGCTAAGATCCTCCAGTTCTGATTTGACCATGTGCAGACCCAGCCTGTGAGCCAGGGGCGCGTAGAGATAAATGGTTTCCCCGGCAATCTTGATCTGTTTGTTACGAGGAAGAGAGCCAAGGGTACGCATATTGTGAAGACGATCGGCAAGCTTGATAAAGATCACCCTTACATCATCGGATAGGGTGAGCAGCATCTTGCGGAAGTTTTCGGCCTGGAGCGAGTTGGACTCCTTGTCAAAAACCCCGGAGATTTTGGTTAGACCATCAACTATGGACGCGATCTTTTTTCCAAAGGCATTTTCAATATCCTCAATGCTCAGTTCGGTATCTTCTACTACATCGTGAAGAATGGCACAAACTGTGCTGGTTACTCCAAGCCCGATCTCCTGGCTTACAATGACAGCTACCTCCAGGGGATGGATGATATAGGGCTCTCCCGATTTCCTGCGGGTGCCCTTATGCGCTTCATTGGCCATTTTAAAAGCCTTGCGTATCAGCTTTTCATCTTTGACCGATTTGCAATAAGAACAGTTCTGAATCAGCTGTTCAAGCAGTTCATTGATCTTAGCTTCGTCTGTGAGTACTTTTTCCTCCATTTTATCCCTTCCGTACGGATGCACTGTTCCCGCAAAATTAGTGATTTAAGAGAAAGAGTTTAGATATGAGGAATTTTTTTTAGAATCAGGGATACAATACGGTCACATTTCCGGTAAAATTTTTGAACAGTCCCGTGTAATCGGTGTACTCTATGTAGTAGACATAAACCCCCTCGTTTACAAAGTCTCCACCATTAAAGCGGCCATCCCATCCTTCGCCGGGATCAGTGGTTTCAAACATTTTTCTACCCCCCCTGTCTGCTACGATCAGGATGTAGTCTTTTGGAGCAAAATCCATCAGTGGCTTAAATTCGGAGTTTATATCGTTGCTGCCCGGGGTGAAGGCACTGGGCACCTGCATATGGGTTTCAACAACAACAGTAGTCACATTCGATACACTCTCCTGCTCTGTTCCTCCAGTATCGGGATTCGACAGAGCTATCACCCTGTACTGAATCTCACCCTGCTGATATCCGTTTATCAGGGACTGGACGTTTTCACTCCACTGGGTCGTGAGGGGACCTACTGTCTCCACATCCACAAACACTCCATTGCCGGTGTTTCGCTGGATTATATATCCTGCAAGACCGGGTTCATAACTTTCGTAGGCTGTCCAGCTGAGTGTAAGTATCTGATCATTTAACTCATTGACAAGCAGGATGCTGTTCCCTGTGTTGGATTCGGAAATTTTAATGGGCGTATTGCATGGAACCGGCATGAAGAGAGATTCCACCATGTACTGGTAACTGATGCTTCCGGTTTGAACCTGGTCCTGAACCACCTGGGTGGATTCCATCACGTCCCAGCGGGTATCCACTTCTGTAAATGGCGTATCCGTATTGCTTCGCCTCAACAATCTGAAACTGGTTACCGGTCCGGCAATATCGGCTGAATACTGAATTTCCACAGTGGAGGGGTCCAGTACAGTTACATGGTCAATGGTAAGGTAGGAGGGAGCCTCCGGATAGGTCGTATAGACAGTATCAATTGGAGAAAGGGAGCTGATTCCGTTGCTGTTGACTGTTTCAATGTAGTAGGTGTATTCCCTGTCTGCCTCCACACCGGTATGGGGATAAGATGTAGTGGAGGCTGGCACAAAGGTGAGTTCCTGCATGCTGGCTCCGGCCAATCCTCCAAAAACCCTGTATCCTGAAATATTTCCTTCCCAACCTAAATAAGGAGTCCATTGAACCAGGTTCGATTGTGTACAAATATCGAATTCTGTGCTTACCGCTACAGCCTGTTGCACATTATCTAAAAAAATACTTCTGTTTCCTAAACTGTCTTCGGCTACCACTGCATAGGCCAGGTTGATCAATCCACTGGTCAAATGTTTGTAATCGTAGGTTGTGGCATTAAAAGTAAAAAGCTCGACAAAGCTATTACCAATCTTCTTAAAGAGAAGGTAACTTTCAATATCGGTGTCGGAGCTTGGTTCCCACCGGATCACCACCCCGTTATCGGAGTGGTCCACCGTTACCACGATAAGATCAGGAATATCAGGCGTAACCTGAGCCTGCAATCCAGCAGGCATAAAAAGGATCGCCACCAGCAGTCACGAACTTTGCAATGGATTTAAGATATGTACCTGTACCACTCATATTTTTAATAAACGCACTTCCCACTTATTATATTTCAGGGAACCATTAGCAAAGATAATACATCTAAATTGAGCATTAGCTATTGTTCTGAAGGCTAAATTGTTAATTTTGTCAATCAATGGCCAAAAACAGCTTTATTCAGAGGGTTAATAGTTTTAAGATCAGGTATTTATCCGGTCACAGATTCCTCTATATTCTGGCCGCTGTTGTGGGCCTTGCCGTGGGCCTTGCCGCAGTGATAATCAAGAATCTGGTTCATTTTATACGGGAGGCCTTACAAAATGGTTTCCAGGGCGATAACAGCTGGTACTACATCTTTATTCTGCCTATTATTGGGATTACGCTGACTGTACTTTTTATCAAATATGTCAACAAGCATCCGGTGGGGCATGGCATCCCCGGAGTACTCTTTTCCATTTCAAAGAATAACGGTATTATTCGGCCCCATAACCTTTATTCCAGTATTATCACAAGTGCTCTGACCGTTGGATTTGGAGGTTCAGTTGGACTGGAGGGACCCACTGTGGCCACCGGTGGTGCAGTAGGTTCTAATATTGGCAGAGCCCTTAAATTGAGCTATAAAGAGACCACCTTGTTGATTTCATGTGCCTGTGCCGGTGCCCTTTCGGCTATCTTTAAGGCACCCATTGCAGGGATCGTATTTGCCCTGGAGGTGATCATGCTCGATCTTACCATGTGGGCTGTGATTCCATTGCTGATTGCTTCAGCAACTGCCGCCCTTACCTCCTACCTTTTCCTGGGACAGAATGTACTCTACCAGTTCAATCTTACTGAACAATTTGTTATGGGACAGATTCACTGGTACCTCCTGCTGGGAGTCATAGTGGGATTGTTATCGGTGTATTTTACGAAAAGTTATATATGGATCTCATCCATCTTTGAGAAATTTGAGAGTCGATGGAAAAGGCTGCTGGTTGCAGGTGGAATACTGGGGGTGATTATCTTCTTTTTTCCTCCCCTCTATGGTGAAGGCTATGAAGTGGTGAACGAGGAGCTCAGGGGAGAATTTTACCATCTCTTTGATCATACTTTTTTTGAAGGGTGGACACAGAGCTTTGGTCTCCTGGCTATTTATATGTTATTTATTATCGGGCTGAAGGTGGTGGCAACCACACTCACTTTTTCAGCGGGAGGGATAGGCGGCGTTTTTGCACCAACTTTATTTATAGGAGCCAATGCGGGTTTGCTTTTTGGACTTGTGCTGAACCAGCTGGGGGTCGATGTATCGATAAGCAACATGGCCCTGGTGGGGATGGCCGGTATGATTGCTGGTGTGGTGCATGCGCCATTGACCGCCATCTTCCTGATTGCGGAGATCACAGGTGGTTATGAGCTCTTCCTCCCCCTGATGCTTGCTTCCACAATCTCCTATGGTACCACAAGGTACTTTGTTAAGAATTCGGTTTATACGGTTCAGCTGGCCAAGCGGGGTGAGTTAATGACCCACCATAAGGACCGTAATATACTTCTGATGATGAAGGTATCGGAGCTTATTGAAACCAACTTTAAAACAGTCAGCCCCGACGATACCCTCAGGGACCTGGTCCAGGTAATCACCAAATCAAGCAGAAACATTTACCCGGTGGTGGATGAACAGAATTACCTGAAGGGGATTGTGAAGCTCGACGATATCCGTCATATTATGTTCCACCAGGAGATGTACGACACTACCAAGGTCAGGGATCTGATGGTTACCCCCGAGTGGACCGTGGATACTTCCGAACAAATGGAGGAAGTGGCCAGGAAGTTTTCTGAAAGCGGCCGATACAACTTCCCGGTCTTACAAAATGGAAAATATCTTGGCTTTGTATCCCGTGCCCGTGTTTTCTCCTCCTACCGGGAAATGCTCAAGCACTTTTCGGAAGATTAGCTCGGTTAGAACTGAAAATCGAACCAGTTGCTTCCCGGCCCGGAATATGTGAAACTAAACTGGGCATAAATAAAAGGGACCATGGGTATCATGAATCTCAAAGAAGTTCCCACTGAGGCCAGTTGTTTGGTCCTGAACAGATCGAAATATTTATCAGCACCGTTTCCCCAGTTCACATAAACCGAGTGTTCCAGTGCAATCCAGTCATAACTGAAATAGGTCATATGGAGACCCAGGTAGACTGAATAAAAGCTCTTTCCGTATATCTCGCCGGTTCTGTATCCCCTGATGTCGGATGCACCCCGGTAATATTGCAGTGAGGGTATTTCGGATGTGGTAAAGGCGCTGCTGAACCTGCTGCTGAATTGTAGTATTCTGTTGAAGGTTTTATGATATTCAAACCCCAGGCCTACAGTTTGAAAATAAGGGCTTTCTGAATCCAGACCAATTCCAAATCCTGTACTGATACTGGCCTGGTACCCATCCTTCCGGTGCCGCTTTTTATTTACCGTTCCAATGGATTCGGACAAGCTTAGCACCAGGCCCTGGTAGCTATAATCTTCCGGATGGGGAAGAGCGAGCTCGGTGGAGTCAAGTAAACTGCGATCGGTGCTCTGTTTAAAATATTTCCACCCCAGGTTTGGAGAAAAACTATATTGATAATCCTGGTGCCATGGATTGCCGATATTTCCGTAAACTTCAAAAAGGTCGAAGGCTGTGATGTAAACCGGCTCTCTATCTTCAATACGGGAGTATATCCTGTTCCCGAACAGGCTGCCAAAGTCAAGAACCATGTTTTTGTAAAGAAGCTGCCTGGGGAGCATAATCTTGAAATCCCAGTCATTTCCAGTGGTATTTAAACCTGCTTTAATACTCAGCCGGATATTTCTACCCAGAAAATTCTCATCAACCATACCAAGTCCGATTCTATAATCCTGCCGGTTTCCCTGGATGGAGAGAATGGGATAAATAGTAAATACATCCCTGGCAGTCAGCACCAGCAAATGCCTTCCATCTTCAAGTGTGTCAATCTTATACCTGACAGTGGCAAAGTTACCTGTGTTCCAGACTTTATCAGTCGAGGTCTCTATTGCTTTGATAGAAACCTCTTCACCCGCTTTAAATTCAAGTTCCTCCAGGATGATTCGGTCTTTTGTACGCCAGTTTCTTTTGATGCTGATAGAGTCGATACGGATTGTCTGGGCATTTTCCGGGACAGGAAGGATTTGTGCTTTTGCCAAAGGCCAGGTCTGGAGAAGCAGGTAGAGAACAACAAATGTGCCTTTGGTAAGATTCATGCTGATTTTCTTCCCTGCGAAAATAGAGAAATCCTCAATACATCAGAAATCATAACTGTAAACAAACACGAATCAATGCATACGGGTTTATTCCATATAACAGGGATTTTAAAAACATTCTAAATTTCTGATGAAGGGGGTTATCAACAGGCGCTCACAGGAATATTTACTTATGTTTGTGATTCACTAAACCAGCTACCAATGCCGAGTTTTGTAATAAACGAGAAATGCGATGGCTGTAAGGCCCAGGATCGCACTGCCTGCCAGTATATCTGTCCCAACGACCTGATGGTGCTGGATAAGGAGCTTAACAAAGCCTATAACCGGGCCGTGGACATGTGCTGGGAGTGTTACAGCTGCGTAAAGATCTGCCCTACTCAGGCCATTGAGATACGTGGCTATGCCGATTTTATGCCGCTGGGAGGGGTCGTTCAGCCACTAAGAAGTACCGATTCCATTATGTGGGCCGTAAAGTTTCGTAACAAGAAGGTCAAACGTTTTAAGTTCCCCATCCGGACTACCGCCGAAGGTTCCATTGATCCCGATGCAGGTTTTTCAACCGGATCGGACGATTTGAAAAGTCCAATCCTGAGAACTGAACCCGATTCCCTTTAATTAAAAGTTTATTGCAATGAATGCAGAAAGTTTCGAGACAGTGGTGGTGGAAACCGACCTCTTAATACTTGGTGGTGGAATGGCAGCATGCGGTGCAGCTTACGAAGCATCCTATTGGGCCAAAAAGCACAAGCAGCGTGTTACCGTAGTGGACAAAGCGGCCATGGAACGCAGTGGTGCAGTGGCCATGGGACTGTCGGCCATTAACCTGTACCTGGGAGTAAGCAAGGGCAACAACACGGTGGAAGATTATGTGAGCTATGTTAAGAATGACCTGATGGGGATCACCCGAAGGGACCTGGTGGCTAATATTGCCCGCCATGTGGACTCCTCGGTACACCTCTTCGAGAAGTGGGGATTACCCATCTGGAAAGATGAGGAAGGGAATTATGTAAATGAAGGTCGCTGGCAGATCATGATTCATGGCGAATCCTATAAAAATATTGTTTCAGAGGCAGCTAAAAGTGCCCTGAAAGAGTTGGGAGAGGATGGCAGCTATTACGAGCGCATCTTTATTACGGAGCCGGTTATGTTTGGGGATCGTTGTGTGGGTGCCGTTGGATTCAGTGTCCGGGAAAATAAGTTCTATGTGTTCAAGGCCAGGGCCGTACTGGATGTGATGGGCGGTGCCGTCCATATTTTCAGGCCCCGTTCGGTAGGCGAAGGATTGGGACGGTCCTGGTATCCGCCCTTCAACAGTGGCGCATCTACCTATTTCACCCTGAAGGCAGGTGCCGAGATGACCTGCCAGGAGGTCCGTTTTGTACCCGTACGCTTTAAGGACTCCTACGGACCTGTGGGTGCATGGTTTCTGCTCTTTAAGTCCAAAGCCACCAATGCCAAAGGAGAGGATTATATGGAGACCCGTGCCGGGGAATTGGAGAATTGGGCACCTTACGGGACATCCAAACCAACCCCTGCAAATCTGCGTAATTATCTGATGCTGCAGGAACTGGAAGCGGGGAACGGGCCCATCTATATGCGGACCGATGAAGCCATTCAGAAGCTGGTTGCTGAGATCCCTGATGAAAAGGAGGCCAGGCGGAAGATGAAGGAGCTGGAGTCGGAAGCCTGGGAGGATTTTCTGGACATGACTGTAAGTCAGGCTCTTAATTGGGCATCTCATAATGTTATGCCCGAAGAGACTCCCTCTGAGATCTCTGCCTGTGAACCCTATTTTATCAGCTCTCATTCCGGGGCCTCCGGAGCATGGGTGAGCGGTCCCCAGGACCTGGCTCCCGGGGAGCACGCATGGGGATACGATAATATGACAACTACAAAGGGACTCTTTGCTGCCGGGGATGCATCGGGAGCTTCCTCCCATAAGTTTTCTTCAGGTTCTTTTACTGAAGGAAGGATTGCAGGCAAGGCAGCTATAGCTTTCTGCGTGGATCATCCGGAGCAGGTGGAGATCAGTGAGGAACAGATAGCCGAATTAAAGGAGCGGGTGCTGAAACCATTAACGATATTTGATGAGCATCATGCCTATACCAACGATGAGGATGTAAATCCCCACTATGTGAAACCTAAAATGTTTATGTTTCGCCTTCAGAAGATCATGGATGAGTATGCCGGCGGTGCTTCGGTAGGATTTAAAACCTCAGAAGCCTTGCTGGTTAAAGGTCTTGAATACCTGGAGTTTATGAAGGAAGACTCGGAAAAACTGGCTGCCTCTGATCTGAACGAGTTGATGAGATGCTGGGAGAATGTACACAGGATGTGGCAGGCAGAATCTCATATCCGGACCGTTTTGTTCAGAGAGGAGACCCGCTGGCCGGGCTATTATTTCCGGACCGACTACCCGACCATGAAGGAAGATTGGGAGGCATTTGCCAATTGTCGCTGGAATCCTGAAACAGGAGAATGGGAGATGATTAAGCGCGATATACTTTAAGAAAGGATAGTCTTGAGCTTGCCAACTTTAATCATAGGGGGAGGAATAAGCGGGATCACCGCAGCAGTGGAGCTGGCTGAAGCCGGACAGGAGGTGGTGCTCATTGAGAAGAATAATTACCTGGGTGGTAATGTTGCACGCTTTAACAACTACTTTCCCAAATTATGTCCGCCTTCATGCGGACTGGAAATCAATTTCCGGCGCATCCGTTCCAATCCCCGGATCAACTACTATACAGGTGCCAGCCTCAAGAGTATCTGCGGAACAGATGGGGACTACCGGGTTAAGATTGATCTGAGGCCCAGGCTGATCAATAATAATTGTACCTCCTGTGGTAAATGTGCAGAGGTATGTCCCGTGGAACGGCCAGCGAAGCTTGGCAGGACCGAAGGGGAGAAAGCTGCCTATATCGAAAACGGACTGGCCTTTCCCATGAAATACTGCATCGATCCGGATGTCTGTAAACGGGAAGAATGCGCCCTTTGCCTGGAGGTGTGCGACTACCAGGCCATCCAGCTGGATGGCTCATCTGCAGAGGTGGAGATCCAGGTTGGCAAAGTTATTGTTGCCAGCGGATGGGTTCTCTATGATGCGGCTAACATTAAGGAATACCGCTATAGTGAGGAGCCGGATGTGGTAAGCAACGTGGAATTTGAGCACATGCTGGCTGCCTGTACAAGGGAACATAAAAAGCTTGGCAGGCCCTCCGATGGTAAAAACCCGCAACGTATAGCCTTTATTCAGTGTGCGGGATCCAGGGATGTAAATCATCTGCCTTACTGTTCTGCAGTCTGCTGTTCCGCTTCGCTGAAGCATGCCATAAGCCTGGAGCAGGAGTATCCTGAAATTCAAAGCGAGATCTTTTATATCGATATGAGGCTTGCGGGGAGGAATGAGAAATTACTGAAGCAGGCTGAAGCAAAGGAGCGCATTACTCTGACCAAGGGAAAGGTGGGACGGATACATCCGCCTGAAGGGGAGAAGGGACTTCTCCTGGAGGTGGAGGATATTGCCGGTGGAAGCAAGCGGCTGGACGGCTTTGATATGGTGGTGCTGGCCCTCGGACTAACACCTGCACCTGTTGCCGCCGAACTGAAGACAAATGAATTTGGATTTTACCTGAGCGATCAGCCCTCCGGTTTGATTCCCACAGCCAGCTGCAAACGACCCATGGACGTAAGCTCTTCGGTCAAGGATGCTACTGCCTCGGCACTTAAAGCGATGCAAAGATGATGGAAGAGGGAAACGTACATATGGCTCTGGCAATCTGTACCGGATGTGACATCGGTGCATGCATCGATACAGATAAACTGCTCCTGGCTTCCGAAGAGATCATCCCGGGAATAAAGTGCATGAAACATGGATCACTGTGTTCCGAAGCTGGATTGACGGAATTAAACATGATGGTCGGGGAGGCGGGCGTGACGCGCCTGGCCATTGCGGCGTGTTCACCCAGGGTGAAAAGTGCCGAATTCGAAATGGATGGGATCCATGTGGAGCGGATCAATCTAAGGGAACAGGTGGCCTGGGTAATGGAGCCGGGAGAAGAGGATACCCAGATGTGTGCGGAGGATCAAACCCGGATGGTGCTGACGAAACTGGATGTTATCAAGGACAATATTCCTTATATCCCAGAACAGCTCTCTTCAGATATTCTTGTGGTGGGGGCTGGTATCGCCGGACTATCTGCGGCACTGGAGGGAGCCAGGGCAGGGAAACGGATTCACCTGGTAGAGCGTTCGGACCGCCTGGGCGGCTATGCCGGAAGGATTTATAAGATGCTGCCCTCAGGCCTTGACAGTTCCACCCTGAAAGAACCTGATCTGCAGCTATTGGTGAATGAAGTAATGGAACATCCAGGAGTAGAAATATACCTGGAGACAAGCATTCAATCCATTTCCGGCGAACCGGGCAATTTTACCGTTTCCCTGGAAGGCAGCAGGCTTTCCGAACTGCATGTGGGTGCTGTGGTAACTTCCACCGGATGGAAACCCTACAATACGCAGAAGCTCAAGCCCCTGGGATATGGGTCTGAAAGGGTAAAGACCCTGGAGGAGTTTGAGCTCTATGTTCAGGAAGAGCAAGTACCCGACCGGGTGCTCTTTATACTATGCGCCGGATCCAGGGATGAAAATCACCTGTCTTACTGTTCTTCCTATTGTTGCGGTGCTGCATTGAAGCAGGCCCTTTATGTAAGGGAGCTCAATCCAAATGCAGAAGTCTATATCATTTACCGGGATATACGCACTTCCGGGTTCCAGGAGGAGTTCTACAAGATGGTGCAGTCCGATGATGCCATATTTATGACCAAGGGGGTGATAGACTCGGTTTCCGATAAGGACGATGCCGTGGAAGTTACTGTAAGCGATTCCTTGCTGGATAAGCATATCAGGCTCACTTCCGATATGGTGGTGCTGGCCTCCGGAATGGTTCCCAATACCACAGCAGATCTGAACCTGCAATACCGTCTTGGGACGGGATTGCCCGAGATAGAATATGATTTTTCCGACTCCCATTTTATTTGTTTCCCTTATGAAACAAGGCGAACCGGCATTTTTGCAGCAGGTACGGTCAGGGCCCCCATGGATATGGAGATGAGCGGGGAGGATGGTGCCGGGGCCATGATGAAGGCGATTCAGACAGTTGAATGTGTGAAACGGGGAGAGGCGGTTCACCCCAGGGCAGGGGATATGACCTGGCCCGAGCTTTATATGGAACGCTGTACAGATTGCAAGCGATGTACGGAGGAGTGTCCCTTTGGTAGTTACGATGAGACCGAAAAGGGAACGCCATTGCCCAACCCGGCACGTTGCAGGAGGTGTGGCATATGCCTGGGCTCCTGTCCGGAGCGTGTAATCGGTTTTTCCGACTTCAACATTAATAGTGTATCGGCCATGATCAAGGCGGTGCATGTGCCTGATGAGTTCGAAGAGAAACCAAGAATCCTGGTTTTTGTTTGTGAGAATGATGCCTACCCGGCACTGGATGCAGCTGGTGTTAACAGGTTGCAATACAGCCCCTTCGTGAGAATCATTCCAGTCCGCTGTCTGGGCTCCATTAACAAGGTGTGGATCTCCGATGCCCTGTCGCACGGCTATGACGGGATTCTGCAGATTGGATGCAAGCCGGGCGATGATTACCAGTGTCACTTTATCCATGGAAGTGAACTGACCGAACAGAGGGGGGAGAATCTTCAGGAGACCCTGGAGACCATGATGCTGGAGCCTGAAAGAATTCAGACAAAATTTGTGGAGATTACGGAACACCACGAGATACAGGGAATTATAAACGACTATGTGGAGGAGATAGAGTTGATTGGCCCTAATCCATTCAAGAGTATGTAGCTGAAAAGTTAGTGTGTTAATAACTTAGTGAGTTAATAAGTTAATGGGAGATATCAAACCGGATATTGGATTTAAGAGGGAGCTGAGCCACCTCAGCGGAGCACGCCTGAACCAGTGCATGCAGTGCGGTACCTGTTCTGCTGTATGCTCCCTGGCTCCTGCAGAAAGACCCTTTCCCCGCAAGGAGATGATCTGGTCGGGATGGGGACTGAAGGACAGGCTGATCGGGAATGTGGATATCTGGCTCTGTCACCAGTGTGGCGACTGCAGCACTTCCTGTCCCCGGGATGTTAAGCCGGCTGATGTTATATCAGCCATCCGTCAACTTACTTATGAGCATTATGCACGTCCCCGCTTCCTTGGAAAGATGCTCAGCAGTCCGGCCTGGCTTCCCCTGGCCCTGGCTATTCCGGTAGTTGTGATTATTTGCATTCTTTCACTGGCAGGAACCTTTAGAATCCCGGAAGGCGCGGTGGATTATTCAGCCTTCTTTCCCCATGGTCTGCTCAATGGATCATTTTCGGCCATTACCCTCTTTTTCTATCTCCTGGCAGCCTTAGGAATAGGAAGGTTCTGGAAAGATCTGAAACGGCAGACCCCTCCTGGCGAAGCAGGCATGAAGAGACTGCCTGTATTCAGGGTACTGGGAGAGATCCTGTCACATTCGAATTTTTCCGGCTGTGGGTCCAGGAAGCCTGGAAAGGTGGCCCACATGCTGCTCTTTTTCGGATTTGCACTCCTGATCCTGGTGACCCTCTATGCCATCTGGGCCACCCTGACTCACCACTACCCGCTTCCAATCAGCAATCCCATGAAGATCCTGGGTAATTTGGCCTCCCTGATGATCTATACAGGATTGGGGATTATGATCTGGCAGCGCGTATTCAATAAAAGTGTTTTTGGAAAGAGCGGCTATTCCGACTGGCTTTTGCTGGTGTCCATTGGCTTATTAACAGTCTCGGGAACCCTGGTTCAACTGGCCCGATTTGGAGACTGGTCTTTGGCCTACCACCTCTACTTTTTTCACCTGGTGGCCGTATGGTTCGTCATTATGTACCTGCCCTTTACAAAGTTGGGACATATCTTTTACCGCACCACGGCACTGCTATACGCCCGTTCCATAGGAAGAAAGTAGCTATTTGAAGCTATCCAGCACATTTCGTACCGATCCATGCAGCAGCAGGAGCCTTCTGGACTCATCCATATCAAGATCAAGTTCCTCACTGATCATTCTTGAGCCCCGCTCAACCAGCTTGGCATTGGTCAGCTGCATATCCACCATCTTATTTCCTTTCACCCGTCCCAGCTTAATCATGGTGGAGGTGGTGATCATATTAAGGATGAGTTTCTGTGAGGTTCCCGATTTCATGCGGGTACTCCCGGTTACAAATTCCGGTCCCACCAGAGCCTCCAGGGGAATATCCACGGCTTCGGCCAGCTTAGAGTTGGGGTTGTTGGTAATGCAGGCAGTCAGCAGACCATTCTTCCTGGCATCCTCTACGGCCCCAATTACATAGGGCGTTCTTCCCGAGGCAGCGATACCTACCACCACATCGTTTTTGCCGGGTTTGAATTTGGCCAGGTCGCGCCAGGCCCCATCCCTGTCATCCTCGGCCGATTCCACTGCTTTCCGGATGGCCTGATCGCCACCGGCAATGATCCCGATCACGATATCAAAGGGAACTCCGAAGGTGGGTGGAATTTCTGAAGCGTCCACGATCCCCAGCCTTCCGCTGGTTCCTGCACCTACATAGAAGAGCCTGCCCCCTTTCATAATTCTTGGAACGATGCCCTCCACCAGTCTTTCGATATCTGGAATAATCGAATGGACAGCTTTATGTACGGTGCTGTCCTCCCGGTTGATATTTTCCAGTAAATCCCTCACGCTCATCTGGTCCAGGTTGTCATATCGGGACGTGGATTCGGTGATGGATACAGTGCCATTCATATCTGTGGTATGAACCTCCTGGTGGTAAGTGACCAGGCCTTCGATGGGTGAGGCCATAATCTTACTTATTTTCAGATGATGCTTCTCCATCACCTCTTCCAGTATCTCCTTGAAATAGTAGGCTATGGAACCTGCAAAACCTATTTCCAGGGAGTTGTAGTGGCTGTACTTGGAAATATTCTTATCAATAAAATCTTTAAAGGCAGCAGAGATAATCTCTTTGATCTCTGGATTATCAATATATTTTGTTGCAATCCGGGCCAGCGAAGCCAGGTATCTGTTTGCATGTGGTTGGTTGTAGACATTTTCCAGGATCTGGTCCATGCTGAGTCCCTCCTCGGCGATTATCGCTTCCCTTAGTTTGTCACTCAGGTTTCTTTTATGCAGGGCATTCACAAGCCGTTTGCCAATATCGGCACCACCCCCTTCATCACCCAGGGAGTAACCCATGGCCGGAACCTTATCAGAGATCTTTCCACCTTGATAGAGCCCCGAGTTTGAGCCTGTTCCCAGGATGCATGCAATCCCGCTTTTATCCATGAAAAGAGCGCGTGCAACACCTGTCAGGTCATCCTGAACCTGGATATGAGGATGGACACCAATTCGCTTCTGAAGTGAACCGTGAATGACATCCTTCATCTCTTCGTTGGCAACACCCGATCCGTAAAAATAGATCTCATGAATGTTGCGTTCATCCCCCTGAAGATCAAGCGTTTTAAGCTCCTCTTCAATCTCCTTTTTACTTGAATGGTAGGGGTTTATCCCACGTGTAGACATACTGCGAACCTCCTTGCCCGTAAGCAAGCGCCAATCGGTCTTGGTGGAACCGCTGTCTGCTATTAATATCATGGTTTAGTAATATGAATGATGTATGACAAATTTCCAGAATATATTTGTAAATTGCAACATTAAAGCTACAATGCTGCCTGGAAATCTTGTTAAAGATCAAAATATCAACTGGTATGCCTCAACGTTTTATATTACTCCTTGTAACATTTGTATTTGTCATACAAACACTGTCTGCACAAGCACCTAAGAGGGAGTTCAGGGGAGTATGGGTGGCAACAGTAGCCAACATCGACTGGCCCTCAAAACCCGGACTCTCCACTTCTGAACAACAGAAAGAGATCATAGAGATTGTGGATCTGCACAAAAAGAATGGGATCAATGCAATCATTCTGCAGATACGCCCAACGGCAGATGCCCTCTATTCATCAGAATTGGAACCCTGGTCAGCATTTCTCACGGGTGAGCAGGGAAAGGCACCTGAACCTTTTTACGATCCTCTTGAGTACTGGATCAGCGAAGCACACAAGCGTGGTATGGAGTTGCATGCCTGGTTAAATCCCTACCGGATCAACCTGGATACCACCGATATTCTAAGCCAGACCCACATTATTCACCAGCACCCCGAATGGCTGTTTACTTATGGGGGGAGATCCTATTTTTCCCCGGCCAATCCCGGTGTATGGAATTTTGTCAGAGATGTGGTGGTGGATGTGGTCCGCCGCTATGATGTGGATGCGATCCACTTCGATGATTACTTTTACCCTTACAAGATTGAAAACCAGGAACTGCCCGACAGCCTGGATTTTATCAGATTTGGAGGGGATTATTATCCCGACCGGCTGGAAGAATGGAGAAGGCATAATGTGGATACCATTATTTCTTTGCTGGGGTCAGCTATCAAGGCCGAGAAAGCCTGGGTCAAATTCGGAATAAGTCCATTCGGTGTCTGGCGTAACCGCTCCGATGATGAACGGGGTTCTGAAACTACTGCCGGGACTTCCAATTATGACGGTCTGTATGCGGATGTTCTGCATTGGCAGAAGGAAGGGTGGATTGATTACCTGATGCCCCAACTGTACTGGCGGGAGGATCATCCTGCGGTTGGATTTTCCACCCTGGCATACTGGTGGAACGATTTCAGTTTTGGAAGACACATGTATGTGGGACTTGCACCCTACCGTCTGGATAGAAAATCACAGCATCCGCAATGGCGAAAGGAAAAACATCTCCTCAGGCAGATAGATCTGATCAGGGATTTAGAGGGGCTCTTTGGTTTTGCCTGTTTCAGCAGTAAGCATTTCTTCCGGAAAGACCTGGCCAGGCTGAACAAGACTCTTCAAAAAGAATATTGCCAATCACCCGCACTGGTTCCGGAAATGCATTGGATCGATGCGCAGGCTCCCGGGCGTCCCATGAATTTGAGGATGGAAGGGAAGACCCTGCTCTGGGATGCGCCGGAGACATCAGATGAGATGGACCGGTCCAGGTTTTTTGCGGTATACAGGTATAAACCGGGAGAGAACACCCGGATTAAAGATGTGACTTGCCTTGTGGAGCTCACCGGCGAATCCCACATTAACTTTGGAGAAAAAGTTCCTGCCGGGATCTACCGGGTTTCAGGACTTGACCGGCTTAATAACGAGAGCCAGCTGAGCGAAGCCCTGGAAGTGAAATAATAGATTATCTACTAAATCTGTATGAATGGACGATATATTTCAGAACATTGGCAACAAACTTACCCTGAGTCAGAGGATTGAAAGGACCCTTGAGAGTGCCATCAGGGAGAAGAAGCTTGTTGTGGGATCGAAACTGCCCACTGAACGGGAGATGTGTGAGTCTTTTGGGGTCAGCAGGACAGCCCTGCGGGAAGCACTGAGGCGCTTGAGTGCACGCGGATTAATCAGCATACAGAAGGGTAGTGGCATGTATGTTTCGGATATCAATATTGAAGATGCCATCGATACACTGAATCTTTACTATGACCTGAAATTTGATAAGAATCTGCTTTCCCAGATTATCGAAGTGCGGTATATTTTTGAACCGGAAATAGCAAAGCTTGCAGCGCTGAACCGGAGCTCCAAGGACCTGGATGAGCTGAGCCTTACCCAGGCGGAATTTGAACAATGTGATCCCGACAATACCCAGCAGGAAGCCGACCTGGATAACAGGTTCCACCTGGCCATTACAAAGGCCACTCAGAATCCTGTGGTGCAGATCACTATGGAGCCCATTTACACCCTTCTTCCCCGCATGAGGAACTATATCTACGGAAATATTGACGGGGAGAAGAAACATACCCTCCAGGCGCACCGGTCCATTCTGGATGCCATCATGAAGCAGGATGGTGACAGAGCACAGAGGATCATGAAAGAACACCTGGAAAGGACCCGTGAGATATTTCATAAGCACATGAATCCCGAAATGAACTGAACATTCTTTTAAAAACATTTTACCTGCTCTTGCGTTATTCTCTGCATAAGGGAAAAAGATGAGTAAAAAATTGTGTAAGGAGAGTGACGGACTGGCGGAGAAAATCGAGGATAGAAAGATGAAGTACCTTTGCACCAAATGTGAAAAACAATCCCCCAAAGAAAAATGGTGTTGCAAGCCCAGGAAAATAAAGCGATGATACTGGCGGCCGGACTTGGTTCCCGCTTGAAACCGCTTACCGATAACAGGCCCAAAGCATTGCTGGAATGGGACGGTAAGCCCCTGCTGGAACATGTTATTTTAAAACTAAAGTCACATGGCTTTACTTCCATCATTATCAATGTGCATCACTATGCCCACATGGTCATGGATTTTGTAAAACAGAAGGATGGCTTTGGGATCGAAATCGAGTTTTCCCATGAGAAGGATGAACTGCTTGATACCGGGGGTGGTATTGCCAATGCATCCTGGTTCTTTGGTGAGGATCCTTTCCTGGTGTATAATGTGGATATTGTCAGCAACATTGATCTGCGAGCCATGTACCAGGAGCATCAGAAGAGCGGAGCCATTGCCACACTGGCTGTGAAGGAGCGGGTAACCACCCGAAGCCTCCTGATGAACAAAGAGAGCTTTTTAAAAGGCTGGCGTGATAACCGGACCGGGGAGACCATCCTTGCGGGATCTTCTGCAGAGGGGCTGAGTCCCATTGCATTCAGTGCCATACATATCATGGACCCCAGAGTTTTTTCACTCTTCCCAAAGGAGAAAAAATTCCCACTGATGCCCTTTTACCTGGATCTGGCAAAGAAACATCCTGTATACTTGTACCGGCACGATCGTGATACCTGGGTGGATATGGGCAAAATGGAGTCTTATACCTGATTTATATTTAATAAGATCATGGAACTAAGCGATAAGTTAGAGGCGCAGATAGCGCAATGGAACGTGGAGTTGAAGGACAAGAGTCCGATGGGCGTTATCGGATATTTCCTGCAGCATTTTGGTGAACATATAGTGCTCTCCACAAGTCTTGGCCTGGAGGACCAGGTCATTACTGAAATGGTTTTGCGTCAGAGAAGAAATACAGAAGTTTTTACTCTGGATACAGGGAGACTCTTTCCCGAAACCTACGACCTGATCGCGCGGACCAACAAGTTTTTTGGTATCCGCATGAAGACCTATTTTCCGGAGCCTCTGAAAGTCGAGGAAATGGTAGCCGAGAAGGGGATTAATCTTTTTTACGACAGTGTTGAAAACAGGAAATTATGTTGTTCCATCAGAAAGGTGGCACAGCTTCCCAGGGCCTTTAAGAACAAGCAGGCCTGGATCTGTGGATTAAGAAAGGACCAGTCTGTTTCCAGATTTTTCAACAAGCTGGTAGAGTGGGATGCCAATAACGGACTGGTAAAGATCAATCCCCTGATTAACTGGACCGAAAAGGAGGTCTGGGACTATATCAAAAAGAACAATATCCCCTATAATCTGCTACACGACAGGGGATTCCCCAGCATAGGCTGTGAGCCCTGTACCCGGGCCATTGAACCCGGAGAGGATATCCGTTCCGGCCGTTGGTGGTGGGAAAACGAACTGCACAAAGAGTGCGGTCTTCATAAAAAGTAGAATTTTCCTTACTGGTTGATAACTCCCGAACCAAGCAGTTCATCCCCATCGTACCAGGCGGCAAACTGTCCGGGTGCAATTCCCCGCTGAGGCTCCTCAAATGTAATGTATAAGCCCGATTGGGTCATGTGGAGGGTGCCCTTCTGGAGGGCCTGGCGGTAACGGATCCGGACCAGGTAATCGCGGCTCTCCCCGGTCTGCATTTCCAGGTCCCTTCTGATCCAGTGAATCTCCTCGGGTATAATTTTTAGCCCGCGACGATATAGACCCGGGTGGGATTGCCCCTGGCCCACATAAATACGGTTGGTCTTTACATCGGTGGCGATTACAAACAGGGGTTCGGTCTTGCCTCCCACATTCAGTCCTTTGCGTTGCCCTACAGTAAAAAAATGAGCCCCCTGGTGCTTGCCCGTCCAGATCCCGTCCTCTTTAACATAGTTCCAGGGAGCACTTATGGCTTCCAGGTCTGTGAGATCTTGTTTTTCTGAAGTGTACTGAGTCAGGTCGGCCGGGATCTCAAAAATATTGCCCTCCCGGGCTTTCAGCTTTTGCTGCAGGAAAACCGGAAGATGTACCTTGCCTACAAAACAGATTCCCTGCGAATCTTTTTTTCCGGCTGAGGCCAGTCCCTGTTCTTTGGCAATCTTCCTGACTTCGGGTTTTTGCAGGTGCCCGATGGGAAAAAGGGTTCTGGTAAGTTGCTCCTGCGAAAGCTGGCATAGGAAGTAACTCTGGTCCTTGTTGGGATCATCCCCGGCCAGGAGGTGCTGAATCTCTGTTCCATTATGGCTTGTGGTCTCTTTTCTGCAATAGTGACCAGTTGCCACATAATCGGGTTTATAGGCTTCTGCGGCCTCCAGGAAGGCATCGAACTTTAATTTCCCGGTTGCAAAGCACATCAGGATTGGGAGTCCGGCCTTTCTGGTATTCGGAGAACATGTAATCGATGACCCGTTCCCGGTAAGGTTCACTCAGATCCACCACATGGAAGGGAATATCCAGCTTCTTGGCCACAAGCTCGGCAAAGACAACATCTTCGTCCCAGGGACAATCTGCATCGATCACACCGGTTTTATCGTGCCAGTTGATCATAAACAGCCCAATGACCTCGTAGCCCTCTTCCTTTAAAAGGTAGGCAGCCACACTGGAGTCAACTCCTCCTGATAATCCTACAACAACACGTTTTGCCAATGTTCTTATTTTGGCACAAAAATATGAATTTCTAATCAATCCAATCTTATCTTTACATTATGCCCCCCCTTAACATATATAAAGCATCTGCAGGTTCAGGAAAAACCTTTGCCCTGACCATGGAATATCTGAAGTTGCTTTATAGGCATCCCGGGATCCATCGCCATATCCTGGCCGTTACATTTACCAATAAGGCGGCAGGAGAGATGAAGCAGCGGATACTGGACACACTTTCTGCCTTATCCAAATACAGGGAAGGAGATGAGTATGGAGGAGATGAAGCAGCTTGTGGAGGCTACAGGAATGGATACCTTATCCATAAGTAAAAGGGCCGGAGAGTTGCTGGATGCTATTTTGAACGACTATTCCGGATTTTCGGTGGGTACCATTGATAAGTTCTTTCAGTCTGTGATCCGGGCATTCACCAGGGAAATTGGTATCCAGCCCGGGTATAATCTGGAGCTTGATCATGGACGCGTCCTTTCCCTGGCAGTGGACCGCATGTTCCAGGACCTGGGTAATCACCCGGAATTACAGGCATGGCTGATCCGCTATGCTGAAGAGCGCATGGAAGAGTCAAAATCCTGGAACTTCCGAAAGGAGGTCATTCAGCTGGGCATGCAGCTTTTCAAAGAATCTTTCCAGGGCTTGTTTCTGAAACATGAGATCTCGGTGTTGAATAAGGAGAACCTGGACCTGTTTCGCCGTGACCTGAATCTGTTGGAGAAGCAAACCCGCCAGGAGATGGCTTCCACAGGTAATTCAGCTTTGCAATTGCTGGAACGCAATGATCTTGCTCCGGAAGATTTTATGCTCAGAAACAATTCGCCGGCCACGCTTTTTACCAGTGCAGCAAAGGGGGAGGATGTGAATTTTACAGACTCCAAGCTTCTGGCCCTGGAAATGCCTGAAAAATGGCTGAAAAAAGATTCCTCCCAGGCCATGACTTCCCTTACCGAAGAGCAATTGATTCCACTTTTGAATGAGGTTTACAGGCTGCAGGTAGTTTTAAATTCCGTGACACTGGTTCGGGCCAATTATTATACCCTGGGGATCCTGGCCGATACCTGGGAGTATGTCCGTGAGTACACCCGTGAGCGAAACCTCTTCCTTATAGCCGACTCAAGCCGCTTCCTTCGGGGGATCATCGGGGGCAACCAGGTGCCCTTTGTATATGAACGAACCGGTAGTCGCTATCAGCATATTATGCTGGATGAGTTTCAGGATACCTCCCTGTTTCAGTATGATAATTTTGGTCCGCTGCTGGATAATTCCCTTGCTGCCGGTCAGGAAAACCTGGTCGTAGGGGATGTGAAGCAGTCCATCTACCGCTGGAGGAATTCAGACTGGAAGATCCTGGCATCGGAACTGGAACATGACTTCAGTCACCAGCAGGTGCATATTCGCACCCTTGCCAGGAATTTCAGAAGCCGGGAACAGATTGTCAGGTTCAACAATACGGTATTTCAGCTTTCTTCACAATTGTTATCTGAAAAGATCGGGAAGGAATTGCTGGCTTCGCCCCTTAGCAGGCATGAAGCGGAGTTGGAGGTGGAGCGTTTCAGAAAGGCATATGAGGACGTGGTGCAGGAGATCCCGGAGCAGCAGATGGGAAAAGGTGGATTGATTAAGGCAGTCCAGTTCGAGGCCGGGGAGATCTCATTCCAGGATGAAGTACTTGAGGCTATTCCGGGCTGGGTGGAAGAGATCCGGCAATCGGGGATAGAAGCAGGCGAAACGGCCATACTTGTCCGTACCCGTAAAGAGGGAGTGGCTGTGGCCAATAAGTTGCTGGAACATGCCAGGCTTACCGGCGAATCAAATAAGTTCAGATTAATCTCCAATGAATCGCTGTTGCTGGTTCATAACAACTCGGTTTCGCTTCTTGTTTCACTGCTCAGATACCTGGTGCAACCCGACCATGAGATAAATAACACTTTGCTTAAGTATCACTGCTATCTGCTGGGGACGAAGGAGGATATTGATCCGGCACAACTCTTTGGGGTGGATGTAAGCCCGGAGGAATTTTCCCCAGAGCTCTTTATTGAACAAAGGGAACTTCTGAAGCAGTTGCCCCTGTATGAACTGATTGAATCGCTGATCGAGATATTTTCTCTGGGGAGTCGTGCGGAGGATTTGCCTTATCTCCAGGCTTTCCAGGATGTGGTGATTGATCTCCAGCGCCGGGACCCCCTGGGAATCCGCGATTTTCTGGAGTACTGGGAGCAATTTGGGACGAAGTGGGGTGTCTCCGTTTCCGAAGAATCCAATGCCATCCGGATTCTTACCATACATAAATCCAAGGGACTTGAATTTAAAGCTGTCATTGTTCCCTTCTGTGACTGGGAGGTGACCACCGGCCACAGGAATTCTGAAATCCTTTGGTGCGAAACCCGGGGGACACCCATGGAGAGGATCCCTATTGTACCTGTGAAATACATATCCAGGATGGTTCATACCCTTTTCGCACCAGCTTATTACCGGGAGCGAATGAAGGGATATATGGACAAGTTGAACCTCTTATATGTGGCCTTTACCAGGGCAAAAGACCTGCTTTATATCGGTCTTCCGAAAAAGGAAGTGAAAGAGGTGCAAAGCACGGGGGACCTCATGCAGGTTATTATGAATATAAAGCCGATGAAGGAACCCTGCACCGCAGCCCTGCAGTCTTATATGGATGGAAATATGCTGACCATTGGAGAGATGCCTGTCTATTCTGCCGGGGAACAGCAGGAAGATCCATGGCAGTTCAGATCATATCCGGTGAACCGGGATAAGCGTTCACTCAGAGTGAGACTCAGAAGTGATCAGTATTTTGTGGATGAAGAGGGAATATTCCGGACCGGACGCATGTACGGGAATATGATGCATCAGATCTTTTCCAGGATTAATGCCCTGGAGGACCTGGAGCAGGTGCTTGATGCCCTGCAGAAAGAGGGGCAGGTTCCGGGAAAAGAGCGTGAGGAGCTGGAAGCTATGATTCGTGATAAACTGAGAGCTCCCATTGTCAGGAATTGGTTTTCGGAAGCAGGGACTAAGCGAGTATTTAACGAACGAACCATCCTTTGCGGTGATGGAACGGTGCTACGGCCCGACCGGGTAATTGTGGAAGGTGGGCGGCTTACGGTGGTCGATTTCAAATTTGGAGAACTGGAGAAACCATCCTACATCTCCCAGGTCCGGAATTATATGGACCGGCTCAGACAGATGGGTTACAGTCATGTGGAGGGCTATCTCTGGTATGTGATTCTGGATAAAACAGTTAAGATATAGGGCATGGTATATTCCTGGGGGACAGAGAGAAGGCTGAATGCGTACAGCGACTATTTTAAGAAGGAATTCGGGGAGCGTGTTCAGAAAATAACCATCGATGCCGGCTTTACCTGTCCCAACAGGGACGGGACCTGTGGAACGGGCGGATGTACATTTTGTAACAACAGGGCCTTTAACCCCTCTTACAACAATCCGGAGAAAGCCATTGCCGATCAGATCAGGCAGGGCATGGCCTTTCACCGGAAGAGATACCGCAAGGCCACCCAGTACCTGGCCTACTTTCAGGCCTATACAAATACTTATGCCAGACTGGAAGAGCTTGAATTCCATGTATGAGCAGGCACTGGCCGTACCCGGGGTAGTGGGGATTGTGGTGGGTACCCGGCCCGACTGTGTGGATAGACCACTGCTTGATTATTTCCAGGAATTATCGAAGCGCTGTTATGTGGTGCTTGAGTATGGCATTGAATCTGTGTTAAACCGGACCCTGCAGCGGGTAAACCGGGGACACGATGTGGAAAAGAGCCTGTGGGCGGTTACTGAAACAGCCCGCAGGGGAGTGCGTGTGGGCGGACATGTGATCATAGGCCTTCCGGGAGAAAGCAGGAACGATTTCCTGGAAACCGCAGGTGAGCTTTCCAGGTGGCCACTAAACAGTATCAAATTTCATCAGCTACAGCTAATTAAGGGAACAGCCATGGCTCTTGAATACAGGGAAAAGCCAGAAGATTTTAAAACTTTTAGCATGGAGGACTATCTCCAGTTAATGATGGAGATCCTGGAAAGACTCAACCCGGCATTTGTTGTGGAGCGTATTGCAGGAGAGGTAAGCCCCGATATGGCGCTCAGGGAGGGATGGGGTATCAGGTACGATGGCGTATTAAGGGCCTTTGAAGCCCTGCTGCAAAATAACGACAGCTGGCAGGGGAAATACTATAAAGCGGAATAACAATGCAGCCCATTCTTGAAAAACTGGCCATACACCTTGTTCAGACTGCTGCGGGAGATCTGGGGGATACCCGGATTATTCTGCCAAACAGGCGTGCAGGGCTCTTTCTTCAGAGGCACCTGGCCATACATATTAAAAATACGGAGTGGGCACCACACATCTATACCATCAGCGATTTTATCGATGAGCAGAGCCTGTTGGAGCTAAGCGATCCCATCGACCTGTTTTTCAAACTCTACGATATCTACCAGGAGGCGGTGGAACATCCCGAATCTCTGGATGAGTTTTATCTGTGGGGAGAAATGATGCTCAGGGATTTCGATGAGCTGGATAAATACCTGGTTGATGCGGATATGTTATTCCGGAATATCAACGATCTGAAAGCTCTGGAAGAACCCATGGCTGGGATTGAACCCGAGCAGCTTGAGTTTATCAAGCAGTTCTGGACTGGCTTTCACTGGGGTGATCCAAGTCCTGAAAAGGAACAGTTTCTGAAGAGCTGGCTGCTTCTTCCAACACTTTACGGAGAATTGAGACGAGTCTTATCAGATAGGGGAGAAGCTTATCAGGGCATGCAATACCGCGAGATCGTGCAGCGGATGGGTCATGGCGAAATGCAGGATGACTGGGAAGGGCGGACCATTGTTGCCGGGTTTAATGCACTCAACCAATGTGAGAAACAGATATTCTCCTGGTTGCAGAAGCATGGTGCTGAATTCTACTGGGATTTTGATCATCAATATACCGATAGTGCAGGCAAGGAGGCTGGCCGCTTTTTAAGAGAGAATATGAAGCGTTTGCCTGCTGCAAGCAGGCTGGAGGAGTTCCGCGGACTGGATGAGAAGAAGGAGTTCCGGATATTTGAACTTCCCAGCGATGTGCTTCAGGCCAAAACTGTCCACCGGATCCTGGAGTCCAAGGATCAGGCTTTGCTTCAGGAATGTACCGATACAGCAATAGTCCTTTGTGATGAGGAGTTATTGCTTCCTGTTATGATGTCCCTTCCGGAAAATGCCAGGGATATCAATGTGACCATGGGCTATCCCATGAAAAACACTCCGGTCTACAGCTTTATTGATACCCTGCTTCGTCTGCAGCACAACATCCGGAAGAGCTCTGGGGCTAAGGTCCTATTTTATCACAAAGATGTGATGTCGGTCCTCTTACATCCCTATTTCAGAAAAATGAGAGATAGCCCTGGAGAGGATGTGGCTCAATTAATCATGCGCGATAACCTGGTGATGGTGGATCAGGAGATATTTAGCGGGGAGTTGGAAGATGCCATATTCAGACCAGTGGAAGATGCAGCAGGTATGATTGTGTACCTGAAGGCCATCTTCATGCATATCCTTGAAGCACTTGCAGCAAAAAATGAACTGATGCAGGAGGCACTGGACCGGGAGTTTATCTTTCAGCTCATTACACATCTGAATAAGCTCGAATTGGTGGTCACAAAGCGCCCGGCCATTAATGCTTCCATCCTTGAGCGCTTACTGAGGAAATTGCTGGGTGCACTCCGTATACCCTTCGAAGGAGAACCTCTTTCCGGACTGCAGGTGATGGGAATTCTGGAGACCAGGTTGCTGGATTTCAAGCATGTGATCCTCCTTTCTATGAACGAGGAGGTGATGCCTGCCTCTCATTCCGCCCATTCCAATATTCCTTATTCACTGCGCCTGGCATTTGGAATGCCTGCAAAGGAAGATATGGATGCCATCTATGCCTATTATTTCTATCGCCTCCTGCAACGGGCAGAAAGAGTCGATCTTCTCTTTAACAGTGCTACAGGAGGAATGCGAACCGGCGAGATGAGCCGCTACCTGTACCAGTTGATTTTCAGCAGGGATATTGAAATCATCAGACCCGGTCTGGAGGTGCGGGCAAGAGAAATTGCACCATTGGTGATATCCCACACCCGGCAAGCGGATGAGAAACTGGCTACTTACAGAGCCGATGAAGAGGAAGGGCCTTACCTTTCGCCTTCGGCTGTGAATACCTATATCGATTGTTCCTTGAGGTTTTATCTAAGGTATATAGCAGGCATTGGTGAAGCGGATGAGATCCGGGAAGAAATCGATGCGGCTGGCTTTGGAACTGTGGTTCATGATACGCTGAAAGAACTCTATAGTCAGATTGCAGAAAGAAATAAGGGACTGGTGACCCGGGAGGAACTCTCTATACTCCTGGAAACTGCAAAGGCTGAGGAGGTACTCAAAAAAGTCTTTATCAGACAGCATTTCAAAGGAAGGAAGCGAGAGGAACTGGAGGGAAGAAATATCATCATCTTCCGGGTGATGCTCCGTTATCTGGAGAAGATTATCAGAACGGACCTTGCCATTGCTCCCTTCGAACTTGTTTCGGCCGAAGATGACTACAAGAGAAATATGCAGATTGAGGTGAACCAGGCAAAGGTGGAGATCCGCATGGGTGGAAAAATTGACCGGATCGACAGGGTGAACGGGGTACTCCGGGTGATTGATTATAAAACCGGGCAGACCAGCCAGAAGTTTACCACCCTTGAATCCCTGTTTGAAGGGAATTACGGAAGCAGGAACGGAGCGGCCATGCAGACTCTTTTTTATGCCTGGTTGGTGGGGGAGGAGTACCCGGGAGATCAGATAATGCCCGGACTTTATACCATGAAAGGCCTTTTTGAGGAGAACTTTGATCCGGCACTGACCATGACAAGTCTCAAAAAGGAGGGCAGAATCGATTCATTCGGGGGACTGGAGGACACGTTCGTAGAATATTTAAAAGAGGTTTTGCAAAAGCTTTTCGATCCGGCTGTTCCCTTTGTTCAGCGGGACAATGATATTAAATGCAGCTATTGTGATTTTGCCTCCCTTTGCCAGCGAAAAACCATTGACTGACTTTTCCGTATACCAGATATAACTAAAGGCCATGCTGCCAGCTCATAGCTCTTTCAAGGTAGAGATTAAGAAGTTAAAATTTGAAACTGAAGCAGGGGTTCTGTTTCCCGGGACAGCTTTGGTACATTTTCAGGTACCTGGAAGGGAGAAACCCCTTGTTGAGTTGATGGCCTACCTGGAAGAGAAAGAGATCTATAAGGCCATTGACCGGGGAGAAGAGCTGAATCTCGATCATTGTTACATTGAAAAGTTTTCCCTGCGTGACTACAGGCTTACCAGGAATATGGAAGCCGCAGAAGAAGTTCATATAAAAGGCTTTACAGCCAGGAGTGCCCTGTTCGGCGGAGATGCTTCACTGGATTTTTCTCATTCACTTATTGAAGGAACAGAGTTCTCTCTTGACGAATCATGGGTAACAGGAGGAGATGTCAATTTCGAATCGGCAAAGTTCAATACACCTCTGGTTTCGTTTCACGATACCCACCTGCCTGAAGGCCATTTCAACTTCAAGAATGTGGAAATCAAAGGGCATGAGGCTTCTTTTAAGAACTGCCAGTTTGGTAAAGGAACCAAGGATTTCCAGTATTCATCTTTTGATGTGGATGTGGTCTCTTTTATCAATACGGATTTTTGTGAGGGGGATGTGAATTTCATTAATACCCATTTTGGAGGCAGCAAGGTAAGCTTCAAAGTAGCGCGCTTTGGAACAGGGAAGGTGGATTTTCATTTTGCAGCATTTAAGAAGGTGGATCTTAGTTTTGAACGCTGCGAATTTGGATCCGGGCGTGTTGATTTCAGGACCGTGGAGTTTGGAAGCGGACGTGTGAATTTCAACCGCTCCGTATTTGAAAACGGCGAGGTGATATTTGATGAATGTGAGATGGAAGCCGGGAAATTCAGTTTCAAACGGGCCAACCTGGGTTCCGGCGGGTTTAGTTTTGAGGAAGTTATGTTTGAGAATGTGGATGTAAGTTTTGAACGCACCCTGTTCTGCGACGAGCGTGTCAGTTTTTATAAATCCTGGTTTCGCTCCCTTTCACTTTCTTTTTGTCATCTGAATGGCTTCCTGGACCTGCGGGTACATAAATGCCAGGACATGGATCTCTCTGATACAGTGGTCCGGGATATTATTGACATGAATCCTCATGATTTCAGAGCTGAGATCGATACCCTGTATATGGCCGGTATGCGCTTACTTGGCAGGTTCTATATCGACTGGTACCAGAATAATGTAAAGCATTTGATTAATAGTCAGCTGGATCATACTTACCGCGTCAGGGCCGAGCAGTTCAGGATTCTGAAAGAGAACTTTAAGAATCTGGGACTCTATAATTCCGAGGACAGGGCTTACGTGGAGTTCAAACGATGTGAATCGAAATCAAATCTGGTGGAGTCTGTGGAGCGGAAACCTCTTAAGGCCATCTACCAATACCCACTCTACTGGTTAAAACTGCTTCTGTTTGACCGGGCCGGATTATATGCTACCAGTCCGGTCAGGGTTCTGGTAACCATGGTAAGCTGCTTTGTGATCTTTAGCCTGGTATACTATTTTATGTTGCTTTGGTCGCCCGCTGATATCATTGCCTCGGTGGATGATCAACTCTCCATGATGGCCCGCTCCTTTTACCACAGTGCCATAACCTTTCTGACCATAGGGTATGGGGATCACTATCCCTATGGAGCAGTGCGCTGGGTATCGTCCCTTGAAGGTTTTTTTGGTTTGTTCCTGATGTCCTACTTCACAGTGGCCTTTGTCAGAAAAATACTCAGATAATCAATCCTCCTTGTCTTCCAGCAGATCGGGTCTGAGTGTTCGGGTTCGCTCAAGGGATTGCTCGTGTTTCCACTCGTCGATTTTTGCTGCATGCCCCGATAAAAGGATATCAGGCACTTTCCATCCCTTGTATTCGGCCGGACGGGTATAGACCGGTGGAGCCAGTAAGCCATCCTGAAATGAGTCACTCAGCGCCGAAGTTTCGTCCGAAATAGCCCCCGGAAGAAGACGAACCACACTATCGGTAATAACAGCAGCAGCCAGTTCTCCTCCTGTCAGCACATAGTCTCCTATGGAGATTTCGCGGGTAACCAGGTGATCCCTGATCCGCTGATCTACACCCTTATAGTGCCCACATAGGATAATCAAATTCCCGGCCACGGCAAGACGGTTGGCTTCCTGCTGGTCGAGCTTGTCTCCATCGGGTGATGTATAGATAACTTCATCATATTCCCGCTGTGAGGTCAGGTGAGTGATGGCTCTGTGTATAGGTTCGATGCACATAACCATCCCGGCATCTCCACCAAAAGCATAATCATCCACCCGCCTGTGTTTATCCTGCGAAAAATCACGAAGGTCATGAATATGGATTTCCACAAGTCCTTTCTCCCTGGCTCTCTTGACTATGGAATGGTTTAGTGGTCCATCCAGCAATTGGGGTAACACCGTAATAATATCGATGCGCATAGTGCTTTGATTTTCTACGAAGATAGGACAGTTTTTTTCTGAAAAATCGCCCATTTCATGAAAAATGACTAATTTGTATGAGCTAGCGACCTACTAATCCTCTACCTGTCATGAAAAATTCTGAATTAAATGATCCTTTAAAGGAGACGAATAGCGAAGAAAAAAAAGAAGAAACCAGGCCCCAGGAACCTACAGCTGATGCAAGCGATGCGGTCGTGCCGGAACCGAATTCAGATCCTGTTCCAGTAGCATCAGATCCTGTTCCAAAAAAATCAGAATCCGTTTCAGACAAACCTGAAGCCGCACCGGCTGAAGAATCCGTTTCAGACAAACCTGAAGCCGCACCGGCTGAAGAATCCGTTCCAGACAAACCTGAAGCCGCACCGGCTGAAGAATCGCAGTTCCGGACAAACCTGAAGCCGCCCCGGCTGAAGAATCCGTTTCAGACAAAAAAGAACCCTCCCCGGTTAAAAAGACCGTGCCGAGACCCAACCAGCTGGTAGATGATAGCGAGGAGGTTGAGAAGAATAACTCCTACGATGACCATGCAGATAATGAGGATCATGAACATAAAGAGGAGGAAATCAACTATGCTTTACTGAGTAAAGAGGACCTGGTAAAGTTGATGAGGGAGAAGTTGGATAATCCCGGAAAAGGGAATATCAGGAAAGAGGTTGAAGATATCAAGAAGGTTTTTTATGAGAAAGTTACCTCTGTCTTAGAGGAGAAGAAAAAACATTTTCTTGATGAAGGCGGTAACATTGAAGATTTTAGACCTGCAGAGGAGCCTGTCGAGGCTGCCATGAAGGAGTTGTTGTACAAGTATAAGGGACTGAAGGCAGAATTTACAAGGCAACTGGAAAAAGCAAAGCAGGAAAATCTTCTTAAAAAACAGGAAATCCTGGAAGGATTCAGGGTTCTTATGGAGAACCAGGAGTCCTTTGAGATTACCTTCAGGAAGTTTAAGGATCTTCAGAAACAATGGTTTGCTGCAGGTGTTGTTCCACACCAGAACCTGAAGGATCTTTGGGACTCCTATAACTATTTTGTAGAGAAGTTTAATGATTATGTGCGTATCAACCGCGATCTGCGGAGCCTTGATCTGAAGAAAAATCTGGAACTCAAAGAGCAGCTTTGTGAACGGACCGAGGCCCTCGATAAGGATCCCAATATCGTCCAGGCCTTTAAAGTACTTCAAAAGAACCATGCGAGATGGAGAGAGATTGGACCGGTACCCCGTGAAGACAGGGATGAAATCTGGGAGCGCTTCAAGCTGGCAACCTCGGTAATCAATAAAAAACACCAGGATTATCACTCCAGACTGAAAGAATCCCTGCACGAAAACCTGGAGAAGAAAGTGGCCCTGTGCGAAAGGGTCGAAAAGATCGCCGCCACTGTTTACGAAACACATGGTGCCTGGGTTGATAAAACCAATCAGGTACTGGAGATTCAGAAAACCTGGAAGACTATTGGGTATGCACCAAAGAAGGACAACAATATCATTTATTCAAGGTTTCGGACTGCCTGTGATGTCTTTTTTGGAAATAAGGCTAAATTTTATGCTGCTGCCTACGATGACCAGAAAGGAAACCTTAGTCAGAAGCTGGAGATTATCGAGAAGGCCGAAGCACTTAGCAATAGTCAGGAGTGGAAGGAAACGACCAATGAGCTAATACATTTGCAGAAGCGTTGGAAAGAGATAGGACCGGTACCCAGGAGAGAATCGGATAAATTGTGGAAAAGATTCAGGGCTGCCTGCGATACCTTCTTCAATAATAAGTCAAAGTACTTTGAAGATATTGACTCCACATTTGAGGATAATCTTAAAGCCAAGGAGCAGGTAGTGGCTGAAATGGAGGCTTTTACCATCAAGTCCAAAAAGAAAGAGAATATTGATGCACTTAAGGATTTTCAGTCGAGGTTCAACGCCATTGGTTATGTGCCTTCCAATAAGAAAGAATGGATCAAGGATCAGTTCAGACTTGCACTGGACAGCTTCCTTGAGAAAACTGGTATGGATGAGTCCGAGCGAAGCATTTTTAAATTCCAGTATAGGGTCGAAGCTATGACAGATACACCCCGGGCCGAAATGAAACTGAATTTTGAAAGAGACAAACTGGTTAATAAACTGCAGCAGTTACGCAATGACATGGGCGTCTGGGAAAATAACATTGGATTTTTTAAACAGTCCGACAGCTCGGAAGAGACTATCCAGGGATTCCAGGCTAAAATTGATGAAGCGCATAAGCGGATAGAGGTTCTTGAGAAGAAAATTCGCATTCTGGATGATATGGAAAATGAAAATTAAATCTTTACTTTTACCGCTAACTTAAATCTGAATCATTTTGCGTAGTACAAAGTATGTTTTTGTAACCGGAGGAGTTACTTCTTCGCTTGGTAAAGGTATTGTTTCTGCTTCCCTGGGACGGCTTTTGCAGTCCAGGGGATACAAGGTGACCATCCAGAAACTGGACCCTTATATCAATGTGGATCCCGGAACCCTTAATCCCTACGAACACGGTGAGTGCTATGTGACAGATGATGGAGCCGAAACAGATCTTGATCTGGGACATTATGAGCGCTTTCTGGATATACAGACCTCCCAGGCCAACAATGTTACTACCGGCAGGATATATCAATCAGTAATAGAAAAAGAACGCAGGGGAGACTTTCTTGGAAAAACCGTCCAGGTAATTCCCCATATCACAGATGAGATCAAAAAAAGGATCACATTTCTGGGCAGAAAAAACGAATATGATTTTATAATTACCGAAATAGGCGGTACTGTAGGTGATATTGAATCACTCCCCTATATTGAAGCGGTCAGGCAGTTACGCTGGGACCTGGGAGTTGAAAACACGGTATTCATCCACCTGACCCTGGTCCCCTATCTGGCTGCATCGGGCGAATTAAAGACAAAGCCCACGCAGCATTCGGTAAAAGTACTCCTGGAGAATGGGATTCAGCCCGATGTGCTGGTACTTCGTTCCGAGCATGATCTTGATAAAGAACTTCGAAAGAAAGTAGCACTGTTCTGCAACGTTGAACTGGAGGCAGTTATTCAATCCATTGATGTATCTACCATATATGAGGTGCCTCTGCTCATGAAAAAGGAAGGGCTGGATGTGATGGTATTGAAGAAGCTTCATATTGCAGCAGAGGGACCCTCCGATCTAAAGGATTGGAAGAAGTTTGTGGATCGTCTTAAGAGTTCAAAAACAGAGATAAAAATAGCACTGGTTGGCAAGTATGTGGAGCTCTATGATTCCTATAAATCCATTATTGAATCATTAAGTCACGCTGGAGCCTACAATAAGGTGAAAGTAAATGTGGTATGCCTGCACTCTGAAGAGATTTCGGCCGACAATGTTGCAGAAAAACTGAAAGGCTACCACGGTATTCTGGTAGCCCCGGGCTTCGGGGACAGGGGTATCGATGGTAAAATTGTTTCCGTTACCTATGCCCGCGAAAACAAGATTCCTTTTTTTGGAATATGCCTTGGTCTGCAGTGCGCTATTATTGAGTTTGCCCGTAATGTACTGGGATACCAGGATGCTCATTCCACTGAGATGGATAGTACTACCAAGTACCCGGTCATTGACCTGATGGAGGAACAAAAAGGGGTTACTGAGAAGGGTGGAACCATGCGTCTTGGAGGATATGCCTGCTCTTTGGAGAAGGGATCACTTGTACAAGAAGCATATAATACTGAGATGGTCCGGGAACGGCATCGTCACCGCTATGAATTTAACAATGACTTCCTGGAAATGTACAAGGAACATGGTATGATTCCTACCGGGATAAATCCCAAGAGCGGTCTTGTGGAAATCATGGAGCAGCCCGATCATCCCTGGTTTGTGGGTACTCAGTTTCACCCTGAATACAGCAGTACTGCGCTGAATCCCCACCCCTTGTTTATCGCTTTTATCAAAGCTGCTATTAAGGAGAGTAAGTAGCTGTTTACACCCTGGCAATTACAATTCACCGAAATCTGACTGATTTTAACTGAAATAATATTGATATACAGGCTAAACCATTATTTTTGTGCCTGACCTTAAAAGCAGAAAATGGATAGAAATACGATTATAGGCCTGGGAGTTATTGGACTCCTGCTTGTTGGCTACAGCATTATGACCAAACCTCAGCGCGAAGCTCAGATGGCTGAGCGTGCCAGGCTCGATTCCATTGCACGTGTGGAGCAGATCAGGGCCATGGAGGCTGCCAGGGAGGCAGAGGCCGCAGCACCCTTCACTGAGACTGGAAGCAATGCAGTGAACGATTCTGTTTCCATCAACAGGTTGTCGTCTGAATTGGGCGATTTTGCAAATGCAGCCACTGGCACATCGGAGCAGGTAGTACTTGAGAATGAGAATATAAAATTGACCTTCTCGACCCTTGGTGGCCGGCCTTATACGGTACAGTTGAAGAAGTATCAGACATACGATTCACTACCATTGTATCTGTTCAACGGCGATTCAACCATCTTTGCCTTGCATTTCTTTGCTGAAAACAGAAGCATCAATACCGGGGAATTATATTTTAGCCCGAAGATCGAGAAACTTACAGGAGAGGATGGCCGTTCCTATCAGCAGCTTAGCATGAAGATGGACATCTCTGAATCTGCTTCCATAAGCTATATCTACAGGTTATTCGACGACGATTATATGCTTGACTTCGATATGCGCTTCAAAGGTCTGGATCAGTACCGGACCGACAGAATGGAGTTCATGTTCGACTTTTATGCGCCTTCCCAGGAGAAGGGTTATCAGAACGAAGCCATGTACACCACACTCTATTATAGATACCATGGGGGAGATGTGGAAAACTTTAAATCCCGATCGAAGAAGGAAATTGAAGAAGTAACTGAAACCACCCGCATCAAATGGGTTGCTTTTAGCCACCAGTTTTTCTCCACCATACTGGTCGCAGATGAATACTTTGATGGCGCCTACATGTTACAGGAGCGCTTCAATGATCCGGGAAAGTATGTTCGCCGCTTTTCCACTTCCATAGATATGCCTTATGACCGGACAAGTGATCAGCTCATTGGTATGCAACTCTATTTTGGACCTAATAAATTCACAGCTCTGAAAAATTATGGCGATCTGGGTCTTCAAAATGTGGTTACTGTTGGTGGACCCATGCTTCGCTGGATCAATGCCTTTGTGGTGATTCCCATTTTTAACTGGTTGGGTAAATGGTTCGTGAACTACGGGATCATTATCCTCTTGCTGACCCTGATTATTAAAGTGGCACTTTTCCCGCTAACCTACCGTTCCTTTAAATCACAGGCAGTTATGCGCCTTTTAAAGCCTCAGGTGGATGAGATAGGTGAGCGTTATCCCAAGAAGGAGGATGCCATGAAGAAACAGCAGGCTACCATGGACCTCTATAAGAAGGCAGGAGCCAATCCCATGGGAGGGTGTCTTCCCATGTTGTTGCAGTTTCCCATCCTTTATGCCATGTTCAGGTTTTTTCCCACCTCCATCGAACTGCGTCAGCAAAGCTTCTTGTGGGCTCATGACCTCTCCACATACGATTCCATACTTGATCTCCCCTGGGACATCCCAATGTATGGCGATCATGTGAGTCTTTTTACTTTATTGATGACCGTTACCACCATGATATCCATGAAATGGAACAACCAGGCCACAGCTGGAAGCAGCCAGATGCCGGGCATGAAGACCATGATGTATATTATGCCGGTGATGTTTATGTTCATTCTGAATAATTTCTCCTCTGGACTGACCTATTACTATTTCCTGGCCAACCTGATTACAATTGGACAGAACCTGCTGTTCAAAAGGTTTATTGATGAGGATAAGATCATGGAAAAGATCAGCTCGAAGAAGAACAAACCTGCTAAAAAATCGAAGTTTGCAGCACGTCTGGAAGCAATACAGAAACAACAACAGCAACAGCAGTCTCTGGGTGGAAGAAAACCACAGCCCAAGAAGAAGAGCAGATAGAACAAAGAAAGCAGCTATAAGAAAAGGGGCGTCTCAATCACTTTGAAACGCCCCTTTTATATTGTTGATGGTATTGCTTACTTCAGTAAAATATTCCTTAGAGCGGCCATTTTTAGCGCTGTTACCGCAGCTTCATCTCCCTTATTGCCATGTTTTCCTCCGGCACGGTCCAGGGCCTGTTGTTGATTCTCAGTTGTTAATACACCGAAAATAAAGGGAATATCGTAATCGAGATTTAGCTCGGTAATTCCCTTGGTAACCCCCTGACAGATGTAATCAAAATGGCTGGTCTCACCACGGATCACACAACCCAGGCAAATGACTGCATGAGGTGCAAACTGTTCGGCAACAATCCTTGAACCAAAAGGGAGCTCAAAGCTGCCGGGGACCGTCTTTACATTGATGTTTTCATCTTTGACCCCCTGATCCTTTAGCCTCTTTAAAGCTCCATCCAGGAGTGCTGCTGTAATCTCTTCGTTCCATTCGGAGACGACAATTCCGAATTTCATTAAGGAACCGTCAGGAATGGATGCAGGATCATGATCCGATAAGTTTTTCAGGCTTGAAGACATGTTTTAAAGTGTGATAGTCCTACAGTGACATTTTCGACTCCACTCTTCCTATATACTTTTTGATCTCCTTTCCTTCAGCTGTTCCAGGGTAGGTAGACTCAATGGTCTGGTATGCTTTCAGAGCGTCCTCTAACTGACCGAGTTCTTCATATACTAGACCCAGTTTCTTCAGCAGGATGGGAGAGGAAAAGTTATTCTCATACTTTTCAATTCCACTCTTGTAGGCAGTAATAGCTTTATTCAGCTCGCCCATTTCAAGGTATGCATCTCCAAGGGTGCTGTATTTTGCGGCACCTACCATGAGGTCTTTGGTTTTGAATTTATTTAGCAGTTGTATTGCTGATTCGTAATCACCGAGCTGATGATAACAAACGCCGGCATAATACCTGGAAATCTTGGCTGATTTACTCATACCGTAGTCATCCATTACATTCAGAAATCCGGGATAGGTACCATAACCGTTTAATGCAAGGTTAAAAGAGTCTATTTCAAAAAATCGTTCGGCATAGTACATGTCAGCAGCTGCCTCTTCGTTAAGGGGTTTCAGATAGTATCTGTTTCCACCGATGATGATGAGCAATACAACTATTATTCCACCAAGGAAATAAGTAAGTGCTTTTTGATTTTCTTCTATAAATTGTTCGGAACGTGTTAAAGCCTGTTCAATGCCTTCAAGATTCTTGTCCGTTTGCTTCACATTCTTTTTCTTCGACATTACTCTGATTGTGTTGGTTTTAAAAAACTTCCGCAAAAGTAACAAAAATTAGCAATTTTGCATCGTATTGGAGACTAAGAGTCCAGACTTCCAAATACCTTTTCTAATATTGGAGTAATTCGTGCAGAGACATTCTGCCTGATGTTCTTTTCTTCATCCTGCACTTTCAGGAACACACCGTCCAGGGCCTTGTTGGTAAGGTAGTCGTCAAGGTCAGTGTTTACAGGACTTACATTTGCCAATCTCCCCGCAATGGAGTTGGCAAATAGATTCCATTTTCCCGTCAGGGTTTCCCATGAATCTTTGGCTGAAACCCCACCTAAAATGTCCTTCTCGGTTGACCGAGTGATTTTTGGTTTATACAAATCATAAAGATCTGTACGGGTGGTACTTATGAGATACTGAGTAGCGGCATTATCGGCCCCTCGAAGAATTCCAAATGCATCATTGATGGTCATTTGCCTGATACTGTTGATGAAAATGGGTGCAACTTCTTTGGCTGCATCTTCGGCTGCCCGGTTAATGCTCAGAATGACATCCTCCACCAGTTTGTCTCCTCCCGGAATCTTTGAAAGATTATCAATAATCACAGATGCTTCTTCGGGGAGCAGGATCTTCACAAGTTCATCCCCGTAGTAACCATCCATAGCTGAAAGTATTGATGAAGCATTGTTTGAACCTTTGATGAGCGCTTCTTTTAATCCTTCTATAACTTCCGTCTCAGATAGAGGGGCGTTTGTGGGTACAGATTGTATCAGAGAATTTAGTTCAGCACATCCACCAAGTAATATGGATATAAGCGAAATAATTAATAATTGTCTTTTTATCAATTGTTTAGACTTTAAAGGTGAGTATCTAAAGATAAGTGAAATTTCCCAAAATGCTTTGTTGAAAATTCGTAATTTTGTATATGCATCTGAAAACACTTTCCCTGGTCAACTTTAAGAATTATGAACAGGTGGATATTCCGCTTTCATCAAAAATAAACTGTTTTGTGGGCGAGAATGGTGTGGGTAAGACCAATCTGCTCGATGCTATTCACTACCTGTCTCTTTGCAAGAGTAATCTGAATCCGGTGGATAGTCAGAATGTAAGGTATGATCAGGATTTCCTGGTGGTACAGGGGCTCTTTGACAGAAAGGGCAAGGAAGAGAATATTTATTGTGGAATCAGGAAGCAGAAGAAGAAGCAATTCAAAAGGAATCAAAAAGAATACAGCAAGCTCTCCGAGCATATTGGACTGATACCCCTGGTTATGATATCGCCCGCCGACTCCATCCTGATAAACGGGGGAAGCGAGGAGCGAAGGAAATTTATGAATGGTGTGATTGCCCAGTACAGCAGGGTCTATCTTGAAAATTTGATTCAGTATAACCGGGCGCTTACCCAGCGAAATAAGTTGCTAAAAGATTTTGCTTTCTCCAGGAATTTTGATCCACAGATGCTGGAGATCTGGGATGAACATCTGGTCCGCTATGGAGAACCCATCTATGAAGAGCGAATTCGCTTTGTGAATGAGCTTTTGCCTGTATTTAACGCTTTTCACTCGCATGTTTCAGGAGATCGGGAAGAAGTAAGCCTTACCTACCAGGCACATCTTCAGGAGACAGATTTCAGGGAAGGACTGAAAGCCTCCATGGAGAAGGACCGTATCGTTCAATACACCACCTTTGGAATTCATAAAGATGATCTTGGAATGGATCTTGGAAGCTATAGTCTGAAGAAAAGCGGATCCCAGGGGCAACAGAAGACCTTCCTGGTGGCACTGAAACTGGCCGAATTTGAGTTCATCCGGAAACTTACAAAGATTCCGCCCATCCTTCTATTGGACGACATTTTTGATAAATTTGACGCCGGGAGGGTAAAGCATATTATAAGCCTTGTGGCAGAGAATCAATTTGGCCAGATATTCATCACGGATACCAATGAACAACGCTTGCAGGGAATCCTGCAGGAGATTCCTGCCGAACATAAGGTGTACAGGATTACCCCGGAGGCCAGGATAGAAGAGATAAAAGGATAATCATGGAGAGAAAAGAGGTCCGGAAAATTGATACGCTGCTTCAGCAGTTCGTAAAATCCAATGGCCTGGAGAAAGGGCTGGCAGAATACCGCTTGATGAAATCATGGAAGGATCTTCTGGGTATTACTGTGGCCAAAAAAACCAAATCGCTCCGGATACAAAACCGTAAGCTCTATGTTACTCTCCACTCTTCGGTGGTCAGAAATGAACTGAGCATGATCAAATCATCCCTGATTCCTAAACTGAATGAAGCTGCAGGAATGGATGTGATCGATGATGTGGTACTCCGCTGACCGAAATAACTAGAAACGTTGCAGACCCGAGAAGAAAAACGAAGCCTCAACTGCAGCATTCTCATCCGAATCTGAACCATGTACAGCGTTTTCTTGCATGCTCTTGGCAAATTTTTTGCGAATGGTCCCCGCTTCGGCTTTCTCCGGATCGGTGGCACCAATCAGCTTACGGTAATCTTCCACGGCATTTTCTTTCATCAGTACGGCAACCACAATGGGACCGGAGGTCATAAATTCAACCAGATCATTGTAGAAGGGGCGCTCCTTGTGGACTTCGTAGAAGCGTTGAGCTTCTCCCCGGGTTAGCCAGAGCATTCTCATGGCCGATATCTTGAATCCTTTTTCATGGATCATGTTCAGAATGGGTCCGATGTGGCCCTCGGATACAGCAAATGGCTTGATAATTGTAAAAGTGATGTTTCCAGACATAAGTATTCAGTTTGATAATGCATATTAACAAATTATTCCGGGCTTTGTTAAGCCACTTTCAATATTTTTTAACTTTGATCTCTTAAAGAATGCAGGAATTATGGTAGAGGAAGGAATTGCAAGGACTATTCAGAACTGGATTGAGTCGGCTAAAAGAGTGGCAGTGCTTACGCACACCAATCCCGACGGGGATGCCATTGGTTCCAGTCTGGCCCTGGCACTGGCCCTGGGAAAGATGGGAATAGATGCTCAGGTGGTGATTCCCGATGGATTACCCGATTTCCTTCGATGGCTTCCCGGCATTGAACGTTCCACCACATTTGCTTATAAGCGGGATAAGGCCGTTGAGATTATTGAGGGAGCCGACCTGATCTTCTGTCTCGATTTCAATGATCCGAAGCGTCTTAATGGGGTAGAGGAATTCCTAAAGAAGTCCACTGCAAAAAAAGTGCTGATTGACCACCACCAGGAACCCCTGGATTTTACGGATATTGCCATATCAGAGACCGAGCGGGGATCTGTTGGCGAAATGATTTATCTTTTCCTGAAAGAAGTGCTGCATAGGGACTTAATGGACAAAGAGATTGCCACCTGCCTGTATGTGGCCATTATGACCGATACGGGTAATTTTAATTATGCAAGCAGTTATCCGGAGATTTTTCACATCGTTGGCGATTTGATGAATTATGACATAGATAAGGACAGGATCTACTCCAATGTTTATGATGCTTTTTCTGAGGACCGGATGCGCCTGCAGGGATATTGCATGCTGGAAAAGATGGTCGTTCTGCCGGAGTTTTATACAGCGTATATCAGTCTGACCGACGAGGAACTGCAAAAATTTAATCACCGCAAGGGAGATACCGAAGGATTTGTGAATATCCCTTTTTCGGTAAAGGGTATTAAATTTACAGCGCTTTTTGTTGAGAAGAAGGACCGTATCAAGGCTTCCTTCAGATCGCGCGGGAAGTTTCCGGTGAACCTTGTGGCATCGGAACACTATCATGGAGGAGGTCATATCAATGCCGCCGGTGGAGATTCTTTTCTTACCATGAAGGAGACACTGACCGGATTTGAATCTCTGTTACCTGGATATTCAAAGATGCTGAGAGATGAATAGGAAATTCATTTTCATGCTTGTTGCCTTTTCTCTTTTCCTGGTGTCAGCTTGCGATCCACCGGTTCAGGAGCAGGAGGAAAGCGGACCCAACCAGGTGTCAGAGCAGTTTATAAGGGCCAATCAGTATATGCAGCAACGCCACCAGGATCATATCTCGGCTTTCCTGGAGCGTGTGGGCTGGTCTGCGGAACTTACTCCATCGGGTCTTTGGATCGTAGTAGAGAAAGCCGGAGAAGGAAGGCGCATCGTTGAAAATAGCCGGGTGACTTACACCTTTGAATCCACCTTGCTGGACGGTACACCCTGTTACCAGTCAACAAGCCGGGATCCTAAAGTGATTACTATTGGGAAGGGTGGTGTGGAGTCGGGAGTTGAACAGGGTTTGCAAAAACTTTCGGAAGGAGCTGTAGCTGTTTTCCTTATTCCTCCCCATCTGGCACATGGTAACTTTGGTGATCGTGAAAAAATACCAGGAAATTCTGTTCTGATTTACCACTTGGAAGTGCTGAAGGTGGACTAAGGTTCATTAATTATATTAATTTTGCACAATTGAATACGCTGTGTAGCGTTAAGGAAAGATGAAAAGATGAAGATAGTGAGTAAAATTCATTCCATTATTATATTGATTACAGGTCTTGTTATCATGACTTCTTGTACAGAAAGTACTGTAGTGGACGATAATGAGGATCAGGAGCGGCGATATTTTGATATTTACGTGAAGTCCAACTATCCGGATGCTGTTCCGGAGGCCAGCGGACTCTATTATATTGAAAACAAAGCAGGTACGGGGGGCATGACTAATGACAGCTCCTGGGTTCTGGTGAACCATGTGTCCTATGTCATTCCAAGTGAACAGGTTTATGAAACCTATATTGAAAGTGTTGCCATAGATAATCGCATGCAGGACACTTCTGCTTTATACGGTCCGTTTAAAATGCAGAATGGAACAATGAACCAGGGTTTTACCGAAGGGCTGAATATGATGCGGGAAGGTGGAGAAGCTACCTTTATGTTTACCAGCGAACTGGGATATGGTTCAACTAACACAGGTGATCTTCCGGCTTATAGCTCATTGAAATATGAGTTGGTGCTGCTTGAAATTTTAGGCGATGATATTGAAGCCTACGAAACGGCAAAAATTGTGGCCTATACCGATACCATTGCAGGGGTCGGAAACAGCTTTATGATACCATCGATGATGTGAACATGTATTATGTGATTGATGAGACACCGATGGCCCTCCGGTTGCCATTGACTCCACCATACAGGTGGCATATAAGGGATATCTGATCGATGGACGGGTATTTGATGAGTCTGCAGAAGGTAGTTATTTCCAATTTAACGTAGGGATGACGACTGAATCAGGAACTGCCATTGATGGCTGGCAACTTGGACTGGTAAATTTTAAAGAAGGAGAGAAAGGCCGTTTGATAATTCCCTATCAACTTGGCTATGGAGATGTGGGCAGATATACTTCCAGGGGAATGTATCAATTCCTCCCTATGAAACTCTGGTATTTGATGTGGAGGTAATCAGCGTGTACCCGGAAGATGATGATGAGAAGGAACCGGATGAATAGCTGAGATCCTTTATCTGCCTATAAGAAACAGAACCGGCCTTTTATGAAGAGCCGGTTTATTATTTTTCCACACCCCTGTTGATCTTGTGAAGATAAACTCTGTCTCAAGAGTAATATCGGCTGCGATACAGAGCAGGGTGGAGGGATGGCATGTTTCGAGGATATCAGCCAGCAGGGCATCATTCCTGTAAGGCGCTTCAATAAACATCTGAGTCTCGCCTTTGCGGATTGCCACCTGTTCAATTTCCCTGATTTTTTTGACCCGCTCTGGCCGTTTAACAGGAAGGTATCCATGAAAACAAAAGGATTGTCCGTTTAGTCCGGATGCCATCAAAGCCAACAATATGGAGGAGGGACCCGTAAGGGGAATCACCCTGATACCTTTCTCATGTGCCACACGAACCACTGCTGCACCCGGATCGGCAACTCCGGGTACACCCGCTTCAGAGATAATGGCAGCATCCATTCCTTTTTCAACATTATCCAGAAAGGCGGGTATTTCCTCCACGGCTGTATGTTCATTGAGTTCGAAAAATGTAAGGGAATCAATATTTATGTCCCTGTTCAGGTTTTTCAGATATCGCCTCGCATTTCTCAGATTCTCCACAATAAACAGGCTGATATCATTTACCCTTCCTTTGATACCTTCGGGAATGGTAAGGGAAGTATCAGAATTTCCCAGTGTATTCGGGACCAGGTAGAGGACTCCTTTCATGGCTTCAGCAAAGAATGAAGTATTAAAAATAGTTATAACTTCGTGAATAGCGTAATGCAATACCAAAGCATTTGAAAATAACTTTTCTTGGTACGGGTACCTCACAGGGTGTTCCGGTGATTGGCTGCGGATGTACCGTCTGTAAATCTGCTGATGAACGCGATAAACGTCTGCGTTCTTCTGTTCTGGTGGAGCAGGGGGATCAGATTGTTGTGATTGATACCGGTCCTGATTTCAGGCAGCAGATGCTTTGTGCGGGACTCAAAAAGTTAAATGCGGTCCTGTATACCCATGAGCACAGGGATCATATCTCCGGACTTGATGATATTCGAGCTTTCAACTATCTCCAGAAAAGCCCCATGGATGTCTATGGAGAAGAACGGGTGATGCGTGCACTGAACAGCGGATTTCCCTATGTGTTTGCTGAAAAAAAATACCCGGGTATCCCCCAGGTAAGAATGCATCATATTACAAATGAGGCTTTTCAAATCGGAGAGATGGATGTCATTCCCATCCGGATGATGCATTATCGTCTGCCCGTCTTTGGATTCCGCCTGGGCGATTTCGCTTACCTTACGGATGGAAACTACATTCCTGAATCAGAAAAAGAAAAGTTGTTTGGGGTAAAATACCTGGTGGTCAATGCGCTGCGGAGGGAGACCCATATATCGCATTTTACCCTTTCAGAGGCCGTCAGATTGATTGAGGAGTTAAGCCCCCGGATGGGCTATCTCACCCATATTTCTCACCAGATGGGTGCATATGCTGACCTGGAAAAGGAACTTCCTCCTCATATACGACCTGCTTATGATGGTTTGGTTCTGGAAGTGTAATCCCTGACACGCTCCATCTCCTTACCTGTAGTGATGAAAAGGATAGCTGTTAGCGTACTGATTATTAAAAAGATGGTGCCAGCAAGAGCGAGAGCCTGTGGCAGTGAATAGATATCTTTCACCCAACCCAGAAGAGGCCCGGTAAGCGCAAAGATCAATCTGATAATAAAATTCCTTACAGATAATACAGTGGCCCGTATATTGGAGGCTGTGATCCGGTTGATATAGTCCTTCAGAACCGGTGTTGCATATCCCCGCACCAGGTAGAACAGATAGAGTACAAACAGCCCGATCGGTTGATTGAACCTGCTAAGAGCCAGGTAACCCAGGGGTATGAGCAAGGCGATAAGTAATACGGACCATCTCTGGCCCAGCTTTTTTTCCAGCCGATGGGCCGTATAGGAAGTGATGGCAACAGTAAGGTTAAGGCTGGTCCAGAGGATCCCGAACCAGGCAATATCGATCCTGGTATACTCAAAAAAAGGCTGTGCAAACCAGGCCATGGTAAGGGTCCCGGTACCTGTGATGGCACTGAAGAGGATATTTCGTCTCAGGGGACGATCAGTAATCAGGGCAAACCTGGCTATTTGAACAATTTCCATCATGCCTGCCTTGATCAGCGGTATCTTGCGGGTGGGCTCCACCAGGGTGAGTGCAGCAGGCAGGGCAATAAAGGCCACAAAGGTCTGCGCGATATACGGTGCCCTGATGGTAATTCCTGCCAGCAATCCACCCAAGATGCCGGCTATAGCTTCGGCAACATTGCCCAGGGAGGTGATCCGGCCTTCGAAGCGGGTGTATTTTTTTTCTTCTCCTTTGTCCAGCAGGGAGTCGTAGAGCATGGCCGAATCGGCCCCTGATATGCAGCTCTGTCCGATGCCCAGGATAATTTCAGCCAAGAGGAATCCCATAAATCCAAAGCTCAGGCTATAGGTGGTAAATCCAAATACTCCAAAAACAGCTCCGATGATCAGGGTCTTTTTTCTTCCGATCACATCGGCCAGGTAGCCCGAAGGAACTTCCAGAACAACGATGGCAATGGAATAGACCGCCTGCAAGATCATTATATCCTTCATGGAGAGACCATTGCTTTCGTAGAAGGGAACCACAATGGGCATGAAGAGCATGAACCATTTGGCGATCTTGATCAGGTAGAGTCGGGTGATATTTGGATGGACCGCTTTTGGCAATAGAGCTGGATTTGCAACAAAACTATAAAAAGCAAAACGATCCCCCAGAGATGTTTTAGAAAATATTTACCGAAATGGCTTTGTAGCTATCTTTGGTAAAAACTGACGAATATGGGAATGACGGTTATTGAAAAGATTCTGGCCTCACATTCCGGACAGGATCGGGTTAGTCCGGGCGACATCGTGGATGTGATGATCGACGCACGTGCGGCCCGTGATTTTGGAGGCGCTAATGTGGTCAAGCACCTGGAAGATAACCAGTTATCGATAGATGATACGGCACGAACATTTTTTACTTTCGACTGCAATCCCACAGGTTCGGACCAAAAATATGCAGCCAATCAGCATAAGTGCCGGATGTTTGCCCACAAGAAAGGAATCAAAGTATATGATATTGATAAAGGGATCGGAACCCATATTCTGATGGAGGAGGGTCTCTCTTATCCGGGTTCCACCGCTGTATCCACCGATTCGCATGCCAATATCCTGGGTGCAGTGGGTGCATTTGGTCAGGGCATGGGCGATAAGGACATCGCTGTTGCCTGGCATAAAGGGGCCACCTGGTTCAAGGTGCCTTCGAGCGTGAAGATAGTGCTGGAGGGAAACCTGGATCCACAATTATCGGCCAAAGACATTGCATTAAATCTTCTGGATAATTTTGGAGCAAGCACCCTGCTTGGCTTTGCCATTGAGATGGATGGAGAGCTGGTGGAGAAGCTGAGTCTGGATCAACGCATTACCATAGCCTCCATGGCCACCGAGATGGGAGCCATTATAATTTTGTTCCAGCCTAATAAGGAGGTTATCAGGTATTGTGAGTCGAGGACCAAAAAGAAAGTTGATCCGGTAATTCCTGATAAGGATGCGGTTTACAAGGAGGTTTACCACCTGGATGTGGGAAATTTTACCCGTAGGATTTCTCTGCCCGGAAAACCTCATGATACCTCAGGAATACCAGAAGAGAAGGTGTGGATCGATTCTGCATTTATTGGCAGCTGTACCAATGGGCGGATTGAAGATTTGAGAGCAGCTGCAGCTGTTCTCCAGGGACGTCACATAGCAGAGGGAGTGGTGCTGAAAATTGTTCCGGCCACGGACCGGGTATGGCTACGATGCATGGAGGAGGGCTTGCTTGAAATTTTTAAGGAATCGGGAGCACTGGTCTCCAATGCAGGTTGTGCAGGTTGTGCAGCCGGACAGGTGGGTCAGAACGGACCGGGCGAGGTTACTGTAAGTACCGGGAACCGGAATTTTCCTGGAAAACAGGGTCAGGGTGAAGTTTACCTGGCTTCACCTTCTGTGGTGGCAGCCTCGGCATTAGCAGGCTATATATGCTCACCGGACCATATTCCGGAGCATCCTCAAAAGAGGGAGTTCCCATTACCTGGAAGTGATGCCGGAAAGGAGAAACAGTCTCAATCTTCCGGAGCCTCTTCCCGTCCCAACAAGATACAAGGCAGAGCCTGGTATATTCCCATGGATAATATCGATACCGATATGATCTTTCACAACCGTCACCTTTCCATTACAGATATTGCGGAGATGGGCCAGTATACTTTTGGGAATCTTGAAGGCTATGAAGATTTTGCAAAAAAAGTACAACCCGGGGATATTGTGATCACCGGGAAGAATTTCGGTTCAGGGAGTTCCCGTCAGCAGGCTGTGGACTGTTTTATTTCCCTTGGTGTACAGTGTGTGCTTGCAGAGTCCTTTGGAGCCATCTATGAAAGAAACGCCATCAATGCTGCATTCCCTATAGTTGGCTTCGATGATATTTCCTCTCTGAATCTTGAAGATGGAGATATGATCGGAATCGACTTTGAAACAGGCGCCATACAGAATGTAACAAAGGATATCCTGCATAAGTCAGCTCCATTTTCAGATGTACAAATGGAGATTTACCAGAATAACGGACTTTTTTAAATATTTGGATTATGAGATTAATCATTCCGGAAGGGTACAAATCCCTTATTACATTGAAGGAGACAGAGAAGATTCTCCAGATGTTAAAGGATCATTTTGAGGCAGGGCTCTCTGCCGATTTCAGACTACGCAGGGTTACTGCACCACTTTTTGTGTTGAAAGGTACTGGTCTGAATGATGATCTGCATGGCTTTGAGCAACCTGTGGTTTTCCCCATTAAGGATATGCGGGGCCAGGAAGCTGAAGTTGTACAATCCCTGGCGAAATGGAAGCGGATGATGCTTCGTGATTATGACATCAGCATGGGCTATGGAATCTATACAGATATGAATGCCCTCAGGCCCGATGAGGAGCTGGATAACCTCCATTCACTCTATGTGGACCAATGGGACTGGGAGAGGGCCATCTACGCAGAAGAGCGTACCCTGGAAACCCTCAAGAATGCAGTGAAAAAGGTGTGGCAGAATATAAAACGAACCGAGTTCTTCATACATACTTTTTATGCCAATATTGAGCCCGTTCTCCCGGAGGAAATCACTTTTATACACTCGGAGCAACTCTACGAGATGTACCCCGACCTCTCTCCCAAGGAGCGTGAGAATAAAATAGCGGAAAAGCATGGCGCGGTCTTTATTATCGGGATAGGTTACAACCTGGCCGATGGCAAGCCGCACGATCTGCGGGCCCCTGATTATGATGACTGGAGTACCGAAACGGTCGATGGATTCAGGGGGTTGAACGGGGATATTATCGTCTGGAACGAGATCCTGGAGTGCGCTGTGGAGCTGACTTCCATGGGGATCCGTGTGGATAAGGCCGAACTGATGACCCAGCTGGAACTTACAAACAAACTGGAAGATGCAGAATTGCTTTTTCACAGGCGTCTTTTAAACGATGAGCTTCCCTCCTCCATTGGAGGCGGAATAGGCCAGTCCAGGACGGCCATGCAGTTGCTGAGAAAAGCCCATATTGGTGAGGTTCAGTCGGCTATTTGGCCTGGTGAAATGGTTGATCACACCCGCCGTTCCGGCATCCAACTCATTTAAGGCACCATTAACTTATTAACTTACTAACTCACTAACTTCCCCCCTATGCCCTCTACCTTTGTTGAGAAGATTTTCAATGCTCCGGCTGGCTCCATCGTGTTTCATCGACCGGACCTGATCCTGACCCACGACAATACCGGGAGTATCCGGAAGACATTTGAAAAGATGGGCGGACTGGATCTTCATAACCCTGATCAACTTGTGGTGGTGCTGGATCATAATGCCCCACCCACCAATGCTGCCCTGGCCAATACTTACCAGTCAATTCGTGACTTTGTCGAAGAGCAGGGAGTTAGTAAATTTCACGATGCCGGAAGCGGAATCTGTCACCAGATTATGGCCCGCTATGCAAAGCCGGGAATGGTTATTGTGGGAAGTGATAGCCATACCTGTACCTCTGGAGCTTTTAATGCCATGGCTGCAGGGATTGATCGCACTGAAGCAGCCGGATTATGGTTGCGCGGCGAGACCTGGTTTCGCGTTCCCGAATCTCTGAAAATTACAATAAATGGTAGTTTAAAACAGGGCGTCTATGCAAAGGACCTGAGTCTCTGGATAATTGGGATGCTTGGTTCGGCCGGCGCCAACTACATGTCAATTGAATATCATGGAGAAGGGGTGAAAACGCTAAGTATTGCAGACCGGATGACCCTGGCCAACCTGGCTTCGGAAATGGGTGCTAAAAATGCAGTATTCCCATCCGATCAGGTTTTACACGATTATCTTGGAGAAAAAGCTGAAGGACTTTGGGCCGATGAGGGAGCAAGCTATGAGCGCGAAATTGAGATTGATCTGACAGAGGTTTACCCGCTGGTGGCTGCTCCGCATCATGTGGATAATGTAATGGCCCTGGCCGAGGTGGCTGGTATGGATATTCACCAGGGAATGATCGGCACCTGTACCAACGGCCGGATCGAAGATTTACGTGAGGCAGCATCCATACTCAAGGGGAATAAGGTCAAAGCAGGCGTGCAGTTGTTAATTATCCCTGCCTCCCGTGAAATATATCTGCAGGCCATACAGGAGGGGCTGCTTACCATCTTCCTGGAAGCAGGAGCCAATGTCTTAAGCTCCTCATGCGGTCCCTGCCTGGGAACAGGGCAGGGGATACCGGCTGACAATCAACGGATCATCTCTTCGGCCAACCGGAATTTCCTGGGCAGGATGGGAAACAAAAATGCGGAGATCTACCTGGCCTCACCGGCTGCAGTGGCCCTGAGTGCAATTAATGGAAAGATAAGCGATCCCAGAATAGGAAATGGAGCAGAGAAATTTCCATTCAGTAAACAACAGTCAGGAAGCATAAGCATAGAACAGGGTGAGCAACGTCGTTATAATGGAGTATGGGCTTATGGTGATATCGATAATTTAAATACGGACCAGATGTTTGCCGGCAATCTCACTTACGAGGTTCAGAGCTCAGATCCTGAAGCCATTATACCCCACCTGTTTGAAGGTTTTGATGTAAGTTTCTCAAGTGAGGTCAAGGCGGGTGATATTATTCTCGGTGGGGATAATTTCGGCTGTGGCAGCTCCAGGGAGCACCCCTCGGTGGGACTGGCCCATCTGGGAGTGAAAGCGGTAATCGTGAAATCCGTAAACCGTATATTTTATCGTTCCGCAGTTAACCAGGGCCTGCCACTTATTGTTTTACCCGAAGCTGTAGATGCCTATCATCAGGGCGATGAAGTCCAAATTGACTTTGCTACAGGTATAGTCGACATAGGAGAAAAACAGTTCAATTTTGAGCCCCTTCCAGGTAAACTACTGGAGATCCTGGAGATGAAGGGCCTGGTCAACTGGATCAGAAATCAGTAGCACGCTAGAGCTGCTTCTAAAAAGGATTCTTTTTTATATCTTTGCATCCTGAAAAAGGGTTACTCGAAGCAAAGCTTCTCGTGAGCTCGAGTTCCGTAGCTCAGTTGGACAGAGCAACAGCCTTCTAAGCTGTGGGTCGCGCGTTCGAATCGCGCCGGAATCACTTAAAGTAAAAAGCCTCCTATTTGGGGGCTTTTTGCTTTAATGGTGCGATGAGAACCGTTCGAACCGAGAAAGCGTAGCTTTCGAGCTCATGAGACTGCGCAGCAGTTGAATAATCGCGCCGGAACCGAATCCACCAAAGGTGGATGAGTTCACGACTGAATGAAATCGACGAGTAATCACAAGAAAAGCCTCTTAAAGGGGCTTTTCTGTTTTAAATTAGGCAATTGGAAAATCACTTCATTCTGTACCCCTTGAAATTGATATAAATCTATCGTATATTTATTTTAGAGTAGACCGGATTAGGCTAAAATCTAACAGTCACTATCCCAGGAGCCATGAATTTCTATGGTTGAAGTTGCTCTTTCGTACTCAGTACAATCGTAACTGAGATGCTTAAAAATCACAAAATACTTTAAGGGATTAATTATGAAGAAACTACTACTTTTTATTTTATTATCTGCAGTATTGAGCAACTTTCTTAAAGCTCAGAATTTGCATCGGGTCAATAACAATACCGATTTCGATGCCGACTTCACCACCCTCCAGGACGCTGTTACTGCCGCCTCAAATGGCGATACCATTTATGTGGAAGGTTCGGCTACTGATTATGCAGGGGCTACGATTAACAAGCCATTGACCATTGTAGGTCCCGGATTCTTCTTAAATGAAAATCCGAAAACCCAGGCAAATAATGTAGCGGCGACGTTTAACGGAATCATCACTTTTGCAGCCGGTTCGGAGGGGAGCACGATTATGGGTTGCAAAATGCAGTCAGGATATAATTTAATAGTAAGCGTCAGCGATATTACTGTAATAAGAAACAATTTATATTATTTGGATTTCAATAGCACCAGCAACAACATAGTGGTTGCGCAAAACTGGATGAACGGTATTGACACACCTAATGGCCAAATTACAAATGCTATAATATCAAACAATATCATTTATCATGATATAGATATGAATAATACGAGTGGTTCATTAATTGTGTCGAATAATGTTTTTCGACAGACTAGTCAGGACTTATCCCATTAACGTTTATAATGCAACCATCCAGAATAACATCCTGACCTATGTCAATGCGTCTATCGCTGAGAATTCCGGTAATACTATATCTTATAACTATACTGGCCACTGACGGCACAAATTCAAACGGGAACCAGTACAATATTGATATGGACCCTGGTATTTGCCGATTATAACGGATCATTGGGTTTGAGTACAGACGGCATGTGGGATCTAAAGGCGGGTTCCCCTGCCATTGGTGCCGGTAGTGGTGGAGTAGATTGTGGCGCTTTTGGTGGGCCAACACCCTACGTCTTATCTGGTATACCTGACCCTACCGCATATTTATGAAGCTGATGTCCCGGCATCTGCCACTTCCGATTCCGGACTTGAGGTGAGCATTAAGGTGATGAGCGGAGATTAAATTTCGCAAAAAAAACAAAGATGAAAAAGGTAATAATCTTATTCATAGCGTTATTCGTTCCGCTAGTCATATATGCCCAGGATATTGACTATGCTGAATATTTTATCGATACTGACCCGGGTTTCGGAACAGCCACTCCCATTGTGGTTTCAGCCACAGGAAGTGATATCTCCCTTGATTTCAGTGCAGACATTACTGCCCTTCAGCCAGGGATTCATTACCTGGTAATCAGGGCACGGGATGATATGGGCAGATGGAGCCAGGGAGCAAACCGTGTTTTCTACCGGGTACCTACGATGGATATCAGTGAACGCAACATTACTCAGGCAGAGTACTTTATCGATACTGATCCTGGTTTCGGATTAGCCACACCCATTACAGTTTCTGCCCCGGGAACAGATATTTTCCTGGATTTCAATGCAGATATAGCTGCTCTTCAACAGGGGATCCACTACCTGGTATTCAGGGCCCGGGATGAGCAGGGCAGATGGACCCAGGGAACAAACACTGTATTCTATCTTATAAAGACTTCGGACGTTAGTGCGGGCAACATTGACCGGGCGGAATACTTTATAGATACCGATCCAGGTTTCGGGATGGCCACCCCCATTTCGGTGCCTGCCCCCGGTAATGATTTGACCCTTCAGTTTAGCCCCGGTCTAGAGGGCCTTGATCAGGGCATGCACTACATTCATTTCAGGGCAAGGGATGTTTCCGGGAGGTGGGGATCCGTTATAAACACGGTCTTTTTAGTCGTGGATCTGCCTTCTTCAGCTGAATCGGACATTCAGCAGGTGGAGTACTTTATTGATACCGATCCCGGATTTGGCCTTGGCACGCAGGTAACACTGCCATCGGCCGGAAATGATCTGACCATCGATTTCTCTGTTTCTTTAAGCGGATTGGAAGATGGGAACCATGTGCTCTATATTCGGGCCCAAAATAGCCTATAGATAAATGGGGACAGGTCTATGCTGAAGCTTTCACATATACTGCCACCGGAATAGGGGATGAGGAAATTAATTCCCTGTTTAAAATCTATCCAAATCCTTCCAGTGGAATCATCCAGGTCGAACTAACGGACCAGGCACAAGGCGAATTCAAAGTCAGGCTAATGGACCTGAATGGCAAGCTGGTTTATGAAACCGAGTGCTATGACAGGCAGTGCGAATTAAACCTTGCACTTCCAGGCGGGATGTACTTACTAAATATAGAAAGCTCAGAGCGCAGTATTACCCAGAAAATTATCCTGGAATAAATCTCTTGGATAGAATTAATCACTTAAAGTAACAAAGTCCCCTTCAGGGGGGCTTTGTTTTTCGTTTTTCACTCACCCATAGGCGGGATAACGCCGAGTTGCTGTAGCATGCCCAGATTATCCATGACCGCCCACAGCTCGGCGATCTTTCCATCGGCAATAAGGAACATCTCGATCCCTTTTACCACCACTGGTTTTCCTGTAGCCGGGATTCCCATAAAGTCTCCTTTGCTGGTGCAGTTAGCTGTCCACATCTTCATCACCTTGTTTCCTTCGGCAATCTGGTCGTTTGTGGTGATATGCAGGTCCGGAAAAGCAGCGAAATAGGCGGTACAGAGTCCCTTGTACTGTTCAGCACTCATATCCCCTTCAGGGAAGTGAACAATAAAGTCGCTGGCAAAATACTTATCAAAAGCATCGATGTTGTGCTTGTTCCAGAAATCAGCAGTGTAGACCTTGATAAAATCCTTGTTCTTTTCAATGTCATTGTTCTTCTGGGCATCTAAATAACCAGATGTAAACAGCAGGGCCAGTGCAATTAATGCGAATACGTTTTTCTTCATGGCAGTTAGTTTTTTTTGGTTTTGCACAATCAGCTTACTACCAATAGGACGTATCAGTCGGTATTTTGTTGATCATTAATGGCTTAGGAAAAAGGTATAAACAACAAAGCCCCATTAGGGGCTGGTTGTTCTTGAATTTGGAAGGCTAGAATTTCGAAAGAATGGTTTTATCTCCAGTCTGGTATATCAGTAATATTGAGGATATGACGAATCGTTCAAAAACACAGATGAATGATCAAAAATGTGCGATAAACAACAAAATATTGCAGGCTATTAAAAAAAATATCGTAATATTATGCTGGTAAATGATTAATTAAGATTTGCGCTTAAAATCTTATTTACCGGGGGGCTCCATACAGGGCCCCCTTTTTAATTATCACGCACTTAACTCTTAAATTTTCTACTTCTGCAGAACCGGTAATTTCAGATTTGTGGGGTATTCCGGAGACCGGTAGACTCTGTGAGTTGCTTTTTGAAAAGCTTCCTCCTCACAAGTATAAATGTTGGTAAAAGTCTGGGGATTCCTGTCGAACAGTGGAAACCAGCTGCTCTGAACCTGAATCATAATCCGGTGTCCTTCCTTGAATGTGTGGTTAATATCCGGGAGTTTGAATGCAACTTTAGTGACCTCACCGGGTATAAAAGGTTCAGGTTGTTCAAAACTATTGCGGTATTTACCCCGGAAGATATCACCTCTAATCAGCATCTGGTAGCCTCCCATTTCAATTTCGCGCTGATTCAATCCACCCTGTTCAGCAGTATCAGGAAAGAGATCAATTAGCTTAACCACCCAGTCGGCATCGGATCCTGTGGTAGATACAAAGAGTTCCACTTCTATGGGTCCTGCAAGGGTAATCTCTTCCTCAATAACTTCCCCTTTGTATACCAGGACATCGGGACGGGTGGAGGCAAAGCGCTGGTCCTCCGACAGGTATTGACCGTTGTAGAACGATCGGGCACTTAGGAAAGGAGCTGTATAGGGGACCGGTTTATCCGGATCGCTGATAAAGGCATCAAATGCTTCGGGTAAGGCTTCAGGAACGCTCCATGAAAGAGTTCCTCCTTCGTCCAGCCAGATCTGTTTCTCCTTCATATTCTCAGGGGGCCAGCTGTCGTAAGCTCTCCACTGGTCATTCCCTGTTTCAAAGACCCAGGCTTCAGGCAGATCCAGTTCACCTTCTCCTTTCAGGTAATAGGTGAAGAAGGGGTACTCTATCTCCTGCTGGTAGAAATATTTATCCTCTTCATTGAATGGAATCAGACTTGGATTGTTGTAATCAGGCGAACTCCAGCCACCGTGAGTCCAGGGTCCCATCACCAGGTGATTGGTAGCTGCTGGATTGTTTTGCTCAATGGTACCGTAGGTGTGCAGGGCTCCCGAGAGATCTTCACCGTCGTACCATCCGCCTACGGTTAGTACGGCGGGAGAAATTTCATTTAAATGGGGCAAGGTACTTCTGGATTGCCAGAATTCATCATAATCGGGATGCTCGGTAAACTGGTTCCAGAAATCAATGTTGCCATGGAGGTATCGTTCGTTGGCATTCTTTATGGGTCCCATGTCCAGAAAAAAATGATAGGCATCTCCGGATGTATATGACAGGCGCTGTCCCCTGCGGGTTGTGGGTTCTGGCCGCTCCTGGCCAAAAACCTGGAAGAAATTAAAACTAAGTGGCAGTGTGAGTGCCCCGTTGTGATGCATGTCGTCCCAAAGGAACCAGTCGGATATGGGGGCCTGCGGACTGGTGCAGACCATGGCAGGGTGGGCATTAATGGATCCCATCACCGTGTAAAACCCGGGATAAGATACTCCATACATTCCTACTTTACCGTTATTATTATCAATATGATTGATCAACCACTCCACCGTATCCCAGGTATCGGTTGTTTCGTCCACATCCTTCTTACTATTATAAGAATGAAGCACGGGACGCATATCCACAAATTCTCCTTCTGACATAAACCTGCCCCTCACATCCTGAAACACGAAAATATACTTATCATTTTCAAGTTTTTCATTGGCCGATAAACGAGTCCGCATCCTGTCCCCGTACGGACCGATGGAGTAGGGGGTACGCTGCATCAGTATGGGATAATTCCGGGAATGATCTTTCGGGGTATAGACAATGGTGAAAAGTTTAATACCATCCCTCATTTCTATCTGATATTCAGCTTTATCATAATTAGCTTGAACCTCGTTTCGTCCCTGTGCATTAAGGAATGAAGTTGCGAAAAGTATGAGAGCCAGCAGAGTAGTATTCCTGTTCATTAGGCCTGAATTAAAAATTTAACGCATGAGGATAGTCAACTCTTTTCCAGAAGTGCCATGGCAATATATTCCCATTCTTCACCCGGGGAGATATCCGGCATACTGCGCCCAGCATTCCTGTACCAGTAAGATGCATTTCCCAGGTCCCCTTCCACCCTGTGAAGGTAGGCATGAACCCACGATCCATCGGCGGATGGGTCGTTCTGGGCAATCCGGTGAGCATTTACCCAATCACCTGCAGACTCCAGAAGCAAGGACTGCAGCAAGAGTGGGATATCGTCAGGGAATGAACCCGTTTCTTTCCATGTCAGTAACTGTTCAAATGGAATCATCTTTCTAAGCTTTATAAGCTAAAGGTAAAAAAAGGCTGTCTCATAATCATCATGAGACAGCCTTTAACATTTGGCAGGGTTTTAAGTTCGCATTTTACAATGAATAGGGATCCCTGTAATCGTATTGAAGCATGGCTGTGGCAGCTCCGTTTGCATCATCCACAAATGTTTGTGTGACGGGATCCCATTTGATGGGATATCCCAGTTCACAGGCAATGTTCCCCAGGGTGCAGACAGTACACGAACTGTGTCCGATCTCCACCGGAACGATGGGATCAACACGATTTCTGACTGCATCGATGAAATTCTGATGGTGTGAGCCTTTGGATTCATAGGGTACATCACTATCCCCATTTTCTGTTACCGGGGGCATCAATGAATCGTCGGAAGCCTGGTAATGTCCCCTCGAGACTTCAATCCAGCCCTTGTCACCCAGGAACTTAACCCCTTTGGTCATCTGTTCATTAAAGGGTTCGGAAGTAAGAATTACACCATTCTGGTATTTAAAGGTCATGAATTCGCTGCCATCACCGATGGGTGCGGCTTCCACGGGACCACTTCCGTCCATTCCTATTCCCCACTGGGCAATATCAAACATATGTGCGCCCCAGTCGGTGGTAAATCCTCCACCCATTTCTTTGTACCAGCGCCATCCACCCCAGAATTCTTCGTCCTTTGGAGGATTGAGACTAATGGGTGGGTTCAGCTCCTTGTTGTAATGAATATCTCCCGGAAGGGGTCCAAGCCATAGATCCCAGTTCAGGTCTCCGGGTACCTCCTCGGCAGGTAAGTTGTATGGGATAGGAGGTGCTCCAACATAGGCATTTACTGTTTCAAGCTTCCCAAGAGATCCACCCTGAACCAGCTTTACAGCATGCTGGAAATTTGGGTCAGAACGCTGCTGACTTCCAATACCCACTATCCTGTTGGTACTCCGGACCGTTTTCACCAGCTCCTGTCCTTCCTTGATGGTAAAGGTCATGGGCTTCTCCAGGTAGACATCTTTCCCTGCTTTACAGGCTGCAATAGCTGCCAGCGCATGCCAGTGATCAGGGATGGCTACCACTACGGCATCAATATCTGTTCTGGCAAGCAATTCGCCATATTCCTCATAGGTTTTTACTTCAATACTTTGCTCAGAATTTGTGTAAAACTCGTTGACCCGATTCTCAAAGCGGGTTCGTTTTCTGCCGTATACATCACATCCGGCCACTACCTTCACGCCTTCAATATTGATAAATGCGTTCAGCAGGAACATGGCCTGACGGCCCAGTCCAATAAAACCAAGTGTAATTTCGCTGCCAGCAGCTGCTGGTTTCGCACAGGATGATAGCGAAGGGATCAGGGTAATACCTGCCATTCCAGTGGCAGCAGTACCAATGAATCTTCTTCTTGAGTAAAATTGGGGATGTTTCTTTTTCATAAAATCTGGTATTATATTAATACTATCATATTCAAGGACTTCAAAAATAATAAGGAATCCTTTAAAGCAATGGGGATTGTCTTGATTTTTCTCAACAACAGCTAATCTTACAGCTAAAAGCACTAGCCCTATTGATAACAGCGTACTTTTTTTATATTTACATAAACATTCCTTACATGACAGACTCTTTTCAGTTTGCCTCCCTTCCAAAAATTATTTTTGGTAGCGGCAAGCGTAACGAACTGGCCGCTGAGGTGGATAGCAGGGGCAAGAGGGTTTTGCTGCTTACCGGATCATCTTCAGTTCATAATTCCGGGCATGGCGATGAGATTATCAGCGCTTTAAAGGCAGCTAATCTGGAACTGGAACATGAAGTGATCGCTCACGAACCATCTCCCTCCCTGATTGACCAGATTGCTGAGAAATACAGACCGTCAGGAACCCAGGTGGTTGTGGCTGTTGGTGGAGGCAGTGTGATGGATGCAGGCAAGGCAATCTCGGCCATGATTCCAGTGGAAGGAAGCATCCGTGATTATCTTGAAGGTGTGGGAGAGAAGAAACATCCCGGCCATAAGATTCCCTTTATTGCTATGCCTACTACATCGGGTACAGGAAGTGAGATGACAAAAAATGCCGTGATTTCAGAAGTGGGTGAGGAAGGGTTTAAAAAATCACTTCGACACGAGAACTTTATTCCCGAGCTGGCCATTATTGATCCTGAGATGATGCTCTCCTGTCCTGCCAAGTTAACTGCTGCTTCCGGAATGGATGCTTTCTCGCAGTTATTGGAATCTTATCTCTCTTCCAAGGCAAATCCCATGACTGATGCACTGGCTCTTCAGGGATTGAAACAAATAAAAAAGCATTTGCTCAGAGCCTACCTGGAGGGTGAGCAGAACCTTGAATCACGTTCAGGAATGGCACTTGCCGCCATGTTTTCGGGGATTACCCTGGCACATGCCGGACTTGGCCTGGTGCATGGCTTTGCATCACCACTAGGAGGATTTTATCACATACCCCATGGGGTTGCCTGCGGTTCACTGATGGCCCCTGTTTTTGCAACAACAATAGATAACCTCCTTGAACAGCCTGATCATCCTGCCATTAATAAGTTGATTATCATCAGCAAGGTTTTTGCTGACTTTAAATACAAGAAGGACCTGGAGTATCTGCAGGCTTTCAAGGAGAAATTAATCCATTTTACCACCATTCTGGAAATGCCATTGCTATCTGATTATGGCTTAAAAGAGGAAGGAATTCAAAAGGTCGTGGATTGCACAAGCCATAAATATCATCCCGTAAGGCTTAGCTATGATCAGATGGCCGATGTTCTGAGGGCCAGGATCTGATTAATCTTCAATTTCAAGAGATTTCACATTCTCTTCTTCTATGCAGAAGTAATGCTCATAGATATGCTTCTCTTCTATGGTATTGAAAGCAGAACCGGAAACAGCTCTGTCAAAATCCTGTACCTTCCAAACATCCTTATTAATAAAGGGATTAAGGGCGGGATTATAATTTATAGTTGTGCCATCTTTATAGAACTTTATGGGATCCCCATCATGATCCTCCATTAGCACAATCAGGCTGTCGTAATAGAATGAAAAATAAGTAAATCCATCAAGGCCGTCGTAGTTGATGGAGTAAAAATCGTCCGAAACTCCCGGTTGGATCCAGTCGGCATTGGCAAATTCAGAGGAATATGGCATTACGTAGATAGGGATTGCTGTATCATTCTTAATGGAGATCCACGAAAGATCATCGTTGTTACATCCCGATAGGGCTATCAATACTATTACCCAAATAAATCCCCTCATATTCAACTAATTAGGTATCTCAATCCCTGTATTTGATAAGAATAACTTGATGGAAATTGCCAATAGGATAATTCCAAAGAATTTCCTCAGAATATGCAGGCCGTTAGGTCCAAGTATTCGTTCAAAAAAGGTTGTGAGCCGGAGGACAAGATAGACAATTATCATATTCAATGAAAGCGCAATCAAAATATTTGCAAAGTGATACTCAGCACGCAGGGAGAGTAGTGTTGTGATGGAGCCTGCTCCTGCGATCAGGGGAAAAGCGATTGGAATTATGGCTCCACTTCCTCCGGACTCGTGTTTGAAGAGTTGAATCCCCAGGACCATTTCAAGCCCCATTAGCAGGAGAATGATTGAGCCCGCTATAGCAAAGGAGGAAATATCCACACCAAAGAGTCCAAGCAAGGGCTCACCTATAAAGAGAAACAGTAGCATGATACCATAGGCTACCAGTGTTGTTTTACCTGGTAATACGGAACCGGTCTTTGCCTTTATATCCAGGATGATCGGAATCGAACCCAGGATGTCAATAATGGCAAAGAGTACCATGAAACTTGCCAGGATTTCTATTAGACTGAGGTGCATTGGTGTAGAATATTTAGTCTGGATGCAAAGATTAAATATTCTGCTGAAATACATACTACACTTAGCCTAAATCAGGCAAGTTGTATAGCATATATCAGCTTTTCGATTTAATGGTACAACCGATGGCTTTGGTAGTGGCCGGATCCGGACTGCGACCTGAGTTCAGGGCTGCTATGGCACTTTCCAGGTATTTTTCGGTCACCAATGCTGCATCCATGGCATTGTCATCAATAGCACCTATGTAGGCTACCGTGAATTTACCACCTTTGTTTTGAAGAAGAAAGATATGTGGTGTCCTTGAAGCCCCATAGGCTTTATAGATTTCCTGGGTTTCATCTTTAAGGTAGGGGAATGGATATTTTTCCTCATCGGACCTCTCCTGCATCCTGGCAAAAGAGTCATCGGGAGAAATCGAAACATCATTAGGATTAATTGCCACTACCGGAAAGCCCTGGCTGGCATAGGTTTGATGAAGTTTTATGATCCTTTGCTCATAAGCTTTTGAGAATGGACAGGGATTGCAGGTAAATACAATAATCACCCCTTTCTGATCGCTATAATCTGAGAGCGATACGGTAGTTTCATCCACATTCTTCAGGGAAAAATCAACAGCCTTGTCTCCCGGTTTCAATCCGGCATTCACCATTAGAACAGTCATCAGGCTTCAGTACTGAAGTAAGAATCGCTTTTTTCATCTCATTGTTTTATTTGTGAAACATGATCGAATAATTCATCCCGGGTCAGTTCCTTTTCGAGGAATACCCATTTTTCATTGTTATAAATGAGTGTAGCAGGAATTGCTCCCGACCAGCCTGGATCAATACGGTCAATCCAGGAATTATAGTCAAGATCAGTCATCAGAAGTACATCTGCACTTATATCTTTTTCTTTCAGGAACGGGACAACTCTTTTGTCGGCCTGGTTAGGAAAATCCAGGCTAACCAGTATTACTTTCACATCCTGGGAAGCATAGTGCCTGTGCAGCTCCTCAAAATACCCGATTTCTTTTACACAGGGAGAACACCAGGTTGCCCAGAAATTCACAACATAGGTGGTATCATTAAAATTGTGGGTCAGCGCTTCCAATACATTACTGTCAACTTCCTTAAAGGACTGAGCGTTGCTCTGACTGAAGTTCAGCATGCAACAAAGTATGATTGCAATAGCATATCTCATCATCCAATAAACAATTGACCAACTTAAATTGTTGTAACTAACCCAATAACATATTAACTTAATAACCTTTTTTCACATGCCCTATACACTGGAAATTGGAGCTTCTGCTCCCGACTTTAGGCTCCCTGCAACAGATGGCCACAGCTATGCCTTATCAGATTTTAAAGAGGAGTTCCTTGTAATCTTCTTTACATGTAACCATTGTCCTTATGTGATCGGGTCAGATGAGGTAACCAGGGCAAGTGCACTGAAGTTTGCATCTGATGGGGTGAGGTTTGTCGGTATTAATTCCAATAGTGCCGCAACCTACCAGGAGGATGATTTTCCACACATGGTAAGTCGCATGGAGGAGCATAACTTTCCATGGCTCTATTTATATGATGAGAGTCAGGATGTGGCCATGGCCTATGGTGCACTGCGCACTCCGCATTTTTATATTTTCAACCGGGAAAGGAAATTGCTATATACCGGCCGGGGCGTGGATCAGCCAAAAGATTCAAGCAGAATTACAGTCAACGACCTTGACAGGGCTCTGGAGGAGCTTGTTAAGGGCTTGCCCGTATCGGTGCCGGTGACAAATCCCATTGGATGCAACGTGAAGTGGGAAGGAAAGGAAAAACACTGGATGCCTGCTGATGCCTGTGACCTGATCTGATCAGGCCGTATAAACCTTACGAATTTGTTTCTTACCCAGGTGTATCCTGCTTTTGACGGTCCCGATGGGAATATTCATTCGCTGGGCAATCTCCTTGTAGGAATAACCAGACAGGAACATCTTTATTGGCTTTTCATAGGTTCCGGGTAACATTTCAATAATTTCATGCAGCTCTTTGTTCTCAAGCTGATAATAGGGTGCCCCGTCTGAGCCACTTGATTGTGCTTCAAAATTATTCAGCTCATCGTTGTCACGTGTGAGCTGCCGGTAATGACTGCTTCTCAGGTAGTTGATATATGTATTCTTAAGAATGGTGTAGAGCCAGGCCCTGATATGATCATTATTGTGAAGCCTGTTGCGATTTTTCAGAGCCTTGAAGCTGGTCTCCTGAACAAGGTCAAGAGCATCTTCCCGGTCCTCTGTAAGTTGCAGGGCATAGTAATAGAGTTGCTCCTGCAGTCGTACAAGATCATACATAAAATAGTCCGGATCAAACCTGTTTTCCCCGGTTTTCATTGCCTGAGCAGCTTAATTTTTAGTAAATTACAAAATTATACAGTATGAGTCAACTTGCTTATCCGGAATAGTTTTCACAATTTTATATCTCTTTATAATTTCAGTATTTAAATTCAAAAATCTATAAGATGACTAAGAAAATTTCAATGTGTGTGATTGCCGCTTTCCTTGCGGTTTTATTCACCGGTAATCTTCAGGCTCAGAATACCCTTACAGAGGATGAGAAGAAAGATGGTTTTGTATTGCTTTTCGATGGAAAGACCAGCGATGGGTGGCGTGGATATAAGAAGGATTATTTTCCTGACAAGTGGATCATTGAAGATGGAGTGATCCATTTTAATCCCAAGGCAAAAGGTAAAGGGGGAGATATTGTATATGACAAGGAGTTCTCAGATTTTCACCTGAAGATAGAATGGAAGATCGATACAGGAGGTAACTCCGGGATCTTTTACCTGGGTTCTGAAGACGAGGCCTATCAAAGCCATTTACCAGACTGCCCCGGAGATGCAGGTGCTGGATAATGAAAAACACCCGGATGCCAAGTTGGGAACTGACGGGAACCGCAAGTCTGGTTCTCTCTATGACCTGATCCCTGCCAATCCCCAGAATGACAATGGTGCTGAAAAATGGAACAGCGCCGAGGTTATCTGTAAGGATGGTCATGTAATTCACATGCAGAACGGGGAGAAGGTGGTGGAATACCAGTACGGAACGCAAATGTGGGAAGCGCTGGTGGCTCGTTCGAAATTTCCCGGACTGAATCCCGACTGGGTCAATCTTCAGGAAAAGGGTGTAATTGGGCTGCAGGACCATGGCAACCATGTGTGGTTCAGGAATATTAAAATTAAAGAATTATAAATTATAGAATATGCAGAACAGAAGAACATTTATGAAGAGTGCGGCCCTGGCGGCTGCAGCAATTTCAGGCGGCCAGCTTGTAAATGCAAAAGACAGCGGCAGCAATCCGATAATTCAGGAGCACGGAGCCAGAGAATTATTTTTTGATATTTCGCTGGCACAGTGGTCACTGAATAAGGCCCTGTTCAGCAAAGAACTGGACAATCTGGATTTTCCGGCTTATGCCAAGGAAAAATTTGATATCCACGCGGTTGAGTATGTGAACCAGTTCTTTAAAGATGCCGATACGGAGTATATTAAGGGGCTTTTGAAGCGCACCCAGGATATAGGTGTGAAGAATGTATTGATTATGGTTGATGGTGAAGGCAACCTGGGGGACACAGATGAGGAAAAGAGGAAGAAGGCGGTTGAGAACCACTACAGGTGGGTGGAATATGCTCATATGCTGGGTTGTCATTCCATTCGCGTCAATGCCGGAGGAGGGGGACCGCGGAAGAGGTCGCCTTTTCAGCTACAAGGAGCCTGAGAACTTTAAGCCAGTTCGCAGCCGACTACAGTATCAATGTAATTGTTGAAAATCATGGTGGTTACTCCTCCAGGGCCAGCTGGCTTACTTCGGTAATCAGAAATACCGGTATGGTTAACTGTGGAGTGCTTCCCGATTTCGGTAATTTCATTGTGGACCGCAGACCGGGTGGGGAGAAATATGACCTTTACCTGGGAATGAAGGAGCTGATGCCCCTGGCCAAAGGAGTCAGTGCTAAATCCCATAACTTTGATGAAGAGGGCAATGAGGTGGATAAGGATTTCTATCGTCTTCTGAAAATTGTGAAGGATGCAGGATTCAGGGGATACATAGGAATTGAGTATGAGGGAAGAGACCTGAGCCAGGATGAAGGGGTCATGGCCACAAAAAACCTGCTTATAAAGGCTGGTAAAGCTGTGATGGCAGGAGACTCCGAGAAGGAGGGATAATTACCTGCTTTTCAGATAGACCTCAATATTACGAGCTATCTTTTCCACAAGGAGTTCCCTGGACTCTTTTGAGGCCCAGGCCATATGAGGAGTGATCAGGATTTTCTCCTTATCAAATAGTTTAAGCATCGGGTTGTCGGCGTTGATGGGCTCTTGTTCCATCACGTCGAGGCCTGCTGCAGCTATAATATTTTCATTTAAGGCCTTAGCAAGGTCTTTTTCATTAACAATCCCGCCTCTTCCCAGGTTGAGCAGGATCGCGCATGGCCGCATCAGTTTCATCCGGTCATAAGTGATCAGATTACGGGTCTGATTATTTAGCGGGGCATGTATGGAGATCACATCAGAGCTTTTCAGCAGATCTTCCAGTTCAAATCTTTTATAGCTTATATGGTTGTTTCTGCCGGTGGTTGAGTAGAAGATTACTTCCATACCAAAGGATTCCGCAATTCTTGCCACCTGTCTCCCGATGGTTCCCAGCCCTATGATTCCCAATCGTTTACCTTTTAACTCCCAGAAGGGTTCGTTGTGATGGGTGAAGGAAGCACTTCTGGAATAGGCTCCGCTCTTTACATAAGTATCGTAATAGTATGGCTTGTTCACCAGGTAGAGCAGCATGGTAAAGGTGAGTTGTGCTACTGAATCGGTGGAGTAACCGGCCACGTTCTTAACCTCTATTCCGTTGTTCCCGGCATAATTGAGGTCCACGTTATTTACTCCTGTGGCAGCCACACAGATCAGCTTAAGCTCAGGAAGTTGTTTCATAAGCTCCTCACTCATCTCAACTTTATTTACGATGACTATCTCTTTACCCTTGCATCGTTCCACCACCTGTTCAGACTCTGTGGTTTCATAGCTTTCAAATTTACCCAGCTTGGAAAGGAGCTTCAGGTTATCAACTTTTCCAATGGTCTTTTGATCCAGGAATACTATATTGGTCATGTTTCACAGTTTACCTTCAGTAAACATATCTGTATTGAATTGGTTCATCAAGCTGGCATATTATAAATGCATATTGGTTAAGGTATGTTAAATGGAGTTTTTTCCGGAAATTATTGGATATTTTTATAATATGTCCTTTCGTAGCTTACTACTGCTCTTTTGCGCTCTGTCGTTGATACAGTCACGTTTGCATGCTCAGTCCGCTGATACAATAATTCAACTTTCCGCGGTAGTTTATGACGAATTGTATATCCCTGTTTCAGCCACCCATGTGATCAATATTAATACACATCAGGGAGATGTTACTGATAGCCTGGGCATATTTCGCCTTGCTGTTCATCCATCCGACACCTTGCTGATCCGCAATATTGCTTTTCGTGATACCCTTGTTTCGGCTATTAAGGTGCAAGAGAACCGGCATATCAGGATAAGCAGACGACTGTATCAGTTAGAGGAGGCCAGAATTTTTGAATGGGGTGCCACCTATGATGATTTCCGTGACGCATTTATGGAAATGCCCGTGGAGCAAACACTGGGGGCCTCCATGGGCCTTCCTAAGCAGGATCCGGAAAAAGTGCCTTTGGAAATGGACGAAAAGGCTGTAAAAAGTGCAGGTTTGCTTTTTACTTCCCCGGTATCATTTTTCTACTATAATTTTAATAAGCATGCCAAATCGGCCCGAAAAGTCTACTGGTTGAAAAAGAACCAGGATAAACAAGATCACTTTGAATCTATTGTAAGCGCTGAAAACCTCTCAGAGATTACCGGTTTAACAGGAGCCGAGCTTGAGCATTTTATGCTTTTTCTCGCCAGGCGAATAGTCTGTGATATGAACTGTACGGAGCTGGCTATTTACACCGAAGTTCATGGTCTCTGGAAGGTCTACAAGGAGTTGATGGAGCGTGGAATGCTGGATGAAAATCCAGACTAGCCCTTTACAATCTCTTCCTTTTCCTTATCCCAGAATACAGTGCGGTGTTCTCTTTGTGCCATAATCCCCATGGCGGCAGCGACACCTTCTTCAAAGGCCTGGTCGATGTTGCAACTGGGCTGTGTGCCTTCACGAATGGACCGGAGCCACTCTGCAATATGAAGGTGAGTGGTATCCACCCTGCGCCCTCCCCTGTAAGTGTATAGCAGTCCCCTGGCAGCAAAATACTGTTCCGTTGCTGTGGCCACGGTATCCACATTCTTGCGACCAGGAATATAAGTATAGATGGGTACCTCAGGATCGATCAGGCCACTTTCAATCTGCTCCTTATATCGGGTACTCTGACGGTCTGCATAAACAGTCAGTGTATTTCCAAATTCCATCATTCCATCATGGCCCATGATCGTTTTGCCTCTGTTGTTATTGCTCCCGAGTGAAGCGCTGTAAAGAAGGCTGAAATCATGATCAGGATATTCGAGGACCGCATTCCACACATCAGGCACCTCCCTGAGTTCATTTACATAATCTCCCCTCTCTTTATTATTCCAAACATAGACCCCACCGGAAGCAGAAGCAGAGCTGGGAATACCCATGCCCAGAATCTGGTTAATCGCATCAAATTCATGAGTAAGCAGATCGCCTGATAAGCCAGTGCCATAGTCCCACCAGCATCTCCAGCGGAAGAATCGTTCGGGGCTCCATGGGTGTTTCACTTCGCAGGGCTCTTCAAACTTTGCCCAGTCAACGGTATTAGGGTTAGCATCGGGATGTATGTCATAAACCCAGGCTCCATTGGCAGAATTACGATTGGTACATACTTCAATCAGGTTTATTTTTCCAATGAGCTTTTTATCTATGGCCTCCTTGGCCTTGATATAGCTCTCTGTCTGACGCCCCTGGTGACCAAGCTGGTAAACAATTCCGCTGGATTTTACAGCATCACGAATCGTATAGTTTTCATCCATGGTCAGTGAAAATCCTTTCTCTGCATAGACATGTTTCCCTGCCCTGGCAGCATCAATGGTCATCTGAGCATGCCAGTGGTCTGGTGTAGCAATAATAACAGCATCGATATCATCGGAAGCCAGCATCTCCTGGTGGGTTCTGTAGCGCTTCACAGCCTGACCCATCTGCCCTCCGACACTCTCTCTGCCAATATTGGCAGCAGCAGACATGGCATTCTCGGCATGAACATCAAAAAGGTCGCATACACCGGTAATCCTGATATTAAGGTCATCTTGCTCCAGGAAGTTGGAATAGCGGTTGTTACTAGAGTCAATGGCTTCTGCCTGTTTCCATTTGTCAATGGTTGCCGGCTGAACGAATCCTGCAGCCTGCATTAATTGTGTTCCACGGATACCAAAGCCAATAATTCCTATCCGGATAGTATCGCCATCATGTTTAAAAGGGGTGTATTCCTTCTCGTCGGCACTCATATTGAGTTCCTTGGCCAGTTTGTGGCTGCGCATGTGGTCCTGCCTGGTTTTTCGCCAGGTGCCATAGGCCATGGCACCCAGAACAGGTACAGTGGCCAGACCTTTGAGTACATCTCTGCGGTTCATATTGCTACCGCCAGCATTTTTATCTTTATCAGTCATATCAGTTATCTATTTCTTATTGAACAGAAATCGGTCCATCCCAATGGTCTTCCATGTTGGAAACAGCAAAATTACCCAGAGTGTAAGTAGCTCAATCAGGTTCTTATTGACCCAGAGATAGCTGCCCTCGGTGGGCATGGCGAAGTTCACCCCGATAATGGCAGGGTGGGAGAGGTAGTAAAAGGCCAGCAGCACAATCCCTGCAATGGATGCTACCCTTGTGAATAGTCCTACAATAAGCCCGGCCCCAATTAGGATCAGTCCCCACATGTTGAGAAAATCCATGACATTCAGCAGTGCCGGATTCCCGGCAATGGAATGGAACATTCCTTCAAAAAGCCCTTTGGAATCCATCAGGTATCCAAGCGAGGACCAGTTGGGGTTCAAAAGTTTGACAATTCCTTCATAGAGGAAGTGCCATCCGATGGCAACACGCAGGATCACAAGTGACCAGAGCTGCCATTTTGAGAAATCTCTATCTTTTAACATATAGTTTGGAATATTGAAGTATAATAATTAAAACAGCCGAATTTAATGATAATTGTATTAAAAAGTAATTAGACTCATTTCAAATTGTAGTAAGTACACAATGATATTTCTTGCAGCTACCTACTCTTCAGACTTTTTTACAATTAAATATTTCCCAATAATGATAGCCATAATGATCACCAGGTAGAGCTGTCCAAGCAATGCAGTAAACGTTGAAAGGGACCTTGCCAGGGCTGTGCTTGGTGTAATATCACCATAGCCCAGGGTGGTAAGAGTGACTATGCCATAGTACACAAATGTGGAGAATCCTCCTTCAGCTGCTTTCACCTGGCCAAAACTGGCCGGGATAAAAATATCCATAATCAGAAATAGGATGGAAAGGGTGAGGCCCGATCAGAAGATAGCTGTTAATAGCACATAAGAGGGTGGATCCGTTAACCTTTTTTGCCCGGGCAACATGAGCAACCAGCGCCATGGTTACCAAAATAAAAAAGAGGGTATTGAGAAAGAAAGCGATGACACCGAGATTCTGTGAATTTGGAACAAGCAGGCTTAGAAAAGTTACTAGGAGAACCAGTGATCCGAAAGTAGCAAGAATCCGGAATGCCGTTTTAGAGAAATCGGCTGCAAATAGTCCGCTTATTACAACAACGCCCAGCAGCAATCGTATTAGTTGGTTGTCTTTTGCGGGGATAACAGGAAGAATAAATAGCATCATCAGCAAAGCAATCAGCAGAATCAGGTTGGTTCGAAGCAGAAATTTGTTCCTGTCTGCACCTGATCTGATCAGGTCCCTGGTTTTTGTAGATGGTATATGGCTCATTTTCCTTTTAAAGTTTTGATGATTTTCAGATGGTTCTTTCCAGCCTCCCGCTCGTAGGAGACACTGCTGGAGAAAGCCCTGATAAGGGTCAGGCCCATTCCACCCGCATCTGAGCTTGCGGGATCTGAAAGAGGTCCTGTTTGATATTCCAGAGGATTAAAGGGCATTCCTTCATCGATTATCTCAATTTCAATCTGACCTTCACTACGGCCCAGCCTGATATCAACAGGGTATTTCTGCTGGCCTTCAAAGGCATAGCGGAGGATATTCGAAAATAATTCTTCGATGATCACCAGGATCTGTCTGATCTCCGAATCAGAAATGCCCCACTCTTGTTTCAGAAAAGCGAGATCTTCCCTGATATTTGGAATCTCCTGTATATGAGGCTGGTATGTAAATGCACGATCCATCTTACTGTTCTTTGATAAATTCCACCGGATTAATTCTGGCAAGGCGCATAGTGTGGTAAAATACTGCCATCCAGCTAAATAGAATAAGTATTAGAGCGCAAGCAGGGAATATCCATACTGGAATGTCAGTTCTGTACTTGAAATTACGCAGCCATCGCTCCATCAGAAACAATGAGATAGGAACTGAGAGTACCGAAGAGAGAATAGCCAGCCAAAGGTAGTAGATTAGTTCAGGGAAGAGCACCTGGTGGATCCTTGCACCGTTGATTTTTTTAAGTGCTGCCGATTTGATTCTTTTTTGCATGAAGAATCCACTCAGGGCGAAAAGTCCCAGACCTGAAATAATTATAGATAATACACTGAAGCTAAGCAGCAGCTTAATCTGGATAAGCTCCGATTCATAGAGTTGTTCTATGAGTGATGAGGAGAAGTAATATTCCATGGGGTAGGAGGGGAACAGCTCAGCCCAGACGGACCGCAGATGATCCAGGGCTGGTTCAGGAAAGCCCGCTGGCAGAATGGAGAAACACCAGAGCCAGTCATAATTGGGGAAGATCACCATGGGGCTGATTTCGTAATCGAGGCCTGATAAATGGAAATCTTCAACAATGCCTGTAATTGGTCCCGGCCATATAAGATCCGGATGGGGGAAATGAAGAGTTAACTCCCTACCGATGAGCTCCTCCGGATGATCAGTAATCATCTTTGCAGCGGTTTCGTTTAATACAAAATACTCCACGGAATCAGATGAATTATAATAGACCGGAAAATCTGACCCATAAATCAGTTTCAGGTCATAAAATCGAAGGAACTCCTGGTCCACAGGAAAAAGAAAAAGCTGTTTCTCCCCTTCATCAATACCATCTATCTCAAAGGTATTTGCATCCTGGGTCTGACCTGTAGGTTCTTCCATAGTTGCAGTTACATTTGCGATATGCGGACTTTCCAGCATACGTTCCTTGAAAACTTCAAAATTATTTACAATTTCACGGTGCAGGCTATGGAGATGTATTGCTTCCTGCTTGCCAGCCCCCAGTTGCTGAGACATGGCGTAACGGGTTTGCCGGGAGATGGTGATCAGATTGGCCAACAGGACAAAGGTGATGATAAATTCCAGTACAATTACAGATCTGATAAAGAGGTTCTTACCACTATGAACCGGTGGGGTTCCGGGTTTGGAGGAGAGGTGTCTGATTTGAAGATACCTGTAAAGCTTTCCCGTTGAAATATACGAGGTGGACAGGGCACCAGCTGTAATTAAAACAAGGAGTATAAACAGGGAGAGCCCTATAAGCATTGGATCCCTGGACATATATGCACCCCCCTGATTTTCCATAAGCGGGGCTATAAGGAGGGTCAGCACCACTCCAATAATATAGGCGATGCTGCCAACAAAGAGATTGTCCACCAGGAATTGCCTGAAGAAAACGGCCCTGCCGGCGCCCATTTGCCATTGTATTACCAGTTTCTGTATCTGCAGCTGGTTCTTGCTGTAGGAGAGCAGGGTGAAATTAAACCATGCCAGAACAAAGACCAGCATACCTGCCACCATAACAATCAATACGGTCCTGAAACGAACATTGGGCTGAATCTCTCTGGCCAAATGGGAATGAAGATGAATATCTCCAACTGCCTGAAGGCGGGGCTGGATCTGACTGGAGTAGGATTCAATTACATTATTTTCTATAAAAGTCTTCAGATTGGCCTCCATCTCTTCCGGATCTACTGAATCGTCAAGCTTCATATAGGTCCAGGCAGTGCCTTCATATTCAAGAGGATTATCAAAGGATGTGAGCGCTGATATTCTGAGATGTGTGTTCTCAGGAAAATCCTTGATGACAGCGCTTACTGTATAGGTTTCAGATTCAATGACAAATTGATGAACCAGCTCAAGTGACTTACCTACAGGATCGGCATCTCCGAAAAACTTGTGCGCTGTACTTTCAGTCAGTACTACCGTATTTGGTTCTTCAAGCAGCTTTTCCGGGTTTCCCGAAATGACTTCAGGAGCAAATATTTCGAGAAAAGCAGGATCGCAGCTATACGCGTATTCTTCATAAAAAGAACGATCGTCCAATCTGAATGCTGCTTTCCTGAAGGGAGCAATGCGGCCCACCGATTCCACTCCGGAAATCATATCGGTGAACATAACTGTGTTTAGTGCGCTGCCATGCAGGATTCGGGCTGTATGGCGGTAGAAGCCTTCATAATTTTCTTCAAAGGTAAGCCTGTAAATCTGCTCCCTTTCAGGAAAATCTCTGTCAAATGTCAGGTGCCAGGCGGACCATTGAAAGGTTGCAAGGAATGTGGTAATTCCTACAGCCAATCCGGCAACCACAAACAGAGCATAAAGAAGGTTTTTTTTTAGGTTGCGTAGGGTCAGAAAAAGATGCTTCCCAATCATAGTTAAATTCTGGCAGAGGCAAATATAATGAATCGGCTTACAATCACGTAAGAAGAAGGATTTTAATTATCATTCAGAAACTGCTATTAAACGTCCTGCTGTCCTAAGGATCAATATTCCTTCAGAAATACCTGGAGTGACAAGTGATACTTCTCCCAGGGGGATTTTCTTCAAAAGTGTATATTCTCTTCCAGCCTTTACGATATAGAGATCTCCATACTCTGAGACCATGTATATCTTACCGTCTGAAGCCACTGGAGAGGCAATAAAACTGGTAGGATGTACAGTTTCTTTATAGATGAGCTCACCTGTTCTGGCATCAAAGCAGCTCAGATTCCCGTTCCACCTCAGGCGATAAAGAAGATTGTCATAGACCAGGACCGAGGTCATATAGGCTCCCTGCCGATCATAAAACCAGGCAAAATCATCTCCGGGTGAACTTTCCGATTGCGGATAGGGTATTTCACCCAGGGCACTGTTTTTCAAAGCCATCATGGGAGCCTTTCCTCCATGGGCGCTGTTAAAGTAGATCAGGTCCTTCCATACAATGGGAGTGGGGACAGGTATATCTCCTCCGCCAGACATCTTCCATATTTCCTCACCGGTATTCAGATCGTAGGCGCCCCTGTGCTTGTAACCATTGACTACAACACGGGCCTTGTTGTCATCAAAATAAATATTAGGAGTACACCAGTTGGTGATCTCATCCCGTTCTTGTCGCCAAATGGTTTTGCCTGAGTGCAGGTCAAGGACTGCTACAAATGCGGTGTTCAGTGCATCGGCCTGGATGATCACTTTATCCTGGAATATCACCGGTGAGCTACTGAATTCCCATTCGGCCGACTCAACCTTATCCCATGCAGAATTTATCAGACCAAAATCACGTTTCCATAAAAGCTCTCCATCCACATTGTAGCAATACAGGCCCTCTGATCCAAAGAAGGCGATCACATGTGAACCGTCGGTGGCAACAGTGGTATTGGCATGGGAAGATTTTGGATGGCGCTTAACCATTGGAATGCCCTTGTGCGCATCCTGTTCCCAAATTAGCCTGCCCGAATTCTTATCAAAACATATGACCTTCCAAACATGCTCTGAAGAGTCATCCACAGGTGCAATGTCGCCATACATGCCCGGAAGGTATCCCTCCTTGTCCTCTTCACTGACAGCAGTGGTAATATATACCCTGTCATTCCAGATCACCGGACAGGAGAGGCCGAGACCGGGAACTTCAACATTCCATTTTACATTGTAGGAACTCTCAATATTGAAACTGTCAGGAAGATGCGCGTTATCCATGTATCCTGAAGCAAAATAACCCCGGTAGGATGGCCATTGCCGGTTACTCTCCATGGATTCAAAAAAGGTATCAGCAGAATTTACTTCTACCGCCAGGAGGGATTGAGCCCCGCAATTATGAAAGGACATCAGGGAAATTACAGCAATGGAAAGATATATAAATGGTAGCTTCATGACTTGGTGGCTTTGTTAATACTTCTAAAGGTATAATATATTTAAAAATGCTAGCTTTGGGCGTGCCAGGAAAATTTATTCAACCCTCTATTGAGATCCTGAATGTCCGGATCGATGAACCTATTACCCTTGCAACCGACCTGCTTCTGGCTGCAATCTGTTTCTATGCATTCTTCCGTATCCGGAAGATTGAGTATATGGGCAGGGTAAAATGGTATTTCAAGTATTATTTCTTAACTCTCGGGTTAGGTGCTGTATTTGGCGGGATTTTCGGACATGCTTTTCAGTACAGACTCTCCGAGGAGTGGAAACTGATTTCATGGGTCATGGCACTGGGATCTGTTGCATTGATAGCTCATGCACTGGTGGAGATGGCATCACCCCTGGTAAAACCAGTGATAAGCAGGACCTTTACGCTTTTCAATGTTCTTTTACTTGTCTTGGCTCTCTTTTTTACACTTCATACCATGACGTTTTCGCCGGTTAAATACTATACCGTCTATGGGATGTTACTGGTGGTGGGTTCTTTTAGCTATTATATCCACCGAAAGACTGGCAACAGGGGGATGCTGGTCATAATGTCAGCCGTAGTTGTTGGCTTTTTATCTGCAGTCATATTTAGTTATGAATGGGGCTTAGGGCCCTGGTTTAACCACAGAGATGTCAGTCACGTAGTTTTGAGCTTTAGTGCCTACAGTTTCTATAAGGGTGCTGCCCTGTTTTTAGAGGGCTTAGTAATCGCCCCCTGATCACTTCAGGGATCCTGAACGCACCTGAACCCTCCTGCAAAATCGACCCAGTGTGACGGAAGTGCATTTCGACGATGTACGGTGGTGCAACCTGCTCCTGAATGCCAACCTCCTCCCCTGAAAACCCTGAAGGTCCCCATGGAAGGGCCTCCTGGATTATCTTCCGGAGATTCGCTGTAATAGCTTTCTAAAAACCAGTCGGACACCCACTCCCAGACGTTACCTGACATATCGTAGAGGCCATATCCATTGGGAGGGTAGGAGCCTGTTTTAACAGGACCTTTTTCAGCTTCCGGATCATTAAAGCGGGACCTGGCATGATCAGCTTTTTCTCCATATGGGTAATCGATATCTTCCAATCCACCCCTGGCAGCATGTTCCCATTCTGCTTCGGTGGGAAGACGTTTCCCGGCCCATTCGGCATACTGGGTGGCATCAAAATTACTTACACCCACAACTGGATGGTCCGGGTAGTCTGGTCCTGATTTATAGATATCCATGCCCCAGAATTCAGGATACTTATATCCCGCATCCAGACAAAATTTCTCATACTCCCGGTTGCTAACCTCATGGATATCCATATAAAAAGCTTCAAGGTTTACAGGGTGTTTGGGAGCTGCAATGCTTTGTCCCTTATTTGTACCCATCATAAATGTTCCGCCTGGTATCAGGACCATTCCTTCGGGGGGATTTCCATCCGCTGTCTGCCCATAGGCTTGAATAATCACGCTTAGCAGCAGAGCTGAAATAATTTGTCTGAACATAATTCTATACTGTTGTGAGGTTTGCGGGAGAAGTTATGAAATAATCACACACCTTTAAAAATTCTTCTGTATTTTCAAAGGCTGGGATCTAATTCAGATAAATGAAGCGCCGATATATTTTTTTTCTGTTAATGATATTTTCCCTGTTGGGAGAAGCGAAGGCGCAACGATCCATAGAGGCTTTTCGATTGAATTCTGCCATTACCATTGATGGTATTCATGAAGCAGATAAATGGAAGGGAGCCAGTTCGGCATCCGGTTTTTTCCAGATGGCACCGGTTCCGGGAGAGGCTTCTTCACAAAAGACCGTATCCTATATTGGATTTGACAGTGCCTGCATTTATATCAGTGTACTCCTGTACCAGGAAACTGAGGTAATGGCCAAGGTGATGAACCGGGATGTACTTACAAAGGGAGATGACTGTTTTGCCCTGATTATTGATCCCTACAATGATAACCGTTCTGGATATGGATTCTGGACCAACCCCCTGGGAACCCAGACAGACTTCAGAATTAATGACGATGGCCGGAGTATCGATGTGAACTGGGATACAGAATGGCTTACGGCATCCACCGTTCATGAGTGGGGCTGGAGCCTGGAGATGGCCATACCTTTTAAAAGTCTTCGTTTCAAACCTGGCAGCGATACCTGGGGTGTGAATTTTGGCAGGATCTATCTTGCAAATCTTGAATCAACATACTGGTCAGGAACACTAAGTGACGATTTCAGAATATCCCAGGGAGGAAAGCTTACCGGGATTGCTGTTCCGTCTTCAAAAAGCAAGCTATCCATCTATCCCTATGTAACTCTTCGATATGAGAACAATGAATTTACCGGAGTAAGCAACAGCGTTAAACCAGATGCAGGAGGGGATATTAAATGGCAGATCTCCCCCAATGTTACTGCCGATGCCACCATTAATCCTGATTTTGCAACGGTTGAAGCCGACCAGGAAAGGATCAACCTGACCCGCTACGAGCTTAACTATCCTGAGAAGAGGCTCTTTTTCCAGGAGGGAAACGAGATGTACAATACGCGTATCCGGACCTTCTATTCCAGGAGAATACAGGATATCATGTATGGAGCCAAGGTGAATGGAAAGGCCGGCAAGTATAATTTCAATGCCCTGAATGTACGCACACTTCAAATGGATGATGAGGATGAATCACCTTCATTCTTCACCACCGCAAGGGTTAAGCGGGATTTTCTGGAATCAAGTTCTATCGGATTAACAGCCGTGGATAAGCGTAATGATTCTGCATATGTTACCTCATTCAGTGGCGATTATGTTCTGAACCTGGGAGAGACATGGAAACTTACCGGTCAGCTTGTTGCCAGTGTACCGGGTGATTTTCTCTCCCACTCTGCCTGGTTTGTCCGTTTTGCCAAAGAGAATAATTTCTACCATGTGCATGTGCGCTATACCGAGTTGGGCGAAAATTTCCAGGAGAATGTGAATCAGACCGGTTATGTGGTGGACGACGACCGCAGGGAGGTGGATAGTGATCTCAGTTACCGCTGGTGGATCAAGAACGATTTTTTCCAGTACATTGAGGTGGCAAGCAGGAACAATGTTTTCTGGGCCCGTACCACAGGAGTTCTCAGAAGCTGGAATATCAGAGAATCGGTAGAGTTTTACCTGCAGAACCGTTTTTCTCTGGAGTACCAGTACAACAATGAATACAAACTATTTGATAAGGAGTATTACAACCACCGGAACACATTCGTCCTGGGATACAATACTGCTGAGTGGAGTCATGCCACCGCAGCATACTCCTTCGGGCATAATTTTGATCGTGATTTTCAGCGATATTCCCTTGGAGGCAGAATGAAAATCACGGAGAAGATGTCGCTGGAGTATAGCGGCGACCTGATTAAATTCACCCCGGATGAGGATGATGAATCCACCCTGATCAATGTGCTGTCAATCTCTTATAACTTTACCAATGACCTCTGGATTCAGCTGTTTGCGCAGAATAGCACAAGCACCAAGAAGGTATATTTCTATGGAATGGCAGGATGGAGGTTCAAGCCTCCCTTTGGAGCAGTCTACCTGATTTATTCACACGACCAGGAAGCAGAGCTGATGGGTGAGCTGGCCCGGGCTGATGCCATTTTCTTAAAGTTCACCCTTCCAATATCCATTATTCGCTAATTCTTCCTTAACTTAATAGGGAATTTAAAATCCACAGACATGAATCGTTCAGAACAAGCCAAAGAGCTTTTTCTCTCCGGGTACAACTGTGCCCAATCGGTTGTACTCTCATTTGCCGATGATCTGAAATTCAGCAAGGAACTGGCCCAGAAAATGGCTGCCGGATTCGGTGGCGGAATGGGTAAGACCCAGGAGACATGCGGAGCTGTAACCGGGGCCATCATGGTACTTGGATTACTCAAAGGAGAGGAAGTAAATAACAATGATGAGCTGAAAGCCGCATCCTATGGTGCCGTAAAAGATCTAACACGCGATTTTGTGGCCGAGTATAAAAGCACAAAGTGCTGGGACCTGATCGGCTGCGATCTTAACACTCCAGAAGGATCTGCAAAATTCAAGGATGAGAATATCATGGTGACAGTTTGTGCAGATTGTGTGAAAAAGGCGGTGGAGATTGTGGAGAACCTCACCGCCTGAGAAAGAGTGTATCTGCCTACTGTTCAGTGCCTAGGAGGATAAGCCGCCTCCTGGTAAAATTGCTGCTGCAGTTTTGTTGCCGAATCGTCAGTTTTCAGGAATTTAAGCAGTTCCGCCAGCTGCTCTGAACGACTTTTGAAAATCATTTCGCCAATGGTTTTGTTTGGTTCGGAACCATCTCCCGCATAATGGTTTGGGAAACTTGAATACCACCAGATTCCCGTATAGCCATAGGGTATATCCAGCCTTTCCTGATCCCTGCCCGATTGTGAGGAAGCCTTATCGGCATGCACCAGGTCGGGACGGACAGCATAAACCATGGAGGTTTCCTCTTCATCGGCATGTCCCCCGTAATCGGTTTTTCTCAACTTACGTACTTCAGCATCCAGCTCCCTGTCGTTGGGCTGGAAGAAGATAACTGTATAGTCCTTTTGTTCCGCAAGCTGAGCCTGGCAGAAATAGGCAAAGAGGTTGTTATTGCCTCCATGTCCGTTCACAATGACGATCTTTTTAATCCCATTGCGCGACATCTCATCACAGGTCTCTTCCAACATCTTCCATACCAGTTCGGGGCTGTAAGCCACTGTGCCAGGCTGATGTTTAGCCTCATAAATCTGTCCAAAATAAAACTCCGGGAAAACAAGCGCATACTCCAGTTCCGCAGCCCTGGATGCGATTTCCCGCGAAAGGATCAAATCGGTGGAAAGCGGCAGGTGGGGACCATGCTTCTCAATGATGCCAGCAGGCAGCAGGCAGATTCCATCTGACAGCTCAAGGGCTTTTACAAAATCGGGCGCTGTTAACTCGTTCCAAAGGTAGGGCAGATTTCCATTGCCTGATTCCTGTGAGAAGAGTGGAGCGGAGAAGATACCCAGGAGAGTGAGGGCAAAAACGGCATGTTTCAGTTTCATAAGTCTTGTTTTTAGTCTGTAAGGATATTTGTTATAAATGTATCGATTCTATGGAGATTTCCGGAGCATTTTCCAGGTCATTCATGGCATTGATTAATTTAAGCTTTTGATACCCGGCCAGGTCCTCCGGTGTGATCCTGCTTTCCTTGATTAAACCCTTTTTAAGCAGAGATGCCCGCATTGTCCCTGGCAAGAGTGGTGTATCAGGGGTCACCCAAATACTGCCATCCCAAAAAACCAGGTTGGCAAAGAAGCTGTCGCTGATACAGGCATGCTTCACCACAAGAATATCATCACATTCTTCCCGTTTTTGAAATAATGTTTCAAGTTCACTTCGATCGGCATACTTAAAACCATAATCTATGGTATCTGAATAGACCATTTTCAGGGATTGAGCCTTGTGTTCATGATAGGGTTCATATTCAACAAGTACAATTTCTTTATGATAGCTCACCCGGCATTTAAGGAGACCCTGTTCAAGCCCCTTCGGTACCTGAAGGACATCTGCGAGCCGGGGATGTCTTTTCAATCCAAGGGCCTTGTTCCTGGTCCGTTCAAAACGCTCCTGATGGAATTCAAGGTTTCTCAGTTTTCCCTGAAGCAATTGTATGGTTTCAATAAACAGGGACATACACTTTCTTTTGCATTTCGTCATACTCCTTCTTCCAGTCACTTTTGAAAGTGATTCCCCCGCCGCTTTTAAACAGGAGCTTTTCTCCCTGTTTCTCAATAAAGCGTATGGCCACCGCAGAGTCGAGGTTCTCCCCATCGAAACTGCCAAATATTCCGGTGTAAAAGCCCCGATCATAGCCTTCGACCTCACGGATAATATCCACGGTTTTCTTTTTGGGGGCTCCGCTTATGGAGCCTGCCGGGAGCATGCGAAAAAGGATATCACCAAGAGACTTCCTGAAATCAGAGGGCAGTTTTCCTTCAATTTCAGAACTCATCTGCAACAATTCACCCTGGTGGGTTTTCAGCTTTTCAATATACTTGAATCGTTTTACTCTTACATGCGTTGCAACGGTGCTCAGGTCGTTCCGTATCAGGTCCACAATGGTGTTGTGCTCAGCATCCTCTTTTGGATCTGATGCAAGCATGACTGTGCGCTCCCGGGATACCTGCATCGATGGTGCCTTTCATGGGATTTGAAGAAATATTCTGGCCCTGTATCCTTATAAACCTTTCCGGACTGAATACCACCAGTTTATCTTCCAGGAATAGCTTGAAGCTGGCCTTGCTCTGGATAAATATATCCCGAAGGGAATAGTTGATTTCGATTGGGGTGGGAAAGGTAAGATTCAGCAGGAAGGAGTTTCCGTAGAGGATCTCTTTTTGGACATGGGTAAAGGCTTTGTGATACTCTTCAGGATCGGGAGGTTTCTTTGCCAGTTGGATGACTTTGCCTGGAATCCTTTCAAAGGAATGGTTTACCATCCCGGGCATGTCCAGGAAAAAGCCCTTCGCAGAAGCTTCTTCCGGGGTGCATACCAGGTTATTCTCCCCATCATAACTGATCATGAAAACAAAGGGGGACCCGCTGCTGGCGAACTCATTTATTTTCCGGATGCTTTGTTTCCGTGTTAGTGTTTCCATGCAAAGACCCTTATTATTTATCCTTGTCCCAATCCAGTGCAGACCGTGCGATGTTTGTTGCATGGCTGTCAATGCTACTGTAAAGAGCCAGGATTTCCAGGTGGGTCTTACTACTTTCAATGGATTCGGTCATCCCTTCCATAATCCGGTCATAATGTTGTTTCTCCAGCTCTCTGGATAGCAAGCGGTACTCTTTGTGTTTGGCTTTCATTTTTGCTGCAGTCTGAAGATTTGCCTCTTCAAAAACCAACAGAGCGCGATTTAACTGTTTCTCTATTTTCTCATGGAAGAGCCTGAGTTCTTTTTTACCCTGTTCGGAAAAATCGTAATCCTTCAATGACCATCGTTCGGCCCTGGTGGCCAGGCTCCCTGAAATAATATCAGCTATCTTTTCAAATTCATTGAGGGAATATAAGAGTTGAAAGGACTCACTCACCTGCCTGCTGTTCATGGATTCCCGGTTAATCTTCATAAAGTAGGACTTTATGGAGTCCCTGAGGAAATTAACTTCCTGTTCGAGTTTGTAAATTTCTCCAAGGAAGGAAGGATCCTTTTCGAGAAAAGGAATGTGTATTTCAGAAAACATCGTCCGGACAATCATTCCCAATCTGAGTATCTCCTGCTTGGCCAGGTTGAGAGCAAGAGAGGGGGTGGAGGTCATCCCCGGATCCAGATAAAGGGTTCGGAATTCCGTTTGATCACTTACTTTTTTCTTTCCTACTATCCAGTCAATGAAGCGGGCCACCTGGGGTGTAAAGGGTAAAACCACAAGCATTAATACCCCGTTAATCAGGGTGTGTGCATTGGCTATAAGTCTTGGGAGAGTGGCCTCCGGAGTTATTTGTAGCAGAATTTTGCCAAGCTGGCTTGTCCATCCGGCAAAAATGAGCACAGAAATAAACTTTATAAACAGGAAGGCCAGGGCTACCTTTTTGGCCTCAGTATTGGATTTCAGGCTTGCCAGAATGGCTGTAACAGGCGTCCCCAGATTTGAACCAAGCAGCAGGGGAATGCAGGCATCCAGGGACAGCAATCCCTGGGATGCAAGAACGATCATAATTCCAACAAAAGCACTGCTGCTTTGTATCAGGGCGGTAAATGCAGCTCCCACAAGGATCCCGACTAAAGGACTTTCCAATCGGAGCAACAGATCAATAAAGGGGGCATAGTCCCGCAGGGGTGCCATGGCATCCGACATGATCTCCAATCCGAAGAACAAAATGCCAAAACCAAAGAGAGCATAGCCCACCGATTTCAATGTTTCCTTCTTCGAAAAAGCCTGCATAAAAAAACCTACAGCCACCATTAGCAAACTGTACTCGGTAATTTTAAAGGCAATCATTTGTGCTGTGATGGTCGTGCCAATGGCAGCTCCCAGGAGGACAGGAATAGTCTGCCGAAACTGGAGAAGACCTGCATTTACGAAACTCACCAGCATTACAGATGTGGCACTGCTACTCTGGATGACGGTGGTGACAAAGGTGCCGATACCAGCACCTACAATTCTGTTCCGGGTCACATTTTCCAGGACGGATCGCAATCGTTCACCTGCCGATTGCTGCATACCCTCACTCATGGTATGCATACCGAAAAGAAATAAGCCCAGCCCACCCAGGAGGCTGATAACCAGTATCCAGACCCAGTCTTTCCGGCTGGCTTTTGCGGTAAGAATCACTTCATTGTCAGGAAATCCTTCAGCGATTCTGGCAGAAACCCGGTATGATCCTGGCTTAGCCCCCAGGGTAAGTTCTGTCTGTGCCAGGCCTGTGGAGTCTGTGATTACCAGCAGGTGACTTAGCAGGGCATCGTCGAACGCTTCCGGCTGTGCAATAATACGAAAGGACACCTGGATTCCCGGAACCGGAATACCTCTGCTATCCCTGACCAGAACTTCCAATGGAGATGAGAGCGGGTCCCCACAGGAACCTGAAAGCATCTGTTTGCCAGAATAGACCGGAGATAGCGTCAAAGGCCCATGCCACAACTCCCTTTGCTGCACGAGGGAATCCTGTGCATGGATGGTCGATGCCAGCAATAGTGCACATAGGGTATGGATCAGAAATCTGCTCAAGACCTGGATTTACGTTTATAAATATACAAATCATTGTGTATTGGGTTTTGCACCTTTAATTATAAATTATTACCATTTTTTCATGAAGAAATTAATTCTCATGCCGATACTGTGGGTGTTGTTCCTGACACCTCGTGGTCCCAGGAGATGGGGCTTTATCTGACTTCTTGTGGGAAGGAATATGTTCAGGATGGAAGACCCGGGTTTCATTTCCCCTTTGCCAGCAGGTTTATTGAGTCTTTGCGCTATTATGGTGGAGACGATGGAGTGCTGACCACCTCAGAGATTCTTCAGTTCGTGGAGAAGGTGAATCCACAGCCACGCTTTGGAGAGTTTTGTTATTGTGATAAAGTAGAAGGCCTTTCTGCAAATTATCCGAATTTTGCTCCGTTGGGGACCTCCTTGTCGGGGACAGAAAGGACCACCGAACCATCCTCCCTGTATAATCCCGTGACCAGGCACTCTGATACCTTTGGTCCGATCTGCTTGGGTGGAAAATTAATCACGCAGATCACCTGTTTCCCGATGAGGTCCTCCTTCGTGTAATGATCTGTTATCTGGGCACTGGATTGCCTGATGCCGATCTCTTCACCAAAATCAATCTTCAATATATAGGCAGGCTTTCTGGCTTCGGGAAATTCTTCCACCTCCACCACGGTGCCTGCCCTTAAATCTATTTTTTCAAAGTCTGATGCTGATATTTCCATATTCTAAACTAAATAAAAACAAAGATAAATTACTCATGCCTTAATGCTTCCACGGGATTTTTTGTAGCCGCCTGCCAGCTAAGCCAACTCACAGTCAGTATTGCAATTCCCAGGATCACTAGTCCGGTCAATGCAAAAATCCACCAACTCAGATTGGTTTTATAGGCAAAGTTTTCGAGCCATTTATGCATGAAATACCAGGCAAGAGGAACGGCCATTACAAAAGCGATGGCTACCCGGGTAATGAAGTCTTTGTTTAGCATGGCTAATATTTCTATTGTTACCGGCACCAATTACTTTGCGGATTCCTATTTCTCTGATACGCCTGTTCATCGACAGCACCGTTAAGGTAAACAGCCCCATACTGGCTATCACAATGGCCAGAAGAGAAAAGATATCCAGGGCATTTGCCAGATTCTGGTCGTCCTGATACAATTCACGGATCTGATCGTTTACATAGTTTATTTCCAGGGGATAGTCTGGTACAAATTTGTTCCAGATTGATTCAATATCAGATCGTGTCGATGGAACAGCAGGATCTATCCGGACAATGATTTCGCTCCAAAAAATTGGGTTTAGCTGGTAATATATGGGGCCAATACCGGAATGCAATGATTTGAAGTTATAGTCCTCGGCCACACCTACTATGGGGCCATAAAATCCCCAAACTTCAAACTCTTTTCCAAGAGGATCGGTTAATCCCATCTCTTTTACAGCGCTTTCATTGAGGATATAGGCACATTGCCGGCTTTCCCAGTTTACGATGTCATTTGGGAATTCCCGGCTAAAATCGCGCCCTTGTTCTATCTTAACTCCCAGGGTTCGGAAATAGTCGTAAGAGATAGATTCCCAACTCATCAATACAGTCTTCTCCTCCGGTTTTCCTTCCCAGTTAACCTGATCATCCCCGCTGGAAAATGCCAGTGAGGGGGATGAAGAGGAAAGCGTAGCATCCATTATTCCGGGAAATTTCTTCAATTCCTGGGCAAACAAGTCAAATCTATCCCCGTTGATCCCTTCATCCAGATGCATGTTAAGCGGGATGGTAATCAGTTCATTTTTTGCATAGCCGGTCTCCTGGTTCAGCATATGGCGGGTTTGTCTGTGCATCACAAAAGTAGACACTGTTAATGCAATGCATAAAGTAAACTGAGCGATCACCAGCAGGTTGACCATCGTCAACTCACCCTTCCTGGAAGAAGTCTTAGAGTTTAACAGTCTGACAGGTTTTTGGGAGGAGAGAATAAAAGCAGGATAAATTCCTGAAAGGACCGCTGCAAAAACTACAATGGAAATCAGCAGCAATATCAATTTGAAATTAAACAGAACGATCTCCGGCAAAAAAGAGAAGCGGGGGGCGATCAAATACTGGTATAAAGCAAAGAGAAGGATTGCACTTACAGTGCTTAAAACCATCAGGAGTATCACCTCTCTGTAATGCTCCAGGAACAGGACTCTTTTTGAAGCGCCGAAAACCTTCTTTATGCCAATTCCCCGAATGCGTAATGCTGCAGTGCCCGTGTAGAGAAACAGGAAATTTACCATGGAGATAGATAGTGTAAGCAGGGCAACTATGAGTAAAATCCTCAGGTAGCTCACATTGGCACTGGCTTTCGGTTCCCATGTGAGATCCCTGTTTACATGGATATTGTCTAAAGGTTGGAAGAGAAGATCAATCTTTCTTTCGGTAATATACCTGGCAAAATAATTTTCTGCTTTTCCTGATAAATCTTCAATGCCGGAATTTTCAGTCAGCAAGATAAAAGTGTGTATATCGCTCTCATACTCCCAGCTGGGTTCAATCCAGATTTGAGTAAGTTTTGATATCTGGGCCAAGGGCAGCACCAGGTCTCCGGAAAAATTAGAATTGCTTTTGAAATCCTGAAAGACTCCTGTGACTGTAAATTCCTTATCCTGACCAATGCGAAGAACTTCTCCCATCGGGTCCTGCTTTCCAAAATATTTCTTCGCGGCCTTCTCTGAAATTACCACCGAGTAGGGTGAAGCAAGACACTCGCTACTTTTTCCCTTGATGAGCGGGAAGGAGAAGAAATCGAAAAATTCAGGATCGGCAAATATGGCAGATCTCTCATTTGTCCTGTTTTCGCCAGCAGCACATGAGAGGTATCCATAAAAGAAACTGACCCTTGAGGCATCTTCAATTTCCGGATAGTTAGATTTCAAAGATTGGGCAAGCGGTCCGAATGTCACACTGTTCAGACTTTCTCCCTCTTTCTGGATCACCCTGTATATTCGTCCGGCGTTGCGATTTTCATAATCGTAATGATACTCCTGGTAAATATAGCTGACGATAATTCCTGCCGATACCAGCCCCAGAGCCATGCATGCTACGTTGATAATAGTAAGGAGGGAATTCTTTCTAAATGACCGGAATACGCTTGCTATTTTTATCATTCAATCAGGGATTGGCCATATGTTCAGCGCTAATCGTATCAACAACGTACATATAACTATCCACACCTTCTATCTTATCCTTCAAAGTTTGTTGAACCTGATAATCCACCGAAAAAGGTTTTCCTTCTTCAAAGCCGCTAACAGCTGTGACAAAGGTGGTTCGTGGGATATTTACCTCCATTCCGGAATTGGGAAGTTGGTACTGAATGCTGAAATCGTTGCAGGAATATGTACTGCCTGGCTCTTCACCAATAAAAAGGGCTTGGGTATGATACTTAAGCAATGAGATCAGGTGCCCGGTTGTTGACAGGCAGCCGCCGTTTACCAGTACAATGGTGCTACCCTTGAAATGATTCTTGTTTGCCTGCATGGGATTGTACAGCGGTTCAAATTCCTGCACTTCAGGGTTTCTCTGAAAATAGGTGAAATCACCATCTGTCAGATAGGAGAATAGTTGAGCCGCAAAGATGGGATGTCCACCCCAATTATCCCTCAGGTCCAGCACCAGGTCTGTAAGCCCGGCACTATTCAGAAGTATGAATGTGGAGTCCAGAAAAGCAAAGTAGTCCTCCATATTCATGATCCCAAAGGAGGAAATCTTCAGGACGCCATACGATGGTTCGCTCTCCATATGAAAACTATAGGGCCTTAACTCCATTGGAAAGTGAGCCATTTGTCTCCACCTTATCATAAGTGCAGGCTTCAAGCTGTATGCCAGCTCCTGAAGCAGAGGAGGAGAATTCAATAAGGAAACTTTCAGAAGGGTCCAGCATATGAAATAAGTTTTGAAAGTTCCGGTTCAGCTCCCGGTATTTGGTGGTCATATTATTCCCTTCCGATGGAATAATTGAAAGCAGCTCACCGATAATCTGGTCCGCCGGTCTGTGGTTAATGGCCAGAATTTCTGAACCTGGCACAATGTCCACAGCCCGATCCTCAGATGAGGAAAGATAATATGCTTTCTTATCCTGTATATATAATTTCAGCGGAAAGAAATATCCTTTTTCATGTATATATTGCTGGTATTCTCCCGGCAAACGGATACCCGTATGACTGCATTTTACAGATTCAATGAGGGGAGCAATCCTCATATAGAATTGCTCCGGGTTCATGTCCTCGTTTAATTGTGAGTAGATTTCGCTTGCCTGATTTTCAAAGTTAGTCTCAGAGATATAGGAGTAGAGACGAGGATGATACTTCTTCAATTTATCTATTAAATCCTTGAAATCAGTTTTCAACTCCTCCACGGTGGTGTCAAAATTCAGCCTCTCCTTGAGAGATGGAGATGCCTCTGTCGCCTTCACAGCAATACTGTCTTCATTGAACTTGCTGACCTTCAGGGGATGCTTTGTATTGTCGGGGAAAATAAAGTTCCCGGACAATTCTGTAATCTTTTCATTGAAGGTGCCCTTAAAGGAGGTCTCCTTGGCAGCGATATAGAAGGACAGGGTATTGTCCTCGATGGAAATTTTGGTGAGTTCATCATCCTGTATGCGATCCTCACCGCTGTACATTAAGATTTTTCCAGCATAAGTGCTTTCATCCGCTTGATCTAAAAGAATGACAGTTTTAAACTGTTCCATGAAGTTACCTTCCCACATACCAGTATAGGCATTTGGGGTTTGGGCCTGTGCATGCTGATACAGCAGGCACAGAACCCACAGGGTGATTAGCCCTGATTTGGATGTGATACTTATCTTTTTCATTACGCTAGCTTTTTTTGGTAAAACATGTCCAGCAGGAACCAGATGATAATTGAGATCAGATAGATTACTACCCCGGTCAGGGAAGTGATCATAGAGATTTTCAGTCCACCCATCAACATGGCCGGGGATACATCACCAGCTGCCTCAATAGCAGTAAAGGCAGAAAAAAGCCCGATCATCTGACCCAGTATTCCGGTAATCATGGTAAACAGTCCCAGAGATTTTACATACCTGAGTTGCTCCTTGAAATTCTTTTTTTCTGAGGCTTTTCCACTGGCAATGGTAATTGCAAAGTAAATAGCCACGGCTAACATGATCACCAATAATATGGTGAGAAGACTCATAAACAGGGTGCCACCCATAACAAACCAATCTTTCATAATGATAAATTTTAAATGAAACTAAATTACACTACAAAGTTAAGGGGGACAGGGTATACAGCGCAAGGTCGAATCCGGTTCGAAACCTGCATTCTGTCGATAATGGCGCTTTCAAGTGCTTTTTTTTGCGATATTTAAACAAATGAAAACCTGGTACCATATACTTTTCTGGATCATTGTCTATACATCGCTGACACTAATTTTTAATAAATGGGTTGGAGTGGCCATGGAGGCATTTTACTATGTTTCCCTCTTGATGCCCGTGATTATCGGAACCTCCTATTTTTTTAACTATGTGCTGGTACCCCGATTTCTTTTCAAGCGAAGGTTCTTTCTGTTCGGCCTCTATTCCTTCTATATGCTGGTGGTTTCGCTCTGTCTGGAGATGGTGGCAGGTGTTCTTGCTTTTATAGTCATTGCTTATTATGGCATAGACGAGAACGGGATGCTTATCACCGATGTTTTTATCATGGCCGGATTGCTCTATTTTGTGGTGCTGCTCATGTCCTTTATCCTGCTGATCAAACACTACTTTGTGGATCAACTGGCCATAGACAATCTGGAGGAGAAGCAGGCACAGCTTGACCAGGGATACTTCACCGTTCGTTCTAACAGGCAAACAGCGAATATCAAATTTGAGGAACTGCTCTACCTTGAAAGTCTGGCAGATTATATTGAATTTCATCTTGTCGATGGCTCCGTAATTTCTTCCAAAGAAAAGATCAGCCATATGGAAAAAAGCCTGCCTGAAGGATTTCTCAGAATCCACCGATCATTTATAGTGAACAGATCGAAAATATCATCTTTCTCACGGGAGTATGTAATGATGGGGGAGAAGGAGCTTCCTATTAGTCGCAGTTACAAGCAGATGGTAGTTAGCAAGCTAAATGGTCAAATAAACCCATGATTAATCATCCAGTGCCTTCGACTCTTCTAAATTCAATTTAGCCATACGGGTCACTTTCTCCTTTGTCACTGTATTGGATGAGAGCACCAGGATGCAGATTACAAAGAGTACCAGTTGTTTTGCATCCTGCAAAACAATAAGACCCACCAGGGAGAAAAGCGCCGTTCCTTCAATCATGGCCCAGCGAAGAATCATAGCTGATTGAAACTGTTCAAATTTCTTTGAGAATGAATCTCCAGGATCAATGGCCTCCATTTTTCTTGTGGATATACTATATCCAGCGGGAATTGCAGCCAGCAGGAACACATTCACATAAGTAATGATATCAAAACCTTCCTTAAATGGAGGGATCTCCATCTCGTTGAGATAGATAGCAACTATAAAAAACAGGAGCAAGCCTGTATTCAGCGCATAAAAAATAATCTTAAGGACGCGGATACGCCATCTTTGGTTGAAACTTCTCTCCGATCATCATCTGTCTGTTTGCGAACTAAATGTAGTGAATGGAAGATGAAATAAAAAGTGGAATGAATTAGCTTTGTATGGATTTACCTTTAAGCAACTAACATAATATGGAATGCTAAACACAAAACTTTCACTGCTCATCTTGGCTCTGCTCCTTTCTACAGCCTGTTCTGGTCCTCATTCTAAATCGCTTAGCGTGATGACCTGGAATATTTGGCATGGTGGACTTCACGGAGATAAATCTCTTGATTTTGAGCAGGATACTTCGAATACTCTTAATGTACTTAAAGTGCTTAGGCAGGAGAGTCCTGACATTCTGTTTATGCAGGAGACCTATTGTTGCGGGATGGATATTGCCAAGGAAGCCGGCTATCCTTTCTCATGGAGAGCAAGTTCAAACTTATCCATTCATAGCAGATACCCTATCGTTGACACCGTTCATATTTTCAGATCCTTCAACTCTCACGCTGTGATCATAGATGTGGACGGGGAAAAAATACTCTGTGTAAACCTTTGGCTGCATTATCTCCCTGATTTCTTCCAGGATATTAAAACAATGTCGCCCGATTCACTAATACTGGGAGAAGGTACAACACGGCTGAAGGAAATTGAATCTATTTTGCATAGTGTTGACAGCCTGGATAAGAGTCTGAATCTTCCCATTATTATCGGAGGTGACTTTAATTCAGGATCCCACCTGGACTGGATCGAGAGCACCCGAGAATATCATTATGGGAAAGTGGTTGAATGGCCGGTAAGCAAACTGATGAAAGAACGGGGTTATACAGATTCTTTCCGGGAAGCGCATCCCGATCCTACGCTGACTCTGGATGGAACGTGGGGATTTCTTTCTGATGATATAATCTCAGACAGGATAGATTATATTTACTATAAAGGGATTAATATGGCTACTACCTCTTCGAAAATTGTCCAGGAGGATCCCCCCGGGGGATTTTTCAATTCAGATCACCGAGCTATTTTGTCCATTTTTGATCTTGGAAATCAGGGAAATAAATAACTAATTCAGTTTAATTATTGAAGCATCGGTAGCTCCGTACTCTTCAGTAATGCTGAAATTTCAGAATGACACAGTTTAGTGAACATATCCACACAGTTTAATGAACGCTTCCTCTTATGCAGATATACTTTCATCTGAGATCAATCTACAGGCGACTTAAGCTTATCTACGGTGATCTTATGCCATCTGACAGTGGTCCCGCGTTCATCAACGAAGCTCTATAATATATCTACGCTTTTGGGGAGCTTATACGATCTGACAACATGTCTATCTGAGATGGTCGTATAATCATCTACGATGGTCCGAAGGAAATCTACAGTGGTCCAGAGCTTATCTACGGAGTCCGTGCATTCATCTACGGTGCACTGGAGTCAAGTGGTAACATTCTTAAGGTATTCGGACACCCCTTAAAGCCTTTTGACCGGCGCCAGCAGACAATTGAATGCAGTCCGAAGCCATCTCACTGGCATCAGGAGGCATTTTACATACCACTAATGTCAGTTTACAAGCATCACAAGCTAAATTACACGAATCCGAAGCCTTATAAATCTTATCAGAAGACTTTTGTATTCATTCAAGAGTCTTTTTACAGGGGTCAAGAGCCTTCTGCGTATACTGGCTCAACGGGACCGGGATTCCACTTCAATCTCGTTCTGACCTCTCCTAAAATAGCTTGACAGATTTATACTGCTTTTTCGGTGTTATAAATGTAATTAAATCTAATCTCTGATAATTTCTATGTTTCGTTTTATATTTCTTGAAAGATCTTCATATATCAGCTTAACCCTGATCGAAAGATCCATCAGATTAGTAATTCTGATTATCATTTTCAATTAAATACTTAATCCTGGATGATAAGACTGAAAGCAAATTAGTTCCTGTTTTTTTCATAGAATTTGAGCTTATTCCTGATTGAATCCATCCATGCAATTGGTTAATGCTACTTTATTTTCCTTTTTCATAGTTTGACATTTTAGTGTCAAGCTATTTCAGGATAAGACAGTGAAGTCACCCAGAAAATCGAAATTAGAGTAGATATTCAAGTGGACAAGGAAGGAAGGGTAATTTCCGCCTCAGTAGGTCAAGTAACTTATCAGGATCAGTGCATCTGGGAAGCGGTTATTGACGCTGCCAAAAGAAGCACGTTTAGTAGCGACCAGAGTTCCAACTACAGGCAGACCGGCTGGATCAAGTATATAATTGTTCCTTAAATCAATTCAGGGACAGCATTACCAGGCTGTAGTTCATGATGCACAGGGCCGGATCTATGTAGAATGTCCGGTACTCCGGTTCTATAATCCACTCCATTTTATACAAATCGGTCATGTGAGCAACGATGCTGCCATTGCTGTACAGCACCACGGGCCTGGGCTCGTTTTGCTTTAACTCCTGGGGATCACAGCAGCAGCCGATTTGCTTCATTCGCAGCATGTAGGCCCTGTTCCCTGAGCACGTCCGGCAGTCCTGGGGCTCGAAGTGCCTTGCTAAGTATTGTTCGTAGTCCATAATTGGGGCTTCTTCAGTATATATCCGGAAGCACCCCAAAACGTTACCGTCCCCACTTGTTTTACGTCATCGCAAAGCCCTGTGAATAAAACCGATACCCAGGCAAAAAAAAAATTCTATTTGTTTAGAGGAATATTGTCACACCAAGCTTAAGTCCAAAGACGCCAAATATAGATCTGGTATTATCCTCATTATCCTCTTTAGCCTTATACATAAAGGATTGGTATCCTATCAGAGAATCAAATGTAACTTTCTCACCCAACGGAACTCCCAATCCAATCCCGAAACCGTATTGTTGATTGAAGTATTTTGTCTCACGATTATTCTCTGGCACATTAATATCATCATTCTTATGCTTACTGGATCCTATGCCATAACTAACTTCGGCATATGGCAGAAGCTTTTGAGTCGGAACATAGTATCTCAAAAAAGGGCCTGCAGTAAATTGATTATATTTTAGTTTATAGTCACCATCACCGGACTCGTATTTCGAGGTTACGATACCGAAATCAATTCCAACTGCCAGGTTGTTGGCAACGAAGTATCCAAATTTTGGGGAGAGATTCAGCGAAAATCTTTTAGATTTCCTGTCGTCGTCGCCATCACTTTTTACTTTATAGGTTCCCCATCCAAGGTTCATAGTTGTCGGAGGAGTTACTCCCCCAAAACTAATATTAATGGACTCTCCGATCAGAAATTTACCTTTCCCTGTTTGTGCTGAAAGAAGTCCAGTTCCAAGAAAAATTAAAGCTAAGGCTAAGATTGTGGTTTTAGTTTTCATGTCTAATTGTTGAGGTTATGACATATAGATGAAGTTAATGACAAGGTTTCTTGCATACGAAGGCAAATCGATTCATCAGTAGAAACATAGGTGTATTATGACTAACGGAGCTCTTAGTGTTATAGTGTAATGCTATAGAGCATTTGGTAGATAAGGGAATTAAAAAGCACCACAGGGAAGCATGATCTGACATCGAATATGCCCCATTTCAGGTTATTCTCCACATGGGGAAGGGTAGGGTGCCAGCCTAAGGAGAAAGTCTGGTGTTAGTGAGAATGTTAGTGAAATGAAAAAAGCAGTTACGCTTTGATATTGCGTAACTGCTTCATTTTCAAAGTGAACGAGAGAGGAGTCGAACCCCCAACCTCCTGATCCGTAGTCAGGTGCTCTATCCAGTTGAGCTACTCGTCCAGTAAAGGATTGCAAATTTAAACATTTCCCTGCAATTTCAAAACCCTTTTCTATTTTCAGAATTTGTATTTTTGAGCAAAATAGATTTTATGAAAAAGGTCCTCAGGATAGTGGCAATTACAATAGGTGTGATACTTATCTTATTGATTGTGACCCCAATGCTTTTCAAATCGAAGATTGAAGCGGTGGTCAAGGAGAAGGTAAATGATGAGATTCACGCCACCGTGGACTGGTCAAAGTTTAGTCTTTCTTTCTTCAGGGGTTTTCCCGACCTGAGTATTAATCTGCACCAGGTGTCGGTTGTGGGTGTTGAATCCTTTGAAGGGGATACTCTGGCCGGACTTCAACGATTCGAATTACGGGTAAATCCTTTTAGTGCCATCAAGAAGAATATTGAAGTAAAGTCAATCCTGATAGAGCAACCCTTAATCAATGGAATTGTGCTGGAGGATGGCAGGGCCAATTGGGATATTACAGAGGAAGTTACAGAGGAGACATAGGTGATGATCCAGGATCCTCCATGTCAGTCTCCCTGAAACGTTTTGCCATAACGGACGGAAGAATCTACTATCTCGACAAGACTTCAGATATTGATGCTTCCCTGGAGGGATTTAACATGGAACTGCGGGGTGATTTTTCCATGGAGCAAACGGAATTAAAATTGTCCGGCGGTATTGACAGGATCAATGCAAAGATGGGAGGGATCCGCTATCTCAGAGATGCGGTACTTCATATGGATCTGCTGGCGGCCGCCAATATGGTGGAGAACAGGTATACGCTGAAGGAGAACCTGATTAGTCTGAATGGTCTTACTCTTGGTATGGAGGGTGATGTTCTCCTGTTGGATGATGGTGCCATGGATTTGGATCTTGAAATTCTTCTCCCGTGAAACTTCTTTTCAAACACTTCTCTCCCTGGTGCCGGCAATCTATCTGAAGGATTTCGAGTCTCTTAAGACCAGTGGAAATCTCCAGCTGGATGGTATGCTAAGCGGAGTAATGAAAGATTCTCTTCTTCCCGATGCTAAGCTGAACCTGCAGGTGAGCGATGGCTATTTTGCATATCCCGATCTCCCAAAGGATGTGTCGGATGTTCAGATTTCCCTGAAGGTGGATTACAAGGGTGCCGACATGGATGAAACCCTGGTCGATCTGGAGCTTTTTCATCTCTTGCTGGGTGGAAATCCATTTGATTTAAGCATGAAGGTGGATCATCCTGTCAGTGACATGCATGTGGCCGGTAAAGCAAAAGGCAGTATTGACTTTGCTTCGCTGCAGGACATTGTCCCAATGGAAGATGTGAACCTCGACGGGAAGCTCGAAGCTGATCTCAGGTGGGATACAAAGATGTCTTATATAGAGGATGAGAACTATGAACAGGTTGACCTGGATGGTTCCTTGATTATTGAAGGGCTGGTTTTGGAGACTCCTGATATTCCGGTACCCATTGTACTGGAGACAATGAATATGTTGTTCAGTCCACGTATTGTTGAGCTTGCTGCCCTGGATCTGAAGATGGGATCATCGGATCTTCATATGAAGGGCGAATTGGAGAATTTCATTCCCTATGTTTTTGCCGATCAGACAGTATCGGGCCGACTGGATGTAAGATCCACCCTTCTGGATGCCAATGAACTTATGCCGGAGTTGGAGGAAACGGGTGAGATGGACGAGGTGCCTGGGGATACCCTGGTACCTGTATTACCTGATTCACTGGCAGAGCCATCTGCGAGTAAAAATTCCTGAAAACATTGATTTTGCCATGACCGTGGATGTGCGTAGGGTGGAGTATGCAAAGATCATAGTTGAAAATATTGAAGGAGAGATGCGCTTGATTGAAGGCGTGGCTGGACTGGATCAGTTGCGGATGGAGCTATTGGAGGGGAGTATGGTCACATCCGGGTGGCTCGACACCCGTGGAGAGTTTGCTGAAGCAGATTTTACTGTGGATATGAAAAACGTGGATATTCCGACCGCCTATAATACCTTCATGGCTGTGGAGAAAATGGCCCCCATTGCCAAATACTTCAGTGGAAAGGCAAATGTAGAAATGGAGTTCCATTCCCTTATGGATATCACTTTTGCTCCCCTCTACGAATCTATAAATGCAAAAGGGCAGGCAAAAACAGCGGGCCTTAAGTTCTACAACATGAAGGAATTTATTCCCCTGAGCGAGGTCCTGAAAAATGAGAAATTCAATGAGATGGCTCCGGATGAGGTTGATGTTGGGTTCACCGTACGGGATGGAAGGGTTATTTTCAATCCCTTCAGCATGGATATTTATGACTCAGAAATGATCGTATCAGGATCACATGGCATCGACCTGAGCCTGGATTACAAGCTGGATATGAATATCGCCAAATCTGACCTGGGCGCAGGAGCCAATGAGATGATCCAGGGTATGACCCTGCTGGCTGCCGGTGCAGGGCTTAAGATTCCTCAATCGGATTACATAAAAGTGCTGGCCAGTATCGGGGGGACTTTCAATGATCCGAAATTGACCACCGATCTCAGCGGGAATCTGAAATCGGCAGGTGAAACGGTTCAGGCCGCTGTGGAGGAAAAGATCACCGAGGAGATAGAAAAGGTGGAAGAACAAATAAGGGAGGAGGCCGGTGAGGAAGCAGAAAAGATAATTGCTGATGCCGAAAGAGAAGCGGCCCGCCTGGTTGAAGAGGCCAGGAAGGCTGGAGAAGCGCTGGTAAAAGAGGCAGAGTCCCAGGGCGAGAAGCTGGTGGAAGAGGCTGGAAGCAACCCGTTGAAGCAGGTGGCGGCCCGGACTGCTGCCAGTGAACTTGAACGCCAGGCTGAAAAGCAATCCGCAAACCTGGTCAGCGAAGCAGAGATTAAAGCTGCTGAAATCATTCAGAAAGCCCGCGACGAAGCCGATAGAATTTGTATGAGACAAGGCAAAAAAAACAGGCTGTCTCTTTCGAAACAGCCTGTCGGTTTTTCTTTTTGAGTCGTACCTAGAATCTCTTCTCTTTGATACGTGCTTTCTTGCCAGTGAGCTCGCGGAAGTAGTAGATACGTGCCCTTCTGACGCGACCGTGTTTGTTGATGTCAATTTTATCAATAAATGGTGAAGCTGATGGGAAAATCCTCTCTACACCTATATTTCCTGACATCTTACGAACTGTAAAAGTCTCTGTATTTCCCTTTCCACGGCGTTGGATAACAACTCCCCTGAACTGCTGAATACGCTCTTTATTTCCCTCTTTAATCTTATAGTGAACAGTGATGGTATCACCTGCACTGAATTTGGGAAGCTCCTTCTCGGCAGCATATTCCTGGTCAACAACCTTCATTAAATCCATGATTCTATTCTTTATTATATTCTAAGCCTCGATTTAACAGGTCGCAAAAGTACAAAAAAATTCCAGTTATTAATAAAATATATTCAGTTTTATTAACAGGCAAGACGATTAATGAGAATCCTCATTTGGCGCCTTCAGATTCTTACCGGCATCCTTAACAACTATACCTTTCCACTGTTCCGAATAACCGGGCTGATCGGGGCTCAGCGGATATCCCTCCTTGCTGCGGAGAAACTCTCCATTCTCCTCCTTTTTAATGTTTCCGTCAATATATTTCACCAGTAGATATTGGCCCAGCTCCTTGTAGCGTTGAACGGTATAATCGCCCATATTGACCGAGTAGTTGGTTATAAACTCTCTGGCCAGCTCAGGGTTGGTTTCGTTCAAAACAGCAGCAGCAGCATCTATGGCGGCAATTTCAGTGATATACTTTTCTTCCAGTTCGGTTTGAACCTTTCGCACATCTTCCATCATCACATTGTATCTCAGGTAAGAAAAGTTCGACACAAAACTGAATGCCCAGAAGGCAGCAGTTTCCGAATAGGTAAGAAGATCACCATTTCCTACGGCGTAGGATTCCGGAACACGGGTCATGCCGCAATACATGGGTACATAAGTGGTAGCGGCTGCATCGTCAATACCAAACCAGAGAATTCCACCCAGCCAGTCCGGCTTCATGGGCCTGCTTTCAGCCACAAAAGAGAAACCGGTTTGCTGTGTGGCAGTGGCTCGTTCATTCACGTACATTTTTCCATCATATTCCCAGGTAAGCGGACGCCAGCGGTAGGGGAGTCCAAATGGTCCTGCTCCTGCATCCTTGCTCATATCCAATTCGGTACCTTCCAGGTGGTCCCTCATAAAGTTCATCAGGTCCTTGTTGGAGATTTTCCTCTTGGGTTTGATATACAGTGGCATCCTGTTCTCCAGGTCTTCTCCTTTTACATAGTCAAAGTACTGATCCATGTCATCGTTAATATCCTTGAAGAAGGACCATACACGCATATCGCAGAACCTGGCTCCGCTAAAGGAGATAGGGGCATAGGTATCAGAGAAGCTAAAATCTTCATCTGTTCCTTCATAATACCCTTTCTCACGGGCAAAGGAGATAACATCAGGAGCATATAAACAGTTCTCCGGATCGTCCAGCGGAAACTGCTGAATCCGTGCCTGGTTGGCATGTCCGGATACATATCCGTCTGGAATTCTCACAGCTACCCAAACAGCTCCTTTATATTTATTGTAGGTTTTCCCGTTTTCAGTTACCATCTCATTTCCTTTCCCTATGAGTTCCATGATCCAGACCTCATTGGGATCGGCAATAGAGAAGGACTCGCCTGAGCTGGCGTAGCCATATTCGGCCACCAGCTCGCCCATAATCTTAATAGCTTCCCTGGCTGTTCTGGCCCGCTGCAGTGTAATGTAGATCAGGCTTCCATAATCGACAATCCCGGTGGAATCGCGTAGCTCACTTCTTCCTCCATAGGTTGTTTCACCAATGGCTACCTGGTGTTCGTTCATATTGCCAACCGTTGAAAAAGTGTGAGAAAGTTGTGGGATGCGCCCCAGGAACTTGTTGGTATCCCATTCATACACATCCAGCATGGTTCCCGGAGGATAGTCTGCGGCCGGTTTGAAATATAGCTCCCCATATAAGACATGGGCATCAGCAGCGTAGGTGATCATGGCAGTGCCATTTACCGATGCACCGGGAGTAACCAGGAAATTGGTGCATGCAAATGCATTGCTGCCCCATATGGCCAGAGCCATTATCACTGTAAAAACAACTTTTCTCATCATATCTGAACTTTTTATTTTGCGATTGGGCTGCAAGATTTCATTTTTCCATCAAACTACCAACAGAAAGTATCGAATAACATGATCCGGGTATTCAACAAGTAAAATGTTTGGAATTATTTATTTGGGAAAATATATTATACACCCCTGATAAATTCACCTTTATTAATTGATAATGTGTAATAAATATTATTTACCCCAATATATGTTGGGGGTTATAAAATAAAATGGCTTTTAACTTATTTTAACCAAAAATTAATATTGTAAAGCTTGCAAGCTTGTTTGCTTGTGATTATCTTTGTGGCATACTATTTGTATAGAAAAATAGTAGAAGATATTTAAGGTAATTAAGAGTAGTTTAGTTGGTAGTTTTAGTTAGTGTTGTAGAAAAGGGTCAATCGCCAGATTGAACCCTTTTCTTTCTTTAAAACATGTAGTTCAGTAATTTCTCTCTTTCCTCATCTGTTAGCTTATGGTTCATACCCTCAGCGCGGTTCCTGTTCATCAGCTTCAGTATCTCTTCTTTTTTGGACTCATCAATGCCGGCTTCCTGGCATTTGACCGGACTTCCCAGCTCTTTGAAGAATGCTTTCAGAGCTTCGATGGTTTCATCTGCGGTGCTCACACCAAAAAGTTCCTGACCCAGCTGTATGATCCTGTCACCTGCCCGATCTTTGATCCCCTGCATCCAGGCTGGGTAGATGATCGAGAGTGTGGCTCCATGAGGAGTATCATAAAGAAAGGATAAGACATGTCCAAGGGCATGTACACCCCAGTCGCCCGAAGCCCTTCCATATATGGTCGTGTTATTCAGTGCCATGGTGGCAGCCCACATAATATTGGCCCTGAGCTCATAAGACCCGAGGTCCTTCATCAGGGCAGGTCCGAATTCCATGGCTTCTTTTATGACGGAAATAACAATACGATCGGAAAGAGTGGCTTCACCTTTACCAAACCAGGCCTCCAGCGAATGTGCCACCAGGTCCACGATACCGTAGGCCGTATAATCGGCCGGTACAGATTGTGTATAGGTGGGGTCCAGGAAGGAGTGGACCGGATATTCCAGGTCGTTTCTGTATCCGATTTTTTCCATGGTTTCGCCATTCTGAAGTACTGCAACGGCATTCATCTCTGTACCCGTTGCAGCAAGCGTTAGAACAGATATCAGAGGTTTTGCCGCCTGAGGTACATATTTGCCGGTCATAAGCTCCCAGGCATCACAATTCTCAGCAATGCAGATGGATATGATCTTTGCAGAGTCAATGACACTCCCGCCACCAACGGCAAGCACCATATCAACGCCTGCTTCGCGCCCCAATCTTGCTGCTTCCATGACATCCTCCACTCTTGGATTAGGTTTAATGCCATTGAATTCTGTGACAGCAATGTCATTTGCTTTCAATTGATCAAGGGTGTCATTGTAACTGCCGTTCCGCAGCACTGAACCACCTCCATAAACCAGCAGGGCTTTTTTCCCAAGCGCAGCAGCAGCAGGGCCGAGATCTTTGACGACGTTTTTTCCGAAATGGAGTTTCACAGGATTGAATGCAATGAAATTGTACATAATAGTAAGTTTAGATTAAATGAATGCTACCTGCTGAGAGATCCGTTCTGCCACCGGTTACACTGGCCAGGCAATTAATCTCACCCCGGATCTTCAGAACACCCAGCAAGGCAAAAATAAGTGCTTCTTTGTAATGAATCAACAATTCATCTGGTATCACCAGGGATGCGCTTGTTTGCTTCATTAACCTTTCCATAAGGGTTTGGTTCAATGCGCCACCCCCGGTAACCAGGAGCGATCCGATGCCGGCATCGTTAATGCCCTGCGAAATCTGTTGAACAATATGCTCCACCAGGGTCGACATCAAATCGACTGTTGCGATTCCACTTTGCCGGATCAATGGAAGGAACTGCTCCAGGAACCATTCCCTGCCTAAGGATTTTGGTGGATTGATTGCATAAAAATCAAGTTGATTCAGTCGATGCAGAAGTTCAGTAATTACCACTCCTTTTGCGGCCATCTGGCCAGAATGGTCAAATGCCATTCCTTCCAGGGAGGCTACCCAGTTGAGTGCCATATTGGCCGGACAGAGATCGTAGGCGATTCGTTCTCCCTCATTGTTTTCGCAGGAGATATTGGCAAATCCCCCCAGGTTCAGACAGCCATCATAGTCTGAAAAGAGCAATCTGTCACCCAGGGGTACCAGTGGAGCACCCTGTCCGCCCTGTGCCACATCTTCACTCCGGAAATCATTGATAACTGTTATGCCCGTCCGCTCTGCCATGATCCTGCCATTGCCGGCCTGCAGCGTAATTCCTTTACCTGGATCATGAAGAATTGTATGTCCGTGTGAGGCAATGAAATCCGGACTCAGCTTTTCTTTCTTATGAAAGGCATTAAGTAGTTCTGCATAGTGAATTCCAAGTTCCAGGTCCAGTTCATCAATCTCAACCCTGCTCCAGTTGCAGGCCTGCTCCAGTTTGGACAAGAAGTTCCTTGTCATAGGGAACGGTTTCGGCCACCAGGATCTTATAGTCCCAATTCTGACCATCCCACTTCAAGCCACAGCATGCCAGATCCACACCATCCATGGATGATCCCGACATTAATCCGGTAACTGTGTAACTTTCTTTCATTAAAGGGTGTTTACCAGGTAAATGTATTGTGGTAAAGCGTTACATTCCCCTTGCTGTCAGATACATAAAGCTCAATTTCGTGTATCGAATCCTTCAATATACGTTTTTCATCAAAACGATAAAACAGCAGATCGTTTTTTGGATCGTATTCAAAAAGGGCCCAGTGATTATCAATATAGCCTTCATACGTATCAATCCCCGACAGATCATCACTGATGGTGAAGCGGAGCTCCTTTTTGCCGGTATAATCAGATCCGTTTTTTACCAGGGGAGTGATCAGAGGGGCAAGGGTATCCAGGGCTACAGCAAATTCTCCAAAATTCCTGAGCTCAGCTTCTACCTTGCCATCTATGTATTTGCCACCTGCCGATTCAATCTCATTGTCCTCGTTGCGCGATACCAGTAGCAATTTACTACGTAAGCCCGGATCCACCGCAGGACTCTTAATAGATAGTGTATAAGCAGCATGTACAGGTACCTCCTTGTTGCCGATATGATAGAAAGGTGTCAGTGAGCCTGAGGCAGGAGGGGAGCTTTGGAAGGTGAAATCCAGATCCTGGTAAATTGCATTCAGTGGTATCTCAAGCTGTACCGAACCCTCTTCAAAACTGTTGACTTGATTATACTTCATGGGAGTAATATCACTTTCATCCGGAACGGGATTGGGAACAGTAAGTTCGACTCCTTTCAGGTTGAATTCAAGTACTGAACTGTTGCCAGCCACATCAGTGGCTACGATCCGGATGGGGTAAGTTCTGAATTCGTTGATAAGCAGTGCCTTATTTCCGGCCTTCGGCTTGTAAATCCGTAGCCTGTCGTTGGGCAGGCGGTGAAGCCGGTGGACCTTGCTTTCAGATCTGATACGCTCCCCATAATAGATGTGCGCATTGATATACCTGGTCTCGGAAAAGGAGAATTCATCCATTATATGACTGTATGATAGCTTGTTATCTATATACATTTCCAGGGTGTAAATCCCGCACCTGTTAGAGGCTCCATCCAGGTAATCAAACACCTCTACACCGATTCCAAGGCTTCCCGAACCATTAAGTTCAGTACCATAAGGAATGGTATAGATGCCTTTATCCTTTACTAATTTGCACGAAAAGTCTTTAACTTCTCCATTGATATGACTCTTCTTATCCATTGGATAAAGAAAGAGCGAAAGGAACCTGGGAGAGACATTGTCTTTAATATCAAAATTGTACTGAAGCACGTTGGTGGGATGCTGGTTGGCAGCTGTTCTGATTTCAAAATGCAGATGTGGTCCGGACGAGCCTCCTGTGTTACCCGAGTATGCAATGAACTCTCCTTTTTCCAGGGGAAATGTTTCCTTGTTCAGATAAAGGTCCACTGTATGAGACTGCTTTTTGTATTGGGTCCGGTTTACAAACTCCGCAATATCGTCCCTGTACCGATCAAGATGTCCGTATACGGAAGTATATCCGTTGGGGTGGGTAATGTAAATTGATTTACCGTAGCCGTTGGCCTGCACCTTGATCCTGGAAACATAACCCTTTTCAACGGAGAACACATGGTGGCCAATGGTACCCTGGGTTTTGATGTCGATACCCGAGTGGAAGTGATCACTTCTGATCTCTCCGAAATTACCGGAAAGGTACATGGGGATTTTTACAGGCGGATGGAAGTCGGCACCATCCTGCCCGATGCTATATAGCATAAGGAATTGTAGTAAAATCAGGCTGATCGTTTTATACATGGTATTTTCAGGGATATTAAAAAACCTAAAACTATGCTTTTATTTTTAAAGTTTTAAACGGATCAAAATAATTCTATATTTGTATTATATCTCTGTTAAATGAGTGCTGAACAGGTTGAAATATTTGAAGGAATCAAGCAGAAAATCCAATCGGTAAAGGTCCGGTTGAAAGCTCAGCAGGAAGAAAATATCCGCTTGAAGCAGCAATTTGAGGATCTTCAGAAAGCAGTTCAGCAGAAACAGTTACTTATTGAAGAATTGGAACAAAAAAACCAGAAATTGGCTCTGGTAAAAGGGATCATGGCCGATGGTGAAGGAACACAGGACGCCAGGATACAGATAAATAGAATTGTGCGGGAGATTGACAAGTGTATTGCTCTTTTAAACAGATAAGACGGGGATGACGGAAGATATGCTTTCCATAAAAGTTCAGATTGCCGAACGTTTTTATCCCCTGAAGATAAAAAGACAGGATGAGGAGAAGATCAGGAAGGCAGCCAGGTCGATTAATGATAAAGTTCTGCAGTATAAACAGAGATATACTGATAAAGACACGCAGGATTTTATGGCAATGGCAGCCCTTCAGTTTGTGATAAACCTGATCGATTGCGAACAACAACAAAATGTTGTATCTTTGGAGGAGGAGTTGAATAATTTGAGTAGTGAGTTGGATGATTTATTAAAAGAAGAGTAAGACGTTCTTATACATATTAAAGAGTTTGCCCGCATTGTTTCTTCAATTATTTTTGAAACTCAACATTTATCATTTTGGAGCAAAGCTCGGATTTTAGAAAGCAGGCCAAAGTTCCGGTTCGCCGGGATACTGAAATATTCAGTCATTGGACACTTAACATCATCTGGCAGTTCCACCCATGTTATACTGGGGTTTTATAAAGTTTTGAGGAAATATGCGGGTTTTTTTATTTTCTAAAATGGACAACCTATGGAACTGTTAACGCATTTATTGGTGCTGCAGTCGCCTATGGTCATGTATCTTGTAGTAGGAGGAGCTTCATTGCTGGTGGGAGCTGGAGTTGCCTTTTTCCTTGTAAATAAAGTTATTAAGGGAAAGAGCAATAACATGCTTAAAGAAGCGGAGAGTGAAGCGGAGATTATCAAGCAACAAAAGATACTGCAGGCCAAGGAGAAGTTTCTTCAGTTAAAAGAAGAACACGAGAAGCTCATCAATGAGAAGAATGGAAAGCTGAATCAGAGAGAGAATGAAGTAAAGCAGAAAGAGTTTTCTACCAATCAAAAGCTAGAGGATATACAAAGGAAAAATAAGGAGGTAGAAAGCATTCGTGAGAATCTCAGTATGCAGCTTGAAATTATTGAGAAAAAGAAAGAAGAACTTGAACGGTCCCACCGCATACAGGTGGAGCAACTGGAAACCATATCCGGACTTTCAGCCGAAGAAGCCAAATCGCAACTGGTAGAGTCGCTGAAGGAGGAGGCTAAGACGGAGGCCATGTCACTGATCAACGAGATTGTTGATGAGGCCAAAATGACAGCCAACAAGGATGCTAAGAATATCGTGATTAAGACCATTCAGCGGGTGGCCTCATGAAACGGCCATTGAAAATGCTGTAACGGTTTTTCACATTGAATCTGACGAGCTGAAGGGGAGAATTATTGGCCGGGAGGGTCGTAATATCCGGGCCCTTGAGGCTGCCACCGGAGTGGAAGTTATTGTGGATGATACTCCAGAGGCCATCATTCTTTCTGCCTTTGACCCGGTGCGCAGGGAGGTGGCCAGACTTTCCTTGCATCAATTGGTTACCGATGGCCGTATTCACCCCGCCAGAATTGAGGAGGTAGTTGCTAAAACAAAGAAACAGATTGAGGAGGAGATTATTGAGGTTGGGAAGCGTACAGCCATTGATCTGGGGATTCATGGATTGCACCCCGAGCTGATCCGAATGGTTGGTAAGATGAAATACCGCTCATCATACGGACAGAATCTTCTTCAGCACTCCAGGGAAGTTGCTAATCTCTGTGCCATTATGGCTACTGAGCTTGGATTGAATGCCAAACTGGCCAGAAGAGCCGGTTTGCTTCATGATATTGGCAAGGTTCCTGATGATGAGCCGGAGATTCCACATGCAGTGTATGGCATGAAACTGGCTGAGAAATACAAAGAGAAAACTGAAGTATGCAATGCCATCGGCTCACACCATGACGAGGTGGAGATGACCACACTTCTTGCACCCATTGTGCAGGTTTGTGATGCAATCTCAGGAGCCCGACCAGGAGCCCGCCGGGAAGTAGTGGAGTCCTATATCAAACGTTTGAAGGAGCTTGAAGCCATGGCTCTTTCCTATCCGGGTGTACTGAAGACCTATGCCATCCAGGCAGGAAGGGAGCTTCGGGTAATTGTTGGAAGCGAAAAAGTCACCGACAAGGATGCGGAGAGTCTGTCCTTTGATATCGCAAGAAAGATCCAGGATGAAATGACCTATCCGGGACAGGTGAAGGTTACAGTAATTCGTGAAACACGTGCCATAAGTTACGCCAAATAGTGAAAAAAGTTCTAATTACGGGTGCTGCTGGTTTTATTGGCTTTCACCTGGCCAGGAAACTGGTGGATCAGGGTTTTTTAGTTAGCGGACTGGATATTATCAATGATTACTACGATGTTGATCTGAAGTATGACAGACTGGAAGTATCAGGGATCTCCCGCGATCTCATTGCCTACAATCAGCTGGTCACAAGCAGTAAATCTGACAATTATCAATTTATCCAGTTAAAACTTGAGGACCGGGAGGCTCTTTTTGAGCTCTTTGCTAACCGCAGGTTTGATGTGGTGGTGAACCTGGCTGCTCAGGCTGGTGTGCGCTACAGTCTTACTCACCCACAGGCCTATATTGACAGTAATATAACAGGCTTCCTGAATATTCTGGAGGCCTGCAGGCACCATCCTGTGGAGAATTTGATCTATGCCAGCAGCTCAAGTGTCTATGGCTTAAACAAGAACATGCCCTTCTCCGTGAGTTCCAATGTGGACCACCCTGTAAGTCTTTATGCAGCAAGCAAGAAGAGTAATGAGTTGATGGCCCATACCTATAGCCATCTCTTTGGGATCCCAACTATCGGGCTGCGCTTTTTTACTGTATACGGTCCATGGGGAAGACCCGATATGGCTCTTTTCCTCTTTACAAAAGCAATTTTATGCCGGGGAGCCCATCCAGGTATTCAACCATGGAAAGATGGAACGCGATTTTACTTACGTAGATGACATCGTAGGAGGGATCGAAAGAATGGTCAGCCACCCTCATATGAAAGGGGAGGGTTGGAATCCTGAATCTCCCGATCCATCTTTCTCTTCAGCACCCTATAAGATCCACAACATCGGTAACAGCAACCCGGTAAAGCTAACCACCTTTATTGAGGCCATTGAGAAGTCGCTGGGAAAGAAAGCTGAGTGGCAGATGATGCCTATTCAGCCTGGAGATGTTGAGAGGACCTGGGCGGATGTTTCCTCTCTTAAAAAAGATTACAATTACAATCCAGAAACTCCTGTGGAAACAGGCATCCAGCGTTTTATGGATTGGTACAGGGAGTACTACAAAGTCTAACTTCAAAGACTTTTCAGGGCCTGTTCAGCAGCTTCTTAAGAGATTGCGCCTTTTCCGGCTGTCCAGATCGTTCGTAAGCGAATTGCAGGTTAATAATCAGCCTTTCAATAACTTCCGTACTGGAACACGGAGTAAAATAGAACTCCTTCTCTTCAATTTTCAAATGTCGCAGGAAGTGCTTTAACTCCTTCAGGCCAAGTACGCTTCCCTTATCAGACGGATTGATATAGAATAAAATATTATTGGGATCCTCATGGTAATCCGGATCATAATAACAAAGCACAAAGTTTCTGGGAAGGTTGACTCCAAATATGGGAAGGTTCAGTCTCCGGGCCAGTTCGGCATAGATCAATCCGAGCATTACGGGACTTCCCTTAAAGGTATCTATCACGTGGTTTACCAGGTAGAGTTGGGGTGTATGAGCTTTTTTCAGACTCTTGTCAAAGTGGTGAATATCATAAAGAAAATAGTTCATGACCTTCACTTTTTCAAGGGCTGTCAGGTTATTGTTTAGTTCCAGCCAGATATCCTTTTTTATCTTCTCGATTTTCTCATTAAGAGTTTCATATTGAAGTTCCGGGTAATGGAATCTGGCAACCAGATATGCTCCAAAAAGCAAGTTTGTCCCGCCACCAGATTTCCAGCTATCCATCCCTCTCTTCAGGGAATTGAACTGGATTTCGCGGATCACATTCTCAATGCGCACCTGCAGCTCAGGTTTTAAGGTAAGCTCCCATCTTTTTTCCAGGGGAGGGACTACTTCTTCACCTAATTCGATCAGACGATTTGAAACATTGTCAAATACAAGACTGTCAGGATCTTCCAGCAGACTGATCAGGGCTTCCAGTTCTCTATGTCCGTTATCAATCACAATGTGTTATTTTGTCCAGTACCCTGGTTATTAATTCATCAACTGCTTCGTGATACCCTTCCAGAAATTCAAGTGAAATTCGGTTTGCAATGGCTACACAAATGGTGACAGCGTGGTGATTCAGAAGAGCGGAAAGCGCATAGAGGGCTGAGCTCTCCATTTCAAAGTTGTTGATACGCATTTCATTAAAACGAAATGTCCCGATCTTTGAAAGCAGCTCCGGATCGAAGGGCGAAAGCCTTATGGATCTGACCTGGGGAGCATAAAAACCCGGAGTGGAGATGGTGATTCCGGATTCCACACCGGATCCGGAGAGTAAGCTGTGAAGCTTATCTGAGCCAGTGATAAAATAGGGTTCAGCAAGGCTGGGTTTCCACGCAGTATGTTCCATAAAGGAATTAGCAAGTGCCTTTATGTTATAATCCGACTGATCCTTATAGAAGTGGTAGAGGCCATCAAAACCGCCAGCCACCCTTGTAATGATATTTGCGCCGGGTGGAAGATCGGCATGCAGCGCGCCGCTGGTCCCGATCCGGATCAGATTCAGGCTCCTGTGTTCAGAAAAGGGAATACGTCGCTCCAGGTCCACGTTAACAAGTGCATCCAGTTCATTCAATACGATATCTATATTATCTGTTCCAATACCGGTTGAAAGGACCGTAATTCTTTTTCCCTTGTAGCTGCCCGTGTGTGTTACAAATTCCCTGTTCTGCTTCTCCAGTTCTACATGGTCAAAATGCGATGAAACCTGGGCTACTCTTCCCGGATCGCCCACCAGAATAATATGATCTGCAATATCTTCCGGTAAAAGCTGCAGGTGGTATATACTTCCATCCGGATTCAGAATCAGGTCTGTATGGGAAATCGGTTTCAATTGCCTACTATATCACTTATTCGATAAAAATAGTGTATTTTTATAGCTGCTTTGAAAATACTTACTCACAACTAAAATATAGTGAAATGAAAAGAACTCAATACTTGATTATAAGTGTGGTAGCCATTGTGGTACTGCTGCTTATTTTTGGCAGTCAGATGTTTTATGTACTTAAACCCGGCGAACGCGGCGTGGTCTTTAAAAAATTCGGAATCGGACTGGATAAGGAGAATATTTACATTCCCGGATTTCATGTGATAGCCCCCTGGAACGACCTGATCCGTTACGATGTAAAGGAGCAAAAGGCTGAAGAGACCATGGATGTGCTGGATAAAGGCGGACTCTCCATCAATGTGGATGTGACCATTATTTTCAATCCATTTTATAAAAAGATTGGTTACCTGCATGAGAATATCGGAACCAACTACGTCTCGGTGATGGTGATTCCCAATGTGAGATCCTCGGTAAGGGCTGTCACAGGCCGATATACTGCAGAGGAAATTTATTCCACCAAAAGGGGAGAGGTTGAGACCGAGATTATTGAATCGACCCGAAAAGCATTAGCCAGTAAGGACATTGATATGAAAGACCTGCTGATCCGCTCCATTACGCTGCCTGAAAAGATCAAGGCGGCCATTGAAAGCAAACTTCAGCAGCAGCAGGAAGCACTGGCTTACCAGTACAGGCTTGAGCGGGAAACCAGTGAAGCCGACCGTCTCAGGATCCAGGCACAGGGTATAGCTGACTACAACAAGATTATCAGTCAATCACTTACTTCTAATATTCTGAAACAAAAGGGGATCGATGCTACCCTTGAGCTGGCCAATTCGCCCAACTCCAAAATTATTGTTATTGGAAGCGGTGAGGATGGGCTGCCTATGATCCTGGGTGGAAACTAAAGTTTAAAAACCATGTTGCAGAGATCACAGACCCTCTTTCTTCTGGGGGTCTTCATTCTATCCCTGTTCTTACTGACAGGGCCAATCACACGCTTTACCCTGGAGGGAAGCGAATTTGTGCTTAAACACTCGGGCTTATTTGATGCCAACGATGAAAAAATGGAGATAGCCACATGGCCACTCTCCGTTATTTTCATTTCTTTGGCGGTGCTGGCCTTCCTGAATATTTTTTTCTACAGGCATCGCATGCGGCAGATTCGGATTGCCATTTTTTTGATCCTGCTAAGTGCAGGAGCGCTTGGTATGATGTTTTTCTATACCTATATGGCCAAAATCCGATTGGAAGGGGCCCTGACCCTTCATCAATGGAGGTTTATTGTACCTCCCATAAGTATAATACTCCTCTACTTTGCATTCAGGAGAATTCGCAGAGATGAGTTGCTTGTAAAGGCCTTTGACAGGATCAGATAATCTGAATGTTATCCCGGTCGGTAATCTTTTCGCAATAGTGGCATTTTAACTTTACCTCTGCTTTGGAGATTACTTCGAAACGAGTAGTAACCTCTTCGTTGTTGGTAATGCATTTGGGATTCACACATTTTGCGATACCTATGATTTCGTCGGGAATTTCCACCACCCGTTTCTCCACCACATCAAAATCCCTGATGATGTTCAGCTTGGCACATGGGGCCACCATGGCTATCTTGTTTATTTCATCATCTTTGAAGAATACCTCTGAAAGCTTAATGATCCCTTTCTGGCCCAGCTTATTGCTTCCCAGGCCGTTACCAATGGTAATCATGGTGTCGAGCTTATCCAGGTTCAGAATGGAAACTACTTTGAAGAGGGCAGGGGCTGGTATATGATCAATGACAGTTCCTTCTTTAATTGCGCTGACTGATAGTTGTTTATCTTTCATCGTTTTATCTATTTGCTTGCAAAGGTTTATTTGATTCCAAGAATTGAGGTAAGGATGGCCATTCGGGCATAGACTCCATTTCTCGCCTGTTGGAAATAGTAGGCATGGGGACTTGCATCCACATCGGTATGAATCTCATTTACTCTTGGCAGGGGGTGTAAGACTTTCATGTTTTCCTTGCAACCCTCAAGCATCTCCCTGCGCAGGATATAGGCGTTCTTAACCCTCTCGTATTCAATCGGGTCGGTAAATCGTTCCTGCTGTACCCGGGTCATGTAAATAATATCTGCTTCCGCAAGATATTCGGTCAGATCTTTGCCTTCAAAATAGCTAATGCCCATTTTGTCCAGGTAAAGCTTATAGGCCGGGGGCATTTTCAATTCATCGGGTGATATGAAGTAGAATGTCGGATTGAATTCTGACATGGCCTGAAGTAGTGAATGGACGGTTCGTCCGTATTTCAGATCTCCTACCATAAAAATTTTCAGGTTCTCAAGTCTTCCCTGGGTCTTCAGAATGGAGTACATATCCAGCAGGGTTTGGGTGGGATGCTGGTTGGCCCCATCGCCTGCATTTACGATAGGTACCGAAGAGACCTCACTGGCCAGTCGGGCACTTCCTTCCAGGGGATGCCTCATCACAATCAGGTCGGCATAGTTGCTTACCATTTTGATGGTGTCGTGCAGGGTTTCTCCTTTGGATGCACTGGTGGCACCCGAATCACTGAAACCGACAACTCTGCCTCCCAGTCCGTTGATGGCTGTTTCGAAACTGAGACGGGTCCTTGTGGAGGGCTCAAAGAACAGGGTGGAGATTACATAGCCGTGGAGGATATCCTGTCTTGGATTTTTTTCGAATTCAGCAGCCAGATCCAGGATTCTCAGGTATTCTTCCTTGGTGAAATCTGTGATTGAAACAAGATTTTTGTTCTTCATAGGCATACAATTTATTACGATAATAATATAGTGACTATTCTTCTATAACAGTTATTTTGCACCCTGCGATTTTTGAAAAACTATCTAACAATCGTTGTGTTTGGCGTTTCCAGCATTTAAGAATCAAAGAGCAATTCAGATCAAACTCCTGATCCTCAAAGTCAAGTTCGAAATCTTTGATCACCTTCATTACCACATTCATCTGTTCATAGGTAAATTCCAGTCTCAATTTGTCATACACCTTGCGTTCGATGATGCTGGTATGATCCAGGGCATCGGATGCCGCTGAACGGTAGGCCTGGATCAGTCCGCCCACTCCCAGCTTGGTTCCACCGAAGTAACGAACCACCACCACAAGCAGATTGGTCAGGTCTCTGGATACGATCTGGCCATATATCGGCTTCCCTGCGCTTCCCGAGGGTTCACCATCATCATTAACTCTGTAATGTGTCATTTCCGGATTGAGTCTCCAGGCATAACAATGGTGTCGGGCATCATGATATTGTTTCTGCAGGGCGGCCAGATGATCTTTGATGGACTCTTCATGGCTGACCGGGTAAGCAAAGGCAAGAAATTTGCTCCCTTTCTCCTTATAAAGGCCTTCTCCGGATGATTGTATGGTCTTATAGAGATCCTTCATCTATACCAGGGTGAAAAGCAAGAGGGATAGCGCAGAAAGCACAACTCCTATCCAGTTAATATAGCTCAGTTTTTCCTTAAAGATCAGAAGTCCCACAAGAACGCTCAGGGCCACTATGCTGATATTATTGGCTCCAAATATCACAGAACTATCCATGCTCTTTCCTGCAGGAGAACTATAATGCAGGGCCCTGACCAGAAAAAAGATAGAGCCAAAGTTCACTATGCCGAGCAGTAGTCCCCAGCCCCAGACAGCACCTTTTAAAAAATATCGATTATGCTTCCGGTAGAAAATCATGGCAGCAAGTCCTGAGATAAAGGCATTCAGAAAAAGGATGGCGCTGAAAAGAGCAGTTTCCTCGTCGCTTACATATTGCTGCTGAGCCAGTTTTACCAGGGAGTCAACAACACCCATTCCAACAAAAAGCAGCAGGGGGACAAAAATGATGCTTCTTTCCGGATGTTCCCCCTCTGGTTTATAAACTGTAAGAACCACACCTCCCAGTGCAATCAGTACAGCCAACGATTTGATCATTGTAAGCTGGTCTGCCGGATCGATTATCAGTGAAAAGACAATGGGGAAAATCACCGACATCTTGCTTGCAACCGTGGTGACCGATATTCCGGCTTTTCTTGTGGAGAATGCCACAAGAAAGAACATGAGGATGAACATGATCCCGATAAGTATGCTGATGGGCAACCACCTGGAGCCCGGGATGGAGGCTAAATTTGTATCGCCCGAATAAATCAGGAATCCAAGTAGTGTTGCTACCAGGTAATTGATCACAATTACCGGAAAGGCGGGAATATTAAATCGGTTAATGGTTTTGAAGGTGACGAATATGGCTGTGGAAGAGAGTATGCAGAGGAGAAGAAAATGCATTCAGAATTTTTAGTTAAAAAAAAACAGGTCCCACGGGAACCTGTTTCAGCTTGATTTACATTTTTAATTTTTTCTCAATCTCGTCGACCTGGAGCCGGAATCGTTTATCCGTTTCAATCAGGTTGTTTACTGTTTTGCATGCATGCAGCACTGTGGCATGATCCTTTCCTCCGATTTGGGAACCAATGGTTGCCAGTGAGGATTTTGTCATGGTCTTGGAAAAGAACATGGCTACCTGCCTTGCCTGCACAATTTCTCTTTTTCTGGTTTTTGACTGCAGCAGTTCAAGCCCGATATTGTAATAATTGCATACCACCTTTTGAATATAATCGATGGAAATCTCCCTTTTTGTGCTCTTGATAAGCTTGTCGATCATCTCTTTGGTAAGGTCCAGGGTGATCTCTTTCTTATTGAGTGTTGATTGTGCAAGCAGGGAAATTAGAGCTCCTTCCAGTTCACGAATATTATCGGAAATGTGTGTGGCGATATACTCCAGAACCTCTTCGGGCAGTTCAATGCCATCATTGTAGGTCTTCTTCTTTAAGATGGCCATACGGGTTTCAAAGTCGGGGGCCTGAAGATCAGCAGAGAGACCCCACTTAAATCTGCTCAGAAGCCTTGATTCCATTCCCTGCAATTCTACCGGAGGTTTATCGGAGGTCAGAATCAGCTGCTTCCCGCTTTGATGGAGGTGATTGAATATATGGAAAAAGGTATCCTGCGTCTTCTCTTTTCCGGCAAACTCATGTACATCGTCGATGATAAGTACATCAATCATCTGGTAAAAATGGAGGAAGTCATTTTTATTATTGTTCCTGATTGCATCCACAAACTGGGTCTGGAACTTGTTGGCATTCACATAAAGAACCGTTTTCTCGGGGAATAGCTCCTTTACTTCAATGCCAATGGCCTGTGCAAGGTGGGTTTTACCAAGTCCGCTTTCGCCATAAACCAGCAGGGGATTAAAAGCGGTACCGCCGGGGTTTTTTGAAACTGCAAAACCTGCAGAACGGGCCAGCCTGTTGCATTCACCTTCAATAAAGTTGTCAAAATTGTTTTCCGGATTGAGTCTGGGATCGATATCCAGTTTCTTCAATCCCGGTATCACAAATGGATTTTTAATGGTGTTTTCACTGGCATCCAGGGGAACAGAAACAGGTGTATTTTTGATCTCCTTGCTGTTTTTAGCAGGGAATTTCACCGTATATGGCTTGCTGTTGTTGTACGAATTATTCTGCATAACCACATTGTACTCAAGCTTGGCTTCCGGACCCAACTCCTTTTTGATCACTTTACGCAAAATATCTATATACTGCTCTTCGAGGTACTCGTAGAAGAAGGGGCTGGGAACCTGGATGGTCAGAATATCATTATCAAGCTTAAGTGGAACAATAGGCTCAAACCAAGTGCGAAAACTTATTGAGGGTACATTGTCTTTGATCACATTCAGACAATTGTTCCAGATACGTTCATGCATTTTAAACGTCGATTTAGTATTAGATAATCAGGTTAACAGCTTGTGGGATTCCCAGAAGCAAAGATTGTGAAAAAAAAGTTAAAAAAAAACTCAAGATGACTTGAATCTTACAGAAAGATTATATCGGTTTTAAGGTCAATTATTTATAGAATGAAAAAAAATGAAGATTTTATAATAATATGTAAATCAGTAAGTTAAACAATAAACCAATTTGATCAATCTTAATGAATTGTTACCTAATCCTTTAGTCCCCCCAATTCAATATTTTGTTTAACAGAAGAGGGGGAGAAATGTTTACTCTGACATAAAAAATAGGCCCATTGATCAAATTTTCCGAACCTGAAATTCCTGATATCGGCAGATTTTTTTTTGTTATTTTCCAAACACTGAAAATCGGACATAATCCCCTGGATTTTCCTTCAGGTCAATCACCAGACTATCAAGATCAGCCACAAGATTTTGGAGATGTAAATAGAGCGTATCCGAATAGATCAGTTTTCCCATGCTACCTTCACCGGAGTTTACCTGTTCCAGCAATTGGGTGAATGCTTTGGATGCTGCATGCAATTCATTAGCAATATTTTCAATGCCGGCACTATCTAAGGATTCGCTAATGGAATTCAAATGACCTGTCATGGAAGCAATTTCCTCTTCCTGTGATTCCAGCATGGCGGTAAAGGATTCCAGGTTATTAAAACTTTCATGTAATGATCCACCCGGACTCAAAGAGGCAGAAAGGGAAGATGAGATCTCTGCAAGATCATCCAGAAGCTCGGCAGGGGAGTCGGAATCCAGAATCTTATCCATCTTAAGCACCACGCTGTCAAGGGATTCGGCCAGGTCTCCGATCTGCTCCATCACGGGCATCACCTGTGCGCTGACAGAAGCGATCATGTCTTTTTCAGTGGACGACAGGAGGGTATCCTGGTGCTTCATGACACCTTCATTACCTGAAGACTCAATACGAATGGCCTTGCTTCCGAGAAGGTCAGCACTGAAGAGTGTTCCTGTTGATCCATTGCTTACAGTATATTGTTTCTCAACATGCAAGATTACATGAACGGGCCGGGGGGATTCCGGCTGAAGCTTAATGGCATCTATATAGCCTATCTTTATGCCATTCATCAACACAGGTGAAGAGTTTTCCAGTCCGCCCGAATCTTCGTAAAAAGCATGAAGTGTGTAAGTGCTGTTAAGGATGTTTCTCCCTTTCAGGTAATTAATTCCCCATATTAATACTGCAAGGGTGACAATTCCGATCAAACCGACTTTGGCTTCGCTGCTTATTTTCATATTAGTGGTTCATTTCTTCAAGAGCGTCGTTAAGTGGAACTATTTTCCCGGCCTTTGAGGCCACAATAAATGCATCCGGGTAGTCCTTCTTTATCGTTTTGCACCTTTCCAGGGCGCTGTAGTAGTTGCTCTCTTTTCCTACCAGATACTTGAACCACCTGCCATCCTGGATGACCATAACCTGTTCATACCCTTTGAAGGATGATGGATCTGTATCTATTTTATTTTTGGATGAGGCCAATTGGATACTAAAGGTAATATTCTGGGGGGATTCTGGGCTGCTTGTTTCTTCCGAGGTCAGGGATTCATCTCCCACAACCACGGTCAGATTGCTTTTGCGGTCAATCTCCTCTTTATACTCTTTAAACCCACGATAGATGGCCGAGGCAATAATGTCCTGACCATATTCTGAAAGCAGGTATTTCTCTTCCTCTTCGTTGGTAATGAAGCCGGTTTCCACCAGCACCCCCGGCATGGATGTTTGCGCCAGTACCAGTAATCCCTGTTCTCTGACTCCAAGGTCCTTTCTGTTGGCTCGGTCACGAAACTGGTCCTGTACATAATCACCAAATTCAATACTCTGCTTGAAGTAGGTTTTCTGCAGCAGGGAGAACATGATATATGATTCGGCTGATGTTGGGATCAAAGCCTTCATAGGTTATTTCGTAGTCTTCCTCCAGGAGGATCACCGAATTCTCCCGGACAGCCACATCGAAATTCTCTTCGGCCCGGTGCTGCCCCAGGACCAGCGTCATGGTGCCCTTGGTGTTGGGCTTGTTATCGAGGGCGTTTACGTGGATGGAAATGAACAGGTCTGCTTCGGCCTCGTTGGCTATATTGGCACGCTCGATCAGTTTTGGGTACACATCCGTTTTCCGGGTGTAAATCACCTTTACCTCGGGAATGTTTTCTTCAATGTACTTCCCCAGCTTCAGGGCGATGGCCAGGGCGATATCCTTTTCCTTACCCCTTTTCCCCACCGCTCCGGGATCCTTTCCGCCATGCCCTGCATCAATAACAACGGTACTGATCCCTTTGGGCGGATCTGTAGCTCCAGCTTCTCTGGTTCCGGGGAAAAAGAGAAATGCTAAAAATGTTGATACAAGAAAGGTGCGAAATAAGCGTTTTACATTTATTGGCATTACCTTTGCGTTTATCACAAAAATATAAGTTTATCTATATTGCTTTACGATAGATATAAGATAGTTTTCATCATCTTACTAACTCTTCTGACTTGCAGCTTATTGCATGCTCAAGAGCCGGATTCTGCTGTTATGGCAGAGACTGCAGGATTGGATTCTATCTATCTGGCTCTGTCAGATAGCATTCCCTTAGCTGATTCTTTGAGCTCCGATTCACTGGCTGCCCAGCAAGTTGCCGGAGATGATATAGCTGCAGAAGTAAAGTACGGTGCTACTGATTCTCTGATCTTTTCCCTGGACGGGGGAACGGTTGAGCTTTTTGGCGATGCCAGAATTACCTATGAGGACATCACCCTGGAAGCCGCCTACATCCGCTATGATATGGATCTGAACGTGGTAGTAGCAAACGGACTGCCCGATTCAACAGGTAACATTGCCGGCAAACCTGTTTATACTGATCCCAGTGGTTCATTTGAGTCTAAAACAATGCGTTATAATTTTAAGACCAAGAAAGCATATGTTGAAGAAGTTGTCACCGAGCAGGAAGGGGGATACCTGCATGCCGAGCAGACCAAGAAACAGAACAACGGGCATGTTCACTTAAAGAATGGAAAGTACACCACATGCGATGCAGAACATCCCCATTTCTATATTAATATTACCAAGGGGATCAGCATGCCCGGCGATAAGATTATTTCCGGACCAGCCTACCTGGTACTGGCCGATGTTCCACTTCCAATCGGACTGCCTTTTGGATTCTTTCCCAATTCACAGACCAAAACCTCGGGGGTACTTATACCAACATTCGGGGAGGAGGATAGACGTGGGTTTTATCTGCGGGAGGGAGGATACTATTTTGCCATGAACGATTATATGGATCTTCGTGTCACCGGCGATATTTATACCAACGGAACCTGGGGTGTTCGCTTTGCAAGTAATTATAAATGGAATTACCATTTCGGAGGCAACGTGAATGTGAGATTCTTCAAGAATGTTTCAGGTGATAAGAATATTGAGGATAGTTATTCGGTAAGCAATGACTATGCCATTGGATGGAGCCACAGCCAGGATTCCCGGGCCAATCCCAGCAGTACATTCAGGGCCAGCGTGAATCTTTCCAGTTCTTCCTATGATAAGAACCATACCAGGAACATAAACAGTGTAATGCGAAGTACCAAGCAGTCCAGTATCTCCTACTCCAAGTCCTTTCCCAACAGCCCCTTTAATTTGAGTGCTTCCCTGAATCATAACCAGAATAGCTCTACCGATCAGGTGAATATGACCCTGCCGAAGATCTCATTTAATATGAGCAGGATCACACCATTTAAACGTAAAGTATCTACCGGTCCCAAGCGTTTCTACGAGGATATTCAGCTGAGCTATACCTCTTTACTTGAGAATCGTGTAAGCACCTATGATTCCCTTCTGTTTACCAGTGAGGTATGGAATGATATGCAGAACGGCTACAAACATAACATACCCTTGAGTTTGAGCATTAAGCCATTCAGGAAAACTCCTCTGCTGCAGAGTTTTGCAATTACTCCATCCTTGAACTACAATGGTATTCTCTATACCAAGCAGAAAGAATACTATATCTACGGTTATGAAGATGTATATGACGATCTGGGAAATGTGATTGACCAGGATCCCCTGTATACAGATACGCTTATCAACAAGATTTCATATGCCCAGTCCCTCCATCCCACCATTGGATCGGGATTTGCACCAAAAATTTACGGGATGTATACCTTCAAGGGAAAGGGCAGGCTGGAGCAAATACGGCATGTAATGACGCCAACGGCCAGTTTCTCCTATGTGCCGGATATGTCCTCCATTCAGGCTAATTATTACAGGGACCTGGTTGACCCTGAAACAGGGGATACACTAAAAACATACTCCATCTATGAGGGCCAGATCTATGGAACTCCAACTTCCAACGGGGCCTCCGGGTCACTGAATTTCTCCCTGCGCAATAATATTGAGGCAAAGATGCGCTCGAAGGTAGACACCATTGATGAACTGGAAAAGGTCAAGTTGCTGGATAATCTGAGTTTCAATACAAGCCTGAATCTCTTTCATACCGATACACTGTCTCCTGCCTGGACCCCCATCAGCTTAAATGGTAATACCAGGTTATTCAATGACAAGCTAAACCTGTCTTTCAGAGGAGTGTTGGATCCCTTTGGTTATGATGACACCCGCACCCGTACCAGGGAAACCTATTTCTCCCAGACAGGCAAGCCCTTGCGTTTGACAAATGCCAGTGTGTCGGCCGGTTTCAATCTGAAATCGAAGAAGGAAAAGACTGATAGTAAAGAGGGGCAGGAGGGTATGGATCGTGAATCCCAGCTGAACAAACAGAACATGGCAGGGGACGATCCCATGGATAACTACGATCCGAATGTGGAAGAGTTTTATGGCGATTACGTCGATTTTGATATACCGTGGTCCGTGCGTATTGATTATAGCTTCTCATATAACAAGCCAAAGGATGATGTCAAGATCATTCAGACACTTAGAGCATCTGGCGATTTCAGTCTGTCGCCCAACTGGAAGATCGGATTTAACACAGGGTATGATATTGACAAGAGATCGTTTACAACGACTAATCTGAGTATTTACCGGGACCTTCACTGCTGGGAGATGAGGATTTCAGTGGTGCCATTTGGTACTTATAAATCCTATAACTTCCAGATCAATGCCAAATCTTCAATTCTTGCGGACCTGAAATACAACAAAAGGAAGGCGTGGCAGGATAACTTCTAAAAAAAAACCGCCCGGGATCTCCCGGACGGTTCATATCATTAAGATGTTTGAGTTTATTCGGAAATAATCTCGAAAGGAATATCTACCAACACTTCTTTGTGAAGTTTCACAGTAGCAGAATAGCTTCCGATCTCCTTGATCAGGTCATCTTTAATAGAGATATTCTTCCGCTCAACATCAAAACCCTTTTCAGTGAGAGCCTCGGCAATCTGGATGGTATTAACAGAGCCGAAAATTTTGCCTTTTGTACTGGTCTTGGCACCAATGCTCAGGCTTACTTTTTTCAGTTCTTCGGCCAGTTGCAAGGCGGCTTCCTTCAGTTCCTCTTCTTTATGGGCACGCTGACGGAGTATCTCCTCGTGGACTTTTTTATTCTGAGCAGTGGCATTGATGGCATAGCCTTTCGGAATCAGGTAATTCCTGGCATAACCATTCTTCACAGTAACTATGTCGTCCTTATGTCCCAGATTGGGCATATCCTGTTTTAAGATCACATTCATTTCTCGTCCTCCTTTACTTTAACATATCAGTTACATAAGGAAGCAGTGCCAGGTGACGTGCACGTTTGATGGCTACTGCAATTTTTCTCTGAAACTTCAGCGAAGTACCGGTAAGGCGCCTCGGAAGAATTTTCCCCTGCTCATTCAGGAATTTCTTCAGGAACTCGGGGTCTTTATAGTCGATGTATTTGATACGGTTCTTTCTGAACCTGCAATACTTCTTTTTCTTTATCTCTACCGTTGGCGGAGTTAAATATCTGATTTCTGAATTATCCTGTGCCATTACTCGTTCTCCTGTTTTTGTTCTGTTGATTTCCTTGCTCTTTTCTTTTCTGCATAAACTACCGCATATTTCTCCATTTTCATAGTCAGAAAGCGAAGGATGCGTTCATCCCTGCGGTACTCAACTTCAAGTTTGGCGATCAGGTCGGGCTCTGCCCTGAACTCGATCAGATGGTAAAATCCAGTGGATTTCTTTTGAATGGGATAAGCCAGCTTTTTAAGCCCCCAGTCCTCTTCATAAACAATTTCACCTTTACTATCGGTGATAATCTTTTTGAATTTTGCAACCGCTTCCTTCATCTGGCTTTCAGACAAAACGGGAGTAGCAATGAAAACGGTCTCGTATTGATTCAACATGTATAAAAATTTAGTTAATAAAAAATCGACTGCAAAAGTAGGAAGATTTTGATTAACAGCCAAAAAAAGAGCCTTCCTTTTCAAATAGTTATTTTATATGTTCTGATTCGCTGCCGCAGATTATCGACTTTCAAGAGTAGTTTGTTATCTTAGCATGCGCATATGGAGAAATTTATTGTTTCAGCCAGAAAGTACAGACCGGCAAGTTTTGTGGATGTAGTTGGCCAGTCCTCTATCACCACAACACTCAGGAACTCAATTTTAAATAACCACCTCGGACATGCCTACCTTTTCAGCGGTCCACGCGGGGTTGGGAAGACCACCTGTGCCCGGATATTTGCTAAAACAATCAACTGCGAAAAGATCTCTGATGCCGGGGAAGCATGTAACCAATGCGAATCGTGCCTGTCCTTTAACGAGAACCGTTCTTACAGCATCCACGAGCTGGATGCTGCTTCCAATAATTCAGTGGATGATATAAGAACCCTGACGGAACAGGTAAGGATTCCTCCGCAGATAGGTAGCTATAGCATTTATATAATAGATGAGGTTCACATGCTGTCCCAGGCTGCCTTTAATGCATTTCTGAAAACCCTGGAAGAGCCACCTGCCCATGCCATATTTGTCCTGGCCACAACGGAAAAGCATAAGATTATACCTACCATTCTCTCCCGCTGCCAGATATTTGATTTTAACCGGATCAGGGTTGAAGATGCAGTGGATTACCTGAAGCAGATTGCTGGCAAAGAAAATCTGGCCTACGAAGAGGATGCCCTGCATATAATTGCCCAGAAGGCCGATGGTGCTATGCGGGATGCCTTATCGATCTTTGACCAGGTGGTGAGCTTTTCAGGTGAGAAGATTACTTACCAGGATGTGATTTCTAATCTGAATGTCCTGGACTACGAATACTTTTTCAAGCTTACTTTTTTTCTGCTTGAAGGGGATGTTGCATCTGCCATGCTTTTGTTCAATGAGATTCTTGCAAAGGGATTTGATTCCCGCAATTTCATCAATGGTTATGCGGCACACCTGAGAGATCTGATGGTGTGTAAGAACCCGGAAACGGTTCAATTGATGGAAGTAGGTGCCGGGATCAAGGAGAAATACCTGGCCCAGTCCACTGAGGTATCATTGCCTTTTCTTTATGAGGGACTTGATATTTGCAACCAGGCTGATATTCAATTTCGAAGCAGCAGGAACCAGCGGCTTACCATTGAACTGGCACTTATTAAGCTGGCCAACCTTTCGGAGGTTTCAAAAAAAAAAACAGTAACTGAAGCTCCTGCTCAGAATGTATCAGAAACTCCCGTAAGCAAACCTGAGGTCCAGGCGGCATCAAAATCTGAGCCTGAAGAGCCTGCTGTTCAGCCTTCACCCAAAGTCCCCCAACAGTCGGGAAATGGAGTAAGCAGCACTGTCAAAACCCACGGAATTTCCATAAAGGATTCTTTGAAAGCTTCCTCTGCTCCAAGCATGCCGGTGGAGAGCTGTGAATCAGAACCGGAGGAACAGGAAAAGTTAATTGAAGAAAAACCAGCTGTGTCAGATCCCGATGCTATTATTCGTGCGTGGAAGGACTATGCTGCTTCTTTGGAAAAGAAAAAACCACGAATTTATAGCACCCTGGTTAATAACAAACCGGTTATCAGAGCAGATGGATCGGTCATGGTGCTTCTTAACAGCGAAGCTCAAAGAGATAATTTTATCAAGAATATCAGGCCTGAACTTCTGGCCTATATTAAGGAGGCAACTGCTTTTTCAGGTGTGGAGATAGTTGCCGAAGTGTCTGAGAATGCGCAAAATGGAAAAAAGATATACACCGAACAGGATAAAATGGAGTTCATGCTTAAAAAGAATCCTGAACTGGGGAAATTAAAAACACGTTTTAATCTGGACTTTGACGATTGAACATTCAGGACTTGAAATTGTAAATTAGTAATAAAACCATAATCATAGAAACATGACCGGAGAAAAGATCACAAATCAGCATGGGAAAATAACAGTTCCCGACTTTCCTATTGTTCCATTTATTGAAGGAGATGGTACAGGCCCCGATATATGGGCTGCCTCTGTAAGGGTACTGGATGCTGCCGTGGAAAAAGCTTACCAGGGCAAGAGAAAAATCATATGGAAAGAAGTGTATGCAGGCGAAAAGGCCTTTAACAAGACTGGCAAATGGTTGCCCGAAGAAACTCTCGATATCATTCACGAGCACCTGGTGGCCATCAAGGGACCCTTAACAACTCCCGTGGGGGGAGGTATCCGGTCGCTGAATGTCGCCTTAAGGCAAATCCTCGATCTCTATGTATGCCTTCGCCCTGTCAGGTATTATAAAGGTGTTCCATCACCGGTAAAAAGGCCCGAAACAACCGATATGGTCATTTTCCGTGAGAATTCGGAAGATATCTATGCAGGTATTGAATGGATGACCGGTACACCTGAAGGGGAAAAGATAAAGAAGTTCCTGCTTGATGAGATGGGCGTTTCCACTATGCGTTTTCCTGAGAGCACATCTATCGGTATCAAACCCATCTCCAAAGAGGGTACCTATCGACTTGTGCGGGGAGCCATCCAGTATGCCGTGAGAAATAACTTACCTTCAGTAACTCTTGTCCACAAAGGGAATATTATGAAATTTACCGAGGGCCAGTTCAAACAGTGGGGGTATGAATTAGCAGAGGAAGAGTTTGGCAATCAGGTGTTTACCTGGAGTCAGTATGACAGAATAGCTGAAAAAGAGGGTAAGGCCAGTGCTGACAAAGCACAGGATGCGGCGCTTAAAGCAGGTAAGGTTCTTATTAAGGATGTTATTGCCGATGCCTTCCTGCAGCAGATTCTTACCAGGCCTGCAGAATATTCTGTGATTGCTACCATGAACCTGAACGGAGACTATATCTCAGATGCTCTTGCAGCCATAGTAGGAGGAATTGGTATTGCTCCGGGTGCCAATATTAACTATGAAACCGGACATGCCATTTTTGAGGCGACACACGGAACCGCACCAAAATATGCTGGACTGGATAAGGTGAATCCGGGATCCGTAATCCTTTCCGGGGTAATGATGCTCCAGTATATGGGATGGGATGAGGCTGCTGATATGATTATTAAAGGGCTTCAGGATGCTATTCTGAAGAAAAAAGTCACCTATGATTTTGCACGCCTGATGGATGATCCAACGGAATTGAAGTGCTCGGAATTTGGCTCTGCCATCATTGAGAATATGTAAAATAACCATTAACTAATAACTAATAATACCATGTTACCAAAGAAAGTTGAAGAGATTTTGAATCTGCAGATTGAAAAGGAAGACTACTCTTCCCAGCTCTATCTGGCAATGGCCTCCTGGGCCGAAAACAAAGGCTTTGAAGGTGTTTCTAACTGGCTCTATGCACAGGCCGAGGAGGAAAGAATCCATATGTTGAAACTGGTGAAATACCTTAATGAACGCGATGGAGTGGCTGTCATCCCGGGAATTAAAACGCCACCTGCCGATTTTCAGGATATCTTTGTGGCCTTTGACCAGGTCCTGGCACATGAAAAATACATCTCGGCATCGATCAATGAGATTGTTGCTGTTTGTATTGCTGAGAATGATTATACCACGCAGAGCTGGATCCAGTGGTTTGTTAATGAGCAGATCGAAGAGGAGTCTTCCGTTAAGACAATCATCGATAAACTGACGCTACTGGGAAAAAATAACCTCTATATGTTCGACCGGGATATCATGTCCATGCGTGGAGCCGGAGCGGATTCTGCTGAATAGCATTGGATTTCCCAAAGTGCTTTACTGAATACAGGGATGTAGACTGAAGGTGCAAAACGCATTCAGAGTACGTCCCTATTTTATATTATACTGACAAATTCTCCGGATTTTGATATTGGTACGCTATTTGAAAGTACTGGACCGATAAAAAAGGGTAAATTTGTCCTTTCTGAATCACCAATATAAACCATATAATCACATCGGGTTATGGATGTAGGCAAAGTAATAGGAAAATTTCTGGGCAATAAGGCAGACAGAGACATGCGTGAAGTCATGCCCTTTGTGGACAAGATCAAGGAAGCATATGAGCCATTTTCTCAGTTGAGCAATGATCAGTTACGGGAGCGTTCAGCAGCTCTGATGAAGCGGGTGGCGGATTATGTAGCAGAAGAGAAAGCCGAAATGGAGGCATTGAAGGCCAAAGCTGAAGATCCTGAAACAGAAGTTACAGAGAAGGAAGAGATCTACAAGCAGATCGATAAACTGGACGAGGATATCGATGAAAAGTATGAGGTTATTCTGGATGAGATTCTTCCCGAGGCTTTTGCTGTGGTTAAGGAGACTGCACTTCGTTTTAAGGAGAATGAAGAAGTGGAGGTCACTGCCAGTGAATTCGACCGGACACTGGCAGCTTCAAGGGATTCCATTGAGATCAAGGGAAACAGGGCCATCTGGAAGAACCGGTGGATGGCAGGAGGAAACGAGATAACCTGGGATATGGTTCACTATGATGTGCAGTTGATAGGAGGAGTGGCCCTGCACAAAGGTCGAATAGCTGAGATGGCAACTGGTGAAGGAAAAACCCTGGTGGCAACACTGCCTGTCTTTCTGAATGCACTGACGAGAAAAGGAGTTCACCTGGTTACTGTGAATGACTACCTGGCCAAGCGTGATTCGGAATGGATGGGTCCCATCTATGAGTTTCACGGTCTTACGGTGGACTGTATTGATAAACATAAACCCAACTCCGAGGCCAGAAGAAAAGCTTACAATTGTGATATTACCTTTGGAACCAATAATGAGTTTGGCTTTGACTACCTGCGTGACAACATGGCGCATAGTCCGGGTGAACTGGTGCAGCGAAGACACAATTACTCCATTGTGGATGAGGTGGATTCGGTGTTGGTGGATGATGCAAGAACCCCCTTGATTATTTCTGGTCCCATTCCCAAGGGTGATGACCAGCAATTTGGAGAATACAAACCCAAGGTGGAGAAACTGGTAAGTGTTCAGCGCCAGCTGGTTACTAATATTTTCACAGAAGCAAGAAAATTGCTTACTGATGGAGATACCGAAAAAGCAGGCTTTAAATTGCTTCAGGCCCACAAAGGTCTGCCCAAATACAAACCCCTGATCAAACTCCTCAGTGAAGAGGGTAATAAATCCCTGATGTTGAAAACGGAGAACCATTATATGCAGGAGCAATCCAAGAACATGCACCTGGTAACTGATGAACTTTACTTCATCATTGAGGAAAAGCAAAATTCTGTGGAGCTTACCGAGAAGGGGATAGATCTGATTACCGGTTCTTCCGACGATCCGGACTTCTTTATTATGCCTGATATCGGGTCGGAAGTGGCTGAGATCGAACGCTCCAGCATGTCCGATAAGAAGAAACTGGAGATTAAAGATAAAATGCTTCAGGATTATGCGGTGAAGTCAGAACGGATTCATACCGTTAATCAGCTGCTGAAAGCATACGCCATGTTTGAAAAAGAGGTGGAGTATGTGGTGATGGACAATAAGGTGAAGATTGTTGATGAGCAGACTGGTCGTATCATGGAGGGCAGAAGGTACAGCGACGGACTTCACCAGGCCATTGAGGCCAAAGAGAATGTAAAGGTAGAGGCAGCTACTCAGACCTGGGCTACCATTACCCTGCAGAATTACTTTAGAATGTACCACAAACTTGCCGGTATGACTGGAACTGCTGAGACCGAGGCAGGTGAATTGTGGGACATCTACAAGCTGGATGTAATGGTCATCCCCACCAACCGTCCCATTGTGAGAGACGACAGGGAGGACCTGGTATATAAAACAAAAAGGGAAAAGTATAATGCAGTAATTGATGAGCTTGTAAGGCTCAATAAGGAGGGGCGTCCTTCGCTGGTGGGTACCACTACTGTAGAGGTAAGTGAGTTGCTTTCTAAAATGCTTAATATAAGAAAGATCCCTCATAATGTGCTGAATGCAAAATTACACCAGCGGGAGGCCGAAGTGGTGGCCCAGGCAGGTAAGGCGGGTACAGTAACCATTGCCACCAATATGGCTGGCCGTGGTACCGATATCAAGTTATCCGATGAAGTAAAAAAGGCCGGAGGGCTTGCCATTATTGGAACCGAACGACATGAGTCGAGACGGGTCGACCGTCAGTTACGTGGGCGGTCGGGCCGGCAGGGAGACCCGGGTTCCTCCCAGTTCTATGTTTGTCTGGAGGACGATCTGATGCGTCTCTTTGGATCTGAACGGATCGCAGGGATGATGGATAAACTGGGATTGAAAGAGGGAGAGGTAATCCAGCACGCCATGATTACTAAATCCATCGAACGGGCTCAGAAAAAGGTGGAGGAAAACAACTTCGGAATCCGTAAGAATCTGCTGGAATATGACGATGTGATGAATTCCCAGCGGGAGGTTATCTATAAGCGCAGAAAACATGCTCTTTACGGGGAACGGATAGGTCTGGATATTGCCAATATGATGTTCGATGTATGCGAAAGTATTGTAAATGAATACCATACCAGTGGAGACTATGATGGGTTCAAGCTGGAGCTGATCCGACATTTATCTATTGAATCGCCTGTTGATGCGGATGAGTTCAGGAGTATGAACAGTGATGAACTGATTGATAGGATATACGAGGATTTACTGGGGGCCTATAAACGAAAGCAGGAAAGTATTTCGGAGCAGGCGATGCCCGTGATTAACCAGGTATATGAACACCAGCGCCAGGTCTACGAAAATATTGTTGTCCCTGTATCGGATGGCACAAGGGTCTTCCAGGTGCTGGCTAACCTTGAGAACTGTTATAACTCAGGCGGCAAGGAACTGGTCCGCTCCTACGAGAAGAGCATTATCCTGGCCACCATTGACCAGGCCTGGCAGGAGCACCTTCGCGAACTGGACGACCTGCGCCAGTCGGTTCGAAATGCACAGTACGAGCAGAAAGATCCTCTCTTGATTTATAAATTCGAAGCCTTCGAACTCTTTTCTGCCATGATCGATAAGGTGAACAAGGATGTGAGCTCTACCCTGATGAAGGCCCATATTCCATTAAAGGATCCCAATAGTGTACAACGGGCTGAAGCTCCTAAGAAAATGGACCTCAGTAAATTTGAAGCCAACAAGGACGAGATGACAAGCTACAATGATCCCTCTGGGGGCGGAAAAGCCAAAGATGGACGTACGCAGGCACATCAGCCCGTCCGGGTAGAGAAGAAGGTTGGACGAAATGATCCCTGCCCCTGTGGAAGCGGAAAGAAATACAAAGCCTGTCACGGGAGACTGGGAGCCTAAGCTTGAATGTTTCCCTCTTGAATCTGAGCATCCAGTTGAGCGATCTCCTGGTAAAGGGCAGAACTAACAGGGATTAAGGGAAGGCGCAGGACATTATCGATCCATCCACGAATCTCCATAGCGGCTTTAACGCCGGCAGGATTGCCCTCTTTAAAGATCGCTTTGATCATGGGGAAAAGCTTGTAATGTAGTTCTCGGGCTTTCAAGTATGAACCATCCAGGGCTGCAGCTGTCATGAGGGAAGTCATAGCAGGGTAGGCATTGGCAATGACACTTATGGCCCCGTCACCTCCGGAAGCAATCATAGGCAGGGTGATGGCATCATCGCCTGAAACCACAAGGAATCCGTCGGGTCGCTTTTGAATTATCTCCATCACCTGTTCAAAATCGCCCGATGCTTCTTTTACCCCTATTATGCTTCCTTCGAAATCATTAGCAAGGCGAAGTACAGTTTCAGCGGAGATATTTGAGCCTGTTCTGCCGGGAACATTGTAAAGCATCACAGGTACTTCACTAAGGGATGCAAGAGCAGCATAGTGTTGGTATATTCCCTCCTGGGAAGGTTTATTGTAATAAGGTGAGACACTGAGCAATCCCTGGATTTCCCTGGTATCAGTATGTTTTATTGTTTCGATCACAGCCCGGGTATCATTTCCACCAAGCCCCAGCATTACCGGCACTCTTCCGCCACAGGCTTCTATGACACAAGAGACCACATCCGTTTTTTCCTTGGCCGAGAGACAGGGAGTCTCAGCGGTGGTTCCAAGTACCACCAGGTATCCACAACCCTGATCAATTAACCTGTCGGTGTGCATCATCAAGCGGTCGTAATCGATCTCTCCATCCTGCTGAAAGGGCGTAATCATTGCAACACCAGCACCTCTGAAAAGATTTGTCCCAGCCATATTTGTCATTCGTTTACCGGATTTAACATGGATATATAATGTTTGAATTGCTCCGACAGGTAGGCCATATCGTTTTCTTCCGACAGTTTGATCATAAGATCATAATCATTCTTCTCATCCGTAAAGCAACCAATTTTGAAGCTGGCCGGTGAAAGTTGTACAAGAAATTGATTTTCAAGCCGATAAATGGTATTAAAGTCGATCAGTAAATCCGGGTTTTCTTTCCTGTACAGCTCAACGGCCTCACCTCCCGGCTGTAAATACCAGTTAAGGTTGCTCCTGTTAATGATATACAGGTCTTTCCAGAATAGCATATCAGGGGGGACTTCTTTCTGGTTTACATAGCCATAAATGGTGCAGTTGATCCCCTTGTCTTTCAGGAAACCACGGAACTCCCAGATGATTTTAAAGGCATTTTCTTTTAGGGCATCGAACAAAATCACTGCCGATTCAGCAGTCTTAAAATTATGAACCCGGGTTTCTCTGTGGAAACTTTTAAGTTTATTCTTCAGTACCCTTTTCCCAATTGTCTCTCTTAAGCCTGCCATGTACACAAAAATACAATTAATATTGAATGTTAGGGAGTCAACATGGCAAGGAACTGCTCTTCGGTGATAATGGGGATTCCCAATTTCTGAGCTTTCTGGTATTTACTGGGTCCCATATTTTCTCCTGCAAGAATGTAATCGGTTCTGGCACTGATGGAAGTACTGTTTTTGCCACCATGTTGCAGGATGATATCTTTCAGCTCTTCCCGGGAGTGCAAAGAAAATATACCTGATATCACGAATGTTTTTCCCGCCAGGCTTTTGCTGATTATCTCTCTTGCTGGCTCCATTTCCATTCGCAGACCTGCAGCTTTCAGCCGAGCGATAAATTGCTGGTTATCCTCATTGCCGAAGTAGGAGAGGAGCGATTCCGCAATACGCTCACCAATTTCATCCACCTGCTCCAGGCTTTCCCGGTCAGCTTCCATCAGGCGCTCCATACTCAGAAAAGCCTCGGCCAGTTTCCTGGCAACTGTCTCACCTACATACCTGATTCCCAATGCATAAAGGACTCGGGGGAAGGGGGTCTGCCTGGAAGACTGGATGCTTTCTATAAGATTGTTGGCCGATTTCTCCCCAAATCTTTCCAGGTCCCTGACCTGATGGAAGGTGAGCATATACAGATCGGATGCATCCTTCACAAGTCCTTCTCTGAAGAGCAGGTCTATGGTAGCCTCTGCAGCATTGATTTCCATGGCTTTCCTGCTGATAAAGTGCTCGATACGTCCTTTTATCTGTGGTGGGCATCCGCTCAGGTTGGGGCAGTAGTGTGCGGCCTCATCCTCAGCCCTGATAAGCCGTGTGCCGCACTCCGGACAGGTGGAAATAAATTCAAACGCTTTACTATCTTTCTTCCTTTGCTTCTTATCCACCCCTACAATTTTCGGAATAATTTCGCCCCCCTTTTCCACATAAACATAGTCTCCCAGCCGGATATCCAGAAGAGCGATCTGGTCCGCATTGTGCAAAGAAGCCCTCTTTACAGTTGTTCCAGCCAGCTGCACTGGTTCCAGGTTCGCCACAGGGGTAACTGCACCTGTCCGTCCCACCTGGAAATCAATGGAAAGTAGGCGGGAGGTGGCCTGTTCTGCCCTGAACTTATAGGAGATTGCCCAGCGTGGTGTTTTGGCTGTAAAACCCAGTTGGCGCTGGAGTTGAATGGAATCAACCTTGATTACCACCCCATCTATCTCGAAGGGAAGTTTGTCGCGTTCCCTTTCCCAGTGATCAATAAATTCAAATACATCTTTAACTGAAGGAGCCAGCTTGCCATATTCCGGCACCTTAAAACCCCATGAACGCGCCGCTTCAAGACTTTCATGCTGGGTATTGAACAGCTGTTGTTCCCCGGGGATGTAGTAGAAAAAGCAATCCAGGGGCCGCCTGGCAACCTGTGATGAGTTTTGCATCTTCAGAGTTCCCGAAGCGGCATTTCTTGGATTGGCAAAGGGAGGCTCCCCCTTCTTTTCACGGTCCGAATTCAATGCTTTAAAATTTTCGGCAGGCAGTATGACCTCACCCCTGATCTCAAACTCGGGAGGAAAATTATCTCCATGAAGCCTGAGAGGAATGCTCCTTATGGTACGGATATTATGAGTAACATCGTCTCCTCTTGTTCCATCACCCCTGGTAAGAGCCCGGGAAAGACTCCCGTTCTGGTAGGTCAGTGCTACAGCTACTCCATCATATTTGAGCTCGCAGAAATACGCATAATCCTCTCCTACAGCTTTTTGTACCCGCTGATCAAATTCTGAAAGCTCCTCTTTGTTATAGGTATTCCCCAGTGAAAGCATGGGGTAGCGATGATAGAAGGACTCAAATTCCCTGTTCAGATCGCTTCCCACCCTGCGGGTAGGTGAATTATTATCATCAAATTCCGGGAATTTAGTTTCGAGGGTTTGCAGTTCATTGATTAACAGGTCATATTCAAAATCAGAGATGCTTGGTTCTGATTTAACGTAGTAATTATGATTGTGCTGCTGTAGTGCTCTCCTTAGCTCTTCTATCCTTGCTTTGGCCTGCTCCGGGGTCATCTGAATCTCTTTAGAACAAAAGTAAAAAATATTTCACCTTTAGCTTTTATTCTCTACTTTTAAGCAGTATGAATCGTAGATCTTTGTCCATATGGACCCTCGGGCTGTTGATTTTCTTTGCAGGAGGTCCGCTTGTTAGCGGACAGTTGCAGTTCCCCGGGAAGCCTTTGGGAATAAATAAGCAGATGAAGGCTTCTGAAGCAATGTATGTGCTTGCCCCACCGGATCCCTTTGAGATAGAAGCTGAACTGGAACTGAACAGGGTGAGTAATTCCAAGCCGCTCCGTTTTGCTTTGGAACGGCCTGTGAATCTTTCACCGGAGACCCATGGAAGCTGGAGCTTGGAGGGCGATATGAGGGTATGGCGGATCCATATATTGTCGCCAGGGGCATATTCACTGGGACTTGTATTTGGAAGTTATGCCCTTCAGCCTGGTGTGAAACTATTTGTCTATGATCCCGAAAGGCGACAGGTAAAAGGAGCTTTCACTTCTGGAAATAACAAGCTTCCGGTATTTTACCGGTTGGCCATCTACCAGGCGAAGAGTTGGTGATTGAAATGCAGGTGCCGGCAATCTTTGGAACGATTATGGAGCCCTGGAGCTGGAATCACTTTCCCATGCTTTTCTAATACAGGTTTTAAATCCACCCTGGCTGATTGTCCTGCCGGGGAATTTGGATGTTCCCAGGCCTGTGAAATTGATGTAAACTGTGTGGAAGGAGATCCATGGGAGAGGGTAAAACCCTCAGTGGTGAGGGTTTATACAACTACCTTTTATTGCACCGGGGTACTTGTCAATAACACAGCCTATGATGGTACTCCCTATATCATAACAGCCGAACATTGCCTGAACAACCAGTACTCATGCTGACGTTCTGTTTTTCTGTTTAACTATGAAAGCGCAGCATGTTTTGGTGAGGATGGGCCTCTGGATATGTCTATTTCAGGAGCGGATATAATTACTGTAGGAGACAGCGTTGATTTCAGCCTGATCAGAACTTTCAGCCATCCCACCTGCTTCTTTTGAAGTCTATTATGCAGGGTGGGACCGGTCTCGATTTTCAGACCAGCGGTACCGTTACTATCCACCATCCTTTCGGGGATGTAAAGAAGATCTCAATAGATGAGGATATTCCATCAATTCCCGCTTAGCCAGATGATGTGCCATATTCCGGGTTGGAGGACTATCACTACTACTCCTATCTGGTGGATCAGAAAGTGGGAATGTGGGCTCCACCGAAGGGGGGTCCTCGGGTGGACCGCTTTTTAATCAGGCCCGCAGTGTGATTGGTACGCTGAGCGGCGGAGTATGCCGCATGCGGTGATTCTATCGGGTACGACAGTGAAACGGACCGGGTGATCTATAATCCTCGCACCAAATTATGACGACTTATTTACCCAGTTTCGGAATGGCATGGGATCATGAAGAGGGGAAGGGCAAGGCATTGAAACCATGGCTCGATCCTGTCAATTCGGGGGAAGTGGCCCTCGGAGGATACAATCCATCCAGCAGTGAATCCGTAAAAATTTCCTCCGGGAAACAGTTCCAGGTATTTCCAAATCCGGCCCGGGAACGATTTTTTATCACCTCAAAAGAGCCCTTGAATGGCCGCGGACGCTACAGCATTATTAATCTTTCAGGAGTCCGGATGCTCCTGGGTGAACTGGATGGAGATGGACGCGCGGAGATTCAAAGTAGTTCACTGTCGCCCGGCATCTACCTGGTCCGGGTAGGAGTTGACGGATATTATGAGCATCATAAAATTCTGGTAACTGGTCAATGAGACTTCTCCCTCTGCTGATAATATCAGCTCTGCTGCAAAGTGCCTGTAACAGTAGTCCGGACCGGGGAAATGATCCAGGCCGGGGCGAATCCACCCTCAATACATTTACCCGCTATGCCTCAGGATTCAGGGTCTATGACAATGGATCTTATACGCTGATTGAGGTCAGTGACCCATGGCAGCAGAGCAGGGATGTGATTTTTTCATATGTGCTTGCAAACAGTCCGGAGATACTTCCCGACTCATTAAGGAGCGTGCCTTTTATAAAAACTCCTGTAAAGCGGGTAATTGCACTATCCACAACCCATGTGGCCATGATTGATCAGCTGGGAAATGCTTCATCGATCGTGGGACTTTCGGGTAGTGATTTTGTTTATAGCCCGGGCATCAGGCAGGGTATAGAATCAGGAAAAGTGATGGATGTGGGATATGGTCAGGGGATTGATTTTGAGACCATTGTAAAGCTTGAGCCAGATGTGCTTTTTCTTTATGGAGTGGAGGGGAACGTGATGACCATATTGGAGAAACTCAGGGACCTGGGAATCCCTGCCGTATTTTGTGCCGAATACCTGGAAACCCATCCACTTGGAAAAGCGGAGTGGATCAGGTTTTTTTCCCTCTTCTATAGTAAGGAAGAGCAGGCCTCACGTTTCTTTGACCGGATTGATTCTTCCTATAGCGCGCTGTCGGTACTTGCTTCAGGCCTTATGCAAAAACCAAAGGTGCTGAACGGCCTTCCATGGAAGGACACCTGGTTTATGGCTGGAGGGAAGAGTTTTGCCGCAAAGCTTATAGAGGATGCAGGAGGTGATTTTCTTTGGAGTGATAGTCATTCAAGCCAGGCAGTCCCACTTGACCTGGAATCGGTCTATTTGAGAGCTGTCAATGCTGATGTATGGATTAATCCGGGGGCTGCAGGCAGTCTGGAAGATATAAGGCAGATGGATGATCGCTTTAGTGATCTCAAAGTGCTGAAAAACGGTCACGTATTTAATAACAATGCCCGCACCAACGCTGCCGGCGGAAATGATTACTGGGAGTCAGGTACAGTAAGGCCAGACCTTGTACTTGCAGATCTGATCAAAGTCTTTCATCCTGATTTATTGACAGATCATCACTTTGTATATTACAGGCAATTGAAATAATCGTTACTTTTGGGTATTATTAAAAACATTACCCATGGCCAGCATCAGGATACTGAAGAAGGATATTAACAGGTTTGCATTTGATTTATTGCAGGAGTGTTTCTCTTACAGGCACTATTCAGATGATCTTTCCGAAGACAAATTCGACGATGTAATCAGTAAACTTGTTATGCTGAGAAATGATTTGATTCTGAGGACCAACCACCCCGAAACAGATGCTGAATCCTCCACATTAAAGGCACATTACAAGCAGGTTCAGCTTGATTTATTGAAACTTGCTGAGGTAGTGGAGGATCTAAAGAAGTAGGATGTGAAAATCCATTCAAGAAGTATTTTCATTATTTATTTTCTGGGGCTTTTACTCATCGCCCTCTTTTTGCTGGATCTCAGGATGGGTAGTCTGAGCATAACTTTCAGGGAAATTTTCGGCTTCCTGACAGGCAGGGATACGCTCTCTGAACAACAGGAACTGATACTGACTAAATTCAGGCTCCCCAGACTGGCTACAGCACTTATGGCCGGTGCAGCTCTCCCTGTATGTGGTTTGCAGATGCAGACTCTATTCAGGAATCCGCTCGCAGGACCCTATGTGCTGGGGATCAGTTCCGGTGCAAGCTTTGGTGCAGCACTGGTTGTTCTGGGTGCAGGAGCCACTGGTATTGTTGCTACCTGGAGCCTGGCTATCGCTGCATGGATCGGGGCTGGTACAGTGATGTTGCTCCTGCTCTTCGTATCCTTCAGAATTAAAGATGTGATGACCATTCTGATCCTTGGAATTATGTTTTCCAGTGGACTGGCAGCCATTATAAGCATAATGCAATATTTTAGCCAGGCCTCGGCCCTGAAATCATTTGTGATATGGAGCATGGGCAGTCTGGGTAATGTTACAGGTGCACAGCTCAGCATTATGGCCTGGGCCATTCTGCCGCTGCTTCTGCTTACCCTTGCTTATTCAAAGGTTCTGAATGGCTTAATGTTGGGTGAGGAGTATGCCCTGACCATGGGAATTCGTATTCAGCGTACCCGGCTGATTATTTTCACAACCACCAGTATACTGGCAGGCACAATCACGGCCTTTTGCGGACCCATTGGATTTGTCGGGATAGCAGTACCTCATATGGCCCGATTTCTTCTGAACCGTTCCGATCACAGGATATTGATACCCGCCAGCATGCTCACAGGAATGGTGGTGATGGTATTTAGTGATATTGTATCCCGATTACCAGGTACAGACCAGATATTACCCATCAATGCAGTCACATCCCTGATCGGCATTCCTGTGGTGATCTGGCTTGTTGTTATGAACCGGAAAGCACAATCATTCTGATGTCGGGGAAGCTATCGGACCATATAATTTCACTGGATCGCTTTACTATTGGTCACCACAGGGATAATGCCCTGTTGAGCCAACTGAACCTGACTGTGAACCGGGGAGAGATGGTGGCCCTGATTGGAAGGAACGGTACAGGGAAAAGTACACTTTTAAAATCGATGATCGGGTTGCTTTCCCCCCTGGACGGTACCTGCTTGCTGGAAGATAGGCCTTTGCTTGATTATACACTTCCACAAAGGGCCCGGAAGGTCAGTTTTGTTTCATCCCAGCTTACTCAACTTCCCTCTCTGACTGTGGGAGAGCTGGTGGGACTTGGGAGAATGCCTTACACTGGATGGATGGGGCGACTGAGTCAGGAGGACCGGAGCCTGGTCACGCAGGCGCTTAAGGAAGTGCAAATGGCGACCTTTGAAGAACGAAAACTGGACTGTCTGAGCGATGGGGAACGGCAAAGGGCCATGATTGCCCGGGCATTTGTCCAGGATACAGCCCTGATGGTTCTGGACGAGCCAACTGCTTTTCTTGATATTCCCAATACCTATGATCTTATTCGTCTTCTGAGCAGCTTCAGGGACCGCGGCAGGTCCATAGTCTATTCCACCCATGACCTGGAAACAGCCCTGCAGTGTGCCGACAAAATGTGGGTGATCCACGAAGGCAGAATTCTGGAGGGTGCTCCTGAGGACCTGGGGCTTTCAGGCTTGTTCAATGACTTGTTCTCTGGCTCGGGGATAAGATATGACGAGATTACAGGACGATTCCTGTTCTCAGGCAGGCAGCGGGGGGTACTATGCCTGAAGGGAGATCAGGGTGAGGCAAAAATATGGACCCGTAATACGCTGGAGAGATTGGGCTATCTCATTGAAGATGGAGCTTCCATGGAGCTTGTTATTGAGGCATCGGATGAGGGATATAAGTGGATTCTTCTGAAAGAAGGAAGATCAATACTCTTCGCAAATCTCTATACACTGGCCCGCTTCTTGATACAAGAATAATAAAGTAGTAATTTAGAACCGTAAACTAAATTTCCGAACCATGAAGGTAAAAAGGATTATTGCGTATACATTATCGGTGCTGGTACTTCTCTTTTCAATAGTTGCTATTCTGGGAATATGGGATATTGTCGATATTGAAGACCTGATAGCAAATATGTTCAAATCGTTGATGGTGGTTCTGGCTGCAGCGGCTGTAGTAGTGCTTATTTTTTCCATATTGGACCGTCCCGACAGACCCGACAACAGGGAGCAGGGTGGAGCTTAAGCCAGCAATCTGAGAATTTTTTCTGCACTGGTCCTGTTGGAAAATTCCTGCAGGACTTTTTTTCGTTTCCTTATCTGGGTTTCATCAAAGGATTGAAGCATAAGATCATGAATCTGTAGTTCCAGCTCCCGATCTGATTTTGAAACCGTACATAAACTATCCAGACCGCTCCCTTCTACCATCTCCGGGTTTACCAGACAGTGCCTTCCGGCATAAAGAGCATGCAGGAGTTTAAGTTTAATTCCGGTTGACTGACGGGTAAAGAGCAGGTTAATATGCGCCTGGGCGATCAGCTTATCAAGTTCTTCATCGTTGGGGTCCGGGATAAGCCGGATGTTCTTGTAACGATCCATACGCTTCCGGAAACGCACAGAGGGCTCTTTACCGGCCACGATTACCTGGTAGGGAAGGTGTGAGAGCCTTTCTCTGGCAAGCTTAAGAAAGATTTCAGAATTCTCGGAAACTCCCAGGTTTCCATGATATAGAATGTAGGTGCCCGAGCCAGGCATTGAGCTAAGCTCCTCAAACCTGTGAAATGCCGGGATTAGTTTGGCCTCTCCGAAATTCTCACTAAAGTAAAGTGCTTCATGTCTGGCAATACTCAGAATATGATCGGCTTGATGCAGAATTTTTTCATAGCGTTTCAGTTTCGAAGCTTCGGTGCGAAAGAAAAGTTTATGTAAGGGATTCCGGGTCGATCGGGCAAGTCCTTTATAATAATCGTGTTCAATGTTATGTGTTCTGACCAGTGTCAACTTCCTGGCTTCTGTACACTGATGCAAAATTCCGGTAGTATGCAGACCTTCGAAGAGCACCGGGAAGGAGTCGCCTAGAAGGTTCTTTGGCATGGTATTTGCATTTCTTGTAGCAACGATATAAGGGTCGGATTGAAACAGGTATTTCATTCCATGCTTTCGGTGATAATAATAGACTTTAAAGCAGAGATCCTCGAGTTCTTTGGAATGTAAGCGTCCGTATTCAAAACAGTGTAAAATAATCCGGATCCCCGCCTGTGAAAGTGCCTTTATTTTGTAGTAAATATCGATAACACCACCATAGTCGGCGGGGAAGGGGACATTGAAAGAGACTATATGAAGATATTGTGATGGCATATTAAACTCTTGCAGGCAAATATCATCCAACTGTTAAAGATAGGGCAAAAAGATTAACAATTTTTAATGAATTTTTTCACAATTTAGTGCAACTTTTTCTGAAATTGCACGTTATAAAAATGTAGAGACTTTATTGATTATCAAATAGATAATTTCGTTCTTTTAATTCTACATTTCTTTTCATAGATTTAGTTTTAGGGTTAGTTTAGTTTTAAGGTCCCTCTGCGCCCGCAGGGGGATCTTTTTTTTATCTTTGCAGCTCAGCTTACGTAAATGCAGAAAATTGATCAGGTAATACGGCTCCTCGTGGTGGATGCCATAGCTAAGAAGTGGGGAAATCCACCTGGAGAAGAACAGGTCCAGATACAAAAAACAAGGCGGGAATTTACAGGTGATTTCACAGTGGTTGTTTTTCCACTGCTTCGTTATTCAAAGCTAAGTCCGGAGGAGACAGGTAATGTGCTTGGAAAGTATCTGCTTGAAAATTCTGCCCTGCTATCTGATTTTAATGTGATCAAAGGCTTCCTGAACCTGGTGGTGGCGCAGCAGTACTGGAAGAATTTCCTTGAAAGTGATCTGCAGTCAGAATCTTTCGGTACCAAGGAGCCAGGAGAAGAATCTCCCCTGGTCATGGTCGAATACTCCTCTCCCAATACCAATAAACCTCTTCATCTGGGGCACATCAGGAACAACCTGCTGGGCCACTCCATCTCTCAAATTCTGGAAGCCGCTGGAAACAGGGTTCTGAAGGTGAACCTGGTGAACGATCGTGGCATCCATATCTGTAAGTCGATGCTGGCCTGGGAGAAAGAAGGCAAGGGGGAAGACCCGCTTTCGTCGGGTAAGAAAGGTGACCACCTTGTGGGTGACTATTATGTGAGATACGATCAGATATATAAGAAAGAAGTTCAGGAGCTAATTGACCAGGGCTCAGACAGGGATGAGGCTGAGGCCGGGGCGCCCATTCTGCAGGAAGCCCGTGAAATGTTAAGGAAATGGGAAGCCGATGATCCTGAAGTTCGTGCACTCTGGAGTACCATGAACGGATGGGTATATGATGGTTTTGAAATCACCTATAAGCGCCTGGGGATTTCCTTTCATAAAACCTATTATGAATCTCAAACCTATAAACTGGGAAGGGAACTGGTGCTGAAAGGACTCCAGGATGGAATACTCTACAAAAAGGAGGATGGCTCCATCTGGGCCAACCTGGAAGAGGAAGGCCTCGACCATAAACTTTTACTCCGTTCAGACGGAACATCGGTCTATATGACCCAGGACATAGGGACTGCCCACCAGAGGTATGAGGAATCCGGATTCAGTTCGCACATCTATGTAGTCGGAAACGAGCAGAATTACCATTTCCAGGTGCTGACCATTGTTTTAAAGAAACTTGGATATCCCTGGGCCGATAAACTCCATCATCTTTCCTATGGGATGGTGGAGCTTCCTGAAGGTAAAATGAAATCCCGGGAGGGTACTGTTGTAGATGCCGACGATCTGATGGATGAGATGGAAGATACAGCCAGACAGATGTCCGAAGAGCTGGGTAAGCTGGATGGCTTCAGTGATGAGGAGAAGAATCGAATCTACAGGCAGGTGGGAATGGGCGCCTTGAAATATTTTATCCTGAAGGTGGATCCCAGGAAAAATATGACTTTTGACCCCCGTGAGTCGGTCGATTTTAATGGGAATACAGGCTCTTTCATACAATATACATATGCCCGCATCCGTAGTGTATTAAGAAAAGGAGCCGAAAAACAAAAGAGTACTGGCCAGGAGAAACTCAATGAAAAAGAGATTGCCCTGATAAGGATGATGTATGATTTCCCGGACATATTGCTTGAAGCATCCCGCACACTCAATCCCTCCCTAATTGCCAATTTCCTTTACGAGTTGGCCAGGGAGTTTAATCAGTTTTATCATGACCATAGCGTTCTGAGTGCTGATACTGAGGGGCAGGTAAGTCAGCGCCTGCTGATTTCAGAAGCTGCCGGGAACATCATCGAAACGGGTACAGAGCTTCTGGGAATTGAGGTGCCTGATCGTATGTAATTGCATATTTGGAATATCCAGATCATGAAACAACGCATTTTTATATTTCTTTTCCTGGTCCTGGCCATGGCAGCTTCAGGCCAAAAAAGCAAAGTGCTTGCTGTAACTCAGATGATTGATGCTGAGAAATATGATGAAGCTAAAGAGGCCATTGAGCTTGCACTGCTAAAAGACAAAACATCCAGGTGGCCTCGTACCCATTATACAAAAGGATTGCTCTGTCAAACTGCATATGAGAAAGGTTTGAAGGATGCGGATACGAAGCTTACCAATCTTTATCCCGATCAGCTGTTTGTGGCCTACGAATCCTATGAAAAGGCACTGGAACTGGATCCTAATGGCAGATTGAACAACGCAATCAGGCAAAATTATTTTTTACTTGATAACGATTTCAGGAGCATGGGTGAAAAGCTTTATGGGCAGAGAGAGTACAAAGAGGCTCTAAGGGCCTTTGAACATGCAATTCTGATTGGTGAAAGTGAATTGATCTCGGCCAAAACAGATACAAGCCTGGTCTTAAATACTGCCATGGCCGCCTATGAAAGCCAGGATTGGGGGAAGGCAATTAAATATCTGAGTGGATTGCATGAAGATGCTTATTCACCCTCTGCAAGTCTCTTACTGGCCATGTCTTTTGAGGAGAATGGAGATACCCTCCAAAGTGAAGAAGTCTTGCTGAAGGGCCTGGAGATCTATAACTATGAAGATTCCATCGTTATGTTCCTGGTCAATCAGATGGTCAGCTCAGGCAGAATGGAACCTGCCATTGATATCCTTGGAAGGGCCATTGAAGCCAAACCTGATAACTTCAGATTTTACTGGGCAAAGGGATTGGTCTACCGGAGGATGAACAATAATGATGAAGCCATTAAAAGCTTCCTGCTGGCAGCTGAACGTTCCCCGGAGGATCCTGCTCTTTATTACCACATTGGGATTTGCTATTACAACATGGGTATTGATTTGCGCGAGTCGGCCCTTCTGATCACTGAAAGTAAAAGATTCAGGGAAGTCAGGGAGCAGTACCGCGAAAAATTCAGAGAGGCCGTAGTTTGGTTTGAACGATCCTATGAGCTGAATCCTTACAATGAAGCAACTGTGTCCACCCTGTATCAGCTTTATGACCGGCTTCAGATGAAGGAAAAGCAAGAATCCTTGCAGCAGTTTATCAACTGATCAGAATTTGAACTGTAAGGAGAGCCCGATAAACTCCTTGAATTGTGTTCTGGCCACTTTCTTTTCGCTTCCGTCGGGTAACATAATTGGTATTCCTTCCGAATCGTACACGCTAAAACGGACATCATCATCGTAGATCAGGTGAAGGTTTAAGCGGATGGTAAAGAACCAGTTAATCTTCTGATCCATGATAAATTCCCAGTCCACATCCACATTCTGGGGCTTATTCAGATAACTGGAGAAAAGCCTCAGACGGTTTTCAATGGTCAGATCTTTGGTTGGGTTGAACTTACTGCCAAGTACAATCTGGGTACCCAACTCCTGCTTGGCCTTTTTCCCTTCCTCGATACCATGAGCTGTCTGGTCAATTTGAGCTGTGTCCAGCACAAAAGTAATTTTATACGAGAGGGGGGCAATATTGAGAGTGGTATTCTTAAATGGTTTGTATTCAAAACCGAGACCGACGGTTAGTGAAGCCGGATTCAGAAATTTAGATACAATTACCGAATCGTTTGGATAATTATAGCCCTTTGCCAGCTGGTTTTTCATATAGAATGAGGAGCTCATCCCTATCTTTCCCCAGGCATTCCCGTTGAATTTAGAGTTGATCTCAAAAAGGTCATTGTTCTTGCGGAAGCCATTCTCTTTAGTACTGAGGGTTCCGAAATTCATTCTGACGGAATTAATCCACTGCGTTTTCGCATCTTTATTGTTGTAGGTTGCTTCTCCCAGAAAGTCCACCATGGTTGAGAAGGAACTCTCGCCTCCCTTGGACCAGTTGCTCAGGTAGGTCTGATTCATGGAAAAAACACTCCCAAAACTATAATTCCAGTATACAGGTTCAGGTTCAAGCTTTTGCATGCTACGAAGCGAACGTTTTGGTAATTCAACGAATTCGGGCAGGTGACGGATTTCCTCTTTGGCCAGGCGGTTGATTCTTACATCTTCCTCCATGGCCAGACTAATCTCATTGGGGCCGGGATTCCCGATCCAGATGGTGAGAGAATCATTATTGTAGTTCTTCACCCAGAACCTGTAAGCCTTGTCATCTCCCTGTTTGAGCCAGAAAGGATGCTTATTTCCATGTAAATCGTCCACCCACAGGATAACTGAATCTCTTTCGCCGGTAAATTGAAGAAGCTTATTTATTGCTTGTTGTAGTGAATCCAGCTGGTGCTCGCTCTCCAGCATCCCAAAGGGCGATTCAGCTGTTGTATTCCAGTGGTCAGCCGGTATGTAATAATTCAGCATACTACTATCGGCATTCAGGTAATGCTTGCGGCCCACACTGTCCATAGAGGGAATAATTTCATCTCCAATATAACTGTGCAAGGAGATCCCCAGAGATTCCAGGGCAAATGTATCGATTGAGGTGATGAGAACTGTATCCGGAATCGCCTGCGGGGCTTCAGACAGTGCAGATGAGTCAATAAAAACCGTAGATTTTAAATAGAGGTCCGGACTCCATCCCTTGGGATCCACAAGAAAGGTGGAATCGTTCAACCACCTCAGTTTTATACTGCCGGTGCTTATGGTGTCATTTAATTTCAATTCAAGCTCGCTGAAATCCTCCCTCATCAACCTGGACCGAACGGAATCAAATGGTTCTATGCTATGATCCAGGAGACGCTGCAGGGCCTCCCGTACCGAATCATTTTGTAAGCGCCATATAGTATCGGTTTTGAACCATATGGTCCACATAATCCCAGGCTTCCGGCACACTGAATTGAGCCTGGATTTCCATTGAATCCAGTTTTACTGAATCTTGTTCAGTGCTGATTCCTTCTGATCCAATGCTGGTTTGTGCTGTGAGGGTACAGGCTATCAGACTAGCCAGTGCCAGGAACGACAGTCGTTTCATGGTGGTGATTTTTGATACCGTTTGTTAAACGGGTTCCGGTCAATAAATATTTCTTTTGGCAGCAAGAAGTGTATTGCTGAGCAGAGAAACTCTTGTCATTGGGCCAACACCACCAGGGACAGGTGTAATGAAGGAACATTTGGGTGCCACTTCGTCAAATATCACATCTCCTTTCAGTCGAAAACCCGATTTGGTTTCACTGGAAGGAACACGGGTGGTACCCACATCAATCACAACAGCTCCCTCCTTAACCATATGTTCCTTGATGAAACCCGGGGCCCCCAGGGCAGCGATCAGGATATCGGCCGATGCACAGAGTTCCTCCAGGTCCCTGGTGCGGCTATGGGCAACCGTAACTGTTGAGTTGATGGATTTCTGGGACATCAGAATACTCATGGGTCTTCCTACGATATTGCTTCTGCCCACCACCACACAGTTTTTTCCCGAAGTCTCAATCTGGTATCGTTTCAGAAGTTCAATGATTCCGAATGGGGTGGCTGAAACAAAGGAGGGGAGTCCGATTACGGTCCGTCCCACATTGACCGGATGAAAACCGTCCACATCTTTATCGGGATTGATTGCCTCAATGACTTCCTGCTCATTGATATGCCCGGGAAGAGGCAGTTGAACAATAAAACCATCCAATCCGGGATCATCATTCAGCTCCCGTATCTTGTCAAGGAGAACCTCTTCTTCAACATCATCCTCGAAACGGATCAGGGAGGAACGGAATCCCACCTCTTCACAATCCTTGATCTTATAGGCAACGTAAGTTTCGCTCCCCCCGTCGTGACCCACCAGAATAGCAGCCAGGTGTGGAGGCCTGTTGCCGGCCAGAACCAGCTTGTCAACTTCTGCCTTAATTTCTTCCTTGATTGCCTTTGCTGTGGCTTTACCGTCAATTAATTGCATATTATCTTATGTTTGGAATGCGCATTTTCTTTCCGGTGGTCATCATCTTCATCATCTTTCTTGTCTCATCAAACTGCTTCACCAGCCTGTTAACCTCAGGAACAGTGGTGCCACTGCCATCGGCAATTCTCTTTCTTCTACTACCGTTTAAAAGGCTCGGGTTGGAACGTTCTTCGGGGGTCATTGAATTGATAATGGCCTCAATTCCCTTGAAGGCATCGTCGTCCATATCCAGATTTTTCATGGCCTTGCCCATGCCCGGGATCATGCCGGCAAGATCTTTGATGTTACCCATCTTCTTAATCTGCTGGATCTGCCCCATAAAATCTGTAAAGTCGAATTGATTCTTGGCTATCTTCTTCTGAAGCTTGCGTGCCTCTTCCTGGTCGTACTGTTCCTGGGCCTTTTCCACCAGTGAAACGATATCACCCATACCCAGGATCCTGTCTGCCATCCGTTTGGGATGGAAGGCATCCAGTGCATCCATCTTCTCGCCGGTACCAACAAACTTAATGGGTTTATCCACCACGGAGCGGATCGAGAGGGCTGCACCACCCCGTGTATCACCATCCAGCTTGGTTAGTACCACGCCATCATAATCGAGCCTTTCATTGAACTCCTTGGCTGTATTGACAGCATCCTGTCCAGTCATGGAGTCGACCACAAAGAGGATCTCATGGGGGGTGACCGCATCCTTGATGGCTTTAATCTCCTTCATCATATCCTCATCAATGGCCAATCGGCCCGCAGTATCCACAATAACTGTATTATACCCTTTCTGTTTGGCTTCTTTAACGGCGGCTTTTGCAATCTTAACAGGATTCATGTTCCCCTCTTCGGTATAGACCGGAACACCGACCTGTTCTCCCACAACTTTTAGCTGATCGATGGCTGCAGGGCGATAGACGTCACCGGCCACAAGCAGGGGCTGTTTTCCCTGTTTAGTTTTCAGGTGATTGGCCAGTTTTCCTGAAAAAGTGGTTTTACCTGAACCCTGCAATCCTGCAATCAGGATAACCGAGGGATTTCCTTTGAGGTTCATGGCCACATTTTCACCTCCCATCAGTTTGGTCAGGTGGTCATGAACGATCTTAACCATCATATCGGAGGGCTTGAGTGATGTCAGGATTTCCTGACCAAGCGCCTCTTCCTTGACTTCTTCGGTAAATTGTTTGGCGATTTTAAAATTAACGTCGGCATCCAGAAGTGCCCTTCTTACATCCTTCAGGGTTTCCGCAACATTGATTTCGGTAATTCGTCCCTGTCCCTTGAGCATTTTAAAGGATCGCTCAAGTCTTTCCGATAGATTTTCAAACATCTGCAGTTGATTGACTCACCTCGCAGCAGGCTGCGAGGATCTTCGATTAATTGTTAATTAATTCAATTATCAAGCTGCAAAAGTAGCTAAAATCGGTTAAAATTCCACGACTATTCTGATGGGCATGATGGGCAGCGTTCCCAGGATATGGATATTGTTCAGATCGGAGTAATCATAGATGTAGAAACCATCTTCCCCAATCATAAAAAGAAAATTTTCCATAGGGACCACATCATAGGCATTGATCCCGGGAAAAGCAGCAATTAAATGAGCTGTGATGTTCTGTTCATAGCTGGCATCATAAACCTTTAATCCAAACTCGCCCTGACATACAAAAAGGATTCCATTTTCTATACCCAGACCGTAGGGTTCGTTCATTGAGAAGGAAGAAAGCCTCTTGGGATCGTATTTATCGGAGATATCAATTATTTCGAGGAGGTCCTGGGTCCCTCCGCAGTTGTTGCCCGAGCGAAGAGTTACATAAGCCCTGTCGCCTTCAACCACCACCGGGTCGCAGGAGGTAATATGCTGGTAGGTGGAGAGGAGGTTGGGAGAGGCAGGATTGAGCAGGTCAAGAATGTGCATTCCACTGGAAGTGCCAATATAGAGGTAATTATCGGCAATAAATACGGTCTCCACCATACCCCACAGCGATAGTTCATTCTCTACATGCAGATTGTCCGTATTGGCAATATTAATACTCTTAAGTTTCCAGGAACTCTCCAGGGCATAGAGATAGTCATCATAGGTAATAAAGCGGGCCATGGATCCTCCTACACCATAGGTATTGGCAGATGGGCCTGACACCCCTCCGGCATCCATATAACTGGATTCTAAGCGATAGCCCCAGTAAATGGGCCAGGGGTTGGGATAATTGTAAACTTCGCGGGTGATTTTTTTTATGTCGTATCCTTCGATCACTCCCTTATCCTGGTCGATCTCATCCAGGGGATAATCGTAATCATAGGGAGGAATTATATATTCAAACAGATCTTCTATTCTTTTGCTCAATTCGGGTTGTTCCGGATCGGAGATGTCGATCACCAGAAGGTCCACATAACTTTCTGCATACAGCATATCATTCCGGATAGCCATATCAACATTGCCTGGCACTTCCATAAATGCTTTAGGTTCAGGATTGGAAGGATCGCTCAGGTCCACCACATGAATCCCTTTCTGATACTCGTTGATAAACATATAAGAACCATAGAAAATAATCTTTCCCGGCTTCTCCAGCGAGGCTGTTGAATTTACCTCAAATGAAGAACGTAGTTCATCATAGCTGAGATAGATGGGTACATTGGCCATATAGGTTTGCAAACGTTTGTCCTCGCATGAAGTAAGGGCAATTAGTATTATGGAAAGAAGTATGGGCAGGCGTATCATTTGCGATGTTTTATCAGATTGTTTTGCTCTTAGGATGCAGGAGGGAAGCTGGCGGTTGCGTGGCTACGCAACCTTTTCCGGGGAAGCTTCATCCTGACAGAAAACATACCCTCTATGAAAATGTTCAGATCCATCAGATTCAAAAATACGCTTACTCTTGCAATTCTCTTAATTACAGCGACTTCCCCGCTTCTGCTGGCACAGGATGCTGACCATGTTTACCTGAAATCGGGTAGTGTGATTCGCGGAAAAATCCTTGAGCTGGAGCCTGAGGATCATGTGAAAATTCAGGATATGGGCGGTAATATCTGGTATTATAAGATAGAGGAAGTGGAGAAAATTACCTCAGAGCCTTTTGAACCGAAGCCTGAAACAAGTCAGGCATCTCTTGGTTTTGATGCTGGATTTGTAAATATGACCTCCATGGGTTTCCTGGTTGGATCGTCCCACAATGCCCAGGTGGCACCCTTCAGTTTGCTGATGGTGAATGGCTATCGTACCTCCATCGGCCTTTTTGGAGGCATCGGAACGGGGATCGAATTCTTCTCAACAAGTTACCTTCCATTATTTATAGATCTGCGTTACGATCTTTTGGAGAAGGATGTAGTACCCTATGTGGTAGCCAAAGGAGGATATGGCTTTCCAATAAGTGGCGATTACTCTGATTATAATGCATCTTTCGAGTATTCAGGTGGTGCCTTGTTTGGAGGGGGGATTGGGTTGAAGATCAGGACCAGGACGCATTTTGCCTGGGATATAGAGTTGCTCTACCGCTACCAGAAAACCTCATACAAGGAGATTTACGACTGGAACGACCAGGAGTATGATTACACCGATATTTTTAACCGGATAGAGATACGTTTAGGGTTTTACATCGACTAGTCCAGGCAAGTGGATTAGGTTTTCCTCCCGGCCCGCTGATGCATCGTCTTTGGTGGGCCGATTTTCTTATTCCGTTTTTTTGCTACTTAACCGCAATACCAGATACCCCGAAACTCCTGCGGTCAGTGACCCGATAAGGATGCCTGCCTTGGCTGAATCCAGCAGGAAATCATTTCCAAAGAAGGCCAGGTTTGCCACGAAGATGGACATGGTAAAGCCGACACCTGCAAGGAGGGCAATCCCGGTAACCTGCTTGAAATTTACCTGGTCTGGCAGCTCGGCTATGCCTGATTTAACAGCGATCCAGGCAAAAAGAGTGACACCCACCAACTTGCCTGCAATCAGGCTGACTGCAATAATTCCTGCGAATGAACCGTCGAGGCTGACTCCACCCCGGAAGCCTACCCCGGCATTGGACAATGCAAAAACAGGCATGATCAAGATAAGCCACCCAGTTGTGCAGCTTGTGTTCCAGGTGTTGAAGGGGCGACTGAACCTTTTCGGTCCAATCCTCCAATTCGTCAATACCCTCTATTTGCTTTTTGGAGAGCAGGGGAGTGGATGGATCGGCCGATTCTTTAATATCATCCACTATAATACACAGATTGTTCACATAAGTCTCATCCCCGATCTGTCTCCTGATGGGAATGGTCAATGCCATCAGCACACCGGCAATGGTAGGGTGAATTCCGGCTTTCAGAAACAGGTACCAGATGATGATTCCAGCAGTCAGGAAAACTCCGTGTGAAAAGTACTTTCGGTAGGACAGCAAAAACAGGAGGGCCAGAAGACCCATGGAAATGCCAATAAGAGACCATTTGATGCTTCCACTGTAAAACAGTGCAATGACCATTACAGCACCCAGGTCATCTACTATAGCAAAGGCAATAAGAAATACCTTCAGCCCGATGGGCACCCTTTTCCCTAAGAGGGTCAGAACTGCCAGGGAGAAGGCAATATCGGTGGCCATGGGTATACCCCAGGCGTGCGAATTGTCAGGATTCTTATTCAGCAGCAGGAAGACAAGGACCGGGACCAGCATTCCACCGATGGCAGCAAATAGCGGAAAGCTGGCTTTCTTCAGCGAGTTCAATTCCCCGATCAGCAACTCTCTCTTGATCTCCAAACCGATAAGGAAAAAGAATATGGTCATCAGTCCGTCATTTATCCAAAGGATCAATGGTTTGACCAGTTCAAAACCGGAAGAGATAAATCCCGATTTTATATTGCCAGAGTGCTTGAAAGCGATCGGCCAGGGGAGAGTTGGCCAATACAAGGGCCAGCAAGGTGGCTCCAAACAGTAATAAACCACTGAGGCTTTCAACCCTGACAAACTTCTGAAATGGGGTAACAAGAATTTTTCTAACCATGATCTACCTTATAATATTGGACACGAATAAAGTTAAAAAATACAGTTGATAAACCGAACATAGCTTATGCCGGAAGTACATAATGTATACCTGCATCCGGGCCCAGAGGCAGACCGAGTAGCAACCAGGCCACCAAAAGCAGGATCCACACCCCCAGGAAGGCCATGGAGTAGGGGACCATGGTAGCAATGATGGTGCCAATACCGGCTTTGGGATCATATTTCTGGTAAAATGCAATGATCAGGGCAAAAAAGCTCATCATGGGTGAAATCACGTTGGTCACACTATCACCAATGCGGTAAACTACCTGAGACAGTTCAGGTGAGTAACCCATGATCATGAACATGGGAATAAAGATGGGGGCAAGAATGGCCCATTTGGCAGAGGCACTGCCCATCAACATATTGATGGTTGCAGACAGTAAAATAAAGAGGATCATCAGGGGAATCAATCCGATATTGGCAGACATAAGCAGACCGGCCCCTTTCACGGCCATGATAATACCCAGGTTGCTCCATTTAAAATAGGCCACGAATTGTGCGGCAAAAAATACCAGTACCAGATAGGTGGCCAGTGTCTTCATGGAAACGGCCATTCCATTGATCACATCTTCATCATTTTTAAAAGTTCCGGTGTAAAAACCATAGGCAAGTCCTGTCCCGCCAGCTGTAATAAAAAGCATGGCAACCACACCCCTGATCAGGGGAGAGCTCAGTAATCCACCGTCAACTCCCCTCAGGAATCCTTGTTCGGGAATGACTCCGATCAGTGTCACAGCAACAATTCCCAAAAGGGTAAAAAGCGCCATGAGTAATCCCTTTTTCTCTTTTTTGGAAAGCTTCTCAAAGGACTGATCCTGTTTTTGTACCGCTCCCTTGTATGTTCCGAGCCTGGGCTCTACGACACGTTCTGAAATAAATGTTCCGGTAAATGAATAACGAAGGTGGAAGCTACCATGAAAAAATAGTTGGCAGTAGGATTTACCTCATAAGAGGGGTCCAGGATCTGGGCCGCCTCTGTGGATAATCCTGCCAGCAAGGGATCCACCGTACCCAGTGCCAGGTTGGCACTGAATCCCCCTGAAACTCCTGCAAATGCAGCTGCCATACCCGCAACCGGGTGTCTGCCTACCGCAAGAAATATGACTCCGGCCAGTGGAATCAGAAGGACATATCCGACATCTGCTGCAACGTTGGAAACGATTCCGGCGAAAACAATGACAAAGGTTAGCAGCTTTCCCGGCGCATTCAGTACCATAAGCCTGATGAGGGCATGGATCAGGCCACTCTGTTCTGCAATACCAATTCCGAGCATGGCCACCAGAACTATACCCAGGGGAGCAAATCCTGTGAAATTATCCACCATTTCAAGAAGTATCCTGTGCACTCCATCGTGCGACAAGAGGTTCACAGGCCGGACAATCTCCTTGGTGCCTGGATGTATCACTTCCCAACCGAGCAAATGTCCCAGACCTGAAATCAGCAATGCTGCCAGTGCAAAAAGGGCAAATAGCGTAGCAGGGTGGGGTAGTGCATTACCGGCCCTTTCAGTCCAGTTAAGAATACTTTGCAGAACGCCCTTTTTCTTCGTGGAATCACCCATAAAACTGAATATTACTCATATGCTGGGCGAAAATAGGAATTCTTTTAACAAGTGAGGCGAAAACCTGCTCTGTAAGTTATGCGAGGAGTTATAACTTACAAATATAAATTATAAAACTTATATTATATAATAATAACGATTTAACATTAACCATTAACTTACTAACTTATGTACCCAATCCCTTTCTCCACCAGTTCGTTGTACCTCTTCTTATTGAAGGAGTAAAGGTAGGGTGCCTTGTGGGCTCCTCCGGTAAGTTGTTTTTCGTGCCGGTCCAGAAAGCCCAGTTTTAACATTTTCTTCTGAAAATTGCCCCGGTCCAGATTCCTGAGTAGAATCTTCTCATATAAAGTCTGGAACTCTTTCATGGTGAATTTCTCGGGAAGAAGTGACAAACCAACCGGCATATAGTTAATCCTGCTTCTTAGCTGTTCCAGGGCTTTTTCAGCAATATGAGTGTGATCATAGAGTAATCTGGGAAGATTATTCACTGGTAACCAGGTACACTCATCGCTTACGGCATCGGGTGTTGGATTGCAATTCCGCATGTCTATCAGAGAAAGGTAACCCGAGCTAATAAAGCGCTGCTCAATGAAGGCTCTCATCTTATCAGAAAATGAGTCCTGCAGCTTTTCCATTTCCGGGTAAGCAGCATTCTCTCTCCTTTTTACATCACCAAAAGTGTGAAACTGAACCAGGTAGGGGAGTTTTATACCTGTACGTTCTTCCAGGATCCTGGTTGCAGCCTGGTCCATATCCTCTTCCAGCCGAATAAAGCCTCCTGGCAGCATCCATAAATCGTGGTCTTTTAATTTGAGCAAAAGTATGTGAAGTTCCTTCAGATCAAATCCTATCACAACACAATCGATGGAGACCCCCGGAAGTAGTTTTGAAGTGTCGACCTGGAACACATTATAATTTTTAGAAACATTCATAAGATAAAGATACAAATTATTGTGTAAATTGCACACAATATTTAAATGTTGTATTTTCGCGCCAAATATATTTACTGTAAAGCTATGAAGAAAGTATTAAAAATTATTGGAATCATCCTTGCTTCCCTGATCGGAATCATTATTATTGCCCTGCTGGTGTTTTCTGCCGGAAAAGGTAAAGCTGCAAAAGAGCTCTATGCCCAGCTTGGTGATGAAGCCCCTGAGCTAAAAGTGGATGGCCATACATTCCGCGATCTGAATAAGAACGGAACTCTTGATATCTATGAGGACAGCCGGGTCAGATTTGGAGGATCGGGTGGAGGATCTTCTGGGACAGATGACACTGGAGGAGAAGGCCGGGACCATGTTTGTTTCCATGATCGGGATGACTTCTGAGGGCTTGCCCTACGATAAGCCCAGGCTTTCAAAGAATCCATTTGATATGATGATTGCACTGATGGTTCCTCCTGCCTCAGAATTGCTGGTCACCAAGAAATTAAACTCTGTGAACATACTGAACGCCTATGATCCTGATATCATGGCCCTTTTTAATAACAATCTGCAAAAGATTGCAGAACGAATGAGGCTTGGGATCCCAATTACCATAGCCACCGATCCCCGACATTCTTCTGATAACAATCCGGGCGCCTCCATCCTGACATCTGCCTTTTCAGCCTGGCCAAATCCACTTGGATTGGCAGCCACAAGGGATACCATGCTGGTACGAGAGTTTGGTGATATTGCCAGGCAGGAATACCGGGCAGTGGGACTTACTGTAGCCCTGCACCCCATGGCCGACCTTGCCACAGAACCCAGATGGGCAAGGATTAATGGAACCTTTGGTGAAGATGCACATCTTGCTGCGGCAATGACAAAAGCCTATGTGCTCGGCTTCCAGGGTGATTCACTGGGAATGAACAGTGTGGCCTGTATGTCCAAACACTTTTCAGGAGGAGGACCCCAGCTTAAGGGCGATGATGCGCATTTCGCCTTTGGAAAAGATCAGGCCTATCCGGGAGAAAACTTTGATTATCACTTAATTCCTTTTATAGAGGGAGCCCTGGCTGCACGCACTGCACAGATAATGCCATATTATGGAATTCCCGTGGGACAAACCAGTGAGGATGTTGGATTTGCATTTAACAAAGAGATTATCACAGATTTACTGCGCGATTCGCTTGGTTTTGATGGGGTTGTTTGCACCGACTGGGGCATCACCAGCGACAGCAAGGTTAAAGAGGCCTCTGCATGGGGAATGGAAGAATTTACGCCCAGGGAAAGAATCAGGAAGCTTATCGAGGCAGGATGCGATCAGATAGGAGGTGATTTTGTTCCCGAATTAATAGTGGAGCTGGTTGAAAGCGGTCAGATCTCAGAGGAGCGTATTGATGTTTCAGTAAGGCGCATACTTCGTGATAAATTCAGGCTTGGACTTTTTGATAAGCCCTATGTGGATGAAAAGGAGGCTCTTAAAATTGCAGGTAATGATGCCTTTATTGAGAAAGGAAAGCAAGCCCAGGCCCGTTCTATGGTTCTTCTGAAGAACGATGATCTCCTGCCCCTGAAGGAAGGTCTTAAAGTTTATGTAGAAGGGATGACTGATCTCAGCGGCATTGAGAAATATGCAGAGCTGGTTAAGAAACCTTCAGAAGCCGATGTGATTGTTACCCGCATCGCCACACCCTGGCAAAAACGTGAGGGAGGCAGTTTGTTTGAAAGCTTCTTTCGTGGGGGCAGGTTATACTACTCCGAGGAAGAATTGGGGGAAATCCTGGGCTTGATCGGACAGAAGCCTTCAGTGGTTGTGGCAAACCTTTACAGGCCTTCTGTATTAACTGAAATTAATGAGCAATGTAGTGCCCTGATGGCGGATTTTGACACATCTGACGAGGTGCTTGCTGATGTTCTGTTCGGGAAAAGGAAAGCTGAGGGTAAACTGCCCTTTGAACTACCTTCAAGCCAGGAAGCTGTAGAGAAGCAGATGGAAGATCTGCCCTATGACTCAGAAAACCCTCTTTACCCCTTTGGATATGGACTTTCCTTTTAGAAATATATTAGGATTTACCATTTTGCTCACCGTAAAGGCTATTTGCCCAGCAACATAATTAAGTGGGATTAATCGCTCTTCTTTAACTGCATCAGTTCCTTGCCATCAGCATCGAACAGGTGCAGTCTGTTCTCCTTGATCTTCCAGCTCATCACCTCTGGAAGGGTCGCATTGAAAAGATCGGGGATCTTCATATTCATGCACATCATCCTGGTTCCGGCTGCTATTCCAAACCGGATGCTGTGCTCATCCAGTTCAATGATACCGCCATTGAAGTTGTTGCAACCATCATTTCCCATATATCGCATCTCACCAACATTAATTTCCAGCCGGGGAAGGGTAATTCCATCCGCATCCAGTACAAGGCTTTCTCCCTGGATAAGATCCGCTACCCATATATCGTTGATCCTTATTTTCATATCCTGTTTTTTCTCAAGTATCTCAACCAGGGTATATTCAATGGAGGAGGCATCGGCAGGAAGATCGGCTGGATCGAAGTGGCGCTCCTTAACAACTAATTTATATATATATCCCGGCTCATACTCAAATCCCACGATTGAAGCATGGAAGGATTCCCATGCCGCAGGGTCCGGGGTCTCGGATTTCTGAACCTGCAGACACTCGGAGGGTGCCATCCCAACACAGGGTGCTTTGGTACTGTTCACCCAATAGATATATTTCTCTACCTGTTTGTTTCCTGCGGAGCATGACAGGAATATGGTGGTGCTAAGGAGTAAGAATAAATATTTCACCAGGCTATATTTTAGCATTTATGCAATCAGTTCTTTACTTGAACTGATAGAGAAAAACAATGACCCCTTTCAGGGCATGTTTCTTACTTCCCTTGATTTCCAGAGTAACTTCCACTTCTGTTTTGGCAGTACCCCTCAGGTTGGTAATGGCCTTTAGCTTTGTTGCTATCCGGACTTCGCTGTTGACCACCACAGCCTGACCAAATTTCAGGTTTTCGATTCCGTAGTTCACCAGCATAGTAATGTTGTTCACTTCGATACTCTGGAACCAGAGATAGGCCAGCATCGATACGCTCAGGTATCCATGCGCAATGGTGGCTCCATAGGGGCTTTCCTTTTTAGCTCTTTCTTCATCCACATGAATCCACTGGTGGTCCAGTGTGGCATCTGCAAAAAGATTGATCTGCTCCTGTGTAATCTTATGATAATCTGAAGTTGCCAGATCTTTACCTACGTATTGTTCAAATTCTTCGTAGCTGTTGATGATTAGTTTTCCCATGGATATGTTTTAGGTGATAAACATAAAAATATGCAAAAGGTTTTAAAAATATGCTACTTTCCCGGGATCAGATCAAGGCTCAGCCACTGAACTCTTGGTTCTGCTTCTGGTGTAAGGGTGAAGTACACTTCCAGGTTCTGATCAGAGCCCTTGAGCAAAAAACTTCCGCGAAGCTGGTTCTCCGGATGCACCGGCCCGGTTTCAACAATCTCACCAAGCTTCTCCAGCAGCATCCTGGCCTCCTTCATCCGGGTCTCTCTGGAGATATCCAGATAAAGATTTGCTGCCACAATTTCATTTTCAAGCTCCGGATCCCAGCTTAAAATCAGTTTGATCACCTGCTCCTTTCTCTTCTCCAGGATATGGGAAACCGGAAGTACCCGAGGCAGAAACAAGCCTTGCCTGATAAGCTCTTTCATTACCATATAGTTGACTGTTCTGACTGTTCCTCCCACATAGGTAAGGTTGCTGAAGGCCATGATGCCCACCCCATATTGGGGGTAAAACATGTAGCTGCTGCCAAATCCGGGCAGTCCGCCATTGTGGCCCACCTCCACAATTCCCTCGTGGTCTTTCATGGCCACCAGGCCAAAGCCATAGCCCCGAATAATGGGAACCGAATGATCACCAAAGCGATGCGGATCGGTATAGTAGCGGGGATTATTCATCCTGTGCATCTCCCTGAGGGTGCTGCGATTTACCGGGCCCGATTCAGGATCACTTCTTGGAGGCCAGGCTGAAAGATGGAATGAAATATACTTACTGAAATCTTCGATGGATGTGATCAATCCACCCATGGCCCCAAATGCACCATCATGAAGCAGGGGCTCGACTTTCCACAGCCCATTTTCCCATCGGTATCCCTGGACCAGAAGCTCTTCGGGAACATCACTGTATTCCCAGCAGGTGTTCATCATCCCCAGGGGATGCAGGATATTATTGGTGATGTAATCCTGGAATGGTTCACCTGAAACCTGGGAGATAATGTGCCCCAGCAGTCCGAAACCCAGGTTGCTGTATTCGTAGTGGAGGGAGCTTGAAGTCGAAAAAGTTATTCCCTCTGCCACCTGGGCCATCAAAACATCATCGCTTATATCAAGGAAGCGGTCACCCCAGGGATTATCTTCCGGAAACCCGGCAGTCATGGTCAGCAGGTTGAAGATGGAGACCGGAGGAGTATCGCTGGTCAGATAGCTGAGATGATCAAGTTCCGGAATATAGGTGTAAACCGGATCCGAAAGGGAAAGCTTTCCTTCGTCCCTCAGTTTAAGGATGGCCATGGCTGTAAAACTTTTACTCATGGAGGCGATTCTGAAAAGGGAATGCTCCGTTGCAAGAGTACCGTTCTCCATATTGCTGTTACCGTAAGCTCCAAAGAAGACCAGTGAATCGTCCACAACCACACCATAGGCCAGGCCGGGCAGATGATGAGCTTCAGCAGCTTCGGAATAGAATCGGTGCGATGCAGAAAGCGCTTCTCCGATTTTCCGAATCCTTTCCTTCTCTTCGAAGAGCGGTGGCTCATAACTTTGCGAGAATTCAGAGGGAGTACTCTTTTTTTGGGGTTCTTCCCCTGATTGGTTCTGACATGCACTCAGGCATGCCAGTACAAGGCTTAGAAGTATTATTGACAGGTTTTTCATTCAAATAAAAGGGTTGGGTCCATGGGGTAACGGCCAAAAAGTTTACCGTAGATGGCCAGGCCTCCAGGCAAAGCCTCATCCACTTCAAAGCGGATATTTACTTTTCCGTTTGAAGATTTACTGAGCAGTTCCAGTGGAATATTTGACTTCAGAAGATATCCGTAGGAGCCTGCTTCCCTGAGTTTTCCGTCCCGAAGCTGGGAATACCAGGAAAGTACACCACGGTGGTCTGCGGGATCATCCTCCAGATAAAAAAGATCAACCACTTTGCCATTCACCTTCACTTTTACCAGGGTGGGATATTTATAAATATCCGTCATGGGATAGGAATTGGGATTCCTGCTGGGATCGAAAGTGCCTTTTCCGCGCATATAATCGCCACCTAATTCTGTAGGCTTAGGACGGTCCTTGCCATGCAGCTTTTTTGCCGATGCTTCAAATACAAGGGTAACCTTTTTCAATTCATCGAGGTTTAGAGCAGCTGGAATTTCCACATCATAGGAGAAATAGCCTGTTCCTGCACCGTTTACTTTCAGACCATCAAGGATATTCCACTGGCCTTCGGACCAGGATGCATCTGTAAAGGAAGAAGGCGAGAATGGTATGCTACTGATCTCAGCAGCATTATGCGGAGCGTTCTGTTGCCCTTCTTCCACCAGGAAGCTGGTGAAATTGAGGTGGTAGATATAGGCATTTTCGTCTCTTAAACGCAGGGTCAGGTGATAGAGTCCGGGTGTTTCCGGCATTCGTACTGAGAGGGGTGTCACTTTGCCATTAAAATAGGGGAGGGATTCAAGGATCTCGCTTTTCAGGAAAATATGTTTGAATTTTCCATGCATGTCTCTTCCCGATAGTTCATAGTCCAGAATATAATGATCGGGTGGTACCTGGTCGGTCATCACCGACAGGAAGAGGGGCACCTTGACCAGTCCGTCGGGCCTAACCGATTGGCAAAGTTCTGAACCGGTGGACAGGTATACATCACTATGCAGATGGCGCAATTCCATATCAGGAATAAAATCCTCGAAGCCGGTAAATTTTTCTGTGCGGTCGAATTTGTAGTAGCCGTTCCACTCGTTAATCACATCGTGGTGTTCCGTGTAGAGCCATCCGGCAATTTTGGGATGCTTCCTGAATTCATTCATCATGATATGGTAGTCCCAACTCCAGTCCACATCGCCTGTGCTACCCTGATAGCCCCATACATTTCCGCATTCACTGTTCAGCATGGGAACCCGGCTCTGCTTATTTCCATTGATAAAGTTCCACTGGGAACCCACATAGGTGCTGTCGACCACATTTTCAAGGAATTCACTCCATCTGTAGCCCGGCAGGTAGGCGTGCCAGGTATTGAGGTCGGTCTCCACATGATCATAGTTGCAGGGAGAGTTATCCTCGATGAGTCTGCTTTGGTCAAGCTGTTTTGCTTCGTCAAACTTATCTCTTACCCATTCCTGGGTTTCAGGGAGGTAGGCGCGATCTTTCCCTTTACCGGTAAAGAGACCCCATGTTTCATTAAAAAGAACCCATGAAAAGATGGAAGGGTGGTTATAGTCGCGGGCAATCATTTCCCTCATGGCGTATTCCCATTCCTGCCTGGCAAGCTCATCGGGTTCGCCCCAGAAATTTGGGACATCTGCCATAATAAGCAAGCCCAGCTTGTCGGCCCAGTAAAGTTTGCGTGGTACCTCCACTTTAATATGAATCCGGTTGCCATTCAGACCAATTTTCTTGGATCTGATAATCTCATCCCGCATAAACTCATCACTGGGATAGGTATAAAAACCATCGGGATGGTAAGCCTGGTCAAGGCTTAGCTGCAGGTAAACGGGTTTGTTGTTCAGAGCCACATAGGGGAAATTCTGTACCGGGAAGATCCATAATGCTGATCTTGCGCATTCCAAAATAGGTGGAGAACTCATCAAATACAGTCTGCTTATTGTGGAGCTGGACCTTCAGATCATAGAGGTAAGGATTATCCAGCTCCCAGAGCTGCGGGTTGGGGATTAAGACCTCAAACTCAAGCTCCTGTTCTTTTTTGGCAATCTTCGGGGAGGAAATCATCCCTGCAATTTCCTGGTTTGGAAATGAAAGATTGATATAGAGGTCTTCCTCTGCCGGCTGATCCAGCATGGCGTTTATCCTGACCAGTCCCTTGTCAATATCCGGAGTGAAATGGACATGACTAATGGCGATGCTCCCCCGGTTTTCAAGATAGACGGTCTGCCAGATACCCTTGGCTTCACCATATCCCTGCTTCCCCTCCAGTTTGTAAGGATGTGGAGTATCATCCACCCGCAGGACCAGCTGATGAGTCTTTCCGGGTATGATGAATTCTGTAAGATCATATTCAAATGGAGTATAGCCTCCCTTATGTTCACCGACAAGTTCGCCATCAACCCACACGGTGGTAAGCCAGTCGCATGCCCCGATCACCAGGAAAGTTCTGTTCCCGCTCCAGGACTCCGGAATGTCAAGGCTCCTGCTGTACCAGGCCATATCAGCCAGATTCTCAAGACCTGAGAGCCTTGATCCCCAGGGGAAGGGCACAACAATTTCATCACTGAATATGGGCCTGTTGAACCACTCCTGATCCAGCCCCTGGTCGAGACTGTCAAATTGAAATTCCCAGATGCCATTCAGATTGATCCATGAATCGCGCTGAAAATCTGGCCGGGGATGTTCAGGTAAAGGAATCTCCTGGGCATGCAGGTTCATACTAAACAGGAATATGGCAAGAGCAAGGCTCTTTTTAAGAAGTAATTTATTCATTATCAATATTTAATATATAAGAACAACTAAACTGGGGATCATTCTGAAATAGCTACACCCACATAGGAGTCGGCTGTACCATAATAGAGGAACCACTTGGATTGATAGCGGACCAGCCCTTCGGCAAAGGTAGTTCCCGATTTATACTGCCCGGTGAGCTCATGGGGCAGGGTAGGTTTTAACAGGCAGGTATCGGAACGGAACAGGACCTTTTCAGGATCGGCGGGATCAAAAATAATTTTCCCAACCGAATAAGTGCCCCTGGGCAGATCAGGGCTTGCATCGTCCTCATCTGAATTCTTGCCATTATAGAGCAGGATAATGCCCTCCTCTGTGATTACAGCCGGCGGGCCACATTCGGTAAGCATGCTGTCAAAATATCCGGGCCGGGTTTCAATAACTGCTTTTAGCTCACCTGCTTCATCTACGGCCGGGAACCAGTCATAGAGGTTCTCCGACCAGGCGAGATTGATAAACTGTTCGCCCCAGTACATCCAGTATTTACCGTCGATCATAGCCACCACCTGTTCTCTCACCTTCAAGCCGGGTAATGATGGATCCTGATTTGGACCAGAGATCCAGAAACTTGCCATCGAAAGCTTTGGCAAAAGCGGGACCCTTTTTCTCCCAGTGTATCAGATCCGAGGAATGAGCGATGCTGAGCCTGGCCACATCCTGGTTCCAGGCGGTGTAGGCCATCACATAGAGTCCCTCTTCTGTCACAACTACCCTGGGGTCCTCACATCCTCCCGGATAGTCATATTGCATAAATTCACCACTATCGGGATAGAGTACCGGAGTGGGATAAATTTCAAAATGAAGTCCGTCTTCGCTGGTTGCCAGCCCTATCCTGGAGGTTCGACCACCCAGAATGGCCCCGGGATTATCTTCAGCCCGGAAAAGCATATGGATCTTGTTGTCTTTTACTATTGCAGCAGGATTAAATACATCGGCCTTCTGCCATTGGACCAACTCGTTTTTGATGGGACACAGAAAGGTATAGGACGAATCGGCACTCAGAATTGGATTCTCTTCCGGTTTTTGAAAATCCAGGAATGCAGCTTTAGTTTCACCTCCGGTTTTCACATCGGTGGTACATCCTGCAATAGCCAGCAGGGCAAGGAGGTAGATAAATTTTCTCATAATATGTTCAGTTTATGCCTTATCCCAGGCTTTTTTCATCAGATTCTTAGTGATCATGATTCCTTCGTGTTCGCTCTTCTCCAATCCTTCGTATTCGATACCGATGTATCCATTGTAATCTGATTCCTTTACAATCTTCATCATTCGGTAATAATCAATTTTTGTATCCTCTCCCTGTTCATTGAAGTTGTAGGATTTTGCACTTACAGCTTTGGCATAGGGGAGAAGTTCGGCCACTCCTTTATATCTGTCATATACCTTATCGCAATCTCCCTGGGTGGTTCCCCATTTGGCGGAAAGACACCAGTTCCCGAAATCGGGAAAGGAACCGAAATTGGGACGGTTCACTTCCTTGATGATTCCAGCGATCAAAGCTGCATCGGAACTAAACAAACCATGGTTTTCAATTACGATATTGATATCCAGTTCTGCTGCATAATCGGCCAGTCTTGACATTCCATCCATAATGGCCATTCTGTATATTTCCCTGTCGCTATCGCCGAAGGCATTGACACGCATTGTATGACAACCCAGGAGCTTTGCAGCATGGACCCATTTATAATGGTTCTCCACCGATTGTAAACGCTTATTTTCACTGGCTGATCCCAGATCACCCTCATCATCGACCATCATTACAAGGTTTTTTACACCTGCATCTGTGGAACGATCTTTCATTTGCTGCCAGAATTTTTCATCCTTAGCCTTGTCAGGGTAAAGGCCATTAACATATTCAAGGGCATCGATATTATATTTCTCCATGGCAATGGAGGCAAAATCAACAGGATCAAGGCTGCCATCCTGAAACTCCGGTGCAGTGACCACTGGGCCAGGGATATCTGAAGTGCTTTTTCCTGAATGCCCTTGGAAAGCAAGGGTGTTGTAGCCAGGGCAGTTGCGCCTATTACACTGTTCCTGATAAATGTTCTTCTTTTCATTGCTAACTATTTAAGATCAAGTTGGTATAGAGCTTCGGCAAATCGTTTTCCAAGATCTATATATCCTTCGCTGTCGTAGTGCCAGGTGTCAGAATAGCTGTAATAGCGGGTTTCTCTGACAATAGCAGCATTCCTATCAGTTCTGGCATATTTTTCCTGGGCGTACTGTACCAGCTCGCCATGGTCCCAGACTTTCCCATCATTGGGATCATCCCACGAATCGGATATTTTTCCAATGACCACTGGAAGGTCATCGCAGTGAAAGCTGGCCCGGATCAGGTCCATCAGCCTCTTAAGATTGAAGTAGTACCTGTTAGCTATCTCCTCGGTAAAACTGGCATCGGCCTCACCCTGCATCCAGACGATGCCGGCAGGGACCAGGATATCTTGCTTTCCATCGCCATTTATATCAGAGGTGTTCATGGCTGTGCGAACCGTAAGAAGAAAATGATCATACTGGTTGATTCCGGTGGAGCCCTGGTAATCAGGTTCCCAGCATCCAAAAACGCCCGTGGCCAGGCTGTCAATGGAAGTTCCGCCTCGGGAATATTTAATAATGGCAATGCGTTCTCCTGGATAAAGTTCCTGCAAGCTGTTTGCCAGGCTTAACTCCACACCGAAACGATTTGAGTATTCGTTTGTGCTTCCGTTCGAATGAAAGCCGTAACCGTGACCGGCTTGTAATGGCCTCCATAATCCCAATCCACCATCAGGCAAATCATCACCCACCGGGTTACCCTGGAAGATCCAAATATCATTATTGATCTGACTTAAGGACATGGGCAAATCTTTGTTATAGCCAAAGCCATCCATGTTGGATTGGCCTCCAAGGTAGTACACCCGAACAGTATCGGATTCCAGGTCCTGCGCAACTAGTGATGGCTTAACTGACAGTGAAATTACTCCTGCAGCAAGTACCAGGTTAATCCATTTGAATAATCTAATGTTCATATCTCAATTTCTTAGGAATGATCTGCTTTAAATGCTGTATATCGGAGCAGGATTATTTCCCCGGCTGCTTTACAAACAGGGTATATTCAGATTTCCACTCGTCCTCGGCGCCTGGCTCAATAGAGATCCATATGAAGTTCTCGGGGCATAATGTAGTAAGGCATGACCAGAAAGCCAGTCTATAGAGGGGTTTATCCATGGTGTAAGTGACCCCGGCACCTGACTTGTTATTCTCTACGGTAATTTTATGATCGGCAACTTCATCCCCATAGCCATTGAGTAACAGGTAGAAGGAATCATCACCGGCCAGGTCTTTGATAAAGTTTATCTCATTATCCTGGATTTTCACAAAACCCTTTGGATCATCCTTCGTGGTAACGGGGAAGGGGAAAGTAACTGTAAAAGCCCTGCCGCTTTGCTCACCATCGATCATAAAGAAGTTATGGTTGAACTGATCTGTTTCAATGGCCAGGGTGCCTGTATTCTTCAGTTTATGTTCAATGATAAAACCATCGTTCGTCAGTTTTATCATCTTATGGTATACGTAACTATACCCTATATTGCTGTTTAATTCATGTTTGAACGAGATCCAGTCAGCCCCATGATCAATGGTCCATTTCCCATGGTCGAGCAGCTTATATGAATTTCTAAAGCTGTATTCCTTTTCATCCGGCTTTTCAATAAGGCCCACGCCTATCCTGACATACTTTCCGCCCGGTTCGGCTTCGTCATAACCCAAACCCGCTTTAACATAGCCTTCAACCGGACCTGTGAGATCTTCGTGAAAGAAAGGATCGTGGGTATCTTTCCAGTAGCCGAAGTACTCATGCCCCTTGTATTGCACGCTCCCAATGACCCCTGACCAGTCAAAGCGGGTGGCACGATACATTCCATTCTCTGCATCGGGCAGATAGATAAGCATTTCTACTTCACCATTTGAAATAGTCAGGGAGGGGTATTCATCAAAATTCACATCATTAAAGTTACAACTTCCAAGGCAGAGTGCCATGGAAACCAGGCTAAGGTGTAAGATAAGATTTCTCATAATGATTTATAGTTTAGTTTCTTCAGGGTGTTTATATACGAGCTATTTCCATCCGGGCATCTCATCCCTGCTAATGACCGCCGGATGATTATAAATCTCCTTTATCTGCTCCTCAGTGTTACTTTCCTTTACTAACTCTGCCCAGGGCATAAAGAAGGTCCATCGCGGCTGAGTCTCCAGGACCTCGGGAGTCGGAAGTTTGGAACACTCCCCAATGGCCATGGGTTTATTACCTGCTATGGGGAGGATATATTCGTACCATGATATGTCATAACCCTGATCATAGATATCAAATCCAAACAGGTCCCAGTATTCATCACCGGGGTTATAAGCCTCAAAGTCCCTGCTCATATCCTGCATATCCCATACCCAGATCAGATTGTTCAGACCTTTAATATCAGTAAAATAATCATGCGTAAGCCGATAAAGTTTAGCAGTTCCTTCCGGCCCGGGCCTGCCACCCCACCAGAATAAACCCTGGTTCATTTCATGAAAGGGCCTGAACATGACCTCTACGCCATTGTCTTCCAAATACTGGAGGTACACGGCAATATCATCCATACGCTCTTTCCAGATATTGTTGAGAGGGCTCCCATCAGTAATCAAATCATCCCATTGCTCATCATCTAACTGTGCACGAAGCAGTCCAGGATCCCATCCACAGGGCTCACCTTCATCCGGGGGACAGCCATGCCACATCAGATTAATAACAGCACCATGATCCCACTGGTTTTTGGCTTCATAAATCATCTTCCACCTGTTATCTATGTTATCCTGCTGAAACAGGAAATCACCACTCCAGAGGGCCGGATACTTACCGGTGGTCTCTTTAATATAGCGTGTCCACTTATCCGGATCAGCATTGGGTTCCTTGTTGTGCTGACCTGCAAGAGTTCTTGTGCCTGAGATGCTTTTAATAAACTCCAGGGTCTGGAAAGATTGTTTTTCGTTTTTAGAAGCTTGCTTCTGACTGGTATGATCAACTACTATTTTCCATTCTCCATTGATTTTTCTCCAGATCAACAGAAAGTGACCACCAGGAAGATCATTCTCCCTCTCCAGCACCCAGCTTCCTGTGAGACTAACGACCTCTTCACTGTGCAGTGTCATATCTAGAATCTGAAAGCTAAGGGTTCCCATGCTTGCCCTGTCCGGGTAGCCTTTTTTGTAAGTATCAAGAGTCTGCTGCCACCCCTTTGTGATTCCGTATGCACCGCCAAACTGTAGCTCATCAGATTTCCAGTAGGCCTGCATGAAGGCATCAATATCTCCTTTGTTCCAGTCTGCTTCCTGTTGGAAAAATATCTTTTTAATCTGCTCAAACTCCGGCTTGTCATTCTGTGCCAGAATTATAATGTTGCTAAATATTAGCAAGCAGACCACCTGGATCAATTTCATAGTTGTTGATTGTTGCATTTTTATTTCTTCAATATTAACAAAGCATTTGCCACAGGTCTTTCGCCTGTCTTATCACTTGGAATATTTACAACTCCCATATCTCTTATCCACATGCAGGTAGAACCACCTCCATCCAGATTAATTGCATCGATACAACCCAGACCAAGCAGGTATTTTTGTACTTCTACCAGGTTCATTCCTTCCGCCTGCTCCGATCGTCCATCAATAGTAATAAGCATGATAGATTCTTTGGTAATACCCACACAGGTCCTGGGATGACGCTTGTTGGTAAAATTCATATCCGGCAATCTCTGAGCTATTGAATTTTTAATCAGCAAGGGACCGGATATCATAACGAAGGCTTCTGAAAATGAGTGTTCATAAACCTGTTCCTTACTGGCGGTTTCAATCTCCAATATATTGTTTTTATTCAGAACGAGTGCTCCATTAATCAGGCTGTCCGGGACAGCCCATTTTAATTCTGTAGATCTGGTCCTTGAGATCACCGAATCATTTACTTCAAAGTAACTTACGCTCCCGCCCTTATCCATATCAAAAAAACTCCCGTTGATTGCCGCAAGCGCATTCCTGCTTTCGGCAATCTGGCTTGTTGTTTTTAATTCAATAGATTGATAGGCAAACTCAATCCGGTAACGATTGATGTCTTCTTTATCTATTGTCAGCAAGTTGATTCTTTGATGGCTGTTAAACAGGGAGTCTGTAACTATTTGAACAAGATATATGGAATCATCATTTACTTCCAGATACTGTTCGGAAGGCTGACAATAGCTGTAATAATTTACAAGAACAATATTGAGAATGATAAGGACAGCTAACTTCATCACTTCTCTTTTTTTATTCCCATTCAAAATCCCAGATGGGGTCAACACCACGTAAATGTTTCACAAAGTAGTTCCATCTTGTTTTTACGAAATATTTCCGATGAGCTCCCTGATAGCCATGCCGTTGACTGGGCAGGATTAACATATCAAATTGCTTGTCTGCTTTAATCAGTGCTTCAGCAAGTTTAAATGTTGCGGAGGGATTAACGTTCTCGTCTATACCTCCATGTGTAATAAGCAATTTGCCCTTCAGATTTCCTGCCATGGTGATGTTCGATTGCAGGTGATAGGCGGAATCAACCGGCCATCCCATATACATCTCCGGCCACCAGGCTTTTTCCATGCGATGATCGTGATCTGCTGAACTCGCTACAGCAACCTTATAAAAGTCAGGATAGGCCAGCAGCGCATGTGCAGCATCATAACCTCCGGCTGAATGCCCGAATATCCCTATTCGTGTTGTATCCATCCAGCTATATTGATCAGCCAGCTGACGAATGGCACCCACATGATCTTCCAGGTTGCCCCCCAGGTTCTTATAGGAGTAGTTATGAAATTCCTTTGAACGACCGGAAGATCCGAGCCCGTCCACAACAATAGCCACAAACCCTAGTTCCGCATAAGATTGCAGCTGGAATGCTTCTGAAAAATTCTTAGGGAACAGTTGGGTATGCGGACCTGTATAGCTTAGTTCAAGGATGGGATAAAGTTTTTCAGGATCAAAGTTAGTGGGTTTCCAGAGCGCACCATAGAGCATTGTTTCACCGTCGCGTGCCAATACTGTAAATATTTCCGGTGGGGACCATCCTTCCAGCATCTGCACATCTGCATGGCCCAGTTCACTAATTATTTTACCCGACTCCAATTCCCTGAGTGCCGTGGTGGTTTCTACATTAACAGTTGAGAAATTGTCTATGAAGTAGCTGGCATCCGGAGAGATGCTGATTCGGTGATGGCAATCCTCTTCGGTGAGTAATTTAATATCCTTTCCATCAAAGGAAATGCTGTAAAGATGCTGATAATAAGGATTTCGATCCTTTTCCTTACCGGAAGCAAGGAAATAGATCATCTGCTTCTCTTCATCAATTCGCTCAATGCCATTCACATAAAAGTCCCCAATGGTGATTCTCTTCTCGTTGTAGCTTTCCAGATCCAGACTATACAATTGTCGCCAGCCGCTTTTCTCCGACAGAAAGAACATCAGCCGACTCTTTTGTGCAAACTCATAACTGAAGTTGTCAAGGTTAGTGGTGCTGGATTCTGTATAAATGGTCTGGAGTTTTTCTGTTTGCAGATCGAAACTATAGATGCTTTCAGTCTGATAACCTCGACTGGGCCTGGAAAGGTAAACTTTACCGGGTGTTAAGGACCATTCAGTCCGTATTCCGTTGATATAGGTGCTTCTGGGCAGATCAGGTTTGATCTCTTTCCCGGATGGGATATGAAAGAAAACCGGCTCCATATAGACCATGGTGGTATCACCTGGAGATCCTCGATAGTAGGAGAGGAGCCTTGGTCTGTAGAGGGTATCCACACTCCAGTCGAGCAGGTACATTTTTTGGGCGCTTCTGAGATCGCATATGTTTGTCTGTATCCACTGGCTGTCTTCAGACCAGCTAATCGCAAAATGCTCAGGTCGATCGCCATTTTCGCCTTCCATAATATCATACCAACCATACCAGGAAGCGTATTCATAGTCCTTTTTACCTAAGGAGCTAAGTTGCTTAATCTGCTTGCCATCTGCAGATTTAATGTACAGGTTATAATCTTTTTCATATGCAATCCAGCTGCTGTCGGGAGAGTAACTTTCGTTTTGCTTCTGCTCCTTTTTCCCAGAAGGTGTTTCTATGGTGTAATTATCTGTATTTAATAAAAAGTTTTTCTCTTTGGTTTGGATTAATAGTACCCGCTGACTTATATACTCTATACCGGTAAGAGGAAGATCAGTAGCTTCGATTGCGGAGCCCATGGAATCGGATAGTATTGCTGCCAGCTTCTTATGATCGAACAAATCTGATTTTTGCAGTTCAGGAAAAGAAACCTGGAGAAACTTTTTAGCTTCAGGGCTATGATGAATATACCATAGGCCACTGCTGTCCGGAAACCAGTTGGCCCGGATATGCAGGTTAAAGGCCTTTTTATTGGTGAGGTTATCTTCCAGGAATCCAACAGCACGATTATAGTCTTCAAGACTTATACTATCCTGACCAGTAGCTGTTTGAGTAATAATAAAAAGAGAAATTGCCAGGATTATGATTCGTTTCATATTAATCTTCCAGCTGAAAATCAATAGTTGATACAACCCGCACTATCTTAATTTGTGGCGTATTTTCGTCCCGGTCATTGATGGAGAAAAGACCCTGCCTGGCCACCCTGATCTCTCCAACCTGAGAATCAGAATCGCGTGCAAACTTTTCCGCGACCTCCCTGGCATTCTTTGTGGCCTCTTCAATCATGGATGGTTTAAGTTCATTTAATCCGGTGAAAACATACTCTACGGGTCTCCAGGTATTTTTAGACCCGAGCAAAATGCCTTTGGACATTAGTTCAAGCGATTCCGAAAGCGCTTTTTGAAGTTTGTCAATGTCATTTGTTCTAACTGTGAATTCTGATTTAGCGAGATATCTGAATTCCTGATTCTGATAAGAAGAATTGTACATATCAGCACGGGTATCGCTGATATTTGTACTTCCTTTCGTTAATTCACTTTTATCAAATCCCTGGGCAATAAAGAAGTTGTACACTTCATTGTTTTGCTCTTCAATGGCATTCTTCAGAGATTGGAGATCATTTGCGGTGAGTGTGATGTTGATGGGCCAGACGGCCAGGTCCGCATTTACCTCACGTTGGGAAAGACCCTTTACCTGTACAAAGCGGTCATATTTCTTCCCTGTTTTATGCATGTTCCCCACGAAGAAACCTGCAATTACGATAGAGCTAAAAATAATCAGGGTTTTTAACCAGTCAATTTTCATCATTTCAATTTTTATTGGTTGGATACAATTTACTGCTTTTTGAAACTATTTTATGCTTTATCACTGACCAATTTCCACTATAACGGGCAAGTGATCCGATAAGAGAAAGGCTGTATCACTGGTGATGATATCTGCTCTCGTAACTTTTGATGCCAGATTATCAGATGCATAAATATAATCCAGTCGTCGCTGATCCCCGTGTTCGCCCTCCTTTTCCACCAGTGTGGGAAAACTGCCAGGAAATATAAATGAGGAAGTTCGCATACTGGCCTCCAGATCAATAAGACCAGAGTCCAGGATCTCCTGGATGACTGAATAATCCAGCTGGCCTTTATTCAGGTTCTTTTCGCCATACAATGAATCACGTTCCGCGAAAAAAGGTTCCAGCCTGCCATGGGAATAATAGCTCGAATCCAGTGGGGAAAAGGTATTGAAATCGCCAGCCAGAATTATTTTTGAATCAGGCGGAAGCGAGGCGATATCCTCCAGTATCTGTTTGATTTCAACTTTCCTGGTCTCCCAGTTGGAAGGATGCAAATGAATCGCATAAACATAAATTCCCTCTATCCGCACACGTAACAAACCGTGATGGAATCCCTCCGTAACTCTTTTAACATCTTCAATGGGGAAGCGTGATGTGATGCCTGTTGGGAATCCATCTTCCTTGAGCAGAACGCTATATGGATGGCCAAAGCTCAGTGCATCTTCAGCTAATTTTTCAGGGCTGTATTCATTGAGTTCCTGAAGAGATACAATATCAGGATGCTGATTTCTCATCCAGGTAATCCAACTCTCTTTTCTTTCAGGCACCTTAGTGAACCCATACCATACATTGTAGCTTATGATTTTTAGGTTGTCAGAGCTCTGATCCTTCACCTTTACTCCTGTTTTGCATGAGATGGTAAATCCAAGTGATAGTGTGATAAGGACTGATGCAAGGGCACAGATAAATTTTTTCATTCCAGGATCTTGTTAAACATTAGGCTTTGCATACCGCCATCCTTTATTGAGTTGTTGGGACAAAGACTCAACAACATTAGCAGACTCAGGTTCTTTAGCTATGTTCTTGTTTTCCTGGGGATCCGTCTGATGATCGAATAATTCCGTCCATAAAAGATCACCGGGCATATTCTCTTCTGCATTCCATACGTACCATTCAACGTAGCGGTATCGGTCTGTTCTGATAGCATAGCCCATTTGTTCACCTTCAACTGTTGTGGTGCGGCCAAAACGTCCCAGGAGAAACTGACTGAATGCAGCATTTTTCCACTCCCTATCAGGATCCTCCAGCAAGGGGAGTAAACTGCTGCCCTGTAAATGCTCCGGAACTGGAAAACTGGCTAACTCGCAAAGGGTGGGATAAATATCTACAAACTCGGTGAGCGCAGAGCTCATCTTCCCCTTTGCACCAACCCCATAACCACTTATAATCAGTGGAACCCTGGTGTCAATCTCATAAGTTGTTTGTTTGCACCATCCATTATGCTCTCCCAGTTTCCAACCATGGTCCCCCCAGAGTACGATAATGGTATTTTCAATCAGGTCAAGCCTATCCAGCTCATCAAGGAGCCTTCCAATTTGTGCATCCGTATAGGAAACACTGGCAAAATAACCATGCTTTATTTCTCTTTGCCGGTCCTCATCCCAGGGTTCTTCATTGGGAAGGGGCAGATCATGACAATCGGAATAACCCCGCAATTCAGCTTCTCCATGAACCAGATAGGCAGGGCTTCCTTCCGGAACGAATTGGTTTACTGCCAGGGGAATTTCCTGGCGCTGATACATATCCCAGTATTTTTTAGGAGCATTGAAGGGCAAGTGGGGCCTGTAGTAGCCCACTGAAAGAAAGAAGGGTTTGTTGTCTGCTTTTAATTCCTGCAGGATTTCAATGGCCCTGGTGGTCTGCGCCCCATCATAATAAGCATCATCATCAACATCGGCATTCTCCGTGGCATTTGCCTTTACATACCAGTGTCCAACCTGGTCAATCCTGGACCTCCCCTGATCCTTCAATGTTTGAATCTTCATTTGCTGGATATCCAGATTCACTTCATTGGCATAAACTGCATCCGGGTCAAAGGGAAATCCATCAATATTTTCTGGTGTTACCGTCCATGAGATGGTATCGGGATCGTTATTGTGAAAAGTTTTACCCAGGCCAATAGCTGTATATCCCTGCTGCTTGAAGAACTGAGGCAGGGTAACTACATCAGGTACATTGTCCCTGAAATCTGTTCGCAGATCCCACACCTGGATGGAGTCGGGACGAAGACCTGTAAGCAAACTGGCCCTGGAAGGGTTGCATACGGCCTGCTGGCAATAGGTACGGGTAAAAGTAACTCCCTGCCTGGCAAGACGATCCATGTTTGGCGTCAGAATGGTCTTGTCCCCGTAGGCTCCAAATTCAGGGCGAAGATCATCTACCGGTATAAACAGGATATTTGGTAATGCATTCTTAGTTTCAGCCTTATTCTTATTGTGAAAACAGGAGCTGAAAAAGATGAACAAAATAGAAAGAACTGGAAGAAGCTGCTTAGGTCTGAAGTTTCTCATAGAATATTTGGATATAGTAAAATAAAGGTAGGGAAAAGGAATTTAGAAGCAATATCGCTCAACTGAGTCAGGACATATTATCCTTCATGTATTTCTTGGTCCACGCTCAAAGGGCCAAACATTTCAAAAAAAAGTACATCAGTCCATTTTACAGCTTTTTCAGTTCCATTACCCTTTTCCATACTGCTTCACTTACCGGGATTCCCTCTTCCATATTTCCAGCACGGGTATGTAATGTTCTTTCACCCGGATAGTAGGTTTTTTCACCGGGATGCATGGGTTCTACGTCATGGGTATAGGCAATAATTTCATTTAGAAGCTTTTCCTGCAAATCCCCATCTTGAAATTTTTCAGGATAGATACATAGATACACCTGGGATATACCCGTCTCAAATCCCTTTTGACCTATTTTGCCGGTCGAATTTCCTGCCGAAAGCAAGGTCGCCAACATATCGAGGATCATAGAAAGAGCCGAACCTTTCCAGTATCCGATGGGTAATCCCCGCTCATTTGCCAGGATCTTTTCCGGATCGGTGGATAGCTCATTGTTTTCGTCCCAACCACCGGGGTAGGGTAGTTGTTCGCCTTTTAATTTATAATCATGAATCTTTCCGAATGCAAACTGGGAGAGCGCCATATCCAAAACGATATGTCCATCCTTCCTGGGAATGGATACAATGAGTGGATTATTCCCGATGCGGCTGTCCTTTCCTCCCCAGGGCGGCATATTAGGTTGGGTATTAGTAAAAAGGATGGAAATACAATCGGCATCTGCAGCCTGCCATCCGTAAGTTCCCCCTCTCATCCAGTGATTGGTGTTACGCAGGGCCACCAGGCCCATCCCATATTGCTTTGCCAGTTCGATTGCCCGATTTGTACATTTTATGGCGTTGATGATACCCGGACCAAGATGACCGTCCCATCTTTCAATGTTGCCAAAGGCTTCCCCCTTTTCTGCTTCAGCATCCACATGTATTACACCATTTTCAACATATTCTATAAATAATGGTACCCGGTTGATTCCATGGGAATTCACTCCGGCCAGGGTGTTCTCTGTGTGTACACTGGCCAGGGTTTTTGCTTTCTCATCGCTAAACTTATATTCCAGGAATAAGCTGTACAGTACTTCCTGCATTTCTTCCTTCGAAATTCTAATGGAGTTTTTTCTCATTCGACTTTAAGTTCTTTCAGACATGCTATTTGCTAAAATTTGTTCGCATAGAAATATCTTATCCTGCAGACTTTGCCAATATTGCTCCCATCCTCAATTTTTGCAAGACGAATCTCAAGCACATGCTCATCCTGTGATAACTCACCGGTCAATGTATAATACCAGGGAAGATGCAGCTGATTGCTCCATCTGGTGAACAGGTCTAATTTCCTCCATTCACCATTATCAATACTGTATTCAATGATACCTGCATCCTGACCTGCCGCAACTGCCAAACCTATGGCACTACCCCTAAATTCCAGGCTCAAAGCAGTCCCGGGCACATCGCCGATCAACATCGGTACATTCACATAATTTACTCTTGTTCCTGTTCCGTCTTTGGGATTCCAAAGTGGATCAATTTGCCAGTTGCCAGTTAATTTCGCAGCATTTATATCAATCAGGTATCCTTTGTCATAGCAATAGTTGTCGATTTTCTCCGGCAACAGGCGGGCTTCAATTTTATCATTCTGGTCAATAGTCCCGGACCAGGCACCAGCCAGAAAACTTATTATGGATCTGGCATAAATACCCTGGCCAAAGGGGGAGGGGTGAAGGTCCCTGAAATCGTCCTCCCAGTTAAATTCTCCATTATTGATCCTTTCAGTTACTTCTCTTGCCAGGTTTATTGTTGGTATGTCGTAATACCCGGCTACCCTGTTATGATTTGTGATCACTGCAGGTTCAATTCCCTGGTTATAACTGGCAATCTTATCCGGATCCACAAAATGCATTATAACAATATCCATATGGGGATTTGACCCCAGACAATGTCTTACAATTCCCTCCATCGCCCTGATCTGCTCCACTGCAGTTCTCCCATTGGTAGCGTCATTTACAGCAGCTTCTTCAAATAAGAGGTCAATCTTTCCTTTCGACAGGATATCCCGCTCCAATCGAAAAGCCGCTGGCGTAGTTCCCATGGAGGGGATACCAGCTGCTATAAATTCGAATTCAGTTTCCGGGAACCGGGTTTGAAGATATGCACATATACTATCCCGCCATCCTGGATTATATGTAATTGATCCGCCCAGGAAGGCCACACGCCCTGCTTTATCCCTTTCAAATTTGATATGGGAGTTGTTCAGTCCGCCACGTAACTGGTGATAACAAGTCTCAGGTTGAGCGAAAATACTGGTTAGAGAAAAGAAAAGAGTAAGTAAGGGTAGCGATATATAATGGCTGTTCATTTTGCAGACTGTCATTTTTGAGCTTTGTAAAAGGTGACGTTTTCCCCATCCCAGATATCTTTTGCAGGCAAAACATTCTCCTTATGTTCAATTTGTATAAATCCCCTGGAAGAGAGTATTTCCATCATCTGCTGAGTGCTGAAATAATGTGTCCAGAACCGATAGTTACGTATCCTGTCCGATTCATCAATGATGGTATGCTGCATCAGAAATACGCTTTCATCGGGATAGTGAAAACCAATTGACAGTTCCTGATAGGGTGCGGGCATCCAGAATCCACCAAATTCAAAGGACCAGGTCTGCTGCTCCTGGAATTTCTGTTCAAGATTCCTGTCATTCAGTACATCAAAAATAAAAACTCCGCCGGGCTTCAGGGCCCTGTGAATTTTGCCCAGCAATATTTCCCTTTCTTCAGGTAGTAAAACCCCCAGATCGGTGTATATGAGTATAATGAGATCAAATTGACTTTCAAAATCCAGTTCCAGATAATTCTTGCATATATAATTGATTTCAAGGCCCTTCTCCCTGGCCTGGTTCACTGCATATGCAATTGAGTTTTCCGAGAAATCAATACCTGTGCAAGCATGTCCTGACTCAGCCAGTTTTTCCAGATATATCCCCGGGCCACAACCTAAATCAAGAATGGACATTGGGGATTCCTTGCAAAACGATGAGATAAATTCGATGGTCCTGTTAATGCCATCCGGCATCCGGCTTGCTGAATCAACTTCAGGATTCAGGTGCAGTTCCAATAAGCTCTTAGAAATATGCTCATCTGTCCACATAACCGAGTCCCCCTTTTCATATAATTTGGGCCTCTGTGCTGCAATATTCAGTTTATCTAAGTCCATGGGAAATGACTGCGATAAATTTCAAACTCATTTCTTATTATATATCGCCAGAAAAAAATCACACATCATTTTAAAATAGTTCTCTTCAAATAATCCTGGGCCATGCCCTGCTTCAGGCACCAATACAAATTGAGACGGAACACCCACATTTTGTAAGGCTCTATATAGTTCTTCGCTTTGACAGTGAGGTACCAGAGGATCTGCATCTCCATGAAAAATAAGAAAGGGAGGATCATTGGAATCAACGTAGGAAATGGGATTTGCCAGGGCACATAAATCAGCATTGTCCTGAATCGGAATCCCAATTAAAATTGATTCGGGCGAATCAGGGGCATCATGGACCATAGTGCTTCCACAGGAATCCATGCTTTGGAAATTGATTGGCCCAAACCAATCAACTACGGCATTAACAGAACTGCTAAATGATGTGAAATCGCCCACATTGCCTTCTAGATGCGCACTTTCAGAATTAATTGTCACTAAGTTAAGCGAGCCGGAGGTCCCGGCCATTGCCGACAAATGCCCCCCTGATGAATAGCCCGTAATACCAACAAATGAGGTATCAATAAGATACTTTTCGCCATTTCCCCTAATGAAACGGACAGCTGCTTTTATGTCCTGAATCTGAGCCGGGAATATGGCATCCCTGCTTGATCGGTGATTAACTGCAATCACTGCAAAACCACAATTAAGTAAAGGCTTTCCAAAGGTTTTATACGCATTTTGCTTCATGTTGTCCCCAAAAAAGGCACTTCCGTATATGACCATTACTGCCGGGTAGGAAGCTTTGCTGACTTCTGGTAGAAAAATATCCATCCTGTGAGATACCAGGGTATCACCAGCGTAATTAATATTTTCCCAGCTTTTCGAATATGGCTGTTCCGTGCAAGCAACAAATCCGAGAGCAGCACAAAGCATGATGATTGATAAGTGTTTCATTGCCTGGAAAAATTATTTATGCTAAACAAATATGTACAATTTAGAAAGAATAGTATGTGTATTTCTTAATAAAAAGTTGATATCTAGAAGAGGTGGAAAACAGCCTGAGGAGGCATATTTACATATCTTACAAATATCAATTATCTTTACAACTTCAAATTGTGGATATAGATGAGTGAGAATAGGGAGCAAGTGTTTGAAAATGAGGAGTTTCAGGTGCTATTAAGAAAGTACGAGGATATGAGGAGCGGCACTCAGTCAATCTTCTTTGATGTGGAGGAGTTCGAACAGATTATCGATTACTACCTGGACGATTTTCAGTATGATGAGGCCCGGGAAGCAGCAGATCTGGGTAATAGGCAGCATCCGGCCTCCGTGGAGATCAAGTATAAGTTTATTCATATTTATATCGAGCAGGGCCAGGCTAAAAAAGCCCTGGCGCTTCTGGACGAAATACCGGTATGGGAGGAAAATAATCCGGAACGCTATTTTCTGAAAGGCACTGCTCTGTGTCTGACAGGCAAGCTGAAAGAGTCTGAAGCTCAGTTTGACAGGGGGCTGGAACTATCGGGCGAAGAAACCTTTGAGGCTTTAATCAATATTTCCATTGCCTTTGAGAATGTGCGGCATTTCGAGCTGGCGCTGAAGTATCTGCTGCAGGCCTACCATCAGCAGGCCGAGAATCTCTCTGTGCTATACGACCTGGGATATTTCTACGATCGCTTACATAAGTTTGACGAGAGCCTTAAATACTACCAGCAATATCTTGATCTGGATCCCTATTCAGACAATGTATGGTATAACATAGGTATCGTGTACCATAAAATGGAGCAATTTGAAAAGGCCGTAGAGGCCTACGAGTTCTCCATAGCCATAAATCCGGATTATGCATCTTCCTATTTCAATAAGGCAAGTGTCTGGGTGAATGCAGGAAATTACGAAAAGGCCATTTCAACTTACAGGGAATTCCTGGATGTGGAGCCGGAAAGCACACAGGCATACTGCTATATGGGTGACTGTTATGAGCATATGGACCGCCTGGAAGATGCTCTGGTAGCCTTTCGCAGGGTAATCGAACTGGATAACAGTGATCCTGAAGGATGGTTTGGAGCCGGCATGATCTACCATCGGATGGGGCAGCAGCAGGAAGCAATCACCTATATTTTAAAGGCCATAGAATTTGATAATAAGAACCTCGATTACTGGATCAATCTTGGTTATGCCAATGAAGATGCAGGATTGGTTGACGAGGCCATCAAGTGTTATGGATATGTTACCCGGACAGATGCTAAGGATCTGGATGGCTGGCTTGCCCTTACCGGGCTTCTTATGAAGGAGGGGCAATACGAAATTGCACTCGGGTTTTTGAGAGAAGCCTTTGTACATCATTCCGAAGATCCGGCTATTAAAATAAAGATGGCAGTATGCCACCTGAAACAGCAGGAGATGGAACTCTCTCTTAAGTTTCTTGAGGAGGCCCTTGAGGTAAATAGTGATCTTGAATCCGAGTTTGGCTATTTTTTTCCTGATGGCAGCAGGGATCCCGAAATCGAGCGAATTATCCAACAGTATAAAAAGTAGTAATCAAATGAATTTTCCACTTACACATGTTCCTGAAAGAACTTCAGGTAAACGCGAATATGGCCTTACCATGATGATGGATAAAGGTTTAAGCCTGAAAGAGTCTGAGCATTTTATAGAATCAAGTGCTCCATATACTGACCTGGTAAAATTCGGATTTGGTACGGCACTGATCACCCGCGATTTGAAGGAGAAAGTAAAATTATTCCAATCGGCAGGGCTCAAGCCTTATTTCGGAGGAACGCTCTTTGAAATGTTCTATGTGCGGGGGGAATTCGATGCCTACAGGCGCTTTGTTTCTGAATCAGGACTTGGCAATGTGGAGGTCTCCGATGGAACCATCAGGATGGAACATGATGAGAAACTGGAATGCATTGCCACGCTTGCCAAAGACTTCCAGGTACTTTCAGAAATTGGCAGTAAGATAAAAGGGGTGGAACTCCCCAACGATGTGTGGGTTTCTCATATGAAATCTGAACTCGAGACCGGAGCATGGAAGGTAATTGCAGAGGCACGTGAAAGTGGTACCATAGGAATATATGATTCTGAGGGTAAGGCCAACAGGGAATTGATCGATGATATTATGAAAGAGATCTCCGTGAATGATGTCTTGTGGGAAGCACCCAATAAGGCCCAGCAGACCATGTTTATTCAAATGGTTGGAGCCAATGTGAACCTGGGAAATATTGCACCAAATGAGGTCGTTTCACTTGAGGCTCTTCGCAGAGGCATGCGTGGAGATACCTTTTTTGATGTACTGCCAGAGGAGTTTCAATCCAGAAAACAATAAGGTTTTGAAGAGTAAAGCAGCAAGATATCTCTTCCTTGTACTCCGGGGTATGGGCATGGGAGCAGCAGATGTGGTACCGGGTGTATCCGGAGGAACCATCGCCTTTATTACCGGGATCTACGAAGAATTGATCGATTCCATCAAGGGAATCAACCTTGAAGCCCTCAAACTGTTTTTTACCGGACGCTGGTTTTCCTTCTGGAAGCAGATTAACGGAAACTTTCTGCTGGCCGTATTTGCCGGGATCTTTATCTCTGTACTTTCCCTGGCCAGATTGCTTGAATATCTGCTTGAACACCAGGCCATATTGATCTGGTCCTTCTTCTTTGGACTGGTGCTGGCCTCTTCGTACGTGGTATCCCGAAAGATTGGACAGTGGCAATATCCCAAAATTGTGGCACTCGTGGCTGGCATAGGAATCGCTTTCTATATCACCAGTGTAACACCCACAACAACCACCGATTCTTCCTGGTTTGTCATACTATCGGGGGGACTGGCCAGCTGTGCCATGATCCTGCCAGGCATTTCGGGTAGTTTTATCCTGCTCCTGCTGGGCAAATATACCTTTGCTCTGCATGCGGTCAACGAGCGAATTATCCTCGACCTTTTATTGTTGGGTATTGGAGCGGTGACCGGACTGATCCTCTTTGCAAACCTGCTTTCCTGGCTACTGAGAAAGTATCACGACATTACCATTGCAGTACTTGTGGGATTTATGATTGGATCGCTGAATAAGATCTGGCCCTGGAAGGAGACCCTGGAAACCATTTTGGTTGAAGGTGAGATGAAGCCCCTGGTCGAAAAGAATATACTGCCTTCCCTGGGGAATCAGGGAGATCAGTTCTGGCTGGCCCTGCTGATGGCTGCTGCCGGTATTGCCTTGATTCTCATTATTGAGATCGGATTGACAAGGAATAAAAAAACCACTTAAAATGCGTCTCTTCGGACTGATCGGATATCCATTGGGACACAGCTTCTCGGCTTCCTTCTTCAGTAAGAAGTTTTCTTCGGAGGGCATAGATGCCGAATACAGGAATTTTCCCCTGGAAGATATTTCAGAATTCAGAACACTTTTGAACAGGGAAGCAGGTCTTATCGGATTGAATGTGACAGTGCCCTACAAGCAGGATGTGATTCCTTTCCTCGATTCACTTAGTTCTGTTGCCGATGCAATCGGGGCCGTAAATACAATTTCCTTAAGAAGGGGAGGAGACAGGATAGAGCTGGCGGGTGACAATACAGATGTCATAGGTTTCCGACGCTCACTGGAAGAACATCTGGAGCCCCATCACAAATCGGCCCTGGTGCTGGGAACCGGTGGATCGTCCAGAGCAGTTGTTCACGTTCTTGAGCAGCTGGGAATCGGGATTACCATGGTGAGCCGTACTCCGGGTAATAAGCGCATCTCTTACAGGGAACTGGATAGTGAATTGCTGGGTAAAACTACTTTGATTGTCAACACAAGCCCCCTGGGCATGTACCCAAAGGTGGAAACTTATCCCGACATACCCTACCAGGCATTAACACCCAGACACCTTATATTCGACCTGGTTTATAATCCTGAAAAAACGGAGTTCCTTTCAAGGGGAGAAAAATACGGGGCCAGGATAGTAAACGGTCTTGATATGCTGATCTACCAGGCCGAAGCATCCTGGGAGATCTGGAATAGCTAAATATTATGAAGGTATTTACAAAGGAGTTTACGATCTCATCCTATGACCTGAATCCAAAGGGTCAGGCCAGGCTTACCAGCATGGCCAACTTCTTTCAGGAAGTAGCCTACCATCATGCCGGTGAGCTGGGACTGGGCTACGATGATATGAAGAGCCGGAAGACTACCTGGGCGCTTTCCAGGATGCGGATACATATGAAGCGTTACCCGGTCTGGAACGAAAAGATCAGACTGGAGACCTGGCCAAGTGGTGCTGAGAGGCTGTTTGCACTCAGGGATTTCAGGGTTCTGGACAGTAAGGGTGAGATCATTGGAATGGCCAGTACTGCCTGGTTAATTCTTGATATTGACACACATCGCCTGATCCGTCCCAAAGAGATGATGGAACAGTTCAAATTGATCGTTCAGGATATTCAGATGTTCGACAAGCCCCTGGATAAAATTACCATGCCCGGTGAACCCAGACTCCTGAAGCAGCATCAGGTAGTGTTTTCTGACCTGGATATCGTTGGTCACGTGAATAACGTCAGGTATATGGAGTGGTGCATTGATGCTGCTACCACGGCTGACAATGCGGATCAGGAGATCCGTGAATTGGAGATCAATTTCAATCATGAAGCGTTCTTTGGCGACCGTATAGAGCTTACAGGCTTTGAGCATACGGGTGGGGAAACATACTTTTCAGCCAGCCGTGAGGGTGATGGGAAGGAGATTGTAAGTGCCCGGCTAAAACGCTCCTGACTTACTAACTTCCTACGAATACCCAATATCTACCAGGAAGAGGCCCTTTGCCGGTGCAGATGAGCCTGCTTTCCCCCGATCCTTTGCTTCCACAATCTTCTTAAATCCCTTAAGATCAAGTTTACCCTGGCCCACATCAAGAAGGGTGCCTGTTAAAGATCGCACCATGTTCCTTAAAAAACGATCGGCTGTAATTTCGAAAAGATAACCCTGATCCACTTTCTTCCATTGAGCATGTGTGACATGGCAATTATTGGTTTTCACATCGGAATGCAACTTGGCAAAACTGGTAAAATCGCTGGTCTCCATAATCACCTTACAGCAGGTGTTTATGGCCCCCAAATCAAGCTCGCCATATATATAATGGCTGTAATTTTGCTTGTAAATGGGTTTAATGGAGGATATATGGTACTGATATGTTCTGTATGTTGCTGAAAAACGGGCATGCCTGTCACCGGGAACCTTTTCAATCTTGTATATTAAAATATCACCGGGAAGAAAGGCATTCAGCTTGAAAATGAAGCGATCGGATGTGGGATCATAGGCTTCCGAGGAGCTATCAAAGTGTGCAATAAAATGGGAAGCATGTACGCCTGTATCGGTACGGCCTGCACCTGTTACAGGAGTTTTCGTTTTAAGAAGGGTGCTAAGGGCATGTTCCAAAACCTGTTGAACAGTCTTGTCATTTGGCTGAATCTGCCATCCGCAATAATCGCTACCATCGTAGGCCATATGAATAAAATACCTGCTCATTGTTCCATCTTAGGGAAACAAATTTACCCTTTTCTTAACATTTTTTAACCCCCCATTCCTTTCGTTTGCTCATTTTCGCTGCTATTTTTGTTCTCCGCTTAGGAAGCATGATTAACAAGATGATTATTAACATAAAAGAATCCGTCATATGACTCAGGAGGTAAATATCAAAGAGCTCAACGAAAGGATTAAGAAAGAGAGTGAGTTTGTGGACCTGATCACCCTGGAGATTCAGAAGGTGATTGTGGGACAAAAAGGTTTGGTAGAAAGGTTGCTTATCGGTTTGTTGTCCGATGGGCATATCCTGTTGGAAGGGGTGCCCGGACTGGCAAAGACGCTGGCCATAAGCACACTCTCTCAAACAATCGATGCCTCGTTCAGCCGGATACAATTTACTCCCGATCTTCTGCCAGCTGACCTCACGGGTACCATGATCTACAGCATGAAGAAGGAGGAGTTTATTGTGAAGAAAGGCCCTGTTTTTGCCAATTTGATCCTGGCCGATGAGATCAACCGCTCGCCTGCAAAAGTGCAGAGTGCCTTGCTGGAGGCTATGCAGGAGAAACAGGTTACCATTGGGGAGAACACCTATAAACTGGAACGTCCCTTTCTAGTGATGGCTACCCAGAATCCCATAGAGCAGGAGGGGACCTATCCATTACCGGAAGCTCAGGTGGATCGTTTTATGATGAAGGTGGTGGTAAACTATCCCAGCCGGGAGGAGGAGCGGCTTATTGTCAGGGAGAATCTTGCCGAAGAATTTCCGGTGGCCAACAGCATCCTGAAGCCGGCAGATATTATGAAGGCCCGTTCTGTTGTGAAGGAGGTTTACCTGGATGAGAAGATTGAGAATTACATTCTGGATATCGTGTTTGCTACCCGCGATCCCCAGAAGGCCGGACTGGCACAGTTTGTGCCGCTTATTCAATATGGAGGTTCGCCGCGGGCAAGTATTAACCTGGCAAAAGCAGCAAAAGCTTATGCATTTATTAAGCGCCGGGGATATGTTGTTCCCGAGGACATAAGGGCCATCTGTCATGATGTAATGCGACACCGGATTGGATTAAGCTATGAAGCAGAAGCCGAAAATATTACCACAGAGAATATTATATCAGAGATTCTCAACCATGTGGAGGTGCCATAAACGTGCTTTTATGAGAATGCTGTCACTAAAACTGATCCTGGCTGCAGGTTTATTGTGTATTGCAGGATCATCGCTTAGAGGGCAGCATATGATTGATCTGACCAAAGAAGAGGTGCTCGTTTTGGTGAAAGACAATCATAAGGAGTTCAGGCGCGACAAATCGGTGGTAAATCAACGCTTTAACTACCTGAAGTACGTAAACGGACTTCGGACCCGGACCTGGATCATGTACTTTACAGATGAGGATATCTGCAGGAGTACGAAAATGGTTTGTGATTATGGTGAATTTGATGAGGTACTTGATGAGTTAAATAAAGCCTATGACAAGGTAGGCGAGTCGGAGTGGGCCTATGAGCTGATGAGCGACACGATTCATGTGACCCTGGTGAGGGAGGAATGGTATTTTACAGTAAGAGAAGCAAGAAATAAGTAAGTGGAAACAAAAGATCTCCTTAAAAAAGTACGGAAGATTGAGATCAAAACCCGGGGACTTTCCCGGCAGATCTTTGCAGGTGAGTACCACAGTGCTTTCAAGGGCAGAGGTATGACCTTTTCCGAGGTGAGGGAGTACCAGTATGGAGATGATATCAGGAGTATCGACTGGAATGTGACAGCACGCTTCAACCATCCCTATGTGAAGGTTTTTGAGGAGGAGCGGGAACTTACGGTCATGCTGCTGATCGATGTGAGTGCTTCGGGCGAATTCGGGACCCAGGGACAGATGAAGCGGACCCTGATTACGGAAATATCAGCAGTACTATCCTTTTCTGCCATTGAAAATAACGATAAGATTGGTGTGATCCTCTTTAGCGATCGCATTGAAAAGTTTATTCCACCCCAGAAGGGGCGAAAGCATATACTCAGAATTATACGGGAGCTCCTGGAGTATAAGCCTCAAAGTCGAGGTACCGATATTTCGGAAAGCCTGAGGTTTCTTACCAATGCCATAAAAAAACGCTGTACAGCCTTTTTGATTTCAGACTTCAGGGACAAAGGATATGCACGTTCCTTGCAAATCGCAAATAACAAGCATGATGTGGCAGCACTTCATATCTATGACATACGCGAGACTTCGCTTCCTGCTGTGGGGATGTTACGTGTCCTTGATGCTGAAAGCGGAGTGGAGCGGTGGATCGATACATCCAAAAGCAGGGTCAGGGAGAATTATGCCATGAAGTGGGAGAGCCACCTGGAGATTATGAAGGAGATCTTTTCAAGGGCTGGTGTGGATAGTGTATCTATACATACCGGTGAAGATTATGTAAAACCCCTTATCAGGCTTTTCAAGCATAGGTAGTATGAGCATTAATCATAACATAGGGGTGGTAAAGGGAATGTTGTTAACAGGCCTGTTTCTTGTGCTGATGGTTCCTGCAAATGGGCAGCTAATCCGTGTGCAATCATTAGTTAGTGCCGACTCCCTGATGATTGGAGAACAGATCACCTATACCCTCAAAGTAGATGCAGACAGTGAGCTCGAGTTTATGCTTCCACAGATAAAGGATACTCTGAGCAGCAGGCTGGAGGTACTTTCCCTGCTTTCCTCTGATACAATTTTTTCGGGCGACAGAACTGTGGTGGACTTTAACTATCTGATTACTTCCTTTGAATCGGGATCTCAAATCTTACCTGCCCAGGAGGTAATTTACCGATGGGCCGGTGAGGTCGATACCGCAAGAAGTATGCCCCTGATTATAAATGTATATGATCCGGTGGTTGATACAACTCAGCAGATAAAACCCATTAAGCCTCCAATAAACACTCCATTAAGCTTTAAAGAATTGCTTCCCTGGTTAGCCGGGGGATTGGGAGCTTTATTGATTGTTGGAACAATCGTCTGGTTGGTCTTAAGATATCTGAGACGAAAGAAAGATCCTGAAAAATACAGTCAGAAACCACTGGAGCCTGCTCATGTGGTTGCATTCAGGGAACTGGACAAACTCAAGGAAGAGAAAATATGGGTCAAAGGAGAGGTGAAGCAATACTACACCCGTCTGACCGAAATAACCAGGATCTATATCGAGCGGCAATATGATATTCCGGCCATGGAAAGTACTACAGAGGAGATCCTGCAAGCCTTCAGAAGGGCCAATCCGGAAGATCAACTGCTGGACGATATTCTGAAAGAATTACTGGAGCTGGCCGACCTGGTGAAATTCGCCCGTGAGGATCCCTTGCCGGTGGACAATCAGACCAATCTGAATAACGCCTACATTTTTGTGCAGAAGACTTATCCCCTGTTTTACCATAAGGAAGAGAGGAAGGAGGATGTAGATGAGTAACATTGAATTTACATATCCTGCGTTCTTTTATGCCCTGATTCTGATTCCTTTAATGTTTGCATGGTATATCTGGAGGGGTAGAAAAGGAACAGCACCCCTGAAGCTTTCCGGCTTTGAAAATCTGGATGAGCGTCCAGGATCCTCCAGGATCTGGTTGCGTCATCTTCTGGCACTACTTCGCATGGCTGTGATTGCCCTTATAATTGTGGTCCTTGCCAGACCTCAGTCGTCCAATCAATGGGAACAGGTCAGCTCTGAAGGAATAGATATTGTCCTCTGCATGGATGTGTCTGGTAGCATGCGAGCCATGGATTTCAGACCCAACAGGCTGGAAGCTTCAAAAAATGTGGGAATCGAATTTGTGAATGCCAGGGAGGATGACAGATTTGGACTGGTGGTATTTGCAGGTGAAAGCTTTACTCAGTGTCCCATGACAACGGATCGGGCTGTGGTGGTTAATTTCCTGAAAGAAATTGACTTTGGTGTGATTGAAGATGGAACTGCTATTGGAATGGGATTGGCTACTGCTGTTAACAGGATCAAGGAAAGCAAAGCCAAGAGCAAGGTGATTATTCTTTTAACCGATGGGGTAAATAACAGGGGGGACGTGGGGCCGGTGACCGCTGCTGAAATTGCCGCAGGTATGGGGATCAGGGTATATACCATCGGGGTGGGTTCCAAAGGAAATGCACCCATACCGGTTCAGGATATGTTTGGCAGGACCGTTACCAGGGATATGCCGGTTGAGATTGACGAGGATGTATTGAAAAAAATCGCCAATACCACCGGGGGTACTTACTTCAGGGCAACAGATAATAATAAACTCAGAGAAATATACCAGGAGATTGATCAACTGGAGAAAACAAGGCTGGATGTAAAGCATTTCAGCAAGAAAAAGGAAGAGTATTTTCCTTTCCTGCTGGCAGCCATGTTAATCTTACTGTTTGAAATACTCCTCAGATACACCATATTCAGAACGATACCTTAAGCATGATTCAGTTCGCACATAAGGATATTTTATGGTTCTTGCTGGCAGCAGGACTAATGGTCGTGGGCTATTTGCTCTACCGGGCTTACCGAAAGCGTTCCCTGCAAAAGCTGGGCGACAGTGCTCTTCTTGAGGAGTTAATGCCGGAGGCCTCCGGCTCGGCGCTGCACTGGAAATTTTTGCTGCTCTTTACTGGCACTGTGCTCTTGATTATTGCTGCATCCGGACCCAGAATCGGATCCAGGCTTGAAGAAGTGGAGCATAAAGGCAGAGAAATAATTATTGCCCTGGATGTTTCCAACAGCATGCTGGCCGAAGATATTAAGCCCTCAAGGCTTGAGCGTTCCAAGCAAATGATCAACAGGATGGTCGACAGGATGTCCAACGATAAGATTGGCCTGATTGTATTTGCCGGGGATGCCTATACACAGATTCCCATTACGGATGACTATCCGAGTGTAAAGATGTTTCTTTCAGGGGCGGGTCCGGATATGGTTTCGAAACAGGGGACAGCCATTGGTTCGGCCATCCATCTGGCCGTCCGGTCATTCTCCTCTGGTGATGCTGAGCGTGCTTCCGGTGAAAACCTTCCCAGTCAGGCCATTGTTGTGATTACCGATGGGGAAAATCATGAAGATGATGCTATTGGTGAGGCTACGCGAGCAGCTGAACGGGGTATAAAGGTTTATACGGTTGGACTGGGCGATCCCAATGGGGTGCCGGTGCCACTTTCCCCGGGTAGCACTGCCACCAGAAGGGACCGGGACGGAAATGTGGTAGTTAGTAAACTAAATGAAAAACTACTAAAGGAAGTGGCTGCTGAGGGTCGTGGTGCTTATATCCCGGGCGACCGTATCAACAGTCTGATAGATGAGTTGGATAAGTTGGAGAGAGCCGAGTTGAAAACGCGTGTATTTGCCGAATTTGCGGAGCGCTTTCAGTATTTCGCTGGTTTTGCGCTTTTCTTCCTTTTGCTGGAATTCTTTATTCGCTCCAGAAAGAACCGCTTTTTGTTGCGACTGAATCTGTTTAATACGGATAAACAATAATTTGATGATGAAAAGATCAGGTTTATCAGTGATATTGTTGATGGCAGTCATTCTGGCCCACGGACAAAATGAGCGTAAGGTGATCCGGGATGGGGTCAGGGCATATAATGATGGAGAGTTTGCAGAGGCTGAGGTGCAGTTTCGTAAAGCAGAAAGTATAAATCAGGAGTCCTATGTGGCAGATTTTAATACAGGAGCCGCCCTTTATGAACAGGAAAAGTATGAGGAAACAGTGAAACAGTATGAATCACTGCTGGACCAGACCAACGATATTGAAAAGACTGCCCAGATATGGCACAACATCGGAAACAGCCTTCTGGAAGCCCGGCAATATGCCCCGAGCATTGAAGCTTATAAACACAGTCTTCGGAAGAATCCCAATGACGATGATACCAGGTACAACCTGGCCTACGCAAAACAAAAACTGAAGGAGCAGCAACAAGAGAACCAGGATCAGCAAAATAAGGACCAGGAAGATCAACAAGATCAGCAGGATCAACAAAACCAGGATCAGCAGGATCAACAAAACCAAGATCAGCAGGATCAACAAGATCAACAAGATCAGCAGGATCAACAAAACAGGATCAGCAAGATCAACAGCAGGATCAGCAAGATCAGCAGGATCAGCAACAACAACCTGTACCCCGTGAGATATCCAAGGAAGATGCGGAGCGCATGCTGAAAGCCATTCAGCAGCAGGAGAAAGATGTAAAAGAGAAAGTGGATAAGAAAAAAGCGGCTGCAGCCAAGGTGAAAACAGAAAAGGATTGGTAATTTAAGACCATGAGTAAAAAGTTACTGGCATTGATAACAGCTTTCCTGATAAGCGGCATACTTCTGAGCGCTCAGGATGGTGTATTTACTGCCTCAGCCCCAGCTGTGGTGAAGGCAGGAGAGCAGTTCCAGTATGTGATTGAGGGTTCGGAGCGAGGCGATGTCAGAATTCCGGCCATGGAGGATTTTCAACTGCTTGGGGGGCCATACTCATCCTTTTCATCCCACTCAAACTGGGTCAACGGAAAGATGACGCAGAAAACCCTGGTCTCCTATACCTATATACTCAGAGCCGTAAGTGAAGGTAGTTATATCATTCCTGCCAGCACTGTCAAGGTGGGCCGAAAGGAGTACATGACCAACGAGGTTGAGCTGGTAGTCAATTCAGCCGGAGCAGGTGCTACGGGCAGTGGAAACCAGGGAATATCAGATGATGGTTCAGTAAGCAGTTCTGAAAATGATGCAGTTTTCCTGAGGGTCATTCCCTCAAAAAAGGAGGTATATGTGGGGGAACAGTTTGTTTCGGGATTAAAAGTTTACACCCGGGTAAATACACGGCCCGGTTCATCGGCCAGTGACCTTCCCTATGAGGGATTCTATAAAAAAAGTCTTGATCCTGATGCCAGTGCACAACAGCAGGAGATCAATGGCCAGTTATATGTTACCCAGGTAATTCAGCGGCATATACTGATCCCACAAAAAACTGGTGATCTGAAGATTGCCCCCTATGAATCCGATTGGATGGTACAGCAAAGGGTAGAGAGGCAGCGAAGCAATAATCCCATAGATGCTTTCTTTGACGACCCATTTTTCAATAGTGTTCAGGAGGTCCCGGTCACCCTGGCCACGCTTCCGGTGAACATCCATGTGAAGCCTTTACCTCCTGGAGCACCTGTTGGTTTTACCGGAGCAGTTGGCGATTTCAATATGGAAGCGGAGCTCTCTTCTTCGGAGATTGAAGTAAATGAAGCACTTAGCCTGAAAATTACTATCAGTGGTACGGGCAATCTCCCCTTGATGGGTGAGCCTGAGGTAAACCTGCCTCCCGACCATGACCTTTACGATGTTACCCGCTCTGTTCAAACATCTACTTCCGGCATGCGGATCTCGGGCTCGGTGACTTTTGAATACCCTATTATTGCAAGACATGCAGGCCGATTTAGAATTGCACCTGTTCAGTTTGCCTGGTTCGATCCCTTAACTGCTTCCTACAAGACAGCGCTTACAGATGAGTTTAACTTCATGGTTGAAAAAGGGGAGAACGGTGATGTTTCAGATGGAGTTTATGTACCTGGTGTTGTGCATGAAAGCGTAAAAGATCTTGGAACTGATATCAGAGATATTTCGCGGCATAGCCCGGTTTTCACAAGTGTGAGAAGTTCGCTTTTTGGACAAAGCTGGTACCGGTGGGCCTATCCCATTGCCATTCTTCTGACGCTGATACTGATTGGTTTAATCAGTGGGGTAACCAGGAGGAATGCCGATCTCACACTTGTTCGCAACCGAAAGGCTGGCAAATCGGCTCGTGCCAGGTTAAAAAAGGCTGACCGGTATCGAAAGTCAGGGGATACGGAAAAGTTCTACGAGGAGATAGGAAAAGGGATCTGGGGATACCTCTCACATAAATTGAATATTGAAACGTCCGGACTTTCAAGAGAGGTGATAATGGATCAACTTGACCTCAGGAATATCCCGGATGATCAGAAAAGTGAATTGCTCAGAATCCTTGAGGAAAGTGAGTTTTCCAGATTTGCCCCAAGCTCTGAACGAAGTGATATGGACAGACTTTACAGTGATGCCGTACAATTAATCAGGAACCTTGAAAATAGTCTGAAATGAAACGAGCTGCCATCGTACTGGTCTTATCACTTACCTGCATGGCCCTGATGCCATTTTCGGAAAACGATCTGCTTTATACTGGTTTTCAGGAGATAAATACGGGAGAGGTGGACATTGATTCCCTCTATTTTGATGCAAACTCTTTGTACCAGTCGGGCTCTTATGAACAAGCGCTGGAAAGGTATAATTCAATAATACTAAACGGAAAGGAAAGTGCCGATCTCTACTACAATATGGGTAATGCGGCCTATCGGTCCAACAGCATAGGACACGCGATTCTTTATTATGAGAAAGCTCTGAAGCTTGAACCCGGACATGAAGATGCTCTCAACAACCTGGAGTTTGTTTCACGGTACCGGCTAGATGCTTTTGAGCAAGTACCTGTATTATTCATCAGGGCGTGGGTGCAGGGGTTTGTTCAGCTGTTTCCCGAGCAAACCTGGAGTATTCTGGCGCTGATTTTCTTCGTGATTATTCTGGGCGGTATCCTGGTCTATCTTTTTTCAAGGTACATGGTGATGAAAAAAGTGGCCTTTATCAGTGCCCTGTTGGCCCTGGTCTTGTTTGTTTTGTCTATCTCTTCAGCAATAGCCAGGCACAAAGATGTTGTAAATCCGGATACCGGAATCATACTCGCCCCATCAGTGGTGGTTCGCAGTTCGCCCAGTACCAGCGGTACAGAGCTTTTCATCTTGCATGAAGGGACCAAGATCAAGGTGAATGAAGAAGTCTCCGGCTGGCAGAACATTATAGTAATTGATGGACGTGAAGGCTGGATCAGGTCAGACGATTTTGAATCAATATAAAACTCAGCATGAAGAGCATACTGGAGATCAATGAGAAAATCAAAACTGGTAAGGCGGTTGTATTAACTGCCGAAGAGGTGTCTGCCATGGGAAGAGATCATTCTCCTGCTGAAGTAGCCAGGAAGGTGGATGTGGTTACCACGGCCACCTTTGGTCCAATGTGCTCTTCAGGAATGTTTATCAATACGGGCCATGCAAATCCCCCCATTCGTATGGAACGGGCCACCCTGAATGGTGTTCCTGTATTTACCGGAATTGCGGCGGTGGATCTGTACATAGGAGCTACAGAGAATCATCCTGAGAATCCGGCTTATGGAGGTGCCCATATTATCGAGGAACTAATTGCAGGAAGGGATGTGGTTCTGGAAGCTCATGCCAAAGGAACCGATTGCTATCCCATGAAGGATATAAAAACAAGCATCAACCGGGAGAATATTAATGAAATGGTGATGTTTAATCCGCGGAATGCATATCAGAACTATCCGGTGGCTGTGAATACCTCAAACAGGATCAAGTATACCTATATGGGAAGTTTGCTTCCCCGTTTGGGAAATGCAAATTTCAGTACTTCAGGGGAGCTAAGCCCCTTGCTGAATGATCCCGAAATGCGCACAATAGGAATGGGTACCCGCATATTCCTTGGCGGAACAAGTGGCTATATAAGCTGGCACGGTACACAGTTTAAGAGCGATGCAGAACTGAATGAATTTGGTGTGCCGGTAAGCAATGCAGCCACACTGGCGGTAATCGGGGATGCTTCCAGGATGAGTCCGGAATTCATAAAAGCGGCCTATTATGAGAAATACGGGGTATCCATGTTTGTTGGAATAGGAATACCAATCCCGGTATTGGATGAGGAAATGGCATCACGTCTGATGATTCGTAATGAACAGATCACCACACGGATTCTGGATTACGGAGATCCTGATCATCCCGAATTGGGACGGACCAATTACAGGGAATTGATGAGCGGGGAGATCGAATTAAATAAAAAGAAAATTAAGACCGCCTCTCTTTCCAGCATTTTTCAGGCCAGGAAGATAGCCGGTATTTTAAAGAAGCAGGTATCAGAAGGCAGCTTTCTGTTAACCGAAGCCCTGGAAATGTTTCCGAAAGGAAAAGGTTTGAAATCACTGGATATAAGGTAATATTAGAACATCATGGCAGCTAGTAAAAAAAGAATGGTTCTCCGGTTTCCTGCAGATACAGTGAATGAGCCCGTAACCTATATATTGATTAAGGAGTATGATGTGATGATCAATATCCTTAATGCCGATATAAGCCATGGGAGAGAAGGAAACCTGCTGATCGAAATTTCAGGCGAACTTAAGTCCGTGGAAGGAGCCATGAACTACCTGAAGAGCAAGCATGTGGAGATTTCACCCGTGGTAAGGACCATTCTCTTTAATGAATCGGACTGCATTCATTGTGGTGCTTGTGCTTCAGTGTGCTTCCCCGGGGCATTAAGCATGGATCAGGATTCCAGGGAGCTGCGCTTTTCCCCGGATAAGTGTGTGGCCTGCGAACTTTGCATAAAAGCATGTCCACTCAGGCTGTTTGAACTAAACTTTGGAGTAAACTGATTGTATGCCCAGGTTATACAGGGACGATATGAACCGGGACCGTTTCCGGTTTTTTCGCAGTTTGCACCATGAATCGGACCTGCTGGTAGGCGTGCCACATCACCTCCATCTGGAAGGAATAGAGAAGTCCGTAAAGGACGAATTACACAGACTCAGGAAGATCCTCCTGGACTATTCAGAGAAAGACCCCAGCTTTTTGAGTTCACTCATTCCCATTGATCTGACACTGGAACATTCGAAGAGCGGAGAAGACATTGCAGAAGAAATCCGGACCATGATTGACTGTGGGAAACGAACCGGGACCGGACCTATGGCTTCAGTGGCAGGGCTGTTTGCCCAGGAGGTGGGAAGGATGCTGATTGAAACTTATGGAGTGATGGAAGTGGTGGTTGAGAATGGGGGGGATCTTTACCTGCGAAACGAGACCGAGCTGCTTTCCGTCATACATGCAGGTTCCTTATCCCTGTCGGATAAGATGGCTTTTGTGATCCCGGAAGGTGAATGGGGAGTATGTACCTCTTCAGGCACCCTGGGCCACTCCTATAGTCGGGGCAAAGCCGATGCTGTCACTGTAATCTCTGCTTCGGCGCCCCTGGCTGATGCCTGGGCCACTGCCCTCGCAAACCTGGTGCAGGGTGCCGGAGATATGGAAGAAGTGCTGGAATCGCTTGCAGAGATTCCAGAGATCAAAGGATGTGCGGTGATTGTGGAAGAGCAGGTGGGAATCAGGGGTGAAATAGAGCTAAAACTTTTAACTTAGGCTGCATGAATAGTCTGATTCTTGTTCTTCTTGCAATCATTGGATACCTGCTGGCCTACAGATTCTATGGCAGGTTTCTGGGGAGGAAGATATTTAAACTGTCGGCCGGAAGCCTGATGCCGGCTCATGAATTCGAAGACGGAGTCGATTTTGTCCCCACAAAGCCAAATATTATTTTCGGTCACCACTTTACTACCATTGCCGGTCTTGGACCTATTGTGGGACCTGCTATCGGTGTGATCTGGGGCTGGCTGCCGGCATTCCTGTGGGTCTTTTTGGGAAGTATTTTTATGGGGGCGGTCCATGATTTCTCTACCCTGGTGGTATCGGCAAGAAACAGGGGCAAATCCATAGGAGAACTTACTGCTGATATTATCAGCCCGCGAACCCGTTATGCGCTTCAATTTATTATGCAGCTTCTGCTATTCATTGTGCTGGCAGTATTTGCAATGATTGTGGGTTCACTTTTTGTAAGTTACCCGGAATCGGTGATCCCGGTTTGGGCTCAAATCCCGGTGGCGGTATGGCTGGGCTGGAAAATCAGGACAGGAAAGAACGAACTTATCTGGTCCCTTGTGGCACTTTTGATGCTTTATGCTTTTGTTCTGATTGGAGTTCGCTTTCCTGTTGCCTTGCCCTGGAGCAATGAGGTATCGGTTGTAGTATGGTGTATTGTGCTTTTTATATATGTGTTTTTTGCTTCTACCTTACCCGTTCAAAAGTTACTTCAACCCCGCGACTATATAAATTCACATCAACTGATAGTCGCCATGGCCTTCCTGATCATTGGTATTTTTGTAGCACATCCTGATTTTTCAGCACCTGCAATCAACCAGAGCTCATTTGGTCCGGGCTCTGATGTACCTGACCTGGCTCCTGTTATGTTTATAATTATAGCTTGTGGAGCCATTTCCGGCTTTCACTCACTTGCCAGTTCGGGGACCACTGTGAAACAGGTCGACAATGAGATGCATACCCTTCCTGTGGGATATGGTGCCATGATCACCGAGAGCTTCCTGGCTGTTCTGGTTATTGTAGCCGCTGGTGCGGGATTGGGAATGGGACTTGAAACCGATGGCGGATTGTTACAGGGTGCTGATGCTTACCGGCATCACTATGCTTCCTGGTCCTCAGCGAACGGATTAGCGGCCAAGTTGGATGCTTTTATCATTGGTTCGGCAAATCTGTTTTCTGCCCTGGGAGTACCTGTGAAATATGGAGCTGCATTTGTGGTTGTGTTTATTGTGTCCTTTGCTAACACCACCCTCGACTCAGCTGCCCGCATCCAGCGAATTTCATTGCAGGAAATCTTTACCAGGCAGAACGGGACGATCCGCAGACCCATGAATAACCGATATCTGGCTACCGCACTTATAGTTCTGGCTGCTTCAAGTATGACTTTTTTCAAACCGGGAGGACAGGGGGCAATGGTACTCTGGCCCCTGTTTGGGTCATTGAACCAGTTGATGGCAGCTCTGGCTCTGGGCGTGGTTACCGTGTATATGGCAAGCAGGAAAATGCCAGTCTGGTATACCATGCTACCGATGCTGGTGATCCTGATCCTGACCCTATGGGCCATGGTTGAGAACCTGGGTGGTTTTATTACTGATGGAGAGTGGCTGCTTGTTGCACTTTCCGGATTAATCCTTGGCCTGACTGCCTGGTTGACTGTCAGCAGCATGCTTGCCTTGTTCCGGCGCATGACTTCCAAGATTAGTAGATAACCCTGAAGGGGCCCAGTTCTTCCAATTCCATCTCCCTGATATCAACCCGGTCCACCCAGCTGTAAGCAGTGCCCTCTCTGCACCAGTTGATAAAGCGGCTGCAATTCTGGGAATCCCCGCGAAGCACTACCCTGACTGTGCCATTTGCCTGGTTCTCCACCCAGCCTCTTAGTCTCAGCGACCTGGCCTGTCTTCTTGCCGCTGCCCTGAATCCGACCCCCTGAACCCTGCCGGATATGTGGATTTCGTATTGACTGTCCATTCAGATGCCTACAGAATAATAAGTGTGAAAAGCAGCTCCTCTACAAGATCAGTACTGATTACCATAAGGTCTGCTATTTCCTTTGTGCGACCGGGGATATTTAGTTCCTGATCCTTATGAATACCAATACTTTTGGACCGGGCCGGGTCAATAAATCCGGCAATAATGTCTGAAGGGTTTTCACCAGGAAATAAATTCTCCACCCGGCTTCCAAGAATCTCCTTTTGCTTTATTTTCCACTTTTTCTCTGCATGCCTGTTGAAGAAGAGTACAAAGCCCATGTTGTTAATGCTTATGACACTGTATGGCAACTCCTCAAGCACATGCATGTACTGACGGACCTCCTTCTCAAACTTAGAAGCCTCCTGTCTTCTGAGCACATTGGTATCTTCCAGCCTCTTCTTCAGGTCAAGTGTAGCCAGGCGTAATTCCTCCTCTTTCCGGACCAGTTTTTCATGCTGCTTCCTGGAAACAAGTTCCATTTCTTTCTCCTTGGTCATTTCACTGGCCACAAAGATCACTTTTTCCACTTCACCATACATATCATTTACCGACAGGAAGGTGGCCCTGAACCAAAGCTCCTCTTCGAATTTAGATCGCATTTTAATCTGTCCCTGGAAGGGCTCACCGCGGATCACATTTTCCCAGATTTCATTAAACCTCTCCTGCTCCGCAGCTCCGAAAAAATCAAACACATTCATCTGGGTAAGCTCCATCTGTGTATACTTGAGTGAGTTTTCGAAGAGGGTATTACTCAGCTGAAGTTTCCCGTCGGGAGAGAAGATGGCTTTTTCATTGAGACGGTCAATGGCCTCGATCTGACCCTCGTAATCAATGCTCTGCTTCTTCTGTTCGGTGGAGTCAATGGCCAGGAAGAGGATCTTCTCAACACTGCCGTCGTCGTGCCTCACACAGGTATAAGTGGCCATGGTCCAGAGATCCTGGCCCAACTTGGTCTCATGTTTCATATAGCCCTCGAAGTGTCTTCCCCCTTTCGAAAGCTGTTCCCAGAGAGAATTGAACCAGGCGTGATCTTTTTCATTGATAAACATGGAGATATGTTTTCCATCTACTTCCCTGTTTCCGGAGTAGCCCAGCTTTTTCAGAAACCTGGTGTTGGCATAAATCAAGGTCCCGTCAGTATTGTAATCTGCCCGCATGAGTGTATGATTCACCGTATTGGTAAAACTTATGAAAATTTCTGCCTCCTTGGCGCGTTCTTCCTGTGCAAGTTTCAGGGCCTCCATATTCTGCCTCACCTGTTCTTCCTGAATCACCAGCTGGTCTGCCTGTGCCCTGGTCTCCTTCAGAAGCTGCTCTGTACGTAATTTACTCTCCATGGAATTGATAGTAGTGGCAATATTCTCTGCCACCCTTTGCACAAATTGAATCTTATAATCCTCCATCCGGTTGAAGGAAGCTATTTCTATGATCCCGAATACCTGGTCGTTCCACACCAGGGGTTCAATCAATAGATATCTGGGATTGGCTTTGCCCAGACCCGAGGTGATACTCAGGTAGCCATCGCTGATTTTATCCGTGTAGTAGCCTTTCTTTTCTATTGCAGCAGCCCCGATCAGGCCATCCCCCCAGGCGATCCGTTTGCCGGGAAATTTCTTTCGGTCATAGGCATGGCAGGCTATCATTTCAAGGTAGAGCTCTCCCTCATCTTCCTGTGTAAGAAATAATGCTCCCTGGTTTGCTTCCAGATACCTGACCAGTCCGGAAATCACAGCATAGCTCATGCTTTCCAACTCCTGGGAGTGTAAGCGCAGCAAATCCCCAAATTCGGCCAATCCTTCTGAAATCCAGTTTCTCTGGCGCTCATCCAAACGGCGTTGACGATCCAGCTCCCTGTTGCGAGCGAGCGAATCTTTCAATTTATTCAGGGTGTCGCTAAGGGTTTGTTCGGTCAGGGTCAGTTCTACTGAACGATTCAAATCCCCGGCAATAAGGGAGTGAACAAATCGTTTTATCTCCTCATTTTTCTCAGTCTCATTTCTGATGGTTTTGGAGAGTGTATTTAGCTGATTAAAGCGCCATCTGCCAATCAAAGCTCCAGAAACCAGCCCGGGAATGGCAAGCAGATCGAGCAGGTAGAGGATGGGGAGTTCTCCGTGCAAGAGTGCAAATACTCTGAAAGAAAAGGGCGTTTCCCGTCCGTAGAGGAGCAGTGCGTATTCAAGGATGCTTAAAACCATTCCCAGTACAAATCCAATTGCACTGTAACGGATGATCATCTCCTTTTTATCCAATTCAAACATCCAATCCTTCTGTGAGCACTAAATTTAGTTAATATTTTCTACTTTTATCATCTGTTAAAATAATGCATACGATGCTGAGAATCCTTGTTGTTGATGATATATATACCAATCGTTACCTGCTTTCAGAGTTAATTAAATTAACGGGAAATGAGGCAATCATGGCCCAGAATGGAAAGGAGGCCATCGAGATTCTGGAACAGCAGCAGATCGATATCATATTTATGGATATCGAGATGCCGGTGATGAACGGCATTGAAACCACCCAGTATATCCGCAATGAGATGGCATCGCCGCTGAATGCCATACCCATTATTGCATTAACTGCCCATAATCCGGAACTCTTTTTTGAAGATTATTCAGATGTTGGATTTGATGAGCTGGTAACCAAGCCCTATTCAGTGGAAAAGATCAAAGCCAAGATCCACGATCTGGCCTCCTAGCTCTTTAGTCTGCTGATTACTTGTAAATAAGCTTCATGATTTCCGACAATGCATGCTGATCCACTTCACTAAATGAAGAAAGGCGGTCAGAATCCACATCGAAGATGGCCACGATCTCCTGATTCTGATTGAATACCGGAATTGTAATTTCAGATTTTGATCTGGAGTCGCAGGAAAGATGTCCGGGAAAGGCATTCACATCTGGAACTAAAACAGGGGCCGCTCCATTCAAAGCAGCCCAGCATACTCCCTTGTTTTTCTCCAGTTCCTGGCATGCTACCGGACCCTGGTAGGGCCCCACCACCAGTTTACCGGATTTATAAAGGTAAAAGCCAGTCCAGAAGAAGTAATCCATTTTATGATGCAGCACTGCACAGACGGTGGCCATTCTTGCCAGGGGTTCATCAGTTTTAGGCAAAAGTGCTTCCAGCTGCTTGATAATGCGCGCATAGCGTCCCTCTTTCTTTTTATCCTCCATTATAATTACACTTTATGGGCTCTCAAAAATAGGAATTATTATCTTTGCCGCTCATTTTCAAGGATGAAGTTTAAAGAAGAGATAGAGCGCAGAAGAACTTTTGCCATTGTTAGTCACCCCGATGCAGGCAAGACCACACTAACCGAGAAGTTTTTGCTTTTCGGCGGAGCCATCAATGTGGCCGGTGCCGTCAAGTCCAATAAGATCAAGAAGACAGCAACCTCCGACTTTATGGAGATTGAGAAACAGCGGGGTATCTCCGTGGCCACCTCTGTCATGGGGTTTGAATATGGCGGAAAGAAAATCAATATTCTGGATACACCTGGTCACCAGGACTTTGCTGAAGATACATTCAGGACCCTGACAGCAGCTGATAGTGTTATCATTGTGATAGATGCAGCAAAAGGGGTGGAGGCACAGACCAGGAAACTGATGAATGTGTGCCGGATGCGGAAAACTCCGGTGATGGTTTTTGTAAATAAGCTGGATCGTCCTGCACTGGATCCTTTTGAGCTGCTTGACGAGATTGAACAGGAACTTGAAATTCATGTCCACCCGCTTAGCTGGCCCGTAAGCATGGGACCGGATTTCAGGGGTGTGTACAATCGTTTCGAGCATAAGTTCCGCTCATTCAACAGTAACAGCAAGCAAACCATCGGTGAGGTGGTGGAATACACGGATCTTGAGAATCCGGATTTTAAAAAACACATTGCTCCACACAGTCAGCGATTACAGGAAGAACTGGAACTGATAGAAGGAGTCTACCCAGAACTTAACAGGGATGATTACCTGTCGGGCACTACTGCACCGCTCTTCTTTGGCAGTGCCCTGAATAATTTTGGGGTTCAGGATATTCTGGACTGTTTTGTTCAGATGGCCCCCTCTCCGGGAATTATTGAAACGGAACAGCGAAATGTGCTGCCCGCCGAGGATAAATTTGCTGGCTTTGTGTTTAAGATCCATGCTAATATGGATCCCAACCACCGGGACCGTCTTGCCTTCATAAAAATTGTATCAGGTAAGTTTGAAAGGAACAAGACCTATGTTCATGTCCGAAGCGGAAGGAAGATGAAATTTTCCAGTCCAACCTCCTTTATGGCTGAAAAGAAATCTATTATTGATGAGGCATATCCGGGCGATATTGTGGGAGTTCATGATACCGGAAATTTCAAGATCGGGGATGCGGTAACAGAAGGGGAGAAGCTGCAGTTCCAGGGAATGCCCAGTTTTTCTCCGGAGATGTTTCGCTATGTGGAAAACGACGATCCCATGAAATTCAAACAACTGGCCAAAGGATTGGAGCAGTTAATGGATGAGGGCGTGGCCCAGCTCTTTGTAAGTGTAGCCAATGGCCGGAAAATTATTGGGACCGTAGGGGCCCTGCAATTTGATGTGATCCAGTACAGGCTGCAACATGAATATGGTGCCCGCTGCAGATATGAGCAGCTTCCCATGCACAAGGCCTGCTGGATAGAGACAGAGAACTCTGAAAAACTCAAGGACTTCAGACTTAGAAAGTACCAGCAGTTGGCTACAGACAAAGCTGGTCGCGAGGTGTATATGGCCGAATCAGCCTATGGCCTGCAGATGGCCCGGGATAATTTCCCTGAAATCACCTTTCATTTTACCTCCGAGTTCTAATTAAAAACCAGGTCCAGATAATTAAGGCGTTGGGTGGTCCACTGCGAAAAGTAAAGGAGAGCCTGGTCAAGATCCAGATCCACACTTTCCCATCTCTTATTTTCCCGTTCAAGAGCACCGCTCCGTTTTAAAAGATCAGCATAGCTGCGGGCAGGAGCAAGCAGTGAGTCTTCCTGGAAGATTGACTCCCTGTAGTCCTCCCATCTGGATTCAAGCAACTCATCAAATTCATTCACCTCCAGGTCCAGGAGACGTGAATAAAGATGGTTATTCAGAATGCCATTTGTGGAACTTTCACCCCCATGCCACATGATGCCCCAGCTTCCCTCCAGATCCCATGGCACGAACAAAAAATGCGAGGTGCCTGGATACCTTGCCAGGAAGTAATTTTTAATACTGTTGTCATGTGCCAGAATCAGGTTGGTAAAGAGATAGTACTCTGCAGCAACAGATATATCGAGCAGACTTTCAATCCTCTCTTTAAAAATTTCATCCACATCAAATACCACTGATTTCCTAAGTTGAGCCAGGGGCTCCCAACATGCATACCGATCTGGAAAAACCTGCTCCCATCCTTCCCAGGTCAGAGATGTGCCAGGCTCACTGTTATAGCTAAGAAAGGAAGTAGCTCCACCGGTCCAGTCTATGGCCTTATAGATCACTCCTTCAGATCCGGAGTTGCCGGAAGACAGCTTAAGCAGATTTTCATCCATCCTTTCGCTAAGGCAATAGAGCCCCATGTATCTCTGGTTGATAAATAATTCAACATATTCACACTGAATACCCGGATTAAGTGTTTTAAATGGAGTTTCGCTTTTCCCTTCCCACATCTTTCTCCAGATTTCAAAAGAGAGCTTGTTGCGCATACGTAAGGGATCCACATACATGGCATCCAGGATCCAATCCTCTCCATAGCGCATTCCAAGCAAGGCCGCACTTTGGTCATCCCCGTACTTGTTTTGCCACAACTCAAGGCCGTAGGACTTCTTTTCATGTGCAGCTGAGGTTCTGCCGCGAATCTCAATTCCGGCATAGCTTGTATAAAGATATGTTCCCCTGGTGCCCTCATTCTTTTTGGTGTAAGCTAATTCCATCCAGGAGCTTACCTTGGGCTCATCCTGGATCTTTGATTCTGTATGAAAATGAAGCTGTGGCAGATTTGTAAAAAAGAGTTGATAGCTGTCTTTTCTTTTACCTGACCGGGCCAAAACCGTATATGGATGATTGACCATTACCGTTCCAAGATCATTCTCTTCATTCTCTTTCAGTTCAATGCCATTAAACTCTACCGATTCGTAGTCACCAAAGCTCACATAGGGGGTGAAGGAAAAGACGGTATCGGCGGGCAGGGAATATAAAAGCAGTTTCTCATCAGTGTCGGTAAAAGCATATACATCATCAAATTCAAGCACGCGCATAGTGATGCTCCATTTTTCGTTTTCTTCCAGAAGAATCTCCTTATAGCAACTCCCCAGCAGAACACTGCTTAAATAAAGCAGGATGAAAGTCCGCTTATGCCTGCCGGGAGACATCAAAACTCGTAGGTGTAATTTAGCTTAAACATGTAAATCATGGCAGGTTCCACATCTGAGAACTCCCTGTTAAAACCAAAGGCAAGGGCAAAGGATCCCAGTTTGCCCGGCTCATATTTTACTCCTCCCTGCACCCGGATATACTCATATTCAGAAGGCTGGGCATACTCGAACAAATGAAAGAGCTCGGCTGAAACATAGGGCTTGAACTTCTTAAAATCGTTGTAATAGATCCTGATCCTGTGCCTTACATATTTCTCATATTCGGATCCCTGTTCAATCAGATTAAATCCCTCCACTTCTTTCTGGTACCTCAGGCGGTAATGAATGGTGATAAAATCCAGGCGACCCCTGTACCGGAGGTCAAGATTGAAGCGTGTCAGATTCTCATAACTATCATCAGATTTTTTGTCCCTTGTGAAGCGGTAGCCACCTTCAAAGGCAAAGTTTTTATTGATACGGTAACGAACCCCTGCATCTGTGAAGTAGTTATTAATTTCACTTATATCCTGCTTAAACCTGATCTCCTCTTTCAGGGACAGGGTCCAGGCTTTTCCCAGGGATTTTTCTATGCCAGCACCTGTCCAGAGCTGCATATCACGTACGACCTTTGTTTCCTGGGCCGCCAATGGCTTAAACATAACCAGGAGCAGGGTGAACAGCAGGAGGCGAAGAAAGAATTCTTTATATGTAATTGCTCTTTTATTCATTGCTAATCAACTCGGGGTACATGGGATTGGGTATTTTTACCACCACATTTTCAAAGCTCATATGGGAGGTGTCGGCAGCCCAGTGTTCTCTGTTCATATTCCAGATATCATAGACAGTATTATCCGTGCTTTGCGAATTAGCAACATGAATGTAACCATGATGAGGCATTTCGTAGCAATCGCCGTACCTGATCCCTATTCCGTTGCCCAAAAAGGTGCAGGAATCAACTTCCACACGATGGTTCGGACTGCTGTAACCCAGCTCAAGCCCCTGGCCATTATTCGTAAAGAGGGAGTTCTCGATCCGGTGCAGCTTATTGACAGAACCACCACTGGAAAGAGCTGCACCCTCGTGAAAATTTGCTTCAAAGGTACAGTTGCTGATCAGCACTTCACCACCTCCGCTGGCTCCGCTGTCCAGACCATCATCCTTGGCAAACATAAATATAGAGTTTGTGATCAATGCATTGGTCTCATTCAGGTAAAGAGCGTCATTGTCCTCATCCTGGTAATCAAAACTATCATCCGGAAAATCGGTAAATATACAGCGGTCCATCTGAAGATCAGATTGATTCATCTGTCCGCCGGTCTTGACTCTCTGTACCAGGCAATCATTGAGCTCCAGCGTGCAGGATACAGGATAAAAAATTTGACCGATATGGTCGATCATGTAGCAATGATCCAGGGATAGTTCCCCGTTTTCACTATAGAATAACGCCTGCCTGCCTGCATGGCCGTATGCGTATTCTCCTCCGGTATTGTGACCGCTCCTGCTGAAGATTGTATAAGTGGCATCGATACGATTGCCTGTGGAGTTTCCAATGAAACCTCCCCAATAAGCTAAGCCGTCATTGCAGGTTAAGGTTACAGGAGCGTTGATCGAGCCCTTAATAAGGACCAGTCCATTATTGTAGATATTTACTTCGGGTGCCACGGTAACAAAGCAACCACTATCAATTTGCATAGTGATCCCTTCCGGAATGGTCAGGTCCGCCGGTATATGGATATAGCTGCCAGCCGCCAGTTGCAGGTCGGCAGTCAGTTCTCCACTCAGGATTTGGGGTGGGGAATCTATGATGTTGATGTCAAGTTGGAAATTCTGCTGATCAATGCTAAGGCCAAACTGGCTGGCATTCGGGGGAATCTGCAACGAGCCTGCGCCACGTTTGATCCTGAAATAACTTGTTCCGACATATGCATCCAGATAGGTGTCTGACCTGGTCAGTTCGTCTTCAAGCACCACCACCAGGGGGATGGCCCGGTTCTGGGGAACTGCAGGAGCATGCAGCAGCTTCACAGATTGCACGCCAAGCATTCCGTCTTCTGGATGGACGGGGGACCAGGGAGGCAGCCCCCATTCCGTTTCGCCCCTATCTGGATCAAGGATCACCACACGGATCACAGCCGGATTGGATGAGGCAGATTCTTCTTGATAAATCTCAAGCCTGTAAAAACCTGCCCGGTTAAATACCATTAAGCCTGGACTTGTCTGTATACCATTTACAAGCACCTTAGCCACCGCTTCACCCTTATAGTATTTCGTATCGATCGCAAGGAATCCCACATGCTCTGTTTTATCCTGCAGCTCATCCAGTGTCAGGTCAGGAATCACTGAATCATATACCGGATCCGTAACACAGGCGGACAAAGATGCGGTAAGTATCAGCAATACAATGCTAAGCTTTCTCATGGTTGTACCTCATTTACTTGCTCCTTCATGGCAGCAAGGCGATGCTTAATAAATGCTCTTTTCTCCTCCATATTTTCTATCCAGCGATTAGTAGTTAGTTTCATCCTTGTCGAACTGACTTTGCTCTATCACCTCATCTCTGTTATAGAAGGGGGTCAACTCATACTTCACCTTTTCAAACAGGGCATCTATATCCTCCGAATTCATCTTTTGAATCATAGCTTCCAGGCAACTCTCGTAGCGGTCATACAGGTAAGGATCCATGGCTATGGCATAGTCCAGGTCATCCTCTATGGAAAAGATCATTTTATCTCCTATCTCATCCAGAATATCCTGATGAGTTGCATAATAACGGTCGCCAAAAAGATGACCGGTTCCCCAGGTGATACCCACTTCATGGGGATGGCTTCGGAAGAGATCATCATAATCCCAGGGGATGATGCTGAAGCGGATTTGATCCTGCTGAACCAAAGCATAGAAGTAAAGTTCATCCGTATAATCCCCATTCTGCAAGAGGTAGTCGATACCCATTTTCATGAAATACTGCTCCAGATCCAGTCTCTGATTCAGAGCCTCATATAGTGCTTCGCCCTGTAAGAGGGTCAGGTTGGTGTAGATCTCCTTAAATCTTATTTCGTAGTCTTCCCTTGGAATGCTATGGAAGGAAGGGTCATATTCAGAATCTATGATGCTATTGTAGTAGCTCCTTCGGAGAATATATTCTGAACCATGTTCCTTATAGTATTTTTCGGGATCTTCAATTAACATGTAAATCCCCTGGGTGCTCCCGTTAATTTTCAACTCCACATACCGGTAGAAAAGGGGCATAAGCTCCTGCTCATCCAGAATACCCAAACCTATCCGGTTCTCTATATAGGTATAATCCATGGCCATGGAAATCAATTTGAACCTGCTTAGATTTTTTATTTTGGAACCGTCTATTGAGGAGAGTGTGATTGGCTGCTTCAGTTTCACCGCATAACTCTTCCGCTGAAAGCGCAGGGCGGATTTTCCGCGGGTCTTGATTTCATCCAGGTCCAGGGGCTGCTTATCCAGGGTAAATTCCATGTCCGGTTCATCAATGGTATAGCTTGTATCCCTGCTATCGTAGATAAACTCCTGCATTTCAGGTGTGACCTCCAGTTCAAATACTACAGTAGCATCCAGGGGAAGTTCCACTTCCTTGTAACAAGAGCTGACGCAAATCAGGATAAGGACCGGTATGCTTAACTTAAAAGATCTCACTTTTTCTCTTTGAACATGTGACTGCAAAGAAAGTAAAAATGGTGCATATGGAACTGTTCTATGAATGGATATGCCTATATTCGTAACTCTCATTTAAAACAAATAATGCATGAAATATTTTGCCACGTTTTCAACTTTCCTGCTCATTATTTCCATGACACTTTTGGCCCAACGGCCAGACTGGGAAGGAGGATATGCCGACGGATGCACCTCCATTACTTTGGGGAAGGGGGCCACGGTAGACGGGTCGGTGATCACCTCACATACTGACGACAGTCATCGCACACGTTCCTGGATGGATGTGGTACCGGCGAGGAAGCACCCCGGAGGAAGCACAACAAGCATGTATAAACGGGTGGCCTGTGACTCATTTGCCATGCCTACCTATAGCCATGTGCCCATTGGTGAGATACCCCAGGCAGCTGAGACCTACCAGTTTCTGAATACGGCCTATCCCTCCATGAACCAGTACCAGCTTGGTATTGGAGAGTCCACCTTTGGTGGCAGGGAGGAGTTGCAGTCCGATGCCGGACTGATAGACTGTCAGCGGCTCTGCCGGCTAATGCTTGAGCGATGCAAAACAGCGCGGGAAGCCATTGAGCTGGCCGGGGAACTTACAGGAAAATACGGATGGAATGATTATGGTGAGGTCCTGACCATTGCAGATAAGAAAGAGGTGTGGCATCTCGAAATCCTGGGACCCGGGAAGGGGAAGGTTGGTTCGGTTTGGGTGGCCCAGCGGGTGCCCGACGATCATGTGGCGGTTAATGCCAATGCCAGCACCATCAAGGAGATAGACCTGGACGACAGGGAGCATTTTATGGCAAGTGAGAATATCTACAGTGTGGCTGCAGAAGCAGGATGGTGGAAAGAAGGAGAGCCTTTTCTCTTCTGTTATGCTTATGCTCCGGAGCAGCCGGACATCTCTGGCTGCAAGGAGACGGGAGTGGAGAGTGTTTGACCTTCTGGCCCCCTCACTTAAACTGGATCCCAATGCTGAGAACTATCCTTTTTCGGTAAAACCCGACAGCCTGGTTTCACTGGCGGATCTTCGGATGGTCTTTTCGGACTATTACGAAGGAACGCCCTTCGATATGACCAAGGATATGCTTGTCAGCAACGAGCAGGGGCAGAGTGTAATATCCCCCCTGGCCAATCCACACCTGCCCTATGATATGAACAAACTTATGCGCATCAACGGGGGATGGGGATGGCGTGGAGAAAGGACCATTGCCCGCTGGTATACCATGTATGCCACCATTATCCAGTGCCGGGATTGGTTGCCCGATGAGATAGGAGGAGTGGTCTGGCTGGCACAGGACAATGTGGCCACCTCTATATATATACCCGTTTACTGTTCGGGCACTGATCTGCCTGTTTCCTATAAAACTCCCGGGCGCCCCAATGGGTATACCCACGAATCAGCCTGGTGGGCCTTTAACCGCCTGGGAACGCTGACAGCACAACGATGGGGAGATATGCGCTATGATGTCAACGGTGTCTGGGATAGCTGGCAAAGCGAGTTATTTGACAAGCAGGCCAGACTGGAGCAGCAGGCGCTTGAACTTTACAAGAGAGGAAAAAAAGATGAACTTATTGATTTCCTCACAAGGTATACCATGGAGTGGGGCGAAAAAGTAGTTGATAAAGCCTGGGAAATGGGCGATATGTTATGGACCAGGTATGATGAAAAGTTTTAATTATGACAGGTAGTATTAATCGTCGCGGATTTGCCAGCGACAACAATGCAGGTGTACATCCAGATATTTTGTCGGCATTTGCAAAGGTGAATGATGGTCATGTGATCGCCTATGGAGATGATCCCTATACGGGAAAAGCCGTCGCTGAACTCAGGGAAATCTTTGGACAGGAGATCGAAGCCTACTTCGTATTTATTGGCACTGCAGCCAATGTGCTGGGTCTCTCCACCGTTACACAGTCCTATAATGCGGTGATCTGTCCGGAAACAGCCCATATCAATGTGGATGAGTGCGGTGCTCCGGAAAAGTTTTCCGGCTGTAAGTTGCTGACCTGCAATACACCTGATGGAAAGCTGAGTGTCGAAATGATTAAATCTCATATGCATGGGATAGGTTTTGAACATCATGTGCAGCCCAGGGTGGTCTCCATCACCCAGGCGACTGAACTGGGCACGGTTTACACCATCGACGAGATCCGGGAAATAGCCAGGTATACCCATGAGCAGGGCATGCTGCTTCATATGGATGGTGCCAGGATTAGCAATGCGGCCGTTTCGCTCGATTGTGGCCTGTATGAGATGACAGGTGGGGCAGGGGTGGATGTGCTTTCCTTTGGGGGAACCAAGAATGGAATGATGTATGGTGAAGCAATTATATTTTTTAATAGTTCACTTTGCGAAGATTTCAAATACAGGCGTAAGCAGGGGATGCAACTGGCTTCAAAAATGAGATATATAGCTGCTCAGTTCAGTGCCTTCCTGGAGAATGATCTCTGGAAAGAGAATGCCCTGCATGCAAACCTTATGGCACAGAAGCTTTATACAGCGGTCAAAGATATCCCTGGAGTAGAGGTGACTCAAGCGGTGGAGTCCAATGCTGTATTTGCAAAGATTCCGCCACATATAATACCAGCACTTCAAAAAGAGTTTTTCTTCTACGTCTGGGATGAGGATCTTTCAGAAGTAAGGTGGATGTGTTCCTTCGATACCTCCGAAGCGGATATTGAATCATTTGCGTCCCGGCTCAGATCCATGCTATAGTCACGGAATCAGAAGGGAGCTGTCCCCGTAACTCAAAAAACGGAATCCTTCCTTTAAGGCATAGTTGTATACTTTCTTCCAATCCTCACCAATCCATGCCGCTATCAGGAGCAACAGGGTGCTTCCCGGCATATGGAAATTGGTGAGCAGGCCGCTGATGGTTCTGAAGCGGTATCCAGGTACAATCATCAGCTGGGTAGAGAAGTGCAGGTGTTCCAGCTTGTGTTGCCTGCAATAAGCCAGCAGAGATTCAATACTCTCCTCCAGCGGGATATCCTGGGGAAAGTTCTCATTCTCCCACTGATGCATGGCCAGGGACAAGGGATCCAATGGGGACTCTTTTAGTTTAAGGCCCAGCCAGTAGAGGGATTCAAGGCTTCGGGTACTGGTGGTGCCAACTGCAATCAAGCCATCAGTGTTTTTTAGCCACCTTTCCAGGAAAGCCCTGCTTACCACCACCTGTTCCGAATGCATGGAATGCATACGGGCATTGCTTTCTTTAACCGGAACAAAGGTGCCGGCACCCACATGGAGGGTGATGTTATCCATCGGGTGCTTCGACTGTTCCAGCTGCTTGAGCATATGCTCCGTGAAATGCAGTCCGGCCGTAGGTGCTGCAACAGATCCATTGTTCCTGCTGTAGATGGTCTGGTAACGGATCCGGTCGCTTTCCTCTGCATTACGGTTCAGGTAGGGTGGGATGGGAGTGCTCCCCGAATGCTCAATGATTTCTCCAAAGGTGATCCCGGGATCAGTCCAATGAAAAGAAATGATAAATCCATCCCCGCTTCTCTCCTTCAGCTCTGCTTCCAGGATAAGCTCCACACCCTTGATCCGGGTATGCAGGAAAACCGGTCCGCTTTTCCATTTCTTAGCATTCCCCACCAGGCAGAGCCATGTGACCCTGTCCTTAGCCTGGAATGCCAGCTCATAGTCGGCCGGGTCCATTGGTTCCAGACAAAAGATCTCTATGCGGGCACCTGTCTCCTTTTTAAAATTAAGACGGGCCTGTATAACCCTGGTGTTGTTAAAGACCAGCCAGGATCCGGCGGGCAAATGTTCCGGCAAACTGCTAAAGTCGATCCTGAGAGATATTTCCTCCCTGATATAGCAGTAGTCTGGAAGCTGATCTGTCGGACAGGGGATATTTGGCTATATCCTCTTCGGGCAGCTTATAGCTGTAATCTTCAATACGTATGGAGGAGGGATCAGGCATGTTTTTCAAATGATGTCCGCAAAATTAACTATTTTTGCATAGTTCATTGAAAATTTTGCAGTAGTTGATCCTGTCGCTGCAGGTTTAGGCCTGTGGAGGAAAGTCCGGGCAGCTCAGGGTGCCGCACTGTTGAAAAACAGATGTCTGTGAAGGCATGGGTACGAAGAAGAAAATAACCGCCTCCTCACGGGGGTAAGGGTGAGAAGGTGGGGTAAGAGCCCACCAGTGTAGCGGGTGACCGTTGCAGCTGTTTGTCCTGCGGGCTGAAAGGCCATGTATACCGGTGTTATAAAAGCTACCCGCTTCTGCCGGGGGGTAGGCCGCTCAGAAAAATGACAGGGATCCTGTTAAAGCAGGATACAGAACCTGGCTTAACAACTACTGCATTTTTTACTCTACAACTGGCTTCTCAAAGAGAGAGGGATCGAGTGCCTTGTTGTATTCGACCGTTTCAAAGGTAATTGTGGTTGCAACCTGCCCTGATACTTTCGTTTGCATATAGTGAGCGGTTGGGATACCCTTTATAGTCTTATAATCTTTCATATCGGTCTCTATCTCGACTTCCATACCATTAGCCGATTGTGTAGCTTTGACCTTAGACATCAAGGAAGTCCCCTTATTGATGTAAATGGTCATTTCATCGCCTTCGGCAGTGGTAAGCTTTACCATATGAGATGAAGCGTCATCAGAGTTAAGTAACTCAAGCGTATTGCCTTTTGTTTTATAATCCCAGAGCGGGCTATCCATTTGCGCCTGATTAATCAGGGTTTTAAGTTCTTCTGATCCCACTTCCTGGGGTTGGGTAATCCCCATCATTGGTGCATAGGTCCAGCCAGTTGTACCATTATAGGTCTGAATAAACTTTGATCCGGCAAAATCCATCTCCATTCTAAACTTGCTGGGCCTTGCCTGGTTAATAGTGATTGCTGATTCCATTCCCATGGCCGCGATGTTGATATTACCTGTTATGGTGGCGGAAGTGATCTTGGACATTTTATCCTGGGCGGAAGCTTTGTAGTGGTCGTTGAGTATCTTATCCAGATCCTGTGCATTCAGGAAGGAAATTGCAAAAACTGCAAGTACAATTGAAATAGAAAGTTTACGCATCATATTAGATTTTAGTTATAATCAAATTTACATATTATTTACGACATCTCTTAAGGCGGTCAGTTTACCGAGAAGGTCGTCCAGTAGTTCCAGAGCCAGCATATTGGCACCATCCGATTTTGCTTTGGACGGATCGGGGTGTGTCTCCAGAAAAATTCCATCTGCACCCACTGCAATTCCTGCCCTGGCCATGGTTCCGATCAGTTCAGGTCTTCCACCGGTCACCCCACTGCCCTGGTTGGGTTTCTGCAGGGAATGGGTGACATCCAGAATGACCGGATAACCGAATTCCTTCATTTCGGGGATGCCCCTGAAATCAACCACCAGATCCTGATATCCAAAAGTCGTGCCACGCTCCGTGATCAATACTTTATTATTGCCCGATTCGACAATCTTATCCACGGCAAACTTCATGGCTTCCGGGGAAAGGAACTGTCCTTTTTTCACAGATACGGCACAGCCGGTTCTGGCACATGCCACCAGAAGATCGGTTTGGCGGCAAAGAAAGGCCGGCACCTGGAGCATATCCACATATTCTGCTGCTCTTTTTGCTTCATCCGGACTGTGAACATCGGTAACTACAGGCAGCTTGAATTGTTCTCCCACTTCCTTCAGAATTCCCAGGGCTCTTTCATCACCGATCCCGGTAAAGGAGTCCATGCGGGAGCGGTTTGCTTTTCTGTAGGAAGCTTTAAATACAAAGGGAAGCTGATATTTCTCACTCAGCTCCCGGATATGCTCTGCAATATGCATGACCATATCACGGCCTTCCACCACACATGGTCCGGCAATCAAAAGAAAACCGTCTCCCTCGCCAAAACGAACGGAAGGGATCACATCATTAATAAGTTTACTTTTTCCCATAGTTTTTCATATCATTCCACAGATCATCAAGCCGTTTCCGCATTTCTTCCTCTCGGGGATTCTCTCCTGGCTGATAAAATTGCGGAGTTTCAAGTTCCTCCGGAAAGTAATTTTCCCGGACAAAATGATCTTTGTAGTTGTGCGCGTACTGGTAATTCTCACCATAGCCAAGATCCTTCATCAATGAGGTCGGAGCATTCCTTAAATGCAGTGGTACGGGCAGGTTACCTGTTTGCTGCACTGTTTGGAGAGCCTTGTCAATAGCTGCATAGGCCGAATTGCTTTTGGGAGAGCCTGCCAGGTAGATGGTGGTTTCAGAAAGGATAATCCTGGCCTCCGGCATTCCAATCATATGTACAGCCTGAAAACAATTGGTAGCCATCAACAGGGCATTTGGATTGGCCAGGCCAATATCTTCCGATGCAAGGATCACAAGCCGTCGGGCAATAAACTTTATGTCCTCTCCCCCGGCAAGCATCCGGGCCAGCCAGTATACCGCTGCATCAGGATCGCTTCCACGGACTGTTTTGATAAAGGCAGAGATAATATCATAATGCATCTCGCCATTTTTATCATAGATGGCCATATTCTCCTGGAGCCGGTCGGTAACCATGGCATCTGTAATCTTAATAAGCTGGTCCGCTTTGAAGTCTTCACCCGAGCTCTCTGATTTGACAACCACTTCCAGGGTATTTAAAAGCTTCCTGGCATCCCCACCTGAATATTGAAGCATGGCTTTATTTTCCAGAATCTCAATATTCAGCCTCTTTAAATAAGGATCTTCATTCAAAGCGCGTTGCAGCAAGGATTCAAGATTTTCCTTCGAGAGTGAATTCAGGATATAGACCTGGCAGCGCGAAAGGAGGGGTGAGATGACCTCAAAAGAGGGGTTCTCAGTAGTGGCGCCGATCAAGGTTACAATGCCCTGTTCTACAGCACCCAGCAGTGAGTCCTGTTGCGATTTCGAAAAGCGGTGTATCTCATCGATAAAAAGCACGGGGTTGGGTTGATTGAAAAACTGGTTCTTCCTTGCTTTCTCTATGGTCTCCCTAACGTCCTTTACTCCAGACGATACGGCACTGAGGCTGTAAAAAGGCCGGTCAAGCTGTTTGGAGATAATGCTGGCCAGGGTTGTTTTGCCCACACCGGGGGGTCCCCATAAAATAAATGAACTAAGCGAACCCGAGAGCACCATTTTACGTATAACCGCATTGGGACCTACCAGATGCTCCTGTCCGATATAGCCATCCAGGTTATTTGGACGCATTCGATCGGCAAGAGGTTGGTTGGGAAATTGAAATGCGGGAGACATGATGACAAATTTAGGTTTTTTTTAATTTTGGCGCTGAAAGTAAAGCATTATATAATGAAACGAATCGCAATAAGGGCAAGGATAGTTCTATCGATAGTAGCAGGAGGGATATGGGCTCCGCTCATTTCCCAGACACTCTCAATGGATTATATCTATGGTGGCGTTGATGATGCAGAGCTGTTTCTGCAGGAGTACCTTATGCCTTATGCCAATATTCTGGGATCGGACCTGAATGCAGGCTGGTACAATACAGCCAGGCCCCATGAGCTGGGCGGCTTGGATATTACTGCTACAGTTAGCTGGGCCAAGGCACCTTCTTCGGCACTATCTTTTGACCTGGCCGACCTGGAGTTATATGGGACCATTGAGTCAGATCCCGGAACTGTTGCACCCACCATTGCCGGAGAACAGGAGCCTCGTCCTGCCCTCTCATATACTCAGATGGTCGACATGGGAGGAGGAAATATGCAGGAAGTGGAATATGCCCGTTTTACGGTGCCGGATGGGGCAGGAGTCGATTTTTTTCCGCTTCCCATGGCACAGCTTACCGTGGGGCTTCCCTTTGGAACGGATGTGTCTGCCCGCTTTATTCCCATGGTAGGCTACAAGGATTACGGGGAGATCGGGCTCTGGGGAGTAGGAGGTAAGCACTCCATTTCACAATGGCTACCCTTTATGAAGAACCTGAAGTTTCTGGATATCAGTGTTCAGGGAGGGTACACAAATGTGACTTCTTCGGTTCATGTTGTACTTGAACCCCAGTCGCTTGTGGAGGTGGATCCCTATCCTGATTACAATTGGGATGATCAGTTCATAACCATGAAAGTGGAGGGGTGGACCCTTAACCTGATCGCCTCTCAAACCTTTCCGGTGATATCATTTTACGAGGGAATAGGGTATGCCAGTTCCGTAGTTAACCTGCTGACAGAAGGTCACTATCCCATCAGTACAGTGATCCTGGATGAGGGCAGCGAAGATTTCGGAAAAGTCACCTACGAGGTCATGGAGAACCCCATTGAGATGAGTTATAAGAATTTTAACAACCTGCGTGTAAATGTGGGGGCAAGACTCAAACTGGGCGTGCTGACCCTCCATTACGATTTCACCTATACCCTCTATGCCACACAGTCGGTGGGTATTGGGATCAGTTTCAGGTAAAAAGCAGCATCCGGTACTTAAAACCCGTTCAGGTTCATAGTAACAGTTGGAATCAGCAGCAGCCACCCTAGAAAAATTAATATGGCCATAAATGGCAGGACCCACTTAAGCCATTTTTCATAAGGTATTTTGGCAACTCCCAGGACTCCAATAAGTACAGGAGAGGTGGGAGTAATCATATTCGTAAATCCATCGCCCAGTTGAAAAGCCATTACAGTAGCCTGCCTCGAAACACCGATGAGATCAGAGAATTGTGACATAATGGGCATGGTCAGTGCTGCTTTTGCCGAACCACTTGGGATCACAATATTAATCATGGTCTGAATCAGATACATCATGCTTACCGAGGCCAGCTTGCCAAATTCCTGCATCGACTGTGCAATACTGTATAACATGGAATCGATAACCTTCCCATCTTCCAGGATCACCAGAATCCCACCCGCAAGTCCAACCACCACTGCTGCAGAAAGTATATCCCGCATTCCTTCTATAAAGAGTTTGGTTATCTGGTTAGCACTCCGGTTCATGGCCATACCCGAAAAGATCCCCATGACCAGAAAGAGGGTGGCGATCTCCTTTACAAACCAGCCGTATCCCATGACTCCCACTATCAGGTAAATGATAGTAAAAACCAGCATGTTCAGAATAAAGAAATGAACTGACTTGCGTAGAGTTATAATTCCTGATATGGCAAACAAGCCGGCTATGACCGGCAAGAAACTAAAGGTGTACTCGCTGTTCCCGATACGCAGCGTAGAACTTGGCTCCAGTATGGCAAAAACTGTCATTCCCGCCAATAAAATAGCGAAGGTAATCCAGGCCATAACCGGGGTTCTGTATTCCAGCTGATCCAGGTCAATACCCTCTTTACCCCTCCAGTAGCTGTCAGATTCATATACGGGCGAAGCCTGGGGATTCTTCCGGATCCGGGCCGCATAACGCAGTACCCATGTGATTCCAACCAGGTTTATTACGAACCAGACAAAGAGCCTGTATTCGATCCCTGAAAAGAGAGGCAGGCTGGAAAGTCCCTGTGCAATGCCAATGGTAAAAGGATTCAGCAGGGCTCCTGCAAATCCGAGACCGGCGCCTACGAAACACATACTTAATCCAACGATAGAATCATAGCCCATGGAGATGGCCAGTGGAACAAAGATGATAATAAATGCAATGGTCTCTTCACTCATTCCAAAGGTGGCTCCAAACATGCTGAATACCAACATGATCATGGTAATAATCATATTGTCTACCCCGAGCCTTCTGAAAAAACTGTAACGTTCAAGCTTCCTGACCTTTCTAAGGAAGGACTGAATACCCACATCGATGGCCTTGCTGTCGTTCATTATCCAGAATGCTCCTCCGATAATCAATATAAAAACAATGATATCGGCCTTATTTGCAAAGCCATCAAACATGGCGCTGAACAATTGCCAGGTCTGAGGGTGCTTCTCAGCATCATGAAAGGATCCCTCTACAATGACCTCCCGCATGGTTCCATTAACATCCACAAGCTCTCTGTCAAACTCTCCACCGGGCAATATCCATGTAAGCACTACTGCTGCTGCTATAAAAGCAAATACAATCACATAGGTATGAGGAATAGCTAATTTTCGGGGCATGGTATTACAATTTTTGGTATACAAATATGAATGAAAATTTCGAAGGGAATAAAATTTCTTACATTTATCCCCCTAAACAGCCCTTTATGTTGTTTCTCCGAACCCTCTTCATATCTTCTCTGTTTCTAATCTCTGCACATGTATCTGCTGCAGATCAGCAAAAGCTTGATAGCCTGAAAGCCCTGATTGAAGGGGATATTCCCGATTCAACCAACATGCGACTCTTGTTTGATATTGCGGAAGAGATAGGTGTTAAAGATACCCTGCTTTCATTTTCCTACCTGGAAAGAGGAGAGCAACTTGCAGCTAAGCTTAATGATACCAGGGGATTGGGGCGATATTACAAGGTGTTGGGAAAGATACAGGCCCGTTGTGGGAAATATGACCAGGCAATTCTGCTTTACGACCGTGCCCTGGCCTATTTCACTGAAGCTGATGATCAACTAAGTTATTTTGAGACTATCAAGCAGAAGGGAAATGTTCACCTGTTCAGGGCCGACTACACACAGGCCATGAATCACTACCAGACGGCGCTGAACTACTACAGAAGGAATAATAATGTTATCGGTATAAGCCGATGCCTGAACAACATTGGGATTATCCATAAAAACAGAGGGGACTATGTGGAGGCCCTGACAGTTTATGAGGAGTCGGTGGTCTATCTGGATTCTGTCCGGGATGCCTTTGATATTTCCCAGGCTTATATCAATATGGGCAACCTTTTTGTTTACCTGGGGAGCTACGAAAGGGGGCTTGAATATTTTGGGAAGGCTCTTGAGATTGCGGAACGGGGAAACTACCAGCATAATATTTCGCTCTGCCTGTCTAATGCAGGAGTTATTCAGAATAAAATCGGGAAATATGATGAAGCCCTGAATTTTTATCAAAGATCCCTTGAGGTGAGCAGTTTGCTGAATGACCCGGTCCAGGTCTCCAACTGCCTGATTAATATCGGAACCAACTATGCGGATATGGGTGAGCCTGAAAGGGGACTTGAATATGTGCAAGAGGGAATGGAGATAAAAATGAAGCTGGGAGATGAACGCACGATTTCAAATTGTTATATATACCTGGCCGACATCTATACCTTAATGGATGAGTTTGAGAGGGCCCGGGAGCTATTAAACCAGGCCATTCCAATGAAGGAGCTGCTTGAGGATCCAGATGGCTTGATCAGGTCTTACCTTGGGCTGGGTTCCATTGCGCTTGAACAGAAGAGGTACAGCGAAGCGAAGCGTATGACAGATATGGCGCTTGAGCATGCCCGGGAGATACATGCCATGGAATATATTGCCCAGGCATATTACATTAAAAGAGAAATTGCAGTCAGTCAAAGCAATTACCGTGCGGCCTACCAGTTTGGAATGCAGCATCACCTTTACACCGACAGCCTGATGGATGAGGCAATTGCTAAAGCGGCCATGGAAATGGAATTCAGAACCCGTTCCAGGACACTTCAGCAGGAAGTTGAAAATCTCAGGATCCAATCCAGCCTGGACCAGTTGATGGTTCGGAAAAGAACGCTTGTATTTCACTCCAGTCTGGTTATTGTCTCGGTGCTGCTACTGGGCCTGATCCTGGTGCTCTACTTTATGCGCCGCCATAAGAACGCCTCCCTTAAGCTGGAAGAGAAAAACCTGGTAATTACGAAGCAGAACCTGAAGCTTGATCAGCTCAATAAAACCAAGGACAGGATGATGTCCATCATAGCACATGATCTGAGAGGCACCATCGGAAACCAGCTAACTGCCGTAGAGGTATTATACCGGATAGAGGAAAACCCCACGGTTGAAATTGACCGGGTCAGGTTGCTTGGGAATCTGAAGAATTCAGCTTCCTATTCGCTGGAATTACTGGAGAACCTGCTACACTGGTCACGCCTGGAAGAAGGTGCTTCCAATTACCATCCGGAAGAAGTTAAACTCAATACACTTGTTAGTAACTGCTTGTCATTATACAGCGAAACTGCTAAAAACAAGGATCTGGAGTTTGTTAAAGATATCAAAGGCACCTTCGTTTGCAGCGCAGATAAGATTATGATGGAGACTATCTACAGAAACCTGATCTCCAATGCCATCAAGTTTTCGAATCCGGGGGGGACCATTACCATCGGTCTTAGCCTTGAGGCCGGAATGGCCCGTTTTTGGGTCAAGGATCAGGGAATCGGTATGACCGAAGAGGAGCTGAAGAAAGTAACAGAAAACGGGGGGAGCAGCCGCCGGGGAACAGCTAACGAAAAAGGAGCCGGCATGGGTTTAACTCTGGTCCGGGAATTTACTAAAATTCACAACGGGGAACTGTCTGTCACAAGTTCTCCAAACAAAGGCTCCACCTTTGAAGTTGTATTTCCCTGTATAAATTAATTACTTTTGCCATGCAAAGCAGTCTGCATGGATATCATTGAAAAATACTCCAAAGCTCTTCAGAAGAAGGTCCTGACTCAGTACAGGGATCTCTTTCGTATTTGCAGTGATGAGTATGACAAACCCTCCCTGGCACTGCTTAAAAAATCCTTCACCTTCCTATTGGAGAATACCGAAGAGGAACAGAAGTTCCATGGTATTCCACTGGTGATATTTTCAACGGAACTGGCTCAGATGGCTGTGAAAGAACTGGGTATGGATGCCATCGGAGTCTCTGCCGCACTCCTCTTGCATTGCGTGAAGTTGAATCAACTTGCAACTGAAGATGTAGTATCTAAAGTAGGAGAACGAACAGCAACTGTAATTGAGGAATTTTTGAAGATCAGCAACCTGGATACCACCTCTATCCAGGGGCAGGCCGAGAATATGAGGAATCTGATTCTGACACTGGCCACGGATTTTCGTGTGATCCTGGTTAAAATTGCAGAGAGGCTCCACCTCATGAGATTGATGGACCTCCTCAATGAAAAAGAGCAGTTTGAACTCTCCTGCGAATCCAAGTCCATTTATTCACCTTTGGCACACAGTCTTGGGCTATATAATGTAATGTCCGAAATGGAGGATATCTCCATGCGAATTCTGGAGCCTGAAGAGTATAACTCAATCGCGAAGAAACTAAAGGCTTCCACACAGCGAAGAAATCGTTTTATCAAGGAGTTTATTCAACCTCTTCAGGAAGACCTGGAGCGGGAAAAGTTTAAGGCAGAGATCAAGGGAAGACCCAAAGCCATCTCCTCCATCTGGCGAAAAATGAAGAAACAGAAGGTGGAGTTTGAAGAGGTCTATGATAAATTTGCTATCCGGATAATTATTGATACTCCTTTAAAGAAGGAGAAAGCCGATTGCTGGAAAGCATACAGCATCATTACAGACCATTATCAACCCAATCCAGAGCGCTTAAGGGACTGGATCTCGGCACCCAAGTCCAATGGATACGAATCCCTGCATACCACTGTGGTTATTCCAGGAGGTGAATGGGTGGAGGTTCAGATCAGAACCACACGAATGAATGAAATTGCAGAAAAGGGACTGGCTGCACACTGGAAGTACAAAGGGATCAGGGGACAGGCTGGTATTGACAAATGGATTGAGCGTGTAAGGGAGAGCCTGGAGAACTCAGAAATGGATGCCTCAAATCTTATGGAGGATCTGAAAATGAGTCAGTTCAGTAAGGAGATATTTGTATTTACTCCCAATGGAGACCTGAAAAAATTTCCAGAGGATGCAACTGTGCTGGATTTTGCCTTTGATATACATACAGACGTGGGAGCATCATGTGCAGGAGCTCGTGTCAATGGTAAGAATGTCCCCATCCGCTACCGTCTGAAGAATGGAGATAAGGTGGAAATTCTGAGATCTAAAAATCAGAAACCCAAGATGGACTGGCTGAATGTGGTGGTAACCTCCAAGGCCAAGGGGAAAATCAAGCAGGCGTTGAAAGAAGCCAAACTGAAAGAGGCGGAAAATGGCAAAGAGATTTTAAAGAGAAGGTTCCGGAACTGGAAGGTTGAATTTGACGACACAAGCATCCGTAAGGTAATTCAGCATTTTAAATACCGGGACGCCATTGACCTCTATTTCGATGTGGCCACCGAGAAGGTGGAGCTGCTCCAGATTAAAGAGCTGCTTACCAGTAGTGAGAAGCAGGCTGAAATAAGGCCTGAGAAAATTGAAGAGGAATCGGTCGACCGGCTCATTAAAACTGCATCAAAGGAGTCGGGCGACTTCCTGGTTATCGATGAGGAGCTGGCCAACGTAGAGTACAAACTGGCACCCTGTTGCAATCCCATCCTGGGAGATGCTATCTTTGGTTTTGTGACCATTAGCTCTGGCATTACCATACACCGGACCAATTGTCCAAATGCACAGGAGATGCTTTCCCGTTATGGTTACAGGGTCGTGAAGGCACGCTGGAACAGTAGCGACAGGGGCGCATTTTTCCCTGTTACTCTCCTTATTACGGGGATGGACGACCTGGGGATTGTCAGCAATATTTCAGATGTGATCACCAAGGATCTGCAGGTAAATATGCGATCCATCTCCATTGATTCAAATGATGGGATGTTCGAGGGTAGTATCACCCTGCTTGTTAAGGATACGCAGCACCTTGAAGCGCTTGTTCGTAAGCTGAAAAAGGTGAAGGGGATATTAAATATTAAAAGGTTGGATAGTTGATAGTTTAGTGCTTAGTGGTTAATAGCGGGGGTCGGGTTTGTACGGGAGTCTGGCCATCTTTTCCACCGTCATCCCCGGAAATCCAAATTCTTCGGTTATTTTACCATAAAGCAGGTAGATTCCATTTCCCCGGTAGGGGTGACGTTTCAGGGAATCGGGGAAGTTGACCACATCAAAAAACTCACCCTCCACATCAAGGAAGGTGCCGAAATTCATCCACTGTTTCTGCCTGGTGCGAACATGCTTAACGGTAACCAGGTTGCCCAGCATACGAACCTTTTTGCCCAGGTTCTCCATCATTTGCCGGGACAGGATCTCTCCCCGGAAGGCAGTCTGAAGCAGTTCGAAAGCTGGAATGGTTACTGCAAAACCGAGAAGCTCCAGCTCGTCATAGCTATCCTCAAGAGAAGTCTGTTCCAATTCGGGCAGGGTGAATTCCCGCTTTTGTACAGGAAACAGCTCCCTGACAGGATCTCTTTTCTTACGATTCCCCAGCACCAGGTGGACATCCCATAACAACTCCTTTTTGCTCTTTCCTGTAAAGCGCAGCGCAGAGATCCGGATCAGGATAAGCACCTGTTCCAGTCCCAGGGGAACACGCTCCAGAAATCCTCCAGGCTACTGAATGGCCCACTTTGCTCTCTCTCCCCGATAATCATCCCTGCCACCTGCTGTTCCAGGTTTTGAATATGGATAAAACCGATGTAAATATCCTTGCTGCTTATGGACGTCTTGTGGTCGCTTCGGTTCACGCAGGGAAGGTGGATGATCCCCCCCCAGCGGCGCGCTTCATTGAAATAGACCCAGGTGCGGTAGTATCCACCAAAATTATTAATCACGGCAGTCATGAACTCCAGGGGATAGTAGGTCTTCAGGTAGAGCGACTGGAAGCTCTCCACTGCAAAAGAAGCCGAGTGGGCCTTGGAGAATGAGTAACCGGCAAAGGAGCTGATCTGTCTCCATACTTCCTGGGTCAGCGTATCGGGATAGCCCCGAAGGCTGCAATTGTCAAAAAAACGGTCTGCAATCCGGTCAAACTCCTTCCTGGAACGGTACTTCCCGCTCATGGCCCTGCGAAGCACATCGGCATCTGCCAGGTCCAGTCCGGCAAAGTGATGACAGATCTTGATTACATCCTCCTGGTACACCATCACCCCGAAGGTCTCTTTTAGCTGCTCTTCCATGATGGGGTGCAGGTACTCAAATGAATCGGGATGATGAAATCTCTGGATATATTCACGCATCATCCCCGATTGCGCCACACCCGGCCTGATAATGGAGCTGGCTGCCACCAGCGCACGGTAGCTGTCGCAGCGAAGCTTGCTTAACAATCCGCGCATGGCCGGACTTTCAATATAGAAGCAACCGTTGGTCTCGCCCGATTTCAGTTGCTCTAAGACCTTCTCGTCCTTTTTGAAAGCATCCACCCGGTGCACATCCACTTCAATTCCCCGGTTCCGGCGGACAATCTCCGCACATTCCTTGATATGCCCGATGCCGCGTTGACTGAGAATGTCCAGTTTCTCGAAACCCAGTGTTTCTGCCACATACATATCCCACTGGGTGGTCGGAAGTCCTTTGGGAGGCATATCCAGCGCGGTATAGGTGGTCAGGGGTTCTTCCGAGATCAGCACCCCGCCGGCATGAATGCTTCTTAGATTGGGGAAATCCATCAGGCGGCTTCCGGCCTCGTATATGTTCCGGGTTATATGGTTTTTATTTAAATCGCTCCCCGGATCCTTTACCAGCACGGTCAATCTCTTCTTTGGGCAGTCCATATACCTTGCCCAGCTCCCGGAATATGGAACGGTCCCGGAAGGTGGAGATGGTTCCGATCAATGCGGTATGCTTGCGTCCATACCTTTTGAAGATATAGTCGAGCACTTCATCACGCTCCTTCCATGAAAAATCGATATCAAAATCGGGCGGACTGGTCCTTTTGGGATTGATAAAGCGTTCGAAATAGAGATCCAGGTCGATGGGATCCACATCGGTGATGCGCAGGCAGTAGGCCACAATGGAGTTGGCACCGCTGCCCCTGCCCACATGGTAGAAACCCCGCGACATGGAGTAACGGATCACATCCCATGTAATCAGAAAATAGGAGGAGAACCCGAGCCGGTCAATGATCTCCAGTTCATGCCTGATCCGTTTCAGGGCCTCCCGGTTCTTTTTCCCGTAGCGGTACTCCATTCCATCCATGGCCAGTTTTTCCAGCAGAACCCTGTCGTCATGGGCTGTCCCGGTAAAGGTCCTTTTATTCTTGACAGTCTTAAAATCAAAATCGATCCGGCAGTCTTTCAGGATCTCTTCCGTGTTCCTTCGGATATGGGGAACTTCATCGTAGGCACAGCGCAGCAGATCGGGTTCAAGCAGTATTTCACTCTCGTCTGCCATCTGCCCCGGCTTTAACTGGCTCAGGAGGGTATTGTGGTCAATGGCCCTCAGGTGCCGGTGCAGGGCATGGTCCTGTTTATGAAGAAAAGTCACCGGATGTCTTATCACCAACCTTGAATGCTCCGTGTTCCAGCGGGAAGTAAGCAGTTTGTTCACCTCGCCAGGCCGCACTCCGATCAGCTCCTGGTCACGTAGTTTAGCTCTGCCTCCTCTCTTTCCCTGCCAGGGATTGTTACTAAAATCATAGATAAACCATACATCCTCCAGGGGTGGGGCGCGTTCAGGAAGGGGGAGCCCCGACAGGTTGTGATAGGAGAGAAAGCTGTTCAGCTCCCTGAAACCTGAAGGATTTTGTGCAATGCCCGTATAGAGGTACTTGTCGCCATTGCGGTATTCGATCCCACCCATGGGATGAATCCCGTGCTGATGGCAGGCCCTTACAAAGTCGACCATGCCTGTGGAGTTATTGATGTCGGTCAGGGCCAGAGCATCTATACCCATTGCAGCGGCTTGTTCCACCAGTGTTTCCACTGCCATGGTCCCGTATCTCAGACTATAATATGAGTGACAGTTTAAATACATTCTCACTGCGTTCGAATGGTTAATATGTTCGCTACGCTCACGTTAGTATGCCTGCTGCGCAGGCGTTAATGGTTAGTAGTTAGTAGTTAGTTCAATAAGCACTAACCATTAACTACTGACTATTAACTATTCTACCTGTGCCAATACCTGAATCGACGGTTTTTCAGGTTATCGATCTGCTGGCGTTCTTCCGGGGAGAAGGTGTTCTTCGCTTGCTGCGACTGTGCAATCCGCTCCTCCAGGTCATGAAGCTGTATGCCACTGGCCCTTTTGACCGAATCGGAACCGTAACGCCTGCGCAGTTTATCCAGCGCCAGGTAGAGATGCACCATTTCCGAAGTATCTTCAAAGAGGTTCAGCTGCTGAACACCCCGGACCAGTCCGGAGAGACGAACCCCAACCAGTCGGATCAGCATGCGGCGCTGATAAAGACGATCGAATAGCTCCCTGGCAACGGGCATCAGCACATGATCAAAAGAGGTGTAGGAGACCCGTTTTTGCAGGGTGTGGGTGTCAAAATTTGAATAACGGATCTTAACGGTCACAATGGAGGTGAGTTTTTCCTCTTTACGCAGCTGGAAAGCCAGCTTCTCCACCATGGAAGTAAGCAGGTCATGTAAGCCCGCCATATCCATGGTGTCCCGCTCAAAGGTCCTTTCACTCCCAATGGATTTCCGCTCGGAATACTGAACCACGGGAGTAGGATCAATGCCATTGGCCTTCTTCCAGATTGCCAGTCCGTTCTTCCCCAGCAGGCTCTCCATCATCTCTATGGGAATCTCTCCCAGGGTGCCGATGGTGGCAATTCCCATGGAACGCAGCAGGTGGAAAGTCCGCTTTCCGATCATGGGAATCTTCCGAATGGAAAGAGGGGAGAGGAAGCCCTTCTCATGACCGCCGGGAATCTCAATCTCCCCATTGGGCTTGGCCTCACCGGTGGCAATCTTTGAAACCGTTTTATTTGTTGAGAGTCCACAGGAAATGGGCAGACCTGTCTCTTTGATAATGCGCTGCCTCAGTTCGTGGGTCCACTGCATACATCCAAAAAAACGATCCATTCCGCTTATGTCCAGGTAGTGTTCATCGATGGATGCCTTCTCGTACATGGGAGCCTCTTCCGCAATGATGTCGGTAACCATTCTGGAGTGCCTGCTGTAGGCATCCATATCCCCCCTGATCACAATGGCTTCGCTGCAGAGCGAGCGTGCCATCTTCATGGGCATGGCCGAATGCACCCCGAACTGCCTGGCTTCATAACTGCAGCTGGATACCACACCCCGGTCCGACATCCCGCCAATAATTACGGGCTTTCCTTCAAGCCCGCTGTTCATCAAGCGTTCTACAGATACAAAAAATGTATCCAGATCCATATGTACTACACTTCGTGTCATACTCGCTGCGCTCGTGTTAGTGGTTAGTGGGTTAATGAGTTAGTGAAAAAATATTAAGCCAATAACTTGCTAACTTATTAACTTTCCTTATCTTTGATTAGAATATGATCATTATTATGATTACAATATAATCACACGAACTATTATATGCAAGCATAAAAACTGTTTTAACATGAATTTTGATTCAAATATCAAGCTGCTGAGAAAGCGTAAAAAACTAACACAGGATGAGGTGGCTGCAAAACTTCAGATGAAGCGATCCACTTTAAGTGGTTATGAGAACAGGGTGGCACAGCCCGGCCTGGATATACTTCTTCTCTTCTCGGCCTATTATAACATTGCCATTGATACTCTTTTGAAAGTGGATCTGTCAAAGTTAAGTGAGACGCAGTTACGGCAACTGGAACAGGGAGAAGATGTTTTCCTGAGGGGTGGAAACCTGAGGGTGCTTGCCTCTACAGTAAATGAGCATAACCAGGAGAACATCGAACTTGTACCTGTGAAGGCCCAGGCTGGATATACTAATGGCTTTTCTGATCCGGAATACATTAGCGAACTGCAGGTATTTCAGCTTCCCTTTCTCTCAGGGGAGAAGAAATACAGGACCTTTCAGCTTCAGGGCGATTCCATGCTCCCCATTCCGGAGAAGGCCTGGGTCACCGGTGAGTATGTAGTGGATTGGAAAGAGCTGAAGACAGGTGAGGCTTGTGTTGTTCTGACCATGGATGAAGGCATTGTTTTTAAAATCATTGAAAACAGGATTGAGGAGGAAGGTAAAGTAATACTTTATTCTCTGAATCCACTTTATGAACCTTATGAGATCCATGTGAACGGAATCCGGGAGATATGGAAGTTCATTCACTTTATAAGCCATGAAATCCCTGAACCAGTGATACCGGAAAACCAGCTGGTCCGAACCGTGGCAGCCCTGAAACAGGATATGGACCGTTTGAAGCGGATCAGTTTAAGCCAAAATCATCCCCCAGAAGGGTCTCCTGCTTCCTGATCATACTGAGGTATCGGAGCTGTCCTGCCAGGAACCCCTCTCTTTGTTCTGCATCGGGCATGCAGATAAACTGATATTTTTCATCAGATGAGAGGTTCAGTGCTATGATCAGATCTTTCCGGGAAACAGGTTCAGAAGTGCAGGAGCTCAGAAATTCCTTATCATGTTGATCTCTGTAGTCAGTGATCAAATCTAAAAGTTCCTTGCTTACTATGTGGTCATCACAGGGAAGCCGGAGGATGGTCCCTCCTGCATAAAGTTTCCCTTCAAGCTGGCTGTTATAACTGGTTATTTCAACAATAGCAACAGATTCAACAACAATAACCATACGTCCATCCTCTTTTTCCGCCACTACATCTTTCAACCTGACTTCGCATCCGAATTCCTTTATTTCCTGTCCAATGACAAAGGGAATGGCAAAAGTAATGCCCTGAGTGCGGACCTCATCAATGAGCTGCTTGTAACGGGGCTCAAAGATGTGCAGTGGCATGTCTTCTCCAGGGTAGAGAAAAACACTCAGGGGAAAGTAGGGCAATATGGCGGTTTGCTGGTCCATCTGAAGGTATACCATCAGATAACAAATCATGTTTTATAATTGTTTAACTTTTAACTTTTACATTAACTATTACTCATTAACCATTAACTTGCCATCTATGTGCTTCACCATTGCGATACATCTTACCAGGAAAGCCATTGAGGACAGGTTCCGGGTGGACAGCTCTGCACTTTATGATTTTGATTTTAATTATTTCTACAGGGCATTCAGCAATCCTCTTATCCCTGTGATTGCGCAGGAAGATTCCAGCCGGGTTCAGTTAATGCAGTGGGGATTGATCCCCGCCTGGAGCCGCGACCGAGAGGAAGCAGAACGAATCAGAAAAGGAACTTACAATGCCCGGTCTGAAACATTACATGAAAAGCCCTCTTTTAAAGAGGCCTTGAACAGGGGGCGCTGCCTTATTATTGCAGGAGGATTCTTTGAATGGCAACTTGTCAATCAGGTTAAAATTCCCTGGTATATATCCCTGAAGAATGGAGATCCTTTTGTTTTTGCAGGACTGTGTGACACATGGAGGGATCCCCTTACCGGTGAGACATGGAAAAGCTGCTCCATTATTACGACTGAGGCAAACCCGATGATGGAGAAAATTCACAACACCAAAAAACGAATGCCGGTCATATTAGAAAAGGAGTTGGAGAAAGATTGGATTTCCGGAGAACCTTCGCTGTTACAAAGAAAAAAGCTGTTGAATGCTTATAAAGAGTCTGATTTAGAAGCGTTTACAGTTACTCCCCGCCTCTCCTCTCCCCATGCCGACCCAACAGATCCGCGTATGATTGAACCCTACGAACAAATTTCTCCAGGTAAATTATTTTGATTCACCCATAGATTTCAACAGGTCCGAAAAAGTTGTATTTGGTGTAAGAGCTTGTCAAATAAATAGATGGACTTTCCAGTTAACAAACGATTAACTAATTGTTAATAAAGTATGTTCATTCAATGTTAAATTCTTCGAGGATTTTTTCTTGCAGCAATGCTATAAAGCATATACTTTTGGTATTACCAAGTGAGCGATAAAAGGCCACTCAGTTCTTTAAATGATTAAGTTCATTAGCCACCAGGGTAACCTGGTAGTGTGAACAAGAGTCACGCGAATAGCTAATCAGGTATTGATGCTGTTCTCCCGATCTTCGGATCGGACTGTGAGCTGGAATACCCGGACTGCTGTCAAAAGCATGATGGGAGATTCGAAACGGAAACCGTAGAGTACCTGAAAACGCGGTGAAAGTTGTTAACAGTTGAGCATTGGCATTGTCTATGGACAACAGCGGTGCAAGTTGTTCGATTCGTCGGGCAGCGAAGGGGTTACAAGGCTTCGGCCTCGTTTCCCGACCATAATAACCGTAGCTTGGCGCGAATTAGAAACTACGGTATCTAACAAGCGGAATGGGAACCAGATGCAAATTTGGCTCCCATTCGTGTTTTATGCCCATCACGAAGGTCAGGTAAATTCTTTTGACCAACTGCCTTGAATGAATTATCAATGGTGACAAATGTCCTTATCAAAGTACATTATTTTGTGCGAAGAGCCTATTAATATTTATTATTTATATCCATTCGTACTTATGAAATAATCCCTGTATAGCATTAATATTCAAATTGATACAAGCTATTAAAATAGTCTCTTGAAATAGGGGCGATGAACAATTCAAATCCAAATTCATTTTAACATAACTTTGTTATAGCAAACAAGGCAAAGTGCTCCAATATATATAGTCTGTGAAAAAGATTTTAATTTTTATTACCCTCTTTGGTTTCTTCTTTTTCGGGGAAATTGCGATGACCTTTTCCGATAAAGGCTATCCTTCTCTTTTGAATGATGAAGAAGTACCTTTCTCTATGCTGCTGGATAATACCTACTCTGACTTTGAAGGGACAGAGAACATCGACATGCAGGTGGAAGCATTTATTAAGCGCTGGAAGATTGAAGGTGCCAGTCTGGCCATCACTAAAGATGAGCGTCTGGTTTATGCCAAGGGATTTGGTACAGCCAACAGTGAAACAGGAGAGGAAGTTAAGCCAGGTCACCTCTTCCGGATTGCATCTGTCTCAAAACTGATCACTGCTGTGGCAATAATGAAATTATATGAGGAAGGATATCTGGGCCTGGATGATCCTGTTTTTGGACAGCAGGGCATTCTGAATGACTCTGCTTTCATGCACTACCAGGATCCGAGGGTTGAGCAGATTACAGTACGACACCTGTTAAACCACACGGCCGGTTGGTCCAGATACGCTGGCGACCCCTTATTTAATCCACTTTATATTGCCAGAAAAATGGGTGTTCCGGCCCCTGCCGGCCTGGATCATATCCTGCAGTATACCCTAAATCGCAAATTGAATTATAACCCGGGAAGCCGTTACAGTTATTCAAACCTGGGCTATGCCATCCTTGGGAAAATCATAGAGAGTGAGAGCGGGATGCCCTATCAGGATTATGTGGTTATGAATCTGCTTAAACCCCTGGGAATTCATGATATGCATATTGGGAAGAGTTATTATCACGAAAAGTATCCCAATGAAGTAAAGTACCACAGCAGTGCAGGCGAATTGACTATTCGTGCCATGGATGGATCGGGTGAAATAGTCCCCATCTATTATGGTGGTAACGATATGGAACTGCTTGGTCCGGCCGGAGGCTGGGTGGCATCAGCACCTGAACTTGCCAAATTTATAACAGCCATTGATGGCTTTGAAGAACAACCTGATATTCTATCCCCGGAAACCATCGCCAGTATGACAGATCCCGGTTTTGCAGGGAAAGGTCTTTTCGGTTGGAGGGGTAGCGACAGATATGGAACATGGTGGAGAACAGGTTATCTTTCCGGTTCATCAGCATTGATAGTCAGGCAAAATGATGGAATAAACTGGGTGATCATGACAAATACCAGTACCTATAAAGAATCCAGAATTCACAGGTATGTTTCAGGACTGATGTTTGGCAGCGTTGGTGCCGTTCAGCAATGGCCGAATCTTGACCTGTTTACCATGGAAGAAAACCATCCCGGGCCCATATCAGATATTCCGGCTACAAATCCAAAACTTTAGTCGATATTTCTTATCCCCTTTATTTTTTCCTTATATCTTAGTGGGCTAAGAGTTATATTTCATGGAACTTTCATCCATCAAACATATAGACCCCTCGCAATTAGCTGATTTTAAAGCCGATATCTTTATTACTACCCTGGGCTATGAATCGCGAACTACCAATGTGGCACGGATGTTTGAAAACAACTCCTGTAAAAAGGTTGCTCTTGAAATGAAAAACTCTATTAAAGAGTATGCTTACCAGGAAAACAGTGCATATCTTATTGGACAGGGTTTTGAACTTATCCGGGTAGAATCTGAACTTCCTGATGTTGATGCAATATTTCAGGGCTTTTCAGGAAAAAGCATCAATGTTGTGCTTGACTGTACCAACATGCTTCCCGTCTGGTATTATGAGTTTTTCAGATGGTTTAGTGATAAGCAGGATGGTGATGAAAAGGTGAGGATGCGGATTGCCTATACCATGGCTGCCTATGTTCGTCAACCCGGCTCGCGTAAAGTCAAAGAAATTTCCGATTTTCTGAATGGAGAAGTAAAGACTGCAAATGGTAAGAAAGTTGCCCTGATTCTTGGAGTAGGGCAGGAGAAGAAAGTATCGGATTCGATTTATAAAATGATCAATCCGGATTTGCTTTACCTCTTTTATGCGGATCCGCCCACGGAAAAAAAGTTTGTTGAAAAGGTCTTCATTAACAATCACAATTTAATCAACGAAGCTCCCATCAGGAACCTGGTTGCTTATCCAATCCGAAATGCCCAGACCATCTATCAAAGTCTGATCAATACCATTCTGCCCCTGCGTGATGAATACTCCATTGTGCTTGTTCCGCAGGGGCCTAAAATCTTCTCTGTGGTTTCCATGCTGGTTCATATGGGCTACCCAGATATTAAGATAAGTTATCCGCGCTTAAAGAAGTCACCACCTGCCGATCGTATGCCAAAAGACGATCCTGTGGTTCTTGACATTCTTTTTGAGGGTGAAGAGTAAAAACATTTTCTAAATATGGTTGTTATACCATCGAAATTTCTTATACCACACCATTTTCATTAGATTTTATTATGGCAAATTTTGATATAATCATGCCGAAGATGGGCGAGAGTATTGAAGAAGCAACAATTACTAATTGGTTTGTAAAAGAGGGAGATACAGTTGAGGAAGATGATGTCCTTCTCGAAATAGCCACCGATAAAGTTGATTCAGAGATACCTTCACCTGTTGAAGGCGTTGTAAAAAAAATTTTCTTCAAGCAGGATGAGGTTGTCGCTGTAGGCACAGTGATAGCCGTAATTGGCCTGGAAGGAGATGATGCATCAGGCAGTGATGTGAAAGCTGATGAAGAAGAGGGAAGCATCACTCCGGATCCAGCTTCTGGAAATGAGGAGAAGGAAGGTAAACAGGTCTTTTCAAGCCAGGATCGTTTCTATTCCCCCCTGGTAAGGACCATTGCAGAAAAAGAGGGGGTTTCACAGGAGGAGCTGGATTCCATCAAGGGGAGTGGATTAAACGGCAGGGTTCGTAAAGAAGACCTGTTTAGCTATCTCGAGAACAGGGGAGACGCGACAGCTGTTGAGACTATCAAATCAGAAGCAGCTATTTCAACACCTGAACCAGCTATTTCAACACCTGAACCAGCTCCTGAAAAAGCACCCTCTCAGAAATCAGTCTCCAGCAGTTCCGGTGATGAGATCATTGAGATGAGCAGGCTCAGGAAACTGATTGCCGACCATATGATCAGGTCCAAGCAGACTTCGGCCCATGTTACAAATATGATAGAGGTGGATGTAAGTTCAGTGGTCAACTGGAGAAACCGGGTGAAAGACGATTTTCTGAAGAAAGAGGGAGTCAAGCTTACCTACCTTCCCGTCTTCCTGGAAGCAACGGTAAAGTCCTTGCGCGATTTTCCACATATCAATGCCTCTGTAGACGGGGATAAGATTATTATAAAGAAGAATATCAATCTTGGTATAGCGGTTTCGCTGCCCGGTAACAACCTGATTGTGCCAAATATCAAGGATGCAGGTGGGCTAAACCTTACTGGCCTGACGAAAAAAATGAATGAATTGGCTTCAGCGGCCCGCAGCAATAAACTTAATCCCGATGATATTAGCGGCGGGACCTTTACAGTAACAAATTTCGGTTCCTTTCAGAATGATATCGGAACACCTATTATCAACCAGCCAGAGGTGGCAATTCTGGCCGTGGGAGCCATTAAGAAAAAACCTGCGGTAATTGAGACTGAAATGGGAGACATGATTGCCATCAGACAGAAGATGTGGTTATCCCTCACCTACGACCACAGGATAATTGATGGTGCACTCGGAGGTGCGTTTCTGAAACGCCTGGGAGACTACATTGAGTCATTTGATCCCCAAACAGGTACTTTTAAACTCTAAATAACAATGTCAACAAACAAGAGATATAGCATAAAGAAGACGGATAAAGAGACCCTTGCAAAATGGCTGAAATTAATGCTGGTCGGAAGGGCGATTGACAACAGAGCCCCCAACTACCTGAAACAGGCCATCGGTTGGTCCTATCATGCGCCTTATGCAGGACATGATGGTATTCAGCTGGCCATCGGACAGATCTTTGACCGGGAACATGATCACCTTTTTCCCTATTACAGGGATATGCTGACCACCCATTCTGCAGGCCTTACAGCTGAAGAACTGATCCTGAACGGAATTTCCAGGGATACTGATGTGGCCGGCGGTGGAAGGCACATGTCCAACCACTTTGCCAAACCGGAGTGGAATATTCACAATGTTTCATCCTGTACCGGAAACCATACCCTTCATGCAGTTGGGATTGCCCGGGCCATAAAGAAATACAAGGTGCCTGGTGTAGCCATTAGCTCCCAGGGCGAGTCATCTGTTTCTGAAGGCTACGTTTATGAGGCTATTAATGGTGCCAGCAATGAAAAACTCCCGGTTATTTTCGTGTTCCAGGACAACGGATATGGAATTTCTGTTCCAAAAGCTGACCAGACAGCCAACCGGAAAGTGGCTAATAATTTTTCCGGATTTAAGAATCTGAAGATATTTCACTGCAATGGCAAGGATGTATTCGACAGTATGAATACCATGACAGAGGCCAAAGCATATGTGGCAGAACATGAACACCCGGTAATAGTTCATGCAAACTGTGTCCGCATTCATTCTCACTCCAATTCAGACAGGCACGATCTCTACCGTGACGATTATGAATTAAACTATGTCAATGATTACGATCCCCTGGCAAAGTTCAGAAGGCTTTTGCTCAGATATGAGCGTTTTACAGAAGCTGAACTGGAAGCGATTGAAAATGAGGCCAAAGAGGTAGTGAAGGCTGCACATAAGTTTGGAATGAATGCTCCGCAGCCCTCCCCGGAATCCATCCATGACTTTGTGATTCCTGAGCCCTACACAAGTGACAAATATCCCGAAGGTCTTCATCAGCAAGAAGGAGAATCCAAAAAATTGATTGAAGGATTAAATGAGACCCTGAAAGCTGAATTTCGTCACAATCCCGATACATTTATCTGGGGACAGGATGTGGCACACAAAGAAAAAGGGGGCATCTTCAATGTAACCAAGGGAATGCAGCAGGAATTTGGCAAAGAGCGTGTATTTAATGGCCCCATTGCAGAAGATTTCATCATGGGAACAGCCAACGGGATGAGCAGATTCAACGATAAGTTGCGTATTGTTGTTGAAGGTGCTGAATTTGCCGATTATTTCTGGCCCGCCATGGAGCAGTTCGTAGAAACAACCCATGAATATTGGCGAACAAAAGGACAATTCTCCCCCAATATTACTGTGCGACTGGCTTCAGGAGGTTATATAGGAGGCGGACTCTATCATTCCCAGACCATAGAAGGTTCCCTGACTCCATTGCCTGGAACCAGGGTGGTATACCCCAGTTATGCAGACGATGCAGCCGGATTACTGCGCACAAGTATTCGCTCCAGGGGTTTAACTCTCTTTATGGAACCCAAGGCACTCTACAATTCCACCAAGGTGGCTACTCCCATACCGGATGACTTCGAAGTTCCTTTTGGTAAAGCCAGAGTCAGAAGAGAAGGAAGCGACCTGAGTGTGATTACTTACGGAAACACCACTCCTTTGTGTGTGGACCTTGCAGACGAGTTTTTGAAAGATGGCATTGCAAGTTTGGAAGTGCTTGATCTCAGATCACTTAGTCCGCTCGATACCGAAGCAATTTTAGCTACCGTAAGAAAAACAGGTAAAGTTCTTGTGGTACATGAGGATAAGGTTTTCGGAGGATTCGGGGGAGAGTTAGCTGCCATGATCAACGAAATGGCATTTGAGTATCTGGACGGACCTGTTAAAAGAGTGGGCTCAACCTTTACTCCCGTTGGATTTAACAGGATCCTGGAAGCAGCAATCCTGCCTGATGTAGAGAGAATTAAAAAAGCTGCCACAGAATTGTTGAACTATTAATCCCGAACAATGAATAAAACCGCTATTATATACAGTTTTAATACCAAGAAGACCGGAAAAATAGCCAGTCAGATTAAGGAAGGCTTTAATGACCCGGCCATTGAAATGGTAAATGCAGAAGAGATCACTGAAGATGTTTTTTTCTCCTTTGACCAGATCATTATGGGTGTTCCTACCTGGTTCGATGGCGAACTGCCCAACTACTGGGATGAATTTGTTCCTGCCCTGGAAGAGATGGATCTTAAGGATAAAAAAATTGCGCTCTTTGGGCTGGGAGATCAGAAAGGATATGCTGAAAATTTCCTTGATGGTGTGGGCATCATGGCTGAGGTCCTGGAAGCTCAGGGAGCCACTCTGATTGGGTTTACCTCCACTGAAGGGTATGAGTTTGAGAGTTCCAGGGCTTTGCGAAACGATCACTTCCTGGGACTGGCCATAGACTATGAGAACCAGGGTTCTATGAACAAACAGAGGGTTGCTGCATGGATTGAGCAGTTAAAAAAGGAGTTTGCCTGATACATTTCCTTGAATTATTACCATGTTGGATAGCATGTTTTAGCATTAAATTTACTTCTTTTGTGCTTTAGCACTTCTAATTGTAAAACTGCAAGGACATGGCAAAAGATCGCGTTTACATCTTTGATACCACATTAAGGGACGGAGAACAAGTTCCCGGATGTCAACTTAATACCATTGAGAAGATTGAAGTAGCCAAAGCGCTGCAAGAACTTGGAGTGGATGTGATTGAAGCAGGATTCCCAATTTCCAGTCCGGGTGACTTCAATTCGGTGATTGAGATTTCCAAAGCTGTTTCCGAACCAGTGATCTGCGCACTTACACGTGCAGTGAAGAAAGATATTGAGGTAGCCGCCGAATCACTGAAATTTGCCAAAGCGACCCAGAATCCATACAGGTATCGGTACATCCTACTACCATATTTATCACAAACTGAACAGCAATCCTGAAGAAATTATCAAACGGGGTGCTGAGGCTGTCAGGTATGCCAAATCATTTGTGGAGGATGTTGAATTCTATGCTGAGGATGCGGGTCGTTCAGATAATAAATACCTTGCCCAGGTTGTGGAAGCGATGATAGATGCAGGAGCCACAGTAATCAATATCCCGGATACCACAGGATACACTCTGCCTGATGAGTATGGGAAGAAGATTAAATACCTGGTAGATCATGTAAGCAATATTGATAAAGCCATTCTTTCCACCCATTGTCACAATGACCTGGGAATGGCAACAGCCAATACCATGAGCGGCGTTATTAACGGAGCCAGGCAGGTTGAAGTAACCATTAATGGAATCGGAGAAAGAGCAGGTAATACTTCCCTTGAGGAAGTTGTCATGATCATGAAAAGCCGCAAACACCTGAACCTGGTTTCCAATATCAATCCAAAGAAGATTTACGGGACAAGCAGACTGGTTTCAACCCTGATGCGCATGCCTGTTCAGCCCAACAAGGCCATTGTTGGAAGAAATGCCTTCGCTCACTCCTCTGGAATTCACCAGGATGGCGTGTTGAAACGGAGGGAGAATTATGAGATAATCAATCCCAAATCAGTAGGGATCAATGAATCGTCTATTCTGCTTACTGCAAGAAGTGGAAGGGCTGCTTTGAAGCACAGGTTAGGAAAACTGGGGTATACATTCAGCAAAAGTGAACTGGATAAAATCTACGAAGAATTCCTGGTACTTGCCGATTCCAAAAAAGAGATTGTTGATGAAGATCTGAAAGTACTGGCAGGTGCAAGCAGCCGGGATATCCAGCGAAATCTGCACCTTTCAAAACTACAGGTGCTCTGTGGCAAGGGAACACTTCCTGTAGCAACAGTCTCCATTCTTTGGGAAGGGGAGTGCCATACTGCTACATCCGATGGAAATGGACCCGTGGATGCATCCATCAGTGCTGTAAAAAAGATACTTAATAAGAAGGTGAGAATTGAGGAGTTCCTGATCCAGGCCATTACGAGAGGAAGTGATGATATGGGAAAGGTCCATATGCAGGTAGAACATAAGAGCGTTGTCTATTATGGATTCTCAGCATCTACTGATATTGTTACAGCCTCAGTTGAAGCATTTATTGACGCCATGAGTCAAATTGTATAGCAGGGCAGTCACACTTTTTACTATTTTTACTACAGATACCGGAGCAATGTGTTTCATTTTTCCGATATCTGTTTTTTTGTTTATACGATTCCTTAATACCTGCAGCTCCATATGCGGAGATTGATTTTTTTTCTGGTGTCAATAATTTCACTGATCTCTATAGAGAGCTTTGGAAAAGCAACTGTAAGCGGATATGTTCGTAATGCAGCTACTGGTGAGGCCTTGATTGCAGCTAATGTCATTATCGAGGAGCTTGGAACAGGAACCAGCACCAATGAATACGGCTTTTATGCACTTTCCCTCGAACCAGGAAATTATACATTGATATTCTCATACGTTGGCTATGCCACAGTAAGAAAGAACATTGTCCTTAGCGATGAGATGGTTCTGAACATGGAGCTGAATGAGTTATTGCAACAACTGGAAGAGGTCACCATATCCTCCCAGAGAAACAACATGAATATTACTGAGGTGGAGACCGGAGTCACCAGGCTGGATATTCAGTCCATTCGTAAAATCCCTGCTTTCATGGGAGAAGTCGATGTGATCAAGGCGATCCAGTTACTTCCCGGCGTCCAGGTCACCAGTGAAGGTTCATCAGGATTTAGTGTCAGGGGAGGGGGGCGCGACCAGAATCTCATTCTGCTGGACGAATCGACCATTTATAATGCCAGTCACCTCTTGGGTTTCTTCTCCGTTTTCAACAACGATGCCATTAAGGATGTTAAACTCTATAAAGGAGATATACCTGCAAGCTCCGGAGGCAGGCTGGCATCCTTATTGGATGTTCGAATGAAAGAGGGAAACAGTAAACAGTTCAGCGGAAGTGGTGGAATTGGTACAATAGCAGCTCGCCTTACCCTGGAAGGGCCTATTGTGAAGGACAAGGTGTCGTTTCTTTTTGCCGGAAGAAGAACCTATGCAGATCTTTTTCTTCTCTTTGCTAAGGATCAGACACTCCAGGATACCCGACTTTTCTTTCACGACCTTAATGGCAAAATGAATTATCGTATCAACGACAAGAACAGGATCTATCTGTCGGGTTATTCCGGAAAGGATACCTATGCCAATAAGGAGTATGCAGGTATGGTCTTTGGAAACCGGACCTTCACACTCAGATGGAATCATATCTTTAACAACAACTTGTTCAGTAACTTCACCCTGGTAAATTCGCATTATTTCTACGAGCTGGGAACTCCGGAGGAATCAGAGGATTATTTCAATTGGAATTCCATTCTTGACGATTATGGTTTCAAAGGGGATTTTACCTGGTATCTTTCTCCTGAAAATACAGTTCGTTTTGGATTATCGGGTACCTACCATATCATTAAACCAGGAGACATTGTAGCAAACAGCGCAGGCGGCATCGATCAAAGCTTGACACTTGCGTATAACTACTCACTGGAGAGCGGAATATATTTATCCGGTGAATCAAAGCTGGGAGATAGTTTTGCCATTCGGTATGGTTTGCGATACTCCATGTTTAACAATGTAGGACCGGCTACAATCTATAATTATGATGATAATTATGAGCTGGTTGATTCTACTGAATATAAGAGTGGTGATTTTTTTAATTTCTATCAGGGACTGGAACCCCGGATCACAACAAATTATAAACTGAGCGAGAATCAATCCATAAAGGCAAGTTACTCCCGCACCCTCCAATACCTTCAGCTGGCCAGTAACTCAACAGCAGGCACACCCCTGGAAATCTGGTATAATGCCTCACCCAACATTCAACCGCAACGTTCCGACCAGGTTTCTGCCGGCTATTTCAGGGACTTCCTGGATCATAGATTTCAAACATCCCTGGAACTCTATTACAAGTGGATGAATAACAGTATCGATTTCAAGGATCATGCCCAGTTACTGCTGAATCCCCGGCTTGATGGGGAACTAAGAGTGGGAGATGCTACATCGTATGGAGTAGAACTCTATTTGAAATATGAATCCAGAGACTTTTCAGGATGGATCAGCTATACTTTATCGAAAACCATGCGGGATATCCCTGAAATCAATAATGGCGTTCCTTACCCGGCGCCTTACGATAAGCCTCACGACCTGGCCATTGTACTTACTTATGCATTTACACCACGAATTGAGATGGGAGCCAACTGGGTTTACAGTACCGGGCTCCCCTTTACCTTACCTTCGGGAAGGTATGAGGTAATGGGTAATATCCTTCCCTTGTATACCGGTAGAAACGAATACAGGATTCCTGACTATCACCGCCTCGATCTTTCAGTAACCTTCAAGGGCAAGGAAAAATCGGGGAAACGTTGGAGAGGGGAGTGGAATATCTCGGTATATAATGCTTATGCCAGAAAAAATGTATGGACCCTTAATTTTGTCCAGGATGAGGCCCAACCCGAAGTGACCTATGCCGAGATGACCTATTTGTTCTCTATTGTCCCTGCTATTACCTATAATTTTAAGTTTTAATGAGCCTGAAAATAACATACCGGCCTGTTTTGCTTCTGATAACTGCTATGATCATAGCCTCTGCGTGTACTGAACCAGTTGAAATTGATCTGGACTCCACATATGCGAGACTGGTTGTGGAAGGTTATGTCAACACAGATTCGATCAAGCACTCTGTTATTCTATCCATAACTAGTGATTACTTTGCTAACGAAGCCTCTCCCCGGGTTTCAAATGCAATTGTAGAACTTACTTTTGAGGGTGAAACCATGCAACTGATCGAAAATGATACAGTTCCGGGCATGTACGAAGCACCATATGCCTTCAGAGGAGTGATCGGGACCACCTATGATCTGGATATCAGTCAGCTGGATGTGAATCAGGATGGTATGGAAGATCAGTACCATGCTTCCAGTACAATGCCGGGCGGGACTGAGCTGGTTTCCATCGAATTGAAGTATTACCCCACTGCTGTAGCTTCGGGTTATGCGGTCTTTATGTATGCATTTCATCCACCAGATCAGCGAGACTGGTTTGGATTCAAGTTGATAAAAAACGGGATTCTGATAAGCAAAACACTTGAAGAATATTCTATTTTATCCGATGACATCTTTGATGATGGTTATTTTCCAGGACTTCCTGTTGGATTCTTGAGTGATGATGAAACTGAGCAAGCAGTTTATCCGGGCGATACTGTCACCCTGGAACTTAACTGCATTGACGAGGCTTACTACAATTTTGTAAGCGGTGCCCAGCTGGAAATCGTGGGATACAATCCCTTGTTCTCAGGTCCGTCGGCCAATATAGTAAGTAATTTAAACAATGGGGCAAATGGTATATTTGCTGCTTACTCCATCCTGCGTACTTATGCCATTGCTGAGTAGGTAAAAAAAGAGGGTGCCTTTCTGAGACACCCTCCAATGCTGTTATTTATTTGATAATTAGTAGAGTGCCAGCTGACTCCTGTTCTTAACCACTATCTCAGGGGATCCGTCGAAGGTGGTGATCAACCCGGTTATGGTAATGTGCTCGCCCAGGAAGTACCTTTCAGGTCTCCAGTTGAATTTGCGTGCCACATGTCCCGGAACAACCACTGTGAACTGCTGGTAGGGGAAGTCACCTCCAAAAAAGAGCAGGTAATCATCGGTCTCCTTATTGTACCAGGTAGCATAAACTCTTCCATATACCATGGCCACTTCACCCAGGTTGTATTTGGCATCGAATACGGAGATGCTATTGATCCTGTAACCGTAGTTGTACCTCCAGTGGAACTCAGGGTACCACCTGCTATAGTTGCGGTACATATTCCTGTTCCAGTAAATGTTTCCATAAGTGGGGTAGTAAAGCACATGATAGTTGTTTACGTATGTGTTATGATGATAGTGAAACTTCACATTCCTGGTAGGATATGCATAGTGATAGTGATTTCCACCGTAATAGTTCCTGCCCTTATAATAGTTCTTTGATTTAACAGGTGCATTGTAGTGTTTCCCTGTTGTAATCTTGTTATTTGGCTTGGAATAGGTACTGCGTGGGTTTTTGGAAGTACTCATGCTTACAGGCCTGTTATTATTTGCATTTTGGTTTCGTACATACTGCCGCCCATTATTGTTACTTACATTTTGATTACGGACCTGCTGAGTATGGTTTGTTTTATCATTCTGACTGCGAACCTGCTGGGTCTGTACCTTCCTGGCGGGCTGGCTAGTCCTTGCCTGAGTACTTTTGGCCTTAGTAGGAGTACTTTCTCTTTTTATAGTAGTTGTGGTTCTTGCCCGCTCCTTACTCTCCTGGCTAACTGGACGTCGGGCTGATTGTGCCTGTATGCTGGTTGTAGCAAAAACCAGTGCGATCAGCATTGCGGTTGTGTATCGTTTGGTTTTCATGATTTCCCGGTTTTAATGTTTTACATCTTTGTTAGCTTAAGTTCAAAATCAATGCCAAAAGCAGTAAGTGTAAGATTTACGCCCATGAAACAAGTAGTTTAACTAATTGAAATTAAAGGGGTTGGGCTAAAAAAGAAAATCCCGGCTCTTTCCGGAGCCGGGATCCTCATTTACAGATTCAGTTTTAGGGTTAGTGACTATTTAATGTTAGTCTGTAACAGTTCTGTGCAAGCAAATATAGAGGATATTTATTAAAATCCAAATCTTTACAGATCCATTTCAATCTTTATTGAATCAAGGAAAACTTTTGAATTTTCCAGATCTATTCTGATATCTTCACGGATCGCATCCCAATCAATCTCATTTAATGAATTCTGGATCTCGATTTTCATCTCCTCCATATCAATCTTCATTTCAGAGAGACTTAGTTCCATTTCCATCCTGATCTCCTCCCAGTCAATCTCCTTAATTTCCTCCAGAGCTTCCAGGTGGGCGTCTTCAATCTCCTCTTTCATTTCCTCCCAATCGATCTCTTCAATTGCTTCAAGAGCCTCATGATAGGCATCTTCGATCTCTATCTCCATGGCCTCCCATTCATAGTCTTCAAGCTCATCAGGCTCTGCGACTTCTTCTAATTCTGCCTGCTGCTTCTTTTGAGGAATGGTATCTTCCTGCACCATTTCAATGGTAGCTGTCCATTCTGGACTTAGTTCACTGTTCATCATAGGCATTCGGACAAATGAGGGTCCGGCACTGAATCCACTAAGTGCTAGCAAAATTATAAGACTTCCTGCCAGTAGAGTTAGTGAAAGGATTTTGTCTCGCATATTCGTTCTCATGGTATCGTAATTTAAAATTCGTTTAATCCGGGATTCAAATTGGTTTTTCCCTGAGCCGACTGCTCCCGGTGCCAGTCTGGTATAAGGTTGTTGCTCCGCCAGATGAATCAGGGCTTTCGCATAATTTATCGGGTTGTCGCATTCACTCAGGACACAGTCATCACAACAATGCTCCCGTTCGCTGCGTATGAATCCCGAAATAATCCATACCACCGGATGATAAAAGAGGATCCCTTCAATAAAAAGTTGCATGATATTGACCAGGTAATCCCTTCTTTTCAAATGATAAAGTTCATGTAGCAGAATGGTTTCGATCTGGTTAAGAGGAAGATTGGTGACCATTCCGGCTGGTATAATAATCGCCGGCTTCAGATAGCCAATTAACAGGGGGGCTTTCACACGGGTCGATTCCAGAAAATCCACGGAACGCTTTATTCCCAAAGATTTGCTGATCTGCTTAAATCTGACCTGCCATTCATATGCAGGCTGTGTACCACTTTTCCGAAGTCCCCTCACATAAGCAAATGAAACCCATGATCGGAACATCATGAACAGCACTCCCGTAAAATAGATATACCCGAATAGTCTGAAAACCAGGCTGTGTCCAAACATTAGTTCACCCTGGGAACTCCCCTGATAGCCCTGTGGCTCCTGGATGGGTGAAAAGGGTTCATAAATTAAAAGGAATGTAGTAAGGACTGAAATAAAAAGGAGAAGAAGTGCGGAAACTGAGATCCTGTACCTGAAGGCGGAGAATCTGCCTGGTATATGGGCCAGTGCCATCCTGAGCAGGGCAAGAATCAGCAAACCAATCCAGATACTGTGGATTGTAGTTTTTCCTATGGCAATGATCCACGTGGCGCTCGACTCAAATAGTCCCATGTTATTTCTCCTCCATTTTTTGAATCAGAGCTTTAAGCTTGCTTAATTCCTCACGGGTAATATTCTGGTTTCCTAGTGCCTGAAGAACTAGCTTTGACCTGTCACCCATAAAGACGGTTTTTAAAACATGATCCAGTATATTCGACTGCACATCTTCGGGCAGCAGGGCAGGGGAATAGACATGAGAACGTAGTGCAGTATCACGGGTGAGCATTCCTTTTTCTGTCATGATCTGCATCATTTTCAGCGATGTGGTATAACCAACTCGGCGCTGTTTATTCAGCTTGTCATTTAAGTCTCTTACAGTGAGGGGGCCATATTCCCAGAGTAGTTGCAGAATTTCCAATTCACTTTCTGTAGGCTTCATATTGTTATACGAAATGTTTCGTAACAAATATATACGAAGTTTTTCGTAATTACAACTATTTGATCTGGAACAGCTCTTTTTTAAAGATTATTAACACTTAGAAGGAAGGCTTTCTGATTTGAAAACAATGGCTTCGTAGGTATAAATATCTGCAGTTTTCCAGCCATCCCAACCAATACCAGCTTTATATTTTGAACAGTTAGAAAGAAATTCTCTGACAGTCCAGTTTTGTGTTACAGCTACCTGCGGCAGCAATGTGCCCCGGTTTGAACCTTGCCTGATGTAGATGCCATGCTTACCAATTATAATTTCAGAAGGCTCGTATATTTTTTGTCGTGGGGTCAGGACACTAATCTCCAGCTCGAGCCTGTCAAGTTCATTCGGAAGAATAGCCGTGAATCTTGAATCCTGGGTTGCGGCTGAAACAGCCATTTTTTCAACATTCTTATAAAGAGGCTCTTCTTCCGAAAAAGTGCCAATACAGCCTCTTAATTTCCCATCAATATAAACAGAAACAAATGCACCGCATCCACTCTGCAGATTTTCTGACAGATCAGGCCTTGTGAAAAATGTATTGCTATTGAGATTAATTCTCTCAGAAATGGCTCTCCCTGCCAGTGATAGCAAGATCTTTTTCTCTTGTCCGGAAAATATCATTTGTAAGCAATGAGTGAAATGTAATCCACCACTTCAGGGGAAGGTGAAACCTCGCCTGAATGCCCCCGTGCCAGGACCTCAATCTGGTAATCAGGATTCCGGGTACGCGCATATTCCATCAGAGTCATAACGGGTCCATACCCACATACCGATACCCGGTTCTCAGTAACAGCACGTTCAACACCCGGAGTATTTCGCTGTAAAATTTGATCCAGGATCAGCTGGTCCAGTTCCATGCCTTCAGCAGGAGGGAGGAAATGTGAAAAGTCGCAGGAAGCAATTACCATAAGCTTTCTTCCTGTTTTAGCTGCTGCGCGGACAATTCTTTCTGCAATAAGAGAGGCATTCTTATGTGTCTGCTCCATCATACATACAGGCACAATGGAAAATAAATGATCAGCAAGGAAGTATTGAATAAATGGGATGATGACCTCTGCCGAGTGTTCACTGGCATGTGCTCTTTTATCAAATGGCAGCTTCATAGCCTTGGCCAGTTCAACGTCCACCGGAACCTCTCCTATGGAGTTGCTCCAAATTTCCGTATCATCAATAGCCAGAGGAGCTCCATAGCCAGAGTGATTTGGATGAACGATGACAAAGGTGTCAGGAAAAAGTCTGTGTCTTCTGAGTAATTGAAAAAACGGGATAGTCTGATAACCTGAATAAAGATGTCCGGCGTGTGGCAACACAGCGCCAAATATCAGATTAGGCGAGAGCTCTGGTTCAGGATACCTGCCGGATTGCTCAATATCCATAATCTGATCAAAAATCCTGCTTTTTGTGGATGGATAGAAACGTCCCTCAACCGCTGCACTTCGTGTTCTCATAATATAACTTTATTAAATACTCCAACTATTTCATGCTTACATTTGCTACAGAGTCCCTCCGGGGTGATACCCTGCACTGTAGCGTCATACAGGAACCTTTCGATCAACAGGTTTCCGCACTCAGGACAATAAGAGTGATTGTCAAGCTGTGGCGTATTGCCAGGATAAACATAGTTTATCCGTTCTCTGGCCATCTCAATGAACCTTCTGATTGTCGTGAGCGGAGTAGGGGGTTTATCCATTTTATAATATGGATAATACCTGCTTACATGCAGAATAGTATTTTTGCCACAATGGTCTGATATCCAGTCAAGCATATCTTTCCACTCTTTATCATCATCATTATGGTCCGGAATAATCAGGAAGGTCAGCTCCAGATGCCTGTCCGATCTGGCAATCCGGTGGATGGTTTCAAGAACCGGATGCAGGCTGGCTCCGGAACGTTTTTTGTAGAACAGGTTCCTGAAGGACTTCAAATCCACGTTAAAGGCATCCATAAAGGGGAAAAGATCCTCCAGGGGCTCAGGATTGATGTATCCATTGGTAACCATTACATTGCTTAGATTATGCTCCTTGATCAGCGCTGCACATCTGATCATGTATTCATAATAGACCGTTGGTTCATTGTAGGTGTAGGCCAGGCCGATATTATTCTGGTGCAGCTTTGCCTTGCTAACAATATCTTCAGGATCCCTGGAGGAGTGACGTGAAAATATTTTGTGGTCAATCTGGGTGATCTCACAATTCTGACAAAAGTCGCAGGTCAGATTACATCCGAAACTTCCAATTGACAGAATGCTTCGACCCGGAAGAAAATGATAAAGTGGTTTCTTCTCAATGGGATCTGAAGAAATAGCTGATAGAATGCCGTAACTCTCAGTAAATAATTTCCCATCCTTGTTAATCCGGGTAAGACACTTTCCGTAATGGTCAGGTTCGCGTTTACATAGGTGCGGGCAGAGCAGACACTGCACTTCCTGGTTTTCAAGTTGCTTGTAGAATAAAGCTTCCTGCATGAGTTAAAGTTACAACGAAATTGCGATGAAATCCACTTTCAAACAAAAAGTGCTTCTATGGGTTAATATAGGACAGATACATTTTTAACATGAAGCGATTCACTATTCTTATTTTGACTAGTCAGTTATTATCTTTAAGCCTGTTAGGAAACATTGATATGAAAGAAAAGTATGAAACTGCAACATTCGGAGGTGGTTGTTTCTGGTGTACTGAAGCTATCTTTGAGCGAGTAAAAGGAGTTCAAACTGTAGAGTCGGGGTATTCAGGAGGAACTGTAAGTAATCCCGATTACAAAATGGTTACATCCGGTACCACCGGGCATGCAGAGGTGGTTCAGATTACTTTTGATCCGGCTGTAGTCACATTCACTGAGCTACTGGAAATCTTTTTTAAAACCCATGATCCAACCACACTGAACAGACAGGGAGCTGATGTAGGTACCCAATATCGGTCCATTGTATTGTACCATAATGAGCAACAGCGTTCGCTGACTCAACAAATCATAAAAGAACTGGATTCTGAAGGGATATGGAAAGATCCCATTGTAACTGCCGTAGAACCCTTCAAACAATTTTACAGCGCCGAAGCCTACCACCAGGAGTATTTTGAAAACAATCCGAACCAGGGATATTGCCGGGTGGTTATCACTCCCAAGCTGGAGAAGTTTGAAAAAATTTTCAAGGAGAATCTGAAGTAGACGAATCTGACGGCGAAGAGGGAAGTGTGACGATGAAAGTGGAGCCATTTCCCGGTTCACTCTCAACTGTGATCTGTCCCTGGTTCCTTTCCAGGAATTCCTTGCATATTACAAGTCCGAGTCCCGATCCTGATTCTCCGGTTGTTCCCGGTGTGGAGATCACCTCACTGGATGTAAATAGTTTTTCCTGAATTTCAGGCTGAATTCCTATCCCCTCGTCCGAAACCCTGATATTGCATCCATTATCTGTGATTTCCGATGAGAGCCTGATCTTGCCACCGGGGAAACTGAACTTTATGGCATTAATTATCAGGTTTCGGAATATGGTATAGACCATGGCCTTGTCAGCATAAACTACACAGGTGCTTTCGATCTTCAGAAGGCAATCTACCTTCTTATGGTCCAGGTTGGCCTTCATTTCCTTGACACAATCAGCCAGCAGGCTCTTCACCTTAATGGTCTCTGGTTCGTATTTAACAGCTTTCATCTGGGATCTTGCCCAGATCAGCAGGTTTTCAAGCAGGTTTTGTAATCTTTGAGTTCCTTGTAAAATCTGCAACAGATATTCTTTCTGAGTTTCCACAGGAAACTGTTCAAAATTGTCGTAGAGCAATTCTGAGAATCCTGTTACTGCGGCCACAGGGTTTCTTAAATCATGTGCTACCACTGAGAAGATTCTGTCTTTGGATTTGTTCAGTTTTTGAAGCTCATTTTCCGATTCGCTGAGCTTTTGAATGGCATTTGATATCTGCAGATTACGCTCGGCCAGCATCTGATTGGTATACTTCTTTGAACGGAGGTTAACAGCAATAATGACCGCCAGAGCCACAATGATCACGATGAAAATAATGAACAGCTTATTAAGCATCTTCTGGAGCTGTGACTCCGATTGCAGCTGCAGGATCTCTTTTTCACTGATCTCCTGTTCATACCTGCTCCTGAGCTGCATGATCTCCTTCGACTGCTCTTCATTGAATATCTTCTTATAGAGTGTATCATATCGTACCATCCAGTTATAGGCCGAAGCATAGGATCCGGGCTTCGCATGAAGCTTGGCAAGCTCTTCATAAACATTCAGTTCCAGTGAAGAATATCCACGCTGCTGGGCTAGTCGCAGAGCCCTGTGCAGGTAATACAGTGCAGAATCCTGATTATTCATCTCACCAAAAAACGATCCGAGATTCATATATACCGATCCAACAGTAAACTGATCGTCGACCCTGAGCGCCAGACCCAGACCCTTTCTGTAATACTCCATTGCCAGTCTGTCTTTGCCCAGTTCGCTGTAAGCAAGTGCTGTATTGTTATATACACCCGATAAAATGTAATGCTGCTGTGATGAACCAATGGAATCAGGATTAAGCTTATCAATCACCTGCAGGAAGTAGGTAAGGGCCGAATCGTACATCTCTCTGTCATAAAGAATCGACCCGATGTTTCCCAGGGCACCGCACTCCTCGGTGGACAGTCCGTTCTCCCTGTATATTTTATATGCTTTCAGATAGTGTTTTTCTGCGTCAGAGAGTCTTCCCATATCATGGGATACAATACCCAGGTTATTTTCCATTCTGGCTATGCCCAATTGATTTTCCTCTCTTTCAAAAGCATTCAGGCTCTGCATATAAAAAAAGTAAGCTTCACTATAATTGGCCATATCATAGTAAAGATTACCCATAAGCAGGGAACAATCGCCTATCTCAGTATAATTTTCCAGCTTGATAAACTCATCATAGGCCTTTCTGTAATACAACAGGCTACGTTCTGTAAGCAGCTTATTCTTATAGATCTTTCCCTTACTCTTATACAAAAATGGAAGGAGCGATTCTGGATCATTTCTCTGAAGTATTAGTTCTGCACGGTTTGCAAAATACAGGGCACTATCCGGATTTGTTTCCTGAAGTGAAAGTGAGAGTTCATAGTATGTGTTGGCCAATTCATGATCGCTTTCGATCACCACCTTATTCAGCAAACTATCTACCCTTGATTCCTGAGCATAAAAATGACTGAAGGGCCAGCAAACAAAACATATTAATATCAGGATTCGATTCACGGCTTAATTGGCTTATTCAGGTCAGGTTGTAGACAAATATACTTAATTTGGGATGAAAACAGTCATAAGGGGACTGCTGAATCTGCCTCTTTGCCGGGGCTTATATACTTTTGGGAAAACATTTTTTAATGGAAGAAAATATAAAATTTTCTCGTGGTGAAGAGCTTGCAAATGCGATCTCTCATTTCATAGGAGCCCTGCTCGCAGTGGCCGGCCTTGTGCTGATGGTCCGCTTGGCAGTTGCTAATGGCAATGCATGGCATGTGGTGAGTACATCTGTTTTTGGAGCTTCCATGATTGTACTCTATTTCTCATCCACAATGACACATATTCTTCCCATGGGAAGAACCAAGGATAGATTCTTCAATTTTGATCGCATCGCAATCTATTTTCTGATTGCAGGAACTTATACTCCTATTGCGCTTATCCCCCTCAATGGTCCCCTGGGATGGGTCATTTTCGGTATTGAATGGGGCCTGGCCCTGTTAGGAACATTTATGATTTTGATAAAACCTGGAGATTATAATACAGGAGTCAGCACCTTCTATGTGGTATCATATGCAGTGATGGGTTGGCTGTTTCTAATTGCCATACCGGCATTGGATAATATTCCCCTCATGGGCAGGCTATGGATTCTCATAGGTGGAGTTTGCTATTCAATTGGAATTCTGTTCTTTAAGTTTATCAAATTCCCCTATCACCATCTGGTGTGGCATATCCTGGTCCTGGCAGGAACAATCTCACATTTTTTTGCTGTGTATTTCTATATGATACCCAGGTAGGTATAGAAATCTTGAAACTCTTTGTGCATTTGGTTTTATTTTATATTACTTTTGCACTGTTATTAATTATCAATTTATTAGAATGAAAGAAGGTAAAGTAAAATTCTTTAATGAATCCAAGGGCTACGGATTTATCAAAGACGTCGAATCCGACGAAGAGTATTTTGTCCACGTATCTGGCCTGATCGATAAGATCAAGGAAGATGACAATGTAACATTCGAACTTACTGAAGGACGAAAAGGATTAAATGCAGTGAATGTCAAACTTATCTAGTTAAACATATCATCTCGTATTAATCTAAACCCTTCGCATCAGCGAGGGGTTTTTTTGTATCTAATATTTTTAAAGCTATTTTTATAATCAACTCAAATTACATTCCATGAAACTAAACCGTCGACGTTTCCTTTCCAGCACCGGAGCTCTTGCCCTGGGTTCATCCCTGGGACTGCGGGCCAGTGCTCCCAGTGAAACACTTGAATTGCCCGTTATAAGAGAGCTTCCCTCCCTGGCGGGGCGAAAAATATTATTTACCTATGGTGGATGGAAAGGTCATGAGCCTGATCAGTCTCTGGATCTCTTCAAACCCTGGTTGGAGAATGAGGGTGCCGAGGTGGACGCACATAACAACCTGGAGCCCTATGCCGATGCGAAGTACATGAGCGGAATAGATCTTGTAATACAGACATTCACAATGGCTGAAATCACAGGAGATCAGGAAAAGGGACTGCTGAAAGCAGTGAAGGAAGGATGTGGCCTGGCAGGCTGGCATGGCGGACTATGTGATTCGTTCAGAAATAATACCGAATATCAATTTATGACAGGGGGACAGTGGGTTGCACATCCGGGAGGGGTGATCGACTACAGTGTTCGGCTGACAGACCAGGAGGACCCGGTAACAAGCGGACTCTCAGACTTCGATATGCATAGTGAACAGTATTACCTTCACGTGGATCCCAATATGAAGGTTCTTGCCACCACCACTTTCAGTGATGAGCATGCTGATTGGATCGGGGGCTGCACCATGCCGGTGGTATGGAAGAAGATGTATGGCACAGGTCGGATATTCTATTCATCGCTGGGGCATGTGATGAAAGATTTCAAGGTTCCGGAAGCCCTGGAAATTATGCAACGTGGAATCAAATGGGCCTCTGCCAGCAAATATGCACCTCCCGAAGCCTGGAAGAAGCCGGTATATTAAATTGAATTTAAATAGGAATTGGGAAGTTTGCATTTCTGAAAATTATGTCTAATTTTCCCACCACAAAGAAAAAATGAACTTAGTGTACAATCATATTAGTTGGCGATGGCTCTGGTGGAATCCGGAAGATGCTTCGTGGGCAATGGTTGGACTGTAAAGATAACAGATCATAAAACAGAATACGCGGGGCATGTTAGAGATAACAGCCCCGTTTTTTTTGGCCAAACTTAAATTATTAATTCCCTAAAAAATCAATTATGACTAAGAGCAAGAAGATTTTCCTGAGTGAAAAAGAGATGCCGAAGCAATGGTATAACATTGCAGCTGATCTTCCCGGAACCATGAATCCACCTTTGGGACCGGACGGAAATCCCATAGGCCCGGAAATGCTGGCGCCGGTATTTCCCATGAACCTGATTGAGCAGGAGGTTAGTTCACAGAGATGGATCGATATCCCTGAAAAAGTAATGGAAATGCTTAACATCTGGCGCCCGGCTCCGCTGGTTCGTGCCTATGCCCTGGAAGAAGCTCTGGGTACTCCTGCACGTATTTATTACAAAAATGAGAGTGTTTCTCCGGCCGGAAGCCACAAACCTAACACTGCTGTAGCCCAGGCCTATTATAACAAGGAGTTTGGAATAAATAAGCTGACCACAGAAACCGGAGCCGGACAATGGGGGAGTGCCCTTTCCTTTGCTACATCTCTTCTGGGAATGGAGTGCAAGGTATTTATGGTCCGGGTAAGTTTTGACCAAAAGCCATTCAGGAAAATGATGATGGAGACCTGGGGGGGATCCTGTATTGCCAGCCCAAGCCAGGAAACACAGGCAGGAAGGGATGTGCTTGCTGAACACCCCGACACACCTGGCAGTCTGGGAATTGCCATCAGTGAAGCTGTTGAAGCTGCAGTTACCGATGAAACAGGTCAGACCCGATATTCCCTGGGAAGTGTGTTAAACCATGTGATGCTTCACCAGACTATCATTGGCCTGGAAGCTAAGAAGCAACTGGAAAAGGCAGGGGAAAAGCTACCTGATGTAGTAATCGGCTGCGCCGGTGGAGGCAGTAACTTTGCAGGAATTGCCTTCCCCTTTATGCAGGAGAAGATAAATGGGGCTGAAATAGAGATTATCCCTGTGGAACCTGCAAGTTGTCCCACTCTGACCAAGGCACCTTTTGCCTATGACCATGGTGATATAGCTAAGATGACTCCGCTACTGGCGATGAATTCACTGGGTCATGGATTTATTCCCCCTCCAATCCATGCAGGCGGACTGCGTTACCATGGTATGTCACCCCTGGTTAGTCATGCAGTAAAAGAGGGGCTGGCCACACCAGAGGCTATCCACCAGCTTGAGTGCTATGAAGCAGGAATCCTTTTCTCTCGTACAGAAGGGATTATTCCAGCACCTGAGACTAACCATGCCATCGCTTCAGCTATCAGGCAGGCAAAACTGGCAAAAGAGGAGGGGAAAGAAAAGGTGATTCTTTTCAATTTCAGCGGACATGGATTAATGGACCTTGTGGGTTATGATAAGTTTCTAAGAGGAGAGCTTAAAGATCATGAGCTCGACCAAAAGGATTTCGAACAGTTTACAGCGGTGCTGAAGAACCATCCGACTCCGATCATGTAAATCACAAATTAGGGTATTTTCAAGAGGCTGTCTCAAAAGTCAACACTGGGACTGGTTTCTGTTTTTCGTAGCATAGCATTTTACTGATACCAGGGATTTCCGGCTTTTTTTGTTTCCAGGGGATATTATCTTTGGGGAATGAAAAAAATTGCAATCTACTGTGGTTCCAGTGCGGGACCAAATGAAATTTACAGATCACAAGCTGCACAGCTGGGAAGGTATCTGGCTCAGAACAATATTCATGTGATTTTTGGAGGAGGCAAAGTAGGAATGATGGGAATCCTTGCCGATGCTGCACTTGAAGCAGGGGGAGAAGTCACCGGTGTTATTCCTGGCTTTCTCCATGTGAAAGAGGTTGCGCACAGTGGCTTAACAGAATTAATCACGGTGGGCAGCATGCATGAGCGGAAGGCCCTGATCGAGCAAATGTGTGATGGAGCTATTGCCCTGCCTGGGGGATTTGGGACCATGGACGAGCTCTTTGAGATGCTAACCTGGGGCCAGCTTGGATTACACGATAAACCCGTTGGAATCCTTAATACCAATGGGTTTTATAGGGAAATTCTTTCTGCTGTCGACCGGATGGTGGACGAAGGTTTTCTAAAAGATCTTAACCGTGACATGATACTGGTCAGTGAAAGCATTGAAAAACTGGTAGATCGCATGCAAAGCTACGCTCCGCCCAAGGTCCGCAAATGGATCATGGATGGAGACCCCAATAATACCATACCATTTAAACGAGAACAGCCGTAAGTTTTATATCAGCGGCAGCTACCAGCCTGGAGATGGGACATTTCTGCTTGGCTGCCACAGAGAGTTCTTCAAACTTCTCCTGAGATAGACCTTCACATTTCACCTGGCAATCCAGTTCGATGGTCGTAATCACTGGTCCGGTCTCGTCACTTCCCAGGTGTACTTTTGCTGTGGTTTCTACACTTTCGGGAGTTAGTCCTTCGCCACTGATAAGGGCAGCTAAAAACATGGAGTAACAACCGGAATGGGCTGCTCCCACAAGTTCTTCGGGATTGGTACCTGTGCCTTCTTCAAAACGGGATTTGAAGGTAAAGGGTCCACTGTAATTGCTGAAATTCATGGTGCCCTTTCCATCTTTCAGGGTTCCATTCCATTGTGATTTTGCAGTTCTGACTGACATAATTCTATTATTGAGGTTAAAAAAATTCTGTATCCTACAGTTAACCTGTAAAACACAGAATTGTTCAGAATTCTTTTGCCTTTATGGCGCCTGAAGATCTTAACCTCGTCCGCGTCCCCTTTCAGGCCGCTCTTCGTCACTTCCCTCCCCATTCGGATTGGATTGCTGACGCTGTTCGCGCATCTCTCGCATGCGTTGCTCCTGAATATCGATGAATTGCTTATACTGTTCAGGGCTAAGGATATCTTCATATTGCGCATTGCGATCATCACGCATTTTCATCATCTTCTCCCTCATGGCCTCTCTATCGGTGGGAGGCCCCCCTGCATTCATCATTTTTTGGCGCTCGATCTGCATCTTATTGTAAAAATCCATCTCCACAGCCAGCGCCTTCTTGTGCTGTTCGTCATCCAGCTTCAGAGTTTTTGCCGTGTTATCCACATTCTCCTTGATATCCTCCTCGGTCATCTGGAAACCCCGACCCGGTCCTCCCTGAGCCAAAATATTCATTCCAAAAAGAGAAATCAGGAGTGCAAGGCCCATCATTTTGAAATTAATTGCTCTTTTCATTTTCTTATTTTTAATAAAGGTATAACTGAATCTATGATCGATCTGGTATAAAAAGGTTTAATTTCAATGTATATTTATTTCATGTAACACTATTAAACCTTGCTGCGTCCAAATAGTCAAAATCCCGAAAATACCACATCCGCGAACAGCACTATATTTTGAAGATAGAGATAAAAAACCTGACCAAAACTTATTCGGGTGGATTCAAAGCCCTGGATGATGTGAATATGACCATAAATGAAGGGATGTTTGGCCTTCTGGGTCCGAATGGTGCAGGTAAATCAACGCTTATGCGGATTCTGGTTACCCTGATGAAACCCACTTCAGGCCAGGTGTTTGTGGATGGAAAAGATATCAGCTCCTACCGCAAGGAGATCCGGAAAATGGTAGGTTATCTCCCCCAGGATTTCAGGTTCTTCGCCAAATTACGTTCCTGGGAATTTCTTGATTATGCTGCCCGGCTGGCCGGCATGAACTCAAGAAGGGAGCGGCTTGATCGAGTGGATGAGATGCTTGAGAGCGTAGGGCTCTATGAGTTCAGAAACCGCATGGCAAATAAATTATCGGGTGGAATGAAACGGCGATTGGGGATTGCACAGGCACTGATTGCCAGCCCCTCAATCATTATCGTGGATGAACCTACCACCGGTCTTGACCCTGAGGAACGGATCCGTTTCAGGAACCTGCTCTCGGACCTGGGCCGTTCCGAAACCATCATCATACTTTCAACCCATATTGTGGGGGACATCTCCAGTACCTGCAACCAGATGGCACTGTTGAATGAAGGATCCCTTATATATCATGGAACCCCTGACCACCTGGTAGACGAGGCGAAAGGCTTTGTCTGGAGGGCTGAAATCAGCCAGGAGGAGTATGAAAAACTGAAGAGTGAGCTGCCGATCATCTCAACCATTCCCTCAGGCGGAGGATGGGAAGTACAGTTTGTTGGAGAAAAACCAGCTGAGCTCCATGCTGTCAAAGTCGATCCCAACCTGGAACATGCTTATGTCCACTATATGGACAACAAACTTGAACACTGGAACCTGAAATGAACCTGATTAACATATGGAATGTGGCCACCTATGAGAGTAAAACACTCTTCAGAAGCTGGTTCTTCAGGATATTTGCAATCATGGCCCTTTTGATTCTCTTTGGAACAAATATGGGTCTTTTCGGGGGACATGATGATGTGCAATGGACCTTCAGGGCCATTGCAGCCAACCTTCCCTATATCAATGTGCTTTTTATCAACGTAGCACAAGCCATCATTGCGGTATTTCTGGCTTCCGATTTTCTCAAAAGGGATAAGAAACTGGATACCACCGAAGTGATCTACGCGCGGCCCATTACCAATGGCGAGTATGTGGTAGGGAAAACACTGGGCATCCTGGCACTTTTTGTAGGACTCGTCCTGCTTACGCTGGCCATGACCTTGATATTTAACCTGATTCGGAAGGATGTACCTGTAGAGTGGTTGGCCTATCTCTATTACCCGCTCCTTATAACAATCCCCACCCTTATCTTTATTCTGGGACTCGCATTTTTTATGATGATCCTTTTTCGGAGCCAGGCAGTCACCTTCCTGGTACTTCTGGGTTACATTGGTCTTACCCTTTTCTACTTTCAGGATAAGCTTTACGGGACGCTTGATTATATGGCTTTCAACCTGCCCATGGTTTACTCTGACTTTATTGGATTTGCCAATCCGCGGCTGATACTGCTACACCGGCTTGCTTACCTTCTGCTGGGTACCGGCTTTATCTTCGCCACCATCCGCTTTCTGAACCGGCTTCCACAAACCGGACGATGGAACGGTATCAACCTCCTTGGCTTCATAGGATTTATTGCAGCAGGACTATTTGTTGGATCACTCTATCTCAACAGCTACAACCAACAGGCCAGGGACAGGGAAGCATTCCTGGAATTAAATAATGCATACGTGGGCAAACACCTGACTGATGTGTTGTCCAATAACCTGCAAGTAGAGCAGCATGGTAAATCATTGCAAGTTCATGCCGGGATGCGGGTTCAGAATCAAAATAATCAAAGGCTCGATACCTTGCTCTTTTCCCTGAATCCGGGCTTTGTTATCGATAGCATTACAAGCAGAGGCAAGGCGCTGGAATATACCAGACAGAAACAGCTTCTTATGCTGATTCCAAGCAAAGCTCTGGAAGCAGGAAGAAGGACCAGCTTTAATATATATTACAGGGGTGTACCCGATGAATCAGTGGCTTACCTGGATATACCCCGTGAGCAAATGAATGCCTCCAAACGAATCATTGTGGCACCCATTGATAAAAAACCAGGGATCATCCATCCAAACTATATTCTGCTAACTCCTGAATTAAATTGGTATCCAGTGGCAGGAGTGGGTTTCAACCTGAAAACATTCCAATTAAGGGAACCTGATTTTACCCGTTTCAGTCTGACTGTAAAGAGCGATTCAGCTCTTACTGCTGTTGCGCCGGGCAAAATGAGCGTTGATGATGAAGGGATCCACTTTGATCCAGAATATGATCTGAATGCCTTTCCATTAATCCTGGCTCCACTGGAGAGGAGAAGCATGGAGATCGACGGGGTAGAGTATAATCTTTACATAAACCCGGATCATGACTATTTTTCGGCCCACCTCACACATATACAGGACACAATCAAGGCGCTGGTCAGAGAGGCTAAGGATGACTATGAGCTGGATGAACTGGACCTCTATTACTCCTTCAAGCGAATCAATCTGGTGGAGGTACCCATACAGTTTCATGCCTATGAACGCCCCTATATACAAACAGTTGAAAACATTCTCCCGGAAATGATCCTCCTGCCCGAAAAGGGGGCTGGGATCAGTACCCTTGATTTTCATCGGTTTAAGAAGGTGGCGGAGAATCGTGATCGTAGAGATGAGAATACCAGAAGTCCCCGGGAGATCGAAACCGATATGTTCAAACGACTCCTGCAGAACACTTTTTTCAGGACCGAACCCAGGACTGGAGGTAGAGGTATGGGCGGAAGTGACAGAGGCGAAGAACTGATAAACTTCCAGGGCGATATAGAATACAACAAAAATCCTTACTGCGTATTCCCGCTTTACTACAGTTATGTCAACGGAATCAGCTCCTGGGATTACCCGGTATTTAACTCCATGCTGGAAATTTACCTGAAGGAGGGCTTTGATGTCTCTCCGAGAGAAGGATTCACAGGCGGAATTACCGATAAGGAGCGCGCCAATCTTCTGCTGAGCAGGAAGAGCATGATCGAACTATTTGCCAGGTGGGACACCGAACTAACGGCGTCACTGATCAACCAGACCGGCAGTTTCATTATCTCCGCACTGAAAAACAGGGTAGGGATGGGTGATTTTGACTATTTCTTTTATTACTACCTGGAGGATCATGCTTTCTCAGAAATCACCTTTGAACAGTTTTCCCGTGACTTTTACAAAGAGTTCGGAGTGGAAATTGCACCCTACCTGGAGGTGATCAATGCAGGAGGGGAGATGCCCACCTTTCTTATTTCGGAACCAGAATACCTGCAAACCCGGGACGATATAGGAGATGTCTATCTTGTAAAATTCAGTATCAGTAATGTTGGTAATGCCAGGGGACTGGTCGATTTCAACTTTCGTATTATGGGACAGGGTGGTTTTGGAGGTGGTGGTGGAATGACCGAAGAAAAACGCCTCTATGAAGTAGAGGCAGGAGAAACCAGTGAGGTACAGGTGGTGTTGTATGACCGGCCCATGATGATGACGGTTAATACACTGATATCTGGAAATATTCCTTCCAGCTACAACAACTTTCTCCGCTCAGCCACAGAAGTAACAACAAGCGACCTGGAAGAGTATGAAAGGAGCACCGACCAGCAGGTCAGTTTCACCTATGAGGGTGAGTATGTGGTGGACAATGAAGATGAAGGATTTACTCATTTTTCCATTTCCCGTGAGAGCAAATTGAAGCAGTATGTGGATTCCAGGAAGGAGAAGGACGACGGTTTACTCTACCAGAGCCTGAACGAGTGGTGGTGGCCTTCACGCTGGACCCCGGTTGCACACGCTGCCTATTACGGGGAGACGGTACGATCGGCCATGGTCATCCGGCGGGGGGACGGGAGCAACTATGTCAGCTGGAGTACTGTATTGCCCGATAAAGGATTCTATGATCTTTACGTCTATATCCCGGTATCGGCCATGTATGAACGTCCCTCCCGAAGGGAGCAGGGTAGCGGACAGGGAGCTCAGGGCCAGGGCCCGGGAAGGGGATTCGGACCAGAGTTTGCCGATAAGGGGACTGATTACCACTATACCATCTCTTCCAGTGAGGGGACGGAGGAAGTGGTTTATGAGCTGAATAATCCTGAAGATGGATGGAACCGTCTGGGTTCATTTCATTTCCCGGCCGATTCAGTTTTCATCAGGCTTACCAATGAGACCGATGGCCGACGGGTTATTGCCGATGCTGTTAAATGGGTAAGAAGGTAAGTTGGTTAGCGCATAGTAGTTAATGGTTAAATGAAAAAAAACGACAATGAAACGTAAGCGGGTATTCAGAGAGATGGTGATTGTTCTGCTGACGGGGTCCATGATCCTGTGTGGGACAAGTCTTAAGGCACAGGCCCTGCTAACCATCGACAAATCCATGGAGATAGCCGTGGAGAACAGTCCGGATATGCAGCAGACAGAACTCGCCCTTGTACGCAGTCAGGAACGACTCAATGCCCAGAGGGCCAGGCTGAAATCACAGTTTTCCATCACCCTGGACCCCTTCGAGTATGAGAAAACCAACCGTTTCGACCAGCAGACCAGTGAATGGTACATAAATGAACAAGCGTCTACGGGGGGGACTTTTGCCATTAACCAGCGGATCCTGCCCACCGACGGGGAATTGATGCTGGTGAACCGCTTCTCCTATGACTACAGTTTTACCGAATCCGCATTTGCATCGGATCCCCTTTCAAAAACATATAACAATCGCCTCTATCTGCAATTCACCCAGCCCATCTTTACCTATAACAGGACTCGGATGGAGACAGAAAGGCTTGAGCTGGATTACGAAGCCTCCCTTATCAACTACCTGCTGATGCAGCTTACCCTGGAGCGAAATGTAGCCCAGGAATTTTATTCGGTATACTCCAATCAGATGAGCCTTGAGATTGCCCAGGATGACCTGAAAAATAACGAGGAGAGTTATGAGATTATTAAAAATAAGGTGGAAGGGGGCCTGCTGGCCCTGGAGGAGCTCTACCAGGCGGAGGTCAACCTGGCCACAAGCCGTTCAGGAGTATTCAATTCGGAATTAGTCCTGGCCAACAGCATGGACCAGTTTAAAGTACTTATCGGGCTTTCCCTGGACACCTCTCTTCTTGTAGCAGCAGAGATTATGGCCGACACCGTACCGGTGAACCAGGAACTGGCTATAAGGCACGCCCTGGATAACAGGATGGAACTACGGGAAAGGGAGATCGATATGGAGAATGCAAATTTTGAACTGATCGTGGCAAAATCGACCAATGAATTTGCCGGTTCAGTAACCGCTTCCTTCGGGGTGCAGGGAAATAATGAGCAATTTTCAGACCTGTTTGCAACAAACACGAACACCCCGGCCATCGGTCTTACTTTCAATATTCCGCTTTTTGACTGGGGAGAGCGTAAATCAGAGATCAAGGCAGCCGAGGCAAGTTTGCAGAGTTCCCGGATCAGCTACGAGGTGGAACAAACCAGCATAGTGATGAATATCCGTTCGGTGGTACGGAGCCTGAAAAACCTGGAGAATCAGATCGAAATTCAACGTAAGACCGTTGAGAATGCTGAATTGACCTATGATATCAATCTGGAAAGATATCGCAATGGTGACCTCACAAGCCTTGACCTGGGATTGTACCAGAACCAGCTATCCGAATCGAAGATGTCACTCACCAATGCCATTATCAATTATAAAATTGAGTTGCTCAACCTGAAGATCCAGTCTCTGTACGATTTCGAAAAACAAATTCCTATCATCCCGGAAGAGCTTACAACATACAATAATGAAAACAAATAGATATCCAGAACCCATGAAAACAATCCGAATTTCCCTATGGTCCCTGATGATACCTGTCTTGATGGTCTCATCCTGTAAACAGCCCGATATGGAGGTTAGTACCACTGTGGAGGTACCCGTTGGAGTAATCGAAGCAAGCACCTCGTCCATAGAAGAGTTTGTAAGCACCACCGGATCAGTATACCCTTCTAAAGAGGTGACCCTTAGCTCGGAGGTTACCGGGGAGTACCGGCTTCAGGTCAATCCGTCCACCGGGAAACAGTATGCACTTGGCGATCGTGTGAAGGCCGGGGCCATGCTTATCAAACTGGAGGATGAGGAGTATGTAAACGACCTGAGGGTTAAATCCAAAGAGCTTGACAAGGAAATTTCCGAACTGGAGTTTGAGAAGCAACAGGCACTCTATGAAAAGGGGGGAGTCACCCTCAGGGATCTGAAGAATGCAGAGATCACAAAGATCAATACGGAGTACGATATGGAGAGCAGCCGGATCAACCTGGCCAAAATGTCATTGGTTGCACCCATTTCCGGGGTGATTTCCAGTCTTCCTTATTTTACCGACGGAACACGGGTACCTGCAAATACCGAGATGGTGACAGTGATCGACTTTGATAAGCTCTACCTGGAGGCAAATCTTCCTGAAAAGTACTTCAGGAATATAGAGCGTGGTTATAAAGTCTATGTTACCAGTTACACCACTACGACCGACACCCTGCTGGGCTCCATTACCCAGATTTCACCTTCCATAGATGCCGAGGCTCGAACCTTTCTAAGCGTTGTGGAGGTCGAGAACAGGGAGCGGATCCTGCTTCCGGGTATGTTTGTGAAGGCAGACCTGGTGGTCAATAGCGCTGAAGAGGTCATTGTTATCCCCAAAGATATTATCATGAGCCGGAACCGAAACCAGATTGTTTATGTAGTGGAGCAGGGAGTTGCCAGTGAGCGGATCATCACCACCGGGTTGCAAAATGCCACCAGTGTGGAGGTAAAGATGGGACTACTAAAAGGAGAGAGTATCGTTAACTCCGGGTTTGAAACCCTGCGGGATCAGTCCAGGGTCAGGATACTCAGATAAAACAGCAAGCGCAGAACCATGTTAAAAGCCATCACCAGATTTTCGGTCAGTTACCCGGTTTCGGTTAGCATGATCATCATTGCCACACTCTTGCTGGGATTTATTTCCTTCGACAAGCTGGGCATCGACCTTTTTCCTAACCTTCACAGTCCCAGGCTCTATATCGAACTGGTGGCCGGCGAACGTCCGCCGGAAGAGATGGAAGAGAAGTTTGTGGACGGGGTTGAGTCGCTGGCCATAAGGCAAAGTGGAGTGGTAAATGTCTCTTCCACTTCCAAGGTAGGCGCTGCACTTGTGGAAGTGGAATATACCTGGGAAAAAGATATGAACGAGGCTTTTCTGGATCTGAGCAAGGCCTTATCCACCTATAACCAGGACAGTGACCTGGAGGAGATCAATATTACCCAGTATGATCCCAATTCAAGGCCTGTTATGCTGGTGGCATTTCAGCATGCCGAAACCAGCGATCTGAACGAATTAAGGCAGACAGCTGAAAACTATGTGAAGAATGAGTTGATACGCCTGGAAGGGATTGCAGACGTAGAGGTTGATGGTGCAGAAGAGCTGGAGGTACTTGTGGAAACAAATGATTACCTGCTTAATTCCTTTAATCTGGATATCTCCACGCTTACCAGCAAAATTGAGAGTTATAACCGGAATATTTCAGGTGGATCCATCGTCGAGATGGGGAGGCGCTATATTGTGCGCGGTATTAGTGAACTGGAGCAGGTGGAGGATCTGGAGCAGATCATTGTAAAGATGGATGCGCCCACTGATGAGTCGGACGGTAAACGCGTTCCTGTGCTACTGAGGGATGTAGCTAAAGTCAGCTGGAGCCTGAAAGAGCAGGAAAATGCTGTTTTGCTGAGCGGTACGGCATGTGTGGGATTGAGCATCTATAAGGAGATGCGTTATAACACGGTTAAAGCCGTGGAAGATCTGAAGGTGGCTCTTGACGATATGCAGCAGGCACTCCCCGGTTTTACCTTTACCATTGTAGAGGACCAGGGCAACTACATCTCATCGGCCATTGGTGAGGTGAGCAACAGCCTGATCGGAGGGATCCTGCTGGCTGTATTTGTACTTTTCCTTTTTTTGCGCAGAATTGGCCCAACCTTTATTGTTTCCCTTGCCATCCCCGTATCCATCATTGCCACCTTTGTTTTGATGTACTTTGCCGGCCTCACCCTAAATATTATGACACTTGGCGGCCTGGCACTGGGGGCAGGAATGCTGGTGGATAATGCCATTGTGGTACTGGAGAATATATTCCGGCATCATGAACAGGGTGAGAATGCCAGTGATGCAGCGGTCCGGGGAACGACCCAGGTTGGGGGAGCCATCATCGCCTCGACTCTTACCACCATTGTAGTCTTTATCCCCATCGTTTATTTGCGTGGTGCATCCGGTGAATTATTTAAGGAGCAGGCTTTTACGGTGGCTTTTTCATTGCTGGCATCGCTGGTAGTGGCCATTTTGATTATCCCCATGCTATATTCCAGGATGTACCGTAAAAAGTCGCCTTTTACCGGAAGGAAGCGTGAATCCGTTCAGTTTACCGGATATGGCCGCTTTCTTGATAAAATATTGAATTACCGGCTTTGGGTGCTTTTGGCTGCACTGTTCCTGATGGGAGGTGGCTGGATTATGCTGCAACAGACAGGTAGTGAATTTATGCCCAGGGCCGAAACCAGGGAATTCTATGTGGACCTGCAGATGCCAGAGGGAACACAGCTGGAACGTACCACCGGAGCTGTATTCAGTCTTGAAAATATCATCCGTGAGATCGCAGGTGATGAACTTGAGTTGATTTACAGCGAGATCGGTCCCACCTCCGGCATTTCTTCCGGAGGGGACAACTTGTTTGATGACCAGAACATGGCCAGCATCAAGGTGAAAATGAAAGTAGATAGCAAGATTTCCACCTCTGGTCTGATTGCTGTGCTCTCAGAGCATTTCAAAGATAATCCCAATTTCACGGCACTCTTCCGACAAGAGGAAAGTGCGCTTTCGACCATCCTGGGTACAGATGCTTCTCCATTGGTTGTAGAGCTGATCGGGGAGGAGATGGAGCAGCTGGAAGAACTGACAGACTCTGTTATGGCCAGGCTGGAAGAGATCCCCGGCATACGTAATATCACCTCATCCATCGAGGGAGGTGCCCCTGAGGTGGAAATTGTAATCGACCGCTACCGTGCCGGCTTGATGAATGTTGATGTCAACACCCTTATCAGCCGGGTAAGCGAAAAACTGCAGGGCTCCGATGCCGGACAGATGACACTAAAGGGCGATCTGACCGATATTACTGTGAAACTACACGATATTACCCTCCAGGAGCTGGAGATGCTCACCGTGCAGGTAAACAATACTGAAATCCTCCTCAGAGAGGTAGCCGATATAGAGATAGGAAGCTCTCCCAGGGAGATCCTTCACAACAATCAGAACAGGATTGTGGAAATTTCGGCCGATCTGGATAGCGATCTTGCATTGGACCGGGTGGCAGCAGCCATAGATCAAAAACTGGATGCTGTTGAATTTCCGCCCAAGTACAGCTACAGGATAAGCGGAGAAGAGGCATTGAGGAAAGAATCCATGGGAAGCCTGGGTTTTGCACTGCTTCTCTCCCTGATCCTGGTTTATATGGTCATGGCGGCCCAGTTTGAAAGCCTGGTGCATCCCTTTACTATTTTGCTGCCCATACCTCTGGCCGTTGTTGGGGCCGTAGCAGTTTTCTACTTCCAGGGAAAGGCCCTTAATATCATGGCTCTGATCGGTATCATTCTGCTGGTGGGAATTGCGGTGAACGATTCCATCATCCTGGTGGATGCCATCAACCAGTTCCGGAAGGAGGGACTGAAGCTGAGGGATGCCATTGTGTCGGCCGGACAGCGACGAATCAGGCCTATCATTATGACATCACTTACCACCATCCTTGCCCTCTTCCCGCTTACACTGGGTTTTGGAGAGAGTGCATCACTCCGTTCGCCCATGGCCTGGGCAGTGATCGGGGGACTCATAACGTCAACCATGTTAACCCTGGTGGTGATCCCCTGTATCTACATGGTATTTGGACTAATGGGGAAAAAGGAAAATATAGAGGAGGTTGTTGCCGGTGAATAAACATTTCCTCATACAGCGGAAGGTCCTCATATCCATGCTGTTTATAGCAGCAACCCTCCTGGGCGTCATCTCCTGGAAACAGTTGAAGATGGAGATATTTCCCAATGCGGAATTGCCCATGCTTTACATCCAGGTAAACTCCAGGATCGAGGTCACCCCCGAATATATGGAACAGGAGGCTATTATCCCGGTGGAGAGTATGATTGCCGGACTGGAGAACATCGAAGAGATCCAGTCCACCGCAGGACGACGCACCGGATCCATCCTGATTTCCTATGAAGAGCGGACCGACCTGAAATACGCCTACCTGAAACTGGACGAGAAAGTGGCCGGAATCCGCAGCGATCTTCCAGCCGATTTCAGCCTTCAGGTGGTTAAAATAGACCTGGAGGATCTTAATAACACCCTGATGAGTTTGCAGGCCAGGGGATCTGGCGGGGTCGACCGGGTCCGGAATTATGTGGATCAACACATTGTAAATCAACTGGAAAACATTGAAGGTGTAGCTGCTGTCAATGTCTTTGGCGGAAGGCAGAAATCGGTTGATATTATCCTGGACAGAGCTGCCTGTGAGGCCTATAATATAGCTCCCTCCAGAGTTAGAGCCATCCTTGCCTCCAACATGAACCTCCGTCAGTATGGTGGGGCAGTAAAGGAGCAGGGACAGCGCTTCTTTGTATACCTGAATGCCGAATACGACCATATCTCTCAGATTGAGGAACTGATCATCGGACGCGGTAACAACCCGGTGAGATTGAAGGACATTGCTGAAGTCTATTACGGAGAGAAGGAGGAGGAAACCATCAGCAGGGTCAACGGGAAGGATGCAGTCTCCCTGGAGATAATCAACGATGCCCAGGCTAATATCATCGAACTTTCCCATAAAGTCGAGAATCAGCTTGAAAAGCTGAACCGGGAAGGTGCCCCATTCGATATTGAGGTGATTGTCCAGGATAACAGTGCAGAGCTGATGGAGGATAATATCAACCAGATCATCCGACTGGCCCTCACCGGTGCCCTGCTGGCCATTTTTGTATTGTGGGTTTTCCTTCGAAATGTGAAACTTGTCCTGCTGGTGGCCCTGGCCATGCCGATCTCCATCTTTACTGCCTTTAATTTCTTTTTTGCATATGATATATCCATTAACAGCCTCACCCTCATAGGCATCGCACTTGCGGTAGGGATGCTGCTGGATACCTCAGTGGTGGTCCTGGAAAATATTTACCGCCTCAGGAGCCTGGGAGTAAAACCGGCCGAATCGGTGGTCCGGGGGACCAGTGAAGTGTGGCGGTCCATTGTAGCAGCCACCGGAACCACCATAGCCGTTTTTATCCCCTTTATTTTTTCTTCCGACTTCCTGGTGAAGCTGCTGGCAAGGCATATCGGAGTATCCATCGTCTCAACCCTTGCCGTATCCCTGTTCGTTTCCCTACTGCTGATTCCCATGGGTGTTCACTTTATCCTGGCCCGCAGGAAGCAGGTCAAAAAAGAGGTATACCAGGAAGTTTCCCTTGATAACCGGCTGGTACGCATCTACCTTTCGCTTCTTAAAACAGCACTCAGGAATCCGGCCCCAACCATTGTGGGCGTACTTATACTCTTCTTCGGGACCATCATTACCACCCTTGCTGTATCGGTAAATAAGCTTTCGGAACTGGAGACCAAGCAGGTTACGCTTTATGTAACCATGCCCACCGGAACAACCCTGGATGCCACTGATGCACTTGTATCCGGTATGGAGCAGGCCCTGATGGAGATTAAGGAGTATAAGGAGGTAATCTCCAGAATCGAAGAGGAAGAGGCCACAGTCACCATATTACTTCAGGATGATTACCAGAAGATCGATAACCGCTCCTTTGGACAAATCCAGTCGGAAGCCTACGAGATGGTGAAGGATCTGCCGGCTTCGGATATCAGTCTCACAGCTTCTTCGGGAACCGGAAACATGCGAGCCGGAGGTGGAGATGGCAACGGGGGAGATGCAGGTTTCGAACAATTGCTGGGGATTGGGGAGGATGAAGAGTACATCGTATTAAAAGGACAGGATTTCAACCTCCTGGTTGAAGTGGGAGAGGATCTGCAGTCCTACCTGGACGAACTGGATAATATCAGCTCGGCCAGGCTGTCGGTTCGGGAAAACCAGCCCGAAGTACATCTCGACTTTAACTCCCTGATGATGGACCGTTACGGCATCACCAGAAATGAGGTAACCAACGAGCTAAGCTCCTTTACCAGCGAAATCAGTTCAGGGGTAAGTTTCAGCCAGGATAACGAAGAGTACGAAATCATCATAAAGTATAACGATGTGTTAGATGATGAGGATAGCGATAAGCGCATGGAGGATCTGAAAACGCTGCAGATACCCGACAGTGATGATGAGATCCTGTTTGAGCTCCAGGAGATCTCCGAGATTTTTTACGCCACCGGATTGCGGGATATATCGAGGGTGAACCAGGAAAAACAGGTGGAGCTTCGCTACCAGTATAACGATGATGTTTATGATTCCAATGACCTCCTGGAATATGCAAGAAGCGAAATTGAGAACCTGATTCAGAATTCCAACATCCCGTCGGGTGTGGCTGTGGAGCTGGTACAGGAAGATTCAGGTCTGGATGAATTTAAGTACATGTTTCTTATTGCCATGATTCTGGTCTATATGATCCTGGCCGCCATATTTGAATCCTTTGTTACTCCCTTTGTGCTCCTCTTCTCCATACCACTGGCAGCTATCGGATCATTTTTCCTGTTAACGGTAACCGGTGAATCGCTCTTCAATGCCAACACCATTATGGGATTCCTGATCCTGCTGGGGGTGGTAGTCAACAACGGGATCATTCTGATTGATTTTATCAATGTGCTCCGAAAAAGAGGATACCGGAAACAGCGGGCCATTCTTACGGCCGGTCTCTCCAGGGTGCGCCCCATATTGATTACTGCAGTTACCACCTGTGCAGCCATGATTCCGCTGGCCCTGGGAAATGCAGAATATGTTGAAGCCATCGGACCACCATTTGCCATTACAGTGATAGGTGGGCTGAGCCTGAGCACCCTGCTGACACTGGTCTATATTCCCATGCTTTACAATGGAATTGAGCAGGCACTGGTGTGGCTCAGGAGCCTTAAACTGGTAGTTAAACTCTTACTTCTGGTGCTTGAAGCAGCCGGGATGCTGCTGGTGGTATTCTATATGCAATCCTTTATCTGGAAAATGGCGGCGGGACTCCTCGTGATAGTCGGAATACCCGTAGCCTGGTGGTTTATATCAAGCAGTCTGCGTAAGGCATCGGAACGAATCATTGATGAAAAGAGCAGCATCCATATCCAGGTCTCCAACCTGGTTAAGATTTATGGAAGAGAATCCAGAATGGTCAGGGAATTTAAGTCCGGGGGCAGACTGGCCAAAGTGGCAAGGATAGCGGACCGTGCATTGAAGCCCAGGCTGGAGGCATTGATATGGCAACTTCCGCTTCTTGGTTTCCTGGTCTATTTCTCCTGGTTCTACCTGGTAAGCGGATTCTGGCAGCTGGTCTCCTCGGCAGTGGTATACTACTACCTGATGGCAATTATAGGCAACTTCAGCAGGCTCAGTGACCGCCGTATTTTACGCTTTTTAAACCAGTTAATTCGATATGGCGCACCCCTGGCTGTAGTATTGGTTTTCCAGCTCCGATGGGACAACCTGGCCATGAGTACAGTCGCCGGTATGATTTGGTATCTGCTTATTCTGATGGGAATCATCTCTGCAAGAGTGAAGCAAAAGGATTTCGAAATAAAAAAGGTGCGCTCCATCTATCGATGGTTCTACTGGTTTGTCTCGGTAATTCCCGGACTGGGCAAGGGACCTGAGAAGTTTAAGGCACTCAAGGGGGTTTCCCTGGAGATTGGTACCGGCATGTTCGGCCTGCTGGGACCCAACGGCGCAGGGAAATCTACTATGATTCGGATCATTTGCGGCATCCTGGAACAGAGCTACGGAAAGATATGGATCAACGGAATAGACACCCAGGAGAAGAGGGAAGAGCTGCAGGGTCTCATCGGATACCTGCCCCAGGAGTTTGGCATGTACGAGAACATGTCGGCCTATGCTTATCTGGATTACCTGGCTGTTTTAAAAGGGATTACAGATTCGGAAGAACGTAGTAAACGAATCAGGGAAGTCCTGGATTCGGTACATATGTGGGATCAGCGTAAGAAAAAAATCGGCGCCTATTCCGGGGGAATGAAACAGCGAATTGGCATTGCCCAGGTATTGTTACACCTCCCACGAATCCTGGTGGTGGATGAACCAACTGCCGGTCTTGATCCCCGGGAACGAATCCGTTTCAGGAACCTCCTGGTGGAGCTTAGCGCCACTCGCGTAGTGATCTTCTCCACACATATTATTGAAGATATCTCAAGCTCCTGTAACACCATGGCAGTGATCAACAGGGGAGAGGTGCTCTTTAATGGGACTCCCTCAGAAATGACCGGGATTGCGCGGGGCAGGGTCTGGAAATCATCCCTGCCTGCTGAGAGCTTTGAAGAGAAGACCAGGGAGATGCTTGTAGTGCACCACATGCGGGATGGTAACAATATCCGGTTCAGGGCAATCTCTGCAGAGAAACCCTTTGGGGATGCAGTAGAAGAGTCACCACTTCTGGAGGATGCCTACCTCTGGTTGCTAAGAAGAGATAAAGAGAAACAGGTAAATGTCTAAGCATATGTCATCTTTCAGATCCACCATACAAAATACCCTTAGCCTGGCCAGGTACAATATGAAGATCATCTTTGGTGGAAAATTTATCTATTTCATCCTGGCAGCCTTTATCTTCTTCCTGGTATTTGGGATCATTCTTGCATTGGATGGCGGTGATATGTGGCTGGAAGATATGTACGGACTTCTGGCATTCCCTGCTATTCTACTGGTCTTCTTTCCTTCGGTATTCGGTATCCAGAGCGATGCCGATCAACGTACCCTGGAGATCATCTTCGGCATTCCTGACTACCGCTACAAGGTTTGGCTGGTACGTTATCTGATGATACTGCTGCTGGTTTTCCTGCTACTATTTCCATTTGCGGGACTGGCCTACTATGCTTTGATGAGTTTCCCGGTTTTGAAAATGGTCCTCCATCTGATGGTGCTGGTGATTTTTGTCTCCGCACTGGGTTTCTGCCTTTCCACTCTGGTAAAGAATGGAAATGCCACTGCGGTAATCATGGTGATCGTTGGTCTCTTCCTGCTGATCCTGGCCGATGAATTGGACGAATCAAAATGGAATATTTTCCTTAATCCATTTAATTCTCCCAGAGATCTTAACGAGATTGTCTGGAGGGAGATCATCAGGCAGAACCGGATCTTTATGGTAATTGGAAGCGTGGTGCTGATCCTGCTGGGATTACTCAACCTTCAGAAACGCGAGAAATTTCTCCGCTAGGATCTCAAACATTTGTCCCTTACAATAAGAATTCCTTTCTTCCCGTCTAAATTTCACCTATGGCTTCAAACAGACTGAAATCTATCGATATTCTCAGGGCACTCACCATGCTGCTGATGATTTTTGTAAACGACCTCTGGTCTCTTTCTGACATTCCCGGGTGGCTGGAACATGCAGCAGCTAATGAAGATGGAATGGGACTGGCCGATGTGGTCTTCCCGGCTTTTTTACTTATCGTTGGTCTTTCCGTCCCACATGCCATCAGGGCACGACAGAAAAAGGGCGATTCAAGCCTGCTGATAGTCAGACATATTGCTGAACGCACCCTGGCCCTTCTGATCATGGGCGTATTTATGGTCAACCTGGAAAATATCAACGCGGAAAACATGATCCTCAGTAAGGTTCTCTGGCAAATTCTAATGACTGCAGCCTTCTTCCTTATCTGGAACGTTTATGGTGAGCGTGCCATGGGCCGATTCTCGCCCTGGCTATTCAAGGGTTTGGGATGGGGCATCCTGATTTTTCTGGCCATCACCTATTCAGGAGGTGGTGAAGGTGGAGGACAATGGATGCGTTTTCACTGGTGGGGAATCCTGGGCTTAATTGGCTGGGGCTACCTGGTGGCTGCGCTGACCTACCTTCTTTTGGGTAACCGGCCGGCCTGGCTTGCCCTGGCTTTTCTGGTCCTTCTGCTTTTGAATATCAATGAATTTGTATCCCCGTTTAACTTTACTATAAAGCTGGTGGTCAGCGCCTCCAATCATGCACTTGTAATGGGTGGTGTTGTGGTCACATCGGTGATGATCCGTTTAAAAGAGAAAGATCGTATGCAGCTCCTTATACCCTTTTTGCTGGTTTTTGCTGCCATACTTATGTTGTTCGGTTTCCTCACCCGTCCGGCCTGGGGCATTTCCAAGATCATGGCCACCCCATCCTGGACCGCCATTTGTGCAGCTATCACTGTATTGTCCTTTGCAGTGATGTACCTTGTGGCTGACAAAGCCGGAAAGTACCGGTGGGCCGGCATCATTGAGCCTGCCGGTTCCATGACCCTGACCTGCTACCTGATTCCATATTTTGTCTATGCATTCAGGACACTATCTGGAATCGTCCTTCCCGATGCACTTACCACCGGGGGCATCGGTATTGTGAAATCGCTTCTGTTTGCTATCCTGATTATCCAGATCACCGCTTTGCTGGGCAAACTGAATATCCGCTTGAAAATCTGACAGTCTGTCATTTCACTTCCGGTTGACATGGGTAGAGTGAATCCCTACCTTTATCAATGGAACTGAAAACTGATGCCTGATGACAAAGAATTTACCGGTAATTTCCGGGGCTCTGTTCCTGATTCTGCTTTTTTATGACTGCAATCGAAATGAAGAGCTTACCATGCAGCCCTATGGGGTTCATCACTGATCTCAATGAAAAACTAAAACCCAAGGGATTATTATATGTGATTAATCCGGAACAGGATTATGAATATGGATTGGAACTCCGGGCAAAATATGGATGGAACGGTTCCACCCTGGATAAACAAATCACCGGGATCATCGAATGTGGTTTTATGTTAATCCACATTGCCAGGAATTTCAATGACAATGAACAGCCATACATCATGGTATTCAAAAAAATACCTATTTTAGAAGGATGCTAAAAAGCTTCTCTTAATGCGATTCTCCATTCAGCCCGAACACCGTCCGGAGCAAGGTATGCGTACAGTCACCATCGATGAAATTCTTACAGCATGTGCTTATGATCCGGGGGCAAAGCCACCACTGGAGCACTACTTCAGCCCAACAAAAAAGCAATCATTTATAAAAGAATTCCTGCATTATTTAAATACGGGCCTGCTTGAAGCAAAGCATGGAAAGCTGCACAGGGAACAATATCTGGCCTTTATACTTTCCTTTCAGTTTACAGCTCCCCTGCTGGAGATTCCTGCCGAGAAAGAATTGGGCCTCTTTTATCGCATCCTTCAAAAAAATTATGAGGTAGAAGAACTGGATCTGAATCTGCACTTTAGCATGGAGGATTATGAAGGAGAGATGGTGGGAGAGAAGGAGGCCCTTGAAGCATTTCGCAGTGAAGTTGGGGATTATTTTGGGGACTCAAGGGAGGTTAAAGAGAGTGTACAGAAGAGGGTTAAAAAAGATGCCATAAGTTCCATTATAACATGGCAGAGGGAACAAAGCATCCCGGTCCTGGCTGAAGCCTTTGGCCGTACCATTGTTATTCCGTCTTTCTTTTCCTTCGCGGACAGAAAACTGCTTCAGTTTTACAGGCAAAACACAGAAGGAATCACCTACAGGGTGGCTGTTCCAGATTCAATTGAATAGACCTTTTAAGCTGTTAAGATACTTCAGGGTCTTGACTGTATTGAGGTATATGACTATATTGTACTATAAACCTACGCTTATGAATCAAAAAATTTCCCGCAGAAAATTTGTCCAGACAACAGCCGCAGCCACAGCTACTGTGGCCATTGCTCCCCTTAGTGGATGTGCAGCTACTTCACCCTACAATGCCAAAGGATTGCCCACCGTAAAACTGGGTAAAACCGGTGCAACAGTGCCGGTGATGGGTTTTGGATGCGGCAGCCGCTGGATGGCGGTCCAGGACAATGACAAAGCTCTGGAGATCCTGGAATCTGCTTTTAACCAGGGGCTTTATTACTGGGATACTGCTGCCAGTTACGGGAACGAAAAGATCAGCAGTGAAGAGCGAATTGGCATCATTTTGAAGGAGAGGAGAGAACAGGTTTTCATGACCTCAAAAACGGGCGACAGGGAAGGCGATATGGCTAAAAAGAGCATAGAGCGAAGCCTGACGAGACTTCAGACCGATCATATTGACCTCATGTATGTACATGCTGTTTCATCAGAGGAGGACGCTGAACAACTTGGCAAGAAGGGAATGGTGATGGATGTATTGAAGCAGTATAAAAGTGAAGGCATTATCAGGAACATTGGATTTACAGGTCATGCCTCGGCAGCCGGAATGAAACGCGCCGTGGAACTCTATGACTTTGATGTGATGATGATGGCCCTGAACCATCAATCGACTGATGGAACTGAAGATTTCGAAGGCTTGCCCGCACCCCTGGCCAGGCAAAAGGGGATGGGAGTTGTGGCAATGAAAGTGATCCGTCCCCGGGAAACCGTCAATGGTCTGGCCGCAGATGACCTGGTCCGCTATGCCCTGACCCTGGATGATTTCCATATGGCAAATATCGGCATTGACAGTCTGGAAGTACTGAATTCCAACCTGGAGATCCTAAGGTCTTTCTCCCCGCTGGGCGAAGAAAAGATGAAAGAGTTAAGGATGGCCCTTCAACCTTTCTACAGAGGCAAGAACCTGGCCTGGATGAACCCTGCTTACCAGGATGGCTGGAACAGGCAGATACGCCTGGCCTGATCCGGAATCCCAAATGCTTCATATATTCTAATCTCAAACTCATGGACCGAAAAGACTTCCTAAAAAAATCCGGCTGCGGTATGTTCTGTTTCACTGCAGCACCTCTACTTGTTCATAGTGCCGACTCTCAAGGAGCTGCAAAAGCCCAGGAACGTAAACGCTTTAAATTTGATATTGAAATTTATGAAGCCCGCGAGGATACCTGGTGCCATAAGAAAGGAGATAAATTTGAGTATCCTGCCGACATGGATAAGCTCTGTCCCTGGCTATTGGCCAGTATGCACGATTTTATCAGACTGCTTCAGCACGATGTAACTCTGGGATGGAAATACGAGGGAACACCTTACGAGAAAGTGCTCAATGAAAACGGAATCACCACTGAATTTGTGAGGTGTCCCGATCCCACTGGAGATCTGGTTGCCAAAATTATCCGGACAGAGGTTTAATTCTCTTTGCTGTAGAACCGGGCAGAATGAGCCTCTGCCATTCGGATCAGATTCTCTGCAATTTCAGGATGATCTTTTAATACATTGGTGGTTTCAAAAGGATCTGCCACCATATCAAAAAGTGCTGTGTCTATCCGGGCGCTCCCATACTTTCCAGGAATGCCATCTGCTCCGTCTGTTTCCAGGACACGATAAGCATGTGGAAGGTGCAGTTTCCATTTTCCATCCCCGCTCAGAATCCCTTCAAAATTTTGGTTATTTGAAAAGGCATAATAAGCATGTGGGTTTACAGCACCCTCCTGGCCGCTGATAAGCTCCCAGACATTCTCCCCGTCAATTTCATTTTCAGGAAGCGGTATGCCGGCCAGCTGACATAGGGTAGGAAGAAGGTCCACTGAGCCAAAGGTCCGTTCCGAAACAGTTCCGGCTTTTAATCCTTCAGGGTATTTTATAATACAGGCCGATCTGATCCCTCCATCAAAGGTGGTGCCCTTTGCCTCTCTGAAAGGCGTAATCCCGGCATGATTTCCATAGGAGATCCAGGGCCCGTTATCCGAAGTAAGGATCACAATAGTATTCTGGTCCAGGCCATGCTCCTTCAGAGCCCGGTTGATTTCCCCCACACTCCAGTCGATCTCCAGCATCACATCCCAGTAGAGCCCTTTGCCTGATTTTCCTTCAAACTCATCACTGCAGTAAAGCGGGACATGGGGCATGCTATGGGGAACATAGAGCAGGAAGGGACCATCCTGGTGCCGTCCAATGAAATCAACTGCATGTTCAGTATACCACCGGGTCAGGTTCTTCTGGTCGGCATGATCCACATCTTCAATAATCACCTTCCCGTTCTCCCAGAACTTAAGTGGCCATCGGCCCCAGTACTCCGGGGCTTCCGGATGATTTTTCCACATATCGTTGGAATACATTAGTCCACAGGTCTCATCAAAGCCCCTTGCATAGGACCTGGTCTCGGGCTGGTCACCACAGTGCCATTTACCAAAAGCTGCAGTGGCATAGCCCGCCTGCCCGAATACCTCACCCATGGTGGCGAAGGTAGTGTCGAGTCCCCATGCATTTGGCCCGTGTGCGCCAAACACTTTGGTCCGGCCGGGGAAACAGCCACTCAAAAGGGCCGACCGGGAAGCTGAACATACTGCCTGGGGTACATAAAAATTATGAAATGCAGTGCCATCAGCGGCCAGTTGACTTACATTTGGGGTTTCCAGGGCCAGTTCACCAAAAGGTTCAAAATCGGCCCACCCGGAGTCGTCCAGGAAAATAATAACCACATTGGGTTTTACAGCTTCCTTTTCAGTACTGCAGGCGATAATTCCCAGTATAGCCGGCAAAAGGAGAAGATAAAATCTGAATTTCATTTGTTATGTTTTTTTGAGATGATGAGGTGGTGGATTCCAAAAATAAGCAAAAAGAGAAGATTGAGGGAGATAAGCGTGAATGTATATTTCACAATAAGCTGGAAAGCTTTCTCACTTCCCCTGAAAACACCTGTATCGGAATAGGTGAAGGCCCAGTTACCCGCCAGGTAGTAACTAATCAAGCCCCAGGCTGCACTAAACAGGAAGAGGCAGATGAAAACCCGCTTATAAAACCTGTATGCTAAGGATGTTGGTTTACGAATCAGTCTGATGCCCATAATTACAGAAAGAGGAAGCATGGCAATGCCAACCCAGCTAATAAGTGTGCCAAAAGGGATTTCCAATTCATTCATTACCGGTTTTACAAGAAGTGGGGATCCAGTTAGGATCAGTAGCAGGCAGGCAAGAAATAAAAGCAGTGGAAGTAGTCTGAATAGTCTCCTCATGGTCTTATCTGAAATCAAATGTTAGCTCGATCTGAAGAGCGCCTCCCTTTACTCTTCGGTTTAAATAATGATAATTACCTGATTGAGGGCCAAGTTCTTCTGCATCTTTAAATTTGGTTCCTATGGGCGGAATTCCCAGCATGAAAGAGAGATTTCCTGGCGGATGGCTTACCGTAGTTCGAGCGGGTTGTGGAGCCTCTTCAGGCGTAAACAACCTCAGGAAAAGATCCTCTGTATGACTGTAAACTGTAAAGTGGTGGTCCTGCTGATCATAAATCCGGGCCCAGTAAAGATTTGAATAGTAGCCTTTGAATTCAGGGTAAATAAAATCTGAATGGCCCGTGATGCTGTTGTTGTACTCTTTATCCCAGACATTAAAACCAACCCCGGCCATACGGTTCTTCCAGACCCGGTAGGGGCCGTTTCCAAGGTAGGAGACCGATTGCACTGCGCTTTCAGGATAGGAGAAGGAAGCTCCTGTATGAAGCAAAGGTCCCGGCTCTGGCTGATAGCGCAGATTCATGTCCACCAGTCCGCCTTCATGCATCACCCATTCCAGGGTGCCGGCTTTGCCATAATCCACAAGCACATGATATGATTTATCGCCTGCAAAGTGGCGGATCGTAGTTTTTAACTGAGAAGAATCACTTCGGAACAGGGGCCCTTCTGACAGGGGAATCTCCCTTTGGCCCGATTTAACTTGCTTCAGCGATCCATCAGCCTTGTTCAGCTCAATGCTAACTTCTCCGGATGAAAGGATCAGGCTTTCCCCGGTTTCAGTAAGCGAAACAGCAGAGTTGTCGCCACTATTCAGTAGCTCATTTGTAGTCTGAGCGGGCGATTTAACAGGCCAGCTCCAGCTGTTAATCAGGCGACCATGCGGGATCAAAAGCCTCCAGGTAAAGTACATCACAGGACGACCAGCCATCGAAGAGCGGAACCTTCAAGATCCCGTTTTGTCCGGGTTCCAGAGGATCCACTTCAGGAACTCCAAAATCAAGAACCTCTCCCGATTCAATGGCCCATGAGGGATCTTTCACCCCTGGATTTCCGGGGCCCTGAAGCCGGACCCAGTTGTAGCGGAAGTTGCATTGATCCAGGTCTGTATAGTGGAAGCGGTTCTGGATGAGAAATACTCCATTAAATTGCGGGGTGATATAACGCTTTTCAAAGTGAACGGGCGACCAGATCTCCCTGATGGCATAAAAGCTGCCCTCTTTTTCATGATAGGGGCCAAGGATGCCATCGGGCGCGTGATTGCCATCCGAATCCAGCTTTCCGGTGTCGCTGCGTTTTATGGATTCGTCGGCAAATACCCACAGGAATCCTCCTGCACTGAGGGGATGCTCCCACATGCGTAGCCAGAAGTCCTCCAGGCCGGCTCCATGTCCGCCATCATAGAGGCCATGAATCATTTCCGTCGGAAAAAATATCTGTCTGGGTGCAAAATGGTCCATGGCCAGGTAATCATAGCTCACATAATGGGCTGTATTGGTCAGATCGTGAGCCCCCCAGGGATGTATGACTTCACGCCGCTGAATATCCAATTCCCTGAAATCTTTATCATAGGCCGTGTTCCATCCCCCCTCGTTTCCATTATCCCATATAATTACGCTTGGGTGGTTCACATCCCTGGCAATCATTTCACCAAGCAGTTTGCGGCCCACAAGCGAATCGTAGGAGGGCCTTTGCCAGCCGGCCAGCTCATCCAGTACAAACAGCCCCAGAGAATCACACACATCCAGGAAATGCGCATCGGGCGGATAGTGCGACATGCGTACGGCATTCATATTCATGTCCTTTATCAGGTTCACCACCTCGATGCTGAATGCCTTGCTGGAGGTCCTTCCATGATCGGGATGGAAACTGTGCCTGCAAACACCTTTGAATTTGATCCGCTCCCCATTTACATAGATCCCGTCCTGGGCGCGGACATCCACGCTTCGAAAGCCAATCCGCTCTTCCATCCGGTGCTCAACAGTTCCCTGCGGGTCAAGCAGGCTGAATATGGCTGTATAAAGATGCGGGAACTCAGGATTCCACTTCAGTGGATTGTTTACCTTTCCCTGGATCCTGGTCAGTTTTGCATGGGGTGGAAACTCCGAATCAAAGGCAGCCACCACATTGCCATCCAAATCAGCGATTTCCACAAGTACACTGCCCCCCTTGCCGGCACCCTCCAGGAAAAGGTCTGCCTTAAAAGTTCCATCAGCAGCAGCATCAATAGCCACCCTTTCAATATGGGTCGCAGGTATGACTTCCAGTCTGACCGGGCGGAAGATCCCGCCAAAGATCCAGTAATCGGCCTTGCGCTCGGCCTGGTTTACCGAGGCATTGCCGGAAAATTTCTTCACCTTCACCTCCAGCTTGTTCTCTTTTCCAAACTTCACCAGCTTTGTAATATCATAGGAGAATTGATAAAAGGCTCCCTGATGCACTGCTCCGGCCTGTTTCCCGTTCACCAGCACCAGGGCATCGGTCATCACCCCCTCAAAAATCAGCTTCAGGTTCTTCTCCTTCCATTCCTTTGGCACATCAAAAAAGTACCTGTAATGGCCCTCTTCTTTCAAGCGCTTATCCAGGGGGACATGGCCATAATTATATTCGCCAAATCCCTGTTGCTCCCAGCAGGAGGGAACCTCAATGGTGGTCCAGGTCCCGCTGTTCATGCCAGCCGAGCAGTAAAAATCCCACTCCACGGTCTGGTCAAAGCCTGTGCCTGAAAGATAGAGCACTTCTGTCTCCTGTGCCTGCAAAGAGCTTATGGATAAAAGCACTAAAAAGGTGGTAAGTAAAGCCCGTGGCTTCTTCATCCTGGATAAATTAGTTTTCAATTTCGATACAAATGGGCGAAAAGACCCTGGCTCCGATCTGGTACCACCCTTCAAATGTGTGGTTTCCCGGGTCAAAGATCAAATTGTCCAGGATAACTTCATTGATGCTGGTATCCCGCTGGGTGATCTCGTACTGCCTTGTTCCAACCCTGACTTTGGCTGCACCCACACCAGGAAGATGGTCCTTGAAGAGCATGCGAACCTGGTAGGGTCCCGGATCCTCCACACTAATATCCCAGTAGCCAAAAGCTTCCACAGAGCCCCACTGCATGGCCGCAGGCCCTTTCCAGTCATTACGCCCCAGGATCACCGGGTTCTCATGATCGCTGCCAATGATTGCTCCTGGGAGCTTCCAGCAGATTAGGACTTAAAATGATCTCCTCATACCAGAGATCCAGTTCCTTCAGTAATCTGGATTTCACGTCCGGGAGTTCCTTACTCATATCTTTCAACTCATAAGGGTCATTCTCCAGATCAAACAGCTTCAGTTCTTCGGTGGATTCCCCGTGCTCGGTGTGCCCCACAAGCTTATAGCTGCCCATTCTGACTGCCATATTGGTATAGCGCTGGGGATAACCCCTTGCCCAGACAAAAAAGAGGGGGCGCTCTCCAGCAGCTTCAGTCTTACCTGTCAGAGCGGGATACAGACTGATCCCATCCATTTCACCTTCATAGGGAATGCCGGCAAACTCAAGCAGGGTTGGCATCATATCGATATGGGCAGAGGGACTGTGAATGATGCGATTCTCCTGCAGTTTTCCCTTCCAGTAGAACATACAGGGGACGCGGATACCACCTTCCATAACACTTCCCTTTCGCTGGTTCAGCCCGGCTGTATAACGCCTTTGCTGGGGACCGTTATCTGTCATAAAAATCACCAGGGTCTGCTCTTGAATATCCAGCTCCTCCAGGGTCTGCAACAAGCGTCCCATATTGTCATCGATATTGCTAACCATCCCATAAACCTTCTGTGCATCCCTTGTGTCCCTCTCATTCATGTCAGACACATTCTTTCCGCTTATCTCAAAGTCTTCGCTTCCATACTCCATATCCTGGTATTCCAGGGCATACTGTTCAGGAAGCTGCAGCGGTGTATGTGGGGCATTGTAGGAGAGGTAGAGGAAGAAAGGATCCGGGGCCTGATCACGCCTGTGCTCTTTAATGAAACTGATGGCCTGTTCGGTAAAAATGTCGGAGCAATATCCTTTTCTTCGCACCCGTTCCCCGTTTTCCCACAGGTAAGGGTCAAAATAGGAGCTGTCTGTTCGCATGAAATTTCCAAAATCATCTCCCGGCTGACCAATCCCGCCGCCCTTATGAGCCAGGTAATACTGGAATCCCTGGTCCATGGGCCGCATGGGATAGGTATCGCCCAGGTGCCACTTTCCCACCATGGCCGTATGATATCCATTTTCAGCAAGCACTTCAGCTACTGTAATCTCACCGGGGGCCATAATGGCTCCACCATTGTAGGTGTCATAAACTCCGGTACGCAGGTGGTATCTTCCGGTCATCAGGCTGGATCGGGTAGGAGCACAGACGGGAGAAACATAGAAGGGATCGATCCGGGTACTCATTTCTGCCAGGGAGTCAAGCACCGGTGTTCTGATAAAGGGATTCCCGTGAATACCCAGATCTCCGTAGCCCTGGTCATCTGTAATTACCAGGATGATGTTTGGTGGAGCGGGATCTGTTCCATCTTTGGAAGAGTCGCATCCTGATAGAATTAGCAGTGTAAGAAGAATGATAAATAGAGGCTTCATATAAGTTCAGGTTAAATAAGATTTTCTTAATTTCATCATCAAACTCCAAAACTCCTGAAATGAACATCCTTAAGTACATTCCAAGCTCTTGTATCCTCCTGCTTCTGTTCCTGTTTTCAAGCTCCTGTGAAAATAGTCAAAAATCAGCCTCAGACAAGCAGTTTTCTGCAGATGTAATTGTTTATGGCGGAAATTCCGCAGCAGTAATTGCCGCTGTTCAGGTAGCGAAGATGGGCAAGGAGGTCATACTGGTTTCACCCGACAGGCATCTTGGGGGGCTCACCTCGTCGGGACTGGGATGGACCGATACGGGTAATAAGGCTGTGATCGGGGGATTGGCCCGGGATTTCTATCACCGGCTCTACATGCATTACCAGGAGGATTCAGCCTGGCCCTGGCAGAAAAAAGAGGAATATGGGAACAAGGGACAGGGAAATGTGGCCATCGACGGGGAAAACAGGACCATGTGGATCTTTGAACCCCATGCGGCCGAGCAAGTATTTGAGCAGCTGGTGGCCGAATATAAGATAAGAGTTCACCGGGAAGCATACCTGGACCGGGAACAGGGAGTAAGCATGGAGGAAGGCGCCATTATCTCCATACGGACCCTGGATGGAAGCACCTACCTGGCGAAACAGTTTATAGATGCCACCTACGAGGGTGATCTTATGGCTGCTTCCGGGGTCTCCTACACCGTGGGACGTGAAGCGATAGATCAGTATGGGGAGGCATGGAACGGAATTCAGACCGGTGTGCTTCATCATGGACACCATTTCAAGAGCGATATAAGTCCCTATGTGATTCCGGGGGACCCGGAAAGTGGTGTATTGCCCAGGATATCCACCGAGGATCCCGGCGCCTATGGTGAGGGAGATCACCGGGTGCAGGCCTATTGTTTCCGTATGTGCCTCACCGATTATCCTGAAAACAGGGTGGCTATCAGCCGTCCCCCTGATTATGATTCCACCCAGTATGAACTCCTCAGAAGGGTCTTTGCTTCAGGATGGAGGGAATTGTTCAATAAATTTGATCCCATCCCCAACCATAAGACCGATGTGAATAACCACGGGCCCTTCAGCACCGATAATATTGGGATGAACTACGATTACCCCGAAGCTTCTTATGAAAGGCGCAGGGAGATCATTGAAGAACATACCAGCTACCAGAAGGGCTTACTCTGGTTCCTCACCAGCGATCCTGCGGTTCCTGCCGATATCCAGGATAAGATGAATCAATGGGGATTTGCAAAGGATGAATTCACCGACAACGGGAACTGGCCGCACCAGATCTATGTGCGGGAAGCACGGCGTATGGTGAGTGACTATGTTATGACCGAGAATGAAGTATTGGGGAATACGCCGGTGGAACAATCGGTGGGTATGGGCTCCTATACCATGGATTCCCATAACGTTCAACGTTACATCAAACCCGACGGTTTTGTGCAGAATGAGGGGGATATAGGCGTGCACCCCGGCGACCCTTACCAGATTGATATGCGTTCCCTGCTGCCATCTGAAACTGAATGTTCCAATCTGCTGGTACCGGTCTGTCTCTCATGCTCCCACATAGCCTTTGGATCCATCCGCATGGAACCTGTATTTATGATCCTGGGGCAGAGTGCCGCCACACTGGCTGTGCTGGCCATCGAGGAGAAGGCGAAGATTCATGACATCGCCTATGAAAAATTAAGAGAGCAGCTTCTACAGGATGGACAGGTGCTTCAACAATAGCATGTATAAAGCAATGAATTATGAAGATTCTTAGAAAATTCTCCGGCACTTTCTTTTTGCTACTAATGCTGCTTCTGGTAAGCAGCTGTCATAAGGAGATATTTGTGGAATGTGAAAGCTTTGAAAACAAAGGAGGATGGGTGGTTGATCCACAGTTTGTGGAACAGGTGGGATCGCCCTACCTGATGGCCCATGGAATGGGTGAACCGGTGGAGAATGCCTCCACCACCATTGAGCTTCCTTCCAGTGGCAGCTACCATGTATGGGCCCGGACCACCGACTGGGCCCCGGGTCCCTGGTCCCCGCCCGGACAATTTAATATCCGCCTGGGTAATGAACAGCTTCCCAAAACCATGGGACATTACAAGGGATGGGGATGGAACTATGCCGGGAAAGTGAGGGTAAAGGGAGGTTCCGTACTATTGCAGCTTGAAGATCTGGGCGGATTCAATGGCAGGTGCGATGCCCTTTACATTAGCAACAAGTACAGAACTCCCACCAATCAGCAGGATTACCTCAAAGATATGAGGGCACGTTTTTCAGATGAGGGTGAAAATCCCCGGCAGAACCTGGATTTTGACCTGGTGGTAGTTGGAGGGGGACTGGCCGGTTGTGCAGCATCCATAGCAGCAGCAGAACAGGGATTAAAAGTTGCCCTGATCCACGACAGGCCCGTTCTTGGTGGAAATGCCAGCAGCGAGATCAGGGTTCATACACTGGGTATCTACGGCTATTTTGAAAGGATTCTGAAGATGCTTGATACAGAACACTACCCCAATGGATCGCCTGAAGCACTGGTGGACGAGAAAAAGCGGCATGAACATATGGAAAGCTATTCAAACATAAGCCTGTTCCTGAACTACAGGGCCTTCCGGACAAATACAGATGATCAAAGAATAAACTCGGTGGATGCCAGGCACACCTCGTCCGGGGAGCAGATCCGTTTTTCGGCTCCTTACTTTGTGGACTGTACGGGAGACGGATGGATTGGCTACTGGGCCGGGGCGGAGTACAACTATGGACGCGAACCTGATACCCTGTATGGAGAATCCTGGGAAGAGTACGGGGAATTATGGAGTCCGGAAATAGAGGATCAACAGGTATTGGGAGCTTCTGTCCTTTGGAGGAGCATGGAAGCAGACACTGTTTGTGAATTTCCCGAAGTTCCCTGGGCCATGGAAGTTGCCGGAAATTATGCAGCACGAAAAGGCACCTGGAACTGGGAACTTATCAGTGATCAATGGCACCAGGTCGATCATGCGGAACAGATCAGGGACCATATGCTTAAAGCCATATACGGCTCATTTTATAACGAAAAGCAAAAAGAAGGGAATTCCTACCTGAAACTGGAATGGGTCTCTTATTTGCTCGGAAAAAGGGAATCACGGCGCCTTGTGGGGGATTATATCTACACATTCAACGATATGAGAGAGGCCCGTACCTTTCCTGATGCGGTTGTGCATGAAATCCGGGAGGTAGATGTGCATTACCAACAGAATAAACTGGATGAAAACAAACCCGACTTTCTCACCGAAGCGATGTATTACCCTGCAGAGCCATACCAGATCCCTTACAGATCGCTGTACTCCAGGAATATCTCAAACCTCTTTATGGCCGGGCGATGCTTCAGCTGCAGCCATGTGGGACTTGGCGGGCCCAGGGTGATGCGGACCACCGGACAGATGGGAGCTGCTGTAGGATATGCCGCTTCCATATGTTTGCAGCATGCTTGCACACCCCGCAAGCTCTATGAGAGCTACCTGGATGAATACATGGAGCTGGTCCAAAGGTCCGATGCACTCAATCCCTGATCAGGCGTTGTATATAATCCAATTAATTTATATTCAAAATAATAGCTGATTCTTCCAGTGAATATTTTTCGCTTCAGAATAATTATATATTATTTTGATTATCATTTATTTATTAATATTCATTTAAACTTGTTGTTTACCAAAAATATGGTATCAACCTGTACCTGGTCTGCTGACAATATTCTTTATATCCTTTCAGGTTCTCGGATAGTACTTTTTCCTCATTTAAAATTCTTAGTGCAAGAGACAGTGGTAAAAAGGCAAAGGGGATCAGTCCCCAATAGGAACCCAGTGCAAGGGGTGTGGGTATGTACATGATCAGTACTCCCACATACATGGGGTGTCGAACGATTCCATAGAGGCCGGTGGTAATAACCTTCTGTTCTTCATCCACCTCAATGATGCGAGATGCATAACTGTTCTGCCGGAATACAATGAAAATAATGAGGTAACCCAATAAGATGACTATGTCTGCCGAGATGCTTATGTAAGCAGGCATCTGAGACCAGGAAAAACGGTGGTCCAGGCCGGGCAGGATGAATCCTGCAAGAAAAATAATGCTAGATAGTATGGCAATTTGTATTTGTTGCTTTTCCTTTTCTTTTGCTTTGATGCGACGTTCCAAAAATCTGGGATCAAAGCGAAGAAAATAGAATAAAACAATAATCATCGGAACCACCAGAATTCCAACATATACATATAACTGCCAGTAGTTAAGTGTTCCTGCAGGCAAGAGAACCAGGAGTCCCAGAACAACTGGAAGAAATGAAAATCTGACAATGATTTTTTTTAGCAGGGATTTCATTTCCCTCGGAGTCATTTCGCTTTTCTTTTTCATGGCAGACCCATTTTTTGTTGGAGTAATGTTTAAAAAATCCAGAGATCCACATTCAAGAGGTCAAAGAAGATTATCCCCTGGAGCACAAACCTTACCAGGCGGGCAAGGGCAAAGAGAAGGAAGCGCCGGAACGGAAACCTGAACAGGGTTACGGCAATGACCACCAGCGAGAAAGGAGTAAAGGGAAGAAGTGCGGCAATGATTATAAAAGCACCTCCCCATTTGTGGATAAAACCCATGTAGCGATCCAGCTTCCGCTCAGAGAATTTTTTGATTCGCGGCCTGGTGGAAATCCATAATCCTATTCCATAGGATATCACACCGCCTGCATAGGAAAGAACTCCCAAAAGTGCCAGCCAGGGCATTGGCGAATCAAATTTCTGGGTCCAGATCACAAAGAGATCCACCGGGATCATCCCGGTGACTGATTCAGAAATGAAAAACAGGAGAATGACAAATCTGTCGGAAAGAGGCTCAATAATCCCTGCAAAAAAGGCGTTGAAATCAACCAGGTATTTCCCGGTCAGAAAGACGACCAGAACAACAAGCATATAGACCAAAAGAATCAGCAGAACACTGCGGCCGACATACCTGAAAAAGCCCCTCTTTTTCAGACTTATTAGGGATTTATTCCATTTTAGTCCGCTTTCTCCTCCAATAGAGTCTATGTGATCATCGATCATAACCAGGGAGTGGTTCAGATCAATAAATTACGGAAAATCAGCCGTATATCAAAAAATCTCTCAAGGACTTGTTTCCCTTATATCGTATGCCATCATGGCATCACCACGACGCTGGTAGAGAACACCCTGATGGATCACCGGATGGGAGAAATGATGCCGGGTACCCTTGGTGATCTTAAAGGAGCTTACCTCATTCATTTTACCCTCTGATAAGCTTATCAGATACATTTGTCCCCGCTGGTTATAATAATATAGCATGTCATCGGCTGCAATCAGAGCGCCCTGTCCGATATTCATGGAGTCGCTCAGGATCCCCGAGGTGGCATCGATGGAATACAAATACTGACTATGGGTTCCGCTGGTATAGAGATAATTGCCCAGCATGACCACTCCGCCAAAAAAACTGTCAAATTCCTGATTGCGCCATGCCTGGGTAATCTCACTTCCATCTTCCGAAAGGTCGAGCCTGACTCCGCCATTGCCGTCACCAGCAACATAATAGATAGATCCATCACTATAGATTACCGAGTTTGCATGGGAATCCCCGATCCCTATTTTCTTACGCTCCTCTTCCGTATAGACATCCTGGTGCTGGGACCATAATAACTCTCCTGTCTCAGCATCCAGTCCAAGCAACTTGGCAGATGTAAAAGTGACAAATATCTCCCGTCCATTATGTAGCACCAGTTTTCCGGGATTGTAGCCCGAACGCTCCCCAAATCCCGGATTGCTCCAGATCAGCTCCCCGGTCATGCGATTAAGCGCCACCACATTATAGGTTTCACCCCCGGGAGTCCAGAATACCCTGTCCCCCGAAATTACCGGCGCCTCAGAGTGTCCATGCAGCGGATAAATCCCCTGAAAATCCTCTGTGAAATCTTTGGACCATAGCAGGCTGCCATCTGGCTCTGTTCACACAATACAGATCCCCCATGCCTGTGCCCAGTATAGATCAGCTCACCCACAATGGTGGGAGCCGAGCGAGATCCCGGGTAGGTGGAAACCCACTCTTTTCCCAGAGTGCTCTGCCATAATTTATTTCCATCCAGGTCAAAACAATACAGGATTGCCATGCCATCCACCTCACCCGTAATGTAAAAGCGGTCTTCGGTAAACTGCGGAGATCCATAGCCTCTTCCCAGGCTGTCTATGGTCCATAATTCTTCGGGACCTTCTTCAGGCCATTCCTTCAGCAGGTCTTTATCAGGATAGATACCCATGCGATCTGTACCCCTCCATTCAGAAAGTTCAGTTCGAGAGGTGGAGCAGGAGAGAAGAAGTAACAGAACTGGTAAAAAATATTTAATCATCGCCTCAGTTAGTTATGGTTTGAAAGCCTCTAAGTTACTATATTGTGAAAATGTTTAGCAAAGAAACTTACACAGCACGCAGGAAAGAACTTGCCGCCAAAATCTCGGGCGGCCTCATCCTGCTTCCCGGGAACGAGGAGTCTCCTATGAACTATGCCGATAACACTTACCACTTCAGGCAGGACAGCACTTTCCTGTACTATTTCGGTATTGACCAGGCATCCCTGGCAGGAATCATTGATGCAGATAGTGGCGAGACCATGCTTTTCGGGGATGATTACAGCATCGAAATGATTGTGTGGACCGGTGTGGTTCCAAGCATAGGCTCACTTGGGGAAAAGGTGGGGGTTACAAATGTAAAGCCTTTTAAAGCTCTGCAAAGTACAGTTAAAGAGGCAATTAACAGTAACAGGAAGGTCCATTTCCTGAATCCCTACAGGGCCGATATTGTGATCAGGCTTGCTGAACTTACACAACATAACTACCGGTCCATTCCGGAAAATGCTTCCCTGGAACTCACCAAAGCAGTCATTGCTCAAAGGGAGGTAAAATCTGCTGAAGAGATTGCCGAGATTGACAAGGCAGTGGATATTACTGTGGAAATGCATCTGGCTGGAATGCGATACGCCAGGCCAGGCATGCGCGAGTCAGAGATTGCCGCAAAAGTTGCCGAAGTGGCCCTTGCAGCCAATGGGAATCCATCTTTTCCTATTATTGCCACCATCAATGGACAAACCCTTCATAACCACTACCATGGCAACATTATCAAGAGTGGCGATCTGTTCCTGCTGGATGCCGGGGCAGAGATTGAGAGCCATTATGCAGGTGATCTCTCCAGCACCTTTCCGGTTGATCCCACATTCACCCCTCTTCAAAAAGAAATCTACCAGCTTAGCCTCGATGCACATATGGCTGCAGTTTCCATGTTGAAACCCGGCACTGCATTTAAGGATGTTCATCTGACTGCCTGCAGGACCATCTTCGAAGGACTTAAAGCCTTTGGCCTTACCAAAGGAAATGCCGGGGAGGCTGTGGAGGCCGGGGCCCACGCCTTGTTTTTTCCCTGTGGGACCGGACATATGATGGGCCTGGACATACACGACATGGAGAACCTGGGTGAGCAGTGGGTCGGCTATGATGGTGTGCCCAAATCCACCCAATTCGGACTGAAGTCCCTGAGACTGGGCAAAGAGCTCCGGCCTGGCTATGTGCTGACCATAGAGCCGGGGATCTATTTTATCCCGGACCTGATTGACCTCTGGAAATCAGAAAACCACCTGACGCAATTCCTGAACTACACTGAAATAGAGAAAGTTCAGGGATTTCAGCGGCCTGCGCAACGAGGAGGATTTCCTGATCACTGGAAGATGGGGCCCGCCGCCTGGGAAAGGCGCTTCCCTTAACTATTGAAGGGGTAGAAGCGGTCAGAGCCGGGTAGAAAATACAATTCAGAAGTCAAAACCGACAATTCGGTAACTCTTTTTTCTATTTGATGGTGGAGTGAGCCAGATTTGCAGTGTAATCATTTGTAAACACTGCTAATCAAAGATCATGAAACATCATATACTTCCTTATTCTGATCCTTATTTCCGGCAACCTGCTGGCCCAGACCCGCATCACAGGTCAGGTCATGGATTCCAATGGTGAAGGTCTGACCGGCGCCAATATATATCTTGAAGATACCTACGATGGCACCACCAGCAACCAACTGGGTCAATTTATTCTGGAGTCATCCGAAACAGGAGAGCAGGTTCTCCATATCGAATTCATTGGTTTTAAAGGCTACACCTTATCTCTGATTCTTGAGGGCACCGCTATTGATCTTTCTGAAATTACCTTGAAAGAAGAGCTGAATGAACTCAACGCAGTGACCATTACCGCGGGTACCTTCGAGGCTGGAGACAAAAAGAAATCCATCGCGCTCAGTTCCATCGACATGGTAACCACCGACGGATCATCGGGAGACGTATACGGAGCATTGCAGGCCCTGCCGGGAACCACCACCGTGGGGGAATCGGGAAGGCTCTTTGTGAAGGGGGGCGACAGCCGGGAGTCCAAAACCTTTATTGATGGCACCCTGGTCTATGTCCCCTACAGTTCATCAACGCCCAATACCGCAGTGCGGGGACGGTTCAGTCCCTTCATGTTCAGCGGTATGATGTTCAGCACCGGTGGTTACTCGGCCGAGTATGGACAGGCACTCTCGTCTGTTCTCTCCCTGCAGACCAATGCCATGCCCGTGGAGGACCAGTTGAATATCTCCCTGTTAACAGTGGGAGCAGAGCTTGGCGGGACCAAGAGCTGGGACAAGGCATCGGTCTCCACCACTCTTTCATATAACAACCTGACTCCTTATATGAAAGTTGTTCCCCAGTATACCACCTGGGAAAAATACCCCCAATCCCTTGCCGGTGATTTAAGTTTCAGGTTGAAAACCGGAAAATCAGGGCTGCTTAAATTCTATGCCACAGTAAACCGCTCCAGCCTGACTACCATTGAAGAGAGCCTGAATCAGCCGGAGAGCACATTCAAGTACAACCTGGTGAATGACAATTATTTCGTCAATGCTTCCTGGATAGGAGAGATACACAAGAACTGGATACTGACTACCGGTTTTTCTTATACCAACAACATGGATAAGGTGGCCGTAGACAGCTTAAAAATCAATGAAGCTCTTCAGGGAACCCACACCAAGCTCACCCTGAAATACAGGATCAGTGACCGGATTAAAATCCTGGCCGGAACTGAATGGTATTCAAAGATCTTATGGGATCGAGTTTCCGGGGGCAGAGACCGGAAGAGAGACCAGCTATGTGAACAATACCCTCACGGGTTTCATGGAGAGCGAATTATATGCCTCGTCCAGGTTCATCACCCGTGCAGGAGTACGATTTGAATACTCAGACTACCTGAAGCGCTCCTCCCTGGCACCGAGAATATCCACTGCATACAAACTGGGCAAGGCAGGTCAGGTTTCCCTGGCTTATGGCTGGTTCTTTCAGGATCCGGACGATGAGTACCTGCTATATACCCCTGAACTGGAATATGAGCGGGCCGATCACCTAACGCTCAATTACCTGTTTAACAAGGACCAAAGAATGCTGCGTACTGAACTCTATTTCAAGAATTATAAGAATCTGGTGAAGTATGGATGGACCGGGGAGCAGGACTACTCCTTTATCAACAATGCAGGGCGACGGGTATGCCTACGGTCTGGATTTGTTCTGGCGGGATAAGAAGAGCATCCGGAACGGTGAATACTGGATCTCCTATTCCTACATTGAGTCACTTCGGGACTACCTGGATTATCCGGAGCAGGCCATACCCAATTTCTCCAGCAAACACAATCTGTCCCTGGTGTATAAGCATTGGATCGAAGGACTCAGGTCCATGCTGGGTACCAGCTACCACTATTCTTCGCCACGCTATTACAACAATCCGAATTCCCGGGAATTTAACGGAGAGCTTACCAGAGCCTTATCATTCTCTGAACATGAACTGGAGCCTGCTCCTCAAACAGAATGTGATCATGTACTTCACTGTATCCAACATTCTGGGGTTCGAACAGCAATATGGTCGCAGCTACGCCGCAATGCCCGGACCGGATGGTATTTATAACAGCAAGCCTATTCTGCCGGAAGCAAAACGCTGGTTCCTGGTGGGATGTTTTATTACCCTTTCAAAAGATAAAAGCATTAATCAACTTGATAAAATCAATTAAACCAAACATCATGAAAAAGACAACATTATTTGTATGTGCCATGCTGATTGCAACACTTGCCATGGGAGCAGACGAAAAGTATAATCAGAAAATGGGGGAGACCCTCAGCGAATTTAGTACCTGCAGCACTGTGGATGATTTTCAAAACCTGGCCAACAAGTTCCGGGTCATCGCCAATGTGGAAAAAGAGGAGTGGTTGCCGCTATACTATGAAGCCCAGTGCTATGTCCAGATAAGTTTCATGGGAGGCTTATCGGCGGAAGAGAAGGATAGCTATCTGGATAAGGCTTCTTCTGTCATCGAAGGCATGGCAGAACTTGCCCCCAACGAAGCTGAGGTACAGGTCATGAAAGCCTTATACTACACGGGAAGCCTGGTGGTTAATCCTCCGCAAAGGGCCATGAATACTACTCCGTTGATCCACGCAGCCATCGCAAAGGCCCTGGCCCTGGAACCCAACAATCCACGTGCTATCTTCCTTCGCATCTCCAATGAAATGGGAACGGCCTCATACTTCGGTGACGATGTGTCCCCCTATTGTGCTCAGGCTACAGAACTACTCCAAAACTGGGACAGTTATGTTGTAAAATCGCCCATCCATCCCAACTGGGGGAAAGAAGATGTAGAAGGAATTGTGAATAGTTGTGGCAAATAATCAGGACAAAACCTGTATTTTGTACTAATGAAGAAAGTTTTCTCTCTTAATATATTTTCTGCCAGGGAATTTCTGATTACCCTGGTAGCCATGCTTCTGCTGGCCCTGCTGATAACCTTTCTTGTTTTCGATTCCTACGGTGAAGGCTTCCGGATATTTATGATCTCTTACGGATGGGCCGTTGTGATTTGCGTGACCCAGTGGCTTGGAAACAGCTACATATATGGTCTGCTCGATAAGAAGTACAGCTGGCAGGACCACCTTTTAAAGCGGGCTATTTTCGGAAGCCTGGCGATTATAATATATTCGGCTACGGCCTATGTTGTGGTACAGGTGATCATGATTAAGCTGGTGCATGGTGCACTGCCTGAGAATCCAATATTCTGGATGCTTCGCACAAGCTATATCGCTATCTTCATATCCTTTATCGTATCCCTGATTTTTGTAGCAGTGGCCTTTTTCCAAAACTGGAAAAAGTCCCTGCTTGAGGCTGAACAGTTTAAGGCAGAAATGCTGATGTACAAATATGAAGCGCTTCAAAACCAGATCAATCCGCATTTTCTCTTCAATAGTTTTAACGTGCTTAGTGACCTGGTTTATGAAGACCAGAATAAAGCCGTCGACTTTATCCGGCAGCTTAGCCAGCTTTTCCGTTATGTATCTGGACAGCAGGGAAAAGGAGCTGGTACCTATCAAAGAGGAATTGGAGTTTATTAAAGCGTTTAGCTATCTTTTGCAGACAAGGTTTGAGGAGAAACTTTCCATACAGGTGAACCTGGAGGCCAGGGAGAATGAAATGATCGTGCCCATGACCCTTCAGCTTCTGATTGAAAATTGTGTAAAGCACAACGAGATATCAGCATCGCAGCCGCTTCAGGTTCAAATCCTTCGTAAAGGGGATTATCTAAGGGTGGAAAACACCCTCCAGCCTTTGAAGCAGGGGATTGATTCCGGAAAAACTGGTTTATCCAACATCCGGCAGCAGTTCAGATACTTTACTGATAAGGAAATACTTATCACACAGACAGACAATGTATTCGCAGTGGAAGTACCAATTTTAAAATTGGGAGTATAATGAAGGCAATTATTCTTGAGGATGAAAACAGGGCCGTAAATCACCTGAAAAGACTGATAGGCAGGGTTGCATCCGATGTGGAAATAATCGGAACCTTTGAGACGGTCAGGGATTCCATCACATACCTGGAGCAGAACCCGGTTTTGGATCTCGTCTTTTCGGATGTACAACTTGCCGATGGCACCAGCTTTGAAATCTTCTCCAAAGTCAGCCTGGAGTGTCCTATTATCTTTACCACCGCCTATGACACTTATGCCATCGAAGCTTTCAATACAAACGGAGTCGATTATCTCTTAAAGCCCATCGAAGAAGAGCGATTGCAAAAGGCCATTGAGAAAGCAAAAAAGTTCAGCTCAAATTCCGCCCTGGAAAGCCTTCTGAATCAAAGAACTAATCAGAATGCCAGGCAAACGAAATCAAGATTTATGGTGAAAGTGGGAGAGAAGATCAGGACCATTATGGTCGAAGATATTCTGGCCTTTTACAGTTTTGAAAAAACCACCTACCTGCATACAAATACACACAGAAACTATATCGTTGACTATCCTCTGGAAGAACTGGAAAACATGCTCGATCCGGATAGGTTTTTTAAAATCAACCGGAAATACATCGTTTCCATCGATGCCTGCTCCCAGATCATTGCCTGGTCTAACAGCCGTCTGAAGATCGACATCGATGGAATTGATGATCAGAAAATTGTGGTAGCACGCGAACGTGTACAAGCCTTTAAAACCTGGCTGGACAGTTAGGCCACGAAAGTATAAGCTTTACCAATCTTGCCGGCGCGTCCGGTACGTCCTATGCGGTGGATATAACTGTCGTGGGTCTGTGGAACCTGGTAATTGATCACATGGCTTACATCAGATACATCAAGTCCACGTGAAGCCACATCGGTTGCGACCAGCACCTGAACGCGACCCTGCTTAAAGGCCATCAGAGCACTTTGCCGTGCATTCTGACTCTTGTTACCATGAATCTGATCTGCCTGGATGCCTGCCTTGTTCAGTTTCAGACACAGACGGCTAACACGGTGCTTGGTCTCTTCAAAAAGGAGTACCTTTTTGAATTCATTCTGAGACAGCATTTCCTGCAAGACCTTGAATTTATCTTCTCCCGGCTTCAGCCTGATCACTTCCTGTTCAATGCCATCAGCAGAACTGTTCCCGACACTCACTTTCACAGTCACATGATTCGTAAGAATATTATTGATCATCGATTGCTGGGACTTATCAAGTGTGGCGGAAAAAAGCATGGTATGATTACGCTGTTTCATTCCATCAAGAATGCGGTTCACATCGCGAATAAAACCCATATCAAGCATGCGGTCAAACTCATCCAGCACCAGGGTTTTAAATTTACTCAGATCAATGGCCCTGCGATCTGTCAGATCGAGAAGCCTGCCCGGTGTGGCAATTACCACATGGGTGTTTCTTCGAAGGTTCTGCAGATCCCTGTTGATATTGGTGCCCCCGATAAAACAGGCACTGTATAGCCCCAATCCTTTGGCCATGCTTTTAAACTCCTCTTCAACCTGGAGGGCCAGTTCGCGGGTGGGTACCACGATTAATGCATAAGGATTTACCCTATTATGAAGCAGTTGTTCGATGATGGGGATCAGGAAGGCTCCGGTTTTCCCGGTCCCTGTCTGTGCAATTCCAAGCAGGTCTCTGCCCTCCATTAGTGTTTCCAGGGTTCGGTCCTGAATTTCAGTGGGTCTTTCATATCCCTTTAAAGCAAGAGCCTGCTTTAATCTTGTATCAATAGGTAGTTCACTGACCATCCGGTCTGAAAGAAAGACTTTTTCCACTATACTGTGATCTGCTTCTTTCACAAGGAGAGAAGTATCGAGCGTCGATGCTTTTTTTGCAGGACGTGCATTGTTTCGGTTTCTGTTGTTGGCACTCTGAACCCGCGGGCGGGTTGAACTTGAATGATTACTTTGTCTGTTGTTTACTTTTGTATAACTCATATAATAAATTTAGAACAGCCTTATTTAAAGGCTGCTATATTGTTTAAAATGACGAACTTCAAAGAGTTCGCCGCCTTAGCTGAATCAGAAGAAAAAGAGAGGGGTCCCTGAATACGGGAATACTGCCTAATTGAAAAGTCGGCTAAGAAATTTTGACAAAGGTAATCAAATATTCCACATTACATTTTAAGCCCCATTTCATGCAACATTCAAGAGAAAGATTTGATCATTGTCTGGAATAATGAGAACTTTGCAGTAAATACTGATTAGATGAAGTTTGAAGAGTATCCCATTGCCGATGGAATCAAGACCAGCATATCCAAGCTGGGTTTCAAAAGGCCCACCGATATACAGTTTAAGTCCATTCCTCCCATCCTGAGGGGAGAGGATGTCCTGGCCATTGCCCAGACTGGTACAGGTAAAACTGCCGCCTTTGCCATCCCGGTTCTGCATATGCTGCAGGAGCGTAAAATCAAGGGGCGTCCCGATGGCGTAAAGTGCCTGGTAATGGTACCCACCCATGAGCTGGCTCTGCAAACCGAAAATGTGTTCCGGGTCCTTGGGAAGCATACCAGGGTAAAGGCATTCGCCATTCACGGGGGTGTGGATCAGGATCCCCAAATCAAACAACTTGACAAAGGGGTGGATGTGTTGATTGCCACACCCGGCAGGATGTTTGACCTGGTGAGCCAGGGAGCTCTTAGGCTTCAAAGGGTGGAGATCCTGGTGCTGGATGAGGCCGATCATATGCTGGACCTGGGATTTATCAAAGATATCCGCGACCTGATGAACCATCTGCCCAGGAAACGGCAAACCCTTTTCTTTTCAGCAACCATTGATGAGAAGATTAAGAAAATCGCTTACTCTCTGGTGACCGATGCCATCCGGATCCAGATTTCGCCCAAAGACCCGGTTGCGAAAAACATCGAACATGCAGTGGCCTTCATAGAGATGGACGATAAGCGCTTCTTCCTGGAAAATGTGATCACCAACAATCCTGAACAGAAAATTTTGGTATTTGTAAGAACAAAAGTCCGGGCCGAACGGGTAAAAAAGGCCCTGGAAAGAGTTGATATTCAATCTGAAACCATCCATAGTGATAAGGAGCAGGCAGCAGCGACAGCGTATCATGCAGCTCTTCCATAAGGGAGAGATAAAGGTGCTGATTGCCACTGATGTTAGTGCCAGGGGAATTGACATTCCAGATGTAGAATTGGTGGTAAATTATGACCTGCCCGATTCGCCTGAATACTATGTACACAGGGTGGGACGCACCGGCCGGGGATCCCATAAGGGTCAGGCCATTTCTTTCTGTAGTAAAGAGGAGAGAGAGATGCTGGCCACCATTGAGGAGCAATTGGGAAAACCAGTCTACAGAACTGAAATCTCAAAAGGCTTTTACCGCGATACCATTGAATCCTCCAAAGAGAATGAAGAGACCGACTGGCAGTCTTTGCTGAACCAGGAGGAGGATTTTCAAAAGAAGAAGAAAAAGAAGAAAAAGAAGAAAAAATGAATAGCGCATGGAGATATATAGTACTTGCTACTCTCCTGGCATACTCCCTTCCTTCATCTTCGCAGGATGCGGTTAAGATTCTCTTTATCGGAAGCAGCTACTTCAATTACAACAATCTGCCGGAGCTTTTTGAGCAACTATCACGGGAGTCAGGAAAAGAACTCTACATCGATCAGCATATGATTCAGGACTGGATCCGGAAGAAGCCTTATACTTCCGGGAAATGGCTTCTAAAATAGTTATCTTTGAAAAATAAGCATGAATAAACTCCTACTCATAAGCCTTCTTGTTTTTCTCCTGAATATTCCATTCGGGTATTGGAGAGCAAATGTGAAGCGCTTCTCCACCCAGTGGTTCCTGGCCATTCATATTCCAGTTCCCTTTATTGTAGCCCTCAGGCTTCTTAGCGGGATAGGATTTGGCTGGGAAACCTACCTAAGCCTTGTGGCCGGATATTTTCTTGGACAACAACTGGGCTCTTTGATCATTAAATGGGTGCATGAACACTGTCACCAGGACAGCTCATGCATGTTTATGGATCTGTATCGCTGCAAGAGGTCAAGTACAATCACAAATTACTAGTAATATGAAGCATCCATTGCTTTTCATAGCGCTCACTTTCTTTTTGGCATCCTGCGAGTTCAATTCCGGGCCAGAAGGAAGCGAAGCGGATACTCCAGAAATAAAGATTCTGGCACCTACCATGGTTTCTGAAACAGAATTTCAGCTGAACTGGAGCATCGTAAGTCCGAGTGGAGCTCAAAGTGTCGCGGTTGAACTGTCGGAAGACAGTGAAATGACGCATATCACAAAATATCTGGATGTGGGTGATATCAGCAGTGATCATGTCCTTGTCAGCAATCTGAAGGGGGCGACCCGCTACTATTACAGGATCACTTTGCTGGGAAACGGGGTCTCGCTATTCAAAAGTGAAATTGCCAGTGCAGAAACAGGCTTTCAGGCAGATAATGTTGAGCTTATCACCGAAGATTCTTATGCCCTTTCCGGCAAGCTTGCCTATCTTGAATCTGTGCCGGGTAGCAGGCCCGGAATTATTATGATGCATGAGTTAGGGGTCTGGGTAAATCCCTGGATAGGTTCTGAATTGATGAGACAACTTGTATCCGAAGGGTATGTCTGCCTTACCTTTTTCTTCCGGGGACATGGCACCTCCGATCCGGTTGACGATCTGATGGAATTAGTCAATGATAAATCGTTAATTGCCAAAGATTTAAAAGCAGCCATCGACTATATGGAAGACAATGAACTTGTCTCCAGCGGTGAGCTTGGACTGATGGGGGGATCCCTGGGTGCAATTATGGCACTGGCCGGGAACGGGTTCGACGAGGTAAAGACCTCAGTAGCACTTTCTCCAACACGTGACGGGGTCTTTGTTATCTTTCCTGAAATGACACTCAGCTCCGTCTATTACCTGGTGGGCGAACAAGATATTCACACAGAACTTCAGGGCGGTGATTTTCCAGCTGAGACCCAAGCCTTGTATGATCTGACAGAGGAACCGAGAATGCTGGATATCATAGAAGGGACTGCTGACCACGGGACCAACCTGCTCAGCAGGGAGGAGCTGAACACTTCCATTAAAGAATGGATCCTGGAGAGGCTTCCCTTGCAATAGTCAGATTTTATTCGTGCCTCAGCGAGTTGGCAGGATTCACATTGGCCGTTTTGAGGACCTGCGAACTTACCGTAAATATGGTGATTAGCAATACCGTGCAAACGGGAACCAGGTAGAACCACCACCCAATGCCTACGCGATAGGCAAAGTTCTGCAGCCATCCGTGCATGATGAAATAACCCAGTCCCAGTCCGATGGGAACAGCAATCACTACCTGGATCACAAAGAAACGAAGGAGAAGCAATACAGCGTTTCCCGACGAGGATCCCAGCACCTTGCGTAAACCTATCTCATTGGTCCGCTGTATGGTGGTATAGGAGGAGAGCCCGAACAGCCCCAGGCATGCGATAAAAATAGCCAGAAAAGCGAAGACCCCGAAAACCCTTCCGAAACGCATCTCGTTACGGTATTGTTCGTTATAGTAATCTTCCAGGAAGAAATACTCGTATGGATTCTGAGGAAAGAATTGCATCCACAAGTCCTCCACATATGCCATGACTTCCTGGGTTTTCACGGGATTTACCTTTAGAGAATAATATCCGGCAGGATCCTCGAAAAACCTGAATATCAGAGGTTCAGTGTCAGCTTTCAATCCTTCCTGGTGGTAGTTCTGCAACACACCCACAATATTAAAGGTATCCCCCCAGAACATAATAGGAACATTCATGGCCGAAGCATTATCTTCAAATCCCATCAATTCAATGGCCGCTTCGTTGAACAGGACCGTCTGACCATTCTGTCCGTATTCCCGTCGAGAAATTCCGGCCTTCAATGATCTTCAGTCCATAGAAATCCACAAAGTCAAAATCGAATCCCACGATCCGGTACTGGTTGCTTTCATCATCCCCATCACTTAAGCGTCTTATCCCGCCTGCATTCCAGGGTGGCTGACGGCCGGGTACGACAATCGAAGCAGTAACCTTCTCAATATCCGGATTCCTGATTATCTCTGATTTAAATGCACTGAAAGTCTCCGAATAGGTGGAATCGTTCACACTGGGGCCGGTCAATACCATCACATTTTCAATATCCACGCCAAGGTCGGAGTTCTTCATGTAGGAAATCTGGATATAAACCGTCAGGGTGCCTGCAATCAAGAGCAGGGAGGTGGCAAACTGGAAGATGACCAGGATCCTGCGCATGCCCAGACCTCCAACCTTAAGCTCCGATACTCCCTGGAACACCGTGGTGGGCTTGAAGGAGGAAAGGAAGAGGGCAGGGTAGATGCCAGACAGGAATGCACCGAAAAAGAACATCACCAGCACCCCGGTCCAGAATCCGGTATTGGATCCCAGTGAATAGTTCAGCGACTCACCGGTAAGCAGGTTGAAGGCAGGATGAAGCAATGCCACCAGGATCACGGCCAATGCAATGGCGATCAGATTCATCAGTACTGATTCAAACAAGAACTGTCCAAGCACCTGGGACCGCAAGGCTCCTGTAACCTTGCGCATACCAACTTCTCGGGCCCTTTCCAGAGAACGGGCTCCGGACATATTGATGAAGTTGATCCAGGCAATAATTACCAGGAAAACAGCAACAACTATCAGGGCATATACCGAACGGGCATTCCCGTTGGGTTCAGCCTCGAACATAAAATCAGAATTCAGGTGAATGCTTCTTAATGGCTGCAGGTTATAAACCACCCCCATATTAAAATGGTCCAGATCCGTTCCAATCTGATCCTCCACAAAGGATGGGATCTTTGCCTCAAATTCCTTGTAATCCGATTCCGGATGCAAAAGGATGTAGTTAAAAAATCCATCCCATAACCATGCCGTATTTATATCCTGTCCCTGAAATTGCACCATGGTCTCCCAGGAGGCAATGATTTCCGGCTTCAGGTGGGAATTCCGCGGTATATCTTCAAACACACCGGTGATCTCAAGTTCGACCCCTCCATTGAAACGCATGCTCCTACCGACGGGATCCTGATCACCAAAATACTTCCGGGCTGTTGATTGGGACAGCATCATCTTATAAGGTTCTCTCAGGGCCGTATGTGGATCTCCCTTTAGTACCTTAAAAGAGAAAATATCGAAAAAGGAGGTGTCGGCCATGTATATTTCTTGTTCCCTGAATTTCTTCTCCCCGAAACTCATCACCCCCCCAATCTTCTGGAAGCGGGTAAAATTCTCCACCTCCTCATAATTCTCATAAAGAGCATGACCCACAGCTGAGGCGCCAGCGGCCCATTGAGTAGATAATTTACCCTTATCGTAGCGGTCCTGCTGGATCCTGAAAATCTGATCCTCGTTCTTGTGAAAATTATCATAGCTTAATTCAAAGCGCACATACTGGATGATCAGCACAAAGGCGGCCATGCCTATGGCCAGTCCCAGGATGTTTACTAAAGAGGAGATTCGGTTTCTGAACAGGTTGCGAATGGCGACGAGGAGGTAGTTTCGGAACATTTTATAGATTTATTTGCATCAAGGGTTAATTCTTATCTCAAAGACGAAAGACTTAACAAATCATTACAACATAATCTAGGCCAGGATCAGATCGATCCCTGCTTCGGTCAATTCATCCCTGTATACCTGGGCCAGGTCGCTGTCAGTGGCCACATGCTGTATATCCTTCAGCTTGCAGATACTGGTCAGTCCTGCACACCCAAATTTACTGGAGTCTGAAACCACAAATAGATCCTTTGCCTTTTGAATAATATGGCTGGATATCTCAGCACGGAACATATCACGAAGGGTAAAACCTGTCTCCGTGGTATAGCCATCTATTCCGATAAAAGCTTTATCGATATTGACCTGGTCGATACATGCTTTGGTAATTTTACCTACCAGGGTTTCGCTGTCGTGCTGGTAGATGCCACCCAGAATCACAATATTGGCCTGTATATTCTTCCTGAATTGTCGCGCAATGTAGAGGTTGGTGGTCATTATGGTGACCTTCTTGATCTTTACCAGTTCCCTGGCAAGCAATACATTGGCCGAACCCGATTCAATAAGGATGGTTTCCCCTTCATTGACCATGGAAGCCAGCTTCTTTGCTATCCTCAGCTTCTTCTCATAATTCTTTCCAAGCCGGTTATCCAGGTCATCGCCATCCTTCAGTACGGCCCCTCCATGAACCCGTTTTAACAAACCCTCTGATTCCAGGTGATTCAGGTCCTGGCGTATGGTGACTGAGGAGACTCCAAGAAGCTCAGAAAGTACGATCACCGAGGTCCGGTTATCTTTTCCGAGGATCTCCAGGATCCTGTTCTGTCGTTCATTCAGCATTTTATTCCAGGCTTAGGGCGGCGGCACCGATCACCCCGGCATCGCCGATGATATCAGAAAGAGTGATCTCTATTGGATCGAATATCATGTCACGGGCCAGCAGGTAAAAGGTCTCCTTGATCTTATCCAGGTAGAACTCCCCCCAGTTGGTCAGACCCCCGCCAAGCACAATTAGAGGCGGATTCAGGGTCTGAAAGAGGTTGTATAGCCCGATCCCCACATAGTAGGCACTGTCGGATATCACCGCTTTGGATAGGGGATCATCCATATCCAGACCTTTTTTGAGGGTTTGCCCGTTAATTTTAGAAATATCGAAATTGGGGGGCATCTTCAGCTTGGTCTCAATGCCCTCATTCAACTTCTTTTCAAACATATAAGGAAGTGCCATGCCGCAGGCAAGGGCCATGATACAGCCCCTGTTTCCACAATTGCATACCAGCTCGCTGGCTGGGCTCCACAATGGTATGGCCAAATTCCCCGGCAGTCCCTGTCATCCCCCGATATAGCTTCCCGTTGATCACAATTCCGGCCCCGATCCCTGTACTGATGGTCACAAAGATCATATCGTCATAACCCTGACCTGCTCCAAATTTATACTCTCCATAAGCCTGAGCATTGGCGTCGTTGTCCAGGATCACCGGAACTTTAAAATGGGACTGCATTGCATCGCGTAGGGGATAGTTGTTAAACCCTTCCAGGTTGGAGGTGGTGATAATCACACCATCGCTGTGCCGGATATGGCCCGCACAGCCTACACCAATGGCGGGGAGATCGGTATCCTTCATCTGGTTGCGATGAAGAAGCTCCTTCACATGGCCGGCAATCATATCGACCATACCCTCCTCACCCTTTTCCACATGGGCACAGGTATATATTTTATCCAGGATTTTACCATCTTCATCAATTAGGGCGATGGAACACTTGGTTCCCCCGATATCGACTCCGCAAAGTACTTTCGCCATATTATTTCAGTGAGTGTTCGGTGCGAGCTATAATATCATCCTGTGTATCGGGAGATAATGTAGTAAAAAATGCAGAATATCCGGCAATTCTGACCACCAGGTCACGGTATTTTTCCGGATCTTTTTTCGCAGCAAGCAAAGTCTCCCTGGATACAATATTGTACTGAACGTGCCAGCCCTTCAGTTCAGCAAAGAAGGTACGGATCACCGAAATCAGCTTATGTTTGTCTGCATCTTTCTGAATCGCAGCAGGGGAGAGCTTCTGATTTAGCAGCACCCCGCCCATGATCTTCTCTGTGGGAAGCTTGGAAACGGACTTAAACACAGCGGTGGGACCCAGCAGGTCAGTTCCCGAAGAGGGGGAGCTGCCTTCAGCCACCGGGGTAAAAGCCTTTCTGCCATCTGGAGTGGCCGGAACCACAGCCCCGCTGGGTACATTGGCGGAAATGCTGGACGTACCCGCATAATACCTGCAGCCGATGGGGCCCCTGTTATAACGGGTGGTATGGTAGTTCTCCAGTTCATTGATAAATTCCATGTAGGCATCTTTCAGAAGGAGATCCACATAATCGTCATCGTTGCCATATTTGGGTGCGAAGTTGAGCAGCAGTTGCCGGATTTTCTCTCCCTCTTTTCCTTCAAAATTGCTTTCCAGGGCATGCAGGAGTTCCTGCTTCCCAATAAGTTCCTCCTCATATACCAGTTTCTTTATGGCAGCCAGGGCATTTCCCAGGTTGGCAATCCCAACTTGCAGTCCGGATATAAAATCATACTTGGAACCTCCTTCCTTGATGGTAAGTCCCCTGGATATACAGCTGTCCACAAAGGTTGAACAAAGAATGTCGGGTACATGCTCCTCCAGGGCTGTATCCACCGCCGTATCTATTTCGACGGTCTTCCTTGTGTAATAGTGGATCTGGTGCTGCCAGGCCTTAAACAGCTCGTCGTAAGACTTGAAATCGGCAAAATTCCCGATCCCTTTGTGAAAGGTGTGGCCAGACTGACTGTCATATCCGTCATGCATGGCCGCCAGGAAAACCCGCATCAGGTTCAGAAAGCTCATTCCGGTGCAACGGTATCCCCACTTTCCCGGAACGGCAATCTCAATACAACCAATGGCCGAGTAATTATAGGCATCTTCCGGCTCCACACCCATCTCGATCAGCTCCGGGATCACAATCTCATCATTGTTGAAAGAAGGCATCCCAAAGCCCTTCTCTATCACCTTCATACAGGCCATCATAAACTCCTCGCTTATCCCCTTATGAAAACGTACCGAAAGGTTGGGTTGGGTCAGTCTCATTTTCCCCACCGAATCGAGGATCAGGAAGCTTAGTTCATTGACCGCGTCCCTGCCATCAGGGTTTGTCCCCCGATGGTAACATTCTGATAAAGGGGCCCTCCGGCCGAAAAACGGGTATGAGACCATGGTCTTATCTTATTAATTGACAGTAGCTTAATCCAGGTATTCTCAAGTAATTCTGAAGCTGAAGCTTCGCTCAGCTTTCCTGCTGCCACATCTTTCCTGTAGAAGGGGTAGAGGTACTGGTCAAGCCTGCCAAGGGAAACCGAATGTCCATTGCTTTCTATCTGAAGGATCAATTGTACAAAATAGACCAGTTGAAGGGCCTGGTAAAAGTCACGGGGTGGCTCTTCCGCAATCACACGGCAGTTTTCTGCAATTCGTTGAAGCTCCTTAACCCTCTGGGGATCATTGCTCTCTTTGCTCAGATAGATGGCCAGCTCGTGATAGCGCCGAATAAAAGTCTGAAAGGACTCCAGGCCGATGGTCAGGGCCGTGTAGAACTTATCCTTGCGCACTCCTTCACGGTCGGAGTGATCCACCTTCTCGTGATACTGCCTGATCTCCTTAAAATAGCCGCTTAATCCAACATCCAGGATCTTCTGAAAATCCACTGCAATATGGGCATCACCCGAGGTAAGGTTCCCGGTGGCCTTGATAATGGCCGAATCCTGCAAATCGCGCAACTCCTGGGTCATCAGTGCCCTGCCACGATCCCAGAGTACCTTGCCCTTCCACCAGCTAGCTATCTCCTTCAGCTCTTTCTTGTGCTCTTCAGTGATGAAGAAGGCATCGCCCGGACGCTTATCCAGCTCGTCCATCTCCTCCGGAAGCCAGTCCACTGCATATTCAGGGAAAATAGGGGCTGCGCGGTGACTGGATGACTGGTTACCCACAATCAGCTCGCCTTCGTCAATAAAGATGGTCATCTTCTCCAGGGTCTTCTGTCAAAGCCATGGCCCGTTTGATGATTACCGGCTGATCTTCATTGTCACGGTAAACCTGGGTATAAAACTGGGCCCTTTCCGTGCACACCGAAGGTTTGGTACTTAAAACCTTCTCCCGTAAATGAGCAATCCGTTCTGTAATCTGCGTCTTTTGATCAGTAAGTATCATATTATCCTCCAATTTTCGTCTTAAATCCTTGTGATTGTGCATATTGAGTATAGGATTCCATATCCCTTTCCTCAAGTTGTCCGGTATTGTTGAACTTGTAATCCATTCCAAGCATCCTGTACTTCTCAACCCCGAATGTATGGTAGGGCAGAAAGTGAATTTCCCGGATCCCATCAATAGTAGATACAAAGTCCACCATAGACTGAATTTCTGCTTCACTGTGATTAAATCCGGGAATTACCGGTATCCTCACCACCACATGGGCACCAAAGTAGGCCAGTTTCTCCAGGTTCTCCATCACCAGAGCAGCATCACCCCTGGTGTAGTGCCGGAACTTTTCCTGATCAATATGTTTTAGATCCACCAGAAAGGTTCTTACCAGGCCAATACACCGTTCTACCAACTTCCACTTCACATGGAGCGATGTTTCTACGTTGGCAGGAATACGTCGTTTGTGCAGAACCTGCAGAAGATGAACCAGCTCCTTGCCCTGTGCCAGTGGCTCTCCGCCTGAAAGAGTCACACCCCCGTCATTCCGGTAGAAGGGGAGGTCTTTTTCCACCTCTTCCATTAACTCATCCACACTTTTGGACTCCCCTGAAATGCTAAGCGCTTTTGAAGCACAAACTTTTCTCAATATCTCCGGATCCTTAATAATGTTTCGTTTGATATCCAATCCCTTGTCTGCCCTCCTGCTTATGGCTTCAGGTAAGGCTAAAACGCAGTCGCCGAAGCTCTTGCAGATCTTGCTGTCATAGAGGATGCTGGGACTGAAAGACTGGCTCTCCGGGTTACTGCACCACTGGCACTGCAGGGGACAGCCCTTGTAGAAGATCAGGGTTCTTATTCCATCTCCATCATGCGTTGAGTAGCGCTGGATATTGAAGATCATGAAAATCAGATTGTCAGGTTCCGTCAACAAATATAATAACTTTCATATGAAAGTGTATTAACTTTCGTTTAAAGTTTTAAGAATTTGCTGTAAAACATTCCCGGGCAAGGGGCGTTCAGCGGGCCAGGATCTTAAGAGAGGCAAGCTGCCTGCCCGATCCAAGCACCTGAATAATATAGATTCCGGGAGGGAGATTGGTTCGTGAAAGGGTGTAGTTTTCCATGCCATGCTCCCTGAACTCCCTGACGATCCTTCCATGTATATCCCTTACAATCAGGCAGTCAATTGATTCATAGATGCCCGATACACGAATTTGTGTTTCATGCATAAAGGGATTGGGAGATGCGCTTATACGAACAAGCACTTCAGCAGGTCGATCCCGGATACCGGTGCCCTTCATATTACCTTCATAAACAGTTATCACCTGGCTGTTATCAGGCAGATGGTTAAAGTATACAAATGCGCCACCAGGACCTTGATTTGCAGCCACCAGGAATTGGGTCCCACCTGTCTCGATAGTGACCGTATCATCCAGCCAGGATTCCGGCAGGTGAATCTTCAGTGTGAGTTCGACATTAAACACGGAATCGGGCAGGTCATCGTCCGCCATAAAAGAAAAGCTTCCCTCGCCGGTCAAATACACCTGAGTGATACGAAGCGCATTTCTTTCCCTGATGTATTTATAGATATTTTCATGGGTATCTATCCAGAGATCCCTGTTTGACGGCATCCTGCACAGTCTCCCGGAACAGCTCTCTGCGGTAGTTGTAGATATCCGCCTCCTCATCAAAAGCTTCATCCACCATATCGTGGTACATCAGAGGGAGATAGGTGCCATAGCTTTCAGCAGTAGCAAGCAGATTATCCACATAATCCGGGTAGCTGGTACTTAATATGGGCCAGGATTTCAGGGCATAAAAGTCATAGGGAGTGGCCAGGTTGAAACCGAACTGACTGCTGCGGGCTGAGTAGAAATACCTTGAAATGTAGTCCAGGGTCTCATACTGGAAACTTCCAAAGGGAATGGACATGGATGTCGTCATGCTGATCGAAACGCTCATTAAGCAGCTCCACAGAGACCGAAAGTACTTCCTCCAGGGAGTCCAGGTCACCGGATTCAGTCAGGTAACCCAGGTTGGAATGGTTGGCGGTATGCGATCCAATCTCATGTCCCAGCTCCTTGTATGTTCTGACCAGGCTGGTGCTGGCAAGTTCCCCGTCATAGATGATGGTGGTATCTGTAAAAATATAGAATGTCCCTTTCAGTCCCGCCGCTTCCAGTTCGGCAGCCCCGTGCTCAAAGGCCCCCCGGAGGCCATCGTCGAAGGTAAAAGAGACAGCCCCCTTCATATCATCCTTCCAGGTAGTAACTGAAACAAGCGGTTGATGGATAAATACTCCGCTCCGGACAGCGGATATATCTGCCATGGACAGGGTTTCCGCCGTAGTGCTGAAGGCCGTTTCAGGAGCATGAAAGGAAGCTCCCTCGTTTTCCAGCAACAGGATCTCCTGACTACCGGTGCCTGGGTTATCATAGAACATGACCAGGTCCTCCAGACTATCTCCGGCAAAGTCTCCCGAAGCCGAGTGCATTACGCGGGACAGATCCACATCTGCCTCCGGAATGCTAATGTATTCTGAGGGACTGAACTGACCCGTTGCCCCCCCCTGGAATACCGGTACAGTAAGCTGATGGTTCATCGAATCATCAAGCAAAACAGCGATATCGGTATAAGCATCCCTGTTCAATTCACCTGCCATTGCGAACTTCATATTGGTGAAATCAAATGTTTCCTTGGTGGTGGAATAAGCTTCCGGAAGCAGGGTAAAGGAGTCACCTTCCGATTCAAAAAGGAATAGAGTTTGCCTGGTCTCTGGTGCAGTTCCGAAATAGTTATAGAACACAGCGATATCGGGCTTTCCGTTCCCGTTAAAATCACCCGGACAGGCAAATTTAAGAGCTGTGAAATTAAACTCAGTTCTGTTGACCGTGTACCAGAGCTGTGCTTCTGAAAAGCTGTAACCAGTGGATTCCAGCAGATAGATGTATAACTCTTCAGATGAGGGATCATTGTAAAAAATAGCAATGTCGTCAAGTCCGTCTCCAGTGTAATCACCTGCCACTGAAAAAGTAACAAAATCAAAATCCAGCAGGGTATCAGGGATGGAGAACCAGCTTCCCGAAGGGATAAACTCTTTCCCTACGGAACGGTTGACGATAACCGCCGAAGAGGTGAAGAAGGGATTCAGATTAGGAGTATACTCCAGATCGTTAAAAACAGCGAGCTCGTTCACACCGTCGCCCGTAAAATCGCCCGAGACTGTTAGATCCGGATGGCGCGCAGATCATATGTATCTGGCAAGACAGGCATAATTCATAAAGAATCCTGAACATCGCTGTTGAAGATAAGATGGGATACTTCATCCTCTCTCCGGTGTAGATGGCTGCAGATTCTGTGTCTTTGCTGCTGCAGTTAAGAGAAGTAACAGGCAAACAAAGAATGTATAGAATGGGTTCTTAAGATTCACGTAGTTGATATATGCTCCTGGCACAAAACTATAAAGAAAGTATTACATTCGTAGTAATAGTTCCAAACTGCAAGACCAATTATGCTACACTCTACCTATCTCCTAGTAATACTTAGTATTCTGATTCAGGGTACACACAGGACTGAATAGACTGAAAATATAGTTTCTGAAGCCGGAATGAATATGCACAGGATGACCACAACACAGCAACAATTTTTCAGAACGGGGAGATCAATACCAGAAGATTTACACCTGTAGCATCCCTGAAAGTACTGAATATGGAGTCAGGAAGCACTACCACCTGTTAAGAACAGAAACTGGTGTTATCCGAGATCCTGAGGTTTCCTTTTCAGGAGAAAAAATCCTTTTTTCATACAGGAAAAACATTGAGGATGACTACCATATCTATGAAATAAATGCGGATGGAACGAATGCTGAAGCAGCTGACTTTTGCTAAGGGTGTATCAGACATCGATCCGATTTATCTTCCCAACATGCAGATTGTATTTAGTTCTACAAGAGAACCGAAGTACTGCATGTGCAACCGGCATATTATGGCCAATCTTTACCGCATGAATCCCGATGGATCGAATATTGTTCAACTTGGTAAGAGTACCTTGTTTGAAGGACATGCAGCTCTTATGGAAGATGGACGTCTGATATATGACCGCTGGGAGTATGTGGACCGTAACTTCGGGGATGCACAGGGTTTATGGACGTGAATCCAGATGGAACCAGGCATGCCATCTACTACGGCAACAACACCAACTCACCCGGGGGTATCATTGATCCAAGGCCTGTACCTGACAGCAAGCTCATGCTCTGCATTTTTGGTTCCTGTCACGACAGACCCTGGGGTGCACTCGCACTGATCGACCGGTCAAGGGGAGTGGATGGAAAAGAAGCGGTGGTGAAAATATGGCCTGAACATGCTGTTGACCTGATAGGCAAAGGTGATTGGGATACCTTTATGAAACTCGATACCAGGTACGAAGATCCCTTCCCCTTATCTCAGACGCAATACCTGGTGTCCAGATCCATTTTTCTGGAGAAGAATGCTGGTCGTCATTCCGTCAAAGAAAAAATGGGTATCTATCTGCTTGATTTGTCTGGAAATGAGATTTTGATCCACGAAGATGACAGTCTGAGCTGCTTCGATCCAATCCCCCTACTCCCAGATTTCGACCACGAGAGATCCCCACTGCCAGGGTTTTTGATAAATCTCCTGGAAATTTCTATGTACAGGATGTATATGAGGGTACTTACATGGATAAGTTGGAGAGGGGAGCTGTTAAATATCAAGGCTCATTGAATCGTCCTAGAAAAGAACCTACACCGAAGCGGCCTGGGGTGGTCAGGGATAACAGGCCGGGAGTTAACTGGCACAGTTTTGAAACAAAAAGGATTCTTGGAACAGTGCCTGTGGAAGAAGATGGATCTGCAAACTTTTCGGCGCCTTCAGGAAAGTATCTCTATTTTCAACTCCTGGATGAAAATAAAAAAATGGTTCACTACATGAGAAGCGGAGTGATCATACATCCAGGAGAAACAAATGGTTGCATAGGCTGTCATGAAGATCGCCTGTCAGCTCCGCTTAAACCTGAACAAGATGCCCATGGCTCTAAGAAATAGACCTAAGACATTCAGGGGATATTAATGAAGAACGCGTATTCAGTTATATGGAAAGGGTACAACTCATCTTCGACAAACATTGTATCAGCTGCCACGATTTTGAGAAAGAAGCTGGCTCGCACCTTATTCTATCGGGTGACAGGAATCCATATTTTAATGCTTCCTATGTGGATCTCTATGTAAAGAAACAGATCCAATGCATCGGAGGTGGTCCGGCATAGCTGCAGGAAGCCTATACCTGGGGATCCCACAGAAGTAATCTGGTAAAAGTACTTGAAGAAGGCCACCATGATATCCTGCTAAGCCAGGAGGAGATGGAAACCTTTTATACATGGATCGATCTGAATGGAATCTACTATGCACAATACGAATCGGCCTATCCGGAGAACCTGGCTGGAAGAAGCCCTCTGACTGCAGAAGAACTTGACAGACTGGGGAAATTGACAGATATAGATTTCGGAAAACTGGGAGGATTTAATCGGACACTGGGACCACAGATATCCTTTGAAAGGCCTGAGCTGAGTCCCTGCCTTTCCGGTGTCAGAAATCAAAAGCAATACACAGAAGCTCTGCAGATTATCCGGGATGGCCAGCTCAGGCTTCAGGAAGTTCCACGGGCAGATATGGCAGGATTTGTCCCCTGTGAAGAGCACCGTACGCAACTGGAAAAGTACAATACACGCCTGCAGTATGAAGAGGAGAACCGGAAAGCAATTACAGAGGACAGAGCATATTATGAGTCAGCAGAAAGCCCTCAATAAATACATGCTACAGTGATGGACAAAACTCTGGCACTCTCTGCAGCTCTGATCCTGTCTCTTTCTTTTCATTCTGTTTCTCCAGAAGAAAATGCAGGCTTGGTGAAGATAAAGGCCTCATTCTCACCCATCGATTTCGCCATTGACAGGGCAATGGACCAGTGTTTGTAGACGGGAAAACAGCTTATGAGATACGCTCATATGCTTTTGATGACCTCAATTCCTTTACCTCCTGTTACACTGAGTACTCCGCAAAAGCTCTATGCTGGCCGGAGATAAGCTGCTGGTAGCCTGCTCTTATTCTGAGGGTTACCTTTTAATATTGGACAAACAAACTCTGAAGTCCATAAGCATTGTTAAGCTTGGTCATGGTGCCTGTGATGTGGAGGTAAGTAAAGATCTTTCAACAGCCTACGTTGCGAATCAATTCTCAGATGATATCTCAGTGGTTGATTTGAATAAAATGCAGGAGAAAGGACGAATTAAAGCTTTGCGACAACCTAAGCAGCTTGCTCTTTCCATGGATGGGAACTATCTTTTTGTAGCCAATTTCCTCCCGTAGGCAGGGCAGATGTAGATACAGTCACCTCCTTTGTATCAGTGATCGACCTGCTTGATCAATGACCAGGCAAAACATATTCCTCTTGCCAATGGGAGCAATGCCCTCAGGGGAATGTCTTTATCTGCTGATGGAAAGTATATCCTTGTCACCCATAACTGGGAAGATTTCAACTACCCACGACCCAATTAGATCAGGGCTGGATGAACACCAGTGCACTGAGCATTATTAATGCTGCTTCCCCGGAAGTTAGTTGCGACAGTTCTACTTGATGAATCAGGGTAAGGGAGCTGCAGGATCCTGGGGAATTGATTGCAGTGATGAAAATATATTTGTGGCACATTCGGCACCCACGATTTCAGTGTAATTGACTATAAAGCATTTGACAGGAAATTAAGCGAACATACGAACAAGCAGAGCCTGGCCTATGATTTGGAATTTCTCTCTGGAATCAGGGAAAGGGTTAAAGTGGATGGAAATGGTCCGAGAGCCCTGTATGTTTTCAGAGAACAGTATCATTGTAGCTAACTACTTTTCGGATAATCTGAATTGTATTTTCAAAGAATCAGCAGGCCTGGGCTCACCAGAACAGCATATTGCTTGCTGAAATATGAAAAGATGGATGAAGTCCGGAAGGGAGAAATGTACTTTCATGACGCCAGTTATTGTTTCCAGTCCTGGCAATCCTGTACAGGTTGTCATCCGGATGATGCGCGAAGCGACGGATTAAACTGGGACCTGTTGAATGATGGCATGGGAAATCCAAAAAACTGCAAAAGTCTATTACTTTCTCATGAAACAGCACCCTCGATGGTCACAGGAATCCGGCCCAATGCGGAAGCTGCTGTAAGAGCCGGCTTTGAATTCATTCAGTTCATGCAGGTCAGCGATAGCATTACTTTTGCAGTGGATGCATATCTCAAATCACTGGAAGCAATCCCCAGTCCGCATTTGCTGAGCGGTGCATTAAGCAAGGAGGCAAGAAAAGGAAAAAGTGTATTTATTAGTGCTGGCTGTGCCGTGTGCCATCCGGAGCCACTCTACACAGACCTCAAGAAGCACAGCATGGGAGTGCAGGGATTGACTGATCATCAGAATAGCTGGGATACACCTACCCTTGTTGAATCCTGGAGAACAGGTCCCTACTTACACGATGGCAGATGTGCCACCATGAAAGAAGTATTTACCAAAGAGAATCACGGATTGGATAAAGCGCTTACGGAAAAACAGGTGGATCAATTAGTATCTTATGTTTTATCTTTATGACAGACATCGGTACATATTGAGTCAATGAAAAAAATACATGATAAAAAATTCCTGATATCACTTGAATCATCCTAGCCTACACATTTGCACAAAGCTACGAGAGTAGCTGGGAATCATTGGATTCCAGACCTGTTCCCACCTGGTTTGAAGATGCAAAGTTCGGAATCTTTATCCACTGGGGAGTCTATTCTGTTCCTGCCTGGCGAAAGCTGGAGCCCGGACTATACGCCTCCTATGCCGAATGGTACTATGCCAGGGTGATGTTCAATCCTGCTAACGGGGGAGAGGAGTTTCACAACAAAAACTATGGAGCGGATTTTGAATACCGCGATTTCGGGCCCATGTTCAGGGCCGAACTCTTTGACCCGGGATTATGGGCCGCGCTGTTTAAGAGATCCGGAGCCAGATATGTAGTGCTTACCTCCAAACATCATGATGGGTATTGCCTGTGGCCCACAAAGAGCCCTTATAAGAAGGACTGGAACTCCATGGATGTGGGCCCCCACAGGGACCTGGTAGGCGATCTGGCAAAGGCCGTGCGTTCCGAAGGGATGAAGATGGGGCTCTATTACTCAAACATTGAATGGGAAAGCAGCTGGACCCACCGGACCGAGTCGGGCTATTACCTTCCAGATTGGGTGGTTGAGAAGTACAAAATACCTGAAGATGAATATGTGAATCATATGAATTTTCAGATGAAGGAACTGGTTGAAATCTACCAACCCTCCCTGATATTTGCCGATGGAGGGGAGTGGGATGGTAGCGAGGACTACTGGAAGACCAAAGAATTCCTGGCCTGGCTCTACAATGACTCGCCGGTAAAGGATGAAGTGGTTGTAAATGACCGCTTTGCCAAGGATATGCCTGGTAAACACGGGGATTATTTCTCCAGTGAATATCAGGATACAGATGCTGTTAATTCTGAACACCCCTGGGAAGAGAGCAGGGGAGTTGGCGGATCCTATGGTTTTAACCGGGCAGAAAATATCGATGATTACAGCAGTTCGGAGGAACTGATTCACGAACTGGTGGACATAGTGAGCCGGGGAGGCAACCTCTTACTTAATGTGGGACCCACAGCTGACGGCCGTATCCCGGTAATTATGCAACAAAGGTTGGTCGATATGGGTGAATGGCTGGAAGTGAACGGTGAAGCAATATACGGGACCCGGAAGAGAGAAATCAGCAGCCAGGACAGTGGAGAGCAAAAACTCTATTTCACCACTAAATCCGGCTCCATCTTCTGCATGTTCAGTCCTGCAGGCAAAGAGCTTACTATTGACTTGCTTGATTCCGAGAAAGTGAGCCATGTTTCACTGCTGGGATGGAAAGGTGATATTCAGTGGGGAACGGAAGGGCAGAGGCTGATAATTGAACTTCCTAAGATGGGATTGGATGAAATCCCTTGCTTATATACATGGACCTTACAAATTGATTTACAATAAATTAAAACCATTATGTCAACAACAACTTCAACTACCCCTTTGAGAACGGGGACAAAAGAAAGATTACAGTCACTGGATACCCTCCGCGGATTTGATATGGCCATGCTGGTGGGGCTTGGTGGTGTCATTGTAGCACTTGCCAACCTCACTGGCTGGAGCTGGATGGAAGGTTTAGCCACCCAGGTCCACCGCCATGTGGAGTGGGAAGGATTTCGCTTTTACGATATGATCTTCCCCCTGTTTATGTTTATCAGCGGGGTGGCCATCCCTTATGCCATCAATTCAAAACTGGAAAAAGGTGTAGCCAGATCACTGCTTTTGAAAAAGATCTTTATTCGCCTGCTGGTCCTGATTGCATTTGGGATCATGTACAATGGCGCAGCCAGCAGGGGATTTACAAACGCCCGTTATGTAAGTGTTCTTTCCCAGATTGGATTTGGTTACTTTTTCGCCGCACTTATCAGCATCTATTCCAAAAGCATAAAGGGATCTCTTTACTGGATGCTGGGAATTATGGCCGGAATTGCTACTCTGCAGCTCTTTGTTCCGGTTCCGGGATTCGGGGCAGGCACCTTTGATCCGGCGACAAGCATCAATGCATGGCTGGATCAGCTGCTGATACCTGGCAGACTCAACGATGAGGTCTTTGATCCGGAAGGCGTTTTGTGCATCGTATCTGCAGTAACGGTTACCCTTATGGGAACCCTTGCGGGATATGTTTTAAGGAGTTCTCCTCTCAAACCGTCAAAAAAGGCTCTCTACATCGCACTGGCGGGAGTTGGCGCACTTGCTTTAGCCTATGGCCTGAAGTCCTTTTTATCCGGTTATTAAAGAAGATGTGGACCGTTCCCTATGTATTGATGGCCGGGGGCTATAGCGCATTATTGCTTTCGCTCTTCTATTTCGTCATTGATGTGAAGGGCTATAAGAACTGGACCCTCTTTTTCAGGGTATTCGGAATGAATTCCATTACCATTTATATGGGAGCCCGGATTCTTGGATTCAGGGACATCAGCCGTTTCTTTCTGGGCTGGACCAATGTTCATATCAATGAACAATGGGGAGCTCTGTTTATCGCTATTGGCGTGGTGATACTGCAATGGGCCCTGTTGTTATTCTTATACAGGAGGAAAATTTTCCTGAGGGTGTAGTCACTTCTTTTTCCTTCTGAAAAGGTTCCTTAAGGGCTTTTTCTCTTTCAGTTTTTGGAAGGGTTTGAACTGTCTTGGTTTTTTCTCACTGAAATCATCACATAAGAGCTGGTCCTTTATGGAAGAACTGATTGCAAAGGTATCGTTCTGCAATCTGCTCCACTGATTATCCTGGAAGGTTTTCTCCATAAAACCAGCCCAGATGGGCATTGCTGAAAAGGCTCCCTGTCCATACTGGATGGTCTGAAAACGAACATTCTGCAGGTCACCACCCACCCAGGCCCCGGCAACCAGGTTAGGAGTAAAGCCAATGAACCAGCCATCGGTATAGTTCTGCGTGGTTCCGGTTTTACCGGCAATATCAGCTGTAAACCCGTAAAAGCTGCGCAGGCCCTTAGCTGTACCTTCATTTACCACGCCCCTGAGCATCTCGATCATCATTTCGGCATTTTCAGGGGAGCAGATAGGCTTTCCCTCTTCCTCAGGAGTCCTTTCCTCCAAAACTCTGCCATTGCGGTCCTCGATTCGACTGATATAAAGAGGTTCTTTCCTGATGCCAAGGTTGGCCATGGCCTGGTATGCACCCACCATCTCGTACAGGGAGACTTCACCGGTTCCCAATGCCAGTGAAGGAACAGCCGGAAGGGGAGATGTTATTCCTGCTTCTTCACATAGCTCCATGACACTGTCGATACTCACCCGCATCATGAGGTCTACACTTACCGTATTTACAGAATGAACCAGGGCTCCCTTCAAAGAATAGTATCCCCCGTAATTGCGATCGGCATTTCTGGGAGTCCAGTCATCAAATTCCTCATATACAACACTATCATTGGCAAAGTAGTCGCAGGGAGAGATATCCTGTTCAAGGGCCTCCAGGTAAACCAGCGGTTTGAAAGTAGATCCTGCCTGCCTTCTGGACATGACATGGTCGTACTTAAAATATTCATGATTGATCCCACCCACCCAGGCCTTGATTTCGGCACTTCTTACATCCATAGCCAGGAATCCTGTCTGCAAAAGTCCCAGGTAATGCCTGATCGAGTCCAGGGTATTGTATTCTCTTTGCTGCTTACCCTCCCAGGTAAAGACATCCATTAAGCGCTTTGGCTCTGCAGACATCCCGTCTTTGTGTTCACCGTCGTAGTTAATAAGCAGTTGTTCCTCTGAGAGCCCCTTCCACAAATTATCTCCTTCCCACTGCCATTCAAATATCTTTTGCAGCTTGCTCATATGATCCCGCATGGCTTCCTCCGCATAAAGCTGGAGCCTGCTGTCGATGGTGGTGTAGATTTTAAGACCATCGGTATACAAATTATAGGCTTCCTCTTCATCATCAAAGTGCTCTTTGCACCAGGCATCCAGTTCCGCTCTGATAAACTCCCTGAAATAAGGGGCAATGCCTGCATTGTGAGGCAAGGGGAGGTAATCTACCTTAAGGGGCAATAGCTGCAGAGAATCAGCCCCGGAGGCCTCCAGGAAACCGTATTTTGCCATTTGGGAGAGCACCACATTGCGGCGCTCCTGTGCTTTCTGCGGATAATTTACAGGATTGTATGTCCGTGTTGCCTTCAGCATGCCCACTAATACAGCTGACTCCTCCAGTCTCAGATCCTGCGGTTCTTTGTTGAAATAACGCCTGGAAGCAGCCTTGATACCAAAGGTGTTCTCCCCGAAGGAGACGGTGCTCAGGTACATTTCCAGGATCTCATCCTTGGTGTAGACCTTTTCTATCCGGACAGCCGTGGCCATCTCCTTTACCTTATTCACAGGCATGGACAGTACTCCGAAATCACCTCGGGGATAGAGATTTTTTGCCAGCTGTTGAGTTATCGTACTTCCACCGCCAGAAGACTCTTTACTGAGGAGCAGGGTTTTGAAAAATACCCTGAACAGGCTCCTGGATCGATACCTTTGTGCCTGTAGAAACGGACATCCTCGGTAGCAATCAGGGCATTTTTGATATTAGCTGGGATTTCTCCCGGCTCAAGAAACTGCCGGTTCTGAATGTAGTAAGTTCCCATCAGTATCCCATCGGCCGTATAAACCTCTGTGGCCATGGGATTCTGAATTTGTTTTAAGGACTGATTATCAGGTAATTTACCAAAGGTTCCAGCAAGTACGAGAATAATAAAAACCCCCTGAATAAGCACCATTAGCGCTACAAAATATAGAAAGTACTTCAGGAGTTTACCAACTGTTCTTTTTCTGTTATTCATCAATCTTATTCAGGCTTAATAATAGAAACTCATTAAGGACTGTTCTAGTATGCCCCGGATATTTCATCACATTTGTGATTTATCATATAATCGTATAATTTTATATCATATCAGGGATGTATAGTCCCTGATATACAGACCTTCCCTATGATCTCTGGATTGAGATCTTTCTGATCAGTTTATCGCAGCGCATCGCTATCTGATACAACAATTGTTGATATGAAAATCTTGTTAGTTTCACCCGTAAGGGATTTACACCAATTTACAAATAAAGGTATTCTGATTCCCCAGTTATCATTGTTTATACTTCAAGGTCTCACCCCTGAAAAACATGAAGTAAAAATAGTTGAAGAGGAATACATAGAGTTGGACCTGAATGAGGAATGCGATGTTGTTGCCATCTCTTGCATGACTTCGAATGCATATCGTGGATACAGGATAGCCGACGCCTTCAGAAAAAAAGGCAAAATTGTAGTGATGGGGGGCGTGCATCCGTCCTTGTTGCCCCACGAGGCACTTGAACATGCCAATGCTGTGGTGATTGGAGAAGCTGAAGGAGTATGGGAAAAGGTTCTGGACGATATTGAAAATAATAAGCTGCAAGGAATATACCACCATCCCAATCCGGATTTGGACCGATACATACCCAAAGATTTTTCATCGCTTCCCAAAAAAAGGGCTTTTAGCTTAATTCCCCTTCAAACCACGCGGGGATGTCCCTATGACTGCGATTTTTGTTGTGTAACGGATATTTTTGGCAAGAAAATCAAGCATATTCCTGTAGAACATGTGGTAAGGGATATTGTGGTATCAGGCGCCCGGAATTTTATAATCCTCGATGATAATGTTGCAGGCAACCCGAAGTATGCCAAAGAATTATTCAAAGCATTAATTCCGTTGAATATCAGATGGATAGGGCAATCCTCCATTTCCTTTGCAAAGGATATGGAACTTATGGAACTGGCAAGGAAAAGTGGGTGTAAGGGGCTGTTTATTGGATTAGAAAGTGTTGTGGAGACCAACAATCAAAAGTTTAAGAAGTTGAAGAGCCTGGAAGATACCAAAGAGAGCCTGAAGAAAATATTAAAAATGGGTATTATCATTCAGGCCTCTGTGATTTTCGGTTTTGATAACGATACAAATGAAACATTTGGACAGACAGTAAAATTTCTAAGGAAAAACCGTATTAAGCCTTGCATCGATTAATGCCTTGACTCCTTATCCCGGTACACGCTTGTACGAAGAATTAAAAGTGAGCGGTAGGTTATTGCATGAAAAATGGGAGTATTATGACCATCATACTGTCGTGTTCCAACCTAAGAATATGACCCCGTTTGATCTGCAACTAGGAAAAATAAAGGCCAAGACTGCCTTCAGCAGTATACCCAGTATAATTTACAGGCTTAGAGGGAATCTGCGAACCCCGGGTATATACCTGGCTGTCAACATGGGGTATCGAAAACAAGCACTGGCAGAGAGTAAACGGATGAAACAATTTAAATCACAAATGCAACCGGGCAGTGGAGATGGAATGGGTTTGGATATTTTCATAAAGCGTAATCAAACAGTTCATTAAATGGCATTTAGATCTAAATATTACTATAAATGAATCATCAAAATCTCAAGGTCATGAATCGATATTTTTCTTTCGCAATCTTTATTCTTTGTCTGACCTTCACTTACTCATATCAAATATTTGCCCAGGATCCGGATGCCTGGGAAGAATATCAAACCAGCCTTCAGCCACCCGAAACTGTCATCCCTGCCATTGACCTGAAGGAAGGTATGATGGTGGGAGAAATCGGAGCAGGAAGAGGACGGTATTCTGTGATTCTGGCTAAGCAAGTTGGGGAAAAGGGGCACATTTATGCCAATGATATTAATCAGGAAGATCTCGAATACCTGGATTTTCGCTGCGAGAGGGATAATATTGATAACATCACCACCATCACGGGCAAGGAGAAAGATCCGCTTCTCCCGGAAAATAAACTGGATATGATCTTTATTGTCAATTCCTACCATCACTTCAGCCATCCCACAGAATTGCTGAAAAATGCCTATCCGGCATTAAAAGCAAAGGGAACTCTTGTGATCATAGAAGGTGTTCCCGGAAGATATGGAAGCTCCTCAAGCCATGCTACATCAAAGGAGGATGTCATCTCCATGACTGAAAAAGCAGGTTTTCACTTTGACCGGGTGGCAGCTGAACTTAAGAAGGACAATATTTACATCTTCAGTAGATAGAATTCAGCCATTCCACCCTTTGTAAATACATATGCATTAACCTTTTGATGTCTTGGCCTGGTTTCTGGTAAGCCAATAGAACATGGGAATGCCTGCTAAAATGACGCCAATGGAAATGGAAGACTCTACCGGCCTTTCCAGAAATGCCAGAATCAGTACCAGGGTTGAGCTTAGAATAAAGAAGGCTGGTAAAACAGGATATCCTGGAACCTTCAATACCGTTTGTCGATTTATCCGTAGCTTAAATACGCCTATTACAGCCAGAATGGGAAAGATACCCAGGGAAAAACTCAGGAAAGTAATAATCTGCTCAAAGGTCCCCGAAACCACATATATAATGGCCAGTCCGCTCTGCATAAGAATGGAAATACCCGGCACCCTGGAGCGGTTAATTTTCCGGGCCAGTCCGAAGAAGTGTCCCGATTGGGCCATGGCATAGTATACCCGGGGTCCAATGATCGTCAGAACACTTATTGCAGATAAGAGAATCAGGGCAATAAAGAGCGAGAATACCTGATCCAGTGAGCGGTTAAAGAGTTTATTGGCCGTAAGTCCACCAATGGATATGACACCCTCCATCTCGCCAGGAGGAACCGCATATATGTATAATATATTCAACAGCAGATAGATGCCTGTTACTACAAAGGTTCCTACAATCAGCGAACGAGGTATGTTTTTTACTGGATTATACACTTCAGAACCCACATAGGTGGAGGCGTTCCATCCCGTATAGGCAAACAGAATCCACATCAGGGCCAGCCCCATGGTTTTCAGGTTTGCTCCTGAGAAGGCAAAATCCTTCTGAATCCGAAAGTGCTCAAAGCTGCCTTCCCCAAAGACAAATCCGGTTATAAGCAATATCAGGATCAAGCCGATCTTAATACTGGTTAGAATATTCTGAACCTTTGATCCCGATCTGAGACCAAAGTAATGAATCATTGTGAAGACCAGAATAATCCCTACGGCAATGATTTTCTTGGTGAGTTCCAGTTGTGGAGGGAGAATATCCTCTGGCAGGGTCCGAACCAGGTATTCACTGAAAGCCAGTGAGGAGGCAGCTACAGGGGCAGAAAAACCCACCAGGAAAGATACCCACCCGCTTAAGAATCCGGCAAGAGGGGAAAAGAGTTTGGTCAGAAAGGCATAGTCGCCCCCAGAATTGGGAAATTTGGCCCCCAGCTCACCGTAACTCAACGCCCCGCTAAGCGCAATGGCGCCTCCTATTACCCATAAGAGGAGCAGGAGGAGGGGATCGTGTAACTGAGCAAGCAATAAGCCTGAGGTGGTAAAAATCCCGGCACCAATCATGTCCCCGATGACAATGTTGGTCAGGGAAAAGAGCTTTAGCTTTCTGGGAAGTTCCGCTTCCGGCATACCGGGAGTATTATTCTGATTTTTTGTAAGAGATTAATACACCGCCACCTTCGGAGTTTAGGGTAGATTCATAGTTGTCCAGGCCTCTGACAAAATCAAGATAAGCCTGGTTCTGGCCTCTTCGTCCTCCGCTGCTGCCATCGCTGATATTATGTGTGGTATAACAACCACCTACCTTTAATTTGGGATCTACATCCAGGAAATAGTTCTTGTACCAACCTTTATCCGCGTCGCTGAAGACAAAATCAAAGGGTCCATCCAGTTCTTTCACCAGGGTGTGGGCATCGGCAAGACGTGCATCGATGTAGTCGGAAAGACCGGCCTCTTTGAAATTCTTCACAGCCTCCTTATGCCTGGATTCGTCAATGTCGATGGTGATCAATTTCCCTCCTGTTTTGCTAAGGGCCCAGGCTATATATATGCCAGAGTGACCCGTGGAGGTACCAATCTCCAGAGCACTTTGGTAATGGCCCTTAATAATCAAATCATAGAGCAATTTCCCATCTCTGGTGGGCACATTCATATCGTACCACTGCCTGGATTTACTTGCCAGGAATTTTTCGACTTTTTGGTCAAGTTCCGGGTTTTC
>CAVWDQ010000002.1:0-178428 GCA_963753765.1 uncultured Bacteroidales bacterium
TTCCATTATGTCCTTGTTCGGCTCTTACTGAATTTTCTAATGTACCCGAAATACTATAGAAATTAAAACAAATATCTTGTTCTGTGTTTTCTAACATTTCACTTAGTTTGCCATGGGTCAGAAGTTCCACCAGTATAAACAGGCCGGATTTCTCTACTTTAGAGCCTTGCGCTAATGTATAAAGCGTCTCTTATCATTAAGGGCACTAATTGAGAAGGAGTTTTTGAAGTTATACAGCTAAACGAAATTGCGTAACTTGCATAATCCTTAAATGATCAATTATGGTCCAAGTGCGCCAAACAGCCGCTATCATGTTTACCGATTTCGCCGGGTACATCTCATTCTTAAAAGGAGAAACAAAGCATGTACTTCTTTTCCTGGCGTGTTTCTTTTTATTGAGCAGTGCCCTGGGCCAGTCAGACAATCTTTTTGATACCGATGAAGTAATGGAGTTGACTTTGCGAGGCGACTTGAAGACAATATTCAAGGATCGTGGAGATGATCCCCAATACCACCCTGCAACCTTACACTATCAAGCTGATCAGAAAGCGATTAATATCCCCATTCAAATTAAAACCCGAGGGCACTTTCGTAAGATGTCTTCCAATTGCAAGTACCCTCCCCTATTACTGAATTTTGCAAAATTGACTAACCCAAAAAATTCTGTTTTTGAGGGCCAGGACAAAGTGAAGTTGGTAACACCTTGCCGGGGTGATCAGTATCGTTATACATGAATACTTAGTTTACAAATTGTATAATCTTATCACACCAAAGAGTTTTAAGGCCAGGCTGGTAAAGGTGATTTATCAGGACACTGTAAAAAATAAAAGCTCAGATCCCTATTACGGAATTCTGCTTGAAGAAGAGGAGCAGATGGCCGCGCGAAATCTGTCCCAGTCTTTAGAGAAATATGGCCGTACGTCCTGAGAGCACTCAAAAAGGGGAACTTATGAACCCTCTTAACAAAATCCGCAACTTCACTTGCACCTCCCTGGTAAACGAGGTATCCATTATAAGGCTCACGTTCGGTCATATCGGCACTGATTGGGCTTAGCATCATTTCTTTAACCTTTTCAGGATCATCAGTCTGGCCCAATACCCAACCTAATTTTACATAAGCTGTTTCAGACAACATATTTCCCAAAGGAATCACGCCCTTTGCCATCATATCACGTCCTGTATCGTAAACAAACATATGTACGAAACCCCAAATAGTCTGAAGTGTCATAAATACAGAAACGCCTTTTTCCTTTGCATATTCGAGTGCAGGATAAAGCTCTTTGTTTACATGCCCTAAACCGGTTCCAATAATGATAATTCCTTTATATCCCATATCAACCATCGACATCATTACATCAGGCTTCATACCTGTATAATAATAAAGCATGGTAACTGTATCCTTAAAATATGGTTTAATGGTAACCTCTTTATCTTTTCTTCGATGATTATATCCTTTTTTTATTGGCGTAAATGTGTCACGGGTTACACTGGCTATTGGTGTATCCCCTATAGTCCTGAATGTTGACCGGTAGGATGAGTGCATTTTACGTACACGTGTTCCCTGGTGTAAAAATCCATATTCGTCAGATGTTGGACCAAACATACAAACCATAACTTCAGCAATATCGGAATGACCTGCTGCGTACATAGCATGCATTAAGTTTAATGCAGCATCGGAACTTGGACGGTCAGAAGAACGTTGTGAACCAACCAGTACAATTGGTACTGGTGAGTTTTGAACCATGAATGATAATGCAGCAGCTGTATGCTGAAGGGTATCGGTACCATGGCCAATTACGATTCCGTCAATACCATTCTGAATTTCTTTTTCAATAGCCTTGGCCAGAGCAATGTATTGCTTAGGACCCATGTTCTCGCTAAAAACAGCAAAAACTTTTTCGGTTTCAAGATTACAAATGCCGGCCAGTTCAGGAACAGCGCCATAAAGTTCACCAGGTGAGAATGCAGGAATTACAGCTCCGGTTCTATAATCAAGACGGGATGCAATAGTGCCTCCTGTTCCAAAAAGTTTAACTTTTGGTAAACCATCTGTATATGGGAATTCTTTTTCTGGAATTTTATAGTTGGCTTTTTTGTAGTCAACTTCTTTCATGCTTGAAATAGTCTCTACATCAACACCAATATTATAACCAGTAATAATTTTCATTACTATATGAAGGTCATCATCGTTTTCCGATCGTGGAAGAACAGTTCCTTCAAATTTCCCTCGTGTGGTTTCAACTACACATTTACCCCAGACACGCACTTTATATTTCTTAAGAAGCTCCAGTGCTTTTCCTTTATAACCTTGAAAAATATCGTCTGACATTATATTATTTTTAATTGCAGCATTCTATTTTTAAATCAGTTAAATTGATATTCCCGGCAGCTGTTTTTCGCAATTCACCCATCATCCACCTGGTTTCTGCACCCGGATCGCTTGAAGTAGCTATATCTTTATATTTCTCTCTTAGAAATGGAATTCTGCTTTCAATTTCTTCTTTAGGAATTCTTTTGAAATTGAGATCCGTCAATACTGAATCAAAATCCATTTTTGGATGCCGGTAAAGTTCCCAGAGCATCTTCTTTGCTAATTCTAAATCCAGATTATTGTCTTTCAGGTAGTGAAGCATGCCAAATACCATTGAATAACTAAAATCTTTTGAAAACTTGGATTTATGCTCAACATTGCACAGCCTGTGAGCCAGAAAAATGCCAGTCCATTTTGGAGAAATGCCAAGTTCCCGTTCAATTTTCTCAATGAGCGGAACCAAATTCTTCTTAAGAATATATTCTTTGGCATCTTCAGGAATACCCCAGGTGGCTAATTGCTCGTAACGATCAGAAATATCTACAGGAAGTGTTTCGCTAATGCTTGCAATGTAATCTTCTGTTAATGGAATTGGCGCAGAGTCGGTATCAGGATACATCCTGTCGGCACCTGGTAATACTCTTTCAAAAATAGTGGTCCCATCTTTAAAAGATTTCCGGGTTTCTTCCGGAACACCTTCCATGGCCATGATGCATCTTTCTTCAATTGTTTCCAATGCAGTTGGCATATCTTCTTCAGGTCCCCAGATGATGATTTGAGCATCACCATCTAAGGAACCAAGCTTGGTTTTTATTTTTTCAAATTTCTTTTCAGTAATAACTTTTTCAAACTGCTCAGAATGAATGAGGTTTGGTTTCTCAAGACATGCAATGACCTTCAGCCTGTTAATGATTTCATTTGCAAACATTTGATTTGGCTGTGTGTAATGAGAAAGTATCCCTTCAAAATTTCTGAGGTTAACAGCTATGCATTTATGACCTTGCTTTTTTGCATCTTTAATGGGTTGGTAAGTAAACTTAATCTCATTTAAGTCTAATTCTTCAGAACTAATTCTCCACCTATTTTTTTCAGGAATTTTAGTTTCAAGAAGAGATTTGATGTTTAGCAGGGCATATTGTCTGAAAGCTTCAATATGTGTTAGTTCAGGCATCCATTTGGTACTGGGAACACCTTTTATTTCTACACGACTTCCACCTCTACAGCTCACATTTGTATCTGCCCTGGTTGATCCTTTGCCTGTTTCAACTTTTCCCGTACTTCTGTTAAGAAACCTGATGTAATCGGCTCCTTCTTTAACTTCATCAGGATTTACAAAGTCAGGGTAGGTAACAGTTTCGATCAAAGGCATGCCAAGCCGGTCAGTCTTATAAGTTCTCCAGTGACCTATATCAGAAATTTCTCTACAGGCATCTTCTTCAATACTTAATTGAATAAGTCTGACTTTTTTATTTTTAAGCTGGATTTCACCTTCAACACCTAATATAGCAGTACGTTGAAAACCAGCAGGAATACTTCCATCTAAATACTGTTTACGAGTAATATGGACTTCACCAACAATACTTAATTTGCTAAGCATTGAAATTAGAAGAGCGTATTCGAGTGCTTCACGGTTAATCGGAAACGGTGGAGTGTCGTCTATTTCATATGTACAGGCTGTGTCATTATTAATTCTATAAATGATGTTCTTTCTTGTTTTGAACTCCATTAAAGCTGTTCCATCATATTCACCTAACTCACTTAAGGTTGGTCGCATATGACGTGTAATCTCAGCATCAAAATTATTACTGGCCTGATATATACCAGAAGGACAATTGCAGAATAGCTTTTTTGAAGTCTTTAATTGCTGGTGTACTTCCAGTCCAGACATAAAACCTATTCTATCATAGTCAGCCTGAGTTGCCTCTTTTCGGCTAACATATCCAATTGCCTTTTTTGTTTCTTCGTAATTCCTCTTCGGATCAAAAGCCTGATTCATTGTATAATTATCCTTGTTACTTTATAAATTTCCATTATGTCCTTGTTCGGCTCTTACTGAATTTTCTAATGTACCCGAAATACTATAGAAATTAAAACAAATATCTTGTTCTGTGTTTTCTAACATTTCACTTAGTTTGCCATGGGTCAGAAGTTCCACCAGTATAAACAGGCCGGATTTCTCTACTTTAGAGCCTTGCGCTAATGTATAAAGCGTCTCTTATCATTAAAGGCAAATTTGTCCAGGAGTTTTTGAAGTTATACAGCTAAACGAAATTGCGTAACTTGCATAATCCTTAAATGATCAATTATGGTCCAAGTACGCCAAACAGCCGCTATAATGTTTACCGATTTCGCCGGGTACATCTCATTCTTAAAAGGAGAAACAAAGCATGTACTTCTTTTCCTGGCGTGTTTCTTTTTATTGAGCAGTGCTCTGGGCCAGTCAGACAATCTTTTTGATACCGATGAAGTAATGGAGTTGACTTTGCGAGGCGACTTGAAGACAGTATTCAAGGATCGTGGAGATGATCCCCAATACCACCCTGCAACCTTACACTATCAAGCTGATCAGAAAGCGATTAATATCCCCATTCAAATTAAAACCCGAGGGCACTTTCGTAAGATGTCTTCCAATTGCAAGTACCCTCCCCTATTACTGAATTTTGCAAAATTGACTAACCCAAAAAATTCTGTTTTTGAGGGCCAGGACAAAGTGAAGTTGGTAACACCTTGCCGGGGTGATCAGTTCGTTATACATGAATACTTAGTTTACAAATTGTATAATCTTATCACACCAAAGAGTTTTAAGGCCAGGCTGGTAAAGGTGATTTATCAGGACACTGTAAAAAATAATAGCTCAGATCCCTATTACGGAATTCTGCTTGAAGAAGAGGAGCAGATGGCCGCGCGAAATCTGTCCCAGTCTTTAGAGAAATATGCCGTACGTCCTGAGAGCACTCAAAAAGGGGACTTTTTGAAAATGGCCGTTTTCCAATATATGATCGGGAATACTGACTGGTCAGTACAGTTCCGGCAAAATATTAAGCTGATCGCTGTTGATTCCACGAGCTTGCCAACTACAGTACCATATGATTTTGATCATGCCGGAATTGTGAGGGCACCTTATGCCAAACCGGCACCGGAACTTCAAATGAGCTCTACCTTGCAGAGAAGATACAGGGGCTATTGTATACCGGAAATGAATCAATTCACAGAGGTATTTGAAATCTTCAACCAACTTAAAGATGATTTTTATGCAATATACGACGGCAACCCATTATTAAGCAGTGCTTACCAAAAGCAAACGCTTAAGTTTCTTGACCAGTTCTATGAAACTATTAATGATCCAAAGAAAGCGCAGAAGGCATTTACTTATCCTTGTGATAGATCCGGGACCGGGAATATTGTGATCCAGGGATTGAAAAAAATTGAATAGGCGCATTTCCCAGTATTCAAAAGGGTTTGCTCCTGTTTCTTCTACTTCCCACTGTAACATACTGACGATTAATAAGTTAATTATTGACATAATCAGTGATTCAAAATAACTGGTTTGAGTGGCCCAATTGAGCTGGCTTTTCCATTATACTATTATATACCTTTGATCCCCTTGAAATGGGTAATTATGGAATTGAATTTTTGCAGTCTTAGTAGTGGTAGCAGCGGAAACTGTTATTATCTCGGCAATGAGTTTAATGGAATACTGATTGATGCAGGAATTCCTGCAGGTGCTATTCGCAAGTCCCTGAAGAATATGGGTATATCCATGCAATCCATAATGGGTGTACTGGTAACTCACAATCATATTGATCATATCAGGGGATTGGAATTGCTTACCAGGAAAAACAACCTGCCTGTCTTCACCACCAGTAAAATCTGGAAAAGTCTTGTGTCAAGAATTAACGATACATCCGGAATCACTGTACGCGAAATTGGTTTACAGCACAAATTTCATCTCGCCGGTTTTGATATCGAAGCCTTTCCGGTTTCTCATGATGCTCCTGAAACCATAGGATTCCATGGTTGTGCTGGAGAATTAAAAATAACAATTGCTACCGACCTTGGACATATATGCCAAACTTCTGCTCCATATATTGAAGCAGCCAACTTGCTTGTTATAGAATCAAATTATGATGAAAAGATGCTGATGAATGGTAATTATCCTCATTTTTTGAAAGCAAGGATACTATCAGACCATGGTCATTTAGGAAATCACCAATGCTCTGCTTTTCTTGCAGACGTTGTTGGTGAAAATCTTCGCCATATCTGCCTTGCCCATCTGAGCAATAAGAACAATACCCCCGATCTTGCTCTTCATACCCTGCAGAAGACTTTAGCAGAGAGAGGCATTTACAAAAACGGGGAACCGCGAATATCAATTCTGAACCGCCATGCACCATCGGAGCTTATTACTCTGATTGATTGAGACCTCTAATCAAAACAAGCTTAGATAGTTGGCTTCAATGAGAAGCCACCATTACTTTTTGAAGTAAGATAGTGTCGTTTTTGCAATTTACGAGTGGATCAGGTAAGGGCATCTTTAGTAACTTACGGCTCACGAAATTGTCGTTGGATATTTCATAGGATCAATTTTATGAATGATATAGAAAATATTGAACTGGCCTTCCTGAGCCTCGATGATTATCAGGAGTTAAAGGATACAATGATTGAATCCTATAGCAGCATGCCCAATTCTTACTGGAAAGAGCATCAGATTAAAACACTGATAGACCGCTTTCCCGAAGGACAGGTGGTAATTAAGGTCAACAATCAGATTGCCGGTAGCGCGCTTTCCATCATTGTGAAATATGATGATCTCGATTCAAACCATACCTATAAGGACATTACCGGGAAGTATACATTTTCTACACATACTCCCGACGGGGATGTATTATACGGGATAGATATTTTTATTAAACCCGAATTCAGGGGATTAAGACTTGGAAGAAGGCTATATGATTACAGGAAGGAGCTATGTGAAAGACTGAACCTCAAAAGCGTTGTATTTGGAGGAAGGATACCCAACTACCATAAATACGCCGACGAGCTAAGCCCAAAGGAGTATATTGCAAAGGTCCGGCGGAAAGAGATAAATGATCCGGTTCTGAATTTCCAGGTATCCAACGATTTTCATCCTTCAAAAATCCTTAAAAACTACCTGGAGGGAGATGAAGCTTCCAATGAATATGCGGTCCTGTTGGAATGGGACAATATATACTATGAAAAACAGGTAATCAAGGCAAGCACTACTAAGAAACTTGTCAGACTGGGACTTATTCAGTGGCAGATGCGGTCCTATAAAGACCTGGATGAACTGTTGCAGCAGGCTGAATTCTTTGTGGATGCCGTGTCGGGATACCGATCCGATTTCGCGCTATTCCCCGAGTTCTTTAGTGCTCCTCTGATGGCCGAGAACAACCACTTATCAGAACCCGAAGCCATCAGAGAGCTTGCAAAACATACCGAAGGAATCGTACAGAAATTATCAGAGATGGCTATCTCCTATAACATCAATATCATTTCGGGCAGCCTGCCGGAGATTCAAAATGACAGGTTGTACAATGTGGGCTATTTATGCAAAAGAGACGGAAGCACAGAAAGGTATGAGAAACTACATGTGACCCCGGATGAAATAAAAGTATGGGGGATGCAGAAAGGGGAACAGCTTAAGGTCTTCGATACAGATTGTGGTAAGATAGGGATCCTCATATGCTATGATGTAGAGTTTCCTGAGCTTAGCCGTCTGCTTGCAGAAGAAGGGATGGATATATTGTTCGTACCCTTCCTGACCGATACTCAGAACGGTTACTCCAGGGTTAGAAATTGTGCTCAGGCAAGGGCCATAGAAAATGAATGCTATGTAGCCATCGCCGGATGCGTTGGGAACCTGCCAAAAGTACACAATATGGATATCCAGTATGCCCAATCCATGGTTTTTACTCCATGCGATTTTGCTTTTCCTGCAAATGGCGTAAAAGCAGAAGCCACGCCAAATACAGAAATGATTCTGATCGCCGATTGCGACATAGATCTACTGAGAGAATTAAACCAATTCGGAAGCGTTAGAAACCTGAGAGACAGACGAAAAGACATTTATGAATTGAAAAAAACCATTTAATTAAGCCTCATGACACAAGTAAACCGCAGGAATTTTATTAAAAGCACAGCAGCCATTTCGGCTGTAACGATTGTAAAACCTTCTATTGCTTTTGGATCAAAGGCCAATTCCGCAATTAACCTTGGAATTATTGGATGTGGAGGAAGAGGAACAGGAGTAATCTCTTCGATGTCCGATAATGCCAATGTTAATATAGTAGCTATGGCAGATCTGTTTTCGGATAAATTAGAAAGTTCTAAAGTTAAGCTGGATGCTCAAAACAAAAAGAAGGGATTGTCATCTATTGCCAAATCTAATACTTATGTAGGCTCTAAAGCTTATATGGAACTTCTGAATAATAAAGATGTTGATGCCGTATTAATTTCATCTCCAGCATATACGCATGCAGATTATATGGAAGCAGCAGCTATATCAGGCAAACATATTTATTGCGAAAAACCAGTATCTCCAGATGTTGCAGGCTGTCGGAAAATGGAAAAAGTTGGTGAGCGATTTGATAAAAAACTTAGTATGACCATTGGCTTTCAGATTCGTTATGCTACCCCTTATGCACAAATGATTGATCGCATTCATAATGGAGATATTGGAAAAGTGCTTAGTGCACAATTATATTATCTGGCCACTCAGGGTAGAATAGTTGATACACCAGGAAAATCTTATGACGAAAAACGAATTAGAAATCAATATCATTTCCATGCGCTATCAGGAGGTACATTACTCGATCAATCGATTCACATGATTGATGTATGTAATTGGGCACTCCGGGAACATCCAGATAGTGCAATAGGATTTGGTGGTATTGATGAGTCGCAAAAATTCGGAGATACATGGAAGCATTTTCAGGTAGCTTATAAATATCCATCCACAAATGTTAGTGTTCAGGCTACGCAATACGGGCCCTCCTGGGGAGGAGTCTGTGCAAAATTTATTGGAACAGATGGAATTGCCGAAGCATATTACACGGGAGGAGTATTTATTTCAGGGAAAAACGAATGGGACTCAGGAATTATCAGACATGGTGGTGACGAAATTACTGAAGAGCAAAGAAGGGCCGGAGCTTTTTCATCTTCACTGCATGATGCCGATACAAATAAAGGATCAGCTTTTATAAAAAGTATTGAAAGCGGAAATTACCTTAACGATACTTTTTCCGGAGTAGAATCAACTTTAGCTGCAATTATGGGCAGAGAAGCCGCAATGTCAGGGAACCAGGTTATGTGGGATGATCTTCGTTTTTCTTCTCAAAGGCTTGATCCTAAGTTGAATCTAAGCCAATTTGATCTTTAAGCTTAGTTTTCCTTAATCCACTCCGCAATGGTATCGAATACTTCTTTCCGCCTGGAAATATGCTCTCTTTTACCGTCTTTCTTAACCGATTCATTCAGCCAGTGATCCACACCGGGTAGAGTAAGGTAAGTCAGATTTGTTTTCCCCAGTCTGATGAATTCAAGCATGATGTAGTCCGAATGCAATACGGGGGAATTCCGATCTGATGTCCCCTTTATATAGAGGATTGGGATATCAAGTTCAACCAGGTGGTCCAGGGGGATATCACTACAGAAACTACCCCACCTTTTATAGGGATGCCCGTAGTACCAAAGTTCTGTGCTTTCAGGATCAGCATAGATCTTTTTGTATACATCGAACAGATCGTCAATGGCATCCTGGGCCTCCTGTTGTGAAATGCGTCCGGCTTCGGCATCCATCCTACGGTTGATGATACTGGAATAGAACTGATTCAGCCCAGAGGTAGATAATCCCACCAGGTGTGTGATGTGGCTGCATTCGTGGGCCAGTTTCGGAATCAGCTGACCGCCCTCTGAAATCCCCACGGCAATGACCTTGTTTTGAGAATTAGAAAGTTGCTTTCTGAGCTTTGAAATTACCTTAATGCTGGCTGCAATCTCCCACTCCATTCCACATTTCTGAATGTACTCCTCCGAAGGTTGGTACTCTTCAAGGTTTTTCATGGGATTGATCTCATCCACAAATGTAGTGTCACTAAAGGGAGTCCCGGCCTTGCTGATGAATACCACATGGTAATCATCAGTAAAACTGAAGATCTGGTCGGGGGGGATCGATCCCAGTTGTGTGGATTGATCTCCGTTGCTAACCACCAGCATAACAGGCAAGCCCCGAACCCCGCTGACCAGAAATAAAACCGGTTTATCCTGGTCGATTCCCTCCCGGGTTATATAATAATTGATTTCACCCAATTCAGGATCAATGATTTGATAGGCCTTAAGTCCCCAGTCTTCAGGAAGCACCCCCTGCGCTGCGATGCCTTGCATCAGGCAACAAAGAAGTATAATGTGAAGTGTTTTCATGGTTTTAGTTTTTTATCAGGGTTATAAATAGTATGATTATAATAAGTGTCTGATTTTCTCCTGAAATTAGATCCTCAGTGAGCATACTCCTATAGACTTTAGTAGTGTATGAATTTTTTCCTACTAAAGTTGAGAGTGCAAAGCTGATCTACTTCAGGTAAAGCCTCCTTAATCAGGCATTAGTCCTAACTCTTCAAGGAAGCGGTCGGTGCGTTCCATGACAGATTCATCGAAGTATGTGGCATAGGTTGAGTCCCCTTCAGCCAGATAATGCCCCTTCCCTTCAAAAGGAATCTGCTCAAAGTGGTTTCCCAGTGCCAGGGTCTTTTCTTTAAAGTATTCCACAATCCAGAAGTTTACCATGGGATCCGCAGTCCCGTGGAACTCGATGGCCGGCGGCATACCAGATTTCAGATGGTGGTAGGGGGAGATGGACCAGATCTCCTGTTTTCGGTCCCCCAGCAGACGGTCCACCCAGGCCTCCAGGGTATTTACGTTGCTGGCGTACAACAGGAGGGCACAGGGAGTGGGGTCTGTCTCCTGATTATCAGTAGCTTCATTAATATGATCAATCAAAGCTGTAGAAAGGGCCAGCTGTCCGCCTGCTGACTGGCCCGCTACAATAACTTTTCCCGGATCGATGTTCCATTCTTCTGCATGTTCCTTCAGCCAGCGTATGGCGCTCCGGGCATCCATCACACTTTCCACAGGTGTAATATCCGGGTGCGGGACCAGACCATTCTCACGGATTGAAAGCCGGTAAGCAAAGCTAAAGGTCACAAAGCCTTTCTTCGCATATCGCCGGCATGCATTATGGAATTCAGCCGGACTGCCAGAGGCCCAGCCTCCCCCATGAAAAAAAGCGATTGCCGGATTGTCTTTTCTTCCGAGGGTCTCATTGGCATAAAAAACGTCGACGCTTAACTTCTGCCCCATCACCTGCTTATAGATCTTCTTCTTATGGATTAGCTGGGTTTCCTGTCCATTTACGCTTAGTATCAGGAGGCAGGTAAGCACGAAATACAGGACAACTTGTCTCATGGTTTAGATCCCCTTTTCTTTTAGAGCTTCGTTCAATCCAGAAGCAAGGTTTCTATTTGGGTTTTGAAATCTTCATAGGAATCAATCCCCTCTTCCCTGGCGCAATAGCTTGTGATCCGGGTTGTAATAGACTTAATAGGCTTGCTGATATAGAGGAGCTGGTGACCATCATCCAGCTGCTTTTCGATGATGTCGGGACTCAGAATCAGTGCAGCCCCCAATTCGACCTTTTTTGCGGCAACATCTTCCGGGTGGATACCCCAGGTTAAGGCATAGTGCAAATCCTTCTTTGTAACAAAGTCCGGAAAATAGTTGATGCCGGTCACAAACTGGACATCTTCCCCATTCATACAAATGGCTTCAACCTTAGCCTCTCTTTTTGAAGCATACATGCTTACACGAACCATTATATCCACCTTCCTGCCCATATAAGGGACTCCTTCTGAAATCATCTCCATGCTGCATGAATCACCATAGGAGATCACCTGGGCCGATCTTTTCATAACCGGGTTGAGGTCAAGCACTTCATCCCCATCCCACAATTTAATTCCCCCAAGTCCAACGGTGTTGCCCACCTTGTAGTAATCTGCACCCCACCCTTCAAGCTGCTCTTTTTTGGAGGGATACCATTTTTTATCAGCCAGCTCCAATCCGGGTTTTGCCTTAGAGTAAACATCAATCGCCGTCTTCTTGCTAAAATAGAGTCGCAGTGCATACCATTGATTTTCAATGGCCGGACCATGATGACCGAGCCTGGTGAACAGATTTCCACTTTTCGATTCGACGTATTCAAGCTGAGTTTCACTATCCTTTTTCAGGTACATGCTTACGTCTGTACCCCCCTGGCTGAATAATGCTCCAGTTGTTAGAACGCAAATGATTATCAGCACTAAATATTTTCTCATGATTGGCTTTTACTACTGGGATAAATATAATCTTTACAAATCCTTCAGCAAATCGAAGATCGCTATTTTTACGAATCATATGACAGGGATCACAGAATCACTCTCCATTTCACAGGCCAGAAAATTGGTCTTGCTTTCACAGAGAGTTCCACCTGTAAAGCAGGCTGGCAAAAGCCTTGATGCCACACTTTCGGCAATTGAACACCTTGGCTATATCCAGATTGATACAATCTCTGCAATTCAGCGTGCCCATCATCATACGCTCTGGAATCGTAACCCTCAATATCAAACCTCGCACCTGGATGAATTGATGGTCAATAAACAAATTTTCGAATATTGGTCGCATGCTGCTGCCTACCTTCCAATGCGTGATTTTCGCTTTAGTTTACCCCGAAAACAATCCATTGCCAGAGGTACTGAAAATCATTGGTACCATCGTGATGAGAAACTTATGAAGTCGGTACTCAAACGTATTGATACCGAAGGCCCTTTGATGGCAAAAGATCTTGATAATACGCCAGCCAAACAGGCTTTAGAGAATCTGTTTATGCAGGGTGAACTCATGATCCCTTACCGGGTAAATTTTCATAAAGTCTATGATCTTACCGAGCGCGTGTTGCCTGACCATATAGACACTTCTATACCGGGAGAAGAGGAATATGCCCGCCATCTGATTACCCGATACCTGCAGGCAAACGGTTTAGGGAAAGCCAGTGAAATAACATATCTGCTTAAAAATACCAAAGCTCTGGTAATATCCATTTTGCAGGAGATGGTCTCGAACGGAGAATTATTGCCAATAGATGTAAATGGAAATAACTATTACGTCTTACCCGCTTCTCTCGATCTGTTGAATCAACCGTTGGCCCGGAGTCAACTCAAAATACTATCCCCTTTTGACAATCTTCTTATTCAGCGCAAACGCACCCTTGAACTGTTTGGATTTGACTATGTTCTCGAATGCTATGTGCCTGCATCGAAGCGCAAATTTGGCTATTTTGTCCTGCCGGTATTATGGGATGGCAAGTTGGTCGCACGTATGGATTGCAACGCTGACAGAAGAAAATCGCATCTTCATATTCATAAGCTGGTATTGGAATCCGGGCTTGCAAAAACTGAAGCCTTTGCCTTAGCCCTGGGCAAAGAACTAGAATCTTTTCTGCAATTTAATGAATGTACAAGTCTCTCTATACATCGATCCAATCTGGATAATCTTAAAATAAGAAAGACTTTTTGAGAAAGATCATTCACATAGATATGGACTCCTTTTTTGCTTCGGTGGAGCAACGGGATTTCCCTGAATATAAGGGGAAGGCTCTGGTGGTTGGGCACCTGGGCCCCCGTTCAGTTGTTGCAGCTGCCAGTTATGAAGCAAGAAAGTATGGTGTTTACTCGGCCATGCCCATGTCTGTGGCCCTGCGGAAGTGTCCCAATTTAATCGTGACTCCCCACCGTTTTGAAGTATACAGGGAAGTTTCCAGCAATATTCAGAATATCTTTCATGAATATACAGACCTGGTAGAGCCTCTCTCTCTTGATGAAGCATTTTTGGATGTTACACAGGCAAAAAAAGGACCAGCCTCAGCTTCTTTAATTGCTATGGAGATAAAGAAAGAGATTCAAAAGCGCGAAGGCTTAATAGCTTCTGCCGGGGTATCCTACAATAAATTCCTGGCAAAGATTGCATCCGACATGGATAAACCGGATGGCTTTTTCCTGATAAAACCTGCAGATGCTGAAAGCTTTCTGGAAGACCTGGATATTGAATTATTCTTTGGGGTGGGAGAAAAAACAGCCCAGAAGATGCACAGGATGGATATCCATAAAGGGCGCGATTTAAAGTCCGTCCACGAGAAGACTTAATAAAGCACTTTGGAAAGGCGGGAACCTACTTTTATGATGTGGTTCGTGGCATTGATGAACGTCCTGTTGTTTCGTTTCGGGAACGCAAGTCCATTGGGGCAGAACGCACCTATGAAAGCGATCTCTTCGACTTGGAGCAGGTAAAGGCGAAACTGGCCGAGGTACTGGATGTCATGTGGAAGCGATGCGTGGCAAAGGATAAGAGCGGTAAGACCCTTACCCTGAAACTTCGCTTTGCCGATTTTACGACCATTACAAGAAGCAGGACTCACGATCACCTTTTCTCCCATGAAGAGGTGAAAACAACCCTGGTAGATTTATTGCCCCAGGAAGAGATCGAAAAGCGTGGGGTAAGACTACTGGGTGCAACAATGTCAAATTTCCAGATCGAAAATCAGAAGTCATCCGGACAAATGACCTTAGACTTTGAATCTGACGATCATTAAATAAGTTTTGGAGGATTACCTTCTTTTGGCTGAAAGTATAATTTTTCACTAGGGATAAACCATTTTGCTGTGTATACTATATAGTAATAGCACAACAATGAAGTTAAGATTTAGAAAATACTTCCATTCTGTTCTGGATCCTGATGAGTTTTCCATGCTTGAAGAATATTTGAAAAGCAGGAAGAATAAAAAGGAAATCTCCAGCCTGATGAAACCATACTGGAAGGAAACAATGGAAGGGTCCTTTGAAGGATCAAAGGCAAATCCGGCGCTTTTTGGACAAATCAAAGAGGCCATACAGGCTGACAGGAACAAACAGACCCAACGCAAATTGAAAGTCTATACCTGGGGATTACGCGCCGCTGCAGTATTGCTGCTTGCCCTTATTACCAGTAGTATTTTCTATATGCGGATGAAACAGGATCTTCTGTCCCAACAATGGCACAGCATTACAACCCCCTTGGGTGCAAAGACAATAATCACTTTACCCGATGGTTCCACCATATGGTTGAATGCTGGCAGCAGCCTGAAATATTCAAATGAATTCGGGAGAAAGAACCGCGAGGTACACTTATCGGGAGAGGCCTTTTTTGATGTATTTCACGACCCCTCGTTACTCTTTCAGGTACTTACATCAGAATTAACCATAAAGTCCTATGGAACAACTTTTAATGTGAAATCCTACCCCGATGAAGGAACCATTGAAACAACCTTAATTGAGGGAAGCATCGGAATTACCCGTTCATCCACTGGATCTGCAAAGAAAGATGAAGTGTTGCTGGAACCAAACCAGCGGGTGGTTTATTACCGAAAGACCCAGGCTATTGAAACGGAGCAGGCCGAAAGCAAAATTGAGCTCACTCCATCGCCTTCAATGCCTGAACCCAGGGAGCACAAAACCACCTACTTGATTTCGAAAGGAATTGATGCCAGGGAATTTACATCCTGGAAAGATGGTACGATCTTCATTTCAAGTGAGACCCTGGCGGATCTGGCTGTCAAACTGGAACGCAAGTATAATGTGAAAATATATTTTGAAAGCGAAGCGCTGAAAAACTTAAGATTTACCGGTTCGCTGGAAAACGAAACGGTTGAGCAGGTCATACATGCCATTGGCATTTCAGCTCAGATAGATTACGAGATTGAAGATCGTGATATCTGGTTTAAAGAGCAATCGAAATAAAACAGGTGTATCCTATAAAATGAGATCTATGAAGCAAAAATTACTTTTTCTTATTGTCTTCGTTTCGTTTGCGACACATTCCTTTTCGCAGGAAAGTATCAGTCTGAAAGTGAAGGACATGGCTTTGGTCAATGTTTTCAAGACCATTGAGAAAGATAATGGCTACCGCTTCTTCTACAGCGACGACCTGGTGGATTTGAATAAATCAATATCTGTTGATTTAAAAGATGCGGACATCAGGCAGATTGTTGATGAGCTCGAATTGCAAACCGATCTTAACTTTCGTTTGATGGAAGATAAGTTGATTGTTGTGGTACCTTCTGATGATCCGCAGCAACCAGCTACCGTTACCGGTAAAGTAAGCCCGGCAAATGACCGTTATGGTTTACCCGGTGTAACAGTGGTCGTTCAGGGAACTACTGAAGGAGTAATTACTAACTCAAGTGGTCAATACCAGATAGTAGCCCCTGATAAGTATGCCGTTCTGTCCTTCTCGTATGTAGGTTTCCAAACTCAGGAGGTCCCTTTAAATGGCCGGACAAATCTGGATGTGGAACTGGTGGAGGATATTCTTGCCATAGAAGAAGTAGTCGTAACTGCCCTGTCCATCGAAAGAGATAAGAATTCACTGGGATACTCTATCACACAGGTAGGAAGTGATGAGCTGAATTCTGTCAAAGAAAACAATCCAATAAATTCTCTGGCCGGCAAAGTTGCAGGGCTCCAGATCTCTAGTACGCCCACTGGTGTTGATGGTTCCACAAGAGTCATTCTTCGGGGGGTAGCTTCCCTTTCAAGCGGCAACCGGCCCTTAATTGTAGTCGATGGTATTCCCGTGGATGGGGGCACCTATGGGGGTGCTGGTCTTGGAGGCGGGAAAGATATGGGTGACGCCCTTTCCGACATCAACCCCGAGGATATTGAAAGTATGAGTGTCCTGAAGGGAGCCGGTGCCGCAGCAGCCTATGGTTCAAGAGGCTCCAATGGGGTTATATTAATAACAACCAAAAGCGGAACAAGGCGCAAAGGACTGGGTGTAACATTTAGTTCCAGCTATATTATGGAATCAGCTTCAGTATATCCGCAATTACAAAATAAATACGGGCAGGGAGCCTTTGGCCAACACCCCACAGAAGTGGTGGCAAATATGTCCGACATAAAGGGGGAAGAACCCTGGATCTGGAGCTGGGGCAGGCCCATGGAAGGGCAGGTGCTGCAGGACTGGTTAGATAATCCTCTACCCTATACAGCAGAGCCAAATCCCTTTGGCAAGTTCTATCGAACCGGAAGTAATTTAATGAATACCCTCGCTCTGGATGGTGGAAATGAAATCACGACCATGCGTGCATCCATTACATTTCAGAATGGGAAAGGGATCTATCCCATCAATGATATGAACAAACAGACCATTAACCTGAGGAGTATTACAAAAGTAGGGAAGAGAGTAAAGGTGGATGGTAAGTTTACCTACATTCATAATAAGGTAGAAAACAGGCCCTATCTTTCAGAGGACGTCGCCAGTTCCAGCTGGGCGTTTTCTATTCTTCCCCGGGATGTGAGCCTTGAAACACTTGAAGATAACTATGTGGATGAAAACGGAATTGAACAGTGGGGCTGGGACAGGACTCTGAGCAACATTTACTGGTCACTTAAAAATAAACAGAACAGCGATGAGAAACATCGAATGCAGGGACTATTTTCAATTGATTACGATATTTCAGACAGGTTTGACTTGCTTATACGATCCGGCCTGGACTTAACCAACAGAAATTCGGAAGATTATGCTGCACAGGGTAGCCGGGTAAACTATAACTATAAAGGTGGGTACAGCCACAGTATGGACAATCGTCTTGAGTTAAATTCAGATTTTCTCTTGTCCTATAGAGAAGACCTGAGTGAAAATTTCAATCTCTATCTCAACCTGGGAGGAAGCCACCGTTACAACCAGTACCAGAGTATCAGCCAGTCGGGTGATACCTGGAAAGTCCCCGATTTCTACCAAATCAGCAACATTGAGAATTACTATACCGGCGAATATTTCAGCGAGAAGGAGGTGCTCTCATTGTATGGTCTGGGAACGCTAACCTATGCCAATTGGGCCTATTTGGATTTTACTTATCGTAACGATTGGTCATCCACCCTGCCAGCCGAATCAAATTCATACAATTATTATTCGGGTAACATGAGCCTGATATTTACCGAATTATTTGATATAAAACCGTCAATTCTATCTCTCGGAAAACTAAGGGGATCCTATGCCAAGGTTGGTAATGATACAGGACCTTATCAAACCCAAAACTACTATAGTGTATGGCAAACCCAATGGCCCTATCCCGTTGGGTCCATGAGCAGCAGGCTGGCATTTTCCGATTTCAAGCCTGAGATAACCACTTCCTGGGAGCTTGGAACGAATCTGGGATTTCTGAGAAATAGGATAAATGTAGACTTTGCTTACTATAATTCCCTGACCGAAAACCAGATCATGGATGTGAAGCTGGCTCCCTCGAGTGGTTTTGATAATATAAAACAGAATGCAGGTTCCATTCGGAACAATGGCTTTGAGGCCTTGATTTCAGCAACTCCTGTAAAGAGTCAGAAAGGTTTTGACTGGGATGTTTCACTGAATTTCTCAAAAAACTACTCCATGGTTGAAAGTCTTGCGGAAGGGGAAGACAGGAAAGTCCTGGCCACCGCAATCAATGGCATGGTACTGGTTGAAGTTCGTCCGGGGGAACCCTTCGGATCGATTTATGGCAGAGACTATGCGAGAGACGAAAATGGAAATAAGCTAATTGATGATGACGGGAGGGCCATGCAGGGTGAGGTCGTGAACCTGGGGGATATCAATCCGGATTTGATTGGTGGCCTGGCAAACCACTTTTCTTACAAAGGATTAGTGCTGAGTTTCTTAATTGATTTTCAGCTGGGTGGGGAATTCTACTCTCATGGATTGCTTTACAGGGACCTGATGGGAACATCCGAGGAATCCTTGAAGGGCAGGGATGAATGGTATTCCACCCATGAAGGACTATTCTTCTCTGAAACCATCCCGGGAGTAATTCCAAAGGGTTATGTTGAAGAGGGAGTGAATGCAAACACCGGTCAAGCAAACGACATTCCCCTCCAACCCATGTTGCGTAATGTGAATGTCATCTGGTTCGACAGGGTCGTAGCTGATTATATTCTGGATGCAACAAATGTCCGGTTGAGAGAAGTAGTTCTGGGGTACAATCTGCCCAGATCGTTCCTGGATAAAACTCCTTTTTCCGATATTAATATTTCCCTTGTGGGAAGGAATCTGTTCTTTTTCTATAATGCAGCCGTACATGTGGATCCCGAATCCGGATATAATGCAAGCAGCATTGGAAATGCCATTGAAGCAACGGCCTTGCCCACTACACGAAGTTATGGTTTCAGTGTAACTGTAAACTTTTAAATCTGACTGTCATGAAAAGAACAAAAAACAACATATTCGGAATTAAAAGGATGCTGATCCTGCTTATCACCCTTTCCATGTTTTCGGCATGTGACGAACGCTGGGAGGAAATGAATACAGATCCCAACCAGCTTAGTACCCTGCCCAATGAATATCTATTTACCAATGCGGTAAGAGGAACTTTCATGGATCAGTTCGAGCGATTTGACATTGACTTCGGGGGGCAGTTTGCACATGTCTGGATTTCCAATAGCTGGAACCGTGAAGCAGATAAATACAACGATATTCAATCCCAGGGAGACATCTATGAACGTATTTTTCATGGGGTCTATAATGGTCCCATTCGTAATATTGTTGAAGTCATGGAACTGACCGGACCGGGCAGTGATTTTGAAAACCCGGCCAGATATGCGCAAGCAAAGATCATTGCCACCCTGAATTTTTCAAGATTGACAGATTTTTATGGCGATATCCCCTATTTCGAGGGAGGAATGGGGAAATATGATATCCTGAAACCGGTTTACGACGACCAGGAAGTGATCTACAGTGATATGGTGGCCGGTTTGCAGGAAGCCATTACGGTTTTGAAATCTGCCAGCGACTCAGATATTTATTCAAGTGCAGAGGATCCCCTGTATGCCGGGGACAGGGATAAGTGGATCCGCTTTGCGAACTCCCTGAGATTACGCCTGGCCATGCATGCCCGTTTTGTGGATCCCGTGACCTACGAAAACGTTATTGACGAATGTCTTGGAGAAGATCTTATCGAAGACAACTCTCAGAACGCAAAGCTGGAAATGGAGGACAGCAATAACCCCAGCTTGTATAATCCCTGGCATGCCAAGATTATCGACTATCAGGCCGGTCTATATACTATGAACTGGTCGGAAAAATTCATTGATGCATTACTGGACACCAATGATCCCAGGTTAGCGTTTTATGCAACTAAAAACAACGACGATGTTTACCTGGGAATGCCCAATGGATTAAACGATTCCTATTATTCAGGCTGGAGCCGGGCCAATTCTTCCGTGGCCACGGAAGAGTTCCTGGCCAAAGATCAGCCCATGTATCACATGTGTGCATCCGAGATCTTTTTGTTAAGAGCAGAAGCAGCCCTGTTTAATCTGGGACCCGGTGATGCCAATGAATTATATCAGACTGGCATAGAGACGGCCATGAATCAGTGGAGCATTGAAGATTCACTGGTAACGAAGTTTTTAGCCGAAGAGGCGGAGGCCAGCCTGTATGGCGATCAGGAGAATATGTTCCGTCAGATTGCCACACAATTATGGATTTCATTTGTTCCCAACGCCTTTGAAGGGTGGACAACGATTCGCAGAACGGGGTATCCTGTCATTGAGCAACGCACTTCCGATATGTATTCCAAAGGAGTTACCGACGGGTATATGCCTACACGAATCAAATATCCGTTCACGGTGGAGAAAAGCGTTAACGGGGAGAACCAGGAGGCAGCAATCGCGAATATGGGAGGAGATGAAATCAACCAGACACTCTGGTGGGATGTAAGATAAGTAATTTAAATAATCATATTGATCAATTAAAAACCTATACTATGAAACGATTGAAATTTTTATCTTTTGGAATCGCAGCGCTTTTTGCAGCGGCAGTAATGTTTAATTCCTGTGCGAGAAGATCCGGTACCGGTGACGCCAACGCTTCAGTTTGTTGTTGAAGTCGATGGATATGAGGCAAGCATTACTGCCGAATCCACAGATGCCGAATCCTGGCTCTGGGACTATGGTGATGGGAATACCTCCACTACTGCCGGAAGCCACGTGTATGACTACGAGGATGCAGGCTCGGGTTCCTACACCATCACCTGTACGGTGACCAGCAAGGATGATTTAACTGCAACGAAAACGCAGAATGCAAACATTGCAGCTTCCCTGGAAGAAATAATTGCCGGTGTTGGTGCAGATGGAAAAACCTGGGTACTTACACAGGCTGAGTCTTCCTTCACCGGAAAAATGGGTGCCGGCGGAGTCACCAACGATGTGGGCCTCTATCCCGACATGAGCCTGATCCCCGATGGTGTGCTTACAATTTTCGGACTGGGCGATGAGTATACAGATGAATTTACCTTCTATCGCGATGGTACACTGGCGATTGATGTGAAAAACAACCGCTCCTTGACTGGTATCGTATATGGAAACGCAATATCTCCAAATGATATCATTCCGTCAACCAGCTATAATGACCTGCCCCTGGCTTCCATTCCTGGTGAAAATATGGCTGATGCCACATGGGAACTCAGCTATGCCGACAGGACGGTTGCCTGGTATGATGAGTTTGTTACAGAGGATCTGGCACAGACCACCTTTACATTCCCGGACGATGATCCCGATAAAATTGCTGAAATAGTAGTTTCTGATGGTGCATATCTGTGTTTTAAGGATCTGTACTATCCAGAGCCTTATGCTACTGCTATGGGATTAGATGCGCCGGTAAACAACACGCTTATCATTCTTAAGGAGGCCACTCCCGACATGATAAATCTTGCGGTTGGAATTAACAGCTGGCCAGAATACGCGATTCTGCCATCATTGCTCTTGCACTTAACTTTAGTGCCCAAATAGTATTTTAGAGTAAGCTAACTAAACCTTGCGGGATGACGTGATCCCGCAAGGTTTAGTTCCAATAGATCATTTAATACATATTTCCAATGTTTGCACGATTATCAGTTATACTGTTCATCGCAGTACTGCTATTTGCCTGTAATTCCACAACGCAGCAGAGCAATAATAAAAGATTTGTTAGTGTAGAGGGGCAAAAATTCATTGATCCGGAAGGAAGGCAGATCATTTTCAGCGGAATAAACTTTATCAGCAAAAATCCGCATGAAAACTACATGCCCCTTCAGGGGGAGGAGACCATTAAGCAATTTAAAGCCTGGGGTTTCAACTGCATTCGTCTGGGAATTATCTGGGATGGGCTGGAGCCCGAACCCGGACAGTACAATGAGGACTTATTTAAAGGAAATTGATAAGCGTATTCAATGGGCTGCCGAGAATGATATCTATGTCTACCTGGACATGCACCAGGATCTTTATGGGGCAAAATATTCTGATGGGGCTCCGGACTGGGCCACTCTTGACGAGGGACTGGATCATTATACCGGTGCAGTATGGAGCGACTCCTACCTGATCAGTCCGGCCGTGCAGACAGCATTTGACAATTTCTGGCTTAACACCCCGGCTCCTGACGGAGTCGGAATACAGGACCACTATGCCGATTTGTGGAAACACATTGCCAATCGATATGCAAACAATAGCACTGTAATCGGCTACGATATTATGAACGAACCCTTTATGGGCAGTTCGGCACAGCAGGTACTGCCCATGATGCTTGGAGCTTACGCTCAGGTTTATGCAGAAGAAACAGGACAGATGCCTCCCTCAGCTGAAGAACTGGGAGCCATGTGGGCTGATGAGGCTTCACGGATTAAGGCTTTGGAGTTTATAGCCACAAAAGACAGATATTCAAGGGTGGTCGATGCAGTGTACGAACTGAGTGCCGATTTTGAGCTTAATCAGTTACAGCCTATGTATCAGAAAGTGGCCGATGCAATTCGCAGTGTGGATATGCATCACATCCTTTTCTTCAATCATAACTATTTTGTAAATACAGGTGTGTCAACCGCATTGGAGGCCACCACCCTGCCCGATGGAAGCCGTGATCCCAATGTGTCTTATGCGGCTCATGGTTACGACCTGGTTGTGGATACCAAGGAGGTTGAAAATCCCAGTTACGAGCGGGTAGAATTTATTTTTGAACGGGTTGAAGAAAGTGGCCTTAGGATGAATATGCCCGTTATGGTGGGCGAATGGGGAGCCTTACATGGCAAATCAGAGAAAATGATTGAAACAGCCCGGCACCTGGTAAATCTTTTTGAAGAATATAAGTTCAGCAATACCTATTGGGCCTATTATAGTGACATTGCTGATTATCCATATTTTCAGAATGCAATCATCCGGCCCTATCCACAATATATTTCAGGAAATCTGATTGAATATGATTATGATTTTGAAACTGGCCAGTTCACATGCCATTGGGAAGAAAGCGCAGACACCAAGGCCCCGACTGTAATTTATGTTCCCAACTTAAAGGAGCTGTCCCCGAACGATATAGTCATGTCACCCCAGGCTGAGCAAATCGTTTTTCACTATTGCGATTCGGGGCGGGCCGGGAAATTATTGATTTCGCCTCTGGGAGAAGCTTTGAAGCGTAACATAAGTTTCTCACTTCATACAAATACAGGAGAGGAGATATCCATAGAATAGCAGGAGGAATGACGAAAAAAGCAGAACTTAAATAATAATGGGAAAATTTAGATTAAAACATGTATTCTTTCTGCTCTTTCTGTTTGTGGCAGTAACTATTTCAATCGATCTGATCCGTGTTTCCAGGTACCAGGTCATCCCCAAGAGACCATCAGAAGGGATCGAGTTGAAGCAGGATGAGATTTACTATGAGCTGACAAAGGGAGCAGATGAAATCGATTGGAAGCGATTGGATGGTACCCTGAAATATGTTTCCGGTGAGTACGATTGTGCCGATTTCCGCTTGGTGAACCTGGTAAGGATCCTTTACGATTTTGGAGATAAGATCCCCCCTGCTTACCGGTCCAACATAGATTCGGTCCTGTTAAACTTCAGGTACTGGTGGGACGAACCCGGTGAAAACTCCATGTGCTACTGGAGTGAGAACCACCAGATTCTTTTTGCTTCCGCCGAGTACCTCATTGGTCAGTTGTACCCTGAAACTGTTTTCCCCAACAGTGGATTAACAGGCAAGCAACATATGGAAAAAGCCAGGACAAGGATGCTTGACTGGTTTGAAATGCGCTGGAATTACGGATTTATCGAATTCTATTCAGGGGTTTATTATAAAGAAGATATTGGCGCCCTCATTAATCTTATTGACTTTGCTGAGGATGAGGAGCTGGTAATAAAGAGCCAGATCATCATGGATCTGCTTTTTTACGATGTGGCTTCGCAGAATCTGAACACCATGTTTGTCAGTGTTAGCGGGAGGGCCTATGAAGGGAACCGGAAAGGCGGATCCGATGCCACATTGGGGGGATTGACACAATACTTTTGGGGAGACGGAAAAAAGCTGGGAGCGGGAATAATGTACGGCATGATGCAAAGTGAAAACTACACCCTGCCCCCGGTTCTGGCTGAAATCGCAAGAGATTCCTCAGATGTAATCATTAAACAGAACAACGGACTGGACATTTCGGAATTAAAGGAAGAAGGCTATTACGGGACCGATAACAGGAGCATGATGATGCAATGGGGAATGGAATGCTTTTCAAACCCAGAAATAATCCGCAATTCCCTTGCACATATACGCAGCTGCAATATGTTTTCCAATGAATTTGTCGCGGATTTTAAAATGCTTGATTTCAGGCTGATTCACTGGTTGCACCTGGAACCCCCGCTGAACCGTATTCTTAAACCTCAGACCGATGGGGTAGCCATACAAAAAGGAAATACCTATACTTTCAAAACCGGGGATTTTTCCATGTATACAGTTCAAAGCCATCACCCGGGGACTTATGGCGACCAGCAACATGTTTTTGGTATGAACATTGGGAATCACTTTAGTATATTCCACATGCACCCTGCCCTGGAAAAGGATGTTAAACATCAATCGCCCAACTACTGGGTGGGCTACGGGCATTTTCCACATTCCGTTCAGGATGAAAATGTGAACCTTTCCATCTACAGTATTCCAGACAAAAAAGCCATTATGGAACTGGATCTGCTGGACTATACCCGGGCTTATTTCCCAACGTAATCTCTTTGATACAGCTTATATAGACAATAACTATGTATTTGGAAAAAAAGGCGATACTTATTGTGCCCTGATCGGGACCAATGAATTCACATTCAGGGACGATGCACAGGACGATATCCTTCAAAAAGGAAAACAGGTCTTCTGGATTACCGAGGCCGGATCCAGGGAAAGGGATGGGGACTTCGGACAGTTCGTTCAAAGAATCCGGGACAACCAGCTTGAGTTTAACAAAGAATCACTCGAGCTAATGTACGGGTCGCAGGGACGTGAATACAAATTAACATTCGGCGGTGATTTTCTTATAAATAATGAAATAATCACCACAGACTACAGTCGTTATGACTCCCCCTATATCAAAGCGGAAAAGAAAGATAAAACACTAAGCTTTTCATTTAATGGAAAAACATTGTTCCTCGATTTTGACAAGCTTCAAAGAGTATTCTAAAATGAAACAGACCCTTTTCAGTTTTATTGGAATTTGGCTGATAAGCCTGGTAAGCGGATCCTCGGTCATGGCCCAGAGCGCAAGCGAATTGGAATATCAACCCGAAGATATCGGTAAAAGCGTGGTTTCACATATTGTTAAACAACGTGTTAAGTGGAGATACCAGAGGGTATGCGCCTATTACGGGGCCTGCAGGCTTTCTGAGGCCATCAATGACAAAAGCATCCTGCAACAAATGGAGGAATGCTATATCCCCTTCCTGGAAGGAAAAAGTACACCACGTTCGGGGCATGTGGATTATAATGTTTTTGGTATCTGGCCCTTTGAAATGTACCGTCAAACGGGTAATAAGCAATATTTGAAGCTGGCCAGAGAACTGGCGGATGATGAATTTAAAAATCCACGTGAAGATGGTCTCAGCGAATATTCGCGTTTCTGGGTCGACGATATGTATATGGTAGGTTCCCTGCAGATACAGGCCTATAAATCCACCCACGATCTTATCTATCTTGATCGTGCTGCCCTCCAGCTGAAAGTCTATTGCGACAGCCTCCAGAAGGAAAATGGTTTGTTTTTCCACCGGGAAGATGTACCCTTCTACTGGGGACGGGGCAATGGCTGGGCAGCCGCTGCATTAACGGAAGTTCTGATGGTTTTACCGGAAGACCATGAACATTATCAGTCCCTGTTACTGGCATACAAAAAAATGATGGCATCCCTGAAAGACTTCCAGGGTGAAGATGGAATGTGGCACCAGTTACTGGACTATCCGGAAAGCTTTCCAGAAACCTCCTGTACAGGTATGTTCTTATTTGCAATGGCTTCCGGTCTGAATAATAAGCTGTTGCAGGAAACTGAATACAAAGCCACTGTAATAAAAGCCTGGAATGCACTGGCCTCCTATGTGAATAATAAAGGTAAAACCAGAAATGTTTGTATTGGCACCAATGCCAAAAACAGTGAATGGCACTACCTGAAACGCCTGCGGAAAACGGGAGACTTTCATGGGCAGGCAGCTGTGCTGTGGGCAACAGGTGCCATGGCAGAGTTTATGAATCCCTGAGGGTGAATACCAATTAATTTTTTATGTTTGTCTATTAGTGCCCTGATGTTTTTTCGAAGGAACTTGTAGATGAACAAAAGCTTTAAGCTGGGAAAGGTATTAAAAGAACTGTCGGAGGAGCAGGAATCAGCGATTGAGGACCTGTTCAATTATTACTATCCACGCTTATATGAATTCTCCAAATCGTTTTTAAAACTAGAACAGGGCATTGATGATATTCTCCAGGAAGTCTTTATTCGAATCTGGCAAAACCGGAAAAATATAAAAGATCCGGCAAGCTTTAATTCCTACATTTATACAATTACCCGGAACCTCCTTCTGAACGAGCTCCGTAGCCGCCTTAATCAAAATAATATTAAAGAAGAAATTCGTAAACTATCTGTTGCACAGGAATACACAAGTTCTGAAGAGCTCGATTACAAGGACTTTAAAAACAGCTTAGATAAAATAATAAGCGAGCTGCCCGAACGTCAGAAAGAAGTTTTTATGCTAAGCCGTGCAGAAGGATTGTCACATAAAGAAATCGCAAGTAAACTGGAAATCACCCCAAAAACAGTTGAATACCATATCTCATTGGCAATAAAGTCCGTAAAAGTAAAATTATCTTAACAAATCATAAACACTTCCGGTCCCCATTCGAATGTCCCTGCTTCTGATACAAAGAAAGCCCGGATGGAAAACCCGGGCTTTCTTAAGAACTTATTAATTGCAACCTGACTATTCAGGAAGCCCAAACGCGAAATAGAGTTCCCCGGGATAATTCTCATAGATTCCCTGGATCAGAACTCCTCCTTTTTCTTGCTTCAGAGATGAGCGAACATCATTCACTGTGGCAACCTTTTTGTGGTTGATCCCGGTAATTATAAATCCTTCAGAGATCGACGTCTGGGTCTTCAAGAGTCCGTTACCCAGTTCCTTGATTCTTACTCCGCCTTCGATCCCAAGTTTTTTCGCTGAAGCATCATCCAACTCCTCCAGTGTAGCTCCCAGAATATCGATTATGTCCATCTCCTCCCTGGAAAGCAACTTTCGTTCACCATTCTGATCGGCAAGTTTCACCTGGAATTCCATTTCTTTACCTTTACGGTCCACCCTGATCGTAACCTCATCACCAGGTCTTTGCCTTCCAATCTGTTCCAATACGTCCGAAGATTTCAAAACCGCAGCATCATTGATACCTGTAATAACATCCCCTTTCAGGATACCCGCTTCAGCTGCAGCACTCTTTTCCACCAGGCTGTCCACATAGGCACCTTCGCTTTTTTTCAGATTCTCATCCTTCAACAGGTTTCCATCGACATCCCTGATCATGATACCGAGATAGGCCCGCTGGACCCTCCCATACTTATATAAATCCTCAACTACCTTATTCACAATATTTGCCGGGATGGCAAAGCCATACCCTGTATAGGCTCCTGTGGGACTGGCAATGGCCGTATTTATCCCGATGAGTTCCCCATTCAGGTTTACAAGGGCACCACCACTGTTTCCGGGATTGATTGCAGCATCGGTCTGGATGAAAGCCTCGATGGCCGAACGATCGTCAATTATATTGATGTTCCTGCCTTTGGCACTGATAATCCCTGCGGTAACTGTTGAATTCAGGTTGAATGGATTTCCAATGGCCATAACCCATTCTCCTACCTCCGCCAGGTCCGAATTCCCAAAGGATAAGCCCGGCAGATTATCTTCCCGGATCTGCAAAAGAGCAATATCGGTGGAAGGATCGGTCCCGATCACCTTTGCCTTATAGGTTTCATTATTATGCAGGGTAACTTCAATTTCATCAGCCTGATCAATCACGTGATTATTGGTAACTATATAACCATTGCTCGTGAGGATGACACCCGAACCTGTTCCCATCTGGATCATAGGTTCAGATTGCCTTCTTTGTTGATCCTGAGGTTCCGGGGTTCCCTGGAAAAACCTGAAAAAATCATCCCCAAAAAAATCGCCAAAAGGATTGCGTTGATTGTTGTAAAAAGAACTCTGTGAAGACTGAACCTTGCGGGTCGACCGTATATGAACCACTGAGTTCATCACTTCTTTGGAAATCTCTGTAAAATCCAAAGGAACATACTCTCCATTCGCTTTGGCAGTATAAAGAGCATTTTGAACTGGCATCAACTCCTTCTTTTGAAAAAGACTTGTTGAATCGTCCCGGTTGAATCCTATGAGTAAAAAGACTGCGATGGTCAGACCACTTCCAATGATGGAAGGTATAACTGATTTTAGTAACTTTTTCATTTTGTATTCCTCCTATTTAATTTTAATTAATTTTTCAAATCTCTGCCCCATAATGAGAATCCCAGGACGACCTTAATCATTTTCGGGTCAATCGCCAGGCATGATATGAGGTGATAGTTGTATCCATACTTTAATTTGACTTCAGAAAAACCTATTCCTTTGAACCCGTCCTCAATTTCGTCCCTTAATTCCTGCCCAATGAGGTGTGACCTGAATGGCTTGTTGTAAGATGATACAAGTGGTGCTTCAAGTAATAGCCTGTTGCCTTTCAGGAGGGCCTTGATCTCACTACTGATCTTCTGGTTGGTATCCATAATCAGAACCAACTGCTCTTTATCCAGATCCCAAATGAAAGTGAGGTTTCCGATCCCCAGGGTATTTTCTGTTCTTAATAATTGATGGTTTAACTGTTCGGAAGTTGGCTTATATGTTATATGATTTCGAAACATGACATTTTGATTTAAGTAAATGATAATTGATTAACCTTTTCTTTCACGTAGCTGATCAGCTTACGCCCTAATGACCGGAGGTGGCTTGTCAATCAGTAAAGGATTGGTATCACAATGAAACAAGAATCTAAAATGTCTCCATGCAACGGCACCGATAAACAATTGTTCCTCATTTTCAAATGCCTGGAATACCGGCGATAATACACCTGGATCCCCCTTGTCCATATCTTCGAAGCAGCCAAGCCCCTGTATCCCAATTAATAAATTTTCTTCTTGAAGAATCGAGCTGTTTCCCGGCACTTGGTCCACAAAGAGCGCAGATGGAGCCTGTCTGAGAATCAGGATCAGAATGAAAATCAATATGGGTGCTACTCGTTTCATTACCCGCGATAGAATCGTCCATACAAATAGACGCACAAACAGGAGCTTTTGATGTCTAAAATGTGTTAAGAATTCTTAATACCACTGTTAAAGAATATTAAAACCACAACTTTCGCCAGATCCCTCTCCTATTCATAAATAAAAACTCTCTCCGGAGAGGAATCCTGCTACATTCTTCCCAAATTTGACCATGATCCGGCTTCATTCATCCCCTCTCCAGGGATTTACTGATTTTCGATTTCGTAATGCCTTTCAAAGCTTCTTTGGGGGGATCGACCAGTATATTGCTCCATACATACGGGTGAACAGTAAAATGGAGATCAAAGCTGCCAATGAACGCGATATACTACCGGCAAATAATCAATCCCTTGATCTTATTCCCCAGATAATCACCAAGGACGCCAATGAATTCCTGTTTGTGGCTGATCACGTTCAGAAACTTGGCTACAATGAGCTGAACTGGAACCTGGGATGTCCCTATCCCATGGTTGCAAAAAGAGGAATGGGCTCAGGTTTGCTGAGCATGCCAGAGAAAATCGACGAAATTCTGAATAGGGTAAGTGCCGCGTCAGATATCCGGGTATCGGTAAAAATGCGCCTGGGATACGAAAATCCGCAGGAGATATTTCGTGTCCTGCCCGTACTGGAAAAATACCCGCTTACAAATATTGCCATACACCCTCGAATAGGAAAACAGCTATACAAAGGTGAAGTTGATCTGAAGGCCTTTGAAGAATGTGTCGGGCAAAGCTCTCATAGAATTTTCTACAACGGCGATATTACTTCGCTTGAGCGCTTCCGTGAAATGAAAGATCGCTTCCCGGACATCCATCACTGGATGATTGGCAGGGGGCTGATTGCCGATCCCTTTTTACCGGCTATGATTAAAGCTGACAATCCTGTTTACCCGGAAAACCGATACGATAAATTCAAGGCTTTTCACGATACGCTCTTTTCTTCATACGAAGAAGCATTATCGGGCCCCAAACATATCCTTATGAAAATGTATTCCTTCTGGGAGTACTTTATTTACTCTTTTCCCGGTTCTCCGAAAGGTCTTAAAAAAATCAAGAAAGCTCAAAGCATCACCGCATACAGGGAAGCAGTTAAGCAGATTATAAACGGTCCTGGTCCTCTTTAGAATATCCCTTCTCGGGATCCGGCTCTGAGGCCTGTAATTCCTTTCTGATGGCTTCATTAATGTACTGGTTCAATGAAATGCCCCTCAAGGCCGCATTATGTGCAGCTTTTTTATGAAGTTCCGGCGCCAGGCGAATATTGAGGTTTCCTTTGTAGGATTTCTCCAGGGGTCGCTTATTTCTTTCACAGTCTTTAATATGCTCATCAACCATATACTTAAAACCTTCTTCCAATTGACTTACAGTTTCCCCCTCAAAGGATATAAGATCAGTAATTCCTTCAACCTTACCATAAAACACTTTGTCCTCCGCAGCAAAATGGACAGATCCTATAAAACCCTTATATGTAATCACGTCTTTCATAATAATTCCTTTGACTTCAATTCATCAAGCACCAAATCAATTTGGTATTTCTTCAATACATTCCCGGGATGTGGCTTATGTAGCTTTATACTATGTTTTAATTTCGGATTGTAAAACATAACCCTTGAACCTGATCCCTTCAATTCAGTATATCCAAAGCCAATTAATAACTTGAGTAACTCAGTATAAGTAAAATTTTTAGGTCTTGTCAGAAATCTGGAGATCAGTTTTTCAGATTTTGTCATTCTAATGAAAAATATACTTCAAAGATAATAATTGATTAACACAGATGCAACTATAGTTTAGTTGCAGAATGCAAAGTAACTGCCAATTTCTTAACTTACATTCTTAAGTGGAAAATAACCTGGAAGATAAAACTATTGCGGTGCTCCCATTTGTTAATATGAGCGCCAGTGAAGAGAATGAATATTTCAGTGATGGCATCACGGAAGAAATCATTAATGCCCTGGCTAAAATCGGTCATTTAAAAGTCACCTCCCGCACCTCCTCTTTCTTTTTTAAGGGCAGAAATATTCCAATTCCTGACATTGGGAATGAACTCAAAGTTTCTACCATTCTGGAAGGCAGCGTTCGCCTGGCAAATAAGCAAATGCGGATCACAGCCCAGCTGGTTGATGTGGCCGAAGATTTTCATTTCTGGTCAGAAACCTGGGACAGGGAGCTGAAAGATATTTTTGAAATACAAGACGAAATTAGCCTGATCATAGCAGATAAACTACGAGAGCATTTTGGCCACCTGGAGATTCAGGAACATCTGGTAGAAAAACAGACGGCAAGTATTGATGCTTATGAATATTCTTTAAAAGCCAAATTTTTCAGGAATAAATGGAACCCTGAAGATGTGAAGACTGCCGTCTCATTGTATAAAAAAGCTTTGGACCTTGATCCAGATCATCACGAATCATATGTGGGACTTGCCGATTGTTACAGCTTTCTGGGAACAACAGGATTTATGCCCTTCGAAGAGGCGTGGGGGAAGACCATTCAATATACCAATCAGGCGCTGGAGCTGAACAAGCAATCCTCTGGCGTTCATTACCAGTTATCCAATCAGGCTTTTTTTACAGAATGTGATTATGGCAAATCGCTTAGGGAAATGAAAAAAGCGATTGAAATAAATCCAAATAATGCCGAAGCTCAACAATTCCTTTCCTTTTTATACATCATTGCAGGAGAAAGGGAGAAAGCCCTGGATCATCTTGAAATTGCACATTGCTTAAATCCACTTTCGGATGAGACTCATTTTTTCAGAGCTTATTACCATTACATGATCGAAGAGTATTCCAGATCCCTGGAACTGCTCGACATCTGTTTATCTTCCAATAACAAAAATATTCCTGCTCACTCCATTAAGCCTCTTTGCCTGCTTAAACTGGGTAGATATGATGAGGTGATTTCTTATTTTGACCATATCCCTGCTGATGTGCTTATCGAAGGAGAAAAAACGGGAGCTATCGGATTGGCCTATGCTTTAAAAAAGGATACGGTGAATGCTAACAGATATTTAGACATACTGCGGGCACAGGCTAAAGAAGTCTATGGTTTTACCGAAGATTCCTACCTTTTTATGATGCATGCTGTAAGTGGAGATAGTGATAAAGCTTTTGAATGGGTCGTAAAGGCGATTGAAAAGAAATCTTCCTTATTGCTTCTTAGATATACCGATCCAGTAGCAGCTACACTAAGAAATGATCCCAGGTATGAACCATTAAAACGCAGCATCTATCGGACAGATCTTAATGAAGACCCTGTAAAGCAAAAATCCCCTTTACTTGATTCCAGAACAATTGCTGAATATACAAGCCGGATGAATACACATATCTCAGAGAACAAACCTTATTTGAACCCTGACCTTTCCCTGCGTGAACTGGCCAATCAGATCGACATTCACCCCAACCATCTTTCCTGGATACTAAATAATAGTATCGGGAAGAACTTTAACGAATTTATCAATTCATACAGGATTGAAGCATTTAAAAGTATTGCCAAAGCTCAGAAAAACGAGAACCTGACTATCGAAGGGTTGGCCTATGAAAGTGGCTTCAATTCCAAGACTGTTTTTAACACCTACTTTAAGAGAGCAACCGGCTTAACTCCCAAGCAGTTCCTTAAACAGTAAGTACATTGTTCGGAATTATAATTCCGCACTTCCTTCTTTGAATTCAGAACGGCTGCTCCGTCCAGATGCACCACCTTTGTCTTATAAGTTGAACACTAAAAAACCAGAAAGCATGAAAGCAATAGAATTAACAAAGTATGGAGCACCCGAGTTTCTTGAAATGAAAGAAGTTGAGAAGCCCTCACCAAAGGACAAAGAAATCCTGATTAAAATACATGCCACTTCGGTAAGCTCCGGTGATGCCAGAATGAGAAGAGCCGATCCTTTTGTTATTCGATTAATATTCGGATTTAAAAGACCCAGGAAACCAGTTCTGGGTGTTGTTGTAGCCGGCGAAATTGAGTCTATAGGTAAAAATGTATCAAACTATAAAACAGGTGACCAGGTTTTTGGTTCGAGTGGAATGAACTTTGGTGCCCATGCAGAATATGTATCTGTACCGGAAGATGCTGTATTGGCTTTGAAGCCAGGAAACATGACTTATGAAGAAGCAGCTGCGATTCCGTTTGGAGCAACCGCATCCATGCATTTTCTTAGAATAGCCAACATCCAACCAGGCCAGAAAGTACTTATTTACGGAGCATCGGGAGCCCTGGGTACCATGGCAGTTCAATTAGCTAAGAACGCTGGCGCTGAGATTACTGCGGTTTGCAGCACAGCAAACTTTGAATTGATGAAGTCTTTGGGAGCCGATCATATCATTGACTACACGAAGGAAGATTTCACCAGAAATGGAAAAAAATACGATGTCATATTCGATACCATAGGAAAGAGTTCAGTCAGGAAGGCTCTGAAGTCATTGAATAACAAAGGACATCTCTTGCTGGCCAGTGCCGGGATTGGCACCATGCTTGGTGGAACCATAAGATCCATATTCAGCAAAAAGAAAATTGAATCAGGGGTCATAAAGGAAACTGTTGAAGACATGAATTTCTTCAAGCAGGAGATTGAAGAAGGAAGATTGAATGCAGTGATAGATAAAACCTATACCTTTGAACAAATAGCCGAAGCACATGCTTATGTGGATAAGGGACATAAAAAAGGTAATGTGATTATCAGCGTCCAGGGATAAGACAGCCTAACTAAAAATATCTCAGATCAATGAAAAAGCTCATCAAATTAGTCGGGACAACACTTCTTTCCATTCTTGCAATTATCTTAATGATTCTTGCTAGCCTATCCGTCAAATATTCGCCAAGGTATGTCTACCGCCTGGCACGCTTTAATGTTGCCGATGTCTATGATTATCAATATTTCCAGAACAGAACGATTAAAGCCTCGGACAGGGCATCGTCATACCCGGTGAACTTTGATGAGGACTACCTTGAATCCCTTTTTCATGATAGAGTACTTGCTTCTGGCTTTGGGAGTTTTAATGAATGGGCTGAAAAATCCCAGACCACCGCATTGATCATGATTCGCAGGGATACCATCCTGTATGAAAAATACTTCAATGGCTTTTCCCGGGATTCCTATTTTCATTCCCAATCTGTGGCTAAATCCTTTATTTCCTTGCTGATCGGTTTTGCCATAGAAGACGGTTACATTCAAAGTGTTGATGATCCCATGACCGATTATGTGCCGGAGTTACTGAAACGGGATAAGCGCTTCGGGAAGATTAGTATTAAGAACCTGCTGATGATGCAAAGCGGCCTGAAATACAATGAAGCCTTTCTTCCGCTTGTGGGCATTCATGCTCCCTGGCACGACGAAGCTGTGGGATATTACCATGGCAATGTGCGTAAACTATTGCTGAAAAAGGTAGAACCTGAAAGTGAACCCGGAGAACATTTTCAGTATTGCAATTACAACACCAGCTACCTGGGTCTGATTATTGAAAGGGCCACCACAAAAAGCGTTTCAGAGTACCTGGAAGAAAAACTCTGGTCCCGGATCATGGAGTACGATGCTCTTTTCTCCATCGACAGCAAGAAGTCCGGGTTTGAATACATGCCCTCCAGGTTAATTGCCAGGGCCATAGACTATGCACGGTTCGGACAACTTTTCCTGCATGAGGGAAACTGGAACGGCACTCAGCTTATCTCAAAAGAATGGATCCGGGAATCGACCCTTGAAGATACCTCAGTTTCACGAGAATTCTACCCCGAATGGATGGGAGAGGGATGCCAGAGGACCTACTACAAATATCAATGGTGGGGACATACGAACTGTGATTCCACCTACCAGTTTTTTGCTTCAGGAAATCTTGGCCAGGAAATCTATATCCTGCCGGATAAAGATATTGTAATTGTACACTGTGGCAATTCACTGAATCATTATAATGCTGATTTTATGAGGGATGCATCTGATCAAATCAGATCTTACAATGCAATCCCGTAAGTCAGCTTAACAATAATCTGGTTCTGATCCTGCTGCCATCTGTCGGCAAGGTCGGGCTGGATATTATGCTTGTATACAATGAAAAGGTCACCCAGCGGAGCAAAGGTCCACCTGAGCCTGGAGTACGATCCCACTGTATTTGATTCATTGTCGTACTGAACGAATACGCTTACATTGAGGTCAGAACTGATATTCAGTGCAGTTCTCATGGCCATCAGTTCCTTTTTAAAATCACCTGCAGGGATACTTCCGATGTTATTTTCATACATAAATTCAAGAACCAGGATAGACATAACCCTCCAGTTCAGCCTCAGATCGATCTGATCCAGGCGTCCACCGTAGAATCCGCCAAAGGTATACGAAGCCATACCATTAACAGCTCTTTTGCTGGCTGTAGATACTTCTAATTGATTTCTTATAAAATGGTATCCCCCCGGTTCAATGACCACTCCATCGGAGATTTCAAAAGGATTCTTGAGGAATTCGCCCTGGGGCTGAAAGTTGAATTCAAGGCCGTCTCCACTCTCCAGGCTCGCATTCAAGGGGGTAAATGACACCCGGTAACTTTCCCAATTATGATTCAGATCTGTATAAAGAGACGGGCTGAATTGAAATCTGTACTGCCGGATCAGTTTGCTGTCGGGGCGAGGCATGAAATCCACCTTCCCCTCATAGCTGTAGATGCCTCTTCGGGTGACAAATCCCAGGGATGGGTCAAATGCATCACCCACACGCCTGTACTGTATAAACCAATCCCACAGGTCATTGGGATAATCAATTTTAATCCCCACAGCTGTCTTATCACCTTCAAGCCCTTCCCGGTTATTGACCATTGCCCAGGCTCCTACCAGGAAGTTCTTATTGGATCCGAAGGAGGATGTCTGATAGGTAAAATCCACACCTGTGGTCCAGGCCTGGTTGCGTGCTCCGGGATCTCCCATGGTGGCAATCATGCCAAGGGATGACTCTTTCAGAATATTTTGCTTGATCCTGACCACACCCATTTTTGATCCTGAAACCAGTGAGTCCACGGCACCCGTTTGTGTGAAAAGGCTGCCGAAATAAGTTTTTTTCACCTTCCCATTCACCTTTCCACCCCAGACAATAGGGACCTCATTTCCCTGGTACAGGCCAATCCTGCGGCTATAAAAGGGCATCAATGAGCGTCCCAGGCTCAAGCCGAAATCAAAAACATCTGCTCCCTCCAGGAAAAATTGTCGCTTTTCAGGATAAAGGACCGGGAACCGGGTCAGGTTGGTTTGCCTTGAATCCACCTCTGTTTCTGCGAAATCCGTATTCACTGTCAGCTGCGCGGTAATATCAGTGGTAATCCGCTGTTTCACATCCAGGCTGGGCTTCAGGTCATAGACAGCCTTATTCTCCCCTTCCTGGGTGACTTTGCCTACAAGCGATGCCCTTGGAGTCATTCCGATTCCCGAATTGAACCCGGGCAAGTCGGTGATCAGGCCCGCATAACGGGTCTGACCAATGGTATAGTCCATGCTGATCCCCGACCAGCGGTTGACCTCCAGAAAGCGCTGAATCCGCCGCTCCACATTGAAGCCCCATGAACCCAGGCTCTTGTTATAAGTCAGTGTACTTAACGGGATCCTGATCTCAGCACTCCAGAAACCATCGCTAATCCGGGTTTGGGCATCCCACGCACCATCCCAGTTTGGATTCTCGGACTCCCCGTTATTGGAAACCAGTGCATCATACCTGGCGGCAAAGGGATTGATGGCAAAAATATACCCGCTCCTTCCGTCCCGGTAGGTATCCAGGATCACCTTGAGATAGTCCTCATCTTCCAATTCAGAATCTCTGGCCTTGGAAAAGGCAACAATATCCTCTGGTTGATCATCCTTGCAAATGATACCCAGGTAGATGTTTTTCGGAGTAAGCAGGATTTTAACGATGGTCTGGAAGGAGGGGGTTCCGTTTACCACCGGCTCCACCATATACAGCGTGGTAATGGAATCGGCACTGGCCCAATCCGCTTCATCCAACCAGCCATCCACCCTGACAGCCTGATCGGTGCTTGTACTCCTGATTACAGGCCTATCAGTTTCCTGCCCGAGAGCATTGAAACAAAAGCATGCCATTACAAATCCGGAGAGCCAGTTCTTCATAAGGAGAAAAAAAGCGAAAATAATCAAATAGCCTGATAATTGGCTTTATTTAGAATCATTCTATATTTGTGGTATTCGCTTATACGCAGATGTAGAAAATGTATTGTTATCCAAAAGATTTAAACCATGGAAATAGGAATTGATAGTTTTGCGGCTGCCCCCCTGAGCAATGACGGAGACAGGAATCTGGACAATTCAATAGCTTTGGCCGAATTGCTTGAAAGAATTGAATTTGCCGACCATTCCGGTCTCGATGTATTTGGCATAGGAGAGCACTATCGCAAAGAGTTTTTGGATTCCGCATCGCCCATTATTCTTGCTGCAGCAGCGGCACGTACCAAACGTATCAGGCTTACCAGCGCGGTAACCGTATTAAGTGCTGCCGATCCGGTACGGGCCTTCCAGAATTACGCTACCCTGGATTTGATTTCCAAAGGACGCGCTGAGATGGTGGTTGGACGTGGATCTTTTACTGAGTCATTTCCCCTGTTTGGTTTGGACCTCCAGGATTATGACGAGCTTTTTGCAGAAAAACTGAACCTGCTACTGGCCATACGTGAAAATGAAGTAGTCAATTGGTCAGGCAAATTCCGTCCTGCTCTCAAGGATCAGGCCATATATCCCAGGCCCTTGCAAGAAACACTACCTGTATGGCTGGGCGTCGGGGGAACACCTGCATCTTTTGTCCGTGCCGGAGAATTGGGTCTCCCCCTTATGGTAGCAGTAATTGGGGGTGAGACACATCGATTCAGACGGCTGGTAAATCTTTACCGTCAGGCTGGTGAAGATGCAGGTCATGCACCCGAATCTCTCAAGGTTGGACTGCACTCCCTGGGTTATGTGGCAAAGGACCCGGACCAGGCCCGTGAGAATTATTATCCGGGGTATGCCGATACTTTTACCCGCATCGGAAAAGAGCGAGGATGGCCTCCGGTTACTCGTGCTCATTTTAATGCCCAAACGAATCCCTTTGGCGCACTGGTCGTAGGCAGTCCGGAAGAGGTTGCCCGGAAAATACTTCAGCATAGTGAGTCCCTGGGGGGTATTTCCAGATTTACTTTCCAGATGGATAATGCAGGCTTGTTGCACTCACAGCTTATGCAAAGCATTGAGCTCATTGGCAAACAGGTATCTCCGATGGTGAACGGGTGAGGACCTGATAACCCGGGCCCTCATACAAAAGAAGCCCACCAGTAATTTGGAGGGCTTCAAAATTCTAAAAAGAACTCTCTCAGGCAATCTGCCGGCTTTCCTCAGTAGTAAATTCCTTTTCCTTCTCAGGGCCGAAGATCCTGAAAAACTTAAACAGTCCCGGAGTTACCAGGTAATCGGCCAGCAGGGCTGAAAGAATGCCTGATATGGCCAGTAATCCGGTGTTAAAATAGGTCTTGACCTCTGAAGTCATATAGATAAGAAATACCGCTGACAGGATCAGGGTGGTGAAAAACAGGGCCACCCCCACCGTACCAAAGGTCCGGGTGATACTGCTCCTGTACCTTCCGGTCCGTGAGAATTCAAGTTTCCCGTGATTAATAAAGTGGATGGTATCGTCCACCGCCAGTCCCAGGATCATAGGCATAATGATGACCGTGGAGGAATCCAGGGGAATACCGGCAAAACCAAGGATGCCCCCGATCACTATGGCCGGGGTAATGTTGGGTATCAGTCCGATCAGCCCGGTTTTCACACTGCCGAACACCACCATCAGGATCACGGTAATGACCAGAAAGGCTATGCAGAAGGAGATGACCTGTCCATGAATAATATAAAAGATCATTTTCATGAACTGGGGCATGGTTCCCACAACGCTGATTTCGGCTCCCGGGAACAGCTGGGCTGCCCGTTCTTCAATCTGCTCGTATTCATCTCTTGCTTCACTGGCCCGCATGTTGTCCATCTGCACCTGTAACCTCAGGTGTTGATAATCATAGTCGACCCAGTATTCCGATTCCGTACCCCCGGCATTCTCATAAAGCAAAAGTAACTGGGCGATCATCTCCCTGTTATCTGGGATGACATAACTTTGCGGGTTGTCCTCATTCAGTACCTGGTTCATATCTTTGATAATATCCAGGAGGGAATGGGTTCGCTTGGTAAGTGGAAATGTTTCTATCTCCTGGCTCAGAATCTCCAGGTTCTTCAGCACCTCCGGATCTTTTGCCTTCCCGGCTTCATCCAGTTCTATGACCACATCGTAGGAATAAAGGGCCCCCAGCTCTGTCTGGGTTACCTCAAACAGCTCATTCACATAGGGCACCTTAAGCCCGATATTTTTCCTGATATCTATATCAGCCTCCACGCGGGTCACCCCAACAATAAGTACGGCAGTAATAACCAGGTAAAGGGGGGCAATGATCTTTGTATGGGAGATTACCCAATCGCCCAGCTGACTGAGCCTTTTTTCAAAAAAGGTCCCCCCGTTCTTTGAATACACCGGGTGAGGTTTACGGTTCTTTCCAAAACTCAGCAGGGTGGGCATCAAAATAATAATCACGAAATAGGTGCATGCCACCACAGCGGCGGTGGTCAATCCAATAAAACGAACCGTTCTGATGGGAATAAACAGGAAGGAGAGCAGGGCGCTGACAGTGGTCAGGGCAGTAAAAAAGACCGGCCAACCCATTTCGGCCATGGCATGAATCACCGCACGTTTCCTGAATCCGGTCTGCAAAAAATGCCTTTTATAGAAGCTGTAGATATGTATGGAATAGGCCAGGGCCACAGCCAGCCCGATGAGGATGGGAAAGACCATGACCATGTTATCCACAGCGATTCCACTGAAACCGATCAGTCCATTCACAATTAGGATGGAACTGAAGGCGGTAATCAGTGGGATTAGAACTCCTTTGAACGATCTCAGGGCCACGGCCAGAACAAGAACAGCCATCAGCAGGGCCAGACCCATGACCCGGCCCGTTTCTTTCTGGAAATACTCCCTTTTCTCATGGGCCAGGTAGGGCATGCCGGTTCCCCTGGGATTCAGCTCAGAATACGTCTCCTTTCCCAGGATACGATCCACAGCCGAACCTACCATCAATTGTGGATACTCCTCGTATTGATCTTGCCATTCTTCCGGAAACGGAAGCAATTTTATCATGATCCAGGTCTGCTTTCCATCACTGGAGATAAGCCGCTCCCTGAAATTCTTCTTACTGAATGCCAGGCTCCTGATCTCCTCCAGGGCCTCTTCAGAATCCGGGATATTCCCGGGTACGATCTGCTCAATGGACATGCCATAATCGGTTCCCCTGGTAAACTCCACATCGATAAGCGAAGTCACATTTTCCACAAAAGGTACACTGTCATACAACTCGTTGTGCAGTTCGCGAAGCTTCAAAAGCGCTTCCCGGGAAAACAGATTTTCATTCTCTACCATCACAGCCACATATTGATCGTTCCCGAAGAGCTCCTCAAACTTCTTGGTCTGGAGCCTTATGGGGTCATTGGGCAGAAAATTACTTTCATTGGATACATCCACTTTAATTAGAGAGGTTCCATAGAATGAAACTCCTAAAACCACGGCAAATCCCAGAAGAAAGTACCAGCGGTTCCGGATCAGTCCGACGGCCCGCTTTGCGAACCAGGTATTGATTTTTTCGATATTGATTTTCATGATTAGGTCCTCCTGTACTTTAAAAACTGTATTTTACTTTAATCCATACTTCCGAATTATCCTTGTAGAGCCCGAACATTCCACCGTCCCCACCAAACAGGTCCACTCCTGCACTTAGGTGAATCGGGTCCGAAAGACTGTAGTCAAGGCTTGTACGGTTAAAAAAACCTTTGCTGGAGAGGTCCATGTAACCAAAGGTTGAAATAGAGAGGGTGCTGCGGAGTAATTTCTTTGAAATTCCAAGCGTGGCCAGCACATTGTGCCGGTCGCAACTCAATTCCTTGCAGTGTTTCAAAATGGATGTATAGGACAACTGTCCTGTCAGGGTCCACTCATTCCCCGGATACCAGTCAAGTCCAAGCAGGGTTCGGATTACATCCCTGGTGATCAGATAAGTCGAACTCCCATTTAACTCTGAAGGATAATACTCCCCTGCGAAATAGGCTCCTTCGCCCCTAAGAACAAGACTGCCCAATGTGGTTGACAGATCCAAACCTGCCATAAATAAACGGTGGTGTTCCGGTACCAGGAAAGTAGTGTCCATTCCGCTGGAAAAAATTGTATTGAACACGGGGAGCTTATTCCATGTATACAGCGAAACCAGCGACATATCGATCCCGGAAAGATAAAAGGAGAAACGCCCGCCGATTTCGCTGTTCTTCAGAGTAGTCGCCGGAGTGTTGGCAGGAGTAATGATCAGCTCGGGTCCGGTTTCAGATACAGGAAAAATATTCCATGGATTCTGCGGGTCTGTGGGATAGATAAAAGACTGGAATACCGGCACAAATATTAGCTCCATTTTAATATTGTTATTAAAGAATCTGAGTTTCATGGCATCCACAGGCATCCGAATATCATCATAGTCCCTGGCCAGGAATTCCGTGAAATCCATGGGTGCAATGATGTCCGTGATCCTGATCCCATCCGATACCCCCCAGATAATGATCTGCCGGCCGGCCCTGAGGTCCCAGTTGGCACCGGCATATTCAAGGTAGGCTTCCCTGAGTTCAAAAAAGCATCGCTCGGGAAGCAGGTTGTGGACATTGGCATTGATCGAAGTGTAAAAACTGGAGTTGCCTTTGATCCCCCTGATCTCGGTCCTCAGCCGGCTTCTTGAACTCATAAAGTCATATGGATCCTGTAGCCTCACAGCATGATAACTATCAATAAAGCCTCCAAAATCAAATGACTGAGCAAGTGCTGTAAATGATAGTCCCAGTAGCAGGAATACGGCCGATATATATGTAATTGTTTTCATCGCTATTGGCTTAATCCTCTTTCAAGGGATGGCACGGTAAACAGGGATTCGTTCATGGCAATGTCATACTCGACTTTTTCCATAAGGATCAGGGTACGGTGATTCCGTTTGTGATTGGTCATCTCCAGCTTCCGGCTTGTCCAGAACCCGCCCTCCTTGCTTATTTCTGATGCCTCAAGAGTTTTTAGCAGTTCACCCATCCGGTCGTAGAACTCAACTTTCACCGGAATAAGGGCATCCTGACGGATCCAGCTGACTGTCTTTGAGTACACGGCATCATCTTCAAGTGGAATGCTTTCCACTACCCAGCAATGGGATCCATTTAAGGATTCCTCCCTGAGCAGCTTGTGCTCATCTTCATCCAGACTGCGACCTCCCATATCGTCGTAGGTGAAATCGCTGCCCATGAAATTCTCATTTTTAGCAGAAGAGCCACTGATTCGTCTCACCTTCTTCATGGCTGGCAGATAGAGCCACTTGTCATCATCCCGGTCCGGATCATCATATTGCCAGGAAAGAAAACCTGTGCCCTTCACATCGGCAGGGGATTGAAAGAACATGATGGATTTACTGTCTTTATCCAGATCCATGGAGTATGAAAGAATGGTCCGCTCCCTGCTGGCACCCCGGTGATTTATCAGTTCCATGGTCATGACAGATTTCCGGTTCTCCCCGTCCGGGTTATCTTCAACCATCTGGATAATTTCACGCCCGGTGTGCTGGGAAAACAGACTCGTCACAACAAATAACCCGCATATAATCAGGGCAATTTTACGACTTCCTTTTGTCTTTTTTTTCATGATATGTCCTCCTTTATATTTTTTGACTGAACGCTTAGTCAATTATACAACAAGAAGGCACGGGAAGTCAAATCATTGTAGTGAAGTGCGGAAATTTGTAGTCAGTGGGAAGTACTCTGGGGTGAATGGTGCAAGCCTGGGGTAAATGACAAACACCATCTTAGAAACCCGCTTAAGTCAGCCGCTCAATAATCTTTTTACTATAAGCTCTTGAAACCGGAATTAGTTCTGGGTCAGCTATTGAAGTAAGCTTATATCCCCTGCTGTCGCCTTCCAGAGTATACCTGGAACAGTTGACCAGGTAGGAGCGGTGACACCTGAGCATATCGCTTCCTGAAAGCTGTTCCTCCATCTGCTTTAAGGTGGATCGAAGCACTTTCTCGTGCTTCTTCATGCCTTCTGTCCATACCACCCTGGAGTAGTTATCCTCTGCAGCTATGTATAAAATTTCATCCGACTGGAGTCTCAGCTTTTCGCGGGTCTCTGAGTGAAGAACAATTATTCCGGATGAAGGCGAGCGTTTAAATACCCGGTTTACCATCTGGACATATCTCTGGTCGCTTCTGTAGGGATCCCAGAAAGGATCTGCCTGAATAAACATCAGGTGAACTGGTTTCTCCGCAAAAGCCCTTTCCAGGTAGGCAAACATCTCATCTGTTTTATTCAAACCCGCATAGACCAGGGCACAATTGTAATTGGGAAAACTGATATTTTCCTTCTCCTGCAATAGTTTGATCTGCCTGATCTGTTCATAGGCCCTTTCCGCTCTGCCCAGCTTTGCATCCAGGTAGCCCTGGGTGCCAATTACTGATTGATATACATCCTTATGCGTATCCACTTCCTTAAGGGCAGATTCAGCCCTTTCATACTGCCCCTGCAGCAGGTAACTCCAGGCCTGAATGTAGTTAATATACATGGCAAAAGGAGCCGTGTTGTGGGCCAGCCGAAAACAGGTATGTGCCTGGTCAAAGTCCTCCAGGCACAGGTAAGTGTATGCCAGTCTTGAAAGTATATTAGGATTCAGGGGGTCCAGCTTATTGGCCAGAAGGATCTCTATGAGGGCATCCTTCTTGTTCCCCGAAATAAGTGCGAACATCCCTTTAAACAACCTGATCTCTGCCGAACCCGGAGCGATCCTGAGTGCATTTGAGACTACCTCCTGCCCCAGTGTCAGGTTCCAGTTATTGACCCAGAATGAACTAAGGGCATGAACCACCATAGCTTCCGGAATTGTTGGATCAATTTGTATGGCACGACTGGAATACTCTTCTGATTTTTGATAGGATTCCTCTTCGTCAAGATACTTCAGGGCACCAAGATAGATATAGCATATGCTGATCCCCGAGTAGGGCAATACAAAGTCAGGGTCCTCCTCTATGGCGCGTCTGAACAGCTCAATGGACCTGAGGATATCATCTTTCCCGGGATGTGCCATCAGGTGCCTGGCCTGAAAATTATACTCCAGAGCCTTTGTATTGGAGGTCCTGGGAAGGGCCATGTGTATCTTATCTTTCTGACTGATCTCCTGCTTCAGTCTCCAGGCAATCAACCAGGCAATCTCTTCCTGTATAGAAAAGAAATCCTGTAATTCCTTATCGTAAATTTCGGAAAACTCATGGAAGCCTGTCCTGGTATTGATCAGCTGCGCGGTGATTCGAATCTTGTTTTCATATTTCTGGACCGATCCTTCCAGTGCATGAGCCACTCCCAGCAATCTGCCAGCATCTTTAATATCTTTGTGTTGTTTGCTGAAGGCAAAGGAAGAAGACCTCGAGATGATGCTTATACCTTCCAGTTTTGAAAGGGCATGAATGATGGCTTCACTGATCCCCTCTCCCAAAAACTGTTCCCCGGAGGAAACTCCAATGTCAACGAAAGGCATCACGGCAACAGATGACGAAAGCAAGGAGATTTCCCTTTCCCCTGCCTCAACCTGTGGCAGGGTAAGCCCGGGGTGATCAAGTCCATATATCTCCACAGGGCGTCCCACATATTTCAGGTTGAAAATGCCAGCCGACTTCAAAGAAAATTCCGCTTCAGGGGGGAGGATGCCGTAAAGATCGTCTGAAGAAAGTACATTGCCCACCCTGGCCAATTTCAGGATCCGGGCAGTCAGGTTAATGGCATCGCCATATACTTCATTTCCCTCAGTGATAATCTCTCCGCAATGTAAAGCGATCCGCATGGGAATGCAAGGGTCTTTGATGGATTCAAGCTGAATCTCAAGGGCACATTTCACAGCACTTAAAGGATGATCGAACAGGACCAGGGCACTGTCCCCAAAGATGTTGATTATCCTGCCCCCCTGCTTGGCCACCGCATCCCCGATCACCCGGGCATGCTTCTGGCTAAGCTCTCTGATCTTATCTTTTTTCTGCCTGGTTAACTCAGTGAAGCCAATAATGTCGGTCATCATGATCGTTTTCATGTGCTCCGTATACCCTGATGGTGACATTTTTTGAACCTGTATTAATCGTCGATGCTAAACAGGAAGATAAGTTAGTAATATTCGCTGATAATATTCCATGGTTTTGATTACCAACTATAATCATTTTCATAATCCTTAATATAGTCCTCCAGTAAAGAAATCATGGCCTTTAAGCTATCTCTGGTTTCGTTCACGAGTGTGATAGTAGCCTTCCACTCATCTTGTTCATTATTGCTTACCGGGAAACAGGAATCCAGTAAGTCCCGCCATGCGAAACTTAAGATCCTTAAATTCCAATTGCGTGAATTCCATGGCCAGGTATCTGTCCATCATGGATTGTATACTCAAGTTCAAGTGTTTGCGAAAAAGCCGGGCTTCCAAATGTTATGAATAGCAGGATGGCAATGCCAGGGAGGTTTTTCAATGATGTTCTCATTTGTAGTAAAGCTTTGACTTTAAAACTTACAAGAGATGTTCCAATAATCTAAGGGACACCTTTAAATTATCCATTACTTAATCCTGATGCCGAATAGCGAACTATGCGTTGTAATAAACAGGGTATTCATTATCTTTTCCACCGAATGCAATCGAAATCGGCCTTTCCTCAAGCTCTAACCTTCTGATTTCATTAGTAGTTTTTATCATACACGAAAATCTGCCCGTCTGCGATATACAAATTACCATCGGAATCAAGGGCAGTGCTGTATTCTCCCCCGTGGTATTAACTTCTTCCATGTTTGATACTTTTCCATCGGATGACACATCCAGCTTCACAGTTGTCTTGTTAATCTCTTTTGAAACGTAGAAGGGTTTCCCGGGGATGGCTTCCGACAATGCGGCGGATCTTCCCAGATCATATGTTTCCGGAATAATAGTCACCCCATCGGGGGCAATAAAAGTATATTCAGGCACATAGGTGACCGTGCGGTCAAAATCAGACCTCCAACGACTGGAAGGATAGATGGCTTTATATACAATCGGGACTTCGTCTGAAGGCACTTTTTTCAGGGGACTGAATGTTTGATCCGGATCATTGGGGTTGATTGAATAGGCCCTGGCAGCCCAGCCACCATTGCCCCATCCGCTGTACATGGGATTATCGTCAGGCAACACGGGAACAGTTTCCTGCTCTCCATCTATCAGGTAGCCAGGTTGTGGATCATACCTGAAAATAACCAGCAGGTTGTCCTTTGTATCTGTCGCAAGAGTGAATGGTTTCCAGGGATAATCTGCCAGCAGGGTGATGGTATTATCCTCTGCTGACAATTTGTAAATCCGTTTGCGATCATGCTCACAGAAATAAATATTTCCCTTGCTGTCACTGGTCAGGCCTGTAGGGAAAATAAAATCAGAGGAGATAAGCACCGGGGTCCATGGTTCAGCGGGAATAAGATTTCTCCCTGCTTCATTTCCTGATATGCTCAGTTTGGCAAAATCCCAGGGATAAACAGGGATATGCTTATTCATTTCATAAACAGGAAATTCCACAACCTGAAGCTTTTGTGTGTAATTATGAAGATTCCGGAATTCGATATCCGAGCTATTGGATACTCTTACACCTATGGGTTGCGGGGTTGAAACCCTGATGGTACGATACATCCACTGGTTCGCAAACATCAGATTGCTGGAATTGGAAATATCAACCATCAGGCAGTCTTCTCCTTCCACTCCCTCCTCCTCAAACTGGAAGGCATACATACTCCAGTTCGATACATTTGCAAAGCGGGCCTCATTTCGTACATGATGTTCTAGCGACATGGCATAGATACGGCCTGGAGTGCTTGTATTGCTTACATAAAGACCATTTGCTGCATAGGTGTTAGCCGTCCAGATATCTTTGAGTGTACCTCCCCCGTTGTTTGTGACCCAGAGACTCCAGTACTGATTATCCCAGGCGAGATCCTTGCCCCTGGCATACACCGGGTTTGCAGGTGAACTAATTTGCCTGACCCTTCTGTTCCTGCCAGCCTGGGTGGAAGCACTTCCCTCCCCGATACTTGTAACCGGCTTTCGCATGGTTCCATGCCCACCCACAAATTTGATATCGTTAAGGAATGAATTTTCTCCTGCCATCCATTTGCATCCGACCGCACGATAATTGTATGCCCCCGTCTTCAATCCAATACCGTTGATTATGTCATCCCCGCCTTCCGAAGATTCCAATAATGGCTTTGGACTTCCAAAGCCGCTAAATGCCGGTTCGCTTTCGTGGAGGATCAATTGTGTGGCAAAGGGATGTAAGCCAATAAGTTTTGTACCGGGTTTCATTTTCAAGGTCTCAGTGATCCGGTACCAGCCCTGGGGAAGATAAATGTTCTGATATTTTGAAATAGCATCCTGAAGTACCTTTGTGTCATCGGTTTCACCATCCCCTTTTGCTCCAAGGTCTCTAATATTTACCCATGATCCCATTTCCGGAAGTGAAGTAATATCTCGCCCTGCACCTTCGGGAAAACTCTGAAGGGATTCCAGTTGACTTATGGTCTTGAACTCTGAATCTGAGGCCATATCATCCATCACAAGTCCATATGTGAATTCCCTGACACAGTAAAGTTTGCCGGGCCCTTCCACCGTTCTGCCACTTTGAAGATACTTGACCAGAACAGGAACCTTCTTACAATCAATATTCAGCAGGTTCACCTGGCTCATTGTATTTTCCTCAACACTGATCACTATTCCTGCCTGTCTTACATTTTCGAAACGACAATTTTCCATAAAGAGCCGGTCGACCGTACCTTCTACCATTTCAACTGCCACAGGACTATCTCTGACCTGCATATTCACAATGGCCAGACCTCCTTCGTTTGTTTGAATGGCTGCCTTCCGCTGGCCTTCGAAATAAGTGTCGACAATCATCATAGGCCAACCCGGAGAAGTCCTGTTGGTATAAATCCCATAGTCACCCCCCAAAAATTTCACATTCTCTATCTCGTTTCCAAGGTCAAATATACCTGCCTTGGCATTGCCAATATTAATAAGCGAATGACTTACAAAACTGTGCTGGGCAAAATGGGTCCTAAGGGCCACAGCATTGGGATTACCATCCTCTATTTTAAAATTGATATTGGATATGGCACTGTAAAATGTGCCCGCTCCTGCATCCCTTGGTTCCGAATCCCCGCTTACCATTCTGCTCGTAAACCAGAACATGTAGTTTGCCAAACCTTTATCCGAATTAACAGGCTCCTGATACCCGGGTGTGTTCCTTCCAAGAATGAATTCAGGCCGATTTTTGCCATAGCCAATCAGGCGGATCGCAGCAGGTATATATATGGTTTTGCTTATTCTGTATGCGCCCTCCGGAATAAACAATATACCGAAGTTCTTTTCGGTTTTTACCTGGTTTATTGCTCCCTGAAGCGCATCTGAGATATCCATAACTCCATCAGCCCTGATGTTATAATTATCAGGAGTAAAAAAGTATGCTTCCGGATCATCCGGTTTTAGCTGATAAACCGATTTAGAATCAAGTGAACCCGTTTGGGCATTAAGAACCGCATCCGAAATAATCAGAGTCCATACTGGAATGTTTTTAAATTCATGAGTTACATATTTGGAAACCAATTGAGCAAAAAGAGTCTGAAAGCAGATCGAACTGAGTATATTCCTAAGCTATTCCTATCTTGTGATAAAGATTGAACTTATGAAAATCATCTCCTGGAACGTAAATGGAATTCGGGCGGTAGCCAAGAAGAACTTTTATCATGATCTTGCACAGATGGACCCTGATATCCTGTGCCTGCAGGAAACAAAAGCCCAGGATGAGCAGGTGGCTGAAGTACTTGATTCTGTCAAACACTACGAGCTGCATTCCAATTCAGCAGAGAAGAAAGGGTATTCGGGAACAGCCATTCTGTCCAAAGTTAAGCCACTAAATGTTTCCAGAGATATGGGTATTGCTGAACACGATACCGAGGGACGCGTACTTTGCCTGGAGTTTGGATCATACTTTCTTGTAAATGTATATGTTCCCAATTCAGGAAACGACCTCAGAAGGCTGGAGTACCGGCAAAGCTGGGACCTCGACTTTTTCAACTATCTGAAGAAGCTGGAGGAAGAGAAAGCAGTACTGGTATGTGGCGACTTCAATGTGGCACACAGGGATATTGACCTGGCGCGTCCCAAACCAAATTACAACAAGTCGGCGGGCTACATGCAGGAAGAGATTGACGGGATGGACCGCTATACCCGGGGCGGTTTTGTGGATACCTTCCGGCATTTTAATCCGGATGCTACAGGAGCCTATTCCTGGTGGAGTTACAGAGCTGGTGCCCGGGAAAAAAACGTGGGATGGAGAATCGATTATTTCCTGGCAAGTCAATCCCTGCTTCCGTCCATAAATAATGCTTTTATATCAAACGAAGTAATGGGTTCAGATCACTGCCCGATCGGAGTACTTATGACTCCATAATATATTAACTAAGTTTTTAGTTGTTTAACTAATTATTTAGTTTATCTTTGAGATAATTAAATCCAAAGAAGATGAATATCAAATTAATCTGCCTGAGCGCTCTTATTATAATCACAGGAAATATCTGTTGTGCCTTTGATTTGGAAAAAGGTCCCTATGATGTTTGCTTTAAGACCTTCGAGACTTATGATGAGTCAAGGCAATATATTTTGGGCCAGGATACCATATCCAGACCGATGCTAATCCATTTCTGGTACCCTTCCCCTGAAAAAATCAAAGACTCCGGTTTAGCTTTTAAAGATTACATCGATTTAATAGCACTTCGTGAAAACTTTTCCAGGGTATCAAGTGAAGTAAATGAGAGTAGCTTCAATTTTGTATCTGCCTATTCCGGATTTGCAAAGCAAGCATTTGGACTGGATACAAGCATCACTACCCAACAAATTCTGGATTGTCCTGTGAGCTCAAAAAGCGGGGCGGCAAACATAGTAGCCGGGGGATTTCCCCTTATCATTTACGCTCCTTCAAACAGCAAATCATCCGTACAGAATCACATGATTTGTGAGTACCTGGCCAGTCATGGCTTCATGATTTTATCTGTAGGTTCAGCAGGGCCCTTTTCCTTACAAAGACCTGATCTGCAGAATAGTACAATGGCGCAGGTAGAAGATATGGAGTTCATTCTCAGATATTTTGAGAACAACATAGATGCCGGATATACGAATCTGGGCTTATTTGGATTTAGCAGCGGAAGCCAGGCAACTGCCATATTTCAAATGAGAAACAAGAAGGTGAAAGCGGTGTTCAGCATGGATGGAGGGCATGAATATGGTGCATACATGGCACTCTTTGAAATGAAGGATTTCGACCTGAAAAAAACCAATGCCCCCTATTGCCTGGTAGTCAATAACTATGAAAATTTTTCAATATATCCCTACTATAATTCAATCCGTACTGCTGATAAACAGATCTTTCGCATGCCCTATCTGGATCACAATGGATTCGTTTCATACTGGCGCTTCTTTGACTCATGTTCAGGTGACCCGGTTAGCAATAAGACCAGTATTTCTTATGATTACATATGTGACTGTGCGCTTGGTTTTTTTAATAAGTATCTGAAACCTGGTCAGTGGAAGAATGATGGTGGCGAGATCAGTTTTACAGACAATAACTATATTCAGCCGCTTATTCAAAACAACTCATCCATCGCCGAATTGTGCAATCTGATACTAAGCGATACAAAGGACCTTGTAACAAAGCGATTGAGTGAAAATCAGGCCTTATACGCTGGTATGGAGAATGAAATAAGCATCCTGTCTAAGATGCTTGGTGATAAGCATACAGATTATTCCATACTACTGTGCCTCATACAATGTGGCTTATCATCCAAACTCCTGGCAGGCATATTTCGACCTGGGGAATGCCCATATGAGGAAGGGGGAACTGGGAGAATCAAAAAATGCACTTCTTAAGGCACAGGAATTAAATCCTGAAAATACTGATATTTCAAAGCTGCTTGATGAATTAAATCAACAGTAATACTACTTTTAAGAACTAAAACCTTCCTATGCCAATTATACAACTGGAAAATTGCACCAGGTGCCTTAAATGTGTTAAAGACTGTCCATCGGATGCCATCGATATCGAACAGGGAAGCATAAACAGCAGCTGCATTCACTGTGGACATTGTGTGGCCATCTGTCCCGAATCCACAATCTTTCCTGATGAAGGGACTATCAATAAGCTGCAGGCAGCCCCGGTTTCAGCAGCCAATTTCCAGGACCTGTCTGCCGGAATAAGAACCTGCAGGTCCTATAAAGACAGGGAGGTGGACCAGGAAACCTTAAATCTCCTGGTCGGGAACATGAAGCACTATCCTTCAGCCAGCAACCAACGTCCCATTGAGATTACCATAGTTAAAACAAAAGAAAACATCCAAAAACTCAACAATCAAACAGCTCAGAGGCTGATCAAAACCATTGGGATCTATACATCGCCTGTTTTAATGCCCATACTTCAATTATTAGCCCCAAAACTTGAATTACCCCGCCTTAACAATTACAAAAAACAATTCAAAGCGAAGAATACCCCGGGTTCATCCCTGATATGTCACCATGCCCCTGCAGTAATCCTGTTCCATGCACCTGTCACCAAATATGGAATGGCCGCTGCAGATGCTAATATATGGGCTACCTATACCTCCATATTTGCCAATACCCTTGGATTGGGAAGCTGTTTTAATGGTTTTATTGTCTCCGCCATGAGCCGAAGCAAGGCCATGCGAAAAGAGTTTGGACTTCCTGACAAACACCAGATATACGCGTCCCTGCTTATTGGTCACCCCAAAGTGAAGTATACCAACGAAGCAGGAAGAGAAAAGCCCGGGGTAAATCTCATTTAATACCAAAAGCGAAAAAAGTGTAATTTGGTCTATATGAAATCGATGTATTTCATTGTTTCAGCCTTGATCCTTTGCACAGCCTGCAAGCAGGTCCCCAAACACCAGTTTAGCTATTCCGAACCGGAACAACAGGGCTTCTCATCTGTGAAGCTGGACAGCCTGAAATCTCATCTTGAAGAAAGCGGAGCTTCCTCCATGATGTTGCTCGTAAATGGAGAAGTAATCTTTGACTGGGGCTCCACGGACCGCAAGCATACCATTCATTCCATACGGAAGTGTCTCCTCAACTCCCTTTTTGGAATTGCTGTTTCTGAAGGACTCATTGATACCACTATGACCATGAGGGAGCTTGGGATCCATGATATTGATCCCGGACTCTCACAGATGGAGCTGGATGCAAGAGTGGTGGATCTGCTAAAATCCCGGTCAGGTATCTATCACCATGCCGCCGGGGTCAGCGAGGGGATGCTCAGGAGTATGCCTGAGCGTGATTCCTTCCTGCCTGGAGAACACTTTTATTATAACAATTGGGACTTCAATGTGCTGGGAGCCATCCTGGAGCAGCAAACCGGGCGAAGCATTTACGACCTTTTTAAGGAACAGATTGCCATCCCCCTGGGCATGCATGATTATAAGGGGAAATATTCCACCATCGATGCCGAGCAGGAGGATGCTGAGATTCCCCATAGCGATGGCTTTTACCAGTATGAGAAAAGTAAATCCATTTACCCCGCCTACCATTTCCGGATGTCGGCCCGGGATCTGGCACTGTACGGCCAACTCTATCTACAAAAAGGTGAATGGGAAGGTAAACAGATTGTTCCGGCCGAATGGATCGAGGTCAGCACCTATCCCTGGTCCATCTATAATCCCCGGTACGGACTTGCCCGAGGTATGCTGTGGGGTGTAGTCCTGCCCCGGAGCGAAGGCGAATCAGGTTCTTTCTACCATACTGGGGTGGGAATACATATGTTGGGGGTTTATCCTGCATCCCGAATGGTGCTGGTACACAGGGTAGATACGGAAAACGATTTCGACTATAATCAGGATGACCTTTACAAGATGATTGAACTGGTATTTGATGCTAAAACTGAATAATATGGAAGCTAAACTTACCTCAGACCGCCGGGACTTTATAAAAAAGGCAGCAGTATTGAGCGGGGCCTTAGGCCTTGCGGGCAATTCTGCACTTGCATATGCCAGCCCTGCAGAAAACCGGAATCCACTTCCCAAATGGAAAGGATTTAACCTGCTGGACTTCTTCTCGCCCAATCCAAATAACTCCCGCCGGGGATCTGCCGGGGAGGATTTTATTTGGATGTCGGACTGGGGTTTCGATTTCGTCAGGATCCCCATGGCCTATCCCTCTTACCTGGATTTTGACCGAAGCAAGGACATTACACCGGAGGAGGTATACAGCCTTAGTGAAGAGGCTCTTGAAAAAGTGGACCAGCTGGTTTATATGGCCCATAAATACAATTTGCATGTAAGTATTAATCTGCACCGTGCACCGGGTTATTGCATCAATGCCGGTTTTCGTGAGCCCTATAATCTCTGGAAAGACAAAGAGGCCCAGGAGGCCTTCTACTGGCATTGGAGGATGTGGGCAGAACGCTATAAGAACATCTCACCTGAAAAGATCAGCTTTGACCTGCTGAACGAGCCTGCCATGATTGAGGACATGAATAATCAACACTCCAGCAAGACGCTCATTCCGGGTGATACCTATGCCAATGTGGCCATAGCAGCAGCTGAGACCATATGGGAAGTGAACCCCGATCACCTGGTAATCGCAGACGGAAACCAGGTTGGCACCAGGGTCATTCCAGAGATTACCCACCTGCCCATTGGGCAGAGCTGCCGGGGATATTATCCCGGAATCATTTCACACTACAAGGCCCCCTGGGCCATGAAGGATATTGACAACCTGCCTCCACTGAAATATCCCGGACAGGTTGGGGATCAGTATTTAAGCAGGGATATGCTGGAAGAATTTTACGAACCCTGGATCAAACTTGCCCGGTCGGGCACAGGTGTTCATTGCGGGGAATGTGGGAGCTATAATAAAACTCCTCATGATATTTTCCTGGCCTGGTTTGGAGATGTGGTGGATATACTTAGCTCAAACGATATTGGCTTTGCCTTATGGAACTTCAGAGGTGATTTTGGTATATTGGATTCAGGACGCACCGATGTGGCCTATGAAGACTGGCATGGACATAAACTGGATCGCAAATTGCTGGATTTAATTAGAAAGGCATAATCAGAAATCATTGTTAATGAACATATTTGAGGAGGCATTCAAGGAAAAGAAGCTTGGTTTTTCGGAACTAAAGCTTAAAAATGTTTTTATCAGATCGGCCGCCTATGAAGGAATGTGTGATCAAGGGATTCCCAATCAAAAATTAATCGATCACCACGTGGCCATGGCCAAAGGTAATGTGGCCCTTACCACCGTATCTTACGGCGCTGTATCTCCAGAGGGAAGGACTTTCAGCGATCAAATGTATATTAATGATCGAAGTGTAAAAGAACTCAAAGTACTGGCACAGGAGGTTCATTCAGCAGGTGGAAAAGTATCTATTCAACTTACCCATTGCGGCTATTTTTCAAAGAACAAGGATGTCAAATACCCTCTGGCACCCAGCAGAGTTTTTAATGAATATGGCTCTTTGTCAGGCATTATGTTTTCCAGGGCGATGACCCCGGATGATATGGAGAAGGTGTCCAATGATTTTTCAGAAGCTGCTTTGAAGGTTAAGCAGGCTGGATTTGATGCCATTGAGATTCACATGGGTCATGGATATTTATTGAGTCAGTTCCTGAGCCCAAGGACCAATAAGCGCAGAGATGAATATGGCGGAAGCATTGAAAACAGGGTGCGATTTCCCCTGGAGGTACTGACGAAGGTAATAGCGAAAGTCGGGGAAGACTTCCCGGTCCTTGTGAAATTGAATTTAAGTGATGGCATCAGGGGTGGATTTACACTTGAGGATTGCAAATTTGTTTCCTTTGAGCTTGAAAAAACAGGATGCTCCGCCCTTATTTTAAGTGGTGGTTTTACAAGTAAAAGCCCATTTTATCTGATGAGGGGCAAGGTTCCGCTGGGAGGAATGATACGAAATGGTTCATCACTTGCCGAGAAAGTGACAATGGCAATTTTTGGACCCATCATTATAAAACCATACAAGTTTAAACCCAACTTTTTCCTCGAGCAGGCCAAAGAAATCCGGAATGCAGTTAATATGCCACTGGTATACCTTGGAGGTGTTGACTCGAAAAGCGGAATAGAAGAAATTCTCCATGCTGGTTTTGACTTTATTGCCATAGCCAGGGCCCTGATTCATGATTCCGATTTTCTTATTAAACTAAAGGGAAACCAGATCGAAAAAACGGAATGCAATCGGTGCAATAAATGTGTGGTTGAAATGGACCGGGGGGGTGTCAAATGCGTCCTTTAGGCCGCAATGACTATCTCCTTTTACTCCTTCTGTTGAAATTTTTGTCGCCCTTTGTCTTGGGTTTCTTGTATTTCTTCCCCTTCCGAAGGTAAGATCCTCCCTGGTTGGTTTTTGTATTTTTAAGTTTCTTTTCGTGGAAGGCAGCTCCCTTGATCTCTGTTGCTTTGGTGGACTTCAGTTGGACCTCTTCCTTTTTGGGTTGCTCATCAGCGGTGAGCTCATTGGAGATTTCAACTTCCTCGGGGAATTCAACCACGGGTATGCTATAATCCATCAGTTTCTCAATGGCGATCCTGGCACTTTCTTCCTTCCAGGTATAGAAGAGGATCGATTTTCCTTTCTCTTCTGCCCTTCCCGTGCGGCCAATGCGATGCATATAATTTTCCGGATAATCTGGAGTGTCAAAATTGATCACATGCGATAGTTTGTCCAGATCAAGACCCCGGGCCATCACATCGGTGGTCAGGAGGATACGGTTCTCTCCCTGCTCAAATTTCTCAATGGAACGCAATCGGTAGTTCTGTGACTTATTGGAATGAATTACACATAACTCGGATCCGTAGAGCTCTTCCAGGGCCTCAGACAGGAGGTCCGCTCCCCTTTTACTGGATACAAATACCAGTACTTTATTAAACTCCTCTTTGTCGGATAAGAGGTAAGCCAACAAATTTACCTTGGTATAGAAGTTTTTTACATGATAACATTGCTGAGCGATGTTATCAAGAGGGGTTCCGCTCAAAGCAACTGAGATCCTTTCCGGTGCCTTGAAGTACTCGTCAATCATCACATCAACCTCCCTGGTCATGGTTGCCGAGAACATGATATTTTGTCTCCGGTCGGGAAGTATATTAAATATCCTTTCCAGCTGAAAGCGGAAACCCAGGTCCAGCATCACATCCACTTCATCGATGACCAGTTTCTTCACAGCGTTTAAGCGAAGGGCATCGTGCTGAATCAGATCATATAACCTTCCGGGTGTGGCCACCAGGATATCAGTACCTTCTACCACAGCTGCCTTCTGGGTATTGATATTTGTTCCTCCATATACTCCCAGAACACGAGTGTTTGAATATTTGGTAAGACTTTTCACCTGCTCTACCACCTGCACCACAAGTTCACGTGTGGGTACCATGATCAATACCCTGGGATTCACCTGATCAGAATACTTGAGGTCGCGAAGGATCGGCCACAGGTAGGCATAGGTTTTGCCCGTACCTGTTTGTGCAATTCCCACCACATCACGACCGGACAGGATAACTGGTACAGCCTCAGATTGTATGGGAGTGGGTTGCTCAAATCCCAAATCAGCAATGGCAGTGTATAAGGACTTGGACAGGTTTAATTTTTCGAAAGTGCTCATTCGGAATACTGGGTTTCCACAAAAGTATGGGTTAAAATTCAGAGTGGAGCCTTTTTGGGAAAATAATGGTCAGGGAATGGATTTTTGAATGAATTCCGCATCAATGAAGCAGTCAACATTTCTTATACCAAGTTCCGGGATCCACCTGTCTACAAAACGCAATATAACTTTGTGGATCCGGAGAAAGAATTACGAATTCGTGAATTTTACTTTGCTTGACTAGAAAACATTTTCTTAAATATTACAGAAGAGGCCGTGTATCTCTGTAATAAAACAACAGGTCGTGGGCCTGTGCCAGATTGATAATACGATCGTTTGTAAAATGCAGTTCAGGTGCATCCAAGGTAAAGATCGCCCACTCCAATCATGGGTCTTTCAGTATCTGATGAAGCGGTAGAGCGGGCTTTGCCAGATCCAGGTTCCAGGATGTTCAAAGAAAATTGAGGGTGCCGGGCCCGGTGGAAGAGGGCATTTAATGATTCCTCCGGTGGGTCAATGCAGAATGCTGCAGGTCAAAGGCTCCGTATCATTCCCGGCTGAATCCAGCATCACCGCCGTGAATTGTCCCACAGAAAAGGAGGTGGCCACCGACAGGTATTTCTGCTTCAGGGAATCGCGCAGATACCATCCCATGGCCGGAGAACCATCTGAGGTATAGTGTGGATTATTGGCCACATGCGCATTATGGGCCCAAACTATCACGGGGTCTTCTCCATTCCCTTCCTGGACGATTCTCAGAACATTTCCAGCCAGCTGGCGATCCCTGATATTCTTCCCTTCAGCATAGATCAGGTAAAGAAATTCATGTGAGCCCAGAAGCGAGCTGACCAGTTGAAGCGCCACACCTGCATTGTATTTTGCCCGGGGGCCGGTGAGCCTGAGGGCTTGCGATTCCACCCGGTTTCTAAGTTGTACAAAGGCATATTTGATCTCCTTATACTCCATTTCATTCATATCCTCGTACTTCACCTCCTTCTTCCCCTTTACATTGTAAGGAAACATGTCCAGGTCCAATTCCAGGCCCGGGAGGTAGGATAAGATCTGCCCGATCACCTCATCAATCATCATAGCATCCAACTGATTATCGATGCCAATGAAACTGAGCTGCTCATGCTCATCTCTCCCTTCATTGTATTCTCTCATCCAGTAGATAAACTGCCGTACTGTTTCATTGTCCTGAATCCATAAATCACCCTGGAACAATGAATCCAGGCAATCAACTTTATGATGGATATAATCGTTTACAAGGATGGATTTCCGATAACTGTACTCGTAAGCCAGGACCCTGCACTGGTGTTGTTCAACCATGAAACGGACGAGCCTCTGCTTGAGCTCAAAAAAATCCTTTGTGCCATGGGTGGCCTCTCCAAGTCCGATTACTGTATACTTCTCCCAGGGCACCAGGCCCTCAAGATAACTCTCCGTGTACTCCTGCGGTAACCCTTCGGGAAGGGGAGCAATCTCCTTATTCAGGCACTCAACAAGGTCATTCCCCGGGCGATTACAAGCTTGCCAGGCAAGGGCATGGACTAAAAACAACAAAATGCCTATCCCTTTCATTTCTTTACTTTTTTCTCGATTATAAATTGATTGCTGTAGCATATCAGGCCATCCAAAAGCTCTTTTTTGAAATGCAGGTCCATCTCCTGGCTCAACCGGGCCACAACCCTGTTTATCATGTCCTGGTTTTCCTCGCTTGTGATTGATCTGAAGGAATGGGGAGCCTGCAGATTGCAGTCGGAAACATCTGCACCAAAAGTAGAATGCCCTTCCATGGCCAGCAGCTGCTTCAGGCTGATCTCCTGCAATTCCGTGCAATCATGAAACCTCAGATGGATGGTCAGGTTGGTGGCATCATACACAATGCTCCACCGGGTATCCATCTGTGACACAGTATCCAGAATTGCAAAGGAGCTCTTTACCGGAGCAGCCCTGTCACATTCAGAGAGCATGCTGGCCACCGAAACAAACCTTTCATTGGACCCGGGCCTGTGATGGACTTCCAGGTCTCCACCAAAGCCCTGAAAATTTTTTACGTACCTGATTGATTCCAGGTAAAGATTGTTGCTCAATATGGGAAAGCCTGTTTCACTGGAATTATAAAAATTGAATCGGCTTCCATTAAATTCCATGATCAGACTCCTGCCTTCACGGTCCATAACCAGGTAGTGAAAAGGGAGCAGCACAGGGGCTGTTTGAAAATGATCCATGGCCACCTCAATTTCCTCAACTGATTTGAAATTATCCAGCATATACTGAACCACCTGGAATTCATTCAGCGAGGGTCTGGAGGGATCGATGCTGGCCTCAAATGCAGGCATGTTCAGCTCTTCTACCACCAATCCCATTTCATTCATTCCACCCAAGGGGGACTCAATCCCGAACTGGTTAAAGCTAATGCTGCTGTAGCGCGATGTCCAGGTAAAAGTTCTGTCCGTCGCTGAAAAAGAGGATTTCTGCATCCCTGAACGGTTCACCAGGATCATGCCGGCGTCCACTGGCCAATCCAGGTTTTTGGCAAGGATGGCACGATTTTCCTTACAGTAACAGAAGGCGGTACAGCCTATGGAGACTTGCAGGATAAAAAGAGCCATACTGGCTGTAGCTATTATCCTTTTCATGATTTACTGGTATTTTTTTGTGATCAATTTTTTTTGATGATCGTCCCGGAACAGCCCCAGGTTCTGATCCCCTGGGAAACTGGTGAGTCGCGCTCCAAGAGACATGCCTTCAGATAGTTTCAATGTCTGACCCAGCGAGGGACTCCCGGCATTCACTGAATTCTGGTGCCATATATAGGAATCATCACCTTTCCTGTCCCACAGGATCCCCACCCCATTCAAATCACCAATACCAGCACTCCGGTTTCCAAAATGATAGGTGTCGTCTCCCTGCTCATCAATAAACCAGCCTGCCGACAAATCGCGGCCACCACCCAACACTTGTGTGATCATTTGGAACTCGGCTTCGGCATTGTAATGATCATTCCCTTTCATTTCAAAGAATCCTGATAATCCATAATGGGCTGCATAACCCTGACTGTGTGATTGGGCATTGTAATAATCATCTCCCTCCATATCAAAAAAGAGTCCCAGCCCTGTGAAATAGGAGGCTCCCTGCGAGAAACTTTCTGCATGGTATTGGTCATCACCTCCGGCCTCAATAAAGATTCCCAGTCCGCCACCCAGGCTGTGGCCATCACTGGCTTCGGCCCACCTGCCCCGGCCCGCACCCTGCACAAAAGAGGATAGCTTATGGCCTTGATTATAGCGGTCACTGCCCGCCAGGTCCAGAAGCATTCCCACACCAAGGGTCCCTCCATACCCCTGCGAGTTACCCGTGCTATAGTATTCATCATCTCCTTCCAGGTCGATAAGCAAAGCAGCTCCCACATGCGCAGCCCCCTCGGAAAAAGGCGAAGAGCTCTGATACAGATCATCACCCTGCCGGTCATACAAGATAGACGTACCATAACATGAAGAACCGATTCCTGCTCTTTCAGACAGGTAGCGATCATTGCCTGCAAGATCATAGAGCATCCCTATCCCCAGGCACCCGTTTACCAGGTATCCATCTCCTGCTTCATAGCTGTCGTCTCCTGAAAAATCAATCACTACAGAGATATGATTTCTTCCCCATACGGGGCTGGCAATATTGCCTTCATAGAGATCATCACCTCCCAAATCTATAAGCATAGCATATCCGCTTCCAATGGTATCTTTTTGTGAACCAAAAATTCCCACTGTCCCCACTTGAGTCTCCAGGACGCAGTGATCAAATCCTTCCGGGGCAGCAAAATGCTCCAGGCCTGTCAGGGAAGTCAGGGAGGATGCCAATAACCTGGAGGCAAAGGAGAGTTTTCGCAAATCAGCCTTTCCAATCAGATCTATGGATTTAAAGCTATATAGCTCCTTGTCTCTCCAGGGTTCCATCAAACTCTCCAGACTCTCATCCTCTCCAAGAGGTGCAAGAAATTCCTGAAGCACATCCTCTGCAAGCATCCACCCCTGAATGACTTCCGTGATTCCAGATCGCAATTCACAGGGAAGCATCTCCCAGCTTTCCTCTCCGCCTTCTATAAAACTGAACTGCAGAGGCCGGGCTTGTATCCCGGTTCCGGCAAACGGAGGACCAAAACCACCAGCAGGAGCCCCCAGCATCCTGAAGGAATGATAGAGCAGCGTCTCCGAATGTTTATAACTGGCCAGCAGGGCCTTACATAAGCTTGTACCAGCTTCCGGAACCTGCAACAGATCATCGTATAATAAAGTAAAAGCCGGGAGAATATTGCGTGCCCCGGTATTAACCATCATTGAATGGTAACTCAATTCTCTTGAGGCCCTCTCAAGGTGGGAGAACACATCGTGGATGTTCCCGTACAGATCCCTTGCTGCGGGTTCTGAACGGCCGCTATCACCACAGGACCCCAGGGTTATCAGCAGTAAAGACATCCATATGTTCTTCAATAAGATCATATTGTCCGGAATTAATAACTAAAAGCATACAGGGATAAAGCCCTCTCCCTCCCTGTGGCCAAGTGCCAGAAAAAGAGTCGGGTCGCAATCCAGTTCCATCACCAGAGTTCCCAGCGTATTCTTATTTAGGATGGACTCTAACTCCGGTTCCGGAAGCCTCAGGATTGCTTCTATTCTTTCCCTGTCAAGACTCCTGTTATACTCCTTTATCTTTTCATAAGCATAGAAATAGCGAGGGCAGAAATAGGGTTCATCAACTGTTTTACCATAGTGCCCCAGCAACTCGATAAATCTCTGGTTAAAGTCTCTGTTATTGATGGAAAAGTTCGTATGAAGGACCACACTGCGATCCTCAAAAGGATAAAACTCCGACACCTGGTTTGCACTGCATTCAAAACAGCGTAAACCCTCAGGTCCTCCCACTCCAAAACACTGGGGAATGGCATATGAAGTTTGATTGATGAAAGACTCTGCTTCCTTCAAGCCAGGCATGGAGAGAATCCTCCGGATCACCGAAACCACAGGCAGGCCTTCCCTGGAATGATTCAACATGGAAATCCCCATGCAGGTAATGGCCACCCCCCTGTCATTCATCCCCGCCAGCCCAAATAATCCAGGGACTGAAAACACCAAACTCTCCGGGTCCCCGTTTTCAGGGATAATGTGCAGGACAATGGAATGCCCGTGCAGGAACTGGGGAGGGTCCATGTTCTGGGCAAGTATGGTGATCGTTGAGTCTGTTCTTGCCTTACCAATGGTGGTGCAATTTGAATGTGCATCCCTGTCCATTGCAATGGACAATTCCTCGCTCATCTGAAAAGCAAGCAGTATATTGAAATCTATTTTTGATGACTCTGACATGCCAAAGACCTCATCCAGCAGATCCGGATCTACCAACTCAATGCTCTCTCTGTAATTAGTTGAACTAAAAAACTCATCAATTACTTCAGTAAGATCTTGCTGGTAATTAGATTCCACTTCTTGCTTCCACTTAGCAATTGTTTCATGAATTTCCTGTTTCAGCATCTGGCCATAAGCGGCTCCCCTTTCATAAGGAGTTCCTTTCAGGTGCACAATAGTAAGTTCATTTCTGAGCTCCAGATAGCTGCCGTTTTTACAGGATGAGAAACCAACTATCATCCATATAACCGTGATTATGACAAAAATAGACTTCATAGCTTGGTACATTTATTTTCATTTCTTTGAGCCAGTAAAACTGCTACGCTCAATGCCAGTAAAACAAGAAACATTGCAGACTCACCCCACTGTTCCTTTTGTACAAAGTATCCGGGGCTTGCAATCAGGGTATAGAAAAGTGCTCCGAAAGAAAGATAGAATAAAGCGCTGCTTTTCTTCTTTTTGAGAAGGATAAATAAGCCTGAAACAAGCAGCAGGGTCCCTGTAAAAAATTCCGCAAGAAGGTGCATGGCAATTCGAATGGGTTCTGTCTGAAGTTCAGGGATTTTCCCTCCCAGCATATTAGTGACCCAGATGCCTAATATTCCGACCCCTGTCAGAACCTGAAATATCCCTGCTATTTTCAGTGTCTTTTCCACTGCTTCATGATAAAATGGATGCCCTCTTTAATAAATTTTCCTTCATCTTCAGGATACTTGTGCGACATACTATCTTCGATCACATAGAGATAATCCAATCCGATCTGATCAAAGATTCCGCATAATTTCTCCTGGTGTTCCCGGTAATAATCATTTTCTCCACCCAACAGGTAAGCCCTGATATCTGAGCGTAATTTGTCTGCACCTGCACCGGATGCTATCTCTCCTGGTAATCCCGGACAAAAAGTAAGAATCCCGGAAACCGGAATAATCCCCCTCAGGGCCATCCCAATGGCATAAGTTGCCCCGGCCGACATACCCGAAACAAGGACTCTTGAAGTATCGACCGGATAAGCAAGCCGGATCTCATGAAAGATCTCAATGATATCTCTGTCGGAACGCGGATCTCCCGATCGCCAGGTAAAGGATTCAGAATCAAAATGTCTGTATGACTGCAGGTAAAGCTTGATGAAATGATCGTCCAGCATCTCTTCGTTCCAGTGTTTTCTGACCCTTTGAAAACTGCTGTTTCCTCCATGAAAAATGATAAATAGCGGATAGCTTTGATTGGGCTTAAATCCGGGTGGAAGATCAAGCTTGTAAAGGGTAGATGAGTGTTCCAGTGCCTCTTCATAAAGCTGCCGGTCGGTTTCCACCAGTTCTTCAAAACCGGGAAGTTCAAGATAGGGTTTATAGCGTGGAATAGCAGGGTGAAGAAAATAGAAGAAGCCCTTAGAGTGACCTTCCCTGTAAATTTCCAGATTCTCTTCAAATCTCCTCATTTTCTCATTAAGAAAGAGCTGCTCTTTGGAAAGGGAAAACCATTGCTCAGGGAAGGTGCTGTCATGTGACAGAAGGTAGCTTTGTGCCCCGGTATAATCTCCGTCTTTCTCCAATCCATTGAGATGCTCCATGTAACTGTCAAAGGAAAGCTGCTGGCTATGGACCCAGATGAATTGAAAGGTGAATAACAGGCTGATCAGCGACCGCTTCATACGAAATGATTTTGGGAGCAATCTATGGAGTCGCCCGGAAAAGGCAAAGAGAAATTCGGTGAATGGAGATTTGTTTCGATCAACAGTCAGGTAAGCCTGTATCTTTCCACAATCTTCCTGCTATATCCCTTGCTTACTGGTATGGATATCTCGGGCTGATCCAATGCAATCTCAAAACGCTCCTTGCCTTTTCTCTCCAATCTGCTAATGCGTTCAGAATTGACAATATAGGAACGGTGGCACTGAATAAACATTTTTTCAGGTAAGCGCTCCATCCATCGTTTAATGGTATGATGCAGGGTTCCTCTGAATCCATCACGGGTATGGATACAGGAGTAATCGCCGCATGCTTCAATATAGGAGATGCTACTCACAGTAACCAGGCGGGAGTAGCGCTGGTGTGAGACCAGGATCTTGTCAAAGGGTTCAAGACGGAACCCTGATTCATGGTGGTAAGGATTTCCCAGGCGGTTCACAGATTCCTGAAGCCTGTCAGGGTGAATCGGCTTTAACAGGTAATCCAGCGCATTCACCTTAAAAGCCCGAATGGCATATTCATCATAGGCGGTGACGAAGATAATTCTGAAATTTCTGGCAACTTTCTCAAGAAGATCAAAACCTGTTTGAGCCCCCAGATCGATATCCAGGAAGAGAATATCCGGTGAGAATTTTTGGATAGCATCCATGGCATCCGGAACTGAACCGGCCTCGCCCTGGACATCAATTTGAGGATGCTCCTGAAGCATTCTCCTTAATTCGACTCTGGCCAGGGCTTCGTCATCAACGATCAATGCCTTCCAAATCTTCATTTTTCATGGCTTTTAAGCTCAAATGAAGGCGGGCAATTACCTTACCCTCCTCTTCGTCTAATGAAAACCGGCTTCCGGGATCCAGGTAAGAAAGCCTTTCCTTCAGGTTCTCAAGACCGGTACCGGAGCTTTCTTTCTTGTCTTGGGAGGAATTTGTTGATACCAGTTTCCCCGTATTACTAACTGATATATGCAAAATCTTTCCTTCAATATGCGATTGAACATTTAGATGTAAAAGATCCTTTGAAGTTTTTAATCCGTATTTGATACCATTCTCTACCAGGGTCTGAATGGAAAAAACAGGGACCGCGCACTGGAGGGTATCCGGATCCAGCTCGATCCCAATCTTCAGCCGGGTATTGAATCTTATCTTCTGGATTTCCAGGTAGCTTTTTACGGCCATAATTTCCTCATCCAGGGAGACCAGGGCCGCATTGTTCCTGGTGAGGCTGTAGCGAAAATATTCTGAAAGCTCGGTCACAATTCTTCTGGCATTTTCATCATCTTCCCCTATAAGCGCCCTCACGGAGTTTAATGCATTAAACAAAAAATGGGGATTGACCTGGTACCTGAGCATCATCCACTTGGCCTGCTGAGCCAGGCTTTCCGCTTTTATTTTGTTCTCACGTTCCCTGTTGATCTCCAACTGGTTTCTCACAATGGCATAGACCACCATAACCAGCAGCATGGGAAGATAAAAATGAAAGCTGTGAAAAAAGAAAAAACTATCCGTGGGAGGGGGAGCATAACCAATAAGAGCTCTTATCCCGATGGACATCAGGTTTGCAATCATTGCTCCGGGATAGAGGATAATTAGCAGAAGGACTCTTATCCACCCCTTTCTAATACTGGTTTTAACATTTTCGATGATCCAGATAATAAACCCTGTAACCAGGAAGATTGAAAGGGCTTCGGTGCCCCTGATGATGGCCGGGATCAGAAAACCGGGGCTGGTCTTGGGATTCTGACTCCATTCGATCACTGTGATCAGAAACCACAGGATCACAGCAAAAAGCTGTGCCCCCAGTGACTGCAAAGGGATCTTCTTAAAGCGCTTCATGGAAACAATACGAATCTACTAAAGTTAGGCAATTATTACTTATTTTGCTGATATCTGGCCATAAGCTCAGCCAATATATTTCTGATTTCCATGATAGGTGTAAGGTCCCCAATACTGGTAAACATTATCAGGGTAGCATCCTGATTCATCTGGTGCTCATACAAGGTTCTGAAACCAAACATCCCTCCCATATGACCTGCGTAGCTTTCTCCATTCATATTCAGGATTCCCCATCCCAGACGACCATAATTCTGATCCTCTCCGTTAATCTGAACCGGAGTAAGAATTTTCTTCACCTCCGATTTATTAAAAATCTCACTGCCAAAGAATGCCCGGTCCCATAAGAACAGATCATTGGTAGTGGTGTAAATTCCACTTGGTCCAACAATATAAAGAGGCCAGTCAGCCTGGCTCCCATTTACATAGGATTTGACAACATGGCTTACATCTGTATCCAGGTTTCGGGAACTCACGAAGGAGTGACCCATCCCGGCCACCTGAAACAGGTTTTGTTTCATAAAGGAATCAATGGCTTTGCCACTGGCTCTTTCGGCTACCATTGCCAGCAATACATAGCCAGTATTGGAATAACTGTACTTTGTCCCCGGCTCAAACTCCAGTTCCTCTTGTTTCAGCAAAAATTCCATCACAATCGAATTATCGGAATTTACTTTGTCCCTCCAGTCCCATGATTCAGTTGGGATACCTGCTGTATGACTCAGCAGATGGTGTATTCTTACAGAACTGAAACATTCAGGGAGTTCGGGCAGGTATTTTGTCACCTCATCATCCACAGAAAGCCTCCCCTGCATATCAAGGAGCACAATTGCCGCTGATGTAAAAATCTTGCTTACAGAAGCAATGTAATACTGGGACAGGGAATCAAGAGGGGTCTTGTTTTCAATATCTGAGTAACCCCAAGCTTTGTCATAAACCTTTTCACCCTGCAAGGCAATCAGCACACTCCCGTTAAAATGCCCCGATTTATAGTAGCCGGAGATGATACTATCGATTTCTGTTTCTATAGGAGTCGAGTAATCCTGGGCCTCAATCCTCGAAAAGGTGCAGGAAACAATGCAACTAAAAAAAATAAGTTTCAACATCTGCCTGATCCATTAGAAATTAATATCCGGATCAATCTAGTTTAATCATCCATAAACATGAATGGATTTTCGACCAATGGAGAGATAATTCGCTGAACTGAAAAGCCTACTCTAGAAATAGTACTTCCCATAAAATAACAAACCTGTAAACCCGGTGCTGATAGAACCCTGGAAATCTCTATTGCCTAAACTTTCATAGGCAGTGAAGTTATAACGAAAAGTATTAAAGCCCAGGCCAAAACCGAAGTGCTTAAATGGATTGTATTCAACCCACATGTTCAGATCACTAATCAGCCCCTTAAAAGATCCGGTTCTTAAATACAGAAACTCAAAGTTCTGTTTGAGAATAACTTTTGGTGCAATAAAAAATGTATTTCGAAAACCAAGTACTGGTAATGGGGCAATAATTTTGGCGCTTTCGTTAATTACTTCCACTGTTCTGATAGAAAAATCCATTGGTAATACATACAGTCCGGCGGACACACTAAGCATAATCCGCTCATCTTTAAAAAAGGCGTAATCATACATTCCTCTGATAATCTGCATGTTGTATTTGCTGTCTATTTCCGTACCAATCGGGAAAACACTTCCACCTATTTCAAGTTGTGTTTCAAGCGTTTTACTCGCATTCCTGAATAAGCCGAAATAGCCCATACGTATATAACTGCGCCTTTTTGAACCAAAATTATACTCTGCCTCGCCTCTGATAACTGTATTTGACGTACTTAATCCCAGTGCATCTTCAAGATTTAAATTTATGCCCAGGCCCATCTCCTGTCCATCAATACTGATGTCACTGTTTATTGAGGTTAAGAATCCCCCCAGGTTAACAGAGAATCTCTCCCATTTAAACTGTACAGAATCCTGAGACAGGAGTGGAAGATCAGCGAAAGCTAATAGGAAAATTATGAAAATTGTAGTGAAACCCTTGTTAATCATGTTCCTCGAACCTATATAATCCAAACAGCCAAAGCTACAAAAAAAAGACGCTTTTAAAGGCTTTTATCTGTTGGATCTTCCCCTTGCCAGGGAGGCGAAGAGTCCCACGATACAGAGAACTACAAAGACAACAAACGTAGTTCTCATACTGGTCAGGAACTCAGCAGAGTTTTGAAGCGAGATAGGGCTGTTACCGATAAACAACTGCAGGATCAGGGTGGCGATCCCCATGCTCATCATCTGCCCCGTCAGTCGCATGGTACCCACCGTGGCCGATGCAATCCCAAGATACTTCTTATCTACCGAGCCCATGATAGCATTGGTATTGGGAGAAGAGAACATGCCGAAGCCGAAGCCAACAATGGCCAGAATCACTACCAGGTAACTAAGGGATGAGTCTGCTGTAAGAAAGCTAAGCATAATAAGCCCTCCACTTATAATGCCCATACCAGCAGAAGCAAGGATCCTGGGATCATACTTGTCAGAAAGCTTGCCGGATATGGAGGCAACAATGGCCATCAAAACCGGTTGGGTGATCAGGATCATTCCGGCATCCCTTGGGGAGAGACCCAGAATAAACTGTAGATACAAACTCAGAAGAAAGGTGATGGCAAAGGTGGTTGCATAGTTGATCAGTGCTGCCAGATTTGAGAAGGCAAAAAGCCGGTTAGATGCCAAAAGCCGGACATTGAAGACCGGGAATTTAACCTTCATCTCAAGCACAACAAAGCCCACAAGTCCAAAGAGTCCGGCAGCCGCCAGAATGATGGCTGAGGTCTCCGGCAGCTTTGAAAAACCAAACATAAATGCTGACATGGAAAAGAGGTAGATTATGGATCCGGGCCAATCGAATTTCTCACCCCTTGCATCTGCCCATTCTTCCTTGATGTATCTCCATATGATCCATAGGACCATCAGCTCGAATGGGATGGTAGCATAGAAAATACTTCGCCATCCCAGGTACTGGGTAAGCATCCCTCCCAGGAATGGGGCCAGGGAGAGACCGATATAAACCGAAGTAACTGTGATCCCAATGGCTTTACCCCGCTCTCCCGGTGGATAGACGGAAGTAATAATGGCAATACCGGTTCCAAAGACCATGGCACTGCCAATCCCCTGAATGACCCGAAATGCGATAAGTAAAGTCCCGGAGGGTGAAAGTGCACACAGGATGGAGCTTGCTGCTATGATGATATTTCCAACAAAGAAAATCTGCTTCCGGCCCCTGATATCGGCCAGCTTTCCCAGGGGGACCAGGAAAACTGCAGAAGAGAGCAGAAAAGCCATGGAGACCCAACTCATTCCAACCGCACCCAGGGAGAACTCCGCACTAATTGCGGGCAGTGCAATATTTATTGCCGCCCCCAGGAAGGGATTAATGAAAGAGGTGATGACGATTGATAAGAGTATCAATCTTTTTGTGGCAGGGCTTCGCTCTTTCATCCAATTATATCAACAACAAAATTTAACAACCATCAAGACTAAGGTCCTGATGGCTGTTAAAGATATGCCTGAATCACTATTTTGGCTGAACCGGGAATTTCTTCATCAATGCACTGACCTTTGCAGGAATGCTCTTCTCGCGCTTGTCAGGATTCTCAATACAGTTGAGGTGGCAATACCCTGCCATACCTGGTCCTTGCTTTCACCATCGAAGACATCCATCACCAGGGTCCCTTCCAGGTAATCGCTCTCGGAATAGGTCGTTGTTGCAGATCCATATCCCCAACCACCCCCGTAGCGGTTATATCCACCATATCCACTCGCCTCCATAATAGTTGGTATAAGCGGTCGTACTTGTTTTTTGATCGACAACAATAAATAGTGTGATGTCCATATCTCCATTCTCAGGAACCAGCTTCATACCACGGGCTTCAAACTCGCTGATAAAAGCATCATGGATGCGTTTCTTGTCAAAATCGTTCATTATCTTATCACTGTCGTCCTGCCAGCCCAGGAAGCTGTAAGTCTCATACTTGGAAAAGTCAACCGTTTTATCCATATCAGCAACTACCTTCACGGAAGAGCAGGAGCTAATCATGGCTGCAAGTGCAATAAAGGAGAATAATTTAATTGTTTTCATGGTATTGTTTTTAATGATTTAAGTTCTGTGTTATTAACAAACAGGGAATTTTATTGTTTCGAAATACTAAGATAATTTTAAATAGCACGCAGTTCCTCATTAGTCTGGCGTTTTTTCAGCTTAAATCCTAATTTAGATGTATGAATAGAAGCCAGGTAAAAGTATATTCCATTCTGCTGATTTACATTGTCCTTGTTGTTCTCTATCACCTGATAGCATATACCGGCCATTTTGGTTTTGATGATCATGCACTATGCAGAGCTGGCGAACGAACTGCTCAATGGCAATGTGGATTTTGAGGACCACTATGCCTACAGGTTTCCGGTGATTCTGTTTACTGCTTTTTGTTATTTGATTTTTGGAATCTCCGATTTTGCTTCTTCCCTGCCGGCAATGGCGATCACCATTGGCATTCTGATCATTGTATTTAATACCCTCCGGGAACATGGGCCAAATGCTATATTTATCGGGCTCTCCCTGACCACCTTTTCAAACTGGTTCCTGTTCTACTCAGATAAACTGATGCCCGACATATATGTGGCACTTTCAGTTCTGTGGGCACTTTCAATTATCCACCGGTATAAATTCAAGAGCAACAGAAGTAAAACTGCACGCTATGCATTCCTCTTCACTTTTGCATTGCTGTTTGGTTTTATGTCCAAGGGGACCATTGTATTAATACTCCCCCTGCTGCTCTTCCTGCTGCTAAGCGATATCGTTCAGAAGCGGGATTTGAAATTCTGGTTATTCAGCCTGATTAGCGGGACCGCCCTGCTTGCACTCTACCTCTTCGTCATCTGGATATTCACCGGCAATGTGATGGAACGATTCCATGCAATTGCCGATAATTCTTACCTGAACCTCTGCAGCTATGACCAGCAATCGCTCAGGATATTGCTGAAAAGAATCTTTGTGGGATTCTTCGAACTATCCATCTACCAGTCTCTGGCCACAGGGTTTATTTTTGTTTTTGCAGTTCTGTTTCAAAGGAAAGGTTTGAGGGTATTCAGGCTGGATGACGCCTTCTCATTTCTTCGTGGTATCGGCTATCATCCTGTTCCTGTCGTCCAGTTTTATGACCATCTCCCCAAGCTCATATGCTCCCATGTGTCTGGATCCAAGGCACTATCTTTTCCTGGTTCCGGTGGCAGCCGTGCCTGCCTCACGGATCATCGGTGACTACATTGAATCTAAAAAATCGGCCCTCCAGATCATCATTACCCTTCTTTGTATTAGTATAATCTCATTTTTCCTGCAGGGCCAGACTTTCTGGAAGCTTTACCTCCCCCTGCTTGTTCTATTTGCCATCTACTACTTCACAGGAAAGAGAAAACAGCATCAATCTCTCTTTATCGCTCTGTTTACAGCCATACTGCTCCTGGTTCCAATGGATATGGTAAGATATGCTCAGAAGGTAGAGTATAGAATGCAGCGAGAAATTGTGGTGGAACAGGTATTGGAAAAGAACAGCGATTGTATCATTATCACCAACGAGATTCAGAAACGGCTGCTAGCCTACTACAGCGGTTTTGATGAGGATCACAGCAGGAGATTTCTGAGTTACAAAGAGTTTGAGGCTGACAATACAGTAAGTGGGGAAAAACTACTCTTGCTTAACTGGTATACCAGGTACCTTTCGGGTATGGAGCAAAACGACCTGCCCTACTATGCACGGAATATCTCCCCTTCAAATGAGCTAATATTTGAGAATAAGGAATTGGATCTCTCCATTTATAAACTAATAGAGCTTGTGAGCCCTGAACAATATGGAACCCCTCTCTTGTCCACATTCAATGACTTTGAGAATAAAGTCTCTTTCTGGAAGCAGAATGATCAGGATATTTCGACCTCTATCAAATTTGAGGGAGCGAAATCAAACCGGGTCAATGAGTTCTCTTCAACATTTGAATACCCGCTGGACTCCCTTCAGCTTGATTACAGCCATGCGCTCCTGATCACAATGCAGTCTCTATTGCTATGCAGAAGATAAGACGACCGCAAAAATCGTTGTTTCCCTTGAAGATAGTACAGGAACATACTTCTGGAAAGCACTTGAGATAAACAGGTATTTAAAAGCCTACTCCAACTGGTGGCCACTTTCATATGAGCTCACCATTCCACAAAAAGATCTAAAAAATGCCTCCCGCCTGAAAGTATATATCTGGAAGAACGATGATCCTGATATATACATTGACAATTTCGGGATTAGAATTACAGGCTTTTTTACCTAACTTTCTTGGCACAGTTTTCGTACATGTTTTAGTGAATTATTCACCAACAACCAAGACCATGAAAAAAATTGCATTATTGGCTTTAAGCATGCTCATTATTTCTGCTGGTTTGAATGCACAGAAGAAGAATGCTATCAAGACCGACCTGTTCAGCGCTTTCCTCAGAACAGGAGTAATCAAATATGAGAGGGCCTTTACGGATGATATCAGCGCTCAGTTGGGCTTCTTCTATACCGGCTACAGTCCCGGAGACACTGACGCCAAGTTAACTGGATGGGCAGTAACCCCCGAATTCAGATTCTATTTATCAGACACTCCGGCCCCTGCCGGCACCTACCTGGCTCCTAACTTTCGCTACATGAAACAGACAGCAGAGGATGAGTCGATTAATGAGTCAGCTACTCTTACATCCTTTGGCATTGCCTTTAACCTGGGGAAACAGTGGGTATTCAAAGACATCATTCTCATCGATGGATGGATTGGACCTGCTTACAACTTCAGGACTCTGGATGACCCATCCGGTGAAGTTGATGTAGAAGGTGCAGACGGATTTGGTATCAGGCTCGGGGTTGCCGTAGGGATCGTATTCTAAACTAAAACACCAGCCTGAACTGGGTTCTGCCGGCTTGGGAATCAAACTCAATCCGCCCCCCGTTCATGGCCATTACCTGGCGGCTGTAACTTAGGCCCACGCCTGTGCCCTTCTCGCGGGTGGTAAAAAAGGGCATGAAAATTTCATCGGATATTTCTGGAGGGATGCCCACTCCATTATCGGTAACCTTCAGAACTATCCGGTTTTCATCTGATTCAGCCGATACGCTTATTTCTGCTTTCTCAATCTCTTCTACCGCCTGAACAGCATTCTTGATCAGATTCAACAGGACCTGATTGATCATCTGTTCATCTGCACAGATCCTCAGCCCGGGTTGCTTGCATTCAAATGATATGGTGAGCCTCCTGCTCTCCATGTAATGACCGACCAGCGTCTCCAGTTTGTCAAACAGCTTGCAAACAGCAAATTCCTTTTTCACCGGATCGGGGATCCTCGATAAGACCCGGTACGATTCAAAAAAGGTGGTTAATCCCTCACTCTGCTCAGCAATGGCATCCAGACCTTTAAGGGTTTGCTTGATCATGGCTCCTGAAACATCCTTCCCATTTTCACCGGAGCTGTGTCCCGCCCATACTTCCTTCAGTGTGGTGGAAATGGAAGTAATGGGTGCCAGGGAATTCATGATTTCGTGGCTCATGACCCGGATCAACCTGATCCAGGCGTCAATCTCCTTACGTTCCATTCCTGCCGAAAGATCGTGCAGGGTCACAAGCCGCACATCTTCCCCTTTCAGATTGATCTCAACAAGCTGTAAACCCAGGACCCTTTTCAACCCGGTCTCCTTGTCCATCAATGTCAATTCTGAACGATCCAGCGATTTCATTTCCCGGATCCTGGAATGCAGCCCGGGATATAAGGGAGAAAGTGCTTTTATATGGGTTAGCTGTGGCAGATTCAGAAGCCTGAGTGCTTCCTCATTGATCTGATTGATATGACCCGTCTTTGAAATAAGCATAAGGCCGCTCGATAATTGCTCCAGGATTTTGCTGAAATACTGTTCTCTTATTTCATTCTCCAACTTCAAGTCCTGAAAATTCTCATTTACTCTGTTCAAATGCTGGTGCAACTCATCAATAAAACTATTGCGGTGAGTGGAACTATATTTTATGGAGGTATCGTCGTTCTCAAGGGCCCTGAAAAAGAAAAGAACCTCCCTGTTGTACCTGGTGAGCAGATGGAAGAGGTAAGCGGCCTCAACTGCAATGCAAATGGCCAGCAAAATGGACAGATGTATCCATGCTGAGGAGAGAGCCCAGCCCATCAAGGTGGCGCTGATCACCAGGAGTACGATCAGGACAATCAGTTTGAATTGATGTTTCTTAAAGCCCATATTTCTTCATCTTATTGTATAGGGTCTGGCGGGAAATTCCCAATTGTAAGGCCACTGCACTCATGTTTCCACCATGTTTTCTTAAGGCATATTCAATTAAACTGGCCTCCACCTCATCCAGACTTCCATCGAAGGAGGCTGTTGTACTGGAAGCGGCAGATGTAAATTGAAAACTATTGCTGCTAAGCACTTTATTTTCTGCCAGAATCACAGCCCTTTCCATGCTATGCCGGAGCTCTCTGACATTTCCGGGCCAGGACCACTTTTTCAAAGCAGCTTCGGCTGTTCCGTCCATTTTTAATCCGGGCTTGTTATAGCGCATAGAAAACTCATGAAGGAACCAGGCTGCCAGAAGCAGTATATCATCACCCCTTTCGCGCAGGGGAGGCAGCTCAACCCCAATGGTATTAATCCGGTAGAGAAGGTCCATCCTGAAACTTCCCTCCTTTACCATCTCCTCCAGGTTCATATTGGTGGCACAAATCAGGCGGATATCCACCGGTATAAGCTCTGTACTTCCCAGCCTGGTAATGGTTCGGTTCTGCAATACATTGAGCAGCTTGGCCTGAAGGGGCAATGACAGGTTCCCGATCTCATCAAAGAAAAGGGTACCGCGGTGGGCCGTTTCAATTTTGCCTGAACGATCGCTCTGTGCATCCGTAAAGGCTCCTTTCGCATGACCAAACAACTCACTCTCAAAAAGGGTATCCGGAACCGCTCCCAGATCCACGCTGACCATAATCTCAGTGGAACGGTCCGAACGTTCATGAATCTCCCGGGCAATCAACTCCTTTCCCGTTCCATTCTCCCCGGTGATCAATACATTGGCGGGAGTTGCAGCAATCTTTCCTACCATCTCCATCACCTTACGCATGGCCTCTGACTTTCCAATCAAACGTGCAGGTTTCCCTTTCAGTTCCGCCTTCAGCGAAGCTTTATCCTTCTGAAGTGATTTAACCTTTCGCCGCGAATCGCTTAAGCTGACCGCTGTACGCATGGTAGCAAGCAGCTTCTGGTTGTCCCATGGTTTCAGAACAAAATCCACAGCCCCATCTTTAAGTGCCGCCACCGCCAGCTCGATATCCCCAAATGCGGTAATCATCACAACAGAAAGGTCCGGATCCAGCTTCACCAGCTCCCTCAACCAGAAGAGCCCTTCATTTCCCGTGTTCTGTCCGGCCGTATAATTCATATCCAGCAATACGGCACTGTAGGATCCTGCCTGTAACTCTGACAGAATCTGGCCAGGTTTGTTGATACAATTCACCTCCGAAAACTCCCTGGAAAGGAGAAGATCGAGTGCAGTCAGCACATTGCGATTGTCATCCACTACAAGTATCCGGGCCTCGGTCATGGTATAAAACTAGCTCCTCACTTAATCAAATGCAATTAATTGTCCAATTTTTTGACACTCTGTTGTCCAAATCGTGGACAATCCCGAAGTTGCAGTAAATCATATGTCTCATATAAACAAGCATCTTAGTCGATTGGCACAGCATTGGCAACTAATGTTGGTGAGAGCAAGAAAACACATTAACAAGGCATCCCGATGGAAGACTATGATTATCCAAACCAACAATCTGACAAAACACTTTATCACCGAGGAGGTGGAGACCACCGCCATCCGGAATATCAATCTGAGCATTGAAAAAGGAGAATTTGCAGCCATCATGGGGCCCTCCGGTTGTGGGAAGTCGACCCTGCTCAACCTTTTGGGACTTATCGACCGCCCTTCCTCCGGAAGCTTTTCACTCAATGGATACGAATCCGGTTCCTTGTCGGAAAACAAGATGGCCCGGATCAGGAGAGGATATATTGGTTTTGTCTTCCAGAACTTCAACCTGGTGGATGAGCTGAACGTAAGCGAGAATGTGGAGCTTCCCCTGATCTTCATGGGAATAAAACGAAAAGAGCGGAAGGACCGGGTAGCGGAGGTCCTCGATTATCTGAAGCTGGGGCACCGTGGCAGGCACTATCCACAGCAGCTTTCGGGGGGACAACAGCAACGGGTAGCATTTGCCCGGGCCATCGTAAACCGGCCCACCCTGATCCTGGCCGATGAGCCTACCGGGAACCTGGACTCAAAAAACGGGGGAGTAATCATGGATCTGCTCACAGAACACAATCGCAAGGGAGCAACAGTGGTGATGGTTACTCATTCACAGAAGGATGCCAGCTATGCCCATCGTGTTATTCATCTGCATGACGGGGCCATCCTTAACTAATTGTAGTAAAGCACTGAAAAATTATACCCATGATACGCACATATATCACCATCGCATTCAAATACCTGGTCAGACAACCCGCATATTCCGTCCTTAGCATCCTTGGATTTACCCTTGCCTTTGGAAGCCTGTTCTTCATTTACTCCCATGTGAGTTATCAGCGTAGTTATGACAGACATCTGAATACCTGGGACCGTGTTTACAGACTCAGTGGCGAGATCAATCTGCCCGACAATGAAAACATACATGCCCAGCTGGGCCCCCGCCTGGCGCCGGTAATGATGGAAGAGATCCCTGCCATTGTACAGATGGCCCGCCTGGTTTCCTTTGAAGAAAAATGCATTGTCACTGCCGGTGAACAGGTTTTTTTTGAAGAGCAGGTCTACTTTGCCGACACCTCGGTTTTCGATCTGTTTCCCATGCAATTTCTTTATGGCACTCCACAAAATGCTCTGCTTTCGGAGGGCCAGACGGTTATTTCAGAGCGTATCGCTGAGAAATACTTTGGCACGGCCAATGCCATTGGACAGCAGCTCAAGATCAATAATGACAGGATATATGAGGTCACCGGTGTCACCCGCGACCTTCCTGAAAATGTCCACCACAAGATGCATATGCTCCTCTCCATGAAATCGCTTAGTCCCCCCATACTGGAAGTGCTGGATGGTGAAGATTCCGAGAATTACTGGAGGCCCTTTGCTTATAGTTTTATTATGCTTGGAGAGAATAACTCCATTGCCGAAGTGGAGGCTGCATTTCCCGCCTTTTACGAGAAACATATGGCCGAATTTGGCAACTTTCTTCAGGCCGATTTTAAGCTGATAATCACAGCCCTGCCCGATTTGCATTTCACGCCCCAGTTCTCCTATGATCTCCCCAAGGGAAACAGGAGTTACAGCTATCTTCTGGTGGCGGCCGGACTTTTTCTTCTGCTAATCGCCCTGCTTAATTATTCCAACCTGCTTTCAGCCTCCATGGCATCCCGCACCCACAGCCTGGGTATCTTTAAGATCAATGGCGCCGAACGATCCCACATTTATAAGTTGCTTATTACCGAATCACTTATACTTATTGCCGTATCTGCCGCTCTTGCCTGGTTTATAATCACAGGAGTGGAGTCCTGGTTTACGGAGCGTCTGGGTGGTACCCTGGTGCAATCCGGATTCAAAACCGGAAGTTTCCTGCTTCTGGTACTCCTGGTCCTTGTGGCCATCTCGCTGGCTTTCATGCTGGCTGTTATCTCCAGGGTTTATCGACAGCCCATCCACCTTTTGAAAGGCGATTCAAGCCTGGGATCTGAGATAAAACGCTATGGTTTTGGAAAGGGAAGCATTATCATGCAATTTACCTTTTCCGTGATCCTGATAATCTCCTCGCTGCTGATTACCCGGCAGGTACAATACCTGCTCAAAGCCGAAGTCGGATACAATACCGATAACATTGTGCAGGTAAAACTCCATGCCGAGGGAGTTCCCCTGGAAAAGATATTCTCCTTTAAGCAGGAATTAAAGAAGAGCCCAATGGTGCAGGAGGCTGCCTACTCAAACAATGTTCCGGGGGAGGCATTTGGTACTGCTCACTTTAAAGTTGATGTGGATGGACAGGAGGCCTCAAAAATCGTCTCGCTGCTGGCCATCGATGCAGACTATATTCCCCTGATGCAGATGGAGCTCATAGAGGGTAGAAATTTTGACCGCAACCGACCCACCGATCCCCAGAGCGGGATAATCGTCAATGAGGCCTGCATCAGCTTCCTGGGTATGGGCGATTCCCTGGCTGGCAAACGCATTCAACAAAATGTTGAGATCCTGGGCGTGCTTAAAAACGGGAAGTATAACTCTCTGCATGAGGAATCCAGACCCGTTGCCCTCTATTTTATGACAGGCAACCGGGGCTATATGAATGTGAAACTGAATACAGCTGATCTACCCAGCGCATTAAAACAGATCCAGGATACCTACGACCAGTTCTTTGAGAATATTCCCTTTGATTACAGCTTCCTGGATCAGACCGTTGAACAGATGTACCGCAACGATATTAACCAGAGTAAGCTGCTGGGTCTTTTTACTATCCTGAGCATTGTGATTGCCAATATCGGACTCTTCGGACTGGTGTCCTTACTGAATCGCAAACGGATCAGGGAGATCGGTATCCGGAAGGTAAACGGGGCACAGAAATGGCAGATAGTGATGCTGCTGGGAAAACAGCTGGTAATCTGGGTTGCCATCGCAGTTGCCATCGCCATTCCTGTTACCTGGTATGTAAGCAGGCTCTGGCTGCAGAATTTCGCCACCCGGATCTCCTTCTCCTGGACTTACGTTCTGCTGGGAGGTATGATCATCCTGCTGAGTGCCATGATCACCACTGCTGCCATGACCCTGCGGGCCTCATCAAAAAATCCTGTTGACACCTTAAGATACGAATGATGAACTCTGTCGTGAAATTATTTATGGTTCTGATAACGCTCACTGTAGCCGTATTTGGATGGATTACGGGCCAGTACAGAGACAGGGACTACCTGATCCTGATTCTTGTACTGGTCTCCGCCACCATGCTTACCTTCCTTGTTATGAATATGTATGAACGAAAACAGCAGGAAAGGAAGAGAAAGGAAAAGGAATCCAGATCCCAGCAGGTACCTGGATCAGATGCATCAAAGATCAAAAGATCTGAGGGTTCCTTTGCGCTGAAGGATAAAAAATCGGGGCTGACCTGGGGGGGAGGAAACATCAAGGCCAGCGAGGCCACGCGAGGAACGAAACGGAAATTCCTGGGCAAATAACCCAAAAACAGAAAAAAAACAGCGAATTTAGAATTCGCTGTTTAAAACCTGATTGCTTGATAAATCTCTTACTTCTTCAGCAAGTCCCTGATTTCGGTCAGAAGGACCTCTTCTTTGGTAGGCTCTGGAGGTGAAGCAGGAGCTTCTTCCTCTTTCTTTTCCATGCCTGCCTTCATTTTATTATATCCTTTCACTACCATAAAAACTGCGAAAGCAACGATAATGAAGGTAATAATGGTGTTTAGAAACACCCCGTAGCCAATGGCTACTTCTGGTACAACCACGTCACCATTCGTTGTGGCTTCCTGCAATACAATCTTCAGGTTTGAAAAATCCACATTTCCTAGCAGCATCCCTATGGGAGGCATGATGATGTTGTCTACGAGAGATTTTACGATAGCTCCAAAGTAGACTGCCATGATAAGACCAACGGCCATTTCCACGACATTCCCTTTACTGATAAACTTTTTAAATTCTTGAATCATTTCTTTTCTTTTTGGGTTTGATTTATAAATGGTTAGCTGTACTTTTTGTTCACTTCAATCAAAGTTCCCAGCTTCTCTTTGCAGGGAGAAGTAGCCAGACTATTTTTTCAAGCTGTAAAAAGACTCAGCCGATAACAGCTTACTTGTTGGTCCGCTGGTTCCTTCCAATCAGGAAATAGAGTACTGAACCCAGGAAGGGCAGAAAAATAATAACCAGGATCCAGATAATCTTGTCATTTCCCCGAAACGTATTCATCAGCGCACTGATCAGCGCTAAGAGAGGAAGCAGGAAAATAAAGAGGATAACTAAAACTGTTAATAGTATACCACCACCGAAAAGAACACCCATTGCTGTAATTTTTTAGTTTGCACATAAAACTAAGAAATAATATGCTCCCAATCAAAGGCTAATATTTCATAACTTGCTTCTTGAACCTTAACAAATACTATGAAACAGATCATTTTTGCGCTTTTAGCCCTGTTCATTCTGTCTGGCTGCAGCAGCCCGGAACCAAAAACAAGTCCTGCAAAGGATCCCTTCCCTCTGAAGGCTTATGTGGAAACCCCCGATGAGGCATTCCGATATGAAATTACGGAGACGAGTCCGTGGAGAATCATGGACCGAATACAGGATCCACCTGGTATCAGGTACCTGGCTCACCGAAGAAGAGGTGGATACCCCGGAATGGTGGCACTGGCTTACCATGGTGGTGCCCGACGATCTTCGCGAAAGCGAATCCCTGATGCATATCGGGGGAGGCTGGCGAGGCGATTCCATTCCCATTGCTGCCAATGAAGAGATGATCCGGGCAGCCCTGGCTACAGGCTCAGTGATCTCGCATATCCATAATATTCCCTTTCAGCCCCTCGATTACAAAAATGATAGTGAAGAGGGTGTATTTGAGGATGCACTGATCGCTTTTGGTTGGCTACAGTTTCTGGAGGGAGGTGCCTCTGAAGATTTGCAGGTATGGCTTGCTCGTTTCCCAATGACCAGGGCAGTTGTCCGGGCCATGGATGTGGTGCAGGAGATCTGTCAGTCCAATCACCAGGCCGTGGAGGAGTTTTTTGTGTGCGGAGCCTCCAAGCGGGGGTGGACTACCTGGACCGTTGCAGCTGTCGATGATCGTGTGATGGGTATTGCTCCTGTTGTAATTGACCTGCTTAATGTTGTACCCTCCTTCCAACATCACTGGCAATGTTACGGCGAATGGGCCCCGGCCATTGATGATTATAAGAACCAGGGTATTATGAACTGGATCGAAACGGATGAATTCCATGCAATGCTTAAACTGGTGGAGCCTTACCAGTTCCTGGACCGGCTCACCATGCCCAAACTGTTAATCAACGCCACAAGTGATGAGTTTTTTGTGACCGACTCCTGGAAGTTCTACTGGAACGATCTGCAGGGTGATAGCTATTTGCAATATGTTCCCAATGTGGGGCACGGACTGCATGGCTCCTACCTGCCAGAGAACCTGGTATCTTTCTATTACTCCATCATTACCGATACTCAGATACCTGCATTTGACTGGAGCATTCACGATGATACCATATTCGCAGAAGTGGATCCAGGCGCGGACTACCAGATCAGGATTTGGGAGGCGGTGAATCCGGAAGGCCGGGATTTCAAATCTTATGTGGTTGGAAAAGAGGCCTGGAAGATGGAGACCATCGAAATCACTGAAAATGGCCTCTATACCATCCCCATTGCAGCACCGGACAAGGGCTACAAAGGGGCCCTGGTGGAAGTTGTTTTTAATCCGGATTCTGATTTCCCCCTTACCCTTACCAGCGGAACCGTAGTTACACCGGATACCTATCCATTCGAACCCTTTGTACCCGCTTTACCTGCGAAATAGTTACATTTATCGACACTCATAACACCTCATCAAAAAATATCCCAACCATGAGAAACCTGTCTTTACTGATGGCACTTTTTGCCATGATATTTTTGAGCTGTAATTCCCCTGCCCCATCCGGCAAGCCGATCAACATCAACACATTCGTTTCAACCAGGTGGGCTACTATCCGGAAGCACTGAAAGAATTTGTAGTGGTCGATCATGAAGCTACTTCTTTTATGATCCTGGATGCACAGGGCAAAAAGGCCTTTGAAGGCAAGCTGCTTAATAAAGGAATATGGGAAAGCTCCGGGGAGGATGTGTTAGCAGGGGACTTCTCGGGTTTGAAAAATAGCGGCACTTACTATATTCAGTTGGATACAGGATTGAAATCGACTGCATTTGAGATCAGACCGAACTTGTACAGCCCCTCATTGGTTGCCTCCATCAAGAGTTTCTATTGCCAGAGGGCCTCCATGGGTCTTGAAGAAAAGTATGTAGGAAAATATCAGAGAGCCTCGGGACATCCCGATGATCAGTGTATTTTTCATCCCTCCACCGGGAAAACAGAGGGGACCCTCAACTCTCCCGGAGGCTGGTATGATGCAGGTGATTATGGTAAATATGTGGTCAACGCAGCCATAACGGCTGGACAGATGTTAAACCTTCTTGAAATGGTCCCTGAAGCCATTCAGAGTGACGGACTGAATATTCCTGAAAGCGGAAATGGGATTCCTGATCTCCTGGACGAAATTCGCTACGAGCTCGACTGGGTAATGACAATGCAGGATGAAGACGGGGGTGTCTTTCATAAGCTGACCGCCCTGAATTTTAGTGGATTTATCATGCCGGAAGACTATGACCTGGATCGATATATTATTGGGAAAGGCACCATGTGCAAGCCTTAATTTTGCTGCCGTAATGGCCCAGGCATCCCGGCTCTATGCAGACCTGGATCCGGACTTTTCATCTGCAGCCCTTACTGCAGCTGAACGTGCCTGGGACTGGGCACAGGTCCATCCCGATGTGGTATTCCGGAATCCTGAAGATGTGGTCACCGGGGAGTATGGCGACGATGTTTTCGATGATGATTTCTACTGGGCAGCAGCAGAACTCTATATCTCAACCGGCAAGGAAGCTTACCGGGAAGCTCTGTTAACTTATGAGCAAGTCTACCAGCACCAGATCACCAATAGCTGGAAATTCTTTATTCGCAACATGGGATTCCATACCCTGCTGATCAATGACATGAGACAAGAGGACTCTGAAATGAAGCACCTGGCGCTCTCCGATGAGATCCTTGAAAAAATGGCAGGTATTCCCTATGGGATAAGCATTGACCACTTTGAATGGGGATCCAACAGTGATGTTTTGAACCAGGCCATGATTCTTTGTATTGCCCATCACCTGACAGGGGAGCAAAAATACCTGGATGGAGCCATTCGGAACACCGATTACATCTTCGGGAAAAATGCCACGGGTTATAGCTTCCTCACCGGAACCGGAACCAAGCAGGTGATGAATCCCCATCATCGTCCCAGTGGGGCCGACGGCATTGAGGAGCCCGTCCCCGGGTTTATCCTGGGTGGTCCCAACAAGGACAAGCAGGACAGAGCCTTTGTGGAGTATGCTTCAGATTTTCCGGCCAAAGTCCTTTGAAGATGTGGAGCCCAGCTTTGCCTCCAACGAGGTTTGCCTTAACTGGAACGCACCGGCTGTATTTGTACTTGGGTACCTGGAACAGGTCTGCAAATAGAAATCAGGATGTAATTTTTGTCATGGTCAGTTCCTTGGCCAGCCGGGCTTTACGTTTGATGTTTGCTGCGGTACCGGTATCAATCACCTTGTCCAGTATTGCAACAATCTCATCTGCAATGGATTCATCGATGATAAGTGGCGGTACGATTCCCAGGATATTGCTCCGGAAATAGAGAAGAAGTCCGCGTAATGCAGCATCCAGCCCTAATTCCTGGACCACATCGGCTGAAAGGGGTTCCCTGGTTTTCTTATCCTTCACCAGTTCAATCCCGATCAAAAGCCCTTTTCCACGAACCTCTCCAATATTCTTCTTCTTGTCTGCAAGGGATTGAAGTTTATCCATCAGATAGTCTCCGATACGCGCTGCATTTTCAGGTAGTTTCTCATTAATTATCACCTCAATATTAGCAAGCCCAACGGCTGCACAAACCGGGTGACCACTGGCCGTAGATCCATGCTCCAGGCTATTTCCTTCTCCCAGGAAACGCTCAAAGATCGCCTCCGTTGCCAGGGTGGCTGCCAGGGGAAGGTAACCGCTGCTGATGGCTTTGGACAGGCACATGATATCGGGCTGGGGATCCCACTCTTCACTCATAAACAACTTACCAGTTTTACCGAATCCTGTGGTAACCTCATCCACAATAAACAAAATCCCGTGTTCCCTGCAAATTCTGCCCACCTCGCCATAGTATTCTTCAGGCGGAGTAATATACCCATAGGCACCCATAATGGGCTCTAAAATAAATGCAGCAATGGTAGCGGGATCCTCTTCCTGGATTTTGGTTTCCAGGGCCTTTGCGCAGGCAAGACCGCACTCCGGGTAAGCGCTCTTACCGTATGGACAACGGTAGCAATAGGGGGGACCAATCTGCACATATCCATCCAGTACCGGACCAAACTTATCCTTTTCCTCTTCAAGTCCCGAGGTACTCATTGCACCATATGACACGCCGTGATAGCAGTGTTTGAGGGAGATCACTTTATACCTGCCCCGGTCCTTCTCCTCAGGACTCTGCCTGTGATACTGCCGGGATATTTTTAATGCGGTTTCCACCGCTTCGGAACCATTGGATCCAAGGTATACATACTGGTATTGCGATGGAGAGATTTGCACCAGTTTATCTGCCAGTTCAATGGCCCTGGGGTGGGTCTGCCTGAAGCAGGAGGCAAAGGCAAGCTCTGACATCTGTTTATGGGCAGCATCAATAAGCTCTTTGCGACCATGGCCAACAGAAACATTCCAGAGGGAGGAGAAACCATTAATCAGCTTTCTTCCCTTGTCATCGTAAACATAGGGCCCTTCTCCTCGGGTGATTACAACAGGACCAAATCCAAGGAACCCGAGGAACTGGTCCATTTCCGTAAAGGGATTCCACAAGGAATAGGGAATTCCTTTATAAAGTTTCTTTTTCATATGTCCAAATATTTGAATTTCAACTTAGTAAGTTACAATCTTGTTAATCCGATTCCAAAAATTCCTCCATGTTCTTCATGTATTATTCTTGAATAATTATCTTTATATACACTCCATGAAAGCACTCCGTTTCTACTACCGTACCCTCACCCGGAATAAAGTCTTTTCTCTTATTTCAATTGGCGGGTTTTCGCTAAGTCTGGCCGTGGTTGTATTACTGCTTTCCTTTATCCGTTCCGAAAAGCAATACGACAAATCTATTCCCGAAGTGGGAGCAGATCTACCGGATACTTACCAACGATCATTCAGCCGATATTCCCGAACAGACCCGGGATAAGCTGCTGAGCGAGTTCCCCCAGGTAAGTGCTGCCACAAAAGTGGTTTTTGGTAAGGACCCTGTTCTGTATAAAGAACAAAACTATGATTTGCAGGTGGCGCATACCGATTCGGGATTCTTCAAGGTGTTCTCCCTTCCGGTAGTGTCCGGTCAAAGTGAGGCCCTGTTCCGGGATCCCTACCAGGCGGTACTGACTCAAAGTGGGGCCCGAAAGATTTTTGGAGAAGAGAATCCCATTGGCGAGGTCCTGAATGTCTCCCATGAATTCGATGTGGAAGTAGTGGCTGTAGTGCAGGACTTCCCGGAGAAGACTTCCCTGCAGGGGGAGATGTTTTGCAGTGCTGAACTGCGAATGCGGTACAGCCTGACCTCAAATGGTGAGAAGGAAGCCTATCTGTACAGCATCTTCCTGAAATTACACCAGGATAACGGGCCGGAGTTCCTGCAGGATACCCTGACTGCGCTGATACATCCTTACCTGGACTGGTATGAAGGAAGGGAGTATGTTCCTGCAGCCCTTCAAGGATGCTTACTTTGACATTAGTACCACATGGGACGGACTGGCACATGCCAATGTAAAACTTCTGAACCTGCTGGGCTGGTTAAGCCTGATTATTCTGATTCTTGCCGTATTTAATTACATCAACCTGACCATTGCTCAAAGTACCGGCAGACTGCACGAATTGGGAGTGAAGCAGGTATTTGGTGCCGACCGGCCCTGGCTGATCAGGCAATTTATCCGGGAAGCTATTTTCCAGGTGGCCCTGGCCCTGATCCTGGCTTTTGTGCTGGCCATCTTCCTGAAACCTGTGCTTGGCGGCATCCTGGGCAAAGAGATTGATTTGTTGTTGATTCTGAAAGATCCCCTGGCCATCCTGCTGGTGCTGGCCGGGTTGCCCCTGGTGGCAGCTGTATCGGGGATTTATCCGGCCCTGGCCATCCTCAGGTTACAACCTCGTGAGATGTTGCTCAAACAGACCGGACTGGGTCGAAAGAGCTTTGATGTCCGCCGTGTGCTGACCATCCTGCAATTCACCGTCCTGGTAGCCATGATTATTTCCGTGATTACCCTTGTCAAGCAACTCAAATATGTACAGGACAAAGATCTGGGTTACAGTACCGAGCTACTGGTCCGCATGGAGGTTCACTATCAAATCGAAGAGAAGGTTCCCGCCATGATGGAAGACATTGGTTCGCTGGCCGTAGTAAAAAACTGTTGCGCTTCCGCGGGAATCCCCGGCGAAATCTGGAGTTCAGCCAGTGATGACAAGCTGGCAACTTCCCGCATTTCTACCGATTATCGTTTCCTGGAGACCTTTGAGACTGGATCTCAGGTACGGCCGGAACTTTTTCCCGGCCGAATCAACTGAAGTATGCCTGATCAATGAATCATTACTCAATGATCTGGGAGGATGGGATTCAGCCGAAAACCGGGAGGTATTTGGCAGCAGGTGGTGGGTGCTTTCAAGGACTTTAATTTCGAGGACCTCTACACCCCCATGGGCAACCTGCAGATCCGCAATGAGCCTTATGTGGGCCACCTGTGCATTCGCTTTTACCCGGGCGACATTGCCAAAGCCCTTTCCAGTGTGGAGGATGTATTTAAGAAGCATGCTCCCGGTTTTGCTTTTAATTATGAATTCTATGATGAATGGATGCAGGCCAAATATGCACAGGAAGAAAAACGGGCACAAAGCATTCGACTGCTCTCTCTTATCGCTATTCTTCTCTCCTGTATGGGCCTCTTTGGGATGGCACAGTATGCTGCCCACAGGCGGATACGGGAAATTGGGATACGGAAAGTTAACGGTGCTACCGAAGGTCAGATCATTTGGATGCTGAACATTGGCTTTTTGAAGTGGATCCTCCCGGGCGTTGTTGCCGGGATTCCCCTGGGCTGGTACTTTATGCAGAAGTGGTTGGAGAGTTTTGCCTACACAACCCGGCTGGACTGGTGGATATTTGTTCTGGCTGCTCTTGCCGCCGTGCTGGTGGCCATCCTGACCGTTAGCTGGCAAAGCTGGCGTGCCGCCCGGAGAAACCCTGTGGAAGCCCTTCGCTATGAATAAATAAAACTGAAAAAGATGACATTTATGAGAAATATGACCCTCCTGTTGATGTTCCTGGGACTATTTGCTTGCAATTCAGTTCCGGATGTTCCTTCCTACCTGGCTGACCATGCAGAAGCTTACCGTGATAATCCCCGGCAGGCCAACCTGCAATGGTTCCAGGAGGCAAAATACGGGATGTTTATCCATTATGGTTTGTACAGTCAGCTCGAAAAGGGGGAATGGGTGCAGCTCCGCGACACGATACCCGTGGCAGAATATGCCAAACTAAAAAAGACCTTTACAGCAGAACACTTCGATGCAGAGATGATCACCGACCTGGCCATCAGGGCCGGCATGAAATACATTACCATTACTTCCAAGCACCACGACGGATTCTGTCTGTTCGAAACCAAAGCCACCGATTTCAATGTGATGAATTCCCCCTGCGGGCGGGACCTGATCGGGGAATTGTATGCGGCCTGTGAAAAAAAGGGGCTGGGACTTTTCTCTATTATTCCTATGGTGCTGACTGGAAACACCCCTACTTTTATCCCAGGGAAGCCGGCTGGTACAATGCCCGGCCCGCATATAAAGAACCTCAGCCGGAATACAAGTATGAAAAGGAGGAGGATTTTCAAATCTATGTGGAGTTTGTTCATACCCAGATCACAGAGCTTTTCACCCAGTACCCCAATATTGCAGGAATCTGGTTCGATCCCATTATGGGTTATTACAGTCGTCCCGACCTCTTCCCCATCGACTCCACTTATGCCCTGGTCAGATCGCTTTCCCCTCATGCCCTGATTTCATTCAAGCAGGGTGCCAATGGGGATGAAGATTTTATGGCCCCGGAAAGAGGTGGTGGCGCCAGGGTGGGCCAGCAGTTTGAAGTAGCCCGGAAAGTCTACGAGCTTAACAAGGATAAACCAAGAGAGATCTGCAATACCCTGCAGCCCCATGCCTGGGGATATAACAAACAACACGATGGGAATCATAAAACTGCCGAAGAGGTTCTGCAGATGCTGGAAGATGCTGCCACAAACAATGCCAATCTTTTGCTGAATGTAGGCCCAAAAGGCGATGGTTCCTTCCCGGAGGAAGATATCAGGGCCCTTGAAGAGGCAGGAGAGCGCTTGCAATCTATAACTGAATAATTCCCTTTTAACTAATGTAGGAAGGCTTATGCTGTTGTAATTGATTCAGTCCTATTGACTTGAATCTCTTTAGACCGTAACTTGTAAATAACCAATACTTATACCTCATGCCCCAATCGCCCGGTATGCTTTCCCGTTTCTGGAGAGAGTTAAAAAGACGCAAAGTACTACGCTCACTTGCTATTTATGCAGGCACGGCCTTTATCATACTTGAAGCTGCAACCATTATCTTTCCCAGGTGGAGTTTCCCCGACTGGAGTATCGACCTGGTGCTCTGGCTTCTGATCATAGGAGCCATTATCAATGTGATTATCGCCTGGATTTATGATTTTACATCGGATGGAGTCCGAAGAACCAGACCCCTGGAAGAGCTTTCCCTTCAGGAAAAAGCTCCTGATTCCCGAGGATGGAAAGCGGCAACCTATATCAGTCTGGTAGTGATTGCAGCTCTGGTTGTTTTCAATATTCTTAGCCCTATTAAATCCCTTCGGGCTGGAGATATACAGTCCCTGCTGGTGCTCCCATTTGATAATTTTACCGGTGATGACCAATTAGATTACGTGGCAGCTGGGATGCATTCCTCCCTGATCGGCGATATGGGAAGAATCAGTGGATTACGGATCATATCAAAAACTACGGCCAACATATATAAAACACTGGAAATGGACTTGCCCCAGATGGCTACAGAACTAAACGCGGATGCGGTGGTGGAACCCACGGTTATGTGTTACGGGGACAGTGTTTGCATCCAGATCCGGGTCATCACTCCCTTTCCTGAAGAAAAGCAAATCTGGATTGGTGAATATAAGGAAGAAAAAAGCCAGATTCTAAACTTATATAATCGGGTAACCAAACAAATTGCCGACGAGATCAAGATCTCCCTGACACCAGAGGAAATTGAAGTACTGGCAGAAACAAGAAGCGTAAATACGGATGCATACGATGCCTATATGATGGGACAGTATTACTGGGACCAGTTGACTCCGGAGGCCCTGCAGATGGCTCTGGAATATTTCAATAAGGCCATTGAAATAGATCCTGGCTGGGCTCCTCCCTATGCAGGTGTCGCTGCATTCTGGATAGGCGTCAGGCAGATGGGATTGGCACCTTCTTCCATTACCGTTCCAAACATCTATAAGTTCCTGAATAAGTCCATTGAGCTGGACCCGAATTCTGCCCTCACCCATTTCATCACCGCAGCGACGGCAGTATGGACCGGGTATGACTGGGAGAAAGGAGAACGCGAATTCCTGAAGGTCATTGAGCTTACTCCCAATGATGCATCAGGTCGGGCCTATTATGCCCACCTCCTGATGTTCCTGAAACAGCAGGATGAGGCCCTGGCCCAGGCTCAGATCGCCCTTGATCTGGATCCACTAAACCCGTTAATCCAGGGGCTTGTAGCCGTTGTTTACTGGCACTATGGAAAATACGAAATGGCCAAAGATCTGGCCAATCAAATCACTCAGCTGGTTCCCAATCATCCCCTGGCCATAGGAGTATTGTGGGGATCCAATGATCTGCTCGGTAACTATGATGAGGCTATTCTCTATTGCCTTAGACTATTTATGCTGGATGAAGAGATCTCAGCCATGGTGATGGACACCTACAATGAAAGTGGATATGAGGCCGCCCTGGGGAGGATTATCACATTACTGGAATCCCTTCCTGATGAAGAAGTTCCTGTATCAATTGGAATTCGAATAGCTGATATGTACCTTAAGATTGGTAAAAAAGATGAGGCCCTGGACATTCTTGAAGATCTGCTGGAACAACAGGGTCCGGATTTGCCCTACGTAACTACCGGGATTGACCATTATATAGAACTGGAAAGCGAACCCAGATTTCTTGCAATTCTGGAGACAATGGGATTACCTCCCCCCTTGCCTCGATGATCAAAGGGATTTTAAACGTGAATAAAAAAATCCCAGTTGAAACAGAAATCTCTTAAATTGCCTTAACCAAGCATAATCCTATGTCTGCAAATCCCAACAACTTTTCCCGATTCTGGCAAGAACTAAAAAGACGAAAAGTACTTCGCTCCCTCGCCATTTACGCAGGAACCGCATTTATCATCCTGGAAGCCTCCACCATCATCTTTCCCCGGTGGGATTTTCCTGACTGGAGCATCGACCTGGTTCTTTGGCTTCTTATCCTGGGGGCTTTTATCAACGTGATCATCGCATGGATCTATGATATTACTCCGGGATGGGGTGCACAGAACAAAAACTCTCGAAGAAACTAGAAGAAAGCGAAAAGACCACAGACTCCAGGGGATGGAAAGCAGCAACCTACATCAGCCTGGTAGTGATTTTGGCCCTGGTGGTGTTTAATATTTTTGGCCCTGCCAAAACCCTTAAGGCTGGCGATATACAGTCCCTGTTAGTGCTTCCTTTTGAGAATTTCACAGGTGATGACCAGCTGGATTATGTGGCTGTCGGGAATGCATTCTTCACTGATCGGTGACATGGGTCAGATCAGCGGAATGAGGGTGATTTCAAAAACTACAGCCAGTATATATAAGGATCAGGATATATCCTTGCCCGATATGGCCTCAGAATTGAACGCCGATGCAGTTGTGGAACCCACAGTCATGTGTTATGGGGACAGCGTATGCATACAGATCCGGGTTATCACACCCTTTCCCGAAGAAAAGCAAATCTGGATTGGTGAATACAAGGAAGAAAAAAGCAAGATTATGAGTCTTTACAACCGGGTGACCAAGCAGATTGCGGATGAGGTCAAGATCCAGCTCACTCCGGGAGAAGAGCAATTGCTGGCTGAAGCCAGAACCATTAACAGCGAAGCATACGATTACTATCTGAAAGGTCTGTATTACTGGGATCAATTTACCGGTGAATCTATCCAGCTGGCCCTGGAATATTTCACCAGAGCCATTGAGATAGATCCCGATTGGGCACTCCCCTATGCAGGAGTAGCGTATTATTGGGCTGCCATCAGGCAATATGGATTTGCTCCACCCTCCATCACCATACCAAGAATATACGAGAACCTCGAAAAAGCTGCCAGGCTGGATCCCAATTCTGCATTTGTTCAGTATGTGAGCGCCCTGATTAGTGTCTGGGTGGAATACAACTGGGAGAATGGAGAAACAGAGTTCTTAAACGTACTGGAAATCAATCCAAACGATGCACTGAGCCATGCGTATTATGCCCATCTGTTAGCGTGTCTGAAAAGGGATGAGGAAGCCAGACAACAGACCAATATAGCCATGGATCTGGATCCCATGAATCCCATGGTTCTGGGCTTATCCTCCATGGCCCTGGCATTTACTGGTGAGTACGAAAAAGCCATTGAGGTGGGAGAACATGCCCTGTCGCTTGCTCCAGGCAATGGGGCTGCTCTGGCGGGATTATACATAGCTTATTTGCTTAAGGAGGACTATAATAAAGCATTTGATCCCTGGACAAGATCTCTGGCCATTGATAAACAAATCTGCCAGGAAATCCAGGTTGTATATGAGAAGGAAGGCTTTCCGGCTGCCGCTTCAAAACTTGCTGAAGCCTATCTAAATACCGGTCATGTAATTCCTTTTGATTTGGCTATGGTTTATGCAGCTGCAGGGAATTCATCCTTAGCTATGGATTGGATGGAAAAAGACTATGAGGATAAGGATGCCAGTATTCCCTATGTCGGTACAAACTTGTTTTCAGAGGAACCTTTCAAAATAGACGATCCCAGGCTAAATATACTCCTGGAAAAGTTGAACTTGCCACTTCCCTAGAATTATTAGAATATGTCTCAAAAACGCTTCCTCATATCCCAATTCTGGCAGGAACTCAAAAGGCGCCGTGTGGTTCATGTGATTACTGTATATGCATCAGCGTCCTTTGTGCTGATCGAGCTGGTCAATAACCTCACCGAACCTCTGAACCTCCCCCCCAGGCTCTCCACCATCGTCGTGATTATTCTTGCGGTGGGATTTCCCCTGGCGGTGATCCTGGCCTGGATCTATGATCTCACCCCGATAGGAATTGAAAAGACCAAAGTCGAGCAGAAGAAACAGAGGAAAGGGAAAAAGCAAAGGTTCCCAATGCCTGGCGGATTGCTACCTATGTGAGTTTTGTGGTGATCGCCGTCCTGTTAACCTTGAACATTGTCGGAGGGACAAAAGAGATTAAAGGCCGGGGATATTCAGTCTCTGGTGATCCTTCCTTTTGATAATTTCACAGGCGACGATGCTCTGGAAAACCTGGTCTCGGGAATGCATTCCTCCCTGATTACAGATATGGGCCGGGTGGGTGGCTTGCAGGTGAAATCCAGGACCTCGTCCAATGCTTTTAAGGAAAAAAATATGACCATCCCCGAGATTGCGTCGGAGCTGGAGGCGATGCTGCCCTCGAAACTGCGGTGACCTGTCTGGGTGATACCATATGCATCCAACTCAGGCTGGTAAGGACCAGCGGTGACGAAGAACAACTCTGGGTGGCCGATTACAGGGAGGAAAAAAGCCAGGCCCTCAACCTCTACAACCGAATCACCAAACAGATTGCTGAGGAGGTACTGGTGGAATTATCGAGCGATGAAAAGGATATACTTGCGAAAGAGCAAACCGTAGATCCAGACGCATATGACGCCTATCTGAAAGGACTTTATCACATGAATCAGCTTACGCCGAAAGACTTCCAAATGGCCTGGGATTATTTCCAGAGAGTCCATAGACCTGGACCCGGACTGGGCCGATCCCCATGCGGGAATGTCCGTGACATGGATGTTCGCAGGCTATTTTGGAATGGTCCCACAAAATATGTCCACTCCAAAGATCAATCTTTACCTGGATCAGGCACTGGAGTTGGATCCCAATTCAGCTTTTGCATATTATGCAAGGGGGGTAACTGCCGTATGGACCGAATGGGACTGGGAGAAAGGAGAAAAGGCGTTCAAAAAATCGCTGGAGCTGAACTCAAATAACGCCCTTTGCAGATTGCATTATGCACATTATCTATTCTGCCAGAGAAGGCATGATGAAGCTCTGACACAGGCAAACATGGGATTGGAGCTGGATCCGCTGGATCCGCTGATACTTAGTTTATACGCAGTTGTTATGCTGGATGTGGGCGATTATCCTTCGTCTGTTGAGCACTTTGAGAAAGCCCTTTCCATTGTACCTAACTATCCGCTCGCAGCAGGAAATATATTCAGAGCCTATCGCGGGGCTGGATATTACGATGTATGGATAGAGAAATGGAAACAGGTCGTCTGCTGGGATGAGGATGATATACTGACTGTCGAAAACACCCTGAACGAGAAGGGCTACGTGGCTGCTGTCAAAGCTTTATTAAAAACCAATGAAGACAATGTAAGAGAGGGAAAGAGATGTCAGATGCGACTCGGAATCAAAAAGATGTGGTACATAGAAGCAGGCGAATATGATAAGGCCTATGAATGCCTGGAAGAATTATATGAGCAGGAGAATCTGGATATTCCCTATATGGCGAGCAATATGAATGGATATGAACACTTTATTTCCTATCCTGGCTATGTGGAAATCTTGAAAAAATATAAGCTGCCTTTTCCCGAAGAATAAAACCTAAGCCTTGTCTCAAAAACCCTCAAAAATATCCCAATTCTGGCAGGAGCTTAAAAGGCGCCGGGTGGTGCATGTGATCACCGTGTATGCTTCAGCATCCTTTGTGCTTATTGAGCTGGTCAATAATCTCACCGAGCCCTCTGAACCTGCCTCCCAGGCTCTCCACCATTGTGGTGATTATTCTTGCAGTAGGATTTCCCCTGGCGGTGATCCTGGCCTGGATCTATGATCTCACTCCGGAGGGAATTGAAAAGACCAAAGCAGAGAATGGGGCTGAAGGTTCGCAAAAGACAAAGGTTCCCAATGCATGGAGAATTGCCACCTATGTAAGTTTTGTGGTGATTGCCGGATTGATAACCCTCAACATTGTGGGAGGGACAAAAGAATTGAAGGCCGGGGATATTCAGTCGCTTGGTCATACTGCCCTTTGATAATTTCACCGGCGATGATAATCTGGAATACTTTGTTTCGGGCATGCATGCTTCCCTGATTGGGGATATGGGACAGGTGAGCGGATTGCAGGTAAAATCCAGGACCTCCTCCTCTGCCTTCAGGGACATGGATATGACCCTCCCTGAGATTGCTTTGGAGCTGGGTGTGGATGCCGCCCTGGAAACAGCTGTAATGTGCCTGGGCGATACCATCTGCATCCAGCTCAGGCTGGTTAGCACCACCGGAGATGAAGAACAGCTCTGGGTAGCCGATTATAAGGAAGAGAAAAGCCAGATACTCAATCTCTACAACCGGATCACAAAGCAAATCGCTGAAGAGGTGATGGTCGAGTTATCTGCGGATGAAAAACGTCGGCTGGACAAGGTTCGGACGGTGGATAAGGAGGCCTATGATGCCTACCTGAGCAGCTATGAGCTCTGGAAGAACCCTGGTAAGTTAGATGAGGCCTTTGAATATTTAAGTCTGGCCATGGAGAAGGATCCTGAATGGGCCCCCCTCTATGCAGGGATGGCACAGATTTGGATCATCCGATTACAATACGGGATCGTTGAACCAGCAGTGGGGAGACAAATGGTCCATGAAAATATGAACAGGGCCCTTGAACTGGATCCCGACTTTCCCGACGCTTATTTTGTCAGCGGTATCATTAACACATGGACCGACTGGAACTGGGAACAGGGTGAAAAAGCCTTCCTGAAAGCCCTGGCCCTCAATCCCAATGATGTGATGTCGCGCATCTATTATGCGCATTTACTCATATGCCTTCAGCGACCCGCTGAGGCCCTGACCCAGGGGCAACTGGCTGCGGAACTGGATCCATTGAATCCCTTCATCCTGGGATTATATTCAGGGGTTCTACGATCTACAGGTCAATTCCAAGAAGCCCTGGAGTATGCAGAAAGGGCAAGAACCATCAGGCCGGGATCAGGCGATGCTCAAATGAAACTGGCTCTTATGGGCCTGGGGAGGTATGATGAAGCTTTTGAATATCGGAAAAACAGTCCTGACCTACCATTTCGGGGAGGAACTCATTCAATCCTTTGATTCGATTTTTAGAGAGGAGGGCTACTTTGCCGCTGAGAAAGAGATTGTTCGTCAGTTTGAGCTACTGGCACAGGAAAAGTATGTGTCTGCCAATACCCTGGCAAGCAGGCATTACGCGATTGGAGAATACAGCAAAGTCCTGGATGACCTTGAAAAAGGATATGAATTGCATGAGCCCTTTATGCCCTATCTTGCTGCTGGTGATAATGGTTTTGTAAACTTATATGACAGCACCCGCTTTATTGCCATCGTAAAGAAGATGAACCTGCCTCTTCCTGAGAGTGATTAATAACTCTCCTTTGACTGTTTTGTATTTTGGTGTTATATTGCAACTTACGCTTTGTGATCTAAACCTAAACCTATCATACCATGAAATTGTACAATGACAACACCCGCCGTGAATTTCTTCGTAAACTGATCGCTGGCACGTCTGCCATGGGAATGGCCCCGCTGCTGGGCAGTCTCCAGTCCTGTACCACTACAGGTGCCGATACCGGATCACTCCTCAAGATCCCCCAGCGTGCCTTCGGGGCCACCGGGGAGAGTGTGGGCATATACAGCCTGGGAGCCCAGGCCACCGTGGAGCAGGTGGGAATGAAGGAGCAGGCCATAGCCATTGTGAACAAGTGCATCGATATGGGCATTAACTATATCGATACTTCGGCATGGTATGGTCAGGATGGGACCTCCAGCGAGGGAGATCACCTGAGGGGCACCAGTGAAAGGCATGTGGGCGAAGTAATGAAGACCCGCCGCAATGAAGTCTTCCTGGCCACCAAGACCCATGACCGGAGCTATGACGGAGCCATGCGCCACCTGGAGAGTTCCCTGAAGAACCTGCAGACCGATGTAATTGATCTCTGGCAGATCCATAACATAAAGCCAGGCAAAGATGAGGACATTGACTACATCTTTTCCGAAGATGGATGTATGAAAGCGCTTATCCAGGCACAGGAAGAGGGCGTGGTTCGCTTCCTGGGCATCACCGGTCATGCCGACCCCGATCCCATGAAGGAGCTGGTGGACCGCTATCCCTTCGATGCAGTGCTGATGGCACTGAATGCGGCTGACAAACATTACAATCCCTATATTGAAAAACTGCTTCCCACTGCAGTGGAGAAAAATATGGGTATTATCGGAATGAAGATCCCTGCCCGGGACAGGATCTTTTCCCATGGCGGGATCATCACCATGAAAGAGGCCATGAGCTATACCATGTCCCTTCCCATCAGCACCATTATTGTGGGCATTGATAAGATTGCCGAGCTGGAGGAGAATGTTCAGATTGCCAGTGAATTTGAACCCCTGACAGCCGATGAAATGCTGGCCATCGAAGATAAGGTCAAACCCCATCACGAACACCTGTTGTTTTACAAGGGACTTTCGGACTGGCCGGAGGAGTGGTCGGGCAACAATGCTCTAATTGAATGATTCTAAATCCGAAGGGATTAGGAAGATGGTACAAAAGAGCATACCCAAATTTTATGGACTGAGGATATACCTTTCCTCTATCTTGCTCTATTTCTTCCTGGTATTGCCCTTTATCGGGTTTATTGCCTTTCAGAATGTCCCCAAGTTCATAGAGAATCGCGGTGGAACAGAAAATCTTGCTAACTCGGTCGATTCAATGCGAACGGTTGTTGATTCAATTCAGGTACTGGCTAATGAGGATGTCGACAGCCTGGTGAGCCTGGCCATCCAGGGTGATATTGACAGCCTGGTACACAAAGCCATTGAGCTGGAGGAAAGCCGTGAAGATACACTGTCTGATGGTATAGAGGCAAACATCCTGATCGATCCTGAAACTGAAGATCATGAAAGATTGAAGATGTTTGAAGAAAAAGGGCCCTTCTCCCGGTATTTTATACTCCTCTTCATATTGATCTTTGTGAGCCTCATGGTGGGATGGATCTATAACAGTCCGTTTAAACGCCTGTTCCGCTTTCTCAGGAGAAAAAAGGAAATTCCCCCGAAACTGCAGGCCAAATGCAAAAAACGCCTGTTTAGCATGCCTTTGATCAACAGCATCATTGTGACCATGCCCAATATTGTGGTAATCATCTACTCCTTGATATTCCTGGTATCGGAAGTCAGTCTTGAAGCAGGGGTGGAACGAAGTATGTTTATACAGCTGCACTACCTGACCATTGTTGCTACGCTCCTGGAATTCCTCTTTGTCTATTACTGGGAGAAGCACAGGGTTCATATCCGCTACATCGATCATATCTACCCCGAAGTTGAGCTGCGCAAACAGGTATTCCGCAGGAAGCGGTGGAAAAATCAGGAACCGCTTTATGGTGGCCAGCGGAATGACCACCTTCCTGCCCCTTGTGGTCGTCATGGTCTACCTGATACTTAGTATAACCACAGTAAAGGAACTGGAAATTGATGAGTACTCTGAGGATCATAAGGAGATTCTGTTCGGGCCCTGGAGCGATATCATTGGTATAGGTGAGGACCTTAGTTCGAACAATGACAATGGTATTGAGGTGGATCCCGGAGGTAAGGATAAATTCTTCTTTGTGAATGCCATTGATTCCATTGTGATGCTTGTGGGGATCGGGAACGGGATACTGGTCTCTTTCATTTACCTGCTTCTCTTTATCCGGTGGACCAACCGGGACATTAGCTGGCCCCTGAAAGAGCTTCTGAACAACATCAGAAACACCCGGGGCGGCAAGACGGAGCAATATTCCATTGTTCGCACTAATGATGAGATCGGTGAGCTGGCTGAAGGGTACAACGAGATGACCGAACAGATCCATAGCTATGTGGAGAGCATCTCTGCCATGAACAGGGACCTGGAGGAAAAGGTGAAGGAAAGGACCCGGGAAGTGGTGGAGCAAAAAGAGGAGATTGAGACACAGAAGGAAGAGATTGAAGCACAGCTGGATCTGGCCACCCTCCAGAGAGATACCATCTCAAAACAGAAAGATTTAATTCTGGATAGCATCCACTATGCAGAAAGGATCCAGTCAGCCATGCTTCCACCCATTTCCATGTTAGAAGAATATCTCTCCGACCATTTTATCTTGTTCAAACCCAGGGATATTGTGAGTGGTGACTACTACTGGGCCAGGGAGAAGGATCAAAAGTTACTGGTGGCCGTGGCCGACTGCACCGGACATGGAGTACCCGGGGGCTTCCTGAGTATGCTGGGGGTCTCCTCCATGAACGAGATTGTAAACCGGAGCAGGGAGCTGGACCCCGGCAAGATTCTGGAGCAATTAAGGGAAGTGGTAATCGCCTCCATGCACCAGACCGGATCCAGGGATGAGGCCCAGGATGGAATAGAAATTGCCCTGTGTGTCATAGATCTTAAGCGAAAATCCATGGAGTATTCCGGGGCAAACAGGCCCCTGTACCTGGTGAGGGATGGTGATGTCCAACATTATCGTCCCGACAGGATGCCCATTGGTATATACGAACAGGATCCTGTCCCATTTACCAGGCAAAGTATCAAACTTAAAAAAGGGGATTCAATATATCTCTTCTCAGATGGATATGTGGACCAACTTGGTGGTCCGCTAAGAAAAACCTTCCGGGCCATAAATTTCAGAAAACTGCTGCTGGAGATTCAGGATCAACCAATGGAGAAACAGAAAACTATCCTGATGGAAAAAATGGCCCTTTGGCAGGGGAAGGTTGAACAGATTGATGATATCCTGGTAATGGGTATTAAAATTTAACGATGGAATGATTAGCCATCGCTTTTAATATATTCAAAAGAAAGTTTGGACATTCTCGACATCTCCTGACCCACTTCAAGCATATCTTCATCATCCTCTTCATAGAGCCACTTGATTTCAAGACCTATGCCCAGGGCATTGATCGCATTCAATGATTTAAAAATATCAAGGATATACTTGGCCGAGGTTGAATTAAAGTATTCAAAATTAAACTGGCAATTTATCCCGAAGGTTCTTTCATCATCCTGAAGTTTTCCCTGTTCGGATGTATATGCCTCCAGCCATTCCAGTACAGGCAGATAAAACTTACGAACATTTTCCGGACGTGATTCACCCGAGAATTCAAAGTTCCTGGTCTCCGGATCGAGAACGATACGTGGTGAGTTTGCCGTTGGTTCGATAATTAACTTTTCCATTGGTTATTCTTTTATAGTTATATGCATTGTAAAATAAGTGTGCCCCGGGCCTGCTGGTTCGAACTGAAAACGAATACGTTCATCTGTTCTCATGGCCATGGTAATAAGTCCAAGACCGGCACCCCGGTCCTCCTCTTTCGTTTCTTTATTAATTACTTCCTCGTAGAGTGATTTCAGTGCTGCATCGTCCATTTTATTTATCCGGTTCAACTTGTACTTGAGGTCCTCTACCTGAGTGTTCGTGATAAGGTTTCCCGCGCTGACAATAAATTTTCCATCCTGCTCCTTAACCAGGATTTGTGGAGGTCTGTCTAACACGGGGATTTTGTTTTTAAATGGAGACGCATACTTAAAAATATTATCGATCGATTCGACCACGGTCCCATAAACCCGTTTCCTGACCGGTTTCCTGAGTGCATTAAACTGACTGGCCGATTTTAATTGGTTCAGCAGTTTCTCCATGGTCTCAAACGAGATGGTTCCCTCAAAATCGATAATGGCATTCCTATTCTCCATCAGCAAGTCAAAATAAGAAAAAAAAAGCACATTGTATGAGTAAGCACTTTAAATTGAATATATTCGTATAGACAGATTAAAACATGAGTGAAGCCATTCTAAAAGCAATGATGCAACTTTTTGCATTAATTGTGGATATCGATGAGATTCAGGAGATTTCGGAGAAGGAAAGGGAGATTATCCGGGCCTTCCTTTCCAGGCAGTTGAACAGCGAACTGACGGAGAAGTACATGTCGATCTTCGAAAATTACCTTCATCACTATCACCATGATGCCATCGACAAGCAGAGTGTAAAGCGTAAAAAGCGCACTTCCCTTACTGCTGTAAGGATCCTCTCCATCTGCGAACAGATCAATGAAGAACTGGAGCAGCGCCAAAAGATCTATGTGATCATACAGCTGGTGGAATATATTGCATATGGGATCGAAATCCGGGAGACAGAACTGGAATTCCTGCAGACGGTGGCCACGGCATTTAATATTGACGAAGAGGAGTACCAGGAAATCCTTTATTTCGTCGTCTACCCACTGAAAGATATACCGGTAAAGGAGAATGTTCTGCTTATTAACAAAGGTCATAAAGCAGATGTGGAAGGAGTACACCATATCCACAACCATCACCTTGAGGGCGATATCTACTTTCTGAATATCAGTAGCGTTAATACCTATGTGCTTCGTTACCAGGGAAAAGAAGACCTGTTCCTGAACGGTCAGCTTATCCTGGCCGGGATCACCTATACCTTTGATCATGGTTCTGCGGTCAGGGGCCAAAAGATTAATACAATCTACTATACAGATGTGGCCGGAGTTTTCTCTGTGGCCTCTTTCAGTTCGCGAATCTCCTTCATAGCCAGAGATGTGGAGTTTCGTTTCAGAAACAGCATCAACGGAATCCATGGATTTAACCTCAATGAAGAATCGGGGCGCCTGATCGGGATCATGGGTGGAAGTGGTGTTGGAAAATCAACCCTGCTAAATGTCCTGAACGGCAACCTGAAGCCGCAGGAAGGAGAGATTCTGATCAACGGGTATAATCTCTATGATGAAAAAGAGAAACAGCAATTGAAGGGAGTCATTGGTTTTATCCCCCAGGACGACCTCTTGCTGGAGGACCTGACTGTCAGGGAAAATCTATATTACAATGCAAAGCTTTGCCTGGATAACCTGGATGAGGACCAGCTTGACAAGGTAGTCGATCAGGTCTTACACGATCTGGATCTTTATGAAATCAAAGATTTCAAGGTCGGAAAACCCCTTAACAAGGTCATCAGCGGAGGCCAGCGCAAACGGGTAAACATCGGCCTGGAACTTATCAGGGAACCCTCTGTTCTCTTTGTGGATGAGCCCACATCGGGACTCTCATCGGTGGATTCTGAAATGGTAATGAACCTTTTGAGGGAACAGGTTTTTAAAGGGAAACTGGTGATCGTGAATATCCACCAGCCCTCGTCCACCCTGTATAAGATGTTCGACCGGATTATTTTTATGGACAAAGGGGGATACCAGATTTATTGCGGGAATCCTGCGGAGGCCGTGGTCTATTTTAAAACTAAGAGCAACCACGCCAATGCCAATGAGGATCAGTGCAGCCGTTGCGGCAATGTGGACCCGGACCAGGTGCTGCAGATCATCGAAGCAAAGATCGTGAATGAGTACGGGAAACTTTCCCGAACCAGGAAGGTGAGCCCGAAGGAGTGGGCCACTCTGTATCAGAGCACCAAGGAGAAGCCTGTGGAAAAGCCAGTTTCCAAAGATAGCCTTCCCGATAACCAATACAGTATACCCAGTCTCCTGAAACAGACAAAGATTTTTTTTACCAGGGATCTGCTTACCAAGCTTGCCAATAAACAATATATCCTGATCACCCTGCTGGAGGCTCCTCTCCTGGCGGTAATTATGGGGTTTTTTACCAAGTATTTCAGCGGCACCCCGGAGAATCCGGCTGCCTATGTATTCCGGAACAATGAGAACCTGCCGGCCTACCTGCTGATGAGCGTGGTGGTATTCCTCTTCCTTGGGCTGACCATCAGTTCGGAGGAGATTATCAAGGACCGGAAGATTATTCAACGGGAATCCTTCCTGAATTTGAGCAGGGGGAGCTATCTCCATTCCAAGATACTGATCATGTTTGCCATTTCTGCCTTCCAGTCGCTCTCCTATGTGCTGATTGGTAACCTGATCTTTGAAATTAAGGGGATGCTGCTCTCCTACTGGCTGATCCTGTTCACCACCTCCTGTTTTGCAAATCTTCTGGGTTTGAATATTTCGGCCGGACTCAACTCTGTGATTACCATCTATATCCTTGTTCCCTTCCTGTTGATCCCCCAGATCCTCTTCTGTGGGGTGCTGGTGAAGTATGACAAGTTGCACCATAGCCTTACCAACTATGAATATGTGCCACTCATTGGCAACCTGATGACCTCCAGGTGGTCCTATGAAGCACTGGCTGTGGATCAATTTAAAAATAACAAGTACGAGAAAGAATATTTTGATATAGATCAGAGGATCACCAATGCCAATTACCTGCAGGTATACCTGATAAATGAACTGGAGATCAATCTGGATGATTTGAAGCAAAGCTACCTGGCTGGTGATGATCCTGAGATCATCCAGGCTAACCTGCAAATTTTAAATAAGCAATTGGCTGCCATGGGGAAACTGATCCCCGAACTTGCACCTTATGATCCGGACCAGAGGGGTAGCGAATTCTATAGCGATTCAACTGCTCTTGACATAGAAGCCTACCTTGACGGGGTCAGAGAGGTGACAAGGAGCATGGTGGGGAGTTATAATAAACAGAAAAATGCCATAACCGAAGATTTAATCGAACGCCTGGGAGGAGTAAAGGCCTATACTACCTTCCGGGATAACTATGAAAATAAGAGTCTTTCCGATCTGGTACTGGCCCGCAGTGTTCTCGATAAGGTGGTTGAAAAAGATGGCCGCATGATCAGGAAAGAGCAACCTGGCTTAATGAAACCCACATCCAGGATTGGCAGGGCACACCTCTATGCTCCCAACAAGCAAATTGCTAATCTGGAAATTGACACACTGTGGTACAATATGGCCGTCATCTGGGCCTATTCCTTTCTGTTCTACCTGACGCTCCGTTTTGATCTGCTAAGAAAAGTGATTAATTTCTCTGATACCAGGAGGCTGGTGAAGCTCAGTCGGAAACAAACCACCTGATTCCCAGGGTAAGTGAGCCCATGTGGTTATTAACCAGCAGGGGATCCTCGCCGGTCACCGGGAAAAAATCACCCTGGTACTGCAGCTCGGTAAACAATCCCAGCCGTTCAAGCCTGTACTCCAGTCCCGCTCCAATGGTCAGACCCAGGATCACACTATTCTGATCCGCCAATGGATAATCGGAATCAGAACTGTATTTCAACAGGACATCCATTCTTGGTCCCAGCAGAAAATAGGGAACAAAGGGACCCTGACCAAACCTGTACCTGGCCATGGGGGAAAGAGAGAGATAACTAAAGGTCGAAGTTCTAGTCTCCCCTTCATTGACTGTGACCTGGTCATTGTTCAGGTGATTGACCGTGATTGATTCTATATCTGTACTACTCCCCTTTAGGGCATAGGAAAGATCTGTCTGGAAACTGAAATGTTCACCCTTGAGGGCCTCCATAAAAATGGATACAACCGGTCCCCAAACAGGTTCTGTCTCCATGGAATAATCGATGGGAGTGAACTTGTAGCCCTGGTTTGCCAATGAAACACCTGCCTTAAAGCCGAAACTGGCTGGAAACTGGCCATACAGGAGGGTAGATCCCGCCAGAAGAATAAGTGCTATGAAAAGTAGTATCCTTCTCATTCCACAAGTAATTTATGTACCTCAACCCTGTCCCCATAGGAGAATCTGACAAAGTAAATGCCCCTTACCGGCTTTTCCATCTCCACGGCATAGTTCATCCAGGGAAAGCATTCCCCGTAGTTGCTTTTCAACACAGTTTTCCCTGTAAGATCCAATACCTGCAGCATCACCTGCCCGCCGCTTTCATCCCCGATCTGCTCACTCAGGCTAAAATGAAAAGAGCCATGACTGGGGTTGGGAGTGATGGAAAACAAAGGTGAATCTTCAATTGCACCAGCACGTTTCATCTCCTGGTTCACTCCATCCAGAACATGATTATCGGGATCAATAACAATGCCGCTGACCGCATAGGGGATCTGAAACTCATAGCTCTCCAGGTTGCTGTCATGGATGACCCGTACAGTAGTATCCCCGCCCGCATGTAAAATCTTATACTCCATGGACATCTTGAAGAGTGGGGTCTGCGTTGAAGAAGTGGACTGGTTAGAATGAAGTGTAAGCGTACCACCGTTCTGCTCCCAGCTTACCTCATAAATGGGATAACCTGCCCCGAAATACCACTGCATGAAGAAATCCGTAAAATCCCTTCCCGATGTCTCTTCAAGCACCTCTTTAAAGTCCATCCCCGTGGCCACACCATCGGCGTAGCGGTCCAGGAAATTTCTCAGCGTAAGATAGAACAGATCATTATCCTGCAGTTCAAAACGGATCATATATAAAAGCGCCATCCCCTTGTTATAGGAAAGATTACCACTGAAAATCCGGGATGCATCATCTACATCCTCTTCAGGGACATACACACTACCATCGGGTTCAAGCAGGGCACTGTTGAAGCGGTATTCCCGCTCGCCATCGGCATACTCCGGTGCCAGGACTTCAGTGGCCAGGTAGCCGGCAAAGGTTGCAAAACCTTCATTGATCCAGATATCCTGCCAGGTGGCACAGGTCACATAATTTCCAAACCAGGAGTGCCCCAGCTCATGGGCAAGCAGGTAGAACTCAAAATTTCCCATGCCGGTCATGGTCTGATGCTCCATTCCTCCTCCCCTGGGCCAGAGGTAGTGCCCGTATTTCTCTTCTCTGAATGGGTAGGGACCAAAGGCATCGCAGAAAACCTGCATAATGGGAATGGTCACATCAATCTGATTCCTGTAGGTATCCAGACAACCTGGCTTGTCGTAAATAAAATTCTGAATAAATATAGGGGTGATCACATCATCGACCTGGGCCTCCAGATTGTATTCGATATAATCGGCAACAGCAATGGAGATCAGGTAAAAATCAATGGGATAGTTTGACTTCCATTCGAAACGGACCTTCCCATTGGGAAAATAGGTGGTACCCGTATGTAATCCATTGGAGACTCCCGTCAGTCCGAAGTCAGTCGTGATAAACACATGGACCGAGTCGGCCTTATCGGTCAGATTCTCCTTACAGGGGAACCAGTCCTTGGAGTAGAAGGGTTCCGAACTGGTATAGGTAACGGGAATCCCCCATTCTTCATCAATCTCATTTACCATCCCGCCACCTGTCTCTCCGCCATAAAAAATCTGTGCTGTGACCAGTGTTCCTGAATACCGGGGAGTTTCCAGGTTTATGTATAGCTCATCCGCCTCATGGCTGAAACTCATCTCCGCTCCATCCACAAGCACCCCTTCAACATCCAGGGTATGATACAGCTCAAATACCAGCTGGTCCAGGGCAGGGCCTATCACCTCCACCAGAATGGTGGTACTTCCCTGGATATGGTCGGAGCTGTTGTTCGCCTCCACATCCAGACCATAAAACTTTACGTCATAGTACTCAAGTAAAGGATTGGAATTTAAGGACATGGCCATGGGGTGATTCACACCCTGCTGCCGGGCCAGAACGCTCTCTTGAAAAGGAAAGAGAACAAGTTCCTGCGCCTGGGCTTTGTGTACAGAGGCTGCTGCCAGGAACAGAAACAGGCAATAGGCCCAATGGGATCCTATTTGCTTCAGGAGAGTCACGGAAAGAAGTTACAAAAAAAAAGAACATACCCTCAGCGTGCCCTCATATGTCTTCGCATAAATGCCCATGTCCCTGTCACGAAATAAAACAAAGTCAGTACTACCAGGGCGATCATCTCGGGAATGGTATCCTTTACCTCCAGTCCCCTGATAAGCACTTTATTCAGGGCTTCAATGGCAAATTTGGGAGAGAGTAGATCATTCAGCATCACCTGGTATCCTCCAATCGTAAAGAGTTGTCCACCGCTGACGGGGAAGGCGGCCCCCGTAAAGAACATCAACAGGAAGAGCGGGAAGGTTCCAATAATGGCCACCTCCTTAACAGATCGGCACATGGCAGCCACCAGCAGGCTGAAGCTGATCATGGAGAGAGCGGTGAGTACACAAATCAGCAGGATAAACCAGAATGTTCCGGGGATCAGGGTGTAACCCAGTGCCATGGCTGTCAACAGGGCCAGAAGCAAGGAAAGGATAGCCACAATGATCTGAACCAGTGAGATTCCGGTAATAAACTCCAGGGCTGAAAGCCTGGATACCCTGAGCCGCTCCAGGGTACGTGACTCGGGTTCACGAACAATAGCCGCCGATGCAGAAAAAATGATCATAATAATAGATAGAATCAGCAGTCCGGGCACATATAATTCAAAGTATGTACGCTTTCCTGAGAAACCAAGGGTGGTCTCGTACCAGCTTACAGGCATCCGGATCTCAGCTTGCTCTTGTATATAACGATTAATCAGCTCCTCTGCCCACACAGCCCCAACGATATACTCCATTTGGGTAATATCTCCAATCAGTTCTATGCGGGAAGTCAGATCCAGGGAGTTCTTGTAAGCAGCCACCGAGGCTGAAAGATCATCAGGCAGAACCACCACCACATCGGCCTTCTTATTACGCAGCCTTTCAACAGCTTCTTCCCTGCTCTCAAGACTGGTGACTTTTAACATCTCCATTTCCGGTGCAAGGGATAACAATCCGGCATAGGTGATAATGGAATCTCCCAGCTTAAAGTCCCCACCCCTGTATTCCACCACCCTGTCCTGGTTCACCAGGATCACATCGTACACCGGGTCTTCCGTTTCTGCCATCAGGAAGTAAATGGCTATAAACAGTGGGGCCATCAACAGGGTCAATACCAGGATCCAGTATTCCCGCACCTGCTCCTTTACTCCCTTGATAAAAACATCATACCACCTCATCCTCTCAGGCTTTTTCCGGTAAGATGTATAAACACATCTTCCAGGGTATTTTCACGTATTTTCATTTCCTGGATGCTGATCTTCTCCTTCTCCAGCACCTGGTATATCTCATGGATCCTGGATACCAGATTCATGGCCCTGATTTCAAGACCCTCCTTCTCCAGGCTAAGCCTGTATCCCAATGCTTTCAGCTCTTCAACAGCCCTGCCCAGGCTGGCGGGATTGCTGCCCGGGATCTTCATCTCCATCACATCTCCTTCGCCAATGGAACGCTTCAGATTCTCGGGTGTATCCAGCTGAAGTAGTCGGCCCGAGTCTATTATGGCCACCCTGTGTGCAATCCTGTCCGCTTCATCCATATTATGTGTAGTCACGATCACGGTTTTGTCAAGGGCTGTCTCCCTGATGAAATCCCTCACCAGCACCCGGCTCTGCGGATCCAGTCCGGCTTCGGGTTCATCAAAGACCATAATCTCGGGATCGTGCATAATGGCCATAATCACATTCATGCGGCGTTTCATTCCTCCTGAAAGGGTACCGGCCAGTTTGTTCCGCTTTGAGGCCAGTCCCATTTCCTCCAGCAGGCGATCGGCCCTTGAGCGTGCCACACTGCGGGGAATACTATACATCCTTGCACTGAATACCAGCTGCTCAAAACAGGTGAGTTTATTCCAGAGTATATTTTCCTGCGGACAGATGCCCACCTTCGATCTGGCCGAAGCACTGCCGCCCGTGGGAACCAGCTCTCCGTGTATAAACACCTCCCCTGAATCAGGTCTGAGCAAGCCGCACATCATCCGGATGGAGGTGGTCTTACCTGCCCCGTTGGGACCCAGTAGTCCAAATACCTCTCCCTGTTTAACCTTTAGAGACAGATGGTCCACCGCTGTAAGATCCCCGTATCTCCTTACCAGGTTCTTTACCTCAAGTGCATTGAGGACCGTATTTGATTCCCGTGCCATATCACTGGTAAGTTCGTAAATATATTCACTGCGGATCAATCCATACTTTCTGATCATTCCATACTTTCTTATCTTTGACTTAGAAACAGAAAAAAACAGCATTTCCATGCCCCGTATTTTTAATCCGGTCGACATTTCCCAAGAGGAAAAAGAGGTACGAAAAGATTATTTTGATCGCCATACCCCGGTGATTATATGCGACAACTATGCCGCTCAAGGTGAGAAATTCAAGGTGAAAATCCGACTGGGTACCGAATATACGCACCCCGATGATCCGGATCACTTCATAAACTATGTGCAGCTGTGGAACCGGGAGACCTTTATCGCCGAGGCCCATTTTGCCCCGGGGAGTCTTGGCAATAAGCCAGAGCACGTGGAGGTTGATTTTTATATTGTGCCCGGAGCCGTAGGTATGAATCTGTCGGCCATGTCGGTCTGCACCAAGCATGGATTATGGCAAAGTGAATCCAAAGAGGTGGCTATCAGGAAAACTTAGCTGGCTTTAGTCGTAGAGTTCCTCGGTCTCATACTCCATATAACCGTCTGTTCCGATAAAGGATACGAAGGATATCTTCCATTCCTCACCGATTTTTTCCAGGAAGCGTACCTGAATGCTGTTCATCTCAATCACATCATCATCATACTGAGTAATCCACTTCTGATCACAGACCACAAAGGCAGAACCGGGGTAGATCTTCATCCGGTAATTCGATTTTTCAACAGTAATGTGCAGGTCAGGACCCAGATCGTCCTCTGTCTGATCCCCGGTCATGTGTCCGGAAACATCCTCCCAACCTTCTGCAAATACATAATTATCGGCGCCAGCCGTTAACCTCATATTCAGGGAATCCTGTACGTGGGTCGAAAACATCCCTTCAAAATCCCGGTCGATATAAGTCTGTGTTTCTTTTTCCATCACCGCAATAATGGCCGCCTTTTCTTTTTCATAGTCAATGGCCTTCTCACAGCCGGTAATTGCAAATGCAGCAATAATCAGAGCAGATAGAATTGTGTATCTCATGGTTTAATTAGTTTGGTTTACGTTTTAAAATATCTATTTAGCATGCCATCCCTATCATGCAAAATACAACAATGCACTGTGAAAGTCAATTTATTATTACATTTGCTTACAATGAAAAAGATCCTTTTCATACTGATTCTGTTTCTAACTTTCGGATTTACAACACTCTCCGCTCACCAGGAAATTCCTGTGCCAAATAAGGGGGTGCTTGATCTCAGGGAGTGTGTAATGGACCCTCAGAGTATCTTCGACCTGGACGGAGAATGGATCTTCCACTGGGAGAAATTGCTGACTCCCGATAACTTTGAACAGCTTGGCACAGAAGGGATTCCCGTCACGGTTCCTTCCTACTGGCAAAATTACGAAATCAATGGCCAGTCTCTCCCCGGATTTGGATATGGTACCTATAGCCTGAAGATTATCCTTCCGGAGAACTATCAGTCAGCAATCTGTGTGGATATTCCTTTGTTCGATGTGGCCTATAAATTCTACCTCAACAATCGCCTGGTTGGTGAGAACGGTGAGGTGGGAACCAATGCGGAAGAGGAAAAGCCATGGTATGAACCAAACAGCTTCTGTTATATCCCGGATAGCGATACCCTTCAGATACTTATCCAGGTATCAAACTTTCATCACCGCAGGGGTGGATTCTGGCAATCGCTTGTGATTGGCGGCAGCAGCAAGGTACTTGACAGAAAAGAGAGGCGGCGTATGTTTGACTACTCCACCATTGGGGTTCTGTTCTTCTTTATGATCTTTTTCATGATTTTCTGGTCCTTTACCAGGAAGGATATTTTGATGTTGTTATTTGCCCTGACCACCATGGGCATCCTCATGCGATCGGTCAATACGGGACTCTACTTCTCCAACTCTTTTATCGATACATCCTGGTCCTGGCAGATCAGGATGGAATACCTGGGCTCCTACCTGGCACATCTGTTCGGAATGATCTTTCTCCATAAGCTGTTTCCCCGCACCTATATGAACCGGATTATTCAGGCAAATACCATTTTGACAACCCTGGCAAGCATCTCCCTGTTTATATTGCCTGTGCACCTGTTCACATACGAGATGCTTGTATTTCAACCACTCCTGGTACTTTTCCTGGCTCACTACCTGATCACCAGCTTCATTGGAACTCTCAAAAGGAGAGTAATGGATGCTGTCTTTTTTACATCCCTGTCGTTTTTTATTTTCACCCTGATCAATGATATCCTGCTGGCCAATTCTGCTGGTGCACCCTCAGACAACTACCTGACTCAATTATCCTTCCAGCTCTTTATTTTTGCCATGGCAGTGATGATCATCATGCAATGGATCCGTAATGATAATGAGCGGCTCCAGCTGGAGACCTCTCTGCGCTTTAAGAACAGGGTGTTGTCCGTGATTGCCCACGATTTGAAAAATCCCATTGCAAGTGTGGCACAGTTTTCAGACCTGCTTGCCTCCAAACCGCAGCTTGCTTCAAAAAAGCATGTTACTGAATCGCTTCGGGAATCTTCCCAGGCAGCTGTCTCCCTCCTTGATAACCTGCTTTACTGGGGACGAAGTGAATCAGAGCGTCTGAGCTTCACTCCAGTGTCAATAAAGATCGAAGAGATGGTAAAAGAGGTAAGCTCCCTTTTTCAACATATGGCCATACAAAAAGAACTTTCTTTCACCACCGAGTTCGAACCTGGGCTCAATGCCTATGCCGATCCTGTTCTTGTGAATATCGTATTGCGAAACCTGTTGGCCAATGCCATTAAATTTACACGTAAAAACGGATCGGTTCATGTGAAGGCCTGGCAGGAGAAGGACAAAATTTACTGCTCGGTTATCGATACAGGTGTGGGTATGAAGACTGAATACCTGGAGCAGTTCAAGAAAGATGGTTACCTGAGTAGCTCAGCCGGAACCGATCTGGAAATCGGAACCGGACTCGGATTGCAACTGGTGAAGGACCTGCTTGACAAAAACAAGGGAACCCTGGATATTGAGAGTGAGACAAATGTGGGTTCAAGGTTTACATTTACTTTACCTGCAGCTAAAAAAGTTAGAGATGAAAATTAATAAGTCGAAGGACAAAGATCTTCAAGGAAGCAGGATCATACTGATCAGAAAAGACCAGGCGCCGGATGCCTATATCCCGGATCCTGAAGAGCAGGAATATATCGGGAACAGGCTGGCCGGGGAGAAAAATATGGCCATGTTGAACCGCCTGGACCACCTGGTAATATTCAGGAGCCTTGAGCAAAAGGATGCACCCCTTGCCAATCGCCTTGAAAACGCCAGAAAAGCGGGATTTGAAATCCATCCCTTACTTATCGACCACGAAGTAAGTTCGCTCACTGTGATCAATGGAGGGATAGATCCTGAGGAGTGTATTGCCTTTGCTGAAGGTTTGGCCCTGACCAATTACCAATTCCTGAAATACCTTTCAGAAGATCGCGCCAAGGCACATTCCCTGAATGAATTGCTCCTTCAGGATGAAGAACTCACCGAAGATCATGTTAATAAACTGGCTCACCTGGTTCAGGCTGTTTATCTGGCCCGTGACCTGGTGAATGAGCCTCTCTCTTTCCTGACCGCCGGGCAGCTATCGGCTGAGATCGAAAAAATGGGCCAGACTTCCGGATTTTCCGTGGAAGTGTTTAATAAAAAGAAGATCGAATCTCTGAAAATGGGCGGATTACTGGCTGTTAATAAGGGAAGCATAGATCCCCCAACCTTCTCCATTCTTACCTGGAAGCCAGAGAATGCAGTGAATGATCGCCCCATTGTGCTGGTGGGGAAAGGGGTTGTTTATGATACCGGGGGGCTGAGCCTGAAACCTACCCACGACTCCATGGATTACATGAAATGTGATATGGGTGGGGCCGCTGCTGTAGCGGGTGCATTTTATGCCCTGGCAAAAAACCAGCTTCCCCTGTGGGTGGTGGGACTGGTCCCCGCAACAGATAACAGGCCCGATGGCAATGCCTATGTTCCGGGCGATGTAATCACCATGTATGATGGCACAACTGTTGAAGTGCTGAATACAGACGCAGAGGGCCGCATGATCCTTGCCGATGCACTCAGTTATGCGCAACAGTATGATCCCGAGCTGGTCATTGAACTTTCTACCCTGACCGGTTCAGCACATATGGCCATTGATAAGTATGGCATGGTTGGCATGGGAAATGCCAGTCGTGAGGTCATGGAAAATCTTAAAGCAAGTGGTGAATATACCTCCGAGAAGGTGGCTGAATTTCCATTCTGGGATGAGTACAAGGAACAACTTAAATCAGAAATTGCAGATCTGAGAAACATTGGAGGTAAGTATGGGGGTGCCATCACAGCCGGAAAATTCCTGGAACACTTTACCGATTATCCATATATCCACCTGGATATTGCCGGACCCTCATTCAACAAGGTAAGGTTCAATTACAGGGGAAAAGGAGGCAGTGGTGTTGGTGTCAGAATCCTCTATAACTATTTCCTTGACCGGTCCTTATAATCTCTTGAATTCATGAAAGAAAAACTCAAAATAGGTATATCCCACGGTGACATTAACGGTATCAGCTATGAGGTAATTATTAAAACCCTTATGGACAGCCGCATTAATGAAATCTGTACACCCATCATTTATGGTTCACCCAAAGTAGCAGCCTATCACCGGAAGGCCCTTAACATTGAGGACTTTACTCCCACGGGGATCAATTCGCCGGACGAGGCCAGGGGAAATAAATCCTATATTATTAACTGTGTGGATGAGAACATCCGTGTGGAACTTGGCAAATCCACTGAAAGTGCAGGAATTGATTCCTTTAAAGCCTTGAAGGCGGCCACTGACGCCCTGGAAGCTGGTAAAATTGATGCCCTGGTCACAGGACCGGTCAACAAGCAGAATATCCAGCACTCAGATTTCAATTACAGTGGACACACAGAATACCTTCAGGCCCGTTTCAGAGTCGATGAGGTGATGATGCTGATGGTTAGTGATCTTTTAAAAGTGGGACTGGTTGCCGGGCATGTTCCCATTGCGGCATTAAGCTCCATGATTACCAGGGAGCTGGTTGTGGAAAAACTTAAAATCCTTTCGAGCTCCCTGCTGGTGGACTTTGGGATCAGAAATCCCCGAATTGCTGTCCTGGGACTCAATCCCCATGCCGGCGATGACGGACTGCTGGGCAGCGAAGAGCAGAAGGTGATTACCCCGGCCATCCAGGAAGCAAAAAAGCTGGGTATTATGGCTTTTGGACCCTATGCGGCCGATGGCTTTTTTGGTGCGGGTCAGTTCAGTCGCTTTGATGCGGTTCTGGCCATGTATCACGATCAGGGACTTGCCCCTTTTAAGTCGCTTAGCATGGAAAGTGGTGTTAACTATACTGCAGGCCTGCCGGTGGTCAGGACCAGTCCGGCCCATGGAACAGCCTATGAACTGGCTGGCAAGAATATGGCATCTGCCACCTCTTTCAGAAATGCCATTTACCTGGCTATCGATGTGGCTCGTAACAGGGAATTATACAAAGATATTTCTACTAATCCACTGCTTGCAGGGAAGACAAAAATGGGTGGGAAAGATGAATCACCTGAGGATCTGAACGGCTCAAATTAATAAACAAGTTCTTTTTGCTGCTTGTATACAAACTGGAAAAGCTGGTTCTCTATGGGAAAACAGAACATGTAATAGGCCGTGTTCTCATGTAAGGGGAAGTAAACATAGCCACTGCTTACTTTCCCCGGAGGAACTTCGCACGACCTGAAAATCTCCTCTTTAACCAGCTCTTTCTCTTCACTGATCATTTCCATATCACCTTTTATCATCTTATCCTGTGTGATAATCTGATCGGCTGTACCTGCCGTCTGGAATACTGCATCGACAATATAACCCGGGTTCTCTGTGGCTGCAAAGCCTGAAGCATAGAATAGTATATCAACACTGGCCTGAAGGATTCCCAGGAAGGTATTCATGCTCTTTTCCTTTTCCCTATCCTCCAATGTAGAATCGTAGCTCATCAGCACTTTATCTGGATGCACCGACATCCAGGGTGTATGGGGAGCAGCATTGGCATTGGCACTATCGAGCACCAGATAATAGAAATCGCCTGGCAGGACAGACAGGCTTTCTGCACCGGAATTGTGTACCACAAAATCGAAGATCAGGTTAGCCCCCTGAATACCATCATAGCCCAGTTCCACTACAATCTGATCACTCTCCAGGGTGATATATTCCCGGCCCAGGGCAAAATGGCCCTCGGGAGCTTCCGGGATAATCGTGGTGACTACCCTGGGCGCTGTACAGGACCAGAAGAGCAGGAGTAGAACCGGCAGAAAGTAGACTTTTCTCATTTTCCAGGTAGTCTGATACTTGATCAGTTGCAAAAACCCTGCCGAAAATCAGAGAAAAAGCGTCCTAGCCGATTAATGCATTGTATTCATCGGCCGACATCAAATCGTCCAATTGTGAGGAAGAGCTCATTTTTATCCTGATCATCCATCCTCCTTCAAAAGGCTCTGAATTAACCAGTTCAGGGGTATCCTCCAGAGCAGGGTTAACTTCAAGCACCTCGCCATCCAAAGGCATGTAGAGATCCGAAACGGTTTTCACTGCTTCAATAGTCCCAAAGGTCTCTCCCTTGGAAAGGGTTTCACCTTCGGTCTCTATTTCGATAAATACCACATCTCCCAGTTCACCCTGGGCAAAATCGGTCACTCCAACCACAACTTCTTCACCTTCCACACGAATCCATTCGTGCTCGGCGGTGTACTTAAGATCTGCAGGAACGCTCATAATTAGTTAATCGTTAATGGTTACCCAAATGTAATACATTCCTGAGGAAATTCTACCTGTTAAAAATCATAAAAATATCCATGGCTAAATTACAATGTAAAGGTCATGCTGAAGCCGACATTGTAGTTTGCATTTGGATAACTATTTGATATATATGGCGTTGTAAGTCTTTGATCATAGAAAAGGCGAAGAATGAACTTATCACTCAACATATAATCGGCTGAAGCTTTTAAACTGAAAATAGTCTGACCTGCCGTGATTTCACTACCCGAAAGATCCTCCAGTTTCCGGATCACCGTCCGGTTGTTTCGCATGGAGAAATCGAGCCTTATATTCAGGTCGCTTGAAAGATTCCTTTGATTAATTACCAGGGGAACCTCATTGAAGCGATAACCGGCCCCGATTATATACTCTTCGCTGTTTACTTCATTTACCTGGGTGTTGGCCATATTCATGGCCACTGTTCTGGCCCGCTTGTACTCAATGCGGGTGGTCAGGCTGTTTTTCCAGTCCATATTTATACCGAGAAAGGGGCTGAAATTTTCATTGACACTTATGGTATTGACATTCTGTTCCACCATGAAGTTTCCCTGCAGATCGTAAGCTATGGGCACCCCGCTGATGGTATCAACCATGTAAAAAGGATTGTTGGTAAAGGATCCCACGCTATAGGTTGAGCGGTAGGAGTGATCCATCACTATAGAATTGACAACCCTCTGCAAAGCCTCAATCTTACCCAATCCGTCGAATCGGACCTGCCAGTTAGGCATCATCTCCCAAATGGTTTTAATAACCTTCATGGATACATTGTCGGGCGACCCTCCTCCATACGCGGCCAGGAAGGCAGGAATAAGGACTTCCTGAGAGGTGGGTCCGTATCCCGTCACATAACCGGCATTGGCACTATCGGGAGGCAAAACTTCCCCGGTTTCATCGGTATATTCCCTGCCCAGGCGTTGCGATATGGTCTGCCTGTACTCATTCTTCAACAGGTCGAAAGACTGGGAAGATTCCACATTATCATCAATTTTCTCAAAGGCAGTCTTCAGTGTAATCACCGACATGCTGAAGTTTCCGCCATATAGTTTTCCCCGTGCAGAATCGGGAGGAAGAGAACCGTCTGCATTGGCCGTGAAGTATTCCGAATAGTTATAAGAGTACATCCGGTTGGATGTCAGATCAATTTTCAAGCCATTAAATGGTTCAATACTCATCCGGGCGGTAAAGCGCTCGGTATGGTTCATGGCATAGGGTTCATTGAGAATCTGGTCGGTGGTGAGCGACCCCCTGTCAAAAGCGTTCAGGGCATAATCCTGGTCCTGCCACCCTGTTATGAATCCCCATCCCGGTTCCATCTGTCCATTGACCGTGTGGGTTCCGAAACCGAAGCGGTCCACCCCATGAACATATCCGGGCTGCAGGGTTCCTCCACTGGTCGAATAGGTCAGGTTCAGGGTACGGATGCTCATCAGGATCCTCACAGTGCCTTCTGCAATAAAAATAAAGGGACTCTCCCCCTTCTCTATAGTACCTGTTACTTTCACCGAGGCATTGCGGATAGCTTTTCCAGAAGTTACCCTGACCCGGGTATTACTGAGAATCTCTGTCTCCACCTCCACAGGCTGCATATTTTCATCAAATACTTCAACCACGACATCTTCCGTCTTCAGGTTGTGGACCACATACCTGGCCCTTCCCTCCCGCAGATAGATATTTTCATCTTCATATACTCTTGTCTTGATCCGGGTTTTGGACTCCCTGGCCCTGGTTTGCCCATTGCGGTATTTGGCATTGATATCCTTCAGGTAGGGAACTTTGTTGTAGAGGTTCAGGAAATTCAACTGTCCGTTCAGCTGGATGGTATTTGAGTTCTTTATGGTATTCCCAAGATTGATGGGACCGTATATGGGATCGTCCGGAATAATGGGACCCACATCCCAGCCATAGGTCCCCCCGTAGCGGGCATTGAGAGAGGTCCAGTCGAGTATGGGGATTTTGTTGATTGGAACGGTATATGAAACATTAAACTGGTGGAAATAACTGGTGGAACGTCCAAGGTTCAGGATGGTATCCCGAAGGGCATCCCATTCATAATCATACTTATAACGGCCCTCCGGCTCATCGATCCTTGCGTTGTTAGTGGAGGAAAAATCAAAGCGCAGGTTCCTGGTAAGATCAAATTTCAAATCAAAAAAGCGGTTCCAGTAAAAATCCTTCTTAAAGGTGGGTTTTACATAGTAGTCCGGATTATTAATATTCCTGACCTCCTTCTCCAGGTAGTAGCGGTCCATATCCGTTCGGAATGAAATCCTGGATGGTGTATAGTTAAAATTGAAATCTTTGATCAGCCGCAGCCACTCCGAATTCATCCACTTGACTGTTTTAAATGGCTGTACATTCCTGGGCCTGGTATTGAAGTTATAAGAGAGGTTCCCCCTGACCTTGCTGGTATTGTAGTAATTGAGATTGGGATTCTGGCTCTGCATCTCGTTCATGGAGAAGGAAGTGGACCAGTTGGAAAGGCTGTAGAAGCGTTTCTTGGTTCCCGCTTTATTCATCCTCACATTGGTAACTGCAAATGCTTTACGTTCCACAACATCCCTTGCATTGCGGATTATCGAATCCTTTTCTGCTTCAGTCTCTGCCTCTTTCATGGCCTCTTTCATGGTCACATCGGGATCGAGCGGATTGTACTCGGGATTTACAATGGCTTTGGAGTAAGAGGCAAAGACAGGAATATTGACACCACTCTCCTGTTTAAAGAATTTACCCATCTGGAGATTGGAGGAGATATCATATTGGATAATCTGCTCGAGCTGCCGTTCCTGAATCTTTTGTTCTATGCTTCCAAAGCCGGGCTGACTGGTGTTCCCGGCGAAGGTGACATTTCCAAAGTCGGCCAGTTTCAATGTGGCCCTTCCGTTGGCTGCCCAACCACCATGTTCATTGAAATCGGTCAATCGCAGCTCATTTAACCAGATCTCACCCGACTTGGGCAATCCATCATCCGGACCATAAGGATTATTTCCGGATTTGGGATTACGGACCCCGATCATAATGGTACGAACACTACTCAGATTCGGGTTTCCGGTAACCGATATGCGATTTCCCTTTTCGTCAATCTCCGAATAAACAGAAGAAATGGCCACATCGCTTTCCGGATCACTCATGGATTTGTTCCTGGCTTGTTTCAACTCCTTGAAATCGTCCAGCACCACTTCAAATTGATTGCTACCGGGCCATACAATCCGTCGGTCACTTTCGCTATCGTTGTCATACCGCCCGGGAGGAGTAAGCTCCAGTGGGACTTCGTATTCATAGTAGTTATCCTTATAATCTGTCCCCAGCCTGATAAAGGCCACCAGCTCATTATTTTCCAGGAACTCCCCTGTGATGGCCTCCGCATGTGCCTCCATGTTGAGTTTTTTATACTGACGCATATCCAGCTGGGTATTTTTATACGCGGCCCTGGCATCACCATCTGCCAACTCTTCCACCCTTAAGACAATGGATTGCTCATTCAGCTGCCGGAGCTGTGGCTGCATGGGATCAATCTGACGGTCAAATCCAGGAGGGAGCACATAGTTAACTGGTTCTTTACCCGAGTTTTCTTCAATATTTACTGCTGATATGGCAAGCGCACCCAGGGGAGGCTCAACCCCGGTCCAGTCTTCACCTCCCTGAACTAAGGGATACTGGTAGCGTCTCCACTCCTCCCGAACCAGATCAAGCCTGGCAAAGCGAAGAAAGGTGGTATCCTCAAATCCTGTCATAAACATCCGCATGAAGCGGATGGTTTTAAAATCGGAGATATCCCCTTCAATATCATCATAATCGAATATGGGTATCCTGAACTGATACCATGTGACATCAGCTGATTCCCCATTCTCGTAAGTAACCTTATCGACCACCTTATCCACGATATGGTTTTGTCCCACCTCAAAAGCATTTTTGTTGATATCTACCCGATAGGAATAGTAGCTTTCTCCTTCACTAAGGGTATTGTCGCGGTTGATATCCTCAATATCGGGAAGAGAGGTTCCCGAGGTAGGGTAAGACTCCTGGTTATCTACGTCGCTGGGCGAATTCCCCTCATGGTTATTGTATTTTTTATAGCGGCTTATTATACCCTCACGGGCAGCATCATAGGCAGTACTGCGGTAGTACATATAATCGTCCGATGAGGGATCGGCAAAGATGGCATCTCTTGCTTCCTGGCTCAGCTGGCCTGCATTATAGAGCTCATCAATCTGGCGCAGATAGTCATCCGGCTCCTGGGAAAAGAAGGATTCTTCATCCATAGAGTATATAGACGACAGGCCATCCAGTCCCACATCCTGGTATTTCCGGGTCTCGTCTCCTGCACTGAAACCCTGTACCAGTGACTGTGTCAGGGGAATACGGCCCCATACAGTTGTATCTACCTTTTCAACTTCCGCCGAAGTGGGTAATCCGTTCTCGAATACCTTCCTGGAGTCCTTTAATACATCCTCGGAGATATTCCCCAGGTTAAAATACAGCTCCCCACCACTGTGGTCCTGCATTTCAGCAAAGGGATCCATAAGCCAGAACTCTATAAACTCCACATTGGCCTGTTCAAAATCGGTAGAGTAAACCTCTCGCATGATACCTCCCCAACGCTCCCGGGGTGCAAGCAGGTTTCCGTTAAGTCCGATTCTCTGATAATCGTAGTTATAGGGGCCCCGTTCTTCGGGATAAAAGGACAGGTTCAATACGGAGATCCGGGTGGGGATCCCATTTGGATTCTCCTTAAATGGAAAAATATCCTGCTCATACACCTCGTATACATAGGCACTGGACATATAATCAGGGTCATTCTTCATATAATCGGGTGTCCGGGAATCGGGATTAAGAAAAAGAGGATCGATGTGGTACCACGACAGTAAGGCGCGGTTGTACCCATAGGCCCTGTTGTTATTATAATCAGATTCCGGGAAAAAGCCCCTGGGTGTACTGGCCAGTTTCCAGGAGGAGAACTGCTTCAGGTCCATGGATGTTTCACTGCCTTCAAAATCGTCAATATATGCATTCCCGTTTTCACCAATCGCTTTGGATGTTCCCGGCACCAGTTGTGCAAACTCTCCAACCACGGTAAAGGAGGAGGGTGCCTTGGTCTCCAGGAAGGGCAGCTTATCCACCAGGTTGGTGATCCACTGGGACTCGGTGCTATAATTTCCGTTAAGTCCCCAGATGGTATTGGAAATGGGCTCATCTCCAATATTCACCTTCTGGGTCAGGGGTCTTTCTGTAAGATGCATAACGGTGGCCCCCAGGTTGAATTTGTCTGAGATCCTGTAGTCGAGATGGGTTCCTATCAGTGTTTTGGTCTGGAAATTGAACAGACTCTGGTTTTCCAGAGAAATTCGAATGGGAGTTCCCGATTCAAGAATTCCCTGGTTGATGATGGTGACCCTGCCCAGCATATAATCGACCGTATAGTCACTACCCTCCACCAACTCCCGTCCGCCGGCTGTTACTTTTACCGATCCCTGGGGAACATTCATGGCATTCAGCATGATCTCCGAGCTGTTGGAAGAAGAATACTGCCCTTCGATCAGGAACTTGTTCTTTTCCGCAATCTGCTGGGCCTTGGTCTTGGTAGAGTCATAAATCTCCTGGTAAACATACTTTTCAATGGCTGCCTCTGCCTCTTCAGCACCCAGGCTGTCGGTCAGAATCTTTGCCAGGTCGGACCCGAAAGGTTCAAGTAAGGGGAAGAAGACCCTCCCGTTTGAGGAATAGATAGTGATCCCTTCCATATAGTCAAAAATACCATCAGGATAAGGATCCAGCTGGGAGTTCATGTTGTCCAGGTTCAGCAAGCTGATGAGGATCGTTTTATCCAGATCACCTCCGGGTAAATAGTTTACATTGTTCCCCGTTTTATCGTCGCGGTAAAGTACATCAAGGGAAAAATCATCCGGGCTCACCTGATAGGCTCCAAGCGCGTAGACGTTTTTCATCATCAGGTCCCAGGTGTAGCTCCTGGGAGTAAAATTAGTGGGCTTGATCAGTTTCATCATCAGCGACGATGGAGCACTGATCCCGCTGGACTCGGAGAGTTCACCCACCTTAAAAGTCTGTCCCCTGTAAGTGTATTCATAAGCAACAGCCAGGATCTCATCGGTATTCAGGGCCGTATTCAGAGAAATATAACCCAGCTTCGAATTGAATGTGTATTCCCTTGGGGACAGTAGCCTGGCATTCTCAATCTTTTCATAATCTGTTCCCAGGACCATACCTGCTCCCTCCAGCACACTGGTAACATTTTTGATATCCCTGATCTCCGAATAGCTTGTGGTGAGCTCCTGGTAGGCATCGTTCAGCGGATTCCTGGGATAGTTTCCCTGCTGAGCAGGATCACGGTCGAAAAAAACGGGATAGGGCTCCGCCAGATCATTAACGGCCACAATATTCCTGGAGTTCTCGAAATTGGTGGTCTTATTGGTTACCCAGACTTCAATACGTGTGACGGCAACGTCGGAGCTTATCACCGGCAGACGTGACAAGGCATTGTTGTAGTTCTCCCGGAAGTATTCCGAAAGAAAGTAGTGCTTGTTGACATCATAGTCATCCACTGTCACAGAGTAATCCTGCAGTTGTGCACCTCCCTGCACATTGATTACCGACGATTCGCCCCTCTGCTGAGAAAATACAGTGGATACGGTTAGTTTACCAAATTGCAAATCCGCCTTTAATCCAAAGAGACTCTGGCTCCCGGTGATCAGAGATCCCGGCAATGAGAAATTTACGTTCCCCGCCTCAATCTTCTTGATTATCTCATCTTCCTCCCCTGTATACTCCAGCTTGGTCTGATTCTCAAAATCAAAGGTGGCTTCCGTATTGTAGCTGATATCCATGGCAAACTTGGTACCAATGGTACCTGCCACATTCATGATGATTTTTTCATCAAAGGTAAAGGAGGGCACAGATCTGAGCTGCTCGCTGATATTGGGATTATCCTGTTTTGAAAGGTTAAATCCAAATATCAATTCGGCAGAACCGGTAGGAACAATACTGATTATATTGGATCCGAACACCTTATCAAATGCCTCTCCACCCACCTGGATAGGTGGAATAAATGAGAGTTGTTGTTCCAGGGAGGTTCCACTTGCTTTCAGGCGCCAGTATTCATTCACCTGTTGGTTCAGATCAAATGCACCATATTCACCCAAGGTCATGGTTGTAGGATTCCTGTAGTTCCAGCTACCGATGGTTTCGGTGAACACGTATTTTCCTGTCAGGGGATCATAAATAACCTTCGACTGGATGTTGGATGGATTTTGCAGATAGAGCGGGGAACTTTGCCCCGACGTTGATAAGGGATATGAACCCTGGTCGGAGAAGGGATAATGCAGCGTTGAATCCTGGGCATTGGCTCCTACAGCCAGCAAGAATCCAATGACAATCAGGAATATGTGGTTATACCGCTGGTTCACTACATATACTTCAAGGCAGCCTTCACTACCTCCTCAACAGAAAGTTCGGGCTGCTCTGATAAAATACGGGTCAGAATCTTATCTACGGTTTTCTTTGGAAAACCCAGTGCTACTAAAGCAGATAACGCTTCTTCGCGGCTTGTATTGTCTTGTGAAAAGAATAATTCATCAATTCCAGCACCTTTCCCGACCTTATCTTTCAGATCGACTATGATCCGTTGGGCAGATTTTGCTCCGATCCCCTTTATTCCCTGTAAAAGAGAGACATTCCCGGCCAGGATGGCCTGGCTTATCTCCTCAGGAGAAAGGGAAGAGAGGATCAGGCGGGCCGTATTGGCCCCCACCCCGGAAACTGAAATAAGCATTCTGAAAATTTCGCGCTCCTCCCGACTGCCAAAACCATATAAAATCTGCGCATCTTCCCTGACCACAAAGTGGAGGTAGATCTTTCCCTTATGCAGATTGCTGATCTGGCTGTACGTAAAAACTGAAATGTGAATGTAGTAGGCCAGGTGGCCTGCCTGAACAATCAAATGAGTCGGACTCTTCTCAACAAATTCTCCCTCGATGTATTCATACATACCCTTGCTTTTGGTATGCAATATAAAATAAAATCGAAAGCGATTCTTAGAGAGTTTTCAGCGACTCTTAGAGAGTTTTCTTCATCTCTGTTTCTTCGTAGGCTTCAACCATGTCGCCTACCTTAATATCGTTGAAATTCTCGATGTTAAGTCCGCACTCAAGACCCGAAACCACCTCTTTGGCCTCGTCCTTGAAACGCTTCAGTGAACCCAGTTCTCCACTGTATATAACAATACCGTCGCGGATAAGCCGTACCTTGGAGGTCCGCCTGATCTTACCTTCCCTGACGATACAGCCTGCAATGGTTCCAACTTTGTTGATCTTGAATGTTTCCAGAATCTCCAGGGTTCCGATGATATCTTCTTTGATTTCCGGGGTAAGCATGCCCTCCATGGCTGCCTTCACCTCTTCAATGGCATCGTAGATAATGGAATAGAGACGAATATCAATCTGCTCTTTCTCTGCCAGCTTTCTGGCACTGAGCGATGGTCTCACCTGGAAGCCGATCACGATGGCATTTGATGCTGCTGCCAGCAGGATATCCGACTCCGAGATCTGTCCAACGGCCTTGTGTTTAATATTTACCTGGATCTCCTCGGTGCTCAGTTTAATAAGCGAGTCTGAGAGAGCCTCGATGGAACCATCCACATCACCTTTCACGATCACATTCAGTTCCTGGAAGCTGCCAAGGGCAATCCGGCGTCCAATTTCGTCCAGTGTAAGATGCTTGGTGGTCCTTAGCTCCTGCTCACGCTGCAATTGCTCACGTTTGTTGGCAATCTCCTTGGCCTCCTTATCGGTATCCATCACATTGAAACTCTCTCCAGCCTGCGGAGCACCATTCAGTCCAAGAACCAGGGCGGGTGTGGATGGACCGGCCTCTTTGATTTTTTTGCCGCGCTCGTTGAACATTGCTTTTACGTGTCCGTAATGCTGGCCTGCCAGCAATACATCTCCGATCTCCAGTGTTCCGGACTCCACCAGGATGGTAGCAACATTGCCCCTTCCCCGGTCGAGGGTAGATTCAATAACGGTACCACGGGCAGCTTTTTTGGGATTGGCCTTCAAATCCAAAAGTTCGGCTTCCAGAAGCACCTTCTCAAGGAGCTCTTCAATATTTACATTTCCTTTGGCCGAGATTTCCTGGCTCTGGTATTTTCCACCCCAGTCCTCTACCATATAATTCATCTGTGCAAGTTCATCCTTGATCTTTTCAGGATTGGCTGCGGGCAAATCGATCTTATTGATGGCGAAAACAATGGGAACACCTGCTGCCGCCGCATGGTTTATGGCTTCCACAGTCTGAGGTTTCACCCCGTCGTCCGCTGCAACCACAATAATAGCCACATCGGTAATCTGGGCACCCCGTGCCCGCATAGCTGTAAACGCTTCGTGACCCGGCGTATCAAGGAAGGTGATCTTCCGGCCATCTTCCAGTTTAACACTGTAGGCCCCGATATGCTGCGTAATACCACCGGCTTCACCGGCTATTACATCGGCATCACGCACCACATCCAGCAATTTGGTTTTTCCATGATCCACATGCCCCATTACAGTCACAATGGGAGATCTTGGTTCCAGGTCTTCGGGTAAATCCTCTTCTTCCTGGATGGATGCAACCAGATCCACACTAACGAACTCCACCTTGAAATCAAACTCATCAGCAACCAGAGACATGGTCTCTGCATCAAGACGCTGATTAATAGACACAAAGAGCCCCAGGTTCATGCATGTCTGGATCACCTGAGTGGGTGGCACATTCATCATATTGGCCAGTTCGTTCACAGAAACAAACTCAGTTACCTGAAGAACATTCATTCTTTCCTCAAGCAAATCACTCTCTTCCTGTAGTTTGGCCTGTACAGCATCACGTTTTTCACGCCTGTACTTAGATGTCTTTGATTTGGATCCTTTGTTGGTCAGTTTAGCCAGCGTATCCTTGATCTGCTTCTGAACATCCTCTTCATTAACCTCCGGCCTGGTAGCACGCTTTCTCTTCTTCCCTCCCTTGTCTCTTGCAGCGCTTGCCTTGTTCTGCCTGTCAATATCAACCGGACCGGTCTCCTTCTGGATTCGTTTCCGCTTTTTCTTTTGATCGAGGGTCTGGGCATCCTTACTGGAAGCTACCGGCTTTTTCTTGGGCTCTCTCTTTTTCGGAAGCTCAATCTTGCCTACCACGGTCGGGCCGGTTAATCTCTCCACCCGGGTGTGGATCATGTTCGTCTCTTCTTTCTTCTCCTTATCAAGACTCTTCTCCTCTGCATCCGGACTTGTTTCGGCAGGAACTTCAGCCTCTTCAGCAACCGGCTCTTCAATTTTGGTTTCGGGAACTTCCTTGACTTCAGGTTTTTCTTCTGTTTCAGCAGGCTCCTCAACAGCTTTTGCCTTAGTAGCAGTCTTTTTCTTTTCCTCGTCCTTGCTATCGGCCTCTTCACTCCTGGCTTTGGATTTCTTGCTGGGACGGGTCTTCTGATTCATGGACTCCAGGTCGATTTTTCCCACAACCCTGGGTCCGCCTTCTGCCACTTCGGCCTTTTGCGTCTCTGCCTTGGTGCTATCATCGGCTTCTTTCTCTTCGCTCAGATCCTTGGCCTGGGGTTCTTCTTTCTTCTCAACCTTCTTCTCCTTCTTTACCACGGGGCTATCAGCAGCGGTTTCCGGAATTGCTTTCTCCGCTTCAGGCTGTGGTACCTCTTTTTCAACCACCGGTGCCTCTTTTTCAACTTCAGTCGCAGCTGTATCACCAGCAGAAGCAGTATGATCGGTGATAATCAATTCTTCGGATTCCTCCTGCTCGGCTGGTTCAACAACATCATCCAGTGAGAGTGACTCCTGCCTCTCTCTAAGGTTTTTCAGGGTCAGCTTCTCTGATTCCTTCTTTACATTCAAATCTGTACTATACTCCTCCTGCAGGAGCTCATACAGATCCGGATCCAACTTGCTGTTTGGATTGGAATCGATCTCATGTCCCTTCTTTCCAAGAAATTCAACGATGGTAGATATCCCCACGTTAAACTCCCTGGCAGCCTTGCTAAGTCTTGTTGCCTTTCTTTCAGCCATATAATTTTATTCAAATTCTGCTTTAAGCACATTGACCAGGTCCTTGATGGTCTCCTCTTCCAGGTCGGTCCTTTTGACCAGGTCTTCTACGCTTAGGTTCAGTACCGATTTGGCGGTATCACATCCGATTGCCTTCAATTCATCCAGAACCCAGCTTTCAATTTCATCAGCAAATTCCTCGAGGTTCACATCCTCATCATCCTCGTCAGTTTCACGATATACATCAATCTCATAACCTGAGAGCTGACTTGCCAGTTTGATATTCAGCCCACCCTTGCCAATGGCCAGGGAGACCTCCTTGGGCTGAAGGTATACTTCTGCCCTTTTTTCCTCCTCATCCAGTTTGATGGAAGTGATCTTGGCCGGACTCAGAGCCCGTGTAATAAATAACTGGATGTTGTTTGTATAGTTGATTACATCGATGTTTTCATTCTTAAGCTCCCTGACTATGCCATGGATACGGGATCCTTTCATTCCAACACAGGCTCCAACCGGATCAATACGTTCATCGTAAGACTCCACGGCCACTTTCGCTCTTTCACCAGGAACCCTGACGATATTCTTAATGGTAATCAGTCCGTCGAATATTTCAGGAACCTCCAGTTCAAACAGACGCTCCAGGAATACCGGGGAGGTCCTGGAAAGAATAATCAGCGGATTGGCATTGCGCATATCCACCTTAACCACAACCGCACGGATGGTATCACCTTTACGGAAATAGTCTGAAGGGATCTGCTCGGTCTTGGGCAGGATCAGTTCATTGCCTTCATCATCAAGAATCAGGATCTCTCTTTTCCAAACCTGGTATACCTCACCGGTAACCACATCCCCAATCCGGTCCTTATATTTGTTGTACAGATGATTTTTCTCCAGCTCCATGATTCTTGCGGAGAGGTTCTGGCGCAGAGCCAGGATGGCACGTCTTCCAAAGTCACCCAGTTTTACTTCATCGGTTACCTCTTCACCAACCTCATAGTCTTCATCAATCTCCTTGGCCTTGGTCAGGGTAATCTGCAGTGCTGGCTCTTCCAGTTGATCATCCTCAACAACCTCACGATTCCTCCAGATCTCGAAGTCACCCTTATCAATATTGATAATGATATCAAAATTCTCATCGGTTCCGTATTTCTTCAGAAGCATACCCCTGAATACATCCTCAAGGACGCTCATCATGGTCACACGGTCGATGTTCTTTAATTCCTTAAATTCGGAAAATGTCTCTATCAAATTAAGATTTTCCATTGCTACACTGTTGAATCAATTAAATGATATTATTGCTTTTGCTGTTTTGATCTCTTCAAAACCTATCTCCTCGTCGTCTCCATTTACCTTTAGAATGATTCCAGTATCTGAAACCGATTCCAGTTTACCCTTTACCTTTATTCCATCGGTATAGAGCACTTCGATATTACGACCTAAATTCTTTTCATATTGTTGCTTTACCCTGAAGGCGCCTCCCAAACCCGGAGACGACACCTCGAGGGAATAGTCCTCCAAATCGCGGTCAAGTGACTCATTTACAAAGCGGCTGATTTTTACACACTCATCAATGGAAATCCCTTCAGGTGTGTCCACATGAACCATGATGGCATTCCCGGGTTTTACCAAAACCTCCACAAGGAAAATATCACTCCCCTCAATGTGTTGTTCAATCAGCTCTGTTATACTCTCAGTCGTAATCATTTTTTCGCGTAATAAAATAGGGGACAAAAGCCCCCCAGAACAAATCTCTCCTAACGACAGCGCAAAAGTACAAATAATCATGAAATTTGCAAAAAACAGATCGTTTTTTCGCTGATACAAACCCGATTATGGCAATAAAAACATAATTTTGTGCCACAAAGAACCCATATGGGGAACATTTCTTCCACCAATAAGCTGAAAATCATCAATGATCCGGTCTATGGATTTATAAAAATTCCATACGATACGGTATTTGACCTGATTGAGCACCCTCTTTTCCAGCGTCTGCGTAGAATCAGGCAGCTGGGACTCACCCATTTTGTCTACCCGGGAGCCAATCACACCCGTTTTCAGCATGCTATAGGAGCTATGCACCTGATGGGGCTTGCCATCGAAGTGATCCGCTCCAAAGGTCACCACATCAGCGAAAAAGAGGCCAGGGCGGTGACCATAGCCATTCTGCTGCATGATATCGGACACGGACCTTTCTCACATTCCCTGGAACACAGCCTGATCAAAAATACCAAGCATGAGGAGATCAGCCTGAAGTTTATGGAACAACTCAATGATGAGTTCGGGGGAAAACTAAGCATGGCCATTGAAATTTTCAGGAACCGATACCCTAAAAAATTCCTGCACCAGCTTGTTTCAAGTCAGCTCGACATGGACCGCCTGGATTACCTGAGGCGTGACAGTTTTTTCACAGGGGTCACCGAGGGAGTTATCGGATCGGACCGGATTATCAAGATGCTTAATGTATTGAACGACCAGCTGGTGGTGGAAGAAAAAGGAATTTACTCCATTGAAAAGTTCCTGATTGCACGCAGACTAATGTACTGGCAGGTTTACCTGCACCGCACCGTAGTCGCCTCTGAACAGCTCCTGGTGATGATGTTGAGAAGAGCACAGGACCTTAGCTCCGAGGGTGTGGAGCTCTTCGCCACTCCGGCCCTGGCTTACTTTCTTAAGGGGCAAAATCGGGTCTCCCTGGAACAGTTTGCCCTGCTGGATGACGATGATATCCTTGCTTCGGCCAAGGTTTGGTGCAACAATTCTGATAAGATATTGTCTATGTTAGCGAACGGACTGGTCAGCCGGAAGCTGTTATCGGTGGAATTGGATAACCAGCCCTTCCCGGCTGAACGCGTAGCAGAGATCAGGGGTCATGTGGCAGAGCAGCTCTCCATATCACCCCGGGAGGTCGAATACCTTGTGGTATCGGACAGCGTCAGCAACTTTGCATACAGTGATATGGACGATCGTATAAGCATTATGGATAAAAATGGGAGTACCCGGGATATAGCTGAGGCCTCAGATATCCTGAATATCTCGGTACTCTCTAAAACCGTACGTAAATATTTCCTTTGCTACCCACGTTTAACTAATATAAAATCGAACTGAATGAATTTTACCGCAGCCCTAATTGCTGAATTCTTAAAAGGATCTATCGAAGGTAACCCCGACGCCAGCGTAAGCGACATCTCCAAAATTGAAGAGGGCAAACCCGGAACACTTTCCTTCCTGGCCAATCCGAAATATGAAAAGTATATCTACGATACCCAATCATCCATTGTAATCGTTAATGCTGATTTTATACCAACTAAAGAAATCAGCGCCACGCTTGTCAGGGTTGAAAACGCATATGAGTCATTTGCGGCCCTGCTGAGGCTCTATGAGCAAAGCAAGCCGAAGAAGAACGGGATCAGCAAGATGGCTGCCATCTCTGACTCAGCTCTCCTGGGAAAAGAACTCTATGTGGGTGATTTCACTGTTATCTCAGAAAATGCCACCATAGGCGATGGAGCGCAACTCTATCCCCAGGTTTATGTGGGCGACCATGTTAAGATTGGGGAAGGCACCATTCTCCATCCCGGGGTCAAGGTATACGAAGGCTGTGTGATAGGGGCAAATTGTGTGATTCATGCCGGTGCTGTAATTGGTGCCGACGGTTTTGGATTTGCACCCAACGAGGAAAACAATTATGAGAAGATCCCTCAGGTGGGTAAAGTAATTATTGAGGACCATGTGGAGATAGGCGCCAATACCACTGTAGACCGTGCCACCATGGGCGCTACCATTCTCAGAAAAGGAGTAAAACTGGATAACCTGGTCATGATTGCGCACAATGTGGAAGTGGACGAAAATACGGTTATCGCTGCCCAGAGCGGCATATCAGGATCAACCAAAGTTGGAAAGAACTGCATGTTCGGCGGACAGGTGGGACTCATCGGGCACATTAAAATTGCCAACGGGGTAAAAATTGCCGCACAGTCAGGAATTACCAAGGACATTAAGGAGGAGGGCATTGTGATCCAGGGCTCGCCGGCTTTTGAGTTCGGACCCTACCAACGAAGCTACTTGCTATTCCGAAACCTGCCCAAAATACGCGAGCAGATCAACGACCTGGAACGTAAAGTGAAAGACCTCACACAATAAGCGAAAAAGTGATTCGTCTATATTTCATATATTTGTCCCCGATTTATGTCAGAAAAACAAAGAACACTTAAGGCACCTATATCATTTAAGGGAAAAGGTCTGCACACCGGCGTGGAAGTCAGTATGACCTTCCTTCCTGCACCCGATAGCCACGGATACATTTTTAAACGAACCGATCTTCCCGGACAACCACTGATCAATGCACTGGCCGAAAATGTGGTGGAAACGGCACGTGGAACTGTTCTGGAAGAGAACGGAGCACGGGTCTCAACCATTGAGCATGTGCTGGCTTCTTTTGTGGGCATGGGCATTGACAATGTCCTGGTGGAGGTGGATGGCCCCGAAGCGCCCATCCTGGATGGCAGTGCCCGCGATTTTGCAGATGCCATTGATAAGATCGGTGCTGTTGACCAGGCCACCGACCGCAAATACTTCATACTGAAGGAGAAGGTGGAGTATTACGATGAAAAGAACGGAATCCACATCATTGCCTACCCCGATAAGGTCCAGAGTATCAATGTATTGATCGATTACAATTCCATAGTGCTGGGCAACCAGTACGCCTCCCTGGATGAGCTGGTTAATTTCAAGGAGGAAATCGCTCCCTGTCGCACCTTTGTATTCCTGCATGAACTGGAATACCTGGCAAAAAACAACCTGATCAAGGGCGGGGATGTGGACAATGCCATCGTAATTGTGGACAAGAAGTGGGAACAGAAAGAGCTGGACCGCCTGGCTGATCTCTTTAACAAACCACACATCAGCGTTCAGCCCGAAGGGATCCTGAACAATGTGGACCTTCGCTTTCCCAATGAACCGGCCAGGCACAAGTTACTGGATCTGGTTGGCGATCTGGCGCTGGTGGGAAGATGGTTTAAGGCAAAAATTATTGCAACCCGGCCCGGACACCAGAGCAACAATGAGTTTGCCAGGGCGCTGAGGCAGGTGATGAAAAAGGCAGCACTTCAAAAACAAATTCCTGTTTATAATCCCAACCTGGAACCCCTGATCGACATCAATGCAGTAAAAAGGAGATTGCCCCACCGCTACCCCTTCCTGATGGTCGACAAGGTGATCCACCTGGATGAAAAATCGGTGGTGGGCATTAAAAACGTGACCACCAATGAACCCTTCTTTACGGGACATTTTCCTGAAGAGCCTGTAATGCCCGGGGTGCTGCAGATTGAAGCTGCTGCCCAGGTAGGCGGGATCCTGGTGCTGGGAACGGTACCCGACCCTGAAAACTATTCTACCTATTTTCTTAAGATTGATAAGGTGAAATTTAAGAGAAAGGTGGTTCCCGGCGATACCCTGATCATAAAGGTGGATTTGCTGGAGCCGATCCGACGAGGCATTGCCATTGTATTTGCCGAGGTTTTTGTTGGCAATCAGCTGGTGATGGAAGGTGAACTAATGGCACAGATTGTAAAGAATATAAGCGATGATTAGTAAACAGGCAAATATTCATACCGGAGCGAAAATCGCTGAGAACGTAAAAGTAGATGCATTTGCCACCATTTACGAGGATGTGGAGATCGGTTCGGGAAGCTGGATCGGACCCAATGCTGTAATCATGAACGGAGCCAGGATTGGAAAAAATGTCCAGGTATTTCCGGGAGCTGTGATTTCGGGTGATCCTCAGGACCTGAAATTCAAAGGGGAGATTACCACAGTAGAGATTGGTGACAATACCATCATCCGTGAGTATGTAACCATTAACAAGGGGACCAAGGCAAATGATCGTACCGTAGTGGGTAATGACTGCCTGATCATGTCATACGTGCATATTGCCCACGATTGTGTGGTGCATGACCGGGTGATCCTGGGGAGCTATGCTGGTCTGGCAGGTGAGGTGGAGGTGGATTCCTGGGCCATTGTAAGTCCCGGTAGCCTGGTCCACCAGTTTGTCCGCATCGGCTCCCATGTAATGATACAGGGAGGCAGCAAGGTAAGCAAGGATGTACCTCCCTTTGCCATGGCAGGAAGAGAACCAATTTCATTTACAGGGATCAACTCCATCGGTCTTCGCCGCAGGGGTTATGCCAACGAAACCATCTATGCCATCCAGGAAGTCTTCCGGATTATCTACCAGCGTGGATTGAATATCTCCGACGCCATGGAATTTGTGGAGGCCAACCTACCCGCCTCCAAGGAGCGGGACGAGATTATTCTTTTTATCCGTGCTTCAAAAAGGGGAATTATCAGGGGTTACTTCGACGGGAAAGATTCTGCAGGAACTGAATTCTAAAGAGTCCCCAGGGCGCTTATTTCTATGAAAATTTAGTTTGATTCTCCATAAGGAATCGTTAGATTTGGAATGATTGTATTCACCCAAACATAAGCTTCCACATGGAATACCGGTCCAGGCAAATGAAATGGCAACATGGAGTTCTCGTTGCCCTTCGCTTTCTTATTGGATGGCACATCCTTTACGAAGGTCTTTTTAAACTTATCCACCCCGAATGGTCGTCCCTGGCCTTCCTGGCAAACGCGCAGGGTTTCTTATCCGGCATCGCCGAATGGATGATCTCCAATCCGGGAGTGCTAAGCACCGTAGATACCCTAAATACCTGGGGACTGATTCTCATTGGCCTGGGACTGATCCTGGGCCTGTTCACCGGCTTGGCCTCCCTGGCCGGATTCGCCCTCCTGCTTTGCTATTACCTTTTCAGTCCCCCGTTTATCGGAATAATCGCGGGCGGACCCGTGGAAGGGAACTATCTGTTAGTTAATAAAACCCTGATCGAAGCAGTGGTCCTGCTCTATATGGCACTTGATCCACTGTCCAGGCGCTATGGACTGGATATGCTTCGACCCAGATACCGAACTCAAACTGCATCCCATGACAAATGATTCAAAATCCGGGCTCGACCGGAGAGATATGTTGAAGGCCCTGGCCGGCATCCCCATCCTGGGAGCGCTGGGGATCCAGGTGTTCAGGAAAACGACGTATGACGATAAGCACAATATCCAGGAGGAGATCATCCGCGAACTTGGACTGGAGGACCTGATGAATGCCATCAAGCCCATCAGGCATGCAGGAGGTGATCTTATCCGGCTGGGGATTGCAGGCTCCGGATCGCGTGGTATCCAACTCGCCAGTGCCCTGGGATTCATGGAAAAATCCAGATTTGACCAGACCGTAGGAGACGGATCTCTGGATGCTCAGATCACCGAGGGAAACCTCAATGTAGCCATCACCGGGATCTGTGATGTTTTTGATCTCCATGCCGAACAGGGGCTGGCCACTGCGGCCCATGACATTCATACCGGGGGTGAATTTGCCTCCGGTCATCCCGTTAAACGATTCAGGCACTACCATGACATGCTCGCCGATCCAAACATTGATGCGATCATCATCTCCACTCCTGACCACCACCATGCACAGATGACCATCGATGCCATACAGGCAGGGAAACATGTGTACTGCGAAAAGAGCCTGATCCACCGGGAGGAAGAAATCTATACCGCTTACGAGACTGTGAAAAACAGCGATCTGGTCTTCCAGCTGGGACACCAGTATCCGCAGACCGCAGCCTTCCAGGTTGCCCAGGAGATCCTCAGGCGCAAATGGCTGGGCAAGATCTCTCACGTGGAGACCACCACCAACCGGAACTCCCCCAACGGGGCCTGGATCCGCCATGTGGACAGCGAAGGAAATATCAAGCCGGGAAATGCACAGACCATAGACTGGAAACAGTGGCTGGGAAAAGCCCCCGAGGTGCCATTCAGCATCAGGCGCTACTACAGCTGGGCCCGCTATTTTGATTATGACACCATTCTGTTCGGCCAGCTCTTCTCCCACGAATTTGATGCGGTGAACCAGCTGCTTCATATGGGGATTCCAAAAACGGTTGTTTCATCGGGCGGACAGTATACCTATAAGGAATTTGGTGATATGCCCGATGTGCTGAATACTATCTTCGAATACCCGGATAAAGAATTGACCCTGACATACAGTGCCAACCTGACTTCATCCAAATCCAGGGGAAGGACCATTTACGGTCAGGATGCCGCCATGACCGTGGGTGGTACTCTTTCAGTAGTTCCCGACGGAAGTTCCAAACAATTCGCCGACCTGCTGGAAAGCGGACTGGTTTCACCGGATTCACCCATGATGGAACTGCTCCAGGGATCCAATACGGCAAGTGTCGTGGATGCGGTATCTTCGGCCACCGCCCAGTACTATGCCTCCAGGGGGCTCACCTCCACCAGTATCGGGGGACAGAGTTGGGATGTGACCCACCTGCACCTGAAGGAATGGCTGGATTGCATCAGAAACGGCGGCACCCCCATAGGCAATATCGAGAAAGCTTTTGAGGAAAGCGTGGTCATTGCCATGGCAGACATAAGCTACCGGGAGAATTGCCGGACCGAATGGGATCCTGAAGCACGCCGGATCAAACGTTTCTAGCAGTACCGGAGCCTGCTTACTACTTTACCTTATTCTTGAAGGAGCTAAGGCAGGAAGCTATTTCAACCAGGGGCGCCCCAGCCCTGAGCCTGAAGCTGGATGGCATTCCCATCATTGCCTACCAGCAGGGCCGATCCCTTCTGGTCGGTGATATTTCCAATTACAGTCACTCCTTCGATGGCGACTACCTTGTCGAAATCGGAAAGAGCTACCGTAAAAAGCAATTCGAAGTCCTCGCCCCCGTGTAAAGCTGCCACCATGGGTTCCATCTGGAACTCTGCCGCTGCTTCTTTGGTCTCTTCGGCCATGGGGATGCGTTCATCGTAGACCTGGCAACCGCATTCAGATGCCTTACAGATATGAAGCAGTTCCGAGGCCAGTCCATCCGAAATATCGATCATGGCTCCGGGTACGATACCTGCCTCCCTCAGAGCCAGAAGCACATCCACCCTTGGTTCCGGTTTCAGATAGCGCTCCAGGATGTAATCATAACCCGTAAGTTCTGGCTGGAATTCAGGATCCTCTGCATGAAGCTGTTTTTCACGTTCCAGGATCTTCAATCCCATATAAGCGGCCCCCAGGTCACCGGTCACACAAATCAACTGGTTGTTAAGTGCCGTGCTGCGCAAAGTCAGCTCCTCCTTCAGGACCGTACCAATGGCCGTCACTGAAACCACAAGTCCCGTCATGGATCCGGTGGTATCACCCCCCACCAGGTCCACATTAAACTGCTCACAGGCCAGTTTCACTCCTCCATAAAACTCTTCCAGGGCCTCCACCGAAAACTTGCCGGAAATTCCAAGTGAAACCGTGATCTGACGGGGAGCTGCATTCATGGCATATACATCTGAGAGGTTCAGCACAACCGCCTTATATCCCAGGTGCTTCAGGGGAGTATAAACCAGGTCAAAGTGAACCCCTTCCAGCAGCATATCGGTGGAGATCACCTGCATATAGCTTCCATGATCGATCACAGCGGCATCATCGCCCACACCTAAATGGGTACTTTCCTGTTTGTCTGCAAAGCCCGAAGTGAGGTGATCAATTAGTCCGAATTCCCCCATTTCTTCAATGGTACGGATCTTTTTTGCGGCCATAATAAATATTTATATCCCGAACAATTCAATTGCCCTGTTGTAATACAAATGTAAGAACAAGTTTTTGTATATTTGGGCTCTATTTTAAATTAATCTTATTTACAATTAGACAGGGCCTTCATTACCCAAAACAGGAGGAAAAGTGACAGATCAGGAGAAGATATTAAATGAGGTAACGGGTAGCGATTACAAGTTTGGATTTCAAACCAATATTGAAACCGATACAATCCCCAAGGGCCTGAGCGAAGAGGTGGTCAGGATCATCTCTGCCAAAAAGGAGGAGCCCGAATGGCTCACCGAGGCGAGGCTAAAGGCCTTCCGGCACTGGCAGACCATGAAGATGCCCGAGTGGGCCCACCTGAAGATCCCTGAAATCCATTACCAGGATATCATCTATTATGCTGCTCCCAGGCAGGGAGCCAAATATGAGAACATGGACGAGGTGGATCCGGAGCTGCTGGACACTTTTAACAGGCTGGGCATCCCCCTGGAGGAACAGAAGCAGCTGGCGGGAGTGGCCGTGGATGCGGTTATGGACAGCGTCTCGGTAAAAACCACCTTCCAGGATACCCTGGCCGACAAGGGGATCATTTTTTGCTCCTTCAGTGAAGCGGTTAAGAACCACCCCGACCTGATTAAGAAATATATGGGATCGGTGGTTCCCTATACAGATAACTTTTTCGCGGCCCTCAACTCAGCTGTTTTCAGCGATGGATCCTTCTGCTATATCCCCAAGGGTGTGCATTGTCCCATGGAACTCTCCACCTATTTCCGGATCAATGCGGCCAATACGGGTCAGTTCGAACGCACCCTGATCGTGGCCGAAGACGACTCCTATGTGAGCTACCTCGAAGGGTGTACCGCTCCCATGCGTGATGAAAACCAGCTGCATGCAGCCATCGTGGAGATCGTGGCCATGGAGAATGCCGAAGTTAAATACTCCACCGTCCAGAACTGGTACCCGGGCGATAAGGAGGGGAAAGGCGGCATTTATAATTTTGTGACCAAGCGCGGGATCTGCAAGGGAGACAACTCCAAGATCTCCTGGACCCAGGTGGAAACCGGATCTGCAGTTACCTGGAAATATCCCAGCTGCATCCTGAGAGGCAATAACTCGGTGGGTGAATTTTACTCCGTGGCGGTCACCAACAACCACCAGCAGGCCGATACAGGCACCAAGATGATTCATATCGGGAAAAACACCCGTTCCACCATTATCTCAAAAGGAATCAGTGCCGGGAAAAGCCAAAATTCATATCGGGGACTGGTGAAAGTGTTGAAAGGGGCTCAGGGTGCAAGAAACTATTCCCAATGCGACAGCCTGTTGCTGGGCGATAAATGTGGGGCGCACACCTTCCCCTACCTGGAAGTTGATAACCGGAGCGCCGTGGTGGAACACGAGGCCACCACTTCCAAAATCGGGGAGGATCAGATATTTTACTGCAACCAGCGGGGCATCGATACCGAAAATGCCATCAGCCTGATTGTAAACGGATATGCCAAAGAGGTATTGAATAAATTACCCATGGAGTTTGCGGTGGAGGCACAAAAATTACTGGCCATCACCCTGGAAGGGAGTGTTGGATAAAGGTTAGTAAGTTAATCAGTTAATTAGTTAGTGTATTAACATAATAACACACTAACATATAACATGAGCAAAGCGAATAATATGCTAGAAATAAAAGACTTAAAAGTCAGCATTGAAGATAAAGAGATCCTGAAGGGGATCAACCTGTCTGTCAAGGCCGGAGAGGTACATGCCATCATGGGACCCAATGGTTCCGGCAAAAGCACCCTGGCTTCTGCACTGGCAGGACGGGACTATTTTAATATTACCAGTGGAAAGATCCTGTATGAAGGAAAGGACCTGAGCGAGCTATAGTCCGGAGGACAGGGCCAGGGAAGGGATTTTCCTGGGATTCCAGTACCCGGTGGAGATTCCCGGGGTAAGCATGGTCAATTTTCTGCGTACGGCCATCAACGCCCAGCGGAAATACAGGGACCTGGAACCCATGCCTGCAGGCGATTTCCTGAAGCTGATGCGGGAGAAGAAAAAGGTCGTGGAGATCAATTCCGACCTGACCAACCGTTCGGTGAACGAAGGATTTTCCGGGGGAGAAAAAAAGAAAAACGAGATCTTCCAGATGGCTTTACTGGAGCCCCGGCTGGCCATACTGGACGAGACCGACTCGGGACTGGATATCGATGCCCTGCGCATTGTATCCAACGGCGTAAACAAACTCCGTTCACCCGAAAATGCCACCATTATAATTACGCACTACCAGCGTTTGCTGGACTATATCGTGCCAGATGTGGTTCATGTGCTCTACAAGGGTCGCATTGTCAAATCGGGCGATAAATCACTGGCCAAAGAGCTGGAAGAGCATGGATATGACTGGATCAAACAGGAGGTAGATGCAAACACTTGATAAATACCTGGAGATTTTTCATCAGAACAGGGAGAAGATCGCGAAGGACGATTCGCCCTACATGGAAAAGTTGCGCGATACGGCCCTGGCATCCTTTCAGCAATCGGGCTTCCCCCTGCGTAAGGAAGAACGGTATAAATACACCCACCTGGAGCCGGTGTTTGACGGGGAACTTTCCCTGGATTTCCAGCCCAGGCCCATCCTTTTCGACGAGGCGGATATTTTCCGTTGTGATGTTCCGCTCCTGGATTCCAATGTGCTGACAGATTTTAAATGGTTTTTACCATCATCCCGGCGAAGAGCCCCTTACCAGCCTTGATAATGGCATTATTTTCGGAAGCCTGAAAGAGGCCATGTTTCAATATCCCGGGCTGGTGGAGAAATACCTGGGGAAAAATGCCCCCACCGTTGATGAGCCTTTTGTGGCCCTGAACACTGCCTTTTCACAGGATGGCATATTTCTCTATGTCCCGGAGGGAGTAAAGATGGAGCGCCCGATCCAGATCATCAACCTGCTGCTCTCCGATAAGAACCAGATGGTACAGCACCGGAACCTCTTTGTGCTGGAACGCAATGCCATGGCCCAGGTGATTATCTGCGACCATACCCTGAGTCCCCATATGTTTCTTACCAATTCGGTCACGGAAGCCTTTACCGGTGAGAATGCCGACCTGGACCTGCTGAGGCTTCAAAACGAACACAACAACTCCTGCCAGGTCACCAATACCTGGATCAAACAGGAAAAAGACTCCCGGTGCCAGCACGGTACCATTACACTCCACGGGGGAATAGTCAGGAACAATCTCCGTATCAACATGGAAGGAGAGGGAGCGGAAACCAGTGCACTTGGGCTCTTCCTGACTGATAAGATGCAGCATGTGGACAGCTATACGGTTATTGAACACAGCAAGCCGCACTGTACCAGCAACCAGTATTATAAAGGGGTACTGGACGATTCCTCCACCGGTGCCTTCAATGGAAAGATCCATGTGCATCCCGATGCGCAAAAGACCCAGGCATTCCAGACCAATAACAACATCTTACTTACGGATACGGCCCGGATGCATACCAAACCCCGGTTGGAAATTTATGCCGACGATGTGAAATGCAGTCACGGGGCCACGGTTGGACAAATTGATGAAGAGGCACTCTTCTATCTGCAGTCACGAGGAATTCCCAAAGACGAAAGCCGGCTGATGCTGATGGATGCCTTTACCTGGGATGTGATCTCAAAAATCAAGCAAGCCTCGCTGCAGGAACGTATTACCGACCTGGTGAGCAAGCGGCTCCGTGGAGAACTCTCCAGGTGTAACAATTGTGCCATGCACTGCGAGGAATAATAGGATGCTCATGAGTCTCGATATAGAAAAGATCAGGAGCGATTTTCCAATACTCAGACAGCAGGTTTACAACAAACCCCTGGTCTATCTTGATAATGGGGCTACCACACAGAAACCCCGGGTGGTAATTGATACCATCAGGGAGCTGCAGGAGAACCAGAACAGCTCCATCCACCGCGGGATTCATTTCCTGAGTGAGCAGATGACCGCTCGTTATGAAGGGGCCAGGGAAACGGTTCGTGCCTTTCTGAATGCCGCCTCCACCAATGAGATCATCTTTACAAGCGGAGCCACTGGATCAATTAATACGGTCGCCTTCTCCTTTGGTGAAAAATATGTTAATGCCGGGGACGAGGTCCTGATCTCGGAAATGGAGCACCACTCCAATATTGTTCCATGGCAGATGTTATGCGAACGAAAGGGAGCACATCTGAAGGTGATTCCTTTTAAGGACAATGGGGTACTGAACCTGGATAAGCTGGATGGCCTGCTGAACGATCGTACCAGGATCGTGGCACTGACCCATGCCTCCAACTCACTGGGGACCATTAACCCGGTCAAAGAGGTGATCCAAAAAGCTCATGCAAAGGGCATCCCGGTTCTGATCGATGGAGCACAGATGGTGCAGCATGGAAAAGTGGATGTACAGAGAACTGGATTGCGATTTTTACGTCTTCTCCTCCCATAAGATTTTCGGCCCCACCGGCTCGGGTGTACTTTATGGAAAAGAGTCCATGCTGGAGGACCTGCCTCCTTACCAGGGCGGCGGAGATATGGTGGACCAGGTAAGTTTCGACCGAGACCTCTTACAACACCCTGCCCTTTAAGTTTGAAGCCGGGACCATGAACTATATGGGGGCCATTGGACTGGCTGCTGCGCTTGATTACCTTCAATCCATCGGATTTGAGGCCATCGGCCAGTACGAAAAAGAACTCACCACTTATACACTGGAAAAACTGGGGGGGATCGACAGATTGAAACTTTACGGAAATGCCGACCACAGGATATCGGTTTTCTCCTTCCTGATGGATGAGATTCATCCTTACGATGCAGCCATGATCCTGGATAAGATGGGAATTGCCGTCCGCACAGGAACCCATTGCACCCAACCGGTGATGGATCATTTTGGAATTGACGGAACCATCAGGGCCTCCCTGGTGTTCTATAATACCAGGGAGGAAGTAGATGCCCTGACCGAAGGGATTCAGAGGACCATAATGATGCTTTCATAAGAAGAATGCTATGACCAAATACAATGAAGTACAACAGGATATCGTAGACGAGTTTTCGGTTTTTGAGGACTGGCTCGACCGCTACAACTACCTTATCGAACTTGGAAATGATCTTCCTGCCATCGATCCCAAATACCGCACCAACGAATACCTGATTAATGGCTGCCAGTCGAAAGTCTGGCTGCATGCCGACCTGGAGGATGGCAGGCTGGTCTTTAATGCCGATAGTGATGCCATTATCGTCAAAGGTATTGTGGCCCTGCTGGTCAAACTGATGAATGATCGTACGCCGGCCGAGATCCTGGAGAACGATCTCTTCTTTATTGACGAAATCGGGCTGAGGCAAAACCTCTCCCCCACACGCTCCAACGGATTGCTGGCCATGGTGAAAAAAATGCGGCTGTATGCCATGGCCTACCAGGCCAAAGAAAACCAAAACAAGAAATCATGAGTGAATCGCTGGATTTTTTAGAGATAGAAGGCAAGATCGTGGAGGCACTGAAAACGGTGTACGATCCGGAGATCCCTGTGAATATATATGATCTGGGACTGATCTATAAAATCGACTATACCGATAAGAAGGAGGCTAATATCGATATGACCCTCACGGCTCCCAACTGTCCCATGATAGACATGCTCCTGATGGACACGGAGAATGCTGTGAACGCACTGGAGGAGGTGGAGAAAACCAATATCAACCTGGTATTTGAACCTCCGTGGGACAAGTCGATGCTTACCGAGGAGGCCAAACTGGAACTGGGCCTCTTGTAGCCTGGAATGCTGAATGCATTCGTATTAGTTAGATCGTGCAAAGGGATGAATCCATAGATGAGTTGCCGGTGGCCATCAAAAAGAGGGCCCTGGAACTGGGCTTTGCCGGATGTGGTTTTTCAAAGGCCGGAGCCCTGTCCGAAGATGCTCAGAGGCTTAAAATTTGGCTTGACAAGGGCTACCATTCCCGCATGGGCTATATGGCCAATCACTTTGAGAAGCGGTGCGATCCCACGAAGCTGGTGGAAGGATCCAGAACAGTAATCTCCCTGCTTTACAACTACTACACCGACAGGGTCCAGGAGGATCCTGAAGCACCCATTCTTTCAAAATATGCCTACGGGAAGGATTACCACTTTGTGATGAAGGAGAAGATGCACCTGCTAAGCGACTTTATCAAAACACTGCGTCCCGAAGCTGAGGGAAGGGTCTTTGTGGATTCGGCCCCGGTGCTTGATCGTGCCTGGGCAAAGAAGGCAGGACTGGGCTGGATTGGAAAGAACTCCATGCTGATCTCCCGCAAAACAGGATCCTTTGTCTTTATCGGGGAAATTATCCTGAACCTGGAAGTGAAATACAATGAAATTCCGGAGAGCGATTTCTGTGGAAGTTGTACCCGTTGCATTGAAGCCTGTCCCACCGGGGCCATCCTGGATAATCGCACCATAAATTCGGAGCAGTGTATCTCCTATCAGACCATCGAAAACAAAGGTGAAATCTCCCCTGAGCTGGAAGGCAAACTGTCGGGCCGGGTATTTGGCTGTGATATCTGTCAGGATGTGTGTCCCTGGAACAGAAAAGCCCAGGTCCACCAGGAAGCAGCCTTTGATCCCGCCGGGGATTTAATGGAAATGTCGAAGGAGGGCTGGCATAATTTGAGCAAGGATAGGTATAAGACTCTCTTTCATCACTCGCCCGTACAGCGGGCCGGATATACCAAATTGAAAGGCAATATGGCCTCCCTGCAAAAAAATCCGGAATCCTGAGCACTTTCCTGTAACAGATGCGGGGTTTGTTCGTCTTACTTATAGAAACCCAAAGACGAACATTATGAAAAAACTGATACTATCCCTGCTGATTGTCTCTACCGGACTGACCCTTTTTGCTCAACCTGCCGGATTTGACAGGCTTTACTATGAATATAAAGGTGAAGAAGGTGTGGTGGCCATTAAGATCCCTGGTTTTGTGATGAAACTTGCTGGAGCTATCGCTGATCTTGACCATGAAGAGAAAGCACTTCTAAAGTCCCTGCGTTCGGTAACCGTTCTTACCATCGAAGAACAGCATCTTTATCCTGGAGTTAACTTTGCAGAGGAGATTAATCTTTCCTCTGATCACTATCAGTTATTAATGGAGGTGCATGAGGATGGTGAGGATGTGATTATCGCTGCCCGGGAAAAGAATGGCAAGCTACGGGACCTGATAGTTATTGTGGGGGGAGATGAAAACGTACTGGTGCATGTGCGCGGTCGCATGGAAAGTGACCTGCTGGAAAACCTGGCCGGGGTGGCCGGGATTGATGAGCTCCATTTTACGGCTCAACTCTAATCCTGACTGCTTTCAAGTAATTCCTTCAGATTCTGAAGGACCATGGTCCAGCCCCCGTCGGCATGGGCCAGGGCCTCTTCACTGGCAAATCCCTTTTGCTTCAGGCTCAGGATGGTGCCATCTACCGTTTGCTCTAAAGTATAGGTCACCGTTGAATAGTTCTCAGGCTTATCCTCCAGGCCGGAAAACCCGCTCCAGTAATCATACTGCAGCATCTCTCCCGGAATAGCTTCCAGGATGGTCCCCTTATCCTCATAGCTCTTTCCTTCCCACTCTCCCCTGAAAATAAGGGAACTACCCTCTTCCCAGTCGGAGATGGCTTCGGTTCCAAAAAAGTACTTCTTTATGGTTTCCCGGTCTGTAAGTGCATCCCAAACTTCCATAAGAGATGCGATGATCTCAATGCTCTTCTTTACCTCAAGTTGATGATTCATAGAATAGATTTCCAATAGAACAGCTGAGCAGTCACGATGGTTCATTGGCCATGATGGTAACCATGATAGTTCGCTGATTCCGGGGGCCATCAAATTCACAGAGGAAAATATTCTGCCAGGTGGAGAGCCCCATCTTGCCATCCACGATGGGAATGGTTTCCTGGGGACCTACGATACCGGCTTTCAGATGAGAATCGCCATTGTTGTCCTGGGCATCATGTTCCCATACTCCCGAGGGAATGAGTTTATTCAGTAAAGTGATCACATCGTTCTGAACCGACTGATCCCAGTTCTCCTGGATCATGATTCCTGCAGTGGCACCCTGGACATAGACATTAACAAGGCCGGTCTGCACGCCGTTTCAGCCACTATGGCCTCCACCTGGCGGGTGATATCGTAGAGGCCGTTGTGGGCGGGGGTGGGTATTTGTATGGTTTGTTGCATAATCTAAATCTTTCTATCGGTATACAATCGGGTAGTCTTTATATTAATCTTGCTGATATCTCCATAGATAAGATTCACACTAATCCCCTGAACCATTCAGATAGCCGGGTGAAGGCCTCGGATATTTTTGGAGCATATGCCTTTACAAAGCGATCATCAATATCTTTATTGCTGTAGTCTTTGGATGCTGCCCTGAGGGCCTCTTCCCCATTGAAGTCCACCAGTGCTATACGGGCAGTCAGTTCAGCCGGATCCCTGCCAAATTCGTAGCCGGGCAACATCGCAACCCCGGTTTCTTCCAGCAGCGTATTACACATTTCCACTGAGGTGAAGATCCCTTTACCCGCTAACGCTTCCCTGTAAATACCGAAATCCGGGAAAAGGTAAAATGCCCCGTGTGGCATGGGAATTTCCACACCTATATCTTTGAGCCTTTCCGTGGCATAATAGGCCAGTGCCCGGAGGATGCGTCTTGAATGAAAGAGGTAATCATCAATATCTTCTCCGCCGTTGAATGCAGTGATCGCAGCATGCTGTATGGGAGCGCTGGTTGAGGTATAGGTTTCACTGGCTACGATGGTCATGGCCCTATACAACCACGCAAGGGAATCCGGAAAGGAAAAGGTTCCCAGCCTCCATCCGCCCGCACCGCACCATTTGCTGAGTCCGCTGCTAATTATGGTACCCTCGGGGTAAAATCGGGCCACTGAAACATGCTGGTTCTTGTAATGGAGCAATCCATAGATCTCGTCGGAAACCAGAATGACCTTGTACTTCCGGGCAATACGGGCAAGTTCTTTCAAACGGTGCAGCGGGTAGGTATAACCGGTCGGGTTGCTGGGATAGTTCAGGATTGCAATGCGCGGCTTATCAGGATCGGTGCGACAGATCTTTTCCAGCTGATCGGGACTCATTCGCCAGTAATTGTCCGGGGAGGTTGGAAGCCAGTAAACGTGTCTGCCCACGATCCGGGCCTGAGGAGAATAAGAGACCCAGGACGGGGTCGGAATCACCAGGTCGCCGTAGTAGACCAGCTGGAGAATGAAAATCAGTTCCTTTGAACCCGGCCCGATCATCACATAATCAGGATTCGTCGGAATTTCCTGAGTACGTAGGTTGAAAGAAGCTACGGCTTCCCTAAGTTTCTTTAAGCCTCCCACTGGCAGATAATCCTTTTCGTGGGCATGATCCCGCAGCGCCTGGACAACGCGTTCAGGAACGGGAAAAGGTGATTGTCCCAGTCCCAGCCGGAATACCGGCTTGCCATTGGCCTGCATTTCAGCTGACTTTTCGTTTATGGCAAGGGTTGCTGATGGAGCAAGACCCCTGACATTCAGATTCAAATGAATTGGATTCTGTTTGCTCATGTTAAGGCAATATTGTATACGATAAACAATATTAATAATTGGAATGACACTTTTTCACTCTTAACGGTAATTCCTTTTTTACAACCGGGGGCAATCTATGGCCTAAAAGTGCGCTTTCCAAAAAAAAAGTTATTTCATAAAAATATTTCAAATTCTGAACAAAGCTTTGATTCCTCTAAGATCGCTGAATTGCAATTAAAATTAAGGTTGATTGGTACGTACACCAAGATGAGCCAATCGTGCGTTTATTCCGCTTTTGTATTAACATATGTAAGATACACGTCACCCTATACTTGAGAGATTTAAGAAGGGCTATGAATTTGAATTATATCATAATCCCTGCGGTTGCGCCCTGCACATAGACGTTTACAAGGTCGGACTGTACCCCGCTTTCAGCCACTATAGCCTCCACCTCCCGGGTGATATCGGAGAGGCCATTGTGATCAGGGGTGGATATCTGGATGGTTTGTTGCATCAAAGGTTCGCCTTTTTCAAAAGTAGACATTTCTTTTTCATTTTTCTTTGATTCAAGGCTTATCGCATAATCGATGCTCTCGTCTAAATATCTGGCAAAATTATCCAGATCTTCAAGCATGGTTTCAGGAATCAAGACGTATATGGCATGGTTTTTCCTTTTCGTTCAAACCCTGGGTATTTGGCCACAAATTCATCGTATATCTTCAACTTTTCTAGTCAAATATCTATTCCTCCTTTCTCGAGCTTATTACATATTCGTCTGCTCCCGCAGTTAAGTTTTCTTTTTTCATAAGCTATTATCAGAATTTTTGTTTCTCCATAGCAATACTCCAAGGACAATTAGAATTGAACCTAGCATGAAATACACCCCCTCAATAAAGGTTGAACCTGGAGGGACTTGTTTAAGAATTTTAACCTTAACAGCTATATAGCCAGCCATCATTATACCTGTAACAATGGTTGCAATTGTACTAATTCGTTTGCGAGCAATTACAGTGATAGCAGTTCCAAGAGAACCATCACCAATAGCAGTAAATGCAATAAAAACAGCTAATACAATGATCGATATTCGGAGTGCTTTCATTCCATAAGTTCTTTCAGTTTTAGCAAGTCACCGCGAATCCCATTACGTATTATCCTTCCCATAAAGAACATCATGATGCGCATTGGCAATGGTCCTGAAATTCTCATCTGGACATTAACGCGGCTACCATTGGACTCCGGTTGCACTTGAAAGATTGCGATCGAACCTTTCAGAGCGCCAGCGGTATGAATAAATTCAAAACTGCGGCCATCTTCAAGCCTGGTTATTTTCCAGTCCATAGCCCCTATATCCTTATGAGTGTGTTTGCCTGTTGACCCTATTGCATAAGGCGGCGGAGACGTCCATTCTGCCTGGGTTATGCCATCACGCCATTGAACATCATTGCTAACATCGATCCAAAAGCTCCAGATCGATTCAGGATTTTGTGTAATTGAGATTGATTCCTTGATTATCATGTTTCCAGAATAGTCTGCCAATCTTGTCTAAGGATGGCCTTAAGTGCGACATCCTCAAATTGGCCCCACTTCTGAACTCGCTGACGTAAAAGTCCTTCCTGCCTGAAACCGTTCTTTTCAAGGACACGGCCGGTAGCCGGATTCCGCACCATGTGATAGGCATATAGGCGATTCAGGCTGAGCACCTCAAAGCCGTATCGCACGATGACCTGAACCGCTTCACTCATGTAGCCATTTCCCCATGCATTTCTTGCCATCCAGAAACTCAGCTCCCCCTGAGAATGCTCATGATCTATATCGCGCAGCTCTATTAAACCACAAAACCCTTTTTCCTCCTTCTTCTCAATGATGAAGGTAACAGAGCTGCCAGCTTCCCGTTCTATCTGCTTTCGGGAAATGTAACGCTCTGCTTCTCCATCTGGATAGGGGTGTGGCAGGGATATCATGGTGTCGGCGATTTCACGTATACCGGCAGCCTTCTGAATCTCCACCGCATCAGAAAATTCGAGAGGGCGAAGCTGAAGTCGCAGGGTTTCGAGAGTAGCTTGTTCAATCATTGTGGGCCACAGAACTATGTTATTCCCTTACTACTCCCATTCAGGAAACTGGGTAATATTTAAATCCAGTTTGGCAATAGTTTGCATGTCCTTTTTGGCAAGCTTAAAGTCAAAAATGTCTAAATTTTCAATCATATGTGCCTTCTGGGAGCTTCTTGGGATCGCAACAATACCTCTCTGGTAGTGCCATCTTAAGCATACCTGGGCAATGCTCTTATTATACTTACTGCCAATATCAGCCAGTGTCTGGTTGCTGAAAATTCCATTACGTCCAGCAGCAAAAGGAGACCAGGCTTCCATCTGCACTTCAGATTTCTTCAGTACTTCATAAGCCTTGTTTTGCTGAAAGAACACATGGGTTTCGATTTGATTGACCATCGGCTTGATTCTGGCATATTCCATCAACTCATCCATTTGATCCGGCTCAAAGTTACTGAGTCCGATTGCCCTGATTTTACCTTCCTCGTAAAGGTCTTCCATGGCCTTCCAGGTTCCTTTCACATCGCCCCGGGGCCTGTGGATGAGGTATAAATCCAGGTAATCCGTCCCCAGTTTATTCAGGGATGTTTCGAAGGCCTTTTTGGTAGTATCGTATCCTGAATCGTCAACCCAAAGCTTTGAAGTGATAAATAATTCTTTTCTGTCAATCTCACTTTTCTTAATTCCTGCACCAACAAATTCTTCGTTTCCGTAAATGGTAGCCGTATCAATCAGGCGATAACCCACAGAGATTGCTTCAGATACATATTGTTCACATTCTGCACCTTTTAAAGAATGTGTCCCAAAACCAATCATTGGCATGGATATGCCATTGTTAAGCATTACATCAGGAACTGAATTTTCCTTCAGATTGGCCTTAAGAGCGCCAAATGCTTTTGACCCGCTTAATGGCAATAACATTGCAGAAGCTGCAAAGGCTGATCCCATTTGCAAGAACTTCCGACGCTTCATTTCATTGGACTGTTTATTTTTTTCCATGTTTTTCTATGTTGCATTAGTACTATAACTTGATTTCTTTATCTGAAATGTAAGGTACAACAGGATATCCGTATACCGACATGTCCACACCTGATTCCTCGGGAGAAGGGCCAACAAACTCAGATTTCTTACCATATAATCGAAATCTATCTGAAGTAATTTCTGCAATAGCCCAGAGGGGATCTTTATAAGGTACCGTATATTTTATCCATGGATAATTCTTATCCACTTCCTCACTGTACCGTATTTGCTGGAACTCATCGCCCAGCCATTGGTAAGACATGCTGTTGATCTGCACATAGTGGATGCCATTGATAGTATTGTAATAATCCTGATGGTGATGTCCCGAGAAAACAAGTTGCACCTTTTGAAAACCCGCTTTTTTATTGGCCCGCTCCAGTACCAGCCTGCTCTCTGTTGCATTATAAATGCCCCCCAGATCATTATCCAATCCCTGATGAGAAAAAACAAGAACGGGCAGCTTTGTTTTCTCCAAATCGGCTTCTAACCATTGCAATTGCTCTTTGCCTATGAATCTGGCGTATCCAGCCGGGCGACCAGGTGAAGTATCATTGTCGTTTCCATCCAAAACTACCAAATGGTATCCATTGCTATCAAAAGAGTAATATCTCCCCCTGGCATTCCAATATTCCACAACCTGCTCCCGTGTAAAACCACCATCCATATCATGGTTCCCAATCACATGGTATTTTTCCCCCGGGAAGCTATTCCAGATTGACATAAAATCCAGATTGTAATCATAGGGCCGGCAGAAATCACCCATTTGAATAATAAAATCAAGTTCCTTTTCCGATGCCTCTTCGACAAAGGCCTTCAGCCTAAGGTCAGCATCATGCATTATATCTTTATGCACATCGGCACAGAGACCAAATCTCAAGGATTTTTTTTCTCTTTTTTCAAAAGCATTTCCACGTAAGTTCAGTGGGAGTACCAGGGCGGCGCTCCCCATGGAAAGGACTTTAATAAAATCTCTTCTTTGATTCATGCTTCGATTTTACTGGTTCAAACTGAATCATTTTGAATTCAATAGTGATTTATATTCAACCCCAGTGTTATCATTTTTTTGATAATATCGTATGCCACCGTTATCTGCCCCTACCAATAGATCCTGAAAACCATCCCGGTTGATATCGGCAAATGCAGGACTTGAATATCCTTCTGATACAATGCCTTGGAAATTTTCTGATATCAAATCAAAATTTGATGACCCTATTGCATCCTGTTTATAATGAAAAAGGGTCCCTCCTGCCTCACCGATAATCATATCCAGAAGACCATCATCATGCAAATAGGTGAAGCTTGGGCTGGCACCCCAATCCAGATCTATATCGTTAAATAGATTGGAAATCAGAGAAAAGGTCACTGAACCGAAGCTGTCTTGTTCGTAATGGCAAAGAGTTCCATCACCTCGGCCGATAATTAAGTCATAAAGGCCGTCGGCATTCAGATCGGTAAAGGCAGGTGCACATTCCTCACCGAGATCGATATCATTGAAACTATTTGTTATTAGCGCAAAGTCGAAAGAACCGGCAAGGGTTTGTTCGTAATGGTTGAGATTCCCATTGAATTCTCCAACTATCAAATCCAGCAATCCATCGTGATCCATATCAATGAATACAGGGCTTGAAAAGTTACCAACATTTATTCCGAACAGGGTGTCCGTTAAGAAACTGAAATATGGCGAACCCAATGCTTCTTGTTTAAAATGAACCAGAGTCCCGTTGTTGTGGCCAACGATCATATCCCATAAGCCATCGCTATCTATATCAGTGAAAGAGGGAACCGAGAGCCCTCCAATGTCAATCCCCGGAAGAATGTGATTTGAATTCAATATTAGGTTTGCTGAATTAGCAAGCTCCTGCTCGTAGTAGCAAAGAAATCCCTTCATGTCACCGATCATCAAATCCACCAGTCCGTCATTATCCACATCAGTGAATATGGGACATGCCTGGGCTCCCACATCAATTCCGCCAAAATTATCGCTGACCAGGTTAAATTCAAGGGACCCCGGGGAAACTTGCTCGTAATGCTGCAAATTTCCAACATTAACGCCAACGAGCATATCAATTAGCATATCATTATCCAGGTCTGTGAAGCAGGGTGTGGAGATAGCTCCCACATCGATCCCATTGAAATTTTCTGTGACCAGGGAGAAATCCAAAGAGCCAATCAAATCTTGTTCATAATGATTGAGATTCCCCTCCTCTTCTCCAATGATCAAATCTAGAAGGTCGTCATTGTCAAGGTCCACAAATCGTGGTGTGGCATAAGTTCCGATATCGATCTCATTGAAATTCTCGGACAACAATGAAAAGGAGATGGATCCGGCGCTATCCTGTTCAAAATGGCTGATAGTACCATCTTTTTTGCCGATAATTAAATCCAGCAATGAATCGTTATCCAGATCTGTGAATGTTGGTGTGGCTCGTTCCCCTGCATCTATTCCGTTAAAATTGATTGATTTTGGTACAAAGCGGATCGAGCCGGGTGAGTCTTGCTCCAGATGATGTATCCCACCTTCATTTTCTCCCAGAAGTAGATCCAATAGTCCATTGTCATCCAGATCCATGAAACAGGGCCTGATAAACCTTCGACCCTGTGCCCAGCCACCCTCAAATATTTCAGTGTAGGTCTGCCCCGACACCTGTGATATCGCGATTACTCCAATCACCGCAATATAGAATACTCTTTTTAGTTTCATTTTCCAGATATGATTTAAATGATTGTTTATATGGTAACAGGTGAACTAAGCCTCCGGTTTAGAGGTCAGCTTTAGTAAATGGTTAGCTTCCATTTCTAAGATCAAGAGTACCTGAGTGGAGTTGTCTTATTGAGATTTCAATAGCACCTCATGCCATGAGACATCCCATTTTAAAAATATTCCATAGGTGAAGAGGATCAATATGTATCCAAGAATCAATATCAGGAATATCCGGTTTTTTTCTTCCCCTTTCCCTTTTAATGCCCTTATATGCAATGGAAGAAAGATACCAATAAAAAATATGTTCCCTAAAATGAATAAGGATTTTGGATGATAAGCACTCAACTGAGATCCTATTAAACTAATTGAAATAATACTCAGGCCCAGTCCTCCAATTATGTTCTTGAATAAGCCACTATTATTCTTCTTGTATTCTGTGTACACAAGCCAGGGAATGAAAATGAAACTGAATAGGTAATATGCACTATTCAGAGCTATCGGCGGTAATGAAAAAACAGGAATTTCTTTATCACCCTGGTAATAATAAAAACCCCAGAGATTAAGTTTGAAAACTACCGAAAGAATAAACATTCCTAACAGGACTCCACCAAACTTATAAACCAGAGGCAATGTACCTTTCAACTTTTTCTTCAGATTATTCAGTATCAACAGAGGAAGATAAATAGCCAGCATTACCCCCGCAAAAAACATAAGCCAGGATGCACCGGGAAGTTGAACATACTTAAACACCGCGTAAGCAGCGGTGAAGAATGTGGCGAGATAACCAAATGTGTTTATTCTTTTCATGATGAGAATTATTGCTTAAGATGAACGATTACATCCTTACGTCGGTTTTCAGGAAGAACCCTGAGTTCTTTTAGTTCTCCGTTTCTCAATTCTCCTGCAACAGTTGTATTACCGGGTGCGTGCAATTTGAAATCCACATCCCATTCCTCCGGCCAGGCAGGAAACAGCAGGATTTTATCCCCTATGGTTTGCATCAGCATTTCCTGAAGACCGATCATCCCCGAACCTCCATGGTTATGGTCAGGAACCCAATCGTGACCCGGGCCCCAGAATGTGGGATACCGTCTCTGGCTATCCTGCAATTTTCTGGTATTGTAATCGGCTGCTTCGGTGGTCATTCCCATCCGGGCAAAAAAGATCCCGTCCTGATGCCAGCTTTGAATAGTCCCTTTCCGGAATTCGGGGGCCAGTTCATAGGTGTTTTTGAAAATCTGTATTTCCTTATCTCCAATTTGATATTGATCAAAGGGGAAAAGTGGATAAAACTGTGGCAATTCCTGATTGGCTTCTTTTAACCACGTTTCGGCCGGTTTCAAATACACTAATCCATCCTGCTCTCCGAATGAATAATCCGGAATTCTGCTCAAAAAACCTATGTAGTACTCTTTCTCTGCGGAGGACATGTATTTTTCATCCAGGTTCAACAGGCTGGTCAGGCAGGCCCTGAGCCCGGCAATCAGATCGGCGGGATTCCTGGCTCCGCGATACGATTCACAGGAAGTGGAGGGATATATGACCAGTTTGCCATTTTCGTCAAGGGTCTCCCCTGTGCGCATTTCCTGACGAATCTGATAATGCTCGTCGAAAAACATCAATGCAGCTTTGATGAAAGGCATATACATGGATATGTCCCTTCCTGAAAAGCGGTGGTATTCCAAAATCATGTAGGCATGTTCAACCTGCGATTCCCAATGATAGGCACAGGATTGGTTGGCCATCACTCCTTTCTCCACTATATCATTATAACCAGTGGCACCGGTAGCCCGGGGATCTCCGAAGGGGACCTCTTCACCGCGTCCGCGATGACCATCTCCCGGCCATCCCCAACCAGCACCAAATACGATACCAGGGACACTCATATATTCAGGGAACACTGCCCCTCCATGGCCAAAATGGGTAAGCACCCGGGCAGTGGCACCGGGCAACCCTTTTCTGTATAATTCAAACTGAGGAATTATCGCATCAAAATCTCCGGATTTTAACATGGGCCAGTACAAAAGTCTCTGATTTTGAGCAGTATGTACAGCACCACCCCACTGCCTCCAGTCTGGTTCATAAGCAGTGTTCTTATTGACAAGAACCGGGTCGAAAATAAGATTACCCCCATTGAACTTTGAAGGATACTCTCCAAAGGCATTGCCTCCGAGCTGGTATCTGAACAACTGGTAATTGCGGCTCATCTGCCAGACCGGATCTGAGGGTTCCGCTCTTTCCGGACGGATGATTATATAGCTGCGATTCCAGAAGTCATGCCACCAGTGAACTGTTTCTTCAAAGGCTGCATGATAATTTTGCTTAGCCCGGGACACAGTTTTATCAAGATTGGTATTCCAATCCTCCACTGTTTCTGCTTGCTCAATGTGTGTCGCAATAACTATATGATGATTCTTTTTTGGCTTTTCACTTTCCAGTTTCCAGAATTTGTAGGGCGTTATCTGGTATTTCCCTGCACCTGTTTCGCTGTAAACCATGCCTTCTCCAAACAAATAACCACCAAAGGTCCGGTTCTTAATATCATCCCTTATTAGGTCCGCACTACTTTCCAAACCCTGCAGTTCTATAAGGACCTCAGGAATCAGTTTTTTTTCCGGATTCCGGTGATAAAAAAGTATCCCCGTTTCGGCAGGGATTATTCGATCTTTCACCCTGATGACCTCTCCGGGATATCCTTCAAGACTGAAGCAGGTGAAGCGCTCTCTGCCATACTGAATCGGCAGAAGCTGCTTGTCTTCCGTTCTCCAATTCTCGTAGGACACGGATGCCTTAATATCTTTGTTAGCTTCCAATTCAATATGCACAACCGGATTACTAATATCTACCCACAATTTAATAAGCACACTCAGATCATCACTGTCCCTGGCCTCAATCTCAATAAACCCATCTTTAAGTTTCAATTCCTGTCGAAATGCGACAGGTTTTGTAAATGGATTCGGATCTAGTTGCAAACGAAACCTTCCCAATTTCAGGTATTCACCATTTTCACTCAAAGATCCACTTCGTTGAAGGTAGATAAGGATATCCCCATCTTCGCTCCAAACATTGCAACCAATATCTCCACCAACAAGTGGCATGGATTCACTGGAATTCTTGCTTTGATCTGTCCATACAATATTGTAATCATCCAAACCGGGGGCCTGACTCATCGCCTGCCCCGATCCCAAAAATAGCAGAGCAATTACCAGAAGCTTCAACATATTCATCTTATTGGATTGTATCCAAATATATTTCTTGCAATTCAATTACTCTGTTTTTTAGCTCGTCTTATTTGTTGTTCATATCCAGGATCATTGTATAAATTTTCCATTTCATCTGGATCTGTTTCAAGATCATAAAATTCCCATGAATCAACTACATCGTAAAAGTGAATTAACTTGTAGCGATCTGTGCGGACTCCATAATGAGGGCTGGCTCCAAATCCTTTCTCGTAGTAGTGATAGTAGATAGCATCTCGCCATTCCGAAACATCATTTTGCCAGATTTTTCGCAGACTTTCTCCTTGCATATCACCTGGAACAGAAATTCCTGCAACATCAAGAAGTGTGGGGGCAATATCCAGGTTTTGAGTCAGCAGCCCGGTCTGTAAATTACCCTCTATCTCCTTTGGATAGCGAATCATAAGAGGAGTCCTCATTGCTTCTTCATACATGAAGCGTTTGTCGAACAATCCATGTTCACCCAGAAAAAATCCCTGATCAGAAGTATATACAATAATGGTATTTTCTTCCAGTCCGTTTTCCTTTAAATAATCAAGGACCTGTCCAACGCTCTCATCAACCGAAACGATACACCGCAGATAATCCTCCATATATCGTCTGTATTTCCACAGGTCGTATTTCGATTCATCATCTTTTACTTCATAAAACTCAAGTTCTTCCTTTTTGTAGGATTCATCCCATTTTTGTCGTTCGTCGGGAGACAAACGCTCAAGTCTCCGCCAATACTCCCCCGGTGCCCAGGAGTTAACCGAAGCCGTATCACAAGTATCACACGGAATCTTGAAATCCATGCGCACATCCATGTGATCTTTCACTGTTAGCATTTGTACTTTAAGGGCTTCTTTACCCTGGTATTCGTCATAGAAATTTTCGGGTAGAATAAAATCCATCTCATCAAATAATTCCAGGTTCTTCAAGGCCGGCATCCAACTTCGATGAGGCGCTTTATGATGCATCATTAAACAGAATGGCAGGTTTTCATCCCTGTTCTTTAACCAGTCAATAGAAAGTTCAGTTATAATATCGGTCACATATCCGGTATAAGTAGTATCCATTCCCTGCTTTATGAAATCAGGATTGTAATAGTCTCCCTGACCTGGTAATACATTCCAGTAATCGAAGCCGGTTGGATGGCTTTTTAAATGCCATTTTCCAATCATTGCGGTCTGGTAGCCATTTTGCTGAAGGATTTTCGGGAATGTTTGCTGATTTCCATCAAACACCTGACCGTTGCCCGGAACACCATTCAAATGAGAGAATTTCCCGCTTAGAATAACTGCCCGGCTTGGGGCACAGATCGAATTAGTAACAAAGGCTTTATTAAATTTAATACCCTGATTTGCAATCTTATCAATGTTTGGTGTTTCAATGAAATCTGAATTGTACGCACTTATTGCCTGATAAGCGTGGTCATCCGACATTATGAAAATTATATTGGGTTTTTCCGCGATATTCTTCGGATGATTGCCGGTGCAAGAAATAAGCGATATGCTCAAACAAGCAATTATTAATTTGATAGTTAGATTCATTGAATGATCTATTTAACTTTTTTTGTGCAAAGAATGATACCGGTTGACCAGGACATTTTGGTGACTAAAAAATCATCTTTCAGGCGCGGCCTATTTATAATGACCGTGCTTGCGAACAGCTTCAAACATAGTTATGCAGTTCTCGGGATTAACCCCCTGATGCAGGGAATTAGAAGAGCAAACGATCAATCCCCCCCCAGTGGCTCCGTCTTCAATCGTTTGGATGACTGCATTCTCAACCTCCTTTTTAGTCCCCCGGGGTAGAAGATCCACACAATCTATGTTTCCTAAAAGACAGATTCTATCGCCGCAGTATTCTTTTACCTTCTTCATTGCCATATCAGCCTGAGGCTCCAGAGGATTGAGCCCATCGTAACCGCTTTCAAGAAGAAGGTCCAGAAGGGGCCAGAGATTGCCGTCAGAGTGCCTGACCACTTTAAGTCCTTTTTGATGCGCGCGCTCAACGATCTGACGGTTGTATTGATTGATAAAAATTTTGAAATGTTCCAGGGAAATCATGGGCCCCTTGTCCATGGCAATATCATCTTCAATGACCAGGACATCAAGACCAGCTTCTACCAGAAGATCCAATTGGGCAAGACTGAATTCCAGCATCATTTTCGCCAGCAAATGGAGAAATTCAGGATCAGTATGTACATTCATCATGTAGTTCGTCATACCGATCAGCCGCCAGGAACGAACAAAAATGCCCCGCATGAGCCAAAAAGTCGCCTTTTGCCCTTTGAAGCGCTCAACTGCAAGGTTTAAAAGGCCCAGATCCTCCTTCCCTGGAACCGGGGGGGTGTACTTCTTCAATTCAGAAAGATTTTTTACCGGGTGACCAACAGGCACGGGAATGCCGTGCTCCGACAATTTGTAGACCACTCCGAATCCATCTTTGACATGGAGATCGTCAACTTTTTCTTCATGGCCGATTTCGAAGCTTGTGATGCCATCGACATCAAAGTGCTCATGGATCATGAAAAGCGTATCCACAAGCTTGAATTTATCCCTGTCATTCATGAGTCTGAAATCCTGGGGTTCAGGCAGACCATCGGTAAGATGCTTTCCAATTCCGATAATAGGTGCCTCATTGATACCGTGGATATACAAGGGGACGCAATCAGGCTCTCTCACCTCAAGTGCTGTTAGTATTCTTTCTTTTCCATTCATATGTTTACCGCGCTTATGTATTGTCTTTTAAACCAATCTGTGGGCTTCGACCATCTGCTCCAGTGGATAGCTTCTGTCAATCACTGGTTTGAACTTACCAGACTCCACAAGGTCTTTCAACAAAACAAGATCCTCATAGCTTGTCACAGCTAATCCGTCATCTATTGAGATGTACTTCCCATCAGGAGTGAGGACGTTTTTCGCCTGTGATTTCAGGATCTTTCTTTCTGCCACCTGCTGTGGAACGGCATCCAGTATCAAATCATAGCGCTCACTTCGTTTCGAATAGTCCTCTTTTGTATAGTCGATTACCGTTTCGGCACCCAGGGACCTTACCAGTTCCAGGTTTGCCGTGCTGCAAACCCCTGTCACTTTTGCTCCGTAGTACCTGGAAATTTGCACGGCAGCAGTCCCGATCGATCCAGAAGCTCCAACGATAAGAACATTTCTCCGACTTTGAATTTTCCCCTTCCTCAAAAAAAACATCGCTAACTCGCCGGGGTAGGGGATTGCCGCGGCCTCTTCATAGGTCAAATTGGATGGTTTTGGTATTACTATCCAGTCTTCCGGAATGCAGGTGTACTGGGCATAGGTGCCTAGTCGGATCTTGGTGGGCGACTTGACGGTGTAGGCAAGGACCTGGTCTCCTTTCTTGAACCGGTTCGCATCCCTTCCAACAGAATCGACCTCTCCGGCAGCAACCATACCCAGGATGGGGTTCCTCGGTTTACCGAAGCCCATCACAACACCCATCATAAAACCCACTGGTTCACGCCGGAATATTAAATCCCCGGAGTATACAGTCACTTGACTGGCTGTGGTCGCATGGATCTTTATGCATATCTCATTTTTCTTTGGACTGGGTTTTTCAAGCTCTTTAAGTTGAAGGACTTCCGGCGGTCCGTATTTTGTGCATACAATTGCTTTCATAAGAATTCCTCCTCTCATTATTCTACAGGAGTAAACCTTGCCACCCATCCGCCCCCGGAAACCATATTTAATTCAATATCCTCTCCTTTTTGAATGTGAATAGTTGATCGTTTATAGTCTTCGGCACGAGTATCAGCATTTATACCATCACTGATCATATCTACCTGGTAATTACCTGTATTAAGAAAATCAGTATTCAATGTGAATTTCCTGGCATCCCAGTCTGTAATCGCACCCACAAACCATTCATCACCATGTCTTCTCCCCAGGATCGTGTATCGTCCGATTTTCCCTTTCAAAAGCCTTGTTTCATCCCATTCAACAGGGATATTGACAAGAAAGTCGGTACACTCCTGTTCGCGATAATAATCGGAAGGGGAGTCAGGCAGCATGGTCATTGGGCTATTTAAAATGACAAACAAAGCCATGGCATGGGCCCTCGTTCCCTGCCCCATAGGATAGTCGCCCGATTTCCGAAAGCTGTTCTTAGTGGAGTTTCGCGTGGTAGCAGGAATGTAGTCCATTGGCCCCGTAAACATGCGGATGTATGGAAGGATATTATCGTGTTCAGGACTTACATAATCAGTCCATCCATTGTATTCAAATTCAATAAGTGCTTCCCTTGTAAGCACATTCGGGTATTTCCTTCTCAGGCCGCTGGGTTTATAAGCACCATGATAATTTACCACCATCTTTTTTTCGGCAGCTTTTCTGGCAACAGATTCATAAAACTCTACCATCTTCTGATCATCCCTGTTCATGAAATCCATCTTGATGCCTTTGATGCCCCATTTTTCAAACTGGTCAAAAGCATCATCCCATTGACGCTCAAGTGCATGCCATATGACCCAGAGCATAATATCTACATCCTTCTCAGCTGCATATGATGTCACTTCCTCCAAATCCAGCTCAGGATTAACTGACAACAGGTCATCTTTGGGGCACCATCCATCATCAAAGAGGAAATATCTGAAGCCCTGGGCCGCACAAAAATCTATAAAATACTTTGCCGTTTCGGTGTTTATACCCGATTTGAAATCGACACCATAAATGTATTTTTTAGCCCACCAGTCAAACATTACTACCCCCGGCTTAATCCACGTTACATCTTCCAACTCGCTTGGGCTTGCTAAGATGTAAACCAGATTATTCTGTATCAGATCTTCTTCATTGTCTGCAACTGCAAAAATCCTCCATGGAAAGGTTCTCACTCCCTTAACCTTAGCTATGAAATCATATGTTTCCAATATTTGACCATGCCCGTATACATTGCCTGTGTATTTATACGTTTTTGGATAAGGTGGATGCACTCCTTCCAACATGGCATTTCCTCTATTTCTTACCCATAGCCCTGGAAAATCGTAAAGATCAGATTCGGAAATCATTACCAGTGATCCATTCTGCTTTTCTGAAAGTAAGGGCAAATTACACAGCTTGTCCAGGGTCATATCGCCAAAACGATCATGCTCATAAGGCGTTTCGTAAGATGAATTGTATGTCTTTGATGACTGATAGCGAGCTGAATCACTTTCATGGAATTGAATATGTAGCTTCTCTTTGATTATAGTCAGGCTATCTTTTGCTGAGGTCTCGAAGCGGTAGGCAAGACCTTCATTATAAAGCCTGAAAGTAAGTGCCTTGTCTGATTTAAAAGCAAGGCTTAGTTCCTTATAATTTTCGGGATAGCTGGCGCTCTTTTCTCTAATTACGGGAATAAGCGTATTACTAACAGATTGATTGGAGGACTTCTTTACTTTCATTCCTTCCAGTTGACCATCAGCTGTCAGCAAATCTATTTCATCCAGTTTAAACAAGAGCTCGTTCCCATTTGAAAGTTCCACACTGGCATTGGTATGAATGGAGATTTTGGCGGTCAGGATTCCGTCTGGAGATTTCAGGTAGTATTCCTGCGCATGACTGCTGATCAAAGCAATTGAAATAACAGTGGCTAAAAGTAGTTTTTTCATATATGAGTTTGTCATTAATTACCAGTTGTTATTTCCTCGCCAGATTTGCTTATGAAGCTGTCCGGGCTGCCACAGGCAATTACCCATACCATTTGGATACAAAAAGACAGAGATCACGATTAATAACATGCTCGCTATGGGTTTCAATCCGCCTGATTCAATTAAAAATAGTTAGACTATAAGTCTAGAGCATCCTGGGTTCGCAATAATGTCTAAATTACTGTAATTACCTTTGTTTTCAAAGGGTTATTATATGAGGTAAAACGGTGAAGGTAAGCGGCGGGGTTTCCGAGTCCGGTTTATCATAATCTCATTCCCATACATCTTCAAGTTGTCCTATATCCTTCACAACGTCCATTGTGAACTCCTTAGGGATCGTAAAGTACTCATAGGCGGCTTGAACTAGTTCATCCCGGCTGGTCAGAATATGACTTCTAGATACGCTTCCCTTAGACTCAATCACTGTCAGATTATGAAGAACAAGGGATCGATCAGGAAAGAAACGAGCCAGTAAAAGTGCATTCATGAAGGTGGAATCTTCTCGAAATGAATCATCTATAGTATGGTCAAACTCTTGAATCTGTCGAGGCTCTGGATTCACTAAATAACTGTGCGTCAGACTTCCATATCTGTAAAGCTCCATCTTTGAACAACCCCGGGCATCCTGGGGCTTGAGAACATATTGGTCCCTGCCCAGAACAATGACATAATCAGTCGTCAGATCACGTGGAAGAGGATTTAAGAACGGAGCAGCATAGCCGACATCTACGAGATATTCCCGATGCTCCACCGTAAGCACACTGACCAGATGGACATCTGGATTCAACATATCCGCACCACACAGCTTGATCTGATATCCAAGCTCAGCTAGAAGTTGATAGAAAAAGTAGTTATTGGCATAACACGTTCCGCCAAAATGAAAACGCTCAATGCCATCCAGGAAGAATTCAAGAGTAGGTAAGCCTTGATGGTTGTGGTGCTTTTTATGATAAAGCTTGGATATATTTTCGAACTGAACCTTAACCACCTGGGCCTGGACTAATTCGTTTAAAGCATCGGTGCTGGGCTTTCGTCTCTGAACACCTAGCAAGTTGAGATAACGTTCAAGGAGGACCGACGTCATTTCTGGATGAGATTATTCACTCGCTAACTTGTACAATCATTTCAATTTCACACGGAATATTCATTGGAAGTGATCCCATACCTACGGCAGCACGTGCATGCTTTCCCCTTTCTCCAAATACTTCAACCATCAAGTCCGAGATTCCGTTAATTACTGCAGGATGCTGTGTGAAGGAGGGTTCTGCGTTTACCATGCCTTTTATTTTAATTATCCTTTCTACTTTATTTAGATCTCCAACCTGATCCTTTAAGGCTGATAAAAGCACAATGCCAGTTAACCTGGCTGCCTCATAGCCATCTTCTATAGTTAGATCACTCCCAACTTTACCTGTAATATATTCCCCATCAGGCATTTGCGGACCAGCTCCAGACATAAATACTAAATTCCCACTTCTCACAGAACTCAAATAATTGGCAACAGGCTTGTAAGGTTCTCCTAATTCTACACCTAGCTCTACTATTCTTTCTTCGACATCATAAGAATATAGATTTTCCAACTCTTTGACTTTCTCTTCAGTTGAATTGCAAGCAGAAACCAATAAGATTAAAATGATAGTTTTTTTCATATTAAGGTCATTTACATTGGATTAATAATAGGAATCATTAGAGGCTCTCTATTGAAAAACTGAAGGGTTTTTCTGCTTTCGTGATTTGTTATGCCTTCTCCATTTCTTTGCTAATCGCTCTGCGATAACCGCTTACGGCAATATTCAGGCTATTATCCACTTCGACAATGGCATATGAGTTATTTATGTCATCAGCCTTGTAGTTCGCATCAAGAACGACAAAGTGCAATTCGTTTGAGTCAAAGGAATAGAAATTGGAAAACCTCGCAATGCCCGTATTCTCGACGCAAGCCAAAAATTGTTTTTTCGATATACTGTCTATGTCGTGATTACCCAGAACGTGATAGCGAGGTCCATTGAATTGCCTGAAGATCTGTTCAATTGTCTCGAGATACTTCAAGGTCTCGTTCTCAGAAACAGGATTCCCCTGGTCCTTGAAATCACCAAGTTCAATAAGGAAATCGACCTTCTTGTCATTCATGAGTTTCACACACTCACTCATCTTTGCAAGAGATTCTCCATAATACCGGCTCCCATTTGGGGCTGCATCTGAATAATGTGCGTCCGTCACAATCCCGAAACGCACTTTCGTTTGGCTATCTAAATCAGCCGCATTAATGATTGGTGACCCCACAGAAAGCCCGGCGATGACCAAACCTGAAGCTTTCAGAAAATCACGCCGGGTGACTATCCAGTTGGAGGCGATTTCCTCACCGGTAGCTGTATGTTCATTCTTCATATCTCACTCCTCTCTCATGGCTATAATTCTTTAATGAGTTTTAGGATTCTATCTTCATCTGATTCATCAGCCTCAAGTACTCCCCATCCATATTGGTTCTGAAATAGACCATCGTATGCTGAATCATGAAAGCTTCTAACCAGGTGTGGAATTTTGTTAGCTTCAAGAATTTCCTTTACTCTTACAGCTTCAATTTCACTACTAAGGGCTAAGATTTTTTTCATTCTCGAAAGTTTTTTTCGGACATAACTCTAATACTATTTTCTCTCTCAATATTTTGCATTGATCATTATGGCTCGCAGAAGTAGCTAATACTTTTTGCCTGTCAAGGTGAATTACTATCGTTTATTAAATATTAAATTAAACAATAGCAATATAATTATTGCTCCTAGAGCGCCTGTCAGTATGGCTCCAATCCATCCTGCGCCGAGACTAACACCAAGTTTCCCTAAAAGCCAGTAACCAACTATACTTCCAATAATCCCCACTACTATATTCCCAAGGGTACCAAGGCCGCTGCCTTTGTAAATCATGCTGCCCAGCCAGCCAGCTGCTCCGCCAATGATAAGAATAACAATGATTTCCATTTTCTTTTGGTTTTAATTGATTCTTAAATTGCTAATACATATCCAATTTACATATTATTTCGTTCATAAAAATCTTGATTATCAGGTCATTTAATAAATCTTACTGCTGCTTAAACTTTACTCACAAACATAAATCAGTTTTGCATTCTATGAATCACCGCTAACAATTAGTTCAATAAATAATTAATCACGTCGTTTATTAAAATCTTGCGCTCTTTTATTGGGAATATCATCCAATCATGTTGCATATCTTCATACTCCTTATAAAAGATATCAGTATTGGATTTTTCAATTTTTCTTTTGAGTTCTCGACAATCAGGTAGTAGAATCTCATGCGTACCAACGAAGACACCAATATGGTTTAGTTCATCCATATCACCATATAGTGGAGAGACAATGGGGTCCTTTAAATCTAAACCTCCAGCAAAACTATGAGAACAGGTCAATAGATGCTTTGGATCGAGAAGCAAATCCTTTTTCTCCAATTCCCTAATCTCAGGATTGCTCATAGAGATATCTACCCAGGGAGAAAGGAGTACTAATTTCTTAGGCCTCTTTTTAAAGTGAATATTTCGAAGTGTTTGAGCGAAAGACAAACAAAATCCTCCACCTGCTGAATCACCCAAAAAATAGAATTCATCATTTGGATGATCTTCAACTAGTCTGGTGAAGGCTTGGAAAACCATTTCATGAGATTCTTTGTAACTATGCTCTGGGGTAAGTGGATAATCGATAAAGCTTAACTTAAAGAATATATTCCTAACCAGGTCCTTGATCAATCCCCAATGACTAGGCATTACTTCGGCAGCATAGGCACCCCCGTGAAGAAAGAACAGGTGCTTGTTTTCCGATACTTTCTTGGGAATAAATGTAACTACGTTTCGATTTTTCACCAGAAACTGCTCAGTTCGAAACCCTTTTGTTAAGCTATTTGGGATAATGAATCTTTTGGACCTTGATGGTTTTAGAAAACTTCTTGTCGCGATCCTTTTCGCATTAAATATTTTTAAAAAGAAATGGAGCAATTTTGTATCCAGGATCATATACTTTAGAGTTAGTTAAGACCATCTTGGGCAAAATCGCAATTGCCCATTAAGACAATACATAGAAGTGTGGAACGAAGCGGTGCTGGCCATCCCGGCATCCGCTTCAGCGGTTGGTTCCACCTCCTGTATTTCTTATTGCAAACTCTTATGCTTAACGGAGTACCTTTCTGCCCGATCAGCACAAATTTTATTGAATGTACTGACCTTGGATATATCTCGTTATTTTTTCAAATCATAACGGTCTGCATTCATCACTTTTACCCAAGCTTTTACGAAGTCCTTTACAAACTTTTCCTTATTGTCGTCTTGCGCATAAACTTCTGCATAAGAACGCAACACAGAGTTTGATCCAAAAACTAAATCCACCCGGGTGGCCGTCCACTTCGTTTGACCGGTCTTTCTGTCAATAATATGATATAAATTATCAGAAACAGGTTTCCAAGAATAATTCATGTCTGTAAGATTTACAAAGAAATCATTACTTAACACACCTTCTTTGTCAGTGAATACACCGTGTTTATTGCCACCATGATTTGTTCCCAGCACGCGCATCCCACCAATTAAAACAGTCATTTCAGGAGCAGTCAGGCCCATGAGTTGAGTTTTGTCTAGAAGAAGCTCTTCGGGTTTTACCACATATTCTTTTTTAAGCCAGTTTCTGTATCCATCATGTATGGGTTCAAGCACTGAGAAAGATTCTGCATCAGTCATTTCGGCTGTTGCATCTCCACGCCCTGCACTGAAAGGAACTTTGAGATTTATACCTGCTTCCTGTGCGGCCTTTTCTACGGCGGCGCTGCCTCCTAATACAATTAAATCAGCGATACTTATTTTCTTGTTTAATCCCGCTTGAATTTCTGTAAGCTTACGAAGGACTTTCTCAAGACGTTTTGGTTCATTACCTTCCCAGTCTTTTTGAGGAGAAAGGCGTATTCTTGCTCCATTGGCTCCACCCCTGTAATCTGAAAAACGAAACGTTCTTGCACTGTCCCATGCTGTATTAATTAATTCGGTTCGGGTTAACCCACTGTTCAGAAGTTTCAGTTTCAATTCTTCAATTTCAGAATCTGTCAGCTTATAGTCAACAGTCGGAACAGGGTCTTGCCAAATCAAATCTTCTTTTGGAGCATCGGGGCCGAGGTAACGAGTTTTCGGTCCTAAATCGCGGTGAGTTAATTTAAACCAGGCTCTTGCAAATACCTGGGCAAAATATTCCGGGTCCTTATAAAAAAGTTCAGAAATTTTTCGATAATCAGGATCCATCTTCATGGCCATATCCGCATCCGTCATGATTGGGTTTCTGCGAACACCGGGAATATGCGCATCAAAAGGTTTATCTTCTTCTTTGATATTGACAGGCTCCCATTGCCATGCACCTGCCGGACTCTTTTTCGACTCCCAATCATGATCAAGTAATAAATAGAAATAACTGTGGTTCCACTTGTTGGGGTGTGTGGTCCAGGCTCCTTCCAAACCGCTTGTAACAGTGTCCTCTGCATTCCCTTTACCTTTGGGATTTATCCAACCAAAACCCTGATGTTCGACAGGTGCACCTTCAGGGCTTGGTCCCAAAACCGAAGCATCGCCGTTTCCATGTGCCTTGCCTACGGTGTGACCACCAGCTGTTAACGCTACTGTTTCCTCATCATTCATAGCCATGCGTTTGAATGTAGTTCGGACATCCTTGGCTGTTTTTAAAGGGTCGGGCTTTCCGTCCACACCTTCAGGATTTACATAAATCAAACCCATTTGCACGGCAGCCAATGGATTTTCCAGCGATTCGCGGTTCTCATCGTCTATATATCGATTTTTGGTTGCTGCCAGCCATTCTTTTTCAGCACCCCAGTAAATATCTTTCTCGGGATGCCAGATATCTTCGCGGCCTCCCGCGAAACCGAATGTTTTAAAGCCCATCGATTCATATGACATATTTCCTGCAAGGATGAATAAATCGGCCCACGAAATCTTGTTCCCGTATTTTTTCTTGATCGGCCACAATAATCTTCTGGCCTTATCAAGGTTGCCATTATCGGGCCAACTGTTGAGTGGTGCAAAACGCTGGTTTCCGGTGTTACTTCCACCTCGACCGTCAGCGATACGATATGTTCCGGCACTGTGCCAAGCCATACGAATCATCAATCCTCCATAATGCCCCCAGTCAGCAGGCCACCAGTCCTGGCTTTCAGTCAACAGTTTTTTTAAGTCAGTTTTCAATCCTTCAAGATCAAGTTTTTTAAATTCTTCACGATAATTGAAGTCCTGACAAAAAGGATTGGTTTTAGTGTCATGTTGATGCAAAATATCTAAGTTGAGTGCATTGGGCCACCAGCTCATAACAGAATTACTTGACTCTGTGTTTGCCCCGTGCATTACAGGACATTTTCCATTTTTTGATGTCTCCATAATATTTATTTATAGTTTAATTAATTGTATGCCTTGTCAAAACCCTGCTGCTAACCTATAAATATACTTAATTCTTAGTTTATTCACTGAAGTCAAAACCCTTTTCCAGACCCTTTACCAGGTCATCTACAAACTTTGCTGCAGGCACTCCATCAATAACATCATGATCGATCAGCACAGTCAAATGAAGTATTTCTCTTTTTTGGATTTCCCCCTTATAAACAGACGGTTTTTCATTTAAAGAACCAAATGCCAGGCAGAGCGGATGCATACTAAAGGGCATAATCCAACCCTTTGTATGTCCAACCATCCCGGCCGTGGTAACCATCACGGTACCCATCATATTTTTTGTTCTTTGAGGCTTATTAAAAACAAACATGCGCATCAAAGTCAGGCGCAGCCATTGCGGAAGTGCGACGAAAAATTTCATCCCTGCCTGATTGTATTTTTCCCCAAGCACGTAGTCTCCTTCATCTTCAAAGACCTGAGATTTTGCTGATTCAATTTCAGCAAAAATTTCATACAAGGTTTTCTTATCTGCTTTCCTGATCACGTAAGGAAGTGGAACGCGCGTGCCGTTCACATCCTTCTCAATAACAAGAGAAATATCGATGTCATCGAATACCACCACCCTGTTGCCCCTCGGACGATTGATTCCGCTGATCGGGGGATGGAGGGCGACACAGTCAGCAATCACCTTAATCAGCCAGGCCGTAAATGACAGCCTTTTACCGGATTTCCTAATCTGCCTGATTTTACTCCGTGCTTCGCTAACATCAACCTCCAGCAAGGCTTTGACATGGTGTTTCCCGCGTCCGATTTTACCCAGGTCGAAAGTAAACCGCCTGCTGGATGGATATTGAATTTCGTATGATTGATTGGCTGACATTCTTTGTGATGATGCTTGGGATATTTTATATCTCCATTTTTAATACTGTTCTCCCTTTTAATTTTCCACTGAGCATTAAGTCGATTTTTTCATTTAACTCAACTAAAGTTACCTCCGTACAAATATCGGCTAGTTTTTCTGGCTTCCAGTCGCCAGATAGTTTATTCCACACTTGCTCTCTGTACTCCATAGGATAATTCTGAGAGTCAATCCCAATTAAAGTTACACCTCTCAGAATAAAAGGATATATACTTAATTCAAGTTTAGGTGAGGCTACATTGCCACAGCAGGTAATAACTCCCAATGAATTTGTTGATTTTATTATATTCTCAAGGATAATGCCGCCTACAGTGTCTATTGCTCCAGCAAATTTTGGTTTTAAAAGGGGCCTGTTCTCAATGGCTTCAAAGTCTTTTCGCATCACAATATTGTCTGCTCCAAGATTCAGTAAAAAATCCCGCTCAGTTTCTTTCCCCGTAATTGCAGATATTCTATATCCAAGCTTTTTTAATATGGAGATGCTTAATATACCCACCCCCCCGGTAGCTCCGGAAATAATTATTTCGCCGTCCTCCGGTTTGATTAATTCAGTGAGTCTTAGTACAGCCATTCCTGCTGTTAGGCCTGCTGTTCCGAATGTCATCGCCTCTTTCATGGTAAGATTCTCAGGTAGCTTAAGCGCCCAATCATCAGGCACTCTGATAAACTGCCCAAATCCGCCATCTGTATTCATTCCCAAATCATAACTTGTAACAATGACTTTATCCTGTGCTTCGAATTTTTTAGAATTTGAGGATATAACTGTGCCAACGGCATCAATGCCTGGCGTATGAGGGTATTTTCGGGTAACACCTTTATTCCCGGTAGCCGAAAGTGCATCCTTATAGTTTAAAGACGAATATTGAACCTTGATCAGCAAATCCCCATCAGGTAATTCACTTACTGATTTCGTATTTATTCCTCGTATAAAAGCTCCATTTTTTTCCTCAACTATAAATGCCTTGAATTCTTCTTTTCTCATAGGATTTCCTTAACAAGAGCAAACTTCGATTTATTCATTATAAGTTTTAAATTCCTCCAGGTGATTTGTTAGACGGCCTTAATTCTTGTAACCATTTTCTTTTGATTTGATCAAAACTCAACATGAGGCACTGTCCATGTTTTTGATGAACCAGTTATACCATGCTTATAATCAATGATTTCTAGTTTTCCTGGAATTACCTTGATAAGAGTATATGTGGAATTTTTATCCGGATAAAAACTATCCCATTCTTCCTTCCAATATTTCACTATTTTTTGGGGGTCATCTATTATATAGGCATTACCTTGTATTACAACATAACCTGTTCCATTTGGGGCTTCATAGTACAGAGTCACTCTGGAATCGTTACGAATCTCTCTTACTTTCCTGCTGTTTATATTTGTACCAAACCAAACAACCATATCTTCTTCGGGCGAGAAAGGATCCATTGTTCTAACCTGCGGATGGCCAGATTTGTCTATAGTTATAAGAGCACAATATCTTGTTGTCTCCATTATTTCTTTCGCAGCAGTGATAAGCGTATCACGTTCATAATTTATCCATTCAGCGTCCTGCGCCCAAATCCCCAAAGGACATAAGAGTATGATTGCAGAAAAAATAATCGATTCTACTCTGGTATTTCTAAAATACTTTTTCATGGTTTCCTCCATTTTAGAATTTAGGGCCGTATAACGGTAAAGCTAAGCGGCAGTAATCAGACGCGAACTTTGTATTTCTGTAAAGTGCGTGACACACGTATCGGGCGGCTTTAGTGATTTGTTCTGTCGAGTAATTTCATCTTTTTTGATTATGCGAGGTCGTATGCAGCATTCTTGAGATAACAAGACTATGAACTTGTTTTAGTCATTTTCATAAAGTCTTAATCTGTTTTTCAGGGCAATTAATTCATTGCGTAACTCCCTCTCTTTCTCCAAGAGATTGAACACCACATCAATACCTTCCAGATTCACATTTAATTCGTTGTGAAGTCTGATGATTTTTTCAAGATTAGCAATTTGGTCTTGATGGATATATTGATTTTGCTCAATAATATTGATTTGAATGAGTCCCATTTTGTTTAAAGCATCTACAAATGAAATCTCAATGTTATAATGGGAACAAAGTGTTTGAGTTGATATTAAATGTTCTTTAATCATCTTGCTTTAATTTTTTGTAATTCCTTAAATAACTCTATTTCTTTCTCACTTAGCTCCGTAGGTGTTTTTATGTGATAAGTGATTATTAAATCCCCAAATTTCCCTTCATTTTTGTAAGTGGGGAAACCTTTCCCTTTCAGTTTTACTTTTGATAAATTTTTCGTTCCAGGCTTTATCTTAAGCTTAACCTTACCGTTAAAAGTATCTACTGTGATTTCTCCACCCAGAATGGATGTATATAGATCCAGATCGACATTCTCATATAGATTGTTTCCTTCGCGTTTGAATTGAGTGTGATTATTGATGACGAATTTGATGTATAAATCACCATTAGGCCCTCCATTTATTCCTTGTCCTCCTTTCCCTTTTATTTTAATCACCTGACCGTTTTCAACTCCTGCGGGAATTGTCAGTCTTATTTTCTTGCTATTGACCGTTAAAACCTGTTGTTGAGATCTGTAAACGTCTTTGAGATCCAGATGTAATTGGGCATTATAATCTTGACCCTTAAATTTTGGACTGTGACCTTGTCTAGAAGATGCTCTGGTTCCTCCGAACATCGATTCGAAAAAATCCGAATATTCCTGGTTTGAAAAGCCTTGCCGACTTGATTGATTCTGATATTGACGTTGTTGCTGATGTTGGGCTTTTTCATATTCTTCTCCGTGTTCCCAGTCTGCACCGTATTTGTCGTATTTCTTTCGATTTTCAGGATCACTTAAAACTTCATTTGCCTCGTTAATTTCTTTGAATTTTATTTCAGCATCCTTGTCATCAGGATTTACATCAGGATGATACTTTCGAGCGAGTTTACGATAGGCAGTTTTAATTTCCTTTTCCGTTGCTGTTTTAGCAATGCCTAAGATTTTATAATAATCTATAAATGCCATTATCTAATTTTATTATTGTGCATAGAACGGTTGAACTAAGCCACTGAAGTGTGGCGTGAGCTTTGCCTTTTCTGCAAGGAGAGTGACACGCGTTTCGTTCGGCTTTAGTGAATTGTCAGGCAGATTTAATCTCTGTGACTTGCGATTTATAGTACTTCCAACTATCATTCATAAACTTAAATATATCTGTAAAAAGTACTTCGTGTTTAAATTCGTATTCGCCATATCTCCCTTCAATTCTTCCTTTTCCAGTGATAATACCGAAACTGTTTGACATTTCAATAGTTAAGTCTTCCACAGAATATTCAGATAAGCTTATACTACCTGGTTTAAAGGTTTGTAAAATGATCTCTTTGCTTTCTACAGTGCCATGTAAACTAAAACCTTGATAATCATCTGAGATTAACTTCTCCAGGTTATTTACATTACATTCTGATAGCGCTTCTTTTAATTCTTCAAATACAGCTAATAATGCTTTCTCATTTCTCATAAACAATGCCTTTGTGATTCATAATCTGCATAATGGTGGAACTAAGCGGCCGTAGCGTTGTATAAAGCTATTACGTATTATTTGATTTGAACCCTTTTTTCGCCACGGTAACTTCTTACATTTTGAATGTTTTTCAGGTAGGTGATTGTTGCATCAGCGGTTTCAATAAAGAGCGATTGACCCGGATCGCTGTGTTTGTATTTGTAAACCTCTGTCATATAGTTATTCATGGCAACCGTGTAGGTATGATTCATGTCGAGCGGGGTGCCACTTTCGGTCAGAAGATCCACATCTATAAGATTATCGTTTGCATCCAGTTTCAGCATTGTTTTAATCCCCGATGGATAAAGGGGAAGGTATTCATCAATAGGATAGGCTGCAAGCATCAAAGAATGAATTTCATTTCCGGAAAGCTTTGTTACTACCAATTCATTTCCAAACGGATCGAGCTGATAAACATCCATCACTGTGATGGGACCTTTTGCCAGATGATCGTTGCGAACACCGCCCGGATTTACCAATGCAATGTCGGCTCTGGCAGCAGCGCGTTGTGCATCGGCCATGAGGTAACCCAGTTCTTCGTGCGATGAAAAATCGTCAGTAGCTGTTGAAATCACTTCTTTCAGTGCCGGGTTGTCGTTGTATTTGTCAATCATGGCACGAATCGAAGGTTTTTCGTTCTCTGAGTTTTTAATGTCGATGAGTTCCATGCTTCTTTGCAAGGTTCCATCGCTTATCATGGTTAATTTGATCAGAGTGCCGTATTTCAATTTGTTTTCGGCTTGCGTAATCAGAATGCCGTTGTGGATTTGTTCTTTTAAAACTTTCGTGTGTGAATGGCCTCCGATAATCAAATCGATGCCTGCTGGCATGGTTTCGGCCAGTTGCACGTCGTTTTCAAACCCCAGATGCGTCAGTGCAATGAAAATATCACTTTGATCTTTCAGATAGAGATATTCGGTAGCTGTTTCAAACGGAGAGCGAAAGGTAAATCCTTTAACATTGTCGGGATGTGTATCAGGAATACCGTATTGATTGATGTGTAAAAGTCCGAGAAACGCGAGTTTTAGTCCGTTGGGTAAGGTGATAATTTTAAAGGGATTCACCGTCATATTAAGCGAATCGTTCATTGATATGTTGGCGCATATAAAATCGAAGTTTGCTTTGTGAGTCAGATAGCTGAATCCTTTAGGGCGGGAATCGAATTCGTGGTTTCCTACTGTGCTCAGGTCAAAGCCTGCAGCATTCATCAGTTCAATCATAGGTAATCCTTTTTCGAGATACTGATCGTTTACCGGATTTCCTGTTTGATTGTCTCCTGCACTAAGAAGAAGCATGTCGGGATAAATGGCTCGTAAACTATCGACGATGAAAGCAAGCTTTGGAAAATTATCGATTGTTGCATGCATGTCGTTTACCGCAAAAATGATGGCCTGTTTTTCACCTTGTTTTCCTGTAATTGGTTTCCTTCTGGTGCTGCAGGCGAAAAGAAGTCCGAATGCAAGTATGGCAAGAACCAGTTTGGGGAATAAAGATGTCTTTTCGTGTTTTTCCTTAATAAAAAGTGTATTGCCATCGGTCAGTTCTCCGTCGTAGGCAACTTTGTTTCCATAGCGATCTTCGACAAGAGGAAAACATTTGGGGCTGCTTTTACCCAGGTGCGAATAATATTTCAGAATTGCATCTTTCACTTTGGCTCCGTTATGTAGTTCAAATGGAGTGCTGTTTACCTTGATTTTCATTAATTAAGGTTTGAGATTAATACATAAACTTATCAATAAACTTTCCTTCCCCAGGTATTTATCTCCCATATTATTGATCGTAGAACGGTGGAACTAAACCGCCGAAGTGTGGTGCGGGCTTTGCCGTTATTCGTCACCGGCGGTGACTCATGAGCTCGCTTTGCTCGGTTCTGCAAAGGGTGTGACTCACGTAAACGGTCGGCTTTAGTGATTTGTTATATATTAATTTTTGGTAATAATTCTCCCAAATTCCGGACTCTTGTTAGCAAAACGATATAGACCAAATCAAAAAAGAATATGATGAAGCCGATTATTAGTATAGATATGTTAGGTCCATTTAATGCTGCACTTCCGATAATTCCAAACAAAATGGTAGGAGCAAGCGTGCCTATGCATTTGCTGTAAGCAATAGTCAAAGACTGTCCTTCCGATCCATGCCTGTTATGAAGCATGATGATAAACAAAATCGACATCAGTAAATTCTGCATGAATGCCGCATAACTTCCACCCATTACAGTACCGAATTCTAATATAAATGCATACTGCACCAAGAATGATATAATCAGGCTGATTATGCCCCAGGTGTAAAACCATCCGGAATTTAAATTCTTTGGAAAATGTCGTCTCCCGAATTTGAAAAACGTGTACAGAATTACAGTATCAAATAATGCCCATATCGTATTTATTATGACTTGTAATTGAGGACCTAATTCATGCAAATCATAGAATCCGTGCCAGACCTCCCAAGTGAAATTTAAAGATAGTGCCCAAAGCGGAATGCAGTATGTCTTCTGTTTAAACCCAATACGTATGCAGCTGATATATACGATGCTCCAGGCAATAGCACTGGTAACCATCAGGAGCAGTTTAACATAATCCATATAAGGTGAATAAAATGGTACGGTGGAACTAAGCCGCCGTAAAGTGGCGCGGGCTTTGCCGTTATTCGTCACCGGCGGTGACTCATGAGCTCACTTCGCTCGGTTCTGCAAAGGGCATGACACGCGTATGCGGTAGGTTTTAATGATTTGTTCTAAGTCTTATATTTCATTTTACTTATTTGAGCAAGCAAATCTTCATTCATGACTGGCTGGCATACAACACAAGGAAAGTTTGCAATGTGTTTCATAATGAATCTTCATTTCACTTTTTATATTTACGAATTAGCTCTCTTGTTTTTTTTATATAGTACAACGGATCGGTATCTGCTCCATAATCTTCATAGGTATATGAGGGTATTGTTTTTGGTATAGCCGGTTCAATTTGAGTGCCTTCGTGCCACTCATTAAATGAGGTAATACCGATAAAATCTGGATTAGCATTAACAGCATTCATAAACATCTTTTCATAATACTGACCCTTTTCCCTGCTTCTGGTGGTTCGTTCATTCCATGGTCTGATCCTGGTGTCGATATATCCTGGCCCAACACAGGGAATAAAAATCATATCATTTTCATTTGCATACTCTGACATATGTTGCCAGTTTGAGCTTGTTGATCCAAAAGCATACCCATCGCTTCCATAATAAGTATAGACGCCATCGAATCCAGATACAACAGCAAACTCTCCATCAAGTCTTAGGGTCCACAGACTTATAAAAATTGCATCCAACGAGGTATTCCTGATAGTGGACTCACTTTCGGGACTCAATATGCTGTTCCACTTTCGGTAGTTTAACTTATAAGAGTCATATATATAATAGAATGGTTTCTCATTCACTTTATAAAAGGCGGGGTGAGAGGAGTAGTTTTCAGATAAGTATGCAAGATGTTCCTTAAACTGCGCTGTGGTTTTGTATATGGGTTCAATGTGGAAGGTAATTTTCAAACCGTACTTGTGTGCTATATTTAAAAAGGTTCCAATTGATTTATCGGTAAAAGAATCTTTTCCCCACCAGCTCATAACTAATACACCGATACCAGCCTTTCTGATTTGTTTTATATGTCGGGTAATGATTTCTGGATTATTGGAGCTATAGCAACCTAACTGAGGATAGTAGTTAGCTCCAATATCCTGCCCGCCTGGATAACTACCCAAATCATTCCAGGTAGAGTCAATCCAATGTGGTATAATTGGATGATTCCAGTTATTATACTCCCCGTCAATTTCTGGATTTCCAAACCAACCATAATAGAAGGTATGAACATTGTAATCAACAGGGGTGATTTTTTCTGATATTTTCCTGCACGAGGAAAATGAAATGAATGAACACAGGATGATCAGCAACAGAGTTCTAGCTGGCATGACTATTTTTTAAATACGAACTATATTATTCAATGTTTGACTATCAACTTCCAAAGTTACATAACTCCCGGGCTAAGCCATGAATTATTATATCGCATAGAGCGGTGGAACAAAGAGGCCGTAGCGTGGCGCGGGCTTTGCATTTTCTGCAAAGAGCGTGACACGCGTTGCGGTCGGCTTTAGTGATTTGTTGGGCGGCCTCTTGAGTATCCCGGCTATCACCAAAGAGGTTGATTTTACAGTTATAGGCCAAAACCTTTTTCCATTTTAGTGACTAAATCATCCACAAATCTCGAAGCTGGCACCCCATCAATCACATCATGATCAACGCATACAGTCAGATGAAGAATCTCTCTAATTTGAATTTCTCCACGGTTGACTATGGGTTGCTCATTCAAGGAGCCAAACGCTAAACTGAGCGGATGAATACTATAGGGCATAATCCATCCTCGTGTATGACCTACCATCCCGGCAGTTGTAATCATTACTGTCCCCATCATATTCTTTTAACGCTGAGGTTTATTTAATACAAACTTCCGCATTAACACCAGTCGTAGCCTTTGCGGAAGCATAGTAAACAGCTTCATCGCTGCAGGATTTTGCCTATTGCCTAGCACATAGTCGCCTTCATCCTCAAATATTTGAGATTTTGCTCTTTCTATCTCTGAGGTAATCTGATCGATTGTTTTCTGATCGGCTTTCTTTATTACATACGGAAGTGGTACTCTGGTCCCATTTACCTCCTTTTCAATAACTAGTGATATATCTACTTCGGTGAATACTAATACCTTATTCTTCCGTGGGTTATTAATCCCATTTATAGGCGGATGAAGTGCGACACAATCGGCAATCACCTTAACCAACCAAGCTATAAAAGATGCCTTATTACCTGACCGGCGATATAATTTGATTTTTTTTCGCGCATCGCTTACATCAACTTCAAGTAGTGCTCTTACATGATGTTTCTCACGCCCGATCTTGCCTACATCAAATGTAAACTTTCGGCTGGAGGGATATTGTATTTCTTTTACTTGACTTTTGACCAATTTCTTGAGCTTTATAGTTTAGCCGCTCAAAGGTGGAACTAAGCCGCCGTTGCGTGGCGCGGGCTTTGCCGTTATTCGTCGCCTGCGGTGACTCATGAGCTCGCTTCGCTCGGTTCTGCAAAGAGCGTGACACGCGTATGCGCTCGGCTTTAGTGATTTGTTGGGCGGATTCATTTATCACGAGTGGTTTCACTGTTTCATTTTGTACTATGCCACTGCTATGTCGCCTTTTCTTTTCGCGATCGAATAACCATGGTTATCAAACCAATCACAAATGTCAGGCATACCCAAATCCAAAATCGTGGTTGGGTTGCCCCTTCAACCATCATTATCGTTGGAAATAGAGGGACAAACGCGTTGGCCCATCCATGGGTAACCAACCCTGCAAGTGTTCGTTTACCAGAGCTGTGTCGCACCCAGGCAAAAATATAGGAATAGCCAATCATGAGTAGTATAAATCCCGTAAAGGGCATAAAACTCTGACCTGTACCAGAAATAAAAAATAACGGTAAATGCCAAAACGCCCAAATCATGCCCAGCACTAGGTTTCCAAGCCATGCTCCCAAGCGCTGTTCCAAAAAGTCTAATATGTACCCGCGCCAGCCCAGTTCTTCCTGTCCGCCACCTAATAAAATCATGGCTAAAACATACGGTGGGAACACCCATATGGAGGGCAATAACATTTCCATGCGTGGCACTCCCCACAATTCAGGTAGTATCCACGCCACCCATGTACTTCCACCAAACACTATTATGGGTATTAGCCATGCACGCCATCCAAAATTCAAGTCCAATAAACCCCGAAGGTAGTTAGCAACAGCACCTTTCCCATTCAAAGTTCTAAGACAGTAAAAAGCCCCTACAGCCGGTCCGAAGGATCCCAAAATTCCTATCGGGAAAATCAAAGTACTTAGAAGTTCCTTTTCCATTGATACAATGCCTATACTTGCCAGGACAAGGAGTAGCCAAAACGACCATGACCAGCTGAACGCGATAACGAAAAATTTAAAGGGAAATTTTGCTTTATATTCCATGTCGTTTTTTCTCAAATCATATATTAAATCCGCTCAACGGTGGAGCTAAGCCGCCGTTGCGTGGCGCGGACTTTGCCGTTATTCGTCACCTGCGGTGACTCATGAGCTCGCTTCGCTCGGTTCTGTAAAGGGCGTGACATGCGTAATTGGTCGGCTTTAGTGGTTTGTTCTGCTGTCTTATTGTCATCTTTGCCCGCTATGACTATGCGTATACCATCTGGATATTTCTTCTATTCACACTGAATAACTTCTCCGGCTCCTATTTGCTATTGTTCATCCTCCGGGCTACTATTTATTGATAAAATTCTGAAAACGGGGCCAGATATTGGAAATCTATAAAAAAACTATTCTTGAACATGGGAAAAGGTTCTCAATATTTCAGACCAATGCTTAAAAATGCAATAATGCCCCTCCCCTTCATATAATTGGAAATCAGCATGTGGCAATCGTTGTGCCAGTCTTCTTCCCATTTCAGCAAAAAGCAGCTCATCCGCACTTCCATGGAAGATTTTAACAGGGATTTGAATTTCTTCTGGGTGAATCTCCAATTTTTACCAGCAAAAACATCACCCACCCAACCTGCTGCTCCTTGTTTGAAAGCCTCTTTCATTCCGTCTTCAAACATTTTTCGTAAAGCTTGGTTGGTGAATAATATTTTATCCTGTTCTGGAATTCTTTAAGCCAGTTATCAGCATACTTCAATATTTGAATTGGTTTTTTCGCTTTGCTTTTCGTGGCTATTCTAATCAGGAGGTTTAAGTCACCCAAGTTTTATTAAAAATCCAAAAGTCTTATGCATTGTTTCCGAAGCACCAGGACATTTAATGGACCTAGTGGTGAAACCAGTACAACTTTGGTAAGTCTGTCTTTAAGTTTATAGGCGATTGTGAATGCATAAGGTGAGCCCCGAGAATGAGACATTACACCAAATTTGTCAATTTTAAGTTGATTAGCAACTTGTTCAATATCAGTACTGAACTCAGGAAAGTTCTTCCTGGATGTGGAGTTATTCCCCATATCCAGGCCTTTCTACTGTTATT
>CAVWDQ010000003.1:0-332829 GCA_963753765.1 uncultured Bacteroidales bacterium
CAAGTGATTTCAGGTTAGATATTTCTCTAAATCAGGTATATATACTCTAGGCAAGCAGTTTTCAATAGGCCTATCCCTGGGCTTTTCTGTGGCAATATAAATTTTATTAACTTGTATCAAGTTAAATACGGTAATCCTTTAACTGAAACCCACTAGAGAATAATCCCTATGAAAACCCTCCCTAAGTCATTCCCTTTCCTGTTTCCTTTTGTGATTATATTTCTCTTGATTCTTCCACGGGATGTAAAAGCCCAGATACAAACCTACTGGATAGATACTACCAGTCATTCACAAGAAAATTATTCAATTTTTTTCACCAATCGCCCTGTGAAAAGAAAAAGTAAAGGAGGAAGCTTTGAGTTTAAGAATAAATCTACCAAACAGACCGACAACTTATTTTTCTGTTTATATGACTACGATCATGATTCAATCCTGATTAAATACAGGGCTCATAATACTTCCGATGCCTACCCTGTTGACAAAGTGGAGAATAATATATTCTACAAAATCTATGACGATTTACGCATTAAAAAAGGCATAAAGCATATTTCGATCACTGTTCCCGGATACTCACACACCTTTAAAGACCAGATGAATACATTTATGCGACGCATGAAAATGTTTTATGGCGATTCAACGAACTTAAATGCTGCATTCATATTATATGCCTGGGGCGATGAATGGAGACCATACCGGTATTACAGAGCAAAGGGTTCTGCCCAACGCGGGGCGAACGATTTTGCCATCTTTCAGCACATGCTGGAGGATTTTTTATCGGATAGCGTATTCTTTACCACCCATCCTAAAGATATCTCCGTATTCCTGACCTGTACTTCCATGGGCAATCAGCTCTTGAAAAAGTACCTGCTTGAACGTGAAAAAGAGGGCATACCGCTTACCAAAGTCTACAAAACCATACTATTTATCGGCAGTGATGCATCCTGGGATTCCTTCGAACCAGGCAAAGGATTCCATAATATTGGCCAGATGTGTGATTCGGTACGTGTTGTCTGGCACGATAAAGACATCCCCTTAAAAGCCTCAAAAGCTGCAAATTTTCGTAAAAGGCTGGGATTATACGGACCTATGCCATCTGAAAATTTACCTCCCTGTGTCACCTCACACGATATTGGGGATATGTTGACAGAGGGTGATAAATCTGGCGGTTATCACGATTATTTATTGTCTAATCCTGAATTTCAGAAGAGGTTGCAGGATAGTATAAAAGTTCGGAATGAATGAAAAGAGTTCTCCTCATTGCCTGTTTCTGCAGCATTCCTTTATCACATACATTTGGACAGCTAACAAAAGCCGATACCATACTGGCAACCGCAACTGAAATCGCCGATTATGTCTTATATCAGAATCATGATTCAAGCTACATCAGATCCTATGCTGATAAGGTTTCTGTCAAATTATTAACCCTCAGCAAGTATAATGTGTTCCATCTATGGGATCAATCCCAGAACACCAGCATAACCTACCGGCCCGATCTGGGGGTGAACTTCGGAATTGGTGCTGCTTATAAATGGTTTGCCCTCGATATATCCACCAGCCTGGGGTTTAGCGAAGACAATATTTCAGACAGCAAATATCGTGATATCCAGGGCCGCGTTTTAAGTTCTAAGCATTACCTGAGATTTAGATACCAGTATTATCTTGGATATAAGATTGCTCAGATATCAGGGTACGAGGGGGAACAATTGGATGAACTCGAAACCCGACAGGATATCAGAACCATGCAGTTTGGGTTTCAATATTTATACGCTTTCAATTACGGTAAATTCTCATTGAAAGCGCCTTTTGTCATGAACGAACGGCAGAGAAAAAGTGCGGGAAGTGCTTTGGCTGGTATAGGTTTTCTTATGTACAGCCTGGATGCAGACTCATCACTAATTCCAATTGACCCGGAGATGTCCGGCTCCACGCAATTAAACTTTTCAGAATTAAATGTGGTATCGCTGACTGCACAATTTGGATACATGTACAGCTTTGTTATAAAAGAGCGCTTCTTTATTACACTGGGCCTTATCCCGGGAATTGGAGTCAAAAGCGGAGATTACAGTACAGAAAGCCGTGTTCCGGTCAATTTCTCGCTCGCCCTGCAGGCAAAAACCATGAATGCCATTGGCTACAGCGGGCAACGCTTTTATACGGGCATTCAGATAATTTCTACCTTCTATTACTTGCCTCTGGACAAAGATCTGAAAAACGGTATTTCGGAAGGACGCACTGGGCTATTTATCGGTTATCGGTTTTGAACAAGACCAACTAAAGTTTCTCAGCCTTAGGAGCCTGCCACGTTTGCATTTTTTCAAGGTCAGCAACATAAATCCTTAAGAACAGGTCAATATCTTCGTCCTTGCTCCCTCAAAATTGCCAGAAAATTTGCCAGCCAAACGGAAAACAGGTGTAGTATATAGGAAAAACAACTATACATTATAATTGTAATGTAGTGTAATAGAGTATAATGGAGTCCGGTGGAAAATCCCGTATTGTCTCTGGCAGTCAAGAGGTCATCGGTTCGATTCCGATATGCTCCACTCAGAGGATCAAAGGGTTACAGATTTAAAATTTGTGACCCTTTCTTTTTTGCCAGATTTGCCAGCAAGCTACCCGATTAGCTTGCACACATTGTACACTATGTTAAAGAACGATAATAATATCCACATCAAATATACAACTAATTTTTTAGTTATACAACTAATTCGTTAGTTATTTTTAGGGCGCAGGGGAAATAGCTTATGCACTTACTGAGTCGATGCTGGTTCACTGACAGGAAGGGGCAGGTTCATTTTCTGAATAATTTCAATGAACCTGGGATTGTCAAATAGTGGCTCAAAGAGAAAGCCTTGTGTGGCAATATAGGGCATATTCGGGTCGCGCACTTCAAATCCCTTTTCAATCCAATCCATGGCTTTATCCGCTTGATCCACCATAACATATCGCTGTGCCATGGTAAACGGTGCAACGTATCCGTTCTGCGCAAATACCTCCAACTGGCGCAAAATTTCTTCATTCGCCGCAACAAAACCGCTTTCCCCGAAAATTCTATCCACCTCTTTGAAATCAACTTCCCTGGTCAAAAGATGTTTGGTCGCTTCCATCACCTTATTATAATCCCTGCCATAAAAAGCTGCGTTTTCAATTACAGCATAGGCCATAAAGTAATTCGGATCAGCAGCCGCAACTTCTTCTCCAAGTTCCAGGGCACTCTTGAAATCACCTACTGCCGAAAATGCTACAGAAGCCCACATCTTCATATTAGGATTTAGCGGATCCAGCTCAAGCGCCAGTTGGGCCTGTGGCAGCGCTTCATCATACCTTTGCAGTATACATAACAAATGTGCATAAAAAACCCTGGATCCGGCGTCGCTGGGATTAATGGCCAGAGCCTTAAGAAACTCTTTCTCACTCTTTTCCCAGTCCCAATCTATTAAATAAGCAATCATTGCACTTGAGGAGTGAGAATTCGAAAGATCCGGATCCAATTCAAGGGCTTTATTAATATTTTTGTAAATCTCAGGGATTGCTATTTCAGGTGACTCAAAACCCATCTGTTGTAAATCCAGCCAGACAACGGCCATACCAGAATAAAGAGGTGCCCAGTCAGGTTCTTTCTCAATGGCATGGTTTAAATATTCCAGGGATTTATACAACGATTCGCTGGTAAAATGAACCGAGCCAAGAGCCTTCAGGTAATCGTCATAAGCCTCCCTGTCAACTGTTTTTGATTTGGCAAACAGCCTTTCTTCCTCGGGTGACAATTCGATTAAAATCTCATCCGCAATCTGCTTGGATATTTTACTGAAAAGGTTAAGAACCTGGCTTTTATCCACCATATAATCTTCCACAAAAAGTTGCCTTTCCTTGGGATACAAAGTGATCAACTTGATCTGTATAATTATACTGTCGCCATAAAACATGACAGCGGGTTCCACCAGTGCTTCCACATCCAATTCTCTGGCAATATCAGGAGCAGATTTGCCGCTATCTTTAAAGATACTTGAGGAGTTCTTTCCGCATACTCTCAACGCGCCAAGTCTACCCATATCCCCAACCAGAGCGGTGTGCATACCGGCAGCGACGTAATCAAGTTTCTCATCGCCAGTGAAGTTATCAAATGGAAGTATAGCGAGTGATTGAATCATTCCGGGTTTTAAAACATCCCCCCTGCTTACGATATTGAAAACCACCAGGCCAGCAATGACCAGGAAACTTACATAAGTTGCGATCTTCCAGGCATTAGTCACTTTGGCCTTTTCCTCTTCCTGGATCTCCTCCTTGGGCTTTGTTCGTTCAAAGCTTCCTGAAGTAAGGTCATAAAGCCAGGAAAGGATAATTGCCGGCGGGAAACCAACCGCTAACACAATGATAACAATGGTCGAGAGGCTGGTTGGCAGATTCAGAGGCTCGCTTAGATTACCTATAAGCTCAATTATTACAAAAGCGGCAGAAGCATATACTGTAATAACATGTATTACTTTACGTCTTTTTAACTCCTCCCAGAATCTGGATAGTTTGTTAGGGCTTATGAGGCATTGGCTAATGATTAATCAGGTTTATAAATATAAACCATCTGAGTATCACGAGCAAAATTGCCAGAACATATTGCCAAACAAACGGAAAATGGGAGGAGCGCATAGGAAAAACAACTCCACATTGTTCCTGTAATGTTTTGAATGATAGCATAATGGAGGTGTGTAGAAAATTCCATATTTTCTGTGGCAGTCAAGAGGTCATCGCATCGATTCCGATATGCTCCACACAAATACAACTAAATCGTTAGTTATTTCGGGAATACAAGTCCAATAATCGCAAAAAGAACAATATCCCTGATGCAGAAGCGTTAAAAAACCAGGTATAAAGGCAAGAATAATGGAAGCAAGCTGTTTGCCATTCCGGTTTTCCCGCATCCGAAGCAGTCCAATATTCTTTGTCCTGCTAAGCATTTCCATTCTGCTTTGCTCATATAATGTTGCCAGGGCTCAGATCAGCATCGGCGCATTAACCGGGGCAGAATTAAATGCAATTCAAACCGCAGTTCCTTTCCTGACAATTGCTCCGGATGGGAGATCTTCCGGGATGGGTGATGTGGGGGTAGCCTCCATCCCGGATGCAGCTTCGCAGCATTGGAATGCTGCGAAATATGCTTTTCTGGAGAAAAAAGGAGGTGTCGCACTCTCCTATACTCCCTGGTTAACAAATCAGATCCCTGATATTTATCAATTGTATTTGGCCGGATATTATAAAATTAATCCTAAGAATACCATCAGCTCTTCCTTCAGATATTTCTCTCTTGGGCAGCTGAATCAGATGGGATCGGGCATCATGATGCCCCCTTACTATCAATATGAATTTGCTGTCGACGCCGGCTATTCCAGATTATTTACGGATCATTTTTCCAGTGGAATTGTCCTCAGATACATCCATTCCGATCTTTTGAACGGATTTTCTACCCTGAACGGTGAAGATCCACCTTCGGGAAAATCATTAGCTGTTGATCTGGGGCTCTATTACCAGAAGGATATTCAGCTTGGTGAAAAAGCCGGCCAATGGGCCCTGGGTTTAGACATTTCCAATATTGGAACGCCGATTTCTTATTCAGATGATGCTCCTAAAACTCCGATTCCCACCAACCTGAGACTGGGCGGCAGATTCAGCTATGACATCAACAACAAGCACACGCTTTCTATCCATGCGGACCTGAATAAGCTGCTGGTCCCCTCCCCTCCTGTATATGCAGAAGATTCAGTCACCGGCGAGCTGATCGTTGTTCGGGGGAAGGAGGATCCCTCTTCGGTGGTCCTGGGAATGTTCCAGTCTTTCTATGATGCTCCCGGCTTACCGAGATCAGATGGCACCTACAGTGTGGCCAGGGAGGAGATCTACGAAATCATGTTTGGCCTGGGAGCAGAATACTGGTACAGGCAACTGTTTGCCATACGTACCGGGTATTTCCATGAACATAGAACAAAAGGAAACAGGGAATATTTCACCTTTGGGGCAGGCGCCAGATACAGATTCCTTTCTTTTGATCTATCCTACTTATTACCTGTTCAGGGTAAATCATCCCCAATGTATAATACCTTCAGATTCGCGCTTACAGCCGAATTTGGTCGTCCTGGCCTTCTACCTGATAATATTTCCAAAAAAGACGCCGTTAGCAAGTAACTTATTTGTTCCAGGCCAGAGTCCGCGAAAGTTCATGTCTTCGTGGTAGGAGATTAGCTTACCCTGCCCTATGGCCTGGACCGAAACCACCGGAGCGCCTTTTATCCGATCTAAATTCTCCTGCGAAACCCATCCGCTGATATATGGTTCGGAATCAAAGCATACAGGTTCCGAGTATTTGATACCCAAAGGCATTGCAAGCCGTGTTCCCTTTTTCATCAGAGCCAGGTCTTCTCTTACATAACCGTAGCAGAGGGGGTGGCTTATATCCAGTTTCGCCTTGAAAATAGCACCTCCAATAACATGCAGATTTCTTTCTTTGGTACGCTCATCATATTTCAGGTATCTGCTTGTATCGGGAGGAACGCTTTTTTTGAACTGGGTCTTACCCAGATCATTCTCTGCGGCCCAGCTGGCAGCCTCTGTACAGGCAATCAGTGAACCTCCCTTTTTGGTCCACTCCGAGAGTTTCTGAACATCATTCTCGTTCCATTCATTGTATGAACCGCCGGGCAGAATGATGGTATTGTAACTGTCCAGGTCCATTGAACTTAATCTGTCCGTCTGGACCAGGGTCATGGGAATGACATATTTCTGATCAAATAAATGCCATATTTCTCCTGCCATAGTAACACTTGCGTTCCCCCCGATAAACATTAATATCTCAGGTTTGGTCAGGGCGACAAAACTGCTGCTGCCAATATCAATCCCCTGTGCCGACAAGCCGGTGCTCAGTCCATAAAACTCAATCCCGGTCCTCCCGGCAAGATCTGAAACCAGCTCAAATATCTGTTCTTCTTTTAATTCCTGTTGATTAACCGGTACGAGAATCGTTCCCTGGGTAAAATACTCCTCCCTGTTATCGATCCTGAAGGAACAGGCCTTGCTTGCGACCTTAGTGATTAATCCGGCATCCTGCAAGAGGTAAAGGGCTTCAGGCGCAGTATATTCATTCCAGCGAAACAGATAAGCAATGGAACTCTTCCCGCCGCTGACTTTTCCAGACAGATCTTTGCCGGAAGCTTTTACAGATACAGGTTGGGCGGAGACCTGAACATCTTTCAATGATGTCAGGCGGACAAAGGGGACATCGAAAGCATGGACAAGGGTCCAGGTGGAAACATCATAGAAGGCCGTATCCCTGAATGATTTATCCTCTTCAAAGAAGGATGTCAGCAAGCGAAACTGCTTTTGCTTTACGGGAACCACAAAACTGTCCGCTTCCTTTTCATTTTTATACACCTCAATCTGGTGTGCATTCAGGAAACTCACAAACCGATGTGTACTGATTCTGTCCGAGCCGCTCCCAAAAACATAGGCTTTTACTTCATTCCTTTCGCCCAGTTCCAGGGCTTCCTTATAAAAATCTCTTTGATAGTTCAGTAATTCATTATGAAGCTTCAGGGAAGCCTCCAGGGTTGAAAGGGATACGGTAAAGTGGTTCTTAATGCTCAGGCTCATTTTCTTAATCCCATTGGAAGTTTCACGTATCCTCCCCCTGATTGCAGCTGCTTCGAATAAAATACCTACCCCGGCATTGATATCGGGATAGGTTGAACCCTTCCCAAAATAATAGTCATCAAACACTTCTTCAGAGAAATACTGGGAGCCAATCTCATCCAGGTATCTGGCATGGTATAAGGCGATCTCATGTGTAAGATCATAGTTTCGCACAGGCGTCAAAGGATTGATTCTCTCCGGCACCCCCGGTTGAAAGAAGAAGGAGAAATTTGCCGATGATTCATGATGATCCGTTACAACGTTAGGCTTCCACTCATGAAATTTAGCCACACGTCCCCTGGTTTCAGGGTTGACCAGCAGAATGTAATCGCGGTTTAAATCAAACCAGTAATGATTTGATCGTCCACTCGGCCAGCCTTCGCGAAACTGTCTTGCATTATTATCACTCGAGAAGGTGGCGCTTTGATGCATGTTCGCCCAGGTGCTGTGTCTTGTAAAACCGTCGGGGTTCAGGCAGGGATCTACCAGTATGATGGTACTTCCCAACAACTTGTCAATCTTCTCATCTTCGGCAGCTGCCAGGTAATAGGCAGTCAGCACAGAGGAGTTTGTTGCACTGGATTCATTCCCATGAACTCCATAGGTCAGTGATACGACCAATGGAACACCATCCACCGGAATGTTGGCCTCAGGATCGGAGTATCTTGCATGCAGGTGTTTCAGCTCATCAAGATTTGCGTGGTTCCGGGGGGAGGTAAAAACCACATGAACCAAAGGCTTGTTTTCATAGGAACGGGCATATTCATAGATAATCGCCCGGTCAGAAATCCGGACAATCTCCCTCATATAATCCAATACCTGAGCGTGAGTTAAATGCCACTCCCCCAGCTCTTGCTTAAAAAACTGCTCCGGAGTCGGTATGTCCTTATTGTAGTCCACATCCCCCGGCAAATAGTACTCCATCTTTTCCTGGGCATGGGAAATCAGTAAAGGAAAAAGTACGAATAGAGTAAAAGCAATTCTTTTCATGGGAATACCTTAGATTAGTTAAGCTGATTACGAAAATTGCTAAATATACTGCTTAACTTCAAATGTATTACCGCTCATATCCGAAATAAATACCAGGTCGGAATGTTCTCTTTTCAAGCGAAATACCCTGTAAGAGTTCTGCTTTGCTTTTTTCACCAAAGCTTCCCTTTGGGTGGTCGAAATACAAATGTGATCAAAGCCATGGGGATGCTTTTGGGAGCTTAAGAAGATTTCAAGTTGGAGCCCGTCCTTTTGCAATAAGAATACTTCCGGGCTCTCTGTTAACCTGAAGATATCAAAGGCAAGATCCTTATCCATTTGAAAGTTCCTGATCACCTTCATCCCGAGAATGTCCCGGTAGAATCGCTTAATCTCATTGCGGTCCCTTATACTCAGGGCAAGATGTTCCAGCTTCATAAAATGCTGTTCTTTACTAATTTTATTTAATGCAACATAAGCCATGCCCGAAACTTCCAGCCAGGTTTATCATTTTTTCGGACTGGCATTCAGGACATTCAGAAATATCCTCCGTAAACTGCACCTTGAACAAATGCCCGCAATCCCGGCACTGCAGAATATTTACCCGGAAATGCACAGATCCGCCTCCGATGGTAAGTACTCCTCCCTGAATAATAAAGTCAGCAACTTTTTTCCTGGCCTTTGCAATCAGGCGGGAAAATGTTGGGCGGGAAATATCCATTTCGTCAGCCGCCTGGGCATGTGAATAACCCATCTGATCGGCCAGCCTGAAGGCTTCAAATTCATCAAGGGTCAAAACAATTTGTTCCGAATCCTGGCCTTTTACTCCTGCAGGTTTGAAATGGGTATAAAGCGGTGGTTCGTTTACGATCCTGTTAAACTGTGGTCTGGGCATCCTGTGAAGCTTTATGCAAATATAATGTACGTATGCTCATATGTCGAATAATTCAGGGTGTTTTGTCCTATCCCAGAGGAAGGTAATTAACTTTTTATACTTCTCTACCGTATCAGCCTCACAGGATGGGTTATACAACAAAGAGGCAGGATGGCTGAGGGGATATACCTTCTGACCATTAAAATTCAGAAGTTTCCCAAAAACGATCCGCCTGTCAGAACTTCTGGCCAATATTGAATCATCCTGATATCGATCCACTACTGCTCGGGTCTGCATAATGTCCCAGGGGGACAATGAGCCCCGGGTTGAATGATGGAGATTTCATCAATCAAAGGATAAAAATATTGCACATATGTTCATAATGCAAAAGTTTTTTATTAATTTTCATTCAAAATTATCAAGACATGAGACGCGCAAGAGTTTTTTGCACTGCAGTTAGCTTCTTGATTTTTACAGGGGCCTTTTCACAGCAGGCCAGCAGGAGTGATATCTGCCAGAGTATCCCGGGCCTCACAGGCGAACAGCAACAAAAAATTGACAAGCTTGGTGCTACACATCAGAAAAAGATGGATGCATTGCGTTTGCAGTTCCATTCTGAAAGTAATGCACAGAATGCAGCTAATCTGAAATCGCAGATGAACAGCGAAATGCAAAGTCATTACCAGAGCATCACCGCTCTACTCACCCCGGAGCAACGTAGCTGGTACGACCAAAGCTGCAATGCCTCTGGTACCAGAAACTACTATGCCCGGACGGGGTATGGTCAGGCTTATGGCCGCGGACAGGGTCTTGGGCGTGCCTCTGGATGCAGGCGTGGCACTGGCTATGGGCGGGGAGCAGCTTATGGACCTGGCGCCGGATATGGTGCGGGATATGGTGCGGGAAAAGGTCGCAGAAGAATTGTTAACTAGCCTTCCTAATATACCCTCTGAAAAAGGGATCCTGCCATCTGACAGGGTCCCTTTTGTATTAATTGGTGGCTGAATAAGTCACTTCTTGATAAATCTCCTGATAATATTCTCTCCGGCTGTTTCAATGGTGATCATATATACACCTGGAGAAAGTGCAGACACATCAATCTCCCCGCTTTCAGTTTCCATGCGGGTACTTAAGAGCAACTGGCCATGGATATTAATAATACCCAGCGCTGCCGTGCCGCTAAGCCCCCGGATTTTTATCCTGTCCAAAGCGGGATTGGGATAAACATCAATGATCCTGCCTCCCTGTTCAGTCAGACCGGTGGCAAGATCCATACTCAGGACTCTCTCTACCGTATTTACCATCATATGGAAGGTAAGCTGACCGCTGCCCGATACCGGTATCTTCATAAGAGCAGTCCCCTCGGGAGCAGGATAGGCCGTACATAGTCCAACCCGGAACTTCCCGCCCGACATATTCACAGCCGACATGAAATCTTCATTTAAAATCACCGGTATTCCAAGCATCCCTTGATTGCTAACAGTATTCAGATTAAAGCCCAGAAGTTCGCCATGGGAGTAAAAAACCAGATGTTGATCCACCAGCTCCATGGTAATATAGGTGCCGGATGCCGACTTTAAGGATGCTCCTGAGAAGTCCGGAATAATTCCGGCAGAATATTGCAATATCATCCCCGCATCATGTGCGGTAATACCTGCAACACCATCCACATTTGCCGTGCTGTCGCGCCAGCTCTCCCAGGGCACAGGGTCCTGCAGTGGCAAAGGATCCATTCCCACCGAGTACTGGAGGGTCAGGGCAGCATCATAAGCAAGGATCACCCCGTCGTCATCCACATCCCCTGCAATCAAAGGGGATAATGGAAAAACTTCCTCCTTCCGTGGGATCCGGAACCACCGGATTCCCCCACAGGTCGGTTCCATTGCCCAGTGTAACAATTACCTCTCCCCCGGCCCTGGGAACCGGAAAGAGATAGCCGTATGCTAGCTCATCCAGTCGGGTCATCTCTGCATCCATCAGGCTAGCGGCACCCTCCAGGTTAAGCAGAACCGGAACGGCAGGATCCATGGCCTCACTGAAGCTCGCGCTAATCACAAGGGTATCTGCAAAGCGTACTGCGGTATCGCTGTAAGTGATCACAGCCGTCGGTGGGGCCGTTTCGGTGATAATCACAACTCCTGGCATCAGATCGGTCACGGGTGTACTGTTCAGATAGGCATTGGAGATGATCAGTGAAGTGGTATCGAGGCTCAGGGCATTAAACTGCAGGATCATGATCTCACCGGTCCCCGTGATAGCCGTGGCTATGCATATAAGCCACCGACAAATGGCCTTCTGCCTGATCATTCACCACCGCGCTTCCTCCTTCAGCTATTGTTCCTGTAAGGGACATCCCGGTATATTCCAGGACCAGGGAATCGTAGTCGATATCAAACTGGTAAGAGATCACCTGGTCGTCCATAATCAGCTGGCTCACCAGAACAGCCACCTCCACCTGTTCGCCCCAGTTCACCGTATCATTCTGAAGGCTCAGGGCAAAATCACCTGCAGGTATAATAATGGTGGAACCCAGGTGTGTCCCCGGATTGCAGTCAGCCACACCGGCTGAAACAATCTCCCATTCGGCAGCGGTCCACGTGGTATTGGGAACAAGCACATCCTCAAGTCTGACAGCCCTGGAATCCGTGTATTCCCAGGCTTCACCACTTCCGTCTGTATCAATTACTCCAAATACATCATGGAGTATTCCGGATTCATGGTCACCATCCCGGAAAAGACAGTAGGCATCATCCCCGTTCCCGATCAGAATACCCGTTTCCTGGTCCGGGGCAAATCCATAGAGTGCTTCAAAACCAGAACCACCAATAACAAAGGTCGATGCCGGCTGCTACCACTCCGCTAAGCTGCAGATCCCCCCATGTTGTTCCGCCATTGCTCTGGCGCGAGAGATAACAGGTAAAGGTGCTGAAATCCACATCCTCACTACCCGCGTTGTAAAGTTCAATGAATCGTCCGGAGTAATCATCTGCCGGATCGCTGAGCTCTGAAATAAAAAGACTGTCCTGTGCCCCGGCTGAAACAGCATTGATCAGCATGGCAACTAAAAATACCTGTGTAGAAATTCTCTTCATCATCATCAAAGTTTTTAAAGATGAATGTGATGAAGAATGGGAATATCGGTCACCGGATCACAAAAAATCCAGCCGGCAACAGAAAGATTCTTTCAGGAGCGAATCTGGTAAAATGTACCCCGGTCCTGGACACTGGTCTCAATTTTCCCTTCCTCCTCCAGAACGCTCAGATATTTATTGATCTCGTTAATATGCATGCCCAGGATCTGCTCCAGGTCGGCCAGCGTGCATGGACGCCTGGAAATGGTCTCCAGGATGGCACCCTCCAGGTCGGAGCGATAGGACTTCACTTCCTGGCGCTGCTTGGGCGGGGCAATAATCTCCACCTGCTCCATTCCGAAAGAATGCAGAAATCTCCTTCAAGCCGCTCCATGGACATGGGATGTAAACCTTCTACTGTACCCGGACGGTCAAGGGTATTAAGCTGGATCCGTTGGGGATTAATACTCATAGCAGCCTCCTTCAGCGCCTCCAGGTTCTTTTGATCATCATTATAGCCCGGAAGCAGAAAGATCTCCAGCCAGATCTCCCCCTCGAACTCACGGCTGAAATCGATCAGTCCGTCTATATAAGCGGATGCCAGTAACTCGCGCCGGGGCCGGTTGATCTTACGCAATGCTTCATCGGTGGCTGCATCCAGCGATGGCAATACCAGATCGGCCCGCATCAGCTCCTTCCGAAGCTCCGGATCGGTAAACAGAGTTCCGTTGGTCAGCACCGCTACCGGAATAGCAGGCCTGAGTTCCTTTAAAAAGGCAATCACCTCCCCTATATGCGAATGCAGTGTTGGTTCCCCTGCCCCCGAAAAAGTCAGGTAATCGGGATCGGGATTGTGTTTAAAAAAATCCTTCAGCTCACTGTAAATCTCATTCACCGGAACATACTCCTTCCGGTCATGGGTCAGCACGGTAGTGGCACCACATTCACAGTAGACACAATTCAGCGAACATATCTTATGGGGTATCAGGTCGATGCCCAGGGACATACCCAATCTCCGCGAAGGAACCGGACCAAAGAGGTGTTTATACATGACTAATTGGGAAAACACAAAATAACGCAGATATATTGAGTCTGCAAAATAGAAAGTTGCCAATCAAATGTAATAAAATGAGTAACAAATTCGTCTTATATTTGTCTTAGAACTAAACGACCCAAGCGCATGAAAAAAATCGTATTTATTGCCTTGATTATACTGGGTACATTGGCCCAAACCCATGGCCAGGCCGTGCTTGGTGAAAAAGTACACAACTTCACCACCCTTGACCAGAATAATGAAAAGTGGAACCTGAAATCAAATCTGAAAAATTCCGACTACCTGGTCGTCTATTTCTATCCGGTTGCTTTTACGGGTGGTTGTACGGCACAGGCATGCAGTTACAGAGATCACAAAGGTGAACTGGAGGCAGTGGGTGCACAGGTAGTAGGAGTGTCGGGCGATACCCCGGAGACCCTGGAATTATTTGCCCTGGAACATTCACTGAACTTCACCATGCTTTCTGATGAACATGGAGAACTGGCGACCATCTTTGGTGTACCATACGGTGAAGGAGGAACCATCACCCGCGAAGTCAAAGGAACAAACCTTGATCTGACCAGGGGGACCACCACCCAACGATGGACCTTTATCCTGGATCACGATGGTACCCTGATTTACAAAGATACCGAAGTGGATGCTGCTGCTGACAGCGACAAAGTCCTCGAATTTCTTTCCGATCTTCAATAGGTTTATTTAGAACGTTTTTAAATAGTGCCGTAAGACCTTTCTTATATCCGCGAGAGTCGCAAATTTTTTACATTTTTGCTTTAGACTTCCGGAATTAACGTGCGCCGTTACGCATGTCATTTGATTGATTTTTAGCGAGTTGATGGAGTCTGACTGCTAATCCTAAAAAAAAGACCATGAAGTCAACCTTCTTGTTTGGGTTTGATATCGGTTCTATATCTATCAATACTGTTGTCATGGATGACAAGGGTAAAGTTATTGAGGATCGCTATGACTACAATCACGGGAAGCCCTTTGAAAAGCTAAAAGAAATACTTGATGAGCTGGAGAAGACCTACTCCAGGGAACAATTCGGACACCTCAGTTTTACCGGAACCGGCGGCAAACTGGCTGCCGAACTTCTGGGAGGCACTTATGTAAATGAGATTGTTGCTCAATCCACTTCGGTTGCCAAACTATACCCGCAGGTCAGGACCATCATCGAGATGGGTGGAGAAGATTCCAAGCTGATCTTCATGGAGGAGGCCGAAAACAGCGCTTCCCGCCTTTCCGATTTTGAACTCAATACTCTCTGCGCAGCAGGAACGGGTTCCTTCCTTGACCAGCAGGCCAACCGCATTGGCATATCCATTGAAAATGAGTTTGGTGAACTTTCCCTCAAATCGGAAGACCCACCAAGAATTGCAGGGCGTTGCAGCGTTTTTGCCAAGAGTGATATGATCCACCTTCAGCAGATTGCCACACCGGTACATGATATTGTAGCCGGTTTATGCTTTGCTGTGGCCCGAAATTTCATCTCTTCGCTGGGCAGGGGAAAGACCATTAAATTTCCGGTGATGTTCCAGGGAGGAGTCTCCTCAAACGTAGGGATGGTCAGAGCATTCCGGGATTTGCTGAACGCTCAGGGTGATGACCTGCTGGTTCCCGAACACAACACCTCCATGGGGGCAATGGGTTCAGTGCTCCACCATATGGCTGACAGGTGAAAAAGACACTGGGTATCAGGGGACCAAGGAGCTGCACGACTATATCCATGGTGATAAATCCAAGGGAAAATCCTTTAAACCTCTCACTCCGCCGGATTCAAAAATTGATAAAGAGATCTACAAACTTCCGGAATCGGAAGAAAAATATGAAGTCTACCTGGGGCTCGATATTGGTTCCCTCAGTACCAATGTGGTATTGATAGACGATCAGAACCGGGTGATTGCACGCCGCTACCTTCCCACTGCCAGCAAGCCTTTGGAAGCCATTCGCCGCGGCATGACAGAAATTAATGACGAGATTGGCGATCGGGTGGTCGTAAAAGGCGCTGCCACAACCGGATCGGGTCGCTATCTGACGGGCGACTTTATCGGTGCCGATATCATACGAAACGAGATCACCGCACAGGCCACAGCTGCCATCGCCTTCGATCCGAAAGTGGATACGATTTTTGAGATAGGCGGACAGGACTCCAAGTATATAAGCATCGACAATGGAGTGGTGGTCGATTTCGAAATGAACAAGGTATGTGCAGCCGGAACAGGCTCCTTCCTCCAGGAACAGGCCGAGAAACTGGATATCAATATCATCGGTGAGTTTGGAGATCTGGCCCTGGATGCCAGCAGGCCGGCCGGACTGGGCGATCGCTGTACGGTATTTATGGAATCGGATCTGAATGCCTTCCAGCAAAAAGGTGTGGAAAAGGAGAACCTGGTGGGCGGACTGGCCTACTCCATCGTTCACAACTACATCCAGAAGGTGGTCCGCAAAAAACGGATAGGCAACCACATCCTCTTCCAGGGTGGAGTAACCAACAACCGGGCCGTGGTAGCCGCCTTTCAGGAGGTAACCGGAAAGAAAATTCATACCCCTCCCCACTTTGATGTAACCGGGGCCATTGGTGCAGCCATGCTGGCACGTGACCATGTAAAGTCGAAAAATCTGGAGACCAGGTTCAAGGGATTTGATATCTCTAAGATTCCCTATACAGGTGGATAAATTTACCTGCAAAGCATGTTCCAACCAGTGTGAGATCAGGCGAATCAGGATCGAAGGAGAGAAGAAACCACTTTATTATGGTGGCCGGTGCGAGAAGTACGAACTGGATGAACGCAAAGGCAAAGGGGTGGGCATTCCCAACCTGTTTGAGGAGCGGCTCGCCATGCTTACCGAGGGCTTTGTACCCGGGACAGATCCAAACAAGACCACCATCGGGATCCCACGCGGACTGATGATTTATTTTCAGCAGTTTCCCTACTGGAGCACCTTCTTCAATGAGCTTGGATTTAACGTGGTGGCTTCCGAAGAGACCAGCTCTCAGACCGTTAAAACGGCTCTGAATAAGATCGTTGCCGAGACCTGCTTCCCGGTGGAAGTGATGCATGGTCATATCTATGAGATGCTGGAACAGAAGATCGATTTCATCTTCACGCCCTTCATCATTAACAACAAAGCGGCCAAGGACAACCCCACTTCCAATGTGAACTGTCCATGGGTGCAGACCGTTCCCTTTATGGTCAAGGCCTCCATCCCGGATGAGCATCGCGATCGCCTGCTCACGCCCACGCTCAACTTCCGCTACTATGGAAAGGTGGTGGAAAAGGAGCTCTATGACTATTTCGGTAAAAAATTCAAGCTCAGTAAAAAGCAGATCGTGGAGGCCATGAAAAAGGCCGATGCAGCGCAGGATGTTTTTGAAGAGAAGGTAAAAGTACGGGGACGGGAGGTGATGGCCGACCTGCCCGGGGACAAAGAGGTGCTGGTAATCATCGGGCGGCCTTACAATACAGGCGATCCTGCACTCAACCTGAGTATGGTAGAGAAGCTGATCAACCTGGATGTGCTGCCCATTCCCATGGACTTCCTTCCCCTGGCAGAAGAGAACATTACCAGAGATTACAACAAGATGTACTGGCCCAACGGTCAGCGCATCCTTGCAGCAGCCAGGATCATTGCAAAAGACGAGCGCCTCCATGGAATCTACATGGGCAATTTCCGCTGCGGACCCGATTCCTTCCTGGCCCACTTTGTACATGAAGAGATGGCCGGCAAGCCCTATATGGAGATTGAGATCGATGAGCATGGGGCCGATGCGGGAATGATTACACGCTACGAAGCTTTCCTCGATAGTCTGAGTGGCTCCAGGATGGGCGACAAGAAAAAGAAGAAGGTATATGTTCCGGGTCAGATGGCCTCTTCCCCCCTGATGGACCGGACGCTCTATTTCCCCTACCTGAGTGATGCCTCTTATGTGATGGCAGGCGTATGCAGGAGTTTTGGCGTGAAGGCCGAATCCCTTCCCATGCAAAACCAGGAGGACCTGGACCTGGCAAGGAAATATACCTCCGCAAGGGAGTGTTTCCCCATGATTGCCACCACGGGTAGTTTTCTGAAAAAGCTGAAGGATCCGGATACCGATCCCGCCAAGGTCTCTTTCTTTATGCCCGACCACAATGGTCCATGCCGCTTCGGACAATACAACCGTTTCCAGCGGGTGCTGTTCGACCGCCTGGGTTATGACAAAACAGAGATCATCGCTCCCAGCAACGACGACTCCTATGAATCCATATCGGGCGGACACGGTTCCAAGTTCAGGCTCAATGCCTGGAAAGGTTTTGTGGCCATGGATATCATCCGGAAGATGAAACAGGAGCGCACGCCTTACGAGCTGATGCCCGGAAGCACAGAGGTAGTATACAAGAAGGCCCTGGCCGACCTGGTCAGCTGCATGGAAGAGGGAGGAGATACGCTTACCGATACCCTGGCGAAAATTGCCTACTCCTTCACCCAGATCCCCATGTCCAACGGCAAACGTAAACCCGTGGTGGCCGTGGTGGGGGAAATTTTTATGCGCGATAATGACTTCTGCAGTGCTCACCTGGTGAAAAGGCTGGAGAAATTCGGAGCCGAAACCTGGATCGCACCCTTTGCAGAGTGGTTATCCTATTCCACCATCCGATACACCCGCGACAGCAGGTGGAAGGGCGATTTCAAAGGGGTCGTGAAATCCAGACTTCAGGAGTACTTCCAGGAGCGGACCGCCAGCAAGATCACCAAACCCTTCCACGGACTGTTTGATGAGGACAAGGAGGTGGCCGTGAAGGATATGCTGAATGCCTGCGGACCCTATGTGCACCGTCATTACGATGGCGACCCGGCACTGAACCTGGGAACATCGGCCATCCTGGTGGACAAGGGTATTTCAGGCATTGCCAATATCCTGCCCTTCACCTGTATGCCCGGCACCCTGGTGGCCTCTGTCTCCGACCAGTTGCGCAAAGACAAAGGAAACATACCCTATGTGAGCATTGCTTACGACGGTCAGGAAGATTCCTCCATCGAACTAAGGTTGCAGGCCTTTATGCACCAGGCCTACCAGTATGCCGAAGAGAAGGGACTCACAGATCCTGCCTCACAGGCCATACACAAGGGAGTTCACTAGGACCTGGCCATATGAGCCATGCTTATAGCTCCACCGGCAGTACCCGGTGGTATTCGATGCTTTCGGGTGTGACCCGGGCCTGGACCACAATGATCTCCACCCCCTGGCGGACCGCTTTATCAAGAGCCTTCCCATAGGCCGGGTCAATGCTTCGTGCCGGGGAAAAGATACGCACATCCGTCCGCTGAACCACGTAGAGCATCACGGCCCGCATTCCGGCCTTTTTGACCCTGATCAGGGTATTCAGGTGCTTGCGGCCACGTTCGGTCACCGCATCGGGAAAGAGAGCCCGGTCGCCTTCCTTCAATGTCACATTCTTTACCTCGATAAAACAGGCCCTCTCCGTCCTGGCGGAAAACGCATCATCTTCCGCAAACGCATCTGCTGCAAGCTCCCCGTAGAGGTCAAAACGGCTGTCTTCCCACCTGACCTCCCTCTTCAAATTGATTAGCCCTTCCAGTCCGGGTACCAATCCACCAGCCACCCACTCCATGGCCAGGGCATTGGGGTTGGATGTATTGATCCCCACCCAGTCGCCATTGATCCGGATCATCTCCCAGGTAAAACGTGTTTTTCGCTTGGGATCGTCCACCGGGGTCAGCCAAACCTCTGCATTCTCTTCCAGGCAACTCTTCATGGTCCCCGAATTGGTGCAATGGGCCACCACCAGGCTGCCGTCGTCGAGGATCACATCGGCCAGAAATCGTTTATACCTCCTCACCAAACGGCCATGGGTCAATTGCTTTTTGAACTTCATGGAATCATGATTGTTGTTCAAATATATTAGTATTAAATTGCATATGGTGATCAACTAAAACTTATTCCCATGAAACGTATAGTACTATTGTTATCAATCTCAGCCCTTCTCTTCTCTTTCCAGGATATCCATTCCCAGAGTCTCCGCGACAGGGTTAAGAAAGCAATCTTTAAGGAGGAGTCCGTTGAAGTCAAAGACGACAGCACCACCGTGGTGGAGATAGAGGATGCCGGTGAATCGTCCAGCGCTAAATTCTCCGATAAGATTATGATGGATGCCCTGGGGCTTACTGGCAATGTTGCTTATGAAGCTGATTATAACTTTGATGCCTATATCCAGATGGAAATCACCAATTACAAGAAGAACGGCAATCTTGACAACCAGGTATTGTATGATAACTATCTGGATAAGGAAGCTGCGGACTATGCCATGGTATTTAAAGACGGGAAGGACCAATCGACCATCATCTTTGATACCAAAAACAGCGCCATGCTGATCCTGGCTGATAGTGATGGGGAAAAAACCGGTTTTGCCACGACCATCGACCCTGCGGCCATGGCTGAACTGGCCGAAGATTACGAAGATGAAGGGGAAGTTGAAAATGCAGATCTGTCTGATTATTCTTCCTACAAGCCTGTAAAAACAGGCAAGACCAAGCAGATCCTGGGCTATAGTTGTGACGAATACCTGATGGAGGATGAGGAGTCGGAGGTTCATATGTGGGTTTCTGAAAAATTGGGTAAAGAAATGCGCAAGGAGTGGATGAAAAACCAACAAACCTTTGGGGCCATGTTTACCTACGCTTACGCCCTCAACGGCATGGTTCTGGAGTATGATTTGATGGAAAAAGACGGCGAAAAGACTATCATGCTGGTAACCAAAATCGATATGAACCATTCCCATTCGGTGAGCACCAATGGTTATACCATCATGTCCATGAGGCAGAAAACCGAGGAGGAGAAAGAATAATGGATTTCCGGTCCCTGCTGGCCGACATACCCTCGGGAGTTGGACGTGACCTCCTGACAGGCGAGGTGATCAAGTCCCCGTCCCATTTCAAAACCTTACTCCACCTGGCCCTCCATGAAAAGGATCCCCTGGCATGGAGAGCCTCCTGGGTGCTGGATGGAAGCGATGAAAAGAAGCCCGGACTGGCCCGCAGGCATATTTCTGAAATCGTGCAGGCTTTACCCGGACTGGAATCAAAGGGGAGCCTGCGCTCCCTTCTCAGGATGCTTACCCGTTATGATATTCCCGAGGAAGAGCAGGGCCTGCTTATCGACCTCTGTTTCAGCTACCTGGTTTCGGAACTATTCCCTGTTGCAGTGAAGGCCCACGCCATGATGATCATCTACCAGCATGTACTGCTCTATCCCGAACTGAAAGATGAATTTATTGCGGTGATAGAGGACCAGGAGGGAAACAACAGCGTAGGATTTAAATCGAGGGGACGTAATCTCATCAAACAACTGGAAAAGTTGTAATTTGGCTGGCCAGAATATAAGGAACCCTTGGAGATCCATTTTATACTGTACAAGCCGGCCGTTCCCGGAAACGTAGGAGCGGCTGCCAGGGCCATGAAAACCATGGGCTTCAGGCACCTTCGGCTTATCGATCCATGTAATCACCTGGGCGATGAGGCCCGGATGCTGGCTCATGGATCCCACGATATCCTTGAATCGGCCAGGCTCTTCGATGATTTTGAGCAAGCCGCAAAGGATCTGGACCTTGTGATCTGCACAACGGCCAAAGGGCGAACTGCCAAACACGATTATCATTCCAGTCGCACCATCAGGGAACAGCTGGAGAACAAACAAGAACAGCTGGAAAATGTAGGAATCCTCTTTGGTACCGAGGAAAGTGGCCTGCCCAATGACCTGATCCTGAAATCGGATCTGGCCATGAGCATTCCCATGGCAGGCGCTTATCCTTCCCTGAACCTGGCACAGTCGGTGATGATAACAGCTTACGAGCTATCCCCCCTCAACCAGCCGGGGAAACCCGGGGCCGTCCTGACTAAATCGGGCGAAGGATGGGGAACATTAAAGAAGCAATCGGCCCAACTATTAAACGAAGCCGGAATCCTGGAAGGAACCCCGCTCTACCACCGTATTATGGAGCGAATGGCCACCCTCTCGGCCAATGACATACCCCTGTTCCTGTCGGTCATTTCACGCATCCAGAAAAAATAACTTATGGAATCTCTTCATATCCTGATTGTTTACAGCGGTAAAATTCCAACTCCCAAATATGGCGGAACAAGCAGGGATATCTGGTACCTTGGAAAGGAACTGATCAAGATGGGGCATCGCATCACCTTCCTGGTGGGCCAGGGATCGCACTGTGACTTTGCCAGGGTAATAAGCTTAAATCCCGAACAGAGCCTGGCCAGTCAGATCCCCGATGATGTGGACCTGGTTCACTCCCATATTCCCCTGTGGGAACCCCTTCCAAAGCCCTATATGATTACGGTACATGGAAACTCCAGGGATGAACGGGAGTTTGATATCAATACCACCTTTATCTCCCGCGACCATGCGGCCCGTTTCGGAAGCGAAGTATTTGTATACAATGGCCTGGGCCTGGAGGAATATGGCAAACCTGATCTGGATATGAAGCGCAGCTATCTTCATTTCCTGGGAAAGGCGGCCTGGCGGGTAAAAAACCTGAAAGGCTGCATGCAGATCGCCAGGGCATCGGGTCATCCCCTGAGGGTGCTGGGTGGCCACCGGGTAAATCTGAAAATGGGCATGCGGATCACCCTTGATCCAAGGATCCGCTTTGAAGGCATGGTTGGAGGGGAACAGAAAAGCCGCCTGATCAATGGATCCAGGGCCCTGCTATTCCCGGTACGCTGGAACGAACCCATGGGTCTGGCCGTGGTGGAAAGTCTCTATTTCGGCTGCCCTGTATTTGGCACACCCTATGGTGCCCTGCCCGAACTGGTAACATCCGAATTCGGCTTTCTCAGCAACAAGAAATCGGAGCTGGTTGATGCACTGAAGCATGTGGACGAGTACGACCGGAAGAAGTGCCATGAATATGTCTGCGACAACTTCGCATCCATCCATATGGCCCGGAATTTTCTTCCTCTCTATGAAAAAGTACTCAACGGGGAAACCCTCAATCCTAAGCCTCCCAAACTGGTGGATCCCAATCCCCCCAAGTTCCTGCCCTGGTATTCCTGAAATTAGATGCTTACCACTACAAAGCTTTACCTGGCAAATCCGATCTGGTCCAGGAGCACCGTTCCCTTCTCCTCCGCATCAAATATAAAACAGATGGAAGAAATGGCACCGGCTGAAAGCGGATTATTCGAACTATTCCTGACCTTTTCGAAGGGAATGGACACATACTGCAGGATGACCTCCGATTCTGCATCCTCCCAGAAGAGCCTCGACTTAAAGACTTCCGGCTTAATGGCGGGTTGCAGTTTCTGAAAGTCTCCCAGCTTCAGGCTGTATTCCATACCGGTCGTATCGGTAAACACAATGGTAAAATCCACCGGTATTTCTTCTGCATCCTCGACATCCTCCTCTTCCGACTCCGAATCATCGGCATTTTTCGCCGGATCCTCAGATTCATTCTCCAGATCCTCCGCCTCTTTGTCAGAGTCTTCATCCCGACTGCCCGGGTCCATCTGTGCATCGGCTGCCAGGAAGGTAAATGCCAGGCTCCCCTCCAGGGTGGCAGAAAGAGAAGTATCCAGGTACATGGTATAGTGAGCGGGGATGGAATCCTCCTCATTGTTCCAACCCAGGAAAACCGCATTGTTGCGATGGTCGCCCCATTTCTTGGGAATTCGGCCCTCCTTCCATAGTGCCAGTCCGGATGCAGCAATGGAATCGATCCCACAGGATCCGGTAGTCAGATCCAGGTCTTCTTCAAACTCACAAACAAGGATGGCCGTGGATTCATGAAACTGGTTCAGATGCACCAGGTCGGGAAGCCAGTGCCGGCCTGTACGGTAGTCTTTAAACAGGGGAAGGTATCCGGCACCCGGATGGCAGCTTTCAAGGACAAAAGCAGTGAGGTAGACCAGGGCCACCTGCTCCTGCTGCTCCGCAGGGATAATGGCTTTCCGGTTCATAAACAAGTTGTTGGGATAGCCATGGTCAAAAATACCCCAGCTCTGATTGAATTGCCCGTGATTGGCTCCGTGCAGGTACAAACCCGATGCGAAGTGGTAGATCGAATCCTGAAATTCCACCCTTCGCATTTGCCGGAGCCCATCATAGCTCCGCACATCACCATCCATGGAACCATGAATGGTAAAATAGTTCACATCTGCCACGGGAGTGGCGATCCCCCCCGGCCAGTATTGTCCGTCCACCGGCGCAATGGCCCCCACTCCCACGATCCCGAAATTGAAATCGAATTCTTCCTTTGCGTTATCAGGATAAAAGGGCAGCTCGTTGAAACAGGAAGCCACACTTACGGCCTCTCCTCCCCTGGAGTGACCGATGAGCACCACCCGGTCCAGATCCACTTTCTTATAAAAACCAAGCGAGTCGCAGCTGTTCCATTCCCTCCATTGCTCCAGGTGCTTTAAGAGGAGCCATCCGCGACAATCAGTCTCCGTTTCCAGTCCGCTCGAGAAATCGGACCAGGCCCCGTTCAGGAAATTTTCATCTACCGAGACTGCAATGATCCCATGGCTGGCGAAATGCCTTCCCAGGTAAGCATATCCCGGATCGGAATAATCGCGGTCCAGGTGATTCCCATGCACCATCAGCACCAGGGGAAAGGGTCCATCCCCCACAGGGAACCAAACCCGGCCATTCAGGGCCAGCGAATCGGGTCCCATCTTCCAGTAATGGCTTCTGAGCTTCCCCGAAAGTTTATCCCATCCAGCCAGAAAGTTGCTCCCATCCACCGGCTGTGTCTTTATGTCAACCTGCGAACCTAAGGCTTTACGGGGTCTGTCCTTGCCCCAGCCATATCTAAGCGAATCAATCTTAAAGGGTCCTGGCAGGGATGGATCGCTGAGCTCCAGCTGTTCCGGAATATGGCCGGCTTCCATGGACCAGGCCTTCACCTCAGGGGCTGCCTTTCCCAGGATAAAGCATAATAAAGGCCCCAGATATAAAAAGTGAGGCTCCAAGGCTTATAAACGCCATGCTAAGTACCCGCCTTGCCCTGCTCAGCAAACTCCACCTTCCACCTGTCAGGTTGTAGATCCCTGCCCCCAGAAAAGAGCCCGAAAGAATAAGAAAGAGCATCATCACCACCATGGCCTTACCCGGCAAACCAAAGAAGAATAAAACGAAAAAAACGGCGCCGAAAAAGATCCAGCTCTGTTTCTCGGGCAGGAGTTTCAAAATTTTTATTCCCAGGCGGGCACCCAGTCCGGCCAGCAATGCCAGTCCGGGAAAAAAAAGCAGCGCCGCCAGGAAAATGCCCATATGCAATTCTCCAACAAAATCTATGGCCATGCCTGCCATAAACAGGGCCATCATAATAAGGATGGCCCGGGCCGCCCATCTCCAGTGGCCCGGGGTGAGGGCACAAACTTTAAGGATCCGGAGGCGACACCTGGCCAGGAAGTAGCGAATTCGACCGAAAAAATTATTAAGGGAGCTGCGAAAATTGATCATGGGTTAAGCCTTACAAGTTAGATCAAGTTACTAATTTTGGTGCAGATGGAGACAGCCGGTCAGAAATATCTTCGAGCCCTGATTGCCGAGGGAGAACATCAGCAACTTGATTTTAAATTCGAGATAAATGATGCCCGCAAGATCGCCCGTACCCTCTCCGCTTTTTCAAATACCGAAGGGGGCCGGCTCCTGATAGGTGTCAAGGATAACGGCCGGATCAGCGGGGTCCGATCGGACGAAGAGTTTTACATGGCCGAATCGGCGGCCTCCCTCTATTGCAAACCGGAAGTAAAATTTGAGACCAGGAGCCATCAGATAGATGGTAAGAGTGTTCTGGAAATATACATCCCGCCGGTGGCGCAAAAACCCGTTTATGCCCAGGATCAGGATAAGCGCTGGATGGCCTACATCAGGGTTAAGGATGAGAATATCCTGGCCGGTATCATCCAGCTGGAAGTATGGAAAGAGGGGTTTAAGGAGCGGGGCAGGCTTCTGGAGTTTACCCGAAGTGAGGACTTCCTGCTCCGCTACCTGGAGAAAGAGCCCGGGGCCACCCTGTCAAAAATTCAGCGTGATACAGGCTTTCGAAGAAAGGAACTGGTGACACTGATGACCAAACTGGTGCTTTTTGATGTGGTGGAAATGCAGTTCAGTGAGGGATCAAATATTTACCTGCTCAGAGAGACTCCCGGGGAAACGGAATAAAAGTGATCAAAGATAAGGTGATCAGATATACTGCATCAGGGAATCAAAAATAGCCTTCCCGTCCATGTTCCCCCCATAAGGGAATACCGCCCGCTCGGGCTGGGGGATCATGCCGAAAACATTCTTCTTCACATTACAAACCCCGGCAATATTATCAACCGCACCGGTCACATTGATGCCCTCCGAAATACGGGCGGTCTCGTCGCAGTAGCGAAACAGGATCTGTTCCCTGACCCTCATTTGCACCAGTGTATCCTCCTTGGCGGTATATCTGCCGTAACCGGTGGCAATGGGAATTCGGTAGGCTTCATCACTGGATAGTTTATGGGTCAGAGCCGTATCGTCATTATCAGGCTTGATAAAAGTAGGGCGGCATACAAAACGCTGGGATTTATTCATTCTTATGGATCCCGGCACCAGACCGGTTTCACAAAGTACTCTGAATCCGCTTCCGATCCCGATCAGAATCTTTCCGCGATCGGCAAAATCAATCATGGATTCTATAACCGGAGATTCTTCGATACATTTGGAGGATGTGGAGGAACCCTTGCATGGAAACCCCCCTGGAATAAAGAGTATATCAATCCCGCTGAGATCTGTTTCCTTGTTCCAGATGGCCTTTACTTTTTTGCCATAAACTCCCTCCAGAACTCGTTTCAGTTCTTTATCGCCATGGGCCCCTGGAAATATGAGAATGCCGAAGGTCATTGAATAGGGTTAGCCATATCAAAGTTAAACACAAATGGATTTTATCCAAATTTGAAGGTACTAATTAAATCCTTAGATTTACCAGATGGAGGTTGTTGGAAAGGATATAAAGAACTTTCAGCTTGCTGTTAGGGCCCATTCTGACTTCGATTTCTCGGATTACTCCCACACTTCCCTTCAAAGACGCCTTAACCGGATCCTGCTTGAACTGGAGATGGATATGGACCAGTTGATCGAGCGGATGAAGGACGATCAGGAGTTTTTGGAGCGGATCATGAGAAAAATTACGGTTCATACCACCGAACTTTTCAGGGATCCTCCCGTGTGGGAAATGCTAAAAAACAAGCTACTTCCATCCTTAAGTCAGCAGGACTGCATTCGTATCTGGCATCCGGGCTGCTCCACGGGGCAGGAGATCTACTCCATGATGATGGTGCTGGATGGGTTGGGATTGCTTGAAAAATCGGAAATATACGGAAGTGACCTGCATGAAGAAGTACTTGAGGCCGCCAGGCGGGGCAGGTATAAATACCGCTTTAACCAGAGTTACCTGGAAAATTTCGACCGGGTGATGCTGAATGGTGAAGGCACCATATCGTGGGACAACAGAAAGTACTGGAAAAAATATTTCCACATTGATGAGAGCCGCGATATCATACAGATGAAGGACTTTCTAAGGCAAAAACCCGTGTATAAGAAACTGGATCTGGTCAAAGATCCTAATCTCTTTTTGGTTAATTTCGACCTGATTGTCTGCAGGAATGTGATCATCTATTTTAATGCTGAACTGCAGAACAGGATATTTGATCTGTTTCATCAAAACCTGAACAAGCAAGGGTGCCTGCTTCTGGGTGTACATGAATCGATCATGGGAGCCTTTTCCAAAAAATTTATCAAAAAGGACCCCTTTTACTTTAAGGCATAAACATGATCATCAGAAATATATCCATAAAGTCAAAGCTGATCATGACCTCTCTGATCCTGGTGATCCTCTTATCGCTGCTGGCCTTAATCTATATGGATGCCAGCCGGCGTTTGTCAAATCAGTCGGAACTGCTGAAGGAAAGAAACGAACTCAACATGAGATTCCTCTCGTTTCAGAATAGCTTTCACGCCTTCTCTCCCGGGAAGAATGCCGGTGAGCTGGCAGATCTGCTTCAGCAGATCCATCGCGTGGAAGAGCAGATCAGTGTGGTAAAAGCACATGAAATCAACTCCCGTAATGAAGCCGTAAGCCTGAAGGCAGACCAGGTAAATTCCCTGCTGGAGCGCATCGAAGAAAGCCTGAGGGTCAACGCTGATTCAGAAGAGGCTCCGGGAATACGGGCCCAAACCGATATGAACCTGCTGGGAGCCTTTATGGAAGAATTGAACCTGGCCCTCACTGAATCTGAAGACAGCGCACGGAAACGAAGGAACCTGCACCTGGGTTTGAGCCTGGCTCTGGCGATCTTTTTTCTGACCAACGCCCTGATTATCTTCACCATGAATTTGAGCAATTCTTTCAGGGAGTTATCCGATCACACCCGGAAACTGAGCAGGGGATCTGTTCCCTCACCCCTGGACTCTTCCCAGGAAAATGAATTTGGAAAGATTGCCGCTCATCTCAATCTTTATATCAGCGAACTTCAGAAAAAGATTCATTTGATCTCCACCATGTCGAAGGAGGGGCCGGGAGAGCTATTTACCCCCGAAGCTGAAGATGAGCTGGGGAATGCACTCCTGCTTCTCTCAGATTTCCTCACCAGGAAAGAGCTCGACGAAGTGACCAGGAACCGGGAAGATAAAAAACGTAACTGGCTCTCCGAAGGGCAGGCCCAGCTGGGTGAGGTACTCCGGTCTGAACGCGATGATGTCGCTGAGCTATCCTTCCTGATCATTCAGAAGCTGGTTTCTTATATGAATATGGAGATGGGATCGCTGTTTCTAAGCAAGGATTCAGATCCTGAACAGCTTTCCCTCGACCTGATTGCTTCCTATGCCTACGAGCGGCGTAAGTTCAGAACCATGAGCCTGGCGTGGGGCGAGGGATTGCCCGGAACATGCGCCCTGGAGAAGGAACGCATCTTTATTACCGATGTGCCGCCCGATTATTTTGATGTGGCCTCCGGACTTGGCAGCTCCATACCCAACTGCATTCTGCTGGTTCCATTGCTTATTGCGGACCGGGCGGTTGGAGTGATCGAACTGGCCACCGTCAGGTTACTCAGGCCCTTCGAGATCGACTTTGTGGAATCTCTTTCCGAACGGATTGCCTCTTCGCTGATGGCCGTGCGAAACAGTGAACACACCTCCCGCCTGTTGAAACAGTCGCAGGAACAGGCCGAAGCCCTCATAAAGCAGGAAGCAGCCATGCGGGAAAGCATGGAGAAGCTGGAGCAGGCACAGCAGGATTCCATTACAAAAGAATCTGAAATCAGCGGAATTCTCAACGCCATTAATCAATCGACCCTGGTTGCGGAATTTGGTCTGAATGGTCGCTTTACCAGCATCAATGACCGGTTCCTTATGTTGCTTGAGTCCCAGGAGGACCAGGTACTGGGTAAGCTTCACAGCGATTTTGCCATGGTGGACCGGGCCTCGGATGCATACAAAGACTTCTGGGCTGCCCTCAAGGAGGGCAAGAGCATATCCAATACCGAGAGGTACAAGCTCTTTTCGGGCGAGGAAGTATGGCTGCAGCAGACCTTTACTCCCATCATCAACAATGAAGGAAGGGTAAACCGGATCCTGAATATCGCTGTAAATATAACGGGGGAACGCACGCTGCAGGACCAGCTCTTAAGCCGTGAGCTGGAGATTACGCGCAAGGGCCTGGACATGCAAACCCTCATGCAGGCAGTCAACACCTCACTGATCAAGTGCGAGCTGGATGCGGAAGGGATCATCATGGATGTGAACGACAAGTACTGCGAAGTTACCGGATATGGGAGAAAAGAGTTGCTGGGACGAAACTACCGTCTTTTCCTGAAGGACCACGAAAAAGATCAATTCGAAAAAATATGGAACGAGGTGGTGAAGGAGAAGGTATACGAAGGATCCATCCGCCGTTCCAGGCCCACCGGTGAAGAGGTATGGCTGGTGTCCACCTTCTCCCCGGTGAAGGATGAAGCAGGAGTGATCTATAAGATCTATTTCATGGGACTGGATATCACCGAAAAGAGATTAAAATACCAGTTGCTGGAGGATGCCAACCAGGAAATTGAGCGCCTGAAGAACCGTTTATCGGACTTTGACGTATAGGAGACAGATATGCGAACAAGCAGATTTAAATACATACTTACCTGGATATCGCTGGTCCTGCTCCTGATTTGCAGCACCCTGCTTTTAGCCAGCGCCTGGAACAGCCGGATTACAGGCCACTTCTCTCCCTTTCAGTTCATACTTTTATGGTTAGGGATTTGTATCCCGGGAATATACCTTTTTATGCTTGCGGTGAAAAAGGCACACCGGCAATGGATCAATGAGAAGCGTGAACTGGAAAATGAGGAAAAAAAGGCCAGGGAAAAAACCGCCCCCGCAGGCGGATCGGCCCGGGTGAACAAGGAACTTGATTTTGCTGCATCGGCCAGGAAGATTGTCCGGCGCATTCCCGAAAATATCGCCATGGACCAGCTGGGAGAGCAGCTCCTTAAGAACCTGGCCCGTGAACTGGAGATCATGTCGGGGATCTTTTACAGGGAGGAAAAGGGGGAATTCATTGTGGGTGCCACCTATGCTGTGACCTTTTCCACAGAACCCCATAGATTTAAAAGCGGTGAAGGGCTTACCGGGCAGGCAGTCCGGAACCAGCAGGTTATGGTCATGACCCGCCTGCCGGAAGGATTCACGGAGGTATACTCCGGACTGGGGAAGGCACCCCCGGCCTACCTGGCCATCGTTCCCCTGGTCCACAAAGGCAGGACCATGGCCGTACTGGAATTTTCGGGTTACAGATATGAACCCGGTGCCATCGAAAATATGCTCAGGATCTTCGCCAGGGACCTGATGGATAAACTATCAACCAAGCTGGGCTGAGTGCATGTCAAGAAGAGATCCACATATCATCAAACGCATCAATTTCCGCCGGGTCCTGGTGGTGACTGCCATCAGCATCCTGGTGGTGATTCTGATCCTTTTTGCCTTTATCATGGAAAGTGGCCTGCCCCTGACCTTCAAAAGCCTGGCCCTTATCCACAGGGAGTATCCATCCCTCTTCCTGATCGACCTGCTCCCGGTGGTTATCTCGGCCCTGCTGCATCCCATGCATCATATAATGAACAGGGCCATCAGGGAGTATGAGGAACGTGTTCTGGAGGCCTGGCAGCTGGTGGAGCGAAATACTGAATTTGCCTCGCGGCTTTCGGAAGGAGAAAATCCCGAACCCTACGAGGAGATGATGAAGACCGAACTGGGCAAAGCGCTCACGGATGATCCACCTCAATATCAAGGCCGACAGAAGGCAGGAACGGGAACAAAGCTGGATCACCGAAGGGAAGGATATGGTGGCCCGGATTCTTCGCGAACAGCAGGATATGGAAGAGCTATCCTACCAGATCCTGAAGGTCCTGAACAACTATATCAAGTCGACCCAGGCTGCCTTCTACTTATTCAACGAAGAGTCCGGAATCATGGTCAATACGGCCACCTATGCCTACAACCGGAAAAAATACCTGAACCAGGAGTTTAAATTAGGCGAAGGACTGGTGGGACAGTGTGCCTATGAAATGGACTATATATACCGCACCGAAATTCCAGAAGATTACATCTCCGTCAGCTCGGGTATCCTGGGCGACCAGAAGCCCGAAAGCATCCTGCTGGTTCCACTTATCTCCAACGAGGTGCTTCAGGGGGTCCTGGAATTTGCCTTTGTGAAGGAGCGCATTCCCAAGCTGACCATCCAGTTCCTGCTGGAACTTGGGGAGATCATTGCCCGTACCATCCTGAACCTGAAGATGAACCTGCGCACCCAGAAGTGGCTGGAGGAATCCCGGACCATGACCGATGAACTGCAGGCCAACGAGACCCAGTTGCAGGAGAATGCAAAACAGATGAAAATAGCCCAGCAAAGCCTGGAGAGTGCCAATATCCAGCTGGAAAGTAAAATCGCTGAAGCCCGGCAGGCCAACGAAAGGCTCCACCTGATGCTGGAGCATGCCGCGGAAATTATCTCCATTTATGACCGGGATGCCAACCTGACCTATATAAGTCCGTCTGTGATCAACATCTTCGGTTACTCGGTGGAAGAGATGATGGCCGGAAAGGACCTGGAACGCATCAGCAAGGATGACGTAAACCGCCTGCGTAAGATATTTGATCATCTCCAGGAAAACCCGGGGGCCACGGAGAGCCTGGAGTACGCCTTTATCAAGAAAAACGGGGAACGGATATTTCTGCGCACCTTACTGTCGCAGCATGTTGGAAGATAGCGCCATCAAGGGCTTCCTGCTAAATACAACGGATATTACCGAATCCATCAGGGTAGAGCGTGAGCAGCGGCTGAAAACCAGGATGCAGGCCCTTTCAGAAAACTCCCTGGATCTGATCCTGCGCATCTCTGCCTCAGGGAACATCTACTACGCCAATCCCATGGTGGAAGACTATACCGATATCGCACCCTCATCCATGGTGAACCGCAACAGGAGTGAGGTCCCCTTTAAGAGCACCTTCGCGGGACTGCTGGATGATATACTCAGCTCCATGGCCCAGTCGCCCGTTAAAATCAATATTCAGCTGACCCTGCCCATGGAGATAGGTGAATTCAAGACTGCCCGGATTCTGAGTGTGGATGCCATCCCCGAGTTCGAGGGGAGTGAGTTGGAGACCATCCTGATTGTGGGACACGATATCACCGAAGCCAAACACATTGAGAAGGAAATCAAGGTGCAGAACCGCAAGGTGCAGGACAGCATCAACTATGCCGAGCGTATCCAGTCGTCCATCCTCCCCGATATCGCGCGCATCCGGAAAGCCTTCCCGAAAAGCTATATTTTTTATGAGCCCAGGGATGTGATTTCGGGCGATTTCCCCTGGTTCTTTGAGACCGACGATTCGTGGTATATTGCAGCGGTGGACTGCACCGGTCACGGGGTCCCCGGGGCCCTGCTTTCACTGGTGGGTCTGTTCCTGATGAACAATATTACAGGTATAAATCCCGGAATCTCCGCAGGATCCCTGTGTGAATCGCTGCACCAGGAAGTCAGAAAAGCACTGAAACAGGACCAGGCTAAGTCCGAAACACGCGATGGCATGGATATAGCCCTCTGCCGTTTTTTCAAAAAGCAGGCAAAGATGGAGTTTGCCGGAGCACACAGGCCCCTCTATGTGCTTTCTGAAGGAGAAGTCACCATTTACAAAGGCGACCGGAAGGCCATCGGGGGACTGAAACATCCAAGGAATCCCGAGAAAGCCTTTACCAATGTGGAGGTAAACTACAGGGCGGGTGACAAGTTTTTCTTTTTCACCGATGGGCTCACCGACCAGATTGGCGGACCGGATGGGCTGAGCTATGGTTCACGAAGAGTAAGGCAGCAGCTGCTCGAAAATGCGGGCTATACCCTCCCCCAGTTCCAGGAGCATTTCAGAAAAGACTTTGCTGCATGGATGGGCAAGGAACGGCAGCTGGACGACCTGCTCATGATTGGTATCGAAGTATGATTTTTCCTATATTTATGGCATAATGGGCTTTACTGGCGAATCTAAAGGATTTATCAACTACATCTATGACCGCTATAAAAACTTGCGGATCAAAGATATAACTCTTGTTTTTGAGGGGCAGATCACCCACCAGGTGATGAAGGCCCTGACCGGCCTGGCAGAGGAGCAACTCGACGAGGTGGAAGATGACAAAGTCCTCCGAAGGGTTTATCATGTGATGGTCGAATCGCTTCAGAATATCAACCGGCATGCTGAAAGCTATGAATACCGGGGACATCCCTACCCGGGGATGGGACTCGTACTGGTGGCCAAGAACAAAGAACGGTTCCAGGTAACCACGGGGAATATTGTTGAGAATGGACATGCCGAGGAGATCGCCCAATTCCTGGGTAAGCTGAACAGCATGAACAAGGATGACCTGGATGACCTCTACAAAAAACAGTTGCGCGAAGGGATCGTGTCCCCCAAAGGAGGCGCTGGCCTGGGCTTTATTGATATCCGTCGTAAAACAGGAAACCGCCTCGATTACAGTTTTGTAAAGATTGACGAGGAGACCTCCTTCTTTATATTTACCTCAATAATTTCAAGATAGGCTGATGGAAACTTTAAGAATTGAACAGACTGACGACTGTCCCCTGGTGATATTCGACCCCGTGGACAATCAGTTCGAGATTTCGGGAAAATCCCTGCCCGAAGATGTGTTAGATTTTTACCAGCCGGTCCTTGACTGGCTCAATGCCTACAAAGAGAAGCCCCTGGCAAAAACAGCATTCAACCTCAAACTGATTTATTTCAATACCGCATCCTCAAAAATGCTTATGGACATTATGCTCATATTTGAAGAAATGGTGGAAGAGGGACAGGATGTAGTGATCAGATGGCACTCACACAGCACGGACGATGATATGCAGGAAGCCGGCAAAGAGTTCGAGGAGATGATCGCCGTCCCCTTTGAACACCTCACTTATGATAAATAAGATCGACGTGACCCATGAGTGAAGAGATCCTGAAGGCCCTGATGCAGCTCTTCGCCCTGATCACCAAACAGGACGGGGGCATCAGTCAGCAGGAAATCGATTATGTAAACAAGTTCCTGATACAACAGATTGGTGTCGACTCGGCCCGGGAATACCTCCAACTATATAAAGATACGGCTGAGGAGTCCACCTCAGACCCTGGCGCTTCTTTAAAGACAACCTCAAAAACAGAGTCCACTTCAAAAACACTCCCCAAAAAGAAACTCACTTCCGTGCTGGATTCGGTGCGGGTGCTGAAACTTTGCAGGCAGATCAGCAAAACCATCAACCAGCGTCAGAAAGTAGTGGTCCTGGTGCGGATCCTGGAACTGGTCAACACGGAATACAACCTGACCAGGCAGCGGCTCGGAATTGTGGAAACGGTCGCAGACATCTTCCGCATTAAAAAAGAGGAGTACCAGGATATCTTTGCTTTTGTCACCTCGAAAACAGCCGAAGACCTGAGCCAGGGAAAGCAGGGAAAGCAAGGCAACCACCTGCATGTGGAAGCACTCTTTTTCCTGAGGGTGCCCTCCGTAGAGCTCTATTTTGTAAAGTATACCGACAGCTCCGAAGCCTTCCTCAACGGGCTCAACATGCACACCGGGGTGATCTACATCTTTGCCAGCGGCAGTACCCTTCGCCTGCCCGTGGGACAACCCATTTATTACAGCGATATCGCTTCACGCTTCCAGGAGGATAAGGACCACGAGCAAATTACCCTGGAGGCCTTGCACCTTTCCTATCGCTTTCCGGGAGGAGTAACCGGGCTAAAAGATCTTTCCTTTTCGGCCCAGCAGGGGAACCTGGTGGGAATTATGGGATCCAGCGGTGCCGGGAAGACCACCCTGATGAACGTACTTGCAGGCATGTACCGTCCGGCCTCGGGCCATATCCGGATCAACAAGCTGGATTTATGGAAAGACGCGGAGGCCTTAAACGGGGTTTCAGGCTTTGTGCCCCAGGACGACCTGCTCATCGAGGAACTCACCGTATTTGAAAACCTCTGGTTCAATGCCAAATTCTGTTTCAAGCAGCTTTCCAATGATGAAATCCGGGAGAAAGTAGACGATACCCTGAGCAGCCTGGGACTGATGGACAAGAAGGATCTGAGGGTGGGATCGGTCATGAACAAGACCATCAGTGGCGGACAACGTAAACGACTTAATATTGCCCTGGAGCTGATCCGTGAACCGGCCATCCTCTTTCTGGATGAGCCCACCTCCGGACTCTCCTCGCGCGATTCGGAGAATGTCATGGACCTGCTCCGGGAACTGACCCTGAAGGGCAAGCTGGTCTTCGTGGTCATCCACCAGCCCTCGTCCGAATTATTTAAAATGTTCGACCGGGTGGTGATCCTGGACCAGGGTGGACATATGGTCTATTATGGCAACCCGGTAGAGGCGGTAATCCATTTCCGGAAGGCCGATAACCAGGTGAATGCCACCGTGGGTGAGTGCCCCGTTTGCGGCAATGTGAACCCCGAGCAGATCTTCAATATCCTGGAGGCCCGGCAGGTGGATGATTATGGCAACTATACCGATCATCGCAAGGTGGCTCCCTCCACCTGGGAGGATCTCTACCATCGGGCCACGCCCCGTGAAAAGACCCCCGCGCCCGATTCACCACCTCCCAGCAGTCTGAACGTTCCGGGATGGTTCCGGCAACTGTTCAATTACATGAAGCGGGACCTGCGCTCCAAGATCAACAACCGCCAGCAGCTCCTGATGACCCTCCTGGTAAGTCCCCTCCTGGCCTTTATCCTGGCCTATATTGTTCGCTACATCGTGGAACCAGGCAGCAGCAGCTACATATTCCGGGAGAATGAAAACATTCCCATCTACATTTTTATGGCCCTGATTGTCGCCCTTTTCCTGGGATTGATCGTGAGTGCAGAGGAGATCTTCAAGGACCGGAAAATCCTGAAACGGGAAAAGTTCCTCCACCTGAGCCGCTCCTCCTACCTCCTGGCCAAAATCAAGGTCCTGGTGATGATTTCGGCCATTCAGTCCATCACCTTTGTCCTGGTAGCCAACGGAATCCTGGAGATCAGGGAGATGACCCTTGCCTACTGGCTTGCCCTTTTCTCCACGGCAGTCTGCGCCAATATGATCGGACTGGTCATTTCGTCGGCCTTTAGCTCGGCCATCACCATTTACATTGTGATCCCGCTGGTGATGATCCCCATGATGATCCTGAGCGGAGCCATGTTCTCCTTCGATAAACTGAACCGGAATATTACCACCATCGACAAGGTTCCCCTGGTGGCCGAACTGATGCCCACCAAATGGTCCTACGAGGCCCTGATGGTGCACCAGTACAAAAACAATCCCTTCGAAAAAAACTTTTATGACTTCGAAAAGCGGATCAGCTACTACAACTTTAAGTCGGCCTACCTGATTCCCGCCCTGGAAGAACGCCTGAACGATTGCAGCTACGAGCTCCGCCAGACCGGTGCCATCGAGGAACAGAAACCTGCCCTGCTGGTTCTGAAAAACGAGCTGATCAAAGCACAGGGTGCCGTGGGCGATTATCACCTGCGTCCCAACGAACTTGACCCTCAAACGATAAACCAAAGCGAACTGGACAAAGCGTCCATGCTGCTTTCAGCCCTGAAAAGGCACTATCTGAACCAGTTTTCCATTGCCAACCGCGAAAAGGAACGCTACCTGGGCAGGTTGATGAGCGATCGGCGGGATCTCTATTTTCAGTGGCTCAACCTGTACCAGAACGAAAGTGTGGCCGACCAGGTCAAAAAAATCTACGAAAAAAACCAGATAGTGGAATACAAAGGGGAGCTGTACCAGCAGATCGAACCCATCTACCTCGATCCGGCCCCCGAAGGCTTTCTCGGCATCCGCTCCCACTTCTTTGCCCCCCGCAAATACTTCCTGGGGAACTATTACGACACCTACAATTTCAACATTGGATTCATCTGGTTTATGACCTTCCTCCTTTACCTGGTGCTCTATTTCGACCTCCTGGGCAGGCTCATCCGAAGCAGGCTCTTTAAAGCCAGAACACCCTGAAACCAGGGTAGCTTGAAATAAAGAGGGCATTCCCTGAAACAAAGTGGCCCATCCTTGAAACCCTTTGACTCAAAGACCGTTTAAAACTTGTGAGCGCCTGCGCTTGCAAAAACATTAATTTTATAAAGTGAACCGGGCTCATATACAGCCCCTCAAAGAACAGATGCCATGCTAAAACAAACATTGCTTCTGCTGACCGCCATCTTTTTCCTGGCGGCCTGTGGTCAGCGTCCATCCGAAAACCTGGAAGTTAATATGGACGACCTGGACGTAGGAGAACTCCAGATCTCCTCCGAAACCATGAATGAAATTATCCAGAACATTGCCTCCCCCATCGAGGTTGCGGCTTTGATCAACGCACTGAACGTCCCCTATTCCACCCATTACCTGTCCGATCCCGAAAGCCTCTCCACAAGCACCACCAGCTTTGAGATGGCTTACAGTCTGGGCGCCCTCAGTGCCGACCTGGGTTACCTGAATATGTATGAGAAGACCGGGACGGCCGTCAACTACCTCTCCAGCATCAACCGCCTGGCCGATGCCCTGCAAATCGGGCAGTTCTTTGACTTTGCCACCATCAAGCGGCTGGCCACCTCCAGTTCGGACCTGGATTCACTTATGTTTATCTCGGTCAACAGCTTCAACAACATGGACGACTACCTGAGAGAGACAGAGCGAAGCAACCTGAGCGCCCTGATGATTGCCGGGGTCTGGATGGAGGGCCTCTACCTGGCCACCCAGGTGGCAGTGCAAAACACCAACGAGGATCTGAAATCCATGATCGGGGAACAGAAACTGATCCTCAACGACCTGCTCCTGATTCTGAACAACTATAAGAACGAAGAGGCGATCCTGCGCTATATCACTGACCTTGAGGCGATCAAAGCCGTGTACGACAATGTGAAAATTACCTACGAAGTGGGCGAGCCCCAGACCATCGAGAAAGATGGCATGCTGATGGTGATTCAAAGCGAATCGTCCAATGTGACCATGAGCGATGAGACCCTCCAGGAGATCATCGAGGTCACCGAACAGATCCGGAACATGCATATGAACATCAAAGCTTAAGCGACATGAAGAAGATCACTATAAAGAAGATCCTGAATCCATTTATCGCCATCATATTCGCCCTTCTAACAATTTCCATGGTGCAGAGCGACCGCAAGGAGCGGGTTCAGGCCTGCGCCGAAAAAGCCGGTGAAGGCGCCATCTACCTGAAAGAATTCGTAGTCAGCCTCCCCAAAGCCGAGAAGGACCAGGCCCCACCCGTTTACCGTCAGGCCGTCATCCTGCGCGGAAACAACGTCTACCGCTTCAACCTCTGCAACGACAAGGGTCAGGCCATCATCCGCATCTACGACAGCTCCAACATGGTCATCAGCTCCTACGACACCCGCCAGGACAAAGACTTCAACCCCATCAACTTCCTCTGCCGCAAAACCGGCCAGTACACCATCTTCATCAACTTCAAAGACGGCAAAGCCGGCGAAGCTGTTGGGATTATGTCACATGTGATGAAATAAAGGCGCGTTTATTTTTCAGTCATCTCCGATCAACTTTTGTACATCAGCGATGAACTTTTGTTCACTTGAGCTAAACTTATGTTCTTTTGGACCGAACTTTTATTCGCTCACCTGGCACTTACGTTGATTCGGACTGACATTTTATCCACTCGTTTTGAACTTATGTCTGTTTAGTTTCAACTTACGTTTACTTGAGGCTAACTTTTGCTCGCTCGGAGTTAACTTTTACTCGCTCGGAGTTAACTTTTGCTTGTTCGCCTCAAACTTTTGTTTACTCGGAGCTAACTTTTATTCGTTAAGAATGGGCTGACGTCCTTTAAAGACTCACTTATGACATATGAAGGAATTCACAAGCCTTCTTACATAACACTTTTGTCAGTTTACATCACCCACAAGTCTATCAACAAGGCCCTTAAGCCTTTCTACAGGTCCCACAAGCCATTTGAATTCATTCACAGGTCTTTTTACATGACCCCAAAGCCGTGAAGGACCAGGCCCCACCCGTCTACCGTCAGGCAGTGATCCTGCGCGGAAACAACATCTACCGCTTTAACCTCTGCAACGACAAGGGCCAGGCCATCATCCGTATCTACGACAGCTCCAACATGGTCATCAGCTCCTACGACACCCGTCAGGACAAAGACTTCAACCCCATCAACAACATCTACCGCAAAACCGGCCAGTACACCATCTTCATCAACTTCAAGGATGGAAAGGCTGGCGAGGCGGTTGGGATTATGTCACATGTGATGAAATAGCAGCAAAGCTGAAAGTCGAAAGTGAAAAGTGTTCAAAGGTTTGTCAGACAAAAACTGGCTATTTGCTTGTTGGACTAGTAAAAAATTCCTGTCTTGTACTCACCTGTTCTTTCCATCTCCTGCAATAGTAATATTTGCAACGAATTATAAAAGGCGTTGGGATTGTGATAAATTCTTTTTCCCTGCTCCTTCCTGACCAATAATTCAAGCCAGTTCCAAAGTTTGTGATAATCCACATAATGATATTTATTGCTCTCTTGCGAGTGCATGATCAAAAGCTTAATGGCATTTTCATCTTTTAGCAGACGATTATATACAGTCGGGACAACAGCCCCTTGTTTGTCGTTCCTGAGTCTGATCGCTTCAGGTACTTTCCCCTTTAATGACTCTCGCAGTAAAATTCTATCTGTACCATTTCTGAACTTGTATGTTGCCGGAAGAGAAAGATGAAATTCAAGCAAGTCTTTATCTAATAGCGGAAAGGTGTAGGAGAATCCATATTTTAAACCAACCTGGTAAGAACCAATCAATCTCCTGGATATGTATGGATGTGTCAGACGTCGGTATTGTCTATCCATCATACTGGATTTCATTACTGTATCCTTTGCCTGTAAGATACCGGGACCGTATTTTCATTTTTTGCCCAAAATCATGATCAAATCCAAAACTCTTTATTTTCTGCCACTTCCAGTGTTTTCTTTTCTTTATTTCGAATGCTAAATCACTACCAAATGGCACATGCCTCTGAATCAGGTATTTGGCCCATCCCCTTGCAAAATTCTTATTCTGCAGTTGATAACTGATTTTCATATTCCCCTCAAAAAGACATCCCAGTTCCTTATCGTGGAGCAATCTCCTCAAAAAAGCCTGAACCTTTACAACTTACACCTTCATCTCCCACCAAAACCTGAAAGCAACTGGGGAAACTTCCAAAGATCGGACACTTTATAATAGATCTCATCTGAAAACATAGTAAACAGCTACTGTGGTGGGCATTCCCATCATTTCCAATGTAACTAAGCTCCGAAAATAATACCCTTTCCTTCTCCAAAAAGTGAATATTGATTACTCGATACCCAGCTCGTCAGTTTAGCATCGAACTAAAGTGTGACTCATACCAGTTTCGGATCATTCTTTGTTTATCCGGTACGGGTAAAACATCGAAAGAGTATTCAAAGTGCATTCCGTGGTTTTGTGCAATCGGGTAAGCCAAGAGAGACAATTGCTGAAGAATCCGGACCTCCACTTAAGCTCTGATCCTGTAGATGAAAATCCTTTGCAGCCGTCTTTCAATTGCATCTGTGAAGTTTGAAGCTTAAAAATCTCCATTTGCTTCCTCGAATTTATAAATTCACAGGGATCCAGGGCCTCAAATCAGATTATAGTAAGATGCTGTTTCTTTCTGATGTTTTAGATCACTGAAAAGTACATGCACCTGGTTCTACCATGTGAATGTTTGAATAGAAATGTTTTTGCATGTGCCAAATACAGGTTCACCAGTGAAGTCTGCTATCCACTCCTCGCTAATCGATAGGTTTACCGTTCTTAACGATCGGATCAGAACAAGGTTTGTGGAAATAACCAGCCAGTCTTCATCTACATAATAATACAGAGGCCAGATTCCGATCTGGTCTCTGAACACAAGCAGTTTGGCCTCAAACTTCTCCCAGATCAGCAAATGAAATCGCAGATGGGAGATCATTAATTCTTCCTGGATCTAAAAAAATCTGTTTCGATGGTTGCTGAATCAAACAATTCTCTAATACCATTGCCTATTTTCTCTTTCACTGTAAGCCCTAATATCGTGTTGAATAAAATACCGCTCTGAATCTGTAAAACATGTGAGAAAATTCATTGGGGTCAGAATTTATCAAATGTGAGAAAAGCTGAAGAAGAAGAAAATCCTATATCAGTAGCTTTTACCCGAATTTCAGAATCCAAGCCTATCGCTTCCACAATGGATTGAATACTTGAATATTCAGCTTTTCTGCTGAATATGGAAAGAAATGATCTCATGCAGATGTGTCCTAAGTAGCTATGCTATCTTTGTACATAATTATGAATAATTATATATATTCACAAATAATAAATATTACTTAGAATTGTTTCATTATCAAATATTTGGAATAAATGTTGCGTCTGAGCATTTTCTGCCCGGAATACATGAGTCTGATTTTTCACAGCCTGAATTATTTATCAGGAATGGAACGGTCCCAAAAGCCATTAGAAAACTACCTGGACAGAGGTGTTTTTTACTATGCCGCACCAGGTAAGTTCCTTTTTGAGATGGATTCTGTGGGACGATTCCTTGTAACTGACGGAAAAGAGATCATCGTAGAAAAGCAGGAAAACGCCAAGGACTCAGATATAAACCTCTTTCTTCTTGGATCAGTTATGGGTGCAGCAATACTTCAGAGGGGCTTAATCCCATTACATGGTTCAACTGTAGTGAAAGGTAACAGACTATGTTATATGCGGAAAATCAGGCGCTGGAAAATCCACCCTAGCTGCTGAATATATCAAACAGAGCTTTTCACTAGTGTCAGATGACATTTCAGTAATTGAAGTACATCATCAAAAAGTTCTGGTGAAAAGAGGAATTCAACAACTCAAATTATGGGCGGATTCCATCCATGAACTGGAATTGAATCTATCTGGTTTAACCAGAGTAAGGTCTTCCCTAGAAAAATATTATATCCCCTACATTGAACAACTTGTACCTCCTAATACAGAATTAAGTGCAATTATTGTTCTTGAGGTAAAAAACTCTGAAGGTTATGAAATTAAAGAGTTGAAGGGAATTGAAAAATTTGAATTTATCAGATCAAATATTTACCGGGGAATATATATTGAGCCGCTGGGTCTTACAGATAAAACTTTCGAGACAATTTCCAGGATACTTGAGCTCATTAAAGTTTATCGGATAGTCAGACCAATAGCTCCCCTGAAGATCGGAGAGCTTGCAGCTTTCATTGATGTCAATCTGGAGTTTTAAGACATGAACAATGCAAAAAATATCATCTGGCTTGCATCGTATCCAAAGTCTGGAAATACCTGGCTAAGGATTTTTCTGGAGAACATTCGTTCGGAATCAGACAGACCAGTGAATATTAATGACCTATCTCTCACGAAAATTGCCAGTAGCAGAACCCTTTTTGATCGGTTTTCGGGCCTTAGTTCCTCTGACTTAACTGAAGAGGAAATTGATAGATTCAGACCGCATGTTTATCAACTGCTCTCTAAAGAGGCAAATAGTGATACGCTGCTTAAAGTGCATGATGCGTGGAGGCTGAATTCAGATCAAGAGGAACTATTTCCCGGAAATATAACCAAAGCAGTGGTATACATAATTCGACATCCTCTCGATGTGCTAGTGTCAAATGCATACCATAACTCAACAGATTTTCAAAAATCAGCTCAAAGAATGAATACCAATCATATTCTTTGTAACAAAGCAGACTGCCTCTACAACCAACTAAAACAAGAGCTTTTCAGCTGGAGCAATCATGTAGTATCGTGGGTGGATCGTTCAGAATTACCTGTTATTACAATAAGATATGAAGATCTGATAAAATCTCCTGTTGAAACATTTTCCAAAGTACTACGTTTTATTGATTGGAAATACAGTAAGGAGGAGATCTATAAATCCATTGAATTCAGCGAGATAGAAGTATTAAAAAAACAAGAAAGAACACAGGATTCAGGGAAAAACCTCTAAAAGCAGAATTATTTTTCAGAGCAGGTGAAATAGGATCATGGAAAGAGTAATTGAGGAAGATCTCGCCAGATGATTTATGAAAACAACAAAGAAGTAATGGATCGATTTGGTTATTCACTAAGTAACCCGTAGTCATTTTTACACAATTCAATTAATTATAGTAATTTAGATGTGTTCTTTGTATCTTATGGCAAGTAAAAACGTTAATATAAATTCCCGAATATTCAGAAAACCAAAAAATATTTCCAGTAGCTTTGATAATGAGGTTGTGATATTGAATGTTGACAAGGGGGAATACAACGGACTTGATGAAATTGGATCAGATATATGGAATCAGCTGGAATCTCCAATCCTCCTATCAGATCTGATAGCAGAGATGATGGAAAAATACAATGTGGATAAAAATCAGTGCACTCTGGATGTAATCGATTTTATCACAGAGCTTGAAAAGGCAGGGCTTATTATTATCGAAAATGAAGGCAAATAGGAATATAGTATCTAAAATCTTCTCCAACCTTTCTCAACCTATATAGAGGTATTGGCCATCCTGCTTCATATCATAAAAATTCAGTTAATAATTTGGATTGTGCCTTTACGTTTTTACTTTAAAACCTATTTCTCAAATACGAGAAGCCACATTCCTGACAAGCAACTATTCCACAAGTATCTAAGTCTCTATATAAAGGATATTAAGACTATTGCCTTTCAAGCTCACCTGTTGGCAGAAAGCATGGTGATTTATGAATTTTGAAAAGGCATGGAATAGTGAATCCCATTCGAATAGGAATTCGCATTGAAGAAGAATTAAAAGCTCATGCCTGGAATGATCATCAAATGTTACGGACTATAAAATAATAAACTAATAATGAAGAGGACTGATAAAAAAGAATGGACCAAACCTGTTCTCCAAAAACTCAAGTTCAGGAAAACTCTCAGCGGTCCGGCCCCTGATACATTTGAAGATTTTACATATAACAATTCTTAATTGTCATCCCAATGAAAAAATTATTTTTGATTGCTCTCATAGCTGTATTTTTCATGCAAGTAAAATCACAATCCTGGCAAAGTTCAAATCGCTTGATCAGCGGTGAGGAAGTTGTTTCAATTACATCGGACACAGATGCTGATGCCAATATATACGTTTTTGGATATTTTACACTCACACTTAGCGCAAGTTCGGGAGAATCTGTCACATCGTATGGCGGTAGGGATTACTTTGTTGCAAAGTTCGATTCTCTCAGCAATGTGATATGGCTGCGAAATCTGGGAAGCTCATTAAGCGATTACGTAGGTGGTGGAATGGAGGTAGCTAATGATGGAAGTGTTTACATTACTGGAGGATTCAGAGGCGATTTCTTTTATAGCCCCACTCAATCAATTACAAGTACAGGAGGTTTTGACACATTTATTCTAAAGTACGACGCAAATGGCAATTTTGCTTGGATAAAACATTCAGGCCAGGGGCCAGGCAACCAGAGGCCCAATGCACTGGCTACAGATGATTTGGCAACATTTTGATAAGTGGTTTCTTTACCGACACCATAAATTTTGATGGTGAAGCGGCTTTAGATCCAATAATGCAATTGATGACTTCTATTATGCCAAATTCAATTCGTTAGATGGTAGCTATATCTGGGCTCAACAATGTCGAGGCATCGACAATCCTGGTTCCGGCGAATCACAGCGATCCAAAGTGAGCCGGATCTTACTCTTTCTCAGGACTGTTTCTTGATTCCATTAGCATTGGGGACGATACCCTGGAATCCCAACTACAGATGCTTTTATAATGAAAACTGATCTGGATGGAAACGTAAGTGGATAAGACAGGTATCTGGAGCCATCGATGAGTACACTTACACTCTGCAAAAAGACGATTCTGGTAGCGGGGATTTATATTTAGTGGCTTTTTTAATAGTGAGCCCTTAATTATCGATTCCACAGGAAACAAACAGATTACAAAGGATGTTCATATAGGTAGCTTTGATATTATGGTTCTTAAATATTCTGCTGATGGTACCTTCCAATGGATCCTGAGTGAAGGTGGACCTAGTACAGATAAGGTTTGGGATATCAAGGCACTAGACACTATCAATCTTGTAACCGGCTCATTTACAGGATCAATGAACTGGGCGGGATTGAACTAACAGCTGCAGGGGGACCAACTGATGTGGATATGTATATTGCTCAGTTCAGCAGTAATGGAGAAATACTTGGGGCCAATTCCTATGGAGGAAGATTTAACAGCCGGGAAGAGGGGCGCAGTATTTTTGAGAACAATGGTAAGACATATACTGTGCTCAGATCTGATTCGGACCTACTGGTCCTGGGTGATAGTTCCTATGTATCTGCAGGCGGGGTTTTCTATTTAGCTGTCGGGGTAATAGGGTGTCGAACTGTAGATATAGATTTAGTAAGTCCAACGGATCTGACCTGTTATAATGATTCTACAGGTAGTATTGTTATTATAGCTTCTGGCGGTTTTGGCGGACCTTATGAATACTCCATTGACAACGGTGCTTCATACCATTTAAACAACGGATTATTCAACAATCTGCCTGCGCTGGATTATCAGATAAAGGTAACTGATGTAGAAAAATGCATTGGTATTGGACCTTCAGGGACCATTTCTCAACCGGATTCCATCCAATTTACCTATATAGTAACTGATCCGGCCTGTTCTGACGATGTTTCCGGATCTATTGAATTTAATATTCCATCAGGTGGGAGCAATGATGGCTGGCTATTCTCAATTGATTCAGGTATGAGCTTCTTTGCAGAGCCCCTTTTTGAAGACCTAGCTGTAGACTCTTTTGATCTGATGGTGAAGGAAGATATGAACTGTGAATCAGCAATCATTGATACAATGCTCATAGTTCCTGATATAATAGCATATGAGTTTGAATTGTTGAAGGATAGTCTCTCTTGCTTTGGGGATACAGATGGCGAAATTCGTTTTAAGAATTTATCCGGTGGATCTGGAGCATTTGAATTCTCCATTGATCAGGTTAATTTTACTTCTGATACCTTCTTCCTGGGCCTCGGGGCAGATGATTATTCCCTGCTTGTCCGAGATGCAAATAACTGTTTATCATTAGTAACTGACACTTCCATTTATGCACCTGATTCAATCCAATTTACATATTCTGTCAATGATCCTGCCTGTTTTGATTATACCGGATCCATCGAGTTTGATGTTCCAACAGGAGGTAGCAGAACTGGCTGGATGTTTTCAATTGATTCAGGTATGAACTTCTATGCAGAGGCCCTTTTTGAGGACATAGCTGTTGATACCTTCTACCTGATGGTGAAGGAAAACATGGACTGCGAATCAGCTATTGTTGATACGATGTTTGTAATTCCTGATGCATTAACAACAGAAATTGATTCAATGCATAATAAATGGGGCAGCCATGATGGATTCATAGCGGTTACAGCTAAAGGAGGCACTAAACCTTATAGCTGGACAGTGAATAGTGGATCGGAACAACAAGCTACAGATTCTACTTTCTTCTATTCGACCAATGTCGATGGAGTGTATGTGGTAGAAGTAGTTGATATTAATGGTTGTGGACCGATATCTGCAGGGACATTAGACATCTTATCAGGATTTGAAACACCATCTGGACTAGAGGCAAAGGTCTATCCAAATCCCACCTCTGGTCTTATCACAGTGGAGATGCCATTTGAGGGTGATGAGTGTGAAATGGAGATGTATAGTATAACTGGGCAGATTGTGTTTAAACGCAAGGTTTATTCCAATGGAGGAGTTATTAGCGAAACCTTTGATGTCTCTGATCAGGCTAAAGGATTGTATATACTCAGAATAGATGGGCAGGTACTCCAATCTGCTATCATGGTGAAATAAAGCATTAATAAATAATAAGTAAAGGCCGTCTTTTTTGATATTGAAGACGGCCTTTTCTATTTTTATGTTCCCTAATTGAAGTAGTTATTTATAACTGAAACGATTGTTATATTAGCTACCTACAATTATGAGTGAAACGAAGAATTTCAGTAGCGCTATAACAATCGTGTAAGTATTTATTTAATAACTAATTGATAAATATCATAACATCGTTTACATAAAATATCAGCACATCGTTTACATCTAAGGAAGACCAAAATATCATAACATCGTTTACATAACGATTGATTTCGTTCTTTGAAATATTGTTTTTTCGTCACCATAACCTAAGATTATGGAAGACGAACTAATTCTCAGGCAACAGGCTGTGGAACTTTATCTAAAAGGTATTCCGATATCTGATATTGTTCACAAGCTTAATCGATCACGACAGTGGGTACATAAATGGATAACCCGTTATCGTACCAAAGGTGGCGATGACTGGTATAACTCCAAGTCAACATCACCAAAGCAAGCTCGCAACAGAACTCCTCCAAAAGAGGAAGAATTGGTTATCAATGTCCGAAAGGCTCTTGAAGACCGTCGTTATTCTCAGACAGGTGCGTTAAGCATCATGTATGAGATAGAACGTATGGGGCTAAAGTCACCTTCAATACCGACCATAAACCGGATATTGAAACGGAACAATCTGATCAACATGAGCAGTGTAAAACAGAGAAAGGGTATTGAATACCCGAACTATTTTACACTTGTTCAACAGATGGATCTGGTAGGTCCCAGATATCTTACCGGCGGTTCCCGCTTCTATTTTCAGAACATCATTGATACTGAAAATCATCATGTTGGGGTATATCCGATCAGAGACAAGAGCTCCACTACGATTGCCAAATACCTTGCTCACTTTTGGACAACCTATGGGATACCAGATTATCTCCAAATGGATAATGAACTATCATTTAGAGGGAGTAATCGTTATCCCAGGAGTTTTGGTATTGTAGTACGATTGGCACTGTCACAGGGAGTAACGCCCATCTTCATCCCTCCATCTGAACCCTGGAGAAACGGAATAATTGAAAAGTTCAATTCGAACCTATACAAATACTTCTTTTCTGATCAGAAGTTTACTTCATTTGAAGACCTGGAAGAGAAATCGCCTGTGTTCTCTGATTTTCATAATCAGAACCATCGGTACTCTACACAGGGAGGTAAAACTCCCAGTCAGATAAAATCCATCTCTCAGGAGCATAAACTAGACCCTATAAACCTTGAGGATCCAATCCCCCTGGTTGAAGGCTCGGTAATCTTCATACGCTTCATAAGAAGTGATAGAAAACTGACAATACTAAGAACCAGCTTTACTGTAAAGAAAGAATTGGTATATACCTATGTCATTGCTGAGATAGTAATAGATCAACATGTGCTTCTGATAAAGCAAGATGGAATAATCCATCACGTATTCCCGTTTGCAATGCCTGTTGAATGAAAAACAATATGTCAATGAACTAATGATATTTTGCCTTCCTTAGAAGGCGCCCCCCTAGGGGGTAAAACAATAAAAAATGAACTAATATTTATTTAAAGTTTTAATCATTTGTAAACGAGGCGCTGATATTTTGCTTAATTAAAAAAGTGTAAACGATGTGCTGATATATTACCATGAACATCTTGATCATTGGAGGAGGCGGCAGGGAACACGCCCTGGCATGGAAAATAGCCCAGAGCCCTCAACTGGACAGCCTGTTTATTGCACCGGGTAATGCAGGAACTGCAGAGCTGGGTACCAATGTGCCCGTCGGGGTGGAAGATTTTGAGGGTATCAAGAAGCTGGTTCTCGATAAAGGAATTGAGCTGGTGGTGGTGGGCCCTGAGGCTCCACTGGTGGCAGGGATAACTGATTTCTTCAAGGCAGATCCGGATCTCAAAGAAGTAGGGGTAGTTGGACCCAGCAAACAGGGAGCCAGGCTGGAGGGTAGCAAGGATGTGGCCAAGATTTTCATGGAGGAGAATAATATCCCAACAGGCAAGTTCCGCACATTTATCGATTATACCCTGGCCGAAGGAAAGGACTACCTGGCTACCCTGGAGCCGCCCTATGTGTTGAAGGCAGACGGACTGGCAGCCGGGAAAGGGGTCTTGATCATCGATAAACTGGAAGAGGCGCAGCAGGAGCTTGAAAGTATGCTTAAGGGAAAATTCGGGGAGGCCTCCAGCAAGGTGGTGGTGGAGGAGCACCTGTCGGGGATCGAGCTCTCTGTATTTGTGCTGACCGATGGGCTTGGCTATGTGATGCTGCCCGAGGCGAAGGACTATAAACGGATCGGGGAAGGCGACACCGGGCTCAATACAGGCGGAATGGGAGCCATTTCACCGGTGCCCTTTGCAGGCAGGGAATTCCTCAAAAAAGTGGAGGAGCGGATTGTCAAACCAACCATCCAGGGGCTCAGGGACCGGGCTGTCGATTACAAGGGATTTATCTTTATCGGCTTGATGAATAAGGGAGGGGATCCCTACGTGATAGAATACAATGTCCGCCTGGGCGATCCGGAATCGGAGGTGGTGCTGCCCAGAATCAAGACCGACTTTGTTGAGCTGTTGAAAGCCACTGCCCAGGGGGAGTTAAGCGACACGGAGATTGAACTTGACGATCGCACCGTAGCCACCGTAATGCTGGTTTCGGGAGGATATCCGGGCAGCTATGAGAAAGGCAAAGAAATTACAGGTATCGACCAGGTGGAAGGAAGCGTGGTTTTCCATGCCGGCACCAAACCCGATGGCAAAAAGGTGCTTACCAACGGTGGAAGGGTAATTGCAGTCAGCTCCTACGGAGCATCCATGAAAGAGGCCCTGGAAGCATCCTACAAAAATGCCGGAAAAATCCAGTTTGAAGGGAAATATTTCCGCAGCGATATCGGATTCGATTTATGATCCTGCTTAAAATATTCAAAAATGACCGGGCACTGGGAACAGCGGGATTCATCCTGCTCCTGATTGGTATTTTTCTGCCCTCCTTCATCAAGGATCTTGGTCCGGCCGGACCAACGGAACTGTTCTCCTGTGTTGCCATGCCCTTCTACAGGCTGATATTTGGAGCTATCCATACCGTTCCGGTATTGAACCATCTTGTTGCCATGCTCATAATAATGCTCATGAGCTACTTATTGATCCGCATCGGGCTGAGGGACCAGTTGCTTCAACAGAGGTCATTTATGCCGGCTATCTTCTTTATATTGTTTACTGCAGCCCTGCCTGCGGCAAGGCAGGTAAGCCCGGCACTGCTTGGATCTCTTTTCTACCTCCTTTGCTTCATTATCCTCTTTGAGGTGACTGATAAGAAACCGGATACACTTTCCATCTTCTCAGCATCACTGATCCTGGTACTGGGAAGCATGTTCTGCCTGAAACTGATCTGGTTTGTACCCTTAATATGGGTAAGCCTCTGGACCATGCGCCAGGTTACCTGGAGGGAACTCTTCTACCCGGTGGTGGCCTATATTTTCATGGCCCTGCTGCTCTTTGCATGGTACTGGGGAGTGAAGGACAATGGAAGCGCATTTAAAACACTGATCGCTGAAAACCTGAGCTTCGGCGGGGAAAAGCAGGTATTCCATTTCTCTGTCTATATCCTCTATGGATTCATGCTCTTGCTGGTGGGTATTGCCAGCATCTATATGATCAATCGCTTTCAAACCATGAAAACAGTGGTTCAGAACATTTACCAGGTGATGTTCTATATGTTCCTGGCGGGAATTCTTTATTTTGTCTTTATCGCCCGTTTCGATCCAGGCAGCCTGGTGTTTATTGCGATTCCGGTCAGCTTTGTCCTGTCCAACTATTTTCACCGGAGAAAGAGTCCCTGGATCCACGAACTGGTGCTCTGGATCCTGCTGGGACTGGTGGTCTATGTTCAGTTGATGGTGTGATCCGCTTTGGATAGTCCGCTGCTGGGTATGGGCATCATGCTGTAGCCCTCTTCCTTCAGAAACTCGAGTGTACGTGGCAGGGCATAGTAGAGGTTCTCCGCTGCCTTATCGGAATCGTGAAATACGATAATGGAACCGGGTTTAACATGGCGGGTCACATTCTGCAGCACGCGTTCCCCGCTTAGTCCCGGGTTATAGTCGATGCTCAACACATCCCACATGATGATATCATATTGCTCCAGCACTGCCTTCACCTGTCCGGGAAAAATCCGGCCGTAGGGCGGACGGAACAGTTTGGAATCAATCATGTCCGAGGCCAGTTCGATATCGTCCATGTAGCGCCTGACACTGGATCGGAATCCCTTCAGGTGACTGTAAGAGTGGTTGCCCACAGAATGCCCGCCGGATAGGATCATATTATAAATCTCGGGATGTTTATCCACGTTCCGGCCCAGGCAGAAAAAGGTCCCCTTTGCATCGACTTCAGCCAGACGCTCCAGCACCCAGGGCGTAACCACGGGGGTGGGTCCATCATCAAAGGTAAGGTAGACCTCGCGGTGATCGCCGTGCAGGTCCCATGTCATTCTGTGCAATGCACGGGTAAGTAAAGAAGGTGGTCTGACAATCAGCATACTAAGCTTTTAACGGTTCAGACCGCAAAATGTTACCTGAAGAGCCTTTCATACTCCTGTCCGTACATGGAAAGTTTTTCTTCCAGTCGTTGTGAGGCTTCAATCTCACCATAGCCAAGACACATGCTCCGAAGCTGATTGATATCCCTGATTGCAGCCAGGAAATCGTTTCCGGTCTTGGCAAAACGGAACTTATCTGCTCTTGATAATAAGAGGTAGTAATTAAGTTCCGATTCAAGCTTCTCTTCATACTTCGTTACCATTGCATTGGCAGTTGCCGTATCCCCTACTCCAAAGTATCCCTGGATAATGGGAGTAATCCCTGCATTGTAAGGGACGTTTTCTTCCGGCATACGTTGCATGCAGCGGTCCAGAACTTCCTTTGCTTCATCTGTTCTGCCTTCGTCGGTAAGGGCGCCGGCCAGCACGGAGAAAGCATAACGGTAATGAATGGTCATCCGAAGATTGTTCTCATCCATATAAATCCCGGGGGTATCCAGTCCGCCCCACTCAAACTCCTCCATCAGCTTTCGGTACATTTGATCGGTATTAACCACGCCCAGGTAGTTGGAGTTAGTATACTGCACGGGAGCCACCCTCAGGGCCAATCCTTCGCGGAGGAAGTAGGGATCCAGGTTCAGGTAATTCTCGGACGATACGGTGGTGGAAAAATAGATGGGGCGCTCCCATTCGTTGGTACCCATCAGGTCCATTACCGTCAGCATATTCTTGTACAGTACCTGTTCGCTTAGGCTGAATTGTACCTGGTCCACCTGGTTCTCCCGGAATCTCTCCGGAACCACCCAGGAAGCCAGTGAGGCAGAGTCGGCCGGGATCACAAATTTCCTGGCCGGGATAAAGTACTGTCCCTGCTGGAAACGGGGATCATCGCCCAGCATAAATGCAAAGGCTTCCTTCAGGGGTGCATAATCCGCATCGATCCGCCTGATCATAACCTCCATACGACCCGTAAGCAGGGTCATTTCTTCCTTATTCAGTTGAATGCGGTCGGCAATTTCTTCCGAATTGAAGGTGCGCATGTAGCTGTACAGGCGAAGCGGATCCATATTGTTTGCCAGGGCCTGTATGGCCTTGTAGTCGTTGGCATGATTTTGCTGGAGAAGGGACGCATCCAGAACCTGTAGCAGGTCTTTGTAGATACTCATCACTTCTTCCTCATAGGTGGCCCGGTTGACCTCGTACTTCTCCTTGATCAGGACCCCGGCATTATCTACCAGGTAAGCGAAATCGCGTTCACCCTGAATGTACTGTTCCTTGGTCATGCTGATTGGCAAGGCTTCAGAATCATAGAAGGTTTGCTTCATCTGCTCGATATACCAGTCGGCCGTCAGGTAGCTCAGGTTCACAATACGTACATCGGTACGAACCCCTTCCACCTCCTGGATGTACCAGAGTGGGAAGGTATCGTTGTCGCCATTGGTAAACATGATCCCGCCCGGCAGACAGGAATTCAGGAAGTTCTTCGCAAAGGCAGGAGCCGTATAACGGTCCGAACGATCGTGATCGTCCCAGTTCTCCTTCGCCATAATTCCGGGTACCAGGATCAGAGACGCCAGCACCAGGGCTGCGGCTGTTACCACAGAACGCTTCTTTTTGGATGCCCATTCGATCAGTCCGGCCACACCGATCCCGATCCAGATGGCAAAGGCATAGAAGGAGGCCGCGTAGGCATAATCCCGTTCCCTGGGTTGTATGGGATACTGGTTCAGGTAAACGAGAATGGCAAATCCGGTGAGCACAAAGAGCAGGCCCACCACCCAGAAATCCTGCATGTGTTTTTTATAATGGAAGAAGGCACCCTACAAGCCCCAGCAGGAGTGGCAACAAATAATATTTATTATGTCCCTTGTTATCAACAATGGATGCCGGCATATTCTCCTGGGGCCCAAGACGGGCACTGTCAATAAACTTAATACCACTGATCCAGTTCCCTTTAGTCAGCTCGCCGTGCCCCTGTATATCATTCTGCCGTCCGGCAAAATTCCACATAAAATAGCGGAGGTACATATACCCCACCTGGTAACGGAAGAAAAAGCGCATGTTCTGCCCAAAGGTGGGTGTTCCAATGGCCCTGCTACGGTCGTAACTGTAGCCTCCCATCTGGTTGGCAACCGGGTTCCCTTCTGCATCGCGACGAACATCGTATAATTCCGCTTCACTCATTCCTCCCCAGTAAATGTACTCATTGGCATGCCTGTCCTGGGTGCTCCACATCCTGGGAAAGACACCCTTGGCTTCAGGGGCGTATTCGTATTCCCGGTTCTTTTCCACCTTGTAATACTTGTCTTCACCCTTGTAATAGCTGGATTTCCCTTCCTCGATACTGATGGGTCTGTGGTTGAAGAATGCACCATATACCAGCGGATTGGACCCGTACTGCTCACGGTTCAGATATTCGAGCAGTGAAAATACGGTATCCGGGTTACTCTCATCAAGAGGTGTATTGGCTGCCGAGCGGATCACAATAATTGTATAAGAGGAATAGCCCACCACAATCACAAAGAGACTCAGCAGGACGGTGTTCCATAGAACCTTCCCCCGCTTGTGGGTCAAATAAATTCCAGCAACAAGTCCCCCGAACAGTAGCAGCGCATATATGATCACACCCGTGTTGAATGGCAGACCCATCCCATTCACAAAATCAGTTCAAATTTGCCGGCGATGGCAGTGAGGCCCGGGGATCAGCATGTAGTTAATCACCCCGAGGATGCCCACCGAAACCACCAGGGCAGCAACAATTCCCTTGGCCGTAGGTTTATATTTTCTGAAGTAATACACCATGATAATGGCCGGAATGGCCAGCAGGTTCAGCAGGTGTACCCCGATGGAGAGTCCCATCAGGTAGGCAATTAAGATTAACCAACGGTTGGCGCCGGGTTCATCGGCATCATTTTCCCATTTCAGAATGGCCCAGAAGACCACCGCTGTAAAGAGCGAGGAGGTCGAGTAGACCTCGGCCTCAACGGCCGAAAACCAGAAGGAGTCTGAAAAGGTATAAGCCAGGGAACCTACCAGGGCAGCACCAAACATTGAGATCATGGCCACCGGGCTGTTCTGCTCATCCTTAGAGAAAAACTTCCTCACCAGGTGGGTCAGGGTCCAGAAGAGGAACAAAATGGTGAAGGCACTGGCTGTGGCCGAAAGGATGTTCATGGTCACCGCCACCTTGGTCACATCTCCACCCGCAAAAAGGGTAAAAAAGCGTCCCAGTACCATAAAGAAAGGCGCTCCCGGAGGGTGTCCCACCTCCATCTTATAGGCGGTAGCAATAAATTCTCCACAGTCCCAGAAACTGGCAGTGGGTTCCATGGTAAGCAGGTAGACAATCAGTGAGACCAGAAATACGCCCCATCCGAGGATCAGGTTATATCGACGGAAATTTTCCATGCATTCAGTGTGTGAGGATTAAAAAGTATGCAAATATATAATAATTATGTGTTTGAGTCCAGCCGGACAACTATCCGGATGCGTTAAAGATTCATAAGAAAACGCCATGGCATGTCCTTCCATGGCTCCCCGGCATAATCAACTCCAATCCTGGGACCTGTAGTATAGTCGGGTGTGATTCCGCTTTTTTCGATCCAGATCCTCCCCGATTTTACCAGGTCCTCCCCGTAGAAATCCTTGTCTACTCCAAGCAGGCGGGTAAGCCGGCCCGGGCCACTGGCCTCGCGAAGTCCCCTGAACAGAACTGCCTGGGGAACATCCTCAGGACCGGTGACCACATTCATCATCCAGTACATGCCATAGATGAGATACATATAAATATGCCCTCCCTCTCCGAACATCACCCGGGTCCTGGGAGTTATTCCTTTGCTGGCGTGACAGGCCTTATCCTCCCCTCCCCGGTAAGCTTCAGTCTCGGTAATCACATAAGTGGATAAGCTACCATCGGAACCGGGCATCACCAGGTGCTGACCCAATAGCTGAGGGGCCACTTCCAACACGTCCCGGCTGTAAAATTCACGGTCGAAACGCTCAGCCATCTTTCTCTTCGGATTTTGGGCGCAGCCAGGGGAAATCGGGGCCAAACAAAAACAGGGAATAAAACAACGCTCCAAAAGCTGCCCCTGTAGCACCATTCAAAGTAGCGCCACTCAGCATGGAAGCCATCAGGAGGATCAGAAATCCGGTAGCCAGGAAAGACCGCTGCCTTCGGGCCAGAAATAAGGGGGCCACCAGTGACCCCAGGAAAATAAGAAATCCAGGGATCCCAAAGGCAATCAGTTCGGTCAGATACTGGTTGTGGGCATCACGTCTCTGCTTATCCACCAGGGGGGAATTCACTTCTTCATAATAGTCCTTGAATTCCCGGAGCACATCACCGTTGCCAACCCCGAACAACAGGTTTTCACGGGCAATGGACCAGCCGGCCTGAAGGTAGAGATAACGTTGCACCACCGATTTATTATTCGGGGGATATCCAATCTTATACCGGTAAAACTCCCAGAGCACCTCGTAGATGCGCGGATAAAGTCTGAAACGATCCAGGAAAATATAATTGGCCGTCCCCCCTTCGATGGCCCCGATCTCTGCCTCCGAAAGCTGCTTTATTCCTGCTGCATCCTTTCTCAGCCCCCTGGAGCTAAGAAAACGGATCAGTGTCACCCGGAGTGACTGGTCCGTGGAAATACGCTCGTGGTATCCCACCTCACTCATTCTGTTCCACTCGCGTTCCAGCTCCTCTTCGCATACATAGATCCATACGTAATGCCCGTTCTCCACTTCCTTGCTTTGCACCCGGTGTTCATAGGGGTTTCCCTCCATGGTAAACTCTTCCAGATCCTCCGCCACCAGCTCATCAAAAGCATAGAACTTTTCCACGGCATGATTGAGATAAAGCATGCTGAAACAGGGGGATCATGAGTAAGGGTACCAGGACCATGAAGCGCAATACCGGGTCGCGGATCTCAAAGAGCGCCCGCAGGAGAAGAAAGAACGCCAGCAAGCCGGCCACTACAATTCCGGACAGGGACTTGAGCACCAGGAGGAAGAGGGAGAACCAGATTAATACCACCGTATGGTAAATGCGTTCGACCTTCGATACCGGACTTCTTTCTATAATAAGGAAATAAACAGAAATCAGCAGTCCCAGCACAAACATCAATGAAAGACTTGTGTGGGAAATGAATAAGCTCATATCGCGGTAGCCCTCGATCCTGCCGGGAAGCCAGCCTGCCAGTGTTAACATGGAAATCAGAGAAGAGACAAAGACAGCCAGGGAGAAGAAGAGTAAGATCCGGCGTATCCGGGGCATATCCAGGGGGGTGGATGTTGCAATAACCAGGGGAACTCCCAGCAGGGGAAGGTTGAGCTTCAGGATCCGCAGGCCATAGGACAGATCTTCGGACCAGAGCAATCCCATCAGGTGCAGCGTGAAGAAGAGCAGAAACAACTGCAGGGCCCGGTTCGAAACCGCCTTTTTCCATTTTTCCACATACCTTCCTTCCAGCAGCTAGTTAAGAATCAAAAGAAGCTGAAACACGGAGGTGGTATAGGTGGACAGGGGCAGACTGATGGCAATCAAAATAAGTGTATAGAAATACACCTGCTCATGAATCTGTTTACGGGTTAGTTGCATAGTTGAACAGCGGTATCAATAAATATAACTGAAAGAGGTCTTTTCTATTGCATTTGAGAGAGGTTTTTCTGACATTTGCCAATTCTTGCAAAAACAGCAGGCTTAAGTTCAATCTGAGGCCCCTCTTTTTACAAAGTTGGGCCAAAGGTATCTCCCTGATAATCAGCGCCTCGAGTTTTCAACAAATTTATTGTTGATATCTTCTTGTTTTAAAGAAATTAATTGTATTTTTGCGATCCACAAATTTAGGCACAAAACTGATAAAAGTGAATACATTAAGTTACAAGACAGTATCAGCAAATAAAGGGACCGTTGTTAAGGAATGGTACATTGTTGATGCAAAGGACGTAGTACTGGGGCGTCTTGCTTCAGTCGTTGCAATGGTCCTCAGGGGAAAGCATAAGCCAAGTTTCACACCGCATGTTGACTGTGGCGATAACGTGATTATAATCAATGCCGACAAGATTAAGATGACCGGCAAAAAGATGACCGACAAGCAGTATGTTCGCCATTCCGGTTATCCGGGTGGTCAGCGTACACAGACTCCCGAAGATCTTCTTTCAAAGAAGCCCGAAGCTGTTGTGGAAAGGGCCGTTAAGGGAATGCTCCCTAAAAGCAGGCTTGGAAGCGAAATGTTCAGAAACCTGTTTGTATACGCTGCTGATACTCATCCGCATGAAGCCCAGCAACCCAAAGAACTTGACTTAAATAAAATTAAATAAGACCATGGAAGTTATCAATACGATAGGAAGAAGGAAAGCTGCCATTGCCAGGGTATACGTGAGTGAAGGTAAAGGGCAGATTATCGTAAACGGCAGAGATTTCAAAGACTATTTTCCTGATAAACAACTTCATTATGTAGTTGAGCAGCCCCTGAACCTCCTGGAACTAAGGGATAGCTACGATATTAAAGTGAATCTTGACGGTGGTGGAATGACCGGTCAGGCTGAAGCACTTCGCCTCGGCATCTCCAGGGCCCTGATCAAGATCAATCCCGAATACAAACCTGCCCTCAGGGCTGAAGGATTTGTAACCCGCGATCCACGCGTTGTTGAGCGTAAAAAGCCAGGTCAGCCAAAGGCCAGGAAGAGATTCCAGTTCAGCAAGCGCTAGAAATTTTCTATTCTTAATCATTGCGAAATTGGCAAGACTCCCGGCCGGGGCTACTTGTCGATTGACCAGCAAAAATTAAAAAAATGCCAAAAACAAGTTTTAAAGAATTATTGGATGCAGGTGTGCATTTCGGTCACCTGAAGAGAAAGTGGAATCCTGCAATGGCTCCTTATATATTTATGGAGAAGAACGGGATCCATATCATTGATCTGAACAAAACCGAAGTTAAACTGAATGAGGCTGCGAACGCCATGAAGCAGATTGCCAAAAGCGGTCGTAAAATCCTCTTCGTTGCCACCAAAAAGCAAGCGAAAGATATCGTAGCTGAGAAGGTAAAAGCCATCAATATGCCTTACGTAACTGAGCGTTGGCCAGGTGGAATGCTTACCAACTTCCCTACTATCAGGAAAGCTGTTAAGAAAATGTCTGCCATTGACAAGATGGCTACAGACGGAACCTTTGAAACTCTTTCCAAGCGTGAAAGGCTTCAGGTTGCACGTCAGCGCGCCAAGCTTGAGAAGAACCTTGGATCCATTGCCGATCTGACCCGCCTTCCCGCCGCCATGTTTATTGTTGACGTTCACAAAGAATACATAGCTGTTCGTGAAGCCAACAGGTTGAATATTCCGGTATTTGCCATGGTCGATACCAACTCCGATCCACGTGATATCGATTTCCCGATTCCCTCCAACGATGATGCATCCAAGTCAATTGCTCTGATCATTGATTTCGTTACTGAAACTATTGCTGAAGGCTTAAGCGAAAGAAAAATGGAGAAGGAGAAGGAAGCTTCCGAATCCAAAGCCAAAGCTGAAAAGAAGCTTGAGAAGAACAAAGAAAAGTTCGAGAAGCAAGAGGGGAAAGCAGAGGAAAAGGGTGAGCATAAGCCAAGGACCAGAACCAAAGGTGAAAAGGTAGAGGTAAAAGCTGAACCAAAACAGAAGCTAAAGAAGAGAGTGAAAGCTGAAGAGCCTAAAACTGAAGTGAAAGAAGAGCCTAAAGTTGAAGAGGTGAAAGCTGAAGAAAGAAGAGCCCCAACCGAAGAGCGAAATCTGAAGTGAAACGAAGAGCCTAAAGCTGAAGAGCAAAGGAAAGTTGAAGAGAAGCCGCTGCTGAAAAAGCTGAATAGTACGATTATATTAACACATTAATAACCGCATTTAAAGACAATATATAATGGCTGATATTAAAGCTGCAGATGTTGCAAAACTGAGAAAATCCACCGGTGCCGGCATGATGGACTGCAAAAAAGCCTTGCAGGAAGCTGATGGTGATTTTGACAAAGCTGTTGATCTGATTCGTCAGAAAGGTCAGGCCATCGCCAACAAGCGTGCCGACCGTGAAGCAAGTGAAGGAAATGTACAGGCTAAAGTTGATGGCAAGTACGGCGCCATGATCTCTCTGAACTGCGAAACTGATTTCGTAGCTAAGAACGAGGACTTCGTGAAATTTTCCACATCCATTCTGGATCTGGCCATGACTGAAAAACCTGCTGACCTGGAAGCTCTTAAAGCTCTCACCATGGACGGTAAGACTCTGGCAGATGTGATTACCGACAGAAGCGGAACCATTGGAGAGAAGCTGGAACTGGCTTACTTCGGTTCCATCGAAGCTGAGAAAGTACAGGCTTACAACCACATTGGAAACAACCTGGCCACCCTGGTCGGATTTAACAAGGCCGATGTGCAAGAGCAGGTTGCCAAGGATGTGGCGATGCAGATTGCTGCTATGGCTCCCGTTGCTGTTGATGAAGCCGGTGTTTCCGCTGAGATTATCGCCAAGGAGAAAGAAATTGGACGTGCAAAGGCACTGGAAGAAGGCAAACCTGAAAACATTGTTGACCGCATTGCTGAAGGTATGGTGAAGAAATTCCTCAAGGAAAACACCCTGCTTAACCAGGAGTTCACAAAAGATAACAAGAAGACCGTTGAACAGTATATCAAAGAGGCTGACAAAGACCTTGAGGTAACTGGATTTGTCAGGTTTTCTGTGAAGTAAGATAAAATTTGTACACTTGTTTGAGGCTGTTCTGCACGATGCGGGACAGCCTTTTTTTATTTTCCTCAGGGAATATTCTTTCGGAAACTAAAATTAAAGGCTCGCGCATCGATACATGTAAACGAATGCCTATTGATATGGATGGGGTCAACAGAAATTCGGATGCGTACAACTTATTAAGAAATTCACCGTCTTTAAATCGAAAGTTAAATAGTCATACTCTTAGTTCACTTTATGAAAAACAGAACCATACTCCTGCTGGCGGGCATTCTCCTGCTCCATGCATATTCCCCCTTATCCGCCCAGTCGGGCAATACGAAGCTGGATAAGTACTTTACAAAAAAGATGGAGAAAGCACATATAATAGGTCTGCAGGCAGCCAGCATTCAGGACGGAGAACTGGTATGGCAGGGTAGCTATGGTCTGAAAGAATATAAGACTGGAAAGGAGGTAAACGACAGCACCCTTTTCATGATTGCTTCCTGTTCCAAACCAGTCACAGCCCTTGGAATCATGCTGCTCTTTGACCATGGGAAGCTGGACCTGGATGATCCGGTTAATAACTACCTGCCATTCACGATAAGCAATCCAAATCACCCCGATAGTGCCATTACGATCCGCATGCTATTGACCCACACCTCCTCCTTAAACGACAACTGGGATATCCTGACCCCCCTGTACACCCTTCCGGAGGGCGGTGATTCCCCCCTGGAGCTTTATCACTTCGTGGAGGGATATTTCACCGAGGGAGGAAAGTACTACGATCAGGAAATGATGAAAAAACTGCTGAAATAGGTCATTTCATTCCAACTTGCTTAAACAAGTTGCGTCAGTTAGTTGATATGGCTTTGCTTATATAATCAACTAAACTCCTAATTGTGACTAGACTCGTGAATATCGCCTTCATTTTCCTGATCCTTCTGTTATCCTGTAATGTTGCTGCCCAAAAGGAAAATATCAAACTGGATGACTACTTCTCCAGGAAGATTGGGAAAGCTAAAATATGGGACATGCAAGTGGCCAGTATCGGTAATGGCGAGCTTGTCTGGCATGGAAGCTATGGAGTGAAGGAATACAACACCACAGATTCCATTAATGACAGCACCCTGTTTATGATGGCCTCCTGTACGAAACCGGTGACTTCCCTTGGGATCATGAAGCTCTATGACCAGGGTAAGCTGGACCTGGATGATGATATCAATGACTATTTGCCATTCCGAATATCCAATCCCAATTACCCTCAGGAGAAGATCACTTTTCGAATGCTGCTTGCTCACACCTCCTCACTAAGGGACAACTGGGAAATTTATGACTCACTCTATACCCTGCCCGCAGGAGGGGACTCGCCGCTTGAACTTCAGCAATATATCAGGGATTACTTTACAGAGGGTGGGGAATTCTACTCTTCGACCGAAAACTTTGCCGTAGAAAAGCCCGGAATGAGCTATCAGCTACTGCAACATGGGCTATGCCCTGCTGGGAGTTCTCCTGGAACAGATTTCAGGCATGTCGTTCAGTGAGTACATGCATAAGGAGATTTTCCAGCCCCTGCAGATGAATAATTCCTACTGGTTTTTAAAAGAGATCCCGCATAAGAATATCGCCCATCCCCATGATGTTATTCCGGTGACCGGACCCAGTGTATTGAATCATTATGGATTTCCCTCCTTCCCGGATGGTCAGCTCAGAACCACCGCCACGGACTATGCCCAGATTCTGAAATTAATGATCAACAGGGGGAAGGTAAATGAAACTACATTTCTGAAAGAAGAAACAATCGACGAATACCTGGAGATCCAATATCCAGAAGTAGCTAAATACCAAGCTATTGCCTGGAATTATAATGAATTTGATGCATTTCTCTATAAAGTGGTCGCTCCCAGGTACCTGTTTATGAGAAAGCTTCCGGCACATTCAGGATATGACCCCGGTATAGAAACTTATGTCGTATTTGATCCTAAAAAGAAAACCGGGGCCATCATTATCCACAACTCACCAATCATACAGCTTAAAGGAGTGAGGATCTATCACCAAATGATAAAAAAGTTAATGAAGTAAATCATTCCATTTCTTCTTTATTACAAATCCCGCATTGTGCTTCCGGGAGGAGGTATACCTGTTCGCCATATGAGGTATGATATTATCATTTGAATTGACTCAAATGATAGCATCAGAGCAGGTTTCAATGACAGGTATATGTCCCTCCTGTTTACTCTTTGCCTATACAAGATCAAAGGATTTTTGTAAGTTTAAAAGAAAAAGACACCAATGAGTCATATAGAAGGATTTTACTTAAACTCAGCGGAGAGGCTCTGATGGCGGACCGGTCTCATGGAATAGACCCGGAAAGGCTGAACGATTACATTGAAGAGATTATTGAGGTAAGCCGCATGGGAACACAGGTGGGAATTGTTATTGGGGGTGGAAACATTTTCCGGGGTATGACCGGGGTTGAAGCCGGGTTTGATCGTGTAAAAGGGGACTATATGGGCATGCTGGCCACAGTTATAAACGGGCTGGCCCTGAACTCGGCTTTTCAGTCGAAGGGAGTCAAATCAAGACTCTTTACGGCTATTCGCATGGAGCCTGTGGCAGAATTTTATTACAAGCCGAAGGTGATTGAGGCCCTGGAGCAAAATGAGATTGTAATTTTCTCAGGGGGGACCGGGAATCCATACTTCACCACAGATACGGCAGCTACCCTGCGGGCGGTTGAAATGGAAGCCGATGTGGTACTGAAAGGGACCCGGGTAGATGGTGTTTATACAAGCGATCCCGAAAAGGACCCGGATGCCTTACGCTATGATGAACTCACCTTCGCCGAAGCACTGGATAAGGAGTTAAGGATCCTGGATCAAACCGCCTTTACCATGTGCAAGGAAAATAATTTACCCATTATCGTCTTCAATATGAACGAGAAAGGAAATTTGAAAAATCTTCTTTCGGGAAAAAAAGTTGGAACTTTAATCAAAATTTAGATAATTTAGGCAATACGAAAATTCAGAGATCATGAATGAAGAAGTCCAAATGGTCTATGACATGGCCAAAGAGCACATGGAGAAAGCTATTGAGCACCTCGATAACGAGCTGATGCGTATCAGGGCAGGCAAAGCCAATGTGCATATTCTGGATGGAGTTATGGTGGATTATTACGGTACTCCAACACCCCTGAACCAGGTGTCCAATATCAGTACTCCCGATGCCAAAACCATCATGATCCAGCCCTGGGAGAAATCCATGATCGATCCCCTCGAAAAAGCATTGATGAAGTCCAATGTGGGGATTACCCCTTCAAACAACGGCGAAGTTATCCGCCTGGTTGTTCCCCAGCTTACAGAGGAGCGCCGCCGTGATCTGGTCAAGCAGGTGAAGACAGAAGGTGAAAATGCACGTGTAAGCGTCAGAAACGCAAGACGCGAGGCTAACGACGAGTATAAAAACATGCAAAAAGATGGCCTCTCAGAAGATGCAGTCAAAATTGCCGAAGAAAACATTCAGAAGCTTACCGACGCCTTCAATGAAAACATTGAGAAAATCGTAGAAGCAAAGGATAAGGATATTATGACCATCTAAAGTTCAAGAATCCTGAACACCTCTGAAAGATCGGGTGAAAGGATAATCTCGGTACGGCGGTTCTTTCTTCTTGCCTCCGGAGTATCGGCCGGATCCACCGGCAAAAATTCACCCCTTCCTGCTACTGTGAAGCGCGTGGGGTCTATGCCGGAGCCGTCCAGCAAAATTCTGACTATGGAAGTGGCCCTCAAAACACTTAAGTCCCAGTTATCCTTAATGGACGATCCCTTTCTGAATGGAACATCATCCGTGTGACCCTCAATCATAATTTCGATATCCGGATTCCTGGCCAGAACCTGCGAGAGCTGTCTTAATGCCTGTACACCGTTGGGATCCACCACTGTACTTCCTGATTGAAACAGTAACTTCTCGTCCATGGATACATACACCTTCCCATTTTTCCGGGTTACAGTGAGCCCCTGTCCTTCAAACCCCATCAGGGCCTCGGCTACCTTTTCCCGCAGATCATCCAGTATCCTGTCTTTCTGATAAAGCATTTCCTCCATCTCCATCAGCCTTGCATTCCTGGCTTCCAGCTCTGCCTGGAGACGGTTTACATCCTGACGCTGACCGGCTACATTTGCCTCCAGCTCCTTAAGCAGCCTTTCTTTGTTGTTCAGATCCTCCTGTGTGGCCTGCAACTCATTCAGCAGTCTGCGGGTCTCTCTTGCATTACCTCGCAGCAGAGCATCATGGGTAGCCTGAAGATCAGTGTATTTTCTCTCCAGCTCAGCAATCTCCTTTTCCAGCTCCACAACCTGTGAGTGAATCCTGATGCTGTCCTCAGTTAGTTTTCTCTGCGCTTCTGCAACCTGGTCAATCTTTGACCTCATCTCCCGGTTTTCGACCGTAAGCTGTTCATTCTCGGCCATCAGATCATCGCGTTCACCCTGAAGGGAGTTACTTTTTTCGGAAAGCTGAGTGAATTCAGCTGCAGGGACACAGGAAGCAAGAAGCGCCAGTGCTATTATTATATAAAAAATCCTCTTCATCATATTTACATAACGGTTCAATTGAGGAAAATTACATAAAAATGGGGGTCAAAGTTTGCCATTTTATCCCCACGCTTGTTTAAGATATTAACATCCATAATTATTTGTAACTTTGCAGCAGCGAAAATAGGTGATGTCAGAGACTGGGGGATCATATAAATTACTCGAAAGCATAGGGAGTCCGGACGACATGAAGTCGTTGACCCCGGAACAGTTACGTCAGCTCAGTTCAGAGCTTCGACAATTTATCATTGAGGTTGTTTCGACCAATCCGGGACACTTTGGTGCAAGTCTTGGTGTGGTAGAACTTACTGTAGCCCTTCATCATGTTTTCAATGCACCCTACGACCAGATTATATGGGATGTGGGACACCAGGCCTACGGTCATAAAATTCTTACCGGACGAAGGGAGGTTTTCCATACCAACAGAAAATATGGAGGAATCAGCGGATTTCCCAAGCCTTCTGAAAGTAAATATGATGCTTTTGGGGTGGGGCACTCCTCTACTTCTATTTCGGCTGCCCTTGGAATGGCTGCAGGTAATGATTACCGTGAAGAGCCGGATCGCCAGGTAGTTGCCGTTATTGGTGATGGTGCCCTGAGCGGAGGTATAGCTTACGAAGCGCTGAACAATGCCGGTCATGCCGGCAAAAACCTGCTGGTGATCCTGAATGACAACAATATTTCCATCGACCCGAGCGTCGGTGCCATGAAGGATTACCTGCTTGACATTACCGCCTCCAAATCCTATAACAAGGTTAAAAACGATGTATGGAACCTGCTGGGTTACCTGAACAAGATAGCTCCGCATGCCCGTAATTATGCCCAGAAGATTGAGAATGCCATCAAATCCATTCTTCTCAAACAGAGTAATCTTTTCGAGTCCCTCAACTTCCGGTATTTTGGCCCGGTCGACGGGCATGATGTGCTCCACCTGACCGAGATCCTGAAGGATATGAAAGATATCCCCGGCCCCAAGCTTCTGCATGTGATTACACAGAAGGGCAAAGGATTTGCCATGGCCGAGGAGAACCAGACGGAATTTCATGCTCCTGGCAAGTTTAATATTCAAACCGGGGAGATTATTCAGAAGGTCCAGGACGGGCCCCAGCCTCCGCTTTACCAGGATGTGTTTGGCGAGACCATTCTTGAACTGGCAAGAAGCAACAAGAAAATAATCGGGATCACTCCTGCCATGCCCACCGGGTCATCACTCAAGACCATGATGGATGAGATGCCCGACCGTACCTATGATGTAGGGATAGCCGAGCAGCATGCAGTTACCTTTTCAGCCGGTCTTGCCGCAACAGGTATGATCCCTTTCTGTAACATCTACTCCTCCTTTATGCAACGCGCCTACGACCAGGTGATTCATGATGTGGCCATTCAGAATTTACCGGTGGTCTTTTTCCTGGATCGGGCCGGACTGGTAGGATCGGATGGAGCTACGCATCATGGTGCGTACGACCTGGCATTTTTCAGGTGTATTCCGGGAATGACCATTGCCTCACCCCTCAACGAGGTGGAAATGCGGAATATGATGTATACGGCCCAACTCAGACCAGAGGGACCTATGGTGATACGTTATCCCAGGGGACGGGGTGTGACGGTGGATTGGAAACAGCCTTTCAAGGAGATCGAGGTGGGAAAAGGACAACAATTGAAAGATGGATCTGATATGGCCATTCTTTCACTTGGCCCCATTGGAAAAGAAGCCTCCAGGGCCATTGAATCCCTTGAAAAAGAACACATCAGTGTGGCTCATTTCGATATGCGTTTCCTCAAACCCCTGGACAATAAATTACTGAAAAATATCTTCTCAAGGTTCGATAAGATCATTACCCTGGAAGATGCCTCCATTGTGGGTGGACTGGGAAGTGCCGTGATTGAATACATGAACGACAACAGCTACAAAGCCAAGGTTCTCCGCCTGGGTATCCCCGACCGCTTTGTGGAGCACGGGACACAGGAAGAGCTCTACGCAGAGTGCGGATTTGATGCTACTGGCATTGAAGCTGCGGCACGTAACCTGGTGCATTCGAAGATCCTCACGAGGGCCATGTAAGGCCGTAAAGTCAAATCTCATTTTTCGCAAATGTTAAAACGCAGCTGAACCTAGTGCTGCGCACTAGCTAAGGCTGCTTAAATAACACTTGCTTCAGTATACGAAAAGGCCTTACAGGCGGTGAAAAAGAAAGCCTGAAGGTTAGTTCAGGCTTTCAGTTAGAATTTTGGTATTGGTTATGGCTTACTCGCACTCAATATCTGCCAGTCCATTGGCATAGGAATCCCAACAGTGCCACAATTCATCCTCAAAGTAGGCGGGGGCTTTCACCCGTCCTTCGATGGTAGTGGTGTTCCATTCTATGTTGGTCATACCTTCTGACATTGAAATGGTATAAGCGCCATCATATACTGCATCGGGACTATATGCCCACATGATGTAACTTCCGGTCTCTTCCTGATCTGCTTCCACATAGGTGTAGGTCAGATCCGCTGCTTCGGTCTCAAAGTCCTTATTCCAGGCAACCTCAAGTACAGCATTGGTACCTTCCTTGTAGAAAGTCCAGTCGGCTCTGGTATGGTCGTAACGTACCACCCCATCAAACCACTTGACTCCCTGGTTGGGCAGAGAGGCCATGGAGATGACCATTTCCATGGAGAACTCTTCATTGTTGAGTCTTTTCCGGTGAGTGTGGCCAGGTAATTAAGGCCGTTCAGCGGAAATCTCAAAGGACCACTCCCAGGTATTGTCGCCCAGATATTCGGGTGTCTGAGAAAGGGCATGGGTATAAGCAGCTACGGGAAGCGCGGATACCAGGGCTGCCGAAGCATGCCAGAAGCTAACCGTGGTGTAGGATAAAACGAAATTCACATAGCTCGCTTCACTACTTTTCATGCCTGCCGGCGGCGGTAGCAAAATCGGAAAAATCCATCATCATAGATTCCGCCGGCGGTAGATCGGGACGATCTTCAAGGGGTTCCTTATCACAAGAAGTTGTTGTAAATAAAATTGTTGCAGCCAGGGCCACTAGGGCTGTCACTCTCAATTGCTTTCTCATCACTTCTTCTTTTTATAGTTCTTCACTCAGTAATATACGTTTCAACGCTGCCATAGTTTCAAATATTGTACCATCCTCTTATTTGAAAAACTGGCATAAAAAAAGGAAACCTGCCAATTACAACAGGCTTCCTTTATAAACTATGTTCACCAGGGGTGTTGGATGAGGAGCCTTAGCGGATGCGAAGCATACGGTTAAGCGATGAAAACAACGCCCCTGTGAACCTATAGGTCAAACTTGATTCCCTGTGCCAGGGGCAGATCGGTTCCGTAGTTGATGGTGTTGGTTTGCCTGCGCATATAGGCTTTCCATGCATCCGATCCGGATTCACGGCCACCACCGGTCTCCTTCTCACCACCAAATGCTCCGCCAATCTCAGCTCCCGAGGTACCGATATTTACATTGGCAATCCCGCAATCGGAACCCATACCCGACAGAAACTGTTCAGCCTCTCTGAGGTTCAGGGTAAAGATGGCCGAGGAGAGTCCCTGCGGTACATCGTTATTCAATGCAATGGCCTCATCAATGCTACCGTATTTGATGAGATACAGCAGGGGAGCAAAAGTTTCATCCTGTACGATCTGATAGCTGTTCTTTACTTCGGCAAGTGCAGGAACCACATAGGTTCCAGATTTATATTCACCACCTTTCAGAACATCACCGCCATAAACAATGGTGCCGCCCTCCTTTTTTACTTTCTTGATAGCATCGCGAAAAAGATCCACAGCTATGGTGTCCACAACCGGTCCCACCAGTACCTGCTCATCCAGGGGATTCCCGATCCGTGTGCTTACCTGTTTGTAAGCTCTGACCAGTCTGGCCTTCACCTCTTCATATACGGATTTGTGAATGATGACGCGACGGGTAGAGGTGCAACGCTGTCCGGCTGTTCCTACGGCGCCAAAAACTATGGCCGGAATGGCCAGATCCAGGTCTGCATGCTCCGAAACAATCAGGGCATTGTTTCCGCCCAGCTCCATGATCGCACTTCCAAGGCGTTCTCCAACGATCCCTGAAATATGTTTTCCTACCCTTGTGGAACCTGTAACTGAGAAGAGGGGGATTCTGCGGTCGGCGGCAAAATTATCGCCCATAACCGATGATTTTGCAACCACCAGGTTAAAGACGCCTTCAGGCACATTGTTCTCTTTCAATACTTTTGTAATGATATTCTGGATAGCAATAGCCGTGAGCGGAGTTTTCGAGCTTGGTTTCCAGACCACCACATCCCCGGCAATGGCTGCAATCATGGCATTCCAGGCCCAGACTGCCACCGGAAAATTAAAGGCTGTCACCAGGCCAAGGATTCCCAGTGGATGGTACTGGTCATACATGCGGTGCTGCGGGCGCTCACTCTGCATGGTATATCCATACAACTGGCGTGACTGTCCCACTGCAAAGTCACAAATATCAATCATCTCCTGTACTTCGCCCAGGCCTTCCTGGTAAATCTTTCCCATTTCCAGGGTCACCAGTAACCCCAGGTCTTCTTTAGATTCACGCAGCGCCAGGCCAATCTGCCTGACAACTTCTCCCCTGTGGGGCGCAGGAACTGATTTCCACACAGAAAAAGCCTCTTCAGCTTTATTGATTACAGCTTCATAATCTTCTGCAGTGGCATTGCTGACTTTTGCAATAAGTTCCCCGTCGATAGGTGAAAGAGATGATGTAATATCTCCTTTGGTATCAAACCACTTCTGACCAGTAGTTGCTCCAGGGTTTACATCTTTGATTCCCAAACGATTTAATACCTGTTGTGCCTGCTCTTTGTACTCCTTTTTCATGCTATTTGTGTTTGATATTTTAGACCAACAAATTTAACAATGGATTGTCTCATAAAAGATATTTAAGAACATGATCCCGGCAGATTCCTGACAGGCTTGGCAATTATCGTGAAAAGCATTAACTTCGCTCCGCTTTTTAGGTCACGATATGTGACATAGTTCTTAAAGTAGTTAAACACACATTGCCCAGGTGGCAGGACCGACCGTTAAGAAAATGTCTGGTGGACATTTTTAGGGAGGGGCCAGCATGCAGAGCAGGCCAATTCCGCCACCCAGCTTAATAAAGATAAGTCACGATATGTGACATAGTTCTTAAAGTAGTTAAACACACATTGCCCAGGTGGCGGAATTGGTAGACGCGCTGGTCTCAAACACCAGTGATAGCAATATCGTGCCGGTTCGATCCCGGCCCTGGGCACAATCCTCAAATGATGCCAGAGCAAATCACAAGTAACGAAGAGAAGCAACTGGCCATAGATAAGCGCTATTTAAAAATGGCCAGGATCTGGGCATCAAACTCCTATTGCATTCGCAGAAAGGTTGGAGCACTGCTGGTAAAAGACAAAATGATCATTTCCGACGGGTACAATGGAACCCCTTCAGGCTTTGAAAATGAGTGTGAGGATGATAATGACACCACCAAATCTTATGTGCTGCATGCTGAGGCCAACGCCATCACTAAGGTGGCCAAATCCAACAACAGCAGTGAAGGATCTACACTTTATATCACAACCTCTCCATGTATGGAGTGCTCAAAGCTGATCATCCAGTCGGGGATTATCAGGGTGGTGTACCAGGAAAAATACAGGATTACCGATGGCCTCGATCTGCTGGAAAGAGCGGGAACAGAGTTGATTCATTTACCGGAAATTGAAGATTAAAGGACAAGATAGAGAAAGGGAAGAGAGCATGAAGGACAGAAGAAACAGGCTGATTATTTTAATGCCACTGATTATCAGTTTGACCCTGATAATCGGAATCCTGCTGGGGAACTGGATCACCGGTATCCGTATCAGGGGTATGGTTTCCGATGAGCTCAGCAATCAAAGATTTTCCATCCTGCCCGGAAACAATTCGGGATCGGGTTTTTCCCTGACTCCAAAAAGCAATAAAATCTCTACAGCCATTCAGTATATCCTGAGTGAATATGTGGATACCGTAGATGTAAACGGACTGAATGAGTCTGTCATACCCGCATTGGTCGACAACCTGGATCCGCATTCCATCTATATCCCGGCCAGTGATTTTCAGCGCTTCTCAGAACCCCTGATGGGTAACTTCAGCGGAATTGGAGTTTCCTTCAATATGACCGACGACACAGTGGCCATTATTAATACCATACCAAACGGTCCGTCCGAAATGGTTGGCGTTATGGCCGGTGACAGGATCATTATGGTAGATGATTCTGTGGTGGCCGGGGTTAATATGCCCAGCGATGATATCGTCAAAATGCTTAAGGGACCCAAAAATACCGTGGTGAAGGTCACCATCTACAGAAGAGGCGAGAAAGCACCCATCGATTTTGAGATCACACGCGACGATATCCCCATCTACAGTGTGGATGTAGCCTATAAGGTGAATGAAAACACCGGATATATAAAGATCAGCCAGTTTGCACAGACCACCTACCATGAGTTTATGCAAGCCATCGAAAAACTTAAATCACAGGGTGTTAATAAGCTGATTATAGACCTTCGCAGAAATGGAGGTGGAATCATGGAGGCTGCCACCATGATCGCCGATCAGTTTCTGGAGGAGGGTCAGTTGATTGTCTATACAGAAGGGCGCGCAAGGCCCCGGGAAAACGATTATGCTTCTTCCAGGGGAATGCTCAAAAATGACAAAGTCGTGGTGCTGATGGATGAGTCCAGTGCGTCGGCCAGCGAGATCCTTGCTGGCGCCATCCAGGATAACGATCGCGGACTGGTAATCGGACGCAGGTCCTTTGGAAAGGGATTGGTGCAGGAGGAGATGCGTTTTACAGATGGCTCGGCTATGCGGCTCACCGTGGCCCGTTATTACACCCCCACAGGCAGGAGTATTCAACGCTCCTATGAAAACGGCAAAGAGGACTACTATCACGAATTCTCAGAACGTTGGATACGTGGTGAATTTGAATACGAGGACAGCGTTAAATTTGATGACTCCCAGAAGTTCCTTACCCCGGGCGGAAAGACCGTTTACGGCGGAGGTGGGATCATGCCGGATGTATTTGTCCCCCTGGACACTTCCGGTGCTTCAGCGTATTATAACAGTGTCAGGAGCCTGGGACTTATGTACCGGTTTGCTTTCTACTATACAGACCTGCACCGGTCCTCGCTGGATCAATTTACCACTCCACAGGATATTGAAGGCTACCTGGATGACCAGGACCTGCTGGCACAGTTCATTACATTTGCCAAGGAAAAAGGGGTTAAACCCGACTATGATGATATCAGGGTCTCCAAAAATATCCTTCATAAGACCATCAAGGCCTATGTGGCCAGAAACATTATCGACAATGATGGATTCTATCCCATCATTGCAGATATCGACTATACCCTGAAAGTGGCCATTGATACCATTGCCACCCTCTGATTTTTATTCCTTTTAAACCTTTTATTGTTTGCATGATCAAATAGGCAAATGCATTTGCTATTTGTCTTATTAAAAATTACAATCATGAAAACAAGAAATATAAAATCGATTGGAGTACTCTTAATGAGTATGTTCCTGGTAACAGCTATCAATGCCCAATCTCCCCGTCAGGGTGGAAAAATGGACCGCATGGCATCGCTTGATCTGACTGAAGAGCAACAGGCGGAAATTACCTCGCTTCGCGCCGAACACTACAAAGCCGTCACTCCGCTAAAGAACAAAATGGCCGAACTGAGGGCTCATGAGCGTACGCTTCTTTCTGAAGAAAGCGTCGATATGAAAGCGGTAAACAAGACTATCGATGAGCAGACCGAGCTTTCAAATTCCATTCGCAAACTTCAGGTGAAGCAGCAGGTCGCTATCAAAGGACTGCTTAGTGATGAGCAGGTAATGAAGCTGCAGCAGCGCAGACAATTTGCCCAGGGGAATGGTTCCCATGGCAAAAGTGGCCGCCAGGGTCAGGGAAGACATGGAGGCGCCGGAACGGGCAGAGGATACAGAGGAATTTAGGGTTGGTGAATACCATCAAGTGAGACCTGTCGGAATTGATCTTTACGGATCATGAACGGCAGGTTTTTTTTGCCCTTAATGCTGAGACATTAGATCCAAAAATGCCTGGTAAATATGCCGGGGCTCCTCCATAAAACCCATGTGACCACTCTCTTCCAGTCGCAGTACCCGGGCATGGGGTGCCAGAGATACCAGCTTCTCAAATACCTCCACCGGGATGTAATTATCCTTCATCCCGCCAATTATAAGTAAAGGCAGCTTCGGGTCCTGCAGGACCCTGGTCCGGTCGGGCCGTTCCTTCATTCCATTGAGCAGTGCTATGGTGCCATCATCCGGACTGGCAAGCGCAATATCTCTTGCTAATTCTACCTGGCTGCTCATGGTCTCCAGGTTGTCCATGGCAAAAGCCTTGGGGATATTAACCAGGACTATCTGCCTCTTCTTTCCACATAGTATCAGGCTGATCTCCCTGTCTCGGTTTGCCCGCTTTTCTTCGGTATCTGCAAATGGAGTGGAATGTACCAGTGCATAGGCGGAAAGTTTTTCAGGATAGAGAGCAGCAAAAGCCATTGTTACATACCCCCCCATGGAATGGCCGGCAAGGAATACTTCAGGGATTTCTTCAGCTTCAAGAATAGCCGCCACTGCATCTGCAAGCTCATCCATGCTGTGTACCCTTCCCCAGGTACCGGACCCGCCATGACCGGGAAGGTCGGGAACGATAAATCGGTATGCTCCCGGGAAACTCTCAGTAAAACTTTCCCAGATGGCTCCGCTCTCCAGGTACCCGTGCAACAAAACGATGCAGGGACCCTTTCCAAGATCTGAATATATCACATCGGTTCCCCTGTATTTAATACTCTTTTTCATGTCTGCTTAAGAAGTTCTGTTCATCAGTTCTTCAATCTCATCTGCTTCAATGGGGATATCTTCCATCAGATCCACCGGTCCCTTATCCGTAATCAGGATGTCATTCTCAAGCCGGATTCCCAACTTTTCCCTTGGGATGTATATGGCAGGCTCACAGGTAAGCACCATTCCCGGTTTAAATGGTTTCAGGCGGTCGAAAGGATCATGTACATCCAATCCCATGGAATGAGAAGTCCCATGCATAAAGAAGTTTTTCCAGAGGGGTTCCGGTCCCGCATGAGCCTCTACCTCCTCCCTGGAATAGAGTCCCAGGCCAATATGCTCCTCCTGCCAGAATTCACCTACAGCCTGATGAAAATCGGCCATCACCGTGCCCGGAACCATCAGATCCCTTGCCTTCCTGAAGACCCTGAGTACCGCATCATAAAGCAATCTATGTCGCCTGGAAAAACGGCCGCTGACCGGTATGGTCCGGGAACAATCGGCTGCATAGTGATTGATCTCAGCCCCAAAATCCATCAATAAAAGCTCCCCATCCCTGCAGAGACAGTTATTCTTTACATAGTGCAGGACCAGTGCATTTTTCCCGCAGGCCATAATGGGTTCAAAGGCATGTCCCTCTGCCCCTCTTCCAATGAACTCCCCGATAATTTCTGCTTCTACCTGGTATTCATAAATTCCGGGCTCTACCCTTTGTAGCACCCTGAGAAAAGCTGAACGGGTGATGGAAATGGCCTTTCTGATTTCCTCAATCTCCTCCGGCTGTTTGATCATTCTGAGGCTTTGAAGCAAGGGAGCCAGGGATGTTTTATGTTGATATGGAATGGCCCCGGTTTCATGATCGGTATAAATCATGGTGGCCTCGGGAATCAGGAGCTGAAGGATGGCATTCTGTTCTTCCAGCCAGCGGACCTGTTTGATCCCGGAGAGTGCCTGAACCTCCTCCTGATCCGGGATTTGTCCGGTCCACAACTCGGATTTAAGAGTGGGCCTTTTAATAAACAGGACCTCCCGGAGATTGGGGTCGGGGTGACCAGGAGTGAAAGCAAAAATACTTTCCTCCAGGTTGATTCCGGTAAGGTAGAAGAAGTCTGAATGCTGCCTGAAAGGGTAAAACTGATCACCGTTTCGTTGCTTTCGTTTGTCTGATCTTATCAGTGCCATGGAATCCGGCGACATCAGGGAGGCGAGCCTGGACCTGTTACGAATAAATAGTGCTGCCGGAACGGGATTTGATTTCATTCGATAAACAAGGCCTTACTTTAGAAGGTGTTTAAACTGCTGTAGGAAATGTTTTACACCCTTTCAAGAGAATCAGAAAATCTTATATTTGTTAGCTACCCTATGCAATTTAAGTAACTTATTTTAATTGTAATCATATGTCCGGAATATTCACCTCTTCCATTGGAAAGAAACTATTGATGTCACTGGCCGGAATTTTCCTCATTGTATTTCTGCTGGTTCATATGGGGATCAATCTCCTTGTCATCATCATCGAAGACCCCATGGTCTACAACAAAGCGGCCCACTTCATGTCTTCAAACATCCTGATCAAGATCTTCGAAATTGTCTTGTTTGGAGGCTTCCTGTTGCACATCATCTATGCCCTGATTCTCCAGATTCAGAACTGGATTGCCAGGCCAAGCAGGTACAACAAGGCCAACTACTCGAACACTTCGTTCTTCTCCAAATTCATGATTCACACGGCTGTAATCACCCTGATCTTCCTGGTGATCCATATGATGGACTTTTATATCAAAGCCAAATTTGGTCATGGAGCCGAGATCATTGTGGATGGGGTTGTGCTCCACGATTTTGCAAGCGAAATCGTAGATAAGTTTAAAATGCTGCCCTTTGTAATCTTTTACATTGCTGCCTTTGTTTTCCTGGGATTTCATCTGGTTCATGGTTTTCAGTCGGCCTTTAAAACCCTTGGGCTGGACAACAAGAAATATAACCCTATAATCCAGATACTGGCCATCCTTTACTGTACCATCATTGTGGCCGGTTATTCCATAATTCCAGTGATTATCTACTTCTCATAACAATAACAGATACCCAATATGGTTAAGCTACAATCCAGGATACCCGAAGGACCCCTGGCTGAAAAATGGTCAAACTACAAATCCAACCAGAACCTGGTCAACCCGGCCAATAAGCGGAAACTGGATGTGATTGTGATCGGGACCGGCCTGGCCGGTGCGGCTGCAGCAGCCTCCATGGCTGAAATGGGATTTAAAGTTAAATCCTTCTGCTATCAGGACAGCTCCCGGAGGGCGCATAGTATTGCGGCCCAGGGTGGCATCAATGCGGCAAAGAACTATCAGAATGACGGCGACAGTACCTACCGGCTCTTTTTTGACACCATCAAGGGAGGCGACTATCGTTCACGGGAAGCCAATGTATACCGCCTGGCCGAGGTGAGCAATGATATCATTGACCAGTGCGTTGCCCAGGGTGTTCCCTTTGCACGTGAGTATGGTGGATCGCTGGATAACCGCTCTTTTGGAGGAGCCCTGGTATCCAGGACCTTTTACGCCCGTGGCCAGACAGGTCAGCAGCTTCTTCTGGGTGCCTACCAGGCCCTGAGCAGGCAGGTGAAGAAGGGAAATGTGGAGATGTATCCGAGGATGGAAATGTTTAACCTGGTGATGGTCGATGGGAAGGCCCGTGGCATTATTGCCCGCGACGTTATTACAGGCAAGCTGGAACGCTTTAGTGCCCATGCAGTGGTTCTGGCATCCGGAGGTTACGGAAATGCTTTTTTCCTCTCCACCATGGCTATGGGAGCCAATGTCAGCGCTGCCTGGCAGTGCTATAAGAAGGGGGCCATCTTTGGAAATCCCTGCTTTGTTCAGATTCACCCCACCTGTATCCCGGTGCATGGTGAGTACCAGAGTAAACTCACCCTGATGAGTGAGAGCCTGCGGAACGATGGTCGCATATGGGTTCCTAAGAAACTTGAAGATGCGAAACGTTTGCAGAGTGGTGAAATAGGAGGCGTGGATATTCCTGAAGAGGATCGCGACTACTACCTGGAAAGGCGTTACCCTGCTTTCGGCAACCTGGTTCCACGAGATGTGGCCTCACGTGCTGCCAAAGAGCGCTGCGATGCAGGTCATGGTGTAAATTCTACCGGACTGGCTGTGTTCCTTGATTTTAAGGATGCAATCAACAGGCTCGGTAAGGATGTTATCGAAGCCAAATACGGGAACCTGTTCCAGATGTATGAAAAGATCACCGATGATGACCCCTACAAGGTTCCCATGATGATCTATCCGGCCATCCACTACTCCATGGGTGGAATCTGGGTTGACTACGAATTGCAAACCACCGTTCCCGGACTGTTTGCCACTGGCGAATCCAATTTCTCCGATCATGGTGCCAACAGGCTGGGGGCCTCTGCCCTGATGCAGGGACTTGCAGATGGCTATTTTGTTCTGCCCTACACCATTCAGAATTACCTGGCCGATGAGATCAATACACCCAGGTTTAAGACTGATATTCCGGAATTTGACGAAGCAGAAAAAGAGGTGCAGGGTCAACTCGAAAGGCTGATGGAGGTTAAAGGGACCCTGAGTGTTGATACCCTCCATAAGAAGCTTGGAAAAATCATGTGGGATTATGTGGGAATGGCACGGAATAAAGAAGGTCTGCTTACGGCCATTGAAGAGATAAAAACTCTGAAGGAGGAGTTCTGGAATAATCTGAATATCCCGGGTGAGTTAAACGACATGAACCAGGAATTGCAGAAGGCCAGCCGCCTGGCCGACTTCATTGAGCTTGGAGAACTGATGGCCCGGGATGCACTTCTCAGGGAGGAGTCCTGTGGCGGACACTTCAGGGAGGAGTACCAGACCGGAGAGGGAGAAGCCCTGCGGAATGACAAGGACTTTACCTATGTGGCTGCCTGGGAGTATAAGGGAGAAGATAAGGAACCTGTACTTCACAAGGAAGCTGCTCAATTTTGAATATATAGAAGTAAAACAAAGGAATTATAAATAAGAGACATTCTGCCATGAACCTGAATCTGAAACTGAAAATCTGGCGCCAGAAGGATCCCAATACCAGGGGTAAGTTTGTAAACTACCGGCTCAATAATATTTCCACCGACAGCTCCTTCCTGGAGATGCTCGATGTATTGAACGAAGAGCTTATCAACAAAGGTGAGGAGCCGGTCATGTATGATCACGACTGCAGGGAGGGGATCTGTGGAGCCTGCGGATTGTATATCAACGGGAGACCGCATGGTCCCGATTCGCTGATCACAGTTTGCCAGCTCCATATGCGAAAGTTTAAAGATGGAGATACCATTGTTATCGAGCCCTGGAGAGCCAGGGCCTTCCCGGTGATCAGGGACCTGATGGTGGACCGTAGCGCTTTTGACAAACTGATCCAGGAAGGGGGCTATGTCTCGGTCAATACCGGCAGCGGCCCTGATGCCAACGGCATTCCCGTGAAAAAGGAGTATGCAGATCTCTCCATGGATGCAGCGGCATGCATCGGTTGCGGAGCATGTGTGGCTGCATGTAAGAACGCATCGGCCATGTTGTTTGTGGGAGCCAAGGTATCCCACCTCAACCTGCTTCCCCAGGGTAAGATGGAGGCCGCTGACCGGACCTGGAACATGGTGACTAAAATGGATGAACTAGGCTTTGGGAACTGCACCAATACAGGTGCCTGTGAAGCTGAATGTCCCAAGGGAATCAAACTCACCAATATTGCAAGACTGAACAGGGAGTATTACAAGGCGGCACTTTAAACAAGTATTTGCTTGTAAAGGTTTTAAGCACAAGAAGATAAATACCGCAGAGTATATTTACACCTTCATGGTGTCTTCCACCTCTTCCACGGTTTTGGGAATGGGAGTTCCCAGGACCCTGCTGCCCGTATCGGTGATCAGCACATCATCCTCAATCCTGACTCCACCAAAGCTCCGGAACTTTTCTGCCTCATTGTAGTTGATGAACTGTGCATGCTTATTCTCCCCCTTCCACTGATCTATCAGGGCGGGGATAAAATAGCAACCAGGTTCGTTGGTAACCACAAAACCGGGTTCCAATTCACGTCCCAGTCTCAGGTAGGCCAGTCCAAACTGATCGCTTCGCTTCAGCGACTCGTTGTAACCCACATGGTTTTCACCCAGTCCTTCCATATCGTGCACATCCAGGCCCAGCATATGACCCAGGCCATGTGGAAAAAACAGTGCATGTGCTCCGGCCTTGACAGCCTCATCCAGATCTCCCTTCATGATTCCCAGTTCTTTCAGTCCCCCAGCAATAATCCTGGCAGCCATCAGGTGAACCTCCCTGTAAGTCCGGCCAGGTATGGAGGCCTTGATGGTCTCTGTGTTTGCTTTCAGAACAATGTTATAGATATCTTTCTGCTGGGTGGAGAACTTACCCCCTACCGGAAAGGTTCTTGTAATATCGCTGGCATAACACATGGCTGTCTCGGCACCGGCATCACAGACTACCATTCTTCCTTCGATAAGCTCATTGCCATGATAGTGGTTGTGCAGGGTCTGTCCATCCATGCTCAATATAACAGGGAAGGAAACAGGACCGCCATGGGAAAGAGCGATCCCCTCAACGGCACCGGCCAGCTCCCGTTCAAAATTACCGGGATAGCCCATTTTCATGGCTGTGGTATGCATGATACCAGCCACTTCCACTGCTTTCTCGATTTCGCTGATTTCGTACTGATCCTTAATGGATCGCAGCTTCACCACCGATGCGACCAGGTCACCTGAAACAAATTTTGAGACCTCTTCGCTGCCTATTCCCATCAATTGGGCCAGTTTTATATCATGATCGCCCCGGTATGTAGGCAGGATATGGATCTTCCTTCCCGACTTTACAGCCTGCTTCAGGAATGTCGCAAGTTCGTTGATTGAAGCGGACGATTCAACTGCTACTTCTGCCGCCAGGTCACGCACAGCGGGCTGTTCTCCCATCCAGATAATATCGTCAATGCCGAAATCATCACCATAGAGCGTATCCTTATCATTGTCCACATCACAGACTCCGTAAAAGCCTGGTTTATTGATCCCGAAAAAATAGAGAAAGCTGCTATCCTGTCGAAAGTGGTAGGTATTTGCCCTGTAATTCATAGAGCTTTCCTCATTCCCTGAGAAAAGGACAAGGCCTCCACCTAACATTTCACGTAACATTTTTCTTCGCTGCCAGTACACCTCTTTTGCAAACATAGTTCTCTGTGTTTCGTTAAGTAAATACTAGAAAATTAAAAGTAGCTCCATTTTTTGAGAAACGGCATGATTTGATCCCTGAGTTTTATTTTCCCAGGTCCATCATCAGGCTCAAATAGAGAAAAATTGTATGCCCTTATATAGTAATCCAATAGTTTTGTAACCTTTTCATATACAAAGCGTAAAAAAATGCGAATAGTCTTGTATAGCTTATTGATTTTTCTATATTCGCAGTTGGAAAGCCATTTATCAACCTATTATCAACAGTTTTACTAACATGCCCTATCGCCGTTTACCAAACACAGACTCTGCCCGGCTGAAGTCTTTAAAGTCGGCACATGAAAAAGGGAAAGATCTTCCACCATTCAAGCTGGCATTCAGTGCAAACTCATTCCGGAATATTCAGAAGTCGCTCCCTCAATTTGAGAACGCTATCAGCGAGCATAAAAACTCCCTGAATCTCCAGGCGGAAAAAAATAAAGAGTATCAGAAGCGTCTGAAAAAGGTTCGCCTTTATATCTCTCATTTTATCCAGGTGGTGAACATGGCCATTATCAGGGGCGACATGGTTCCGGAAACAAGGAATTACTTTGGCCTGGAAGAGGGTGAAAGGAAGGTCCCCTCACTTACCACTGAAGAGGATGTGATTCTATGGGGTGAGAAGTTGATCAATGGCGAACGACAAAGACGTAACAAAGGGATGAACCCCGTAACAAACCCAACCATTGCCGTCCTGAAGGTTCATTTCGATAAATTCATGGAATATCACAACTATCAGAAAAGCCTGAAAGACCGCAGTCAGCGCGCCCAGGATCAGTTAAACGATGGACGCTCGCACGTTGATGGTGTGATTCAGCAGATCTGGAACGAGGTGGAACACACCTATGCTGATCTTCCCGAAGAGATGCGCAGGGAAAAAGCTATGGAATATGGTCTGATCTATGTATTCCGGAAAAATGAATTAAACAATGCTACCCTTTTCCAATCTCCCCGTGTTGAGGAGATCGGGTAGTATATCTTTCAACCTTCTTATACCAGAGCACTGCGAATAGGAGAAACAGGGCCAGGCTGACTACCGCCGCCACCGGGATCAGCGTACTTGTACCAATCTCTTCAAGCATGTCATCTGCACTTCCCCTGGAATTAAAATAGTAGTAGATAACCCCCATGGCATTATTAACGAAGTGGGCCAGGATGGGATACCAGATAGATTGTCCGTAATACATCAGGTAGCCCAGTATCACTCCAAGGAAAAATCTCGGCAGAAAAGAAAAGAACTGGAAATGAAAGGCACTGAAAAGCAGGGCAGTGACCAGGATAGCCAGGTGGATATTTTTGACTAGATCGCTTATGAGGCCCTGCAGGAGTCCCCTGAATATCAACTCCTCACCCACTGCTGCGATGACCCCGATCATCAACATGTTCATCAGGAGTCCGCCTATGCTTTTGGTGGCCGTAAAGGCAACCATCATTTCTTCCGCAGTAGTCTCAAGTGAACGAAGCAGCTCATCCAGGGCTCTGATGGGTATCTCCATCTTCATGTTAATCTCCGCCATGTAGTTTATAAAGGGAATCACCGACATCATCATCAGGATAACCAGTAACATGGGGCTCATGCCGGTGGGATTCCTGAACCTGTATAATGAAAACAGATCCCCTTCAAAAAGATATGAGAAAAGAAGTGCAGGTATGATAAAGGTTCCCACGGAGCCCAGCATCTGTATCAATTTCGATGCCGCCACATAGTTGGGATCCTCATAGGCACCAAGAGCCAGGACATCTGTGACGCGAAATCCATATATCCACGCAGCCAGAAAGGCACCCAGGAACTGAAAGACCAGTCCAAGGATAAAAAGCATGACCACAGAGAAAAGAAACTTCTCGGCGGGCCTCAATCCAGCAAGCAATGCTCTCTTCGGCATGATTTTTTGTATTTTTGCGGCGGACTAAAGGCACAAAGAAAGCAAATTGCCTCTTTAGTTCCTATATTAATTTTGCACCATGCACATTGGAGATCTTGATCTGGGCGACCGGCCCCTTTTTCTTGCGCCCATGGAGGACATTACTGATCCTTCATTCAGATATCTCTGTAAGAAATTTGGAGCCGATATGATGTACACGGAATTTATTTCGTCGGACGGACTCATCAGGGATGGTGCCAAGAGCGTGAAAAAACTTGACATTTTTGATTACGAACGGCCCATGGGTATCCAGCTCTATGGCCATATTGTGGAGTCCATGGTGGAAGCCACCCACAGGGCAGTGGAAGCCAGACCGGAAATAATCGATATCAACTACGGCTGTCCGGTTCGCAAAATAGCCAACCGGGGCGCCGGGGCAGGTATGCTTGCCAACATTCCCCTGATGATGGAGATGACCTTAGCCATCGTGGAGGCTTCCTCCCTTCCGGTCACAGTAAAAACCAGGCTGGGTTGGGACGATTCGCAAAAGATCATTGTCGATGTGGCTGAACAGTTACAGGACCAGGGAATCAGTGCACTTACCATCCATGGTCGCACCCGCGCCCAGATGTATAAGGGATCGGCCGACTGGACCCTGATCCGGGAAGTGAAACGGAATCCCAGGATGCATATACCCATTATAGGTAACGGGGATATCACCAGTCCGGTGGAAGCCAAAGAGGCCTTTGAGCGTTATGGGGTAGATGGCATTATGATTGGCAGGGCTGCCGTTGGGAAACCCTGGTTATTCAAACATATAAAACACTATCTGACTACCGGTGAGCTTCTGCCTGAACCTAGCGTCTCCGAAAAGGTGGACATGGCCAGAATGCAATTCGAAAAATCACTGGAATTTAAGGACGGGCCGGTTGGAATTTATGAAATGCGCAGACACTTTTCCAATTATTTCAAGGGGCTGCCACACTTTAAAGAGATGCGTCTGAAGCTGCTTACCTCCCTGGATGTGGATGAGATCTTTTCACTGCTGGAAGAGATCAGGGGGAAATACGGGAATGAGAGACCAGAGATAGCGGGAGGTTTCTGGGATCGATGAAATATGGGCGGATCGATGAAAAATTATTATTCCTGATCGCTTCGCCTGGGGTAGTCCAGGTTATAGTGCAATCCCCTGCTCTCTTTCCGGGCCTGGGCCATCTTGATAACCAGGTAACCCACATTGATCAGGTTGCGAAGCTCACATATCCTCAGGGAAACTTTTGATTTTTTATAAAGTTCCTCGGTTTCGCGGTAAATAATCTCCAGCCTGGCCGTGGCCCTCTCGAGACGCAGATCGGAGCGAACGATTCCCACATAATTACTCATGATCTGTTTGACCTCCTTCAGGTTCTGTGTAATCAAAATCATTTCTTCAGGATGGGTGGTTTCAGTGTCGTCCCATGCGGGTATATGATCTGCAAACTGGTAAGAGGAAGCATAAGCCACGGCATGTCTCACCGCGCGGTCGGAATAAACAATGGCCTCTATCAAAGAGTTGGATGCAAGCCTGTTTGCTCCATGAAGTCCTGTGGAGCTTACCTCCCCCACTGCATAAAGCCTCTTGATCCAGGTCTGGCCATCCATATCCACTTTCACCCCGCCGCACATATAATGAGCAGCAGGAACCACGGGGATCATATCTTTAGAAATATCAATCCCCAGTGACATGCACTTCTCTGTAATGTTGGGGAAATGCTCTTTCAGCTCATTGATGTTCAGATGCGTGGTGTCGAGGTAGACAAATTCGTGACCATGGACCTTCATTTCGTTATCAATGGCCCTGGCTACCACATCCCTGGGGGCAAGGCTCCCCCGGGAATCATACTTATTCATGAATTTCTCGCCAAGCTGGTTGCGAAGAATCCCTCCATAGCCCCGCATGGCCTCTGTAATCAGGTAAGAAGGAGATTCACCGGGATTATAAAGGGAGGTAGGATGAAACTGAACAAATTCCATGTTTTCGATAATGCCCTTGGCCCTGTATACCATGGCCACGCCATCGCCGGTGGCAATGGGCGGGTTGGTGGTGGTATAGTAGAGGTTGCCTGCTCCCCCGGAGGCCAGCAGGGTTGTTTTGGAAAGGATCCGTAGCATCTCCGAGGTCTCCAGGTTCAAAACATAAGCCCCATAGCACTCTATATCGGTCATATGACGCTTCACCAGTTTCCCCATATGGTGCTGGGTAATCAGGTCCACCGCAAAATGATTCTCAAGAATGGTAATCTTCGGGTGCTTTCGTACCTGCACAGAAAGGGCCCGTTGTATCTCCTGTCCCGTATTGTCCTTATGATGCAAAATCCTGTGTTCGGAATGTCCGCCTTCACGTGCCAGATCATACTTCCCGCTGCTCTGCTTATCAAATTTGGTCCCCCATTGGATCAGCTCCCGGATCTGATCCGGCGCCTCGTTTACAACCATCCTGACAACCTCTTCATTACAGAGATGATCCCCGGCCACCAGGGTATCCTCCACGTGTTTCTCAAGGCTGTCGGGTTCGTAGGTAACAGCGGCGATCCCCCCCTGTGCATAACGGGTATTGGTCTCATCCATCTCCGCTTTGGAGATTATGCAAACCGTACCATGTGCTGCAGCCTTTAAAGCAAAACTCAATCCACCCAGACCGGAGCCAATTACCAGAAAATCATACTTTTTCTCCATGAAGCGTGCCCTCTTATTTAGAAACAAATATAGGAAATAACCCTTTTTCATGTACTTTTGTGATTCTGTGAATTAAAAATAGAATTATCAATGGCCCAGGAGGATCTTTTTAAGAAGTTAGTAGCCCACTGCAAGGAGTATGGATATGTATTTCCATCAAGTGAAATTTACGACGGTCTGGCTGCTGTTTACGACTACGGACAGTATGGCGTTGAGCTAAAGAATAACATCAAAAAATACTGGTGGGATTCGCTGGTCCTCTTGCACGAAAACGTGGTGGGCCTCGATTCTGCCATCTTTATGCACCCCACCATCTGGAAGGCATCGGGACACGTGGATGCCTTTAATGATCCGCTTATCGATAATAAGGATTCCAAAAAAAGGTACCGGGCCGATGTGCTTATCGAGGATCAGATGGCCAGGTACGAGGGCAAGATTAAAAAAGAGGTCGATAAGGCGAAAAAGCGCTTTGGAGACTCCTTCGACGAAGCCCAGTTTACCAGCACCAATCCGCGGGTTCTGGCCAACCAGGAGAAACTGGACGCCCTGCACAAACGTTTTGTACAGGCCTTAAATGATTCCAACCTGGAAGAGTTAAAGCAGATAATTATTGACGAGGAAATTGTTTGTCCCATCTCAGGATCAAAAAACTGGACCGATGTAAGGCAGTTTAACCTGATGTTCTCAACCGAAATGGGATCCACTTCGGAGTCTGCCAATAAAATCTACCTCCGCCCTGAAACTGCCCAGGGGATTTTCGTAAACTACCTGAACGTGCAAAAATCGGGCAGGATGAAGATACCATTCGGGATTGCACAGATCGGGAAAGCCTTCCGGAACGAGATTGTTGCCAGGCAGTTTATCTTCAGAATGCGCGAATTTGAACAAATGGAGATGCAATTCTTTGTCCCCCCGGGAAGCGAACTGGAATGGTTCAATACCTGGAAAGAAACCCGGATGAAGTGGCACCGTGCCCTGGGATTCGGAGATGAAAAATACCGTTTCCACGATCATGACAAGCTGGCCCACTATGCCAATGCGGCCACCGATATTGAATTCGAATTCCCCTTTGGTTTTAAGGAGGTGGAGGGAATCCATTCCCGCACCGACTTCGACCTGGCCAGCCACCAGGAGTATTCCGGGAAAAAATTGCAGTATTTCGATCCGGATACCAACAAGAACTATGTCCCTTATGTGGTAGAGACTTCCATTGGTGTGGACCGGATGTTCCTCCAGATCATTTCTGCCGCGTATTCCGAAGAGGCCCTTACCAAGGAGGACGGATCGGCCGACTCCAGGGTGGTGCTGAAACTTCCCCCCGTTCTGGCTCCGGTAAAACTGGCGGTCTTCCCACTAACAAAAAAAGATGGTCTGCCCGAGAAGGCACGAACGATTATGCATGAGCTGAAGTTCGATTTTAACTGCCAGTATGAAGAGAAGGATTCCATCGGAAAAAGATACCGGAGGCAGGATGCCATCGGAACTCCATTTTGTATCACCATAGATCATCAGACACTGGAGGACGATACTGTAACCATCCGTCACAGAGACACCATGGAACAGGATCGCATCCACTGGTCAGAACTCCGCGGAATCATCCAGGAGAAGGTGAGTATGAGAAAACTCTTTGAAAAATTAGCTGATTAATTTTCCGCTTATGAAAACTGCCCTGATCGAATCCCTGATTAAGTTTGCCAAAACACACCTGATTATTCTGCTTGGATTCCTGGCCCTGGCCCTGGTTTATATGAGCCCGGTGCTCGATGGCAAGGTACTGTCCCAACACGATATGACCCAGTTTGATGGGGTAAGACAGGAATTAACTGAATTTGAAGAAGAAACCGGAGAATCTTCTCAGTGGACCAATTCACAGTTTTCGGGGATGCCTTCCTTTCACGTGGGACCCACGGGTGCAAAAACCACCCTGTTCAATGAAATCGCAAAAGTAACACGCTTTGGTGCCGGATGGTCCAATCCCATTGCCATCCTGTTTGCATACCTGGCCTGTTTTTATATTCTGCTGCTCACCCTTCGGATTTCTCCATGGCTAAGTGCCATTGGAGCTATTGCATTTGCGCTTTCTTCCTACAACCTGATCATCCTGGAGCCCGGCCATCTCAGCAAGGCCTATGCAATCGCCTTTATGGCCCCGGTAGTGGCAGGAATATTGCTTACTTACAGGGGCAAGTACCTGGCCGGAAGTCTTATTTTCACCCTGAGCCTGGGAATCGAAATATATTACAACCACCTGCAGATTACCTACTACCTGGTGCTTTTATCCTTGATTATCGTACTTTCCAAGGGAGTTTGGGCGATTATCCAAAAACAGTTGCGGAAATTCATGATTGCTTCGGGGATTCTGCTGATAGCTGCATTTCTGGCACTGCTTCCTAACTTATCCCTGCTCTGGGTCAACTACGAAATCTCCAAACAGAGTATCCGTGGGGCGCCTGTTCTTACACAGAATCAGGAAAATCAAACCTCGGGCCTGGACAAGGATTATGCCCTGAGCTGGAGCTATGGCAAGGCAGAAACCTTTTCCCTGATGATCCCCTATATGACCGGTGGCAGAACCGGTGCCCTGGGAGGAAACGAAAAAGCCATGGAAAAGGTAAGTCCGCAAATGAGGGAAACCGTTGCCGGACAAAACCAGTACTGGGGAGCTAAAGCAAGCACCTCGGGGGACAACTATTCGGGTGCTATTGTTGTATTTTTCTTTGTCCTTGGACTCTTGCTGATCAAAGGGCCCATGCGCTGGTGGATCCTGATTAGCAGCCTGCTCTCCATTTTGCTGGCCTGGGGTAATAATTTTCCGGCACTATCCTACTTCTTCCTGGATCATGTCCCCTTTTATAACAAGTTCCGGACCGTCGAAATGACCCTGGTTATTGTCTGTTTCAACATTCCGCTAATGGCCTTTGTGGCCTTGGACAGGATCGTAAAGGAGCCCGATATAATCCAGAAGAACAAGAAACAGTTCCTGGTGGCTTTTGGTCTTACCGGGGGACTTTCCCTGATATTTTTTCTTATTCCCGGACTTTTTAGCTTTTTTTCAGAACGGGAACAATTGATATTTAACCAGCAGCTTCAGGGTGCAAATGTCCAGTATGCCTCTCAATTCAGGCAGTTTATGGATGAACTGGAAGCAGCACGCATCTATATCTTCAGGCATGATGCCATCCGGAGCTTTGTCCTGATTGCCGTGGCTTTCGTACTTACCTGGTATTTTGCCAATAAAAAGCTGAAACTTGCCTGGTTCCTGGCCGGACTGGCCCTGCTGGTCACGGTGGACCTCTGGTTAATTGACCAGCGCTATCTGAATAAAGACAATTTCGTTACCAAAAGGCAGCAGGAAAATAACTGGACCATGACCCAGGCCGATGAAATTATCCTGCAGGACCCGGACATTCACTACCGGGTGGCCAATCTTACCGTATCTACCTGGCAGGATGGCACCACCTCGTATTACCATAAATCCATTGGAGGCTACCATGGTGTCAAACTACGGAGGTACCAGGATCTGATCGAAGCTTACCTCTCTCAGAGCATGCAAAACATTATCGGAGTTCTGAATTCGCAGCCCACCCAGCAAGATGTGGATTCTGTACTGGCTGAACAGCAGGTACTGAATATGCTCAATACCAAGTATTTTATTCTGAACCCCTCATCACAGCCCCTGAGAAATCCACATGCCATGGGTCATGCATGGCTGGTGAATGATATTAAACTGGTGGAGAATGCCGATGAGGAGTACCTGGCACTTGGGAATACCGATCTTAGCAGGGTGGCTGTAGTGGATAAAAGCTTTCAGGAACTGGTAAGCGATAAGCTCCGGCATGAAGAGACTTCCGGAACAGTGGTGTTGACAGACTACAGGCCCAACCATATGACCTATGAGCTTTCCCTTGACCAACCCTCACTGGTGGTCTTTTCGGATATCTACTATGAAGGAGGCTGGAACGCAAGCATCGACGGGGAGCCTGTACCACACCTGAGGGCCAATTACATACTGCGAGCCCTGCCGGTGGATGCAGGAGAACACACCGTTGAGTTCGAATTTATTTTTGAGCCCTTTGAAAAAGGAGAGAAAGTCTCTCTGGTGGGATCCTGGCTGTTACTCTTGCTACTGCTGGGTGGCACCGGATATTATCTATACCAGAACATTGGCAGAAAAACAGAGGAGGAGGATGAATAGCTAATTCTCTGATTTATTATTCAGCAAATATTCAAAACAGGTCATAAACCGTTGAGAAACTGTAGTCAGGTTGATTTTTTCCTCTATTACGGACAAGGCATTTATTCCCATGGTTTTACATCTTTGGGGATCTTTCAGCAGGATTTCTATTTTTGAGGCCAGGTCATTTGCATCTCCTTCCTGGAAATAAAAGCCATTAACCTCATCGAGAACCAGGTCTTTTTCAGTACCATCACACCTGGAACAGATCACAGGTTTTCCATAAGCCATGGCTTCATTGATGGATAATCCTCCCATCCCGGCAAGAACATACATGGCAGATTCCATTATCTCCCGGGCCAATATATCAGGATCGTAAATACTGCCAAGGAATTTAATAGTGCCTTCGGGGGCTTTCTCCCGGGCCAGTTTCTTCAGGTAAAGTTCTTCCGGGCCCGCTCCAATGATTACGAGTTCAATAGCCTTATGTTTGGCGGAAAGCTGAGATACAGCTTCAATAAGAAGATCAACCCGTTTCCATTTTACCAGGCGTCCAAGGTGCAGGATCCTGTTTGGATCTGGCACTGGCGCCCCTTCCTCCTCCAGCCTTTTGCGGCTTTGTATAATCTTCTCCGTATCTGGTGAGTTGTAGGTCAGAAATATCTGCTCCCTGCTCAATCCAAAACTTTTATGGATATCAATACCATGACTTGCATAGATCATAGTCGCATCAGCCAATTTGTAGTATTTCTTCCTCATCTGGTTCAGGCCAATGGCCCAGGGAATGAACATCAGACCTGAAGGGTTTTCTACTTCCAGGTTCTCATTTACAATTGGGTGTTTCCTGTAATATTTTATAGCCTTGTTTTTAGGAGCTACCATAAAAGGAATCTCCCTGTAAACCAATGAGATATTCTTTCTCTTAATAAGCTTACGTGACTTCGAATCAAAGTAAAAATTTATGATAAATGGCCAACCGATTACCAGGATATCCGGAGAGATTTCCTCCAGATGAACGTGAAGATCTTTGAAATAGGGCTTGTTCAGTTTCCCCCGGAATTCATCCAGGAAATGTAGAGAAAACAGCCCGGGGTTCTTTTCATCACCAAGTTTAATTCCTTCTCCAAGAGCCATTCCTCTCTCTTTCGGTATAATCACACTAAGGTCAACTCCATGGGACAAAACCAACTTGTTTAACAGTGCAATAAGATAGTGCGGCAGGCCGGGGAATATAAAAGTTACCTTCATTTGATTAATAAGCTGATACAAGTATAATGATTTCACGAGTTTTATACCTTTGTTAGCCTTATTAATGAATGCTCTTTGAACTATGAAGTTTGAAACACATATATATGATTATCTGAATGACAGGGATTTCATAGGAAGCCTGGATGTGAAAATTTCACAGCCTTCCGGGAAACCCGAGACCCGCTTTGGTCTGCTCACAAAAGCAGTCGAAGGAAAGAAAGTCATCCATGTTGGCTGTGTGGACCATCTGCCTCTGGTGGATAAAAAGATTGCCAAGGGTACCTGGATGCATAAAATGTTAGATGATAAGGCAAGCCGGTGTTTAGGAATTGATAATAACGCAGAAGGGATTGACTATATCCAGAAACTTGGCTATAAAGACACACTGTCCATAGATTTAATTGAAGACAAAGCTGCAAAGCTTATTCTGGATGAGCAATGGGATTACCTGATTCTTGGAGAATTGATGGAGCATATCGACAATCCCGTACTGTTCCTGTCACAAATCCGTGAAAAATACGGTCATGTTATAGATAAGGTACTGATTACAGTTCCCAACGCTTTCAGGTGGATTAACTTCAAGAGAATGCTTAGAAGTAAAGAAGTAATCAATTCGGATCACAGATTCTGGTTCACACCTTATACACTCGCCAAAATATGCACAAATGCAGGGCTGGAAGTAGAAGAATTTGGTTATTTACTGGATTATAAAATGCACCCTTTGAGTATTATTACCAGGACCATCTACAGGCGCATTCCTGCTTTTCTGGATACACTCACAATGACGGCCAGGTTTACTCAAAAAGATTCCTGATTACATATATACTATCGCATAAAGCATGACTTCTCCGGCTTTTCCGGTGGAATATTTCAAACTCCCTGAATTTTCAGCGACAAAAATATCCCAGCTTTCAGGGCTCCAGAAATTAATATGCCCTGCAAAAGTGTCGATTCGTCCATTGGGTACTGTAATAAAAAGAATCCCTCCTGCCTGAACCATCTCCAGGAGGTTTTTAAATGCTCTTGCAGGATACAGAATATGCTCAAGGACCTCTGTACAAAAAACAAAGTCATATCTTTCTGTATATGAATCATTTATATCGTGTATTACATAGTCCGCAAGAGGGTTTACTTTCGATGCTTCCCGAAGTGCAGCCTCAGCATATTCCATTCCTGTCTGAAATGCAATGTGATAATGCTCTGAAATGAACTTAAGCAGCATGCCATTTCCACACCCCACATCTATAATTGATTTTCCATCCAATTCAAGCTTATGATCTTTTAGAATGGAAAGGATTGTATTGTACCTTTCCAGGACTGATTTTGATAGGAACTTTTTACTTATTTTCTGGTCAGACCAGGCTTTGTTTACGGTATCTACCTCATTCAATTCTATAGCTGAGCGCTGCTCTTCTTTCCTGACAAAACTGATGTCCAGCCCTAACTTGTAGAATACTCTTTTTATAAACAGGAGTAAGGAGGTCATGTTTTATACTTTTATCAGCCCAGTTTGATCATCATCCTTCCGGAATAATCCGTTCTACTGAGGAGGGGTTTGAATTTGTCCGCGAAATACGCGTCCACCGCTTCTTTCTGTCCCTTCCAGTGCCCGTAATCATCAATTAACAGAACGCCCCGTTCGGCCAGTTTTGGAAACAAATGGGTGAGCTCATGCACGGTAGACTCATACCAGTCTGTATCCAGACGCAGGACCGCAATCTTATCAGGCAAAGTTGCCGGGATGGTATCTTCGACCTTCCCTTTGATAAAATGTATTTTGTCTTCGGGATAAAGCGTGGAAGCCATATTCTGCTTCACTTCTTCCAGGGGCGAATAGCACCATTCGTTTACGTCTGCAGATTGATGTTTTTGCCAGACACCTTTGGAATGCTGCCCTTTAAAATCCACATCCTTTTCACCGGGCTCAACCATTCCCTCAAAGGTGTCATAGAGGTATATGTTCCTGTGCTTTGAATTACAATTTAAAAGAGTCAGAGCCATCACCATGGAGTTGCCCCCTTTCCAAACACCACACTCCACAACATCCCCCTCGATGTTGTTAGCTTCCACATATTTAACTGCCTGGTAGGTGGCATACAGCCTTTCGGGGGAAACCATCGAATTGGGTTGGGCCTGCCTGTGTATATCGATAAAATCTTCCTCCACATCAAAAGGAACAATCCTCTTGCCGGGTTGAATAAGTTTAAGTTTGAAGATATTCAAAACCCGGTTTATGATTTTCAACATGCTATTTTAATTTGCTAAGTGCTTTTAGCACAATAGAATTAAGGTCCTCGGAAAGCTTGTAAAAGTAAGTAAATCCAATATAAATACCTAAGATGATCAGGCTCCGGTACAAGGAATCCAGAAACCAGCTATCAAGGGTTGGCAGCAAATAGTTTATGAAGAAAGCCAGGCCGATAAGGAGGAATATCTTCAGGCTTGTGAAGGTAAATGGCTGGATCCCCAATTTGCGATAAATAAATAGTATGACTACAGTATTGATAATGAAAAAGGAGGAGAGAGATGCAATGGCAGCCCCGGTGATTCCAAGGACAGGGATTAAAAGGTAATTCCCGGTCACAGTAATAAGACCCGAGGATCAGAACAAACAGAATCATGTAGCGGTGATACCTGGAGTAGACCAGTATCAGGTTATTAATACCTGTTGTCACATCGATCAACTTTCCAAGGCCGATAAAGAGGACCACATATTTACCGGCTGCATATATATCTCCATTGGGCATCAGGTGAAAGATGCTGTTGATATTGGCCCAGAGCATCACCAGCAGGAGCCCCCCGATAATTGCCTGGTTGGAAGAGTAGCGGATATATAAATCCTTCAGCCGGGGAATATCATTACTTTCAAGACTTTCAGACACAAAGGGGGCACTTATCTGTAAAGTTGCCCGCGATGGAATTTCAATGACGGAAGTCATAAAATAACTGATGGTATAAATCCCTGTGCTACCCAGTCCAATCATCGATGATATCATAAAGGCATCTACTTTCGTAATGACATTGGACCCGATTCCTGCAAGCAACATAAATCCCATATAGGGGAATATGTTTCTTACAATTTCTTTCGGGATGCCCTTGCTTTTTTCTTTCGGGGTCAGTATTCCCTGCAGGCGCTTGAAGTAAGCGAAGAGAATGATTACTGCAAGTGCATAGGAGAAAATCACAAGCAGCACGTACAGATCAATGGACAATTGCTTGTAAAAAAACAGCAGGGCAGATGCGATCAACAGAAAACGGAGGATGATCTCACGGATCAGTTTTGGAATGGCAATCCGGTAAAGCGCTGTCGTAAAGCTCTCTATGATTCCCATATACATGCAAACCAGTCCAAAGGGGATGATCAGAAGAAAGTATTTACTGTACAGGGGGGAGTTCTCTGTAAAAAAACCCTGGAAATAATCCTTTCCCAGGAAAACAAGGGTGCCAAAGAAAATGACGCTTATCAGGGGAAGCAAAAGGGCATAGCGATATGCTTCCCTGATCAAACCCATCTTTTTTAGCTGGGGGCTGAACTTAATAATGGCATTGGGTATGCCTATCTGGGCAACAAAGGCAAAGAGGAAGGCCGAATCAATTAAAATGCGGTTCAGGCCGATTAACTCGGGGGTCAGAAAATAAGGATAGATAAAAATGGTGGAGAGCGCTCCAATGACTGCACCGGCGTAACTGACAACGGAGGCTTTTATGCTTTGCCTGATAACGATCCCCATACTAAATTGACTTCAATATTTTTCGCTTAACAAACATGACCAGCTGGAAGGGGACCAGCTCCTTCCAGCTCATATATTTCCTGTTCAACAAGGCTGTCTTATCACCTTCTGTTTTCTTTCCCTCGAAAGATTGCAGGAGTTCCAGGTAATGCTGATGTGCAATGGATTTGGAGAAGTGATCCCTGGCTGTTGCTTCTGCATTCATGCTCATGCGGTCTAATAGTTCACCGTTACTCAACAGATCCAGTATGGCCTGGCCGAAACCAACTACATGTCCGACTTCAATCAGGTATCCCGAACTGCCTTGCTCCACACAGGTATCTGTACACCGCGGCAGAAGCGAGGCAACCGGCACGCAGCCATGGGCCATGGCCTCCATCAAAGTCAGGGGATGTCCTTCAAAATTAGAAGGCAGCAGAAGGAGCTTATGGCTCTGGTAAAATGCAGCCACTTTTTCCGATTCTACTTTCCCGACCAAATTTATTGAATCCAATAAAGCTCTGTCTTTCACCCTGCGCTTCAGTTCTTCAAAATCGGGACCATCACCGATCATGGTAATGGAAGTTCTGATACCACGATTTTGCAGGTATTCTAAAATATCAGGGATCAGGAATACGGCCTTCTGCCTGTTATCGATCCTGCCCACATATAAAATATCCCGGGGCCTTTCGGAGCAGTTTTCTGCTTCCATTTGCTTCTCTGCAGGAAGCGTAATTCCATTTAATATGTATGTGATCTTGCTGGCAGGCAGATACTGGAGGGCCAGCTCCTTAATGCGCGGACTAACCCCCACATGCATATCTGCCAGAGGATCGGATTCGCGTTCCACCATCTTCTCCAGCTGGTTATGAATGACATGGAGGATCCTGCTGTGGCCATAGAAATACCCGGCAGCAGCATGTATATAAAAACTATGATTGTTGATGATGTAATCGAAAGAGCATCGCTTCATGTATCGTCCAATCCTCCTTGCATGCAGCATCCTGCCAAAAGGGATCCATTCATAAATGCGGGATGAAAACCACCTGCCCCTTAAACCTTCCTTATCTATCCTGTCATACCAGTCGCCTTTCCTGTCGGTACAAATGATGGATACTTCATACCCATGTGACTTCAGGAACTTTCCAAGTTCAAGGATGAAATTGCTGACCCCGCCCATATTCAGCATATCGGCAGTCAGTGCCAGCCTGATGGTTTGCTTATGACTTTCCGTCTGATTCAAAGAGACTTATTCTTAATCAAAGAAACATAAAATCTGCGTTTATAAAAAGCCGAAAAAAGGAAGTAAATTAGTGACTGAGATGAAAGGCAGGCTTACAGCCATACAACTTGAATATGTTCTGGATCACATTGGACATCATGCGGAGCTGAGCGATGAGCTGAAGTCATCTCATCCGATACGGGGAGAAAGCGGCCCCGGGCTCCCCTTCCGTATATTTTCCCGCCTCAGAAGCCGAATTAGATCTGGCGGGGGTGATCTCCATTGATGAAATTCCGGTTTTATACCCGCTTTCCAGGGAAACCGATAGCTTTTATGATTTCAAGGAAGAATGTCTCTGTTTTCATCACGACCTGCTAAAGTCCATTTTCCACCTCTTATCGGGATATGAGGAGCTGAAAACAGAGGCTAGGGATACCTATGGCCGCTTCCCCTACTCCGAATCACTTCAGTTTAAACTGGGAATTGTAAATAAGCCGGTAGTTAACTACTATATGGAGATCATTCTGAAAGGTCTACGGGAATTCTGTGCCAGACAAAAGATCCCCTTTAAGGACCAGGGGATTTTTGACAGGCCAATCCTGATGTTGAGTCATGATGTGGACCTGGTCGACGCCTATGATTTTAAAGAAACTGCTTATAAGTTTAAACAGCTGATTGGACTGGCGGATTCTCCATATAACTTGAAGAACAAAGTCGGTGATGCATTTACCGCGCTGTATCATTTCCTTAATCCTTTCTCAAAGCTTAACCCCTTCTGGAGTTTCAACAAACTGATGCAATGGGAAGGGAAAAGGAATTTCCATAGCTCCTATTACTTTCTGGAAAAGGATGGGAATTACGACAATTCCCGATACAGATTCCACCAGCCAAGGATCAGGAAACTAATAAAGGAGTTAAGCTCCCGGGGCCACGAGATCGGAATTCACGGAACCATGCAATCCTGGGATAATCCCCCGGCCATGAACAGAACGCTTGATCACCTCAGGGCCGTATCTCCCGAAGCGGTCACCGGGATCCGGCAACACTACCTTAGATTTAAACCCGGACAAACAGCGCAGATTCAGGCAGAGGCTGGTCTCGTTTATGATGCAAGCCTGGGGTTTTCAGAACATGATGGATTCAGGAACTCCTATTGCTGGCCCTTTAAGTTTTTCGATTTTAATAAGCAGGAAGTTATGGACTTCTGGGAGATCCCTCTAAGCCTTATGGATGTGACTCACTTCTACAAGCGGGAGCTGGACCTGAATCAATCGAAGGAAGCCACCCGGGCACTTTCTGCTGAGGTCGTAAAATTCAATGGGGTCTTCTCCTTACTCTGGCATAACTCCTTCTTTAGTGAGCGTGAATTTCCAGGCATCACGGAACATTATTTATGGATTCTCGATCACTTCGAATCCCTGGGAATGGAGGGGATCACCGGGAAGGAAATAATCAGTCGAATGAAAGACGCCCAGACTGACTTCTAGAAGACCCAAATCAGATTCGTCTGTTTTTAAGGTAGAAATTGGTCAGCCTGAAGCCAAACCCAAAATGCCGGAATATGGTGGGGATCAAACCATAGAAGTGCCGCATGATTTTAAACCGTTCTTTCAATCCCGCTTTGATATTATGCGCGGTGAGTCCTCCTTCCAGAAACTTTGACAGGACCAGGTTCGAGTTATGGATCTGCTCAGCACCCCTGGTCGCCCTGATAGCCCAGTCGATATCGGCCGATAAACGATATTCCAGATTAAACTCAGGAGCTATATCTTTTTTAACCAGAATGGACTGGTGACATACCACCATGCCCTGCCGGAAAGATTTCCAGCTAAGCCGGGCCGGAGGTTTTAACCTTCTATCTCCAATCTCATTCTGCTGCTCATCGATAATCATCGTACCCCCGTAGATAATATCCGGGCTCCCGGAAAGTCCCGATACCATTTGCTCCACAGTTTCCTTGCTGTAAATCTGGTCGCCCGAATTCAGGAACCATACATAGTCCCCTGTAGCCGCTTTCAACCCTTTGTTCATGGCATCGTACAGTCCCCGGTCAGGCTCACTAATCACCCGGTCAATCCCCTTGTAGGCTCCTGCAATCTCCAGGGTTAGGTCAGTGGACTTCCCATCAACTATTATATACTCGATATTCGAATAGCTTTGATTAAGAACACTCTCTATTGTTTTAGCAATATGGTCTTCTCCATTAAACACTACCGTTATAACCGTTATAAGCGGACGATTCTTCATAAGGGCTGTTATACTGAAATAATACGCTTGTATAGTGAAATATGTTCAGTGCTTATAGCTTCTTCAGGAAACCTCTCCAACATAGTAGAGCGGGCTTTTTCGGAAATCACATCCGGATTGACTGAGCTTAAAATCCACATAATGCCCTTTGCCAGATCCTCAACCGATTCCTTAGCAGCCAGATAACCATTCTCCTTATGAAGAATGATTTCGGAAATCGCCCCCGTATCGAAGCCAACCACAGGAGTACCGCATAACATCGATTCAAGAATGGTATAACCAAAGCTTTCCTGCAGTGATGGATTGACGTAAACATCAGCAACACTATACAGGTCTACCATATCTTCCACTTTATTTACTCTTCCTGCATGCCTGGTTTGCAAGGGAAAGACATTTGCTACATCGCCATCTGCTTTCCCGAAGAGTAAAATTTCAACACCAGCATCATCCCCCAGCTCCTGGTGGACCAGATTAACGGCCTGCCTGAAATAGTCAAACCCCTTGAAAGCACTTTTCATAGATGCCGCACCAAAAAGAATATACCGGGTTTCAGATTTCAGACCCAATCTCCTTGAGGCTTCATCCCTGTCTATAGCTTTGAATAAACCCGTATCCACCACATTGGGAATATGCTGCGTTTTAAAGTTGCCCAGCAATGAACTGGAACGGACCCGGGATTGTAACCAGCTGCTGGGAGTAATCACATTAAAACCGAAATCCCTGAATATTTTCTCCTTTTTCCTCCATATGCGGGTCGAAAGATCCTTCTCTCCAGGCTTTCTGAGGTAGGGGCACATTCCACACTGACGAGTAAAAGCCTGGCAATCCAGGGCCAGATGGCACCCTCCTGTATAAGTCCATTCATCATGAAAAGTCCAAACCACGGGCTTCCCGGATTTCAGGATTTTTTTTAAGTTTCTCAGTGAAATGAATCCCGCGTTGATCCAATGAAGATGAATTATATCTGCATCCAGAAAGTGCGGATTCTTTGTCAAATCTTCACCGGTATTGGCCAATGAAAATAGAAATCTAAGGGCTGCGGATTTTTCATGGGGCAGAAAAACCAGGCGCTCCAGAACAAAGCGCAAAAAGTTAATCCATCTCTTAAAAGCACTATGTGTTGTTGAAAAGATTCCGTCCTCTTCACTGCCATCTTCCTGCACCAGCATCTTAACATCCACATCCTGTTTCCGTAAAGCAAGTAAAAGCCGGTACGCAGCAAGTGCCGCTCCTCCCCCGCTACTTTCCTTACTTACCAGAAGTACTTTCATATCACAAAGAAAGCAAATAAAAACAAGGTTTAGTAGCGGTTCACCCACTTATAGCGGCGTGCATTGTCACCTATTTTATAAGCCAGGGTAACCTCATGGGATCCGTAATTATAATGCCCGATTTCTGAGAATGCCCAGTCAAACGAATAACCGAAGAAGAGTCCGTCAATCCTGACCCCCAGAAGGAGAATCATACTATTATTTGTCCGATAGGAAAGTCCGCCCCAGAATTGCTCAGCGATATACAGCTTCAGGGTAACATCACCCTGGGGATCCCAGTTCTCGGGGGTCTTAAATAATGCACCGGGTTCCAGTTCCACCATATCAGATAAGCGGAAACGGTAGGTCCCCATAAGCCAGTAGTGCCTGAAGGTCTTGAAATCTGCAATGTCGCTGCCTCCGGTCTTCACCGCGGTCTGAAGCAGGTTGCTGACCGAAAAACCCACAATGTAGCTGGGGTCTGTAAACAGGATCCCTACATCAGCATCCGGACTATAGGCCACGGTCTTGAAATTGCTATTCAGTACAGGATCGCCATCTACTCCAAAAGTAAGTTCGCTGGCATTTATCCTGTACTGAAATGCTTTGGCCGCCAATCCAAAAGAGAGCTGCTGCCTGCCCAGGTAAATATGGTAGGCATAGGTGAAAGACAGTCCCGTTCGTGCCACATTTGCATTCACATCATTGATCAGGTAGGCCCCCAGCCCAACCCTTCCCTTAGTGCTGGGTTTGAGCCTGTTATCGCTTTTGACGGGCCGGTTAATAATTTTATAGGACCTTCTCAGAACCCTGGTCTGCCAGGATGCAGAATAGGTACGGGGCGCCTCACTAAATCCGAGCCATTGCTGCCTTGCGGTGGTATTAAAACTGGTATAACCATCGCTGCCAGCCACGGCCGGATTAACCATAAATCCATTCAATACGTACTGCGAGTAAAGGGGTAATTGCTGTGCTGCCAGGTCAGGCGCTAAGCCCAGAGTCAGAAGCAAAATGATATATACTATTCCCCTTTTCATTACTCTCTATTACGCTCCTATCTTACAATGGTTACGTTCCCTGTTATGGGATCATCCTTATCAGTATTCAGATCAATGACATAGTGGTAGGAGTCAATGGGCAGAATCCTGCCGCTGATGGTTCCGTCCCAGGGCTCATCCCCGGCATTGGGAGAATAGTAAACCCTGTTACCCCAGCGATCAAAGATCGTAAGATCAACATTTGGATAAAGCTCCAGGCCTTCGATCATCCACATATCATTAAATCCATCGCCATTGGGCGAGAATGCATTGGGTATCACCAGGCATGACTCATATGTATAGCCCAACCAGACCGTATCAACCGCTATACAGAGGTTGGCATCGGTCACCGTGGCCACATACTCGCCCGCTTCAAGTTCGTTAGAGAAGTCCTCATTATCGGGCAGACCCATATTCCAGGAAATGTCATAAGGATAGGTTCCTCCATCGATAATGAGATTCATCTCCCCGTCGTATTTGTCCTTGCAGAAAGCTTCCTCTGTCTCAAAACTAAGTACCAGGGTATCGGGATTGATCAATTCTGCTTCGGCCTCAGTAAAGCAATCATTCAAATCCTCAATCCTGATTTGATAAATCCCAGCAGGAAGGTTATCTGAGAAGAGTCCGCGCAGCACACCGTTCATCCATGCCTGGTAATCATCCACCGTATTTACTGTCCCTCCGGTAACCAGCAATTCAATCTGCCCTGTTGACTCACCGTAACATAAAGGATCCTGAATCTGCAGGGAATAGTCGATGGGCGACGGATCATCTATGGCCACCTCTGCTGAGTCGATACATCCATGTACATCTGTAACCACCACTTTGTAGGTTCCTGCCGGAACATTCACCAGGTCATATGTCGTAGCCCCGTAGCTCCATTGATACGTGTAGGGGAATGTACCTCCCAGGTTCGCAGTATCAACAACAATTACACCATCCGCAGAATCGGCACATGAAATCACAGCCCCGTTGTAATCACTGGCAACAAGGAGGTCCACACCAAAATGATCCGCTTCGTAGACCTCAGCACTATCAAGCAAGGTACAACCATTATCGTCTGTTATCAGAATGGTATAGACGCCTGCTAAAAGGTCTACAATATCTTCTGTGTTTGCAGTGAATTCTCCATTTGTCCATAAGTAGTTGTATGGATATATACCACCATCGGGATCAGTGGTCATATCGATTGCTCCGGTGGCTGAACCTGCACAGAATGCACTATCCACCATAAAGGTATCAATCACCATGGGTTCGGGATCAAGCAATTCGTAGGTTTCCTCATACGTACATCCATTGATGTCTGTGACAAGAACCGTGTAATTTGCCTCCCATAGATTAGTCTGGTTCATAGAGCCCGGGTCGCCCAGAGTTCCTGTATCAGTAGACCATGCATAGATATTACTTGTGGAATCGGCCCCTCCTAATGGAATCAGCGTGATCTGTCCGGTAGCTGCCCCGGCACAGGCGATCTCCCATCCATTAATACGCGGAATAATTGTATCCAGACCAAGCACATTGGGTTGAATCAGGTCAAAGACTGTATCGAAAGTACAGCCAATATTATCGGTAATGGTCAGATGGAAGGTGTCGGCATAAAGCTCATATATATCCTGCTGGGTAGGATCGGGTAAGGACATGGAACCAGGGCTCCACTCGTATTCATGACCCATGATTCCTCCCGAGGATGAGATCTCAATAAATCCATCATTATCGCCGAAACAGGTGATGTTCCAGCCATTCAGCTCCCTGAGGGAATCCACATCCAGTACGATCGGTGTAGGCTCATAAAGAGTGAAATCGGCCCACTGCTCACAACCCCATTCATCCTCAATATGTAGAGTGTAGGTGCCTCCACTTAAATATCCGCTTCCAATAGTTCCCTGGATGCTATCGCCCGTAACCAGATCCACATCCGGACCGGTCCATGTAAAGGTGTTTTCATAGTCTTCTGTATGTCCCCCGCTAACCTCAATATCAATAAATCCATCATCGGCTCCAAAACAGCTGATATCCACTGTATCGTGATAATACTGTTCGTACAGACGATTTATGGATATTGTATCGGGCTCATCAAGTGGGTAGGTAACTTGTCCGGGATTCAGATTATAGCAGTCGACCTGGTCATAGGCCCATAACCTGTATTCTCCTGCCGGAAGATTATCAATAACAGCTGAATTTGATGGTCCAACAGGCTGGTTATATAAAGTGTCACCTGTGGTCTCTTCTATGGCCAACAGTGTGTATCCAGGGAAGCCACCAACAATACTGCTCACAACAATCTCACCCGTATTGGTGCCATTACACATGATCTCGTAGTTCCCGTAAGGAGTGGATGAAGCATTTACGCTAATTAATTCTGCCGATCCGATCCAGTAAATATCCGAGTACTCGCACAGGTTTGTATCCCTCATCACAAAGGGGTATGGGCCCGCAACCCCGGGATCCACATTCTGTTCGGTACTGGTATAACCATAGGGTCCGGTCCACTCGTATGAATATCCCTCTATCCCTCCAATAGGGGTTACATGAATGGAACCATCACTTCTGTTTAAGGCTGCACAGCTTGCATCCACAATCAATGGAGTCACTTCAATGGTGTCGGGCTGTGTCATGGTAATGGTATCGCTAAAGTAGCAACCAATGACATCATCCACTTCGAACCAGTACTCTCCAATTCCAAGGCCTGTCTGTGTGGAATCGTCCGGTACCAGGCTGGAGTTGTTCCTCCATTGGTATCCCAGTCAAAATCGTACTCATCACGGTAATATCCACCCCGTACATTGGGATGTAATATGGATACTTCCTCCCCATAGCATCTGACAATATTCCCTCCTACATAGCTGGTGTCGGGCTCCAGGATACCCCTGAGCTCCGGTGCTACCTGTACCGTGATGGAGTCATAGTCGGTTCCTGGACAATCCTTGCCCTGCCCATTAACGTCCCGGATCACCGGAATATACCTGTAAGTCACATCCTCGATAAACTCCCCATTGTTAATGACACTCCATCTGATCCAGATTCTCAATAATATAATCGTTGCTCAATCTTTCATTATCAACATTGGGTTCGTTGTAACCATAGGTATCCAGTGCATATACAAAATTACCTGTGGTGCTGTCGATATTTTCATCCATCAGAATCAAATAACCCTGGTCGTAAGCAGACCGCTGTATCCTGTGGTCTGGACAACTGCGCGCTCATCCTGGGTTCGGGATTCACATCGATGATAAACGTGGTATCTGTACCCAGGCATCCTTCTGTGGAAATAAACGGGAGGATATTATAGGTGAGCCTGCCATAACCATTATGCGGATTCATCACACCCGTCTGATCCAGATCGCCAGCAACTGGATAGTCAACGCCGGATAAAGGAGTTATTACCCCTGACAGGTTGTTGTCGTTGGTAACCACCAGTTCAAAATAGAGCGGATGGGTTGCATAAGCTGCTGAATCTGTGATGATGGTAAATCCATCATCATAACAGAGGCTGTCTTCCAGCAAGGTATAATCCAATACGGGAACAGGATTGAGATAAATATAAACCGTCGTGTCACTTCCATTGTCGCAGAAAGAACCTGTATATCCGTCCCTGTCATCCCTGATCCGTGCCGTAAAACGATATGTTATTAGCTGAACTGTATCGCTAGTATTGATCAGCAGATCCGAAATGGATTGAGGGGGTAAAAATTGTCCATCTCCGGTAATGGTTCCTGACACATCCCCTGCATCGTAAGTAACAACCAGGTCATAAACCAGTGATCCTCCCATGACCATGCCCTGGGTAGTGGAGACATTGATTTCAACAATGCTGTTATCACAGATAATGGTGTCAGGAACATCAATTTGAATGCCAGGTGTGGGATTGATCCAGATCCGGATGGTAATTTCCCCGTTGCTGCAGTACGCACCTTCGTAACCTTCGCGGCTATCCAGTATCCGGGGTGTGAAGGTATAGTCGACCGGATGAGCCTCCAGTGTATTGTTTACATAAATATCGGTGATTGGAGTCCCGGAGGGCCAGGTCTCTGTTGCCCCGTCAGCCCTTGAAATCACAGTCACATTTGTATCGTCATAATCCGCCCTTACAACATATACTTTATCGCCGTATACAAATCCCAATCCATCATCTACTGAAATAACAGCTGTATCGTTATTACAGAAGATGGTATCGGGGAAGTCCACAAAGATTCTTGGAGTGGGATTCACCCAGATGGTGATAAGCGTATCCCGTCCATTTCCACAATCACCCTGCAAATCTGAAGGTGTAATAAATGGGGTAAAGTGATAGGTAACTTTATGAGCAATGGTGTCATTATTGATCAGCTGATCCTCGATCAGGACGCTGTCGATAGGATACGTACCACTGGCGCGCTCCCCATCGATCTCGAAATCTGCGACCACATCAAGTGCATAGCGCCACTCCCCACGAACATAAAGGTTCGGAGTGCTTATTTTAAACTGTGCCAACTCTTCATTGCAAATTAAAGTGTCTGTCGCTACTACCTCAATATCCGGAACAGGATTGACCCATATAACGATTGTAGTATCGATTCCGTTGTTGCAATGGTCTCCATAATCATCTATGATCCTGGGCGTAAATATAAAGGTCACACTGCGTGCCACGTCATCAGTATTGTTCAATGTATAGGTGTAGATGGCATCACCTGTAAATGGCTCTATAATGGGAAGAATTCCCACTATCCCCGGATCTACCTGAATCTCCAGATTACCGTCCCAATCTCCCCGTATATCCCAATTAGGATTTCTTAAGTTAAGCGTTACTTCATCCCCGTCGCATAAGACCGTATCGCTTACAGTTACTCTTACTTCGGGCGTGGGGTTGACCCAGATCACAATGGTTGTATCGTTCCCGCCTGCACAAACATCTGGATCGGGAGTTTTCACTGGTGTGAACCTATATTCAACTTTATGAACAATCGTATCATTGTTGATTAGGGGATCAATCAGAAGCGTGTCAGTGATACCATCTATATTAGGTCTGGCACCTGTGATCTCAAAATCAGGAGTAACAACCAGGTTGTATTCCCATTGCCCGTTCAAAAACGCGTTTGGATTGTTTATATGGATGATAGCCGGCTCCCCATTACATATGATTGAATCCTGGGCGCGTACCCTGATAGCCGGAGTCGGGTTCACCCAGACCCGGATGGTGGTATCGATTCCATTTTCGCAATCTGTACCAAAGTCATCGGGCATTATACGCGGGATAAAGTGATAATCCACAAAGTGAAATACAGTATCATGGTTGATCAGTTGATCGGTATGTACCAGATCCGTATAGTCTCCATCCACCAGATCCCCGGTTATGAAAGCCCCGTATTCGATATCCAGGTAGTACTCCCATGCACCCCTGATAGGTACATTCGGATTGCGAACAAATAGATCAATAAAATCTTCGTTACATATTACGGTATCGGCGATATTTACCCTGATTTCAGGAGTTGGGTTCACCCAGATCCAGATGGTTGTATCAATCCCTGAACCACAATCAAGGCCCATGCCACCATGTTCGATCTTTGGTGTATAATGATAAGAAACAGCATGTACCGCGGTATCGCTGTTCACCAGGTGATCAGTCAGGTAGGTATCACCGCTTCCATACTCGCCACCAATATTATCTCCGCTTATATAGGCCCCATAGTCGACCGTCAGGTCGTATTGCCAATCGCCCCGAGTATTAGGATTCAGGTTTTGTATAGTAAAAGCAACATCCTCATCGTTACAGATTACCGTATCCGGTGCAGTTACTTCAATACGGGGTACGGGTTCAACCCATACGGTTACAATGGTATCGCGACCACCTCCACATTCTGCTCCCAAATCATCAGGATGGATTCTTGGAGTGAAATGATATTCCACCTTGTGAGCTTCAGTTCCAGTGTTGGTCAGTGTTTCATTGTAGACTGCTGTAGTTACCCCGAACTGGTCACCGCTTTCACCAGAAATCTCCGGATCGGCAGTCACAATCAGATCATAGGTCCATGTTCCACGAATGGGATTGTTAGGATTACGTACGTTTATAACAGCCGTTTCCCCATCGCAGATCACCGTATCGGCATTTACACGGATCTCAGGAGTTGGGTTTACCCAGATGGTAATGGTCGTATCCCTGGGGTTACTGCACTCTGCTCCTAAATCATCCGGTGCAATCCTCGGGATAAAACGGTATTCAACCTTATGAACAATGGTATCACTATTGGTCAGGGTCTGTGCAATGCTGGGCGTGGTCACTCCAGTCAGGTTTCCGCTTTCTCCAGATATTTGCGAATCGGCAGTCACTTCAAGATTATAAGTCCAGTTTCCACGGATTGGAATATTCGGATTCCTGACCGTAATGGTGGAGGTCTCCCCGTTACAGATCACTGTATCGGCACTTACCCGTATCTCTGGAGTGGGATTTACCCAGATCCGGATGGTGGTATCGCCATTGGTACAGGCCACAACAGCACCATCGTCATTGTAAATCTTCGGCGTAAACCTGTAATCCACATAGTGGACCACGGTATCGCTATTGGTCAGGGTCTCATTAATGGTGGTCAGATCCAGGTCCACATCACTGGCCATCTCTCCTCCAATCTCTGACTCGGCTGTTACCAGCAGATCATATCTCCAGGTTCCACGGATCGGAATATTGGGATTACGTATACTAAAAGTTGCGGTCTCCCCGTCACAGATCACCGTATCGGCACTTATCCTGATCTTAGGTGTTGGATTCACCCAGATGGTAATGGTAGTATCCCTGGGGTTTCCACATTCAGCACCAAAGTCATCCGGAGCAATCCTGGGGATAAAACGATACTCCACCTTATGAACGATGGTATCACTATTGGTCAGGATCTCTGTAAAGCTTGGGGTGGTCACATCAGTCTGGTCCCCGGTGTGTCCCGAAATCTGTGAATCGGCAGTTACCTCCAGGTTATAGGTCCATGTTCCACGGATGGGGGTATTGGGATTGGTAACTGTCAGAATAGTGGTCTCGCCATTACACAGAACACTATCCGAAGCATTGACTCGTATGTTCGGAGTAGGATTAACCCAAATCCGGATGGTAGTATCGCCATTGGTACAGGCAACTACTGCTCCATCATCATTGTAGATCTTCGGAGTAAATCGGTAATCCACATAGTGTACCACCGTATCGCTGTTGGTCAAAGTCTCATTGATGGCAGTAAGATCCAGGTCCACATCACTGGCCATCTCTCCTCCAATCTCAGACTCAGCTGTTACCAGCAGGTCATATCTCCAGTCTCCACGGATTGGAGGAACATTGGGATTGCGTATGTTTATATTTGCAGTCTCCCCATCGCAGATAACTGTATCGGCACTTACCCGGATCTCGGGAGTAGGATTTACCCAGATGGTGATGGTGGTATCCCTTCCATTCTCACAGTCAGCTCCGGCATCATCAGGTGTAATCCTTGGTATAAAATGATACTCTACCTTATGGACAATTGAATCGTTGTTAGTCAGGGTCTCTGTAAAGCTGGGGGTGGTCACATTTGTCTGGTCCCCCATTGCCCCACCAATCTGTGAATCAGCAGTAACCACCACATTATACAACCATGAGCCCCTAAGCGTAGTGTTTGGATTTGTAACAGTCAGGATTGTAGTTTCACCATTACACAGCACGCTGTCCGATGCAACGACATTGATGTTCGGTGTTGGGTTTACCCAGATGGTAATGGTGGTATCAACACCATGATCACAATATCCAAAATTATTTCCAGCCCTGTCATCTCTGATCTTCGCAACAAAATGATATGAAACTGGCTGAACCTGATTGGTATTGTTTATCAATTGATCGGTGATGTCATCCGATGTGAGGTCGTATTCACCATCCGGTTGAGTACTTACTACTGTTACATTCGTTGCATTGTATGTTCGTGTTAGCTCATATACCTTTGCACCTTCAACATCACTCATTCCATCAGACACATCCATTAAAATAGTTGACCCATCACAAACCACAGTGTCGGGTGAGCTAACAGTAAATCTTGGAGTAGGATTCACGTAGATGGTCACCTGTTGAGTGGCTCCTCCGGGGCAGCCTGTCGGGCTAACAGGAGTAATGTTATAGATGACCTGTTGAACTGTATTCGAAAGGTTGACCAGTTGATCTTGTATTACGTGATTGTTAGGCAATCCAGTTACTGGTGAAGTATAACCGGTTACAAAACCGTTTGCAGTAACTGTATAATTGAATGATATATTACCCGCTGTAAATACAGACGGACTGGACAACAGAATATTAGTAATTACACTATCACACTGAATTGTATCCGGAGTGGACACAACTACTGTAGGTACAGGCTCTATCCAGATGATTTGATCCTGTGATACACTGTTTCCAGCTGCATCTTCCAGGGTCCACGTCCGAATTACATATCCTGCCAAATCACAGCTAATCAAGTTCGTGAAATCATCACTGTATGTAGCTTCAATGGGCCATGAACAATTATCCGATTCATCAATAACATCACCTGTATTTAAAGGATCAATATCATAGGAACAATCAGGACTTCTGCAAATGGTAATGTTTGCTGGAACAGTGAATGTCGGATCCTCATTGTCAGAGACAGTAACGGTGAAGCTACAGGTCGCTGTGTTACCTGCGGCATCCTCGATGTCATAACGTACAGTGGTAACACCTACATTGAAGATCTCGCCCGAAGCATCATTGATACCCGTAGCAGCGGAGGTCCTAACGGTCGCTCCAGAAAGGGTCCAGGTCTGTAAGGTAACACCGCAGTTGTCATCCGTAGTTGGCGCAAGACCATTGACTACAGCTGTGCACAGACCCACATCCGTGTTCGCAGTTTGATCGACCGGACAGGCGATCGTCGGATCCTCATTGTCAGAGACAGTAACGGTGAAGCTACAGGTCGCTGTGTTACCTGCGGCATCCTCGATGTCATAACGTACAGTGGTAACACCTACATTGAAGATCTCGCCCGAAGCATCATTGATACCCGTAGCAGCGGAGGTCCTAACGGTCGCTCCAGAAAGGGTCCAGGTCTGTAAGGTAACACCGCAGTTGTCATCCGTAGTTGGCGCAAGACCATTGACTACAGCTGTGCACAGACCCACATCCGTGTTCGCAGTTTGATCGACCGGACAGGCGATCGTCGGATCCTCATTGTCAGAGACAGTAACGGTGAAGCTACAGGTCGCTGTGTTACCTGCGGCATCCTCGATGTCATAACGTACAGTGGTAACACCTACATTGAAGATCTCGCCCGAAGCATCATTGATACCCGTAGCAGCGGAGGTCCTAACGGTCGCTCCAGAAAGGGTCCAGGTCTGTAAGGTAACACCGCAGTTGTCATCCGTAGTTGGCGCAAGACCATTGACTACAGCTGTGCACAGACCCACATCCGTGTTCGCAGTTTGATCGACCGGACAGGTGATCGTCGGATCCTCATTGTCAGAGACAGTAACGGTGAAGCTACAGGTCGCTGTGTTACCTGCGGCATCCTCGATGTCATAACGTACAGTGGTAACACCTACATTGAAGATCTGCCCGATAGCATCATTGATACCCGTAGCAGCGGAGGTCCTAACGGTCGCTCCAGAAAGGGTCCAGGTCTGTAAGGTAACACCGCAGTTGTCATCCGTAGTTGGCGCAAGACCATTGACTACAGCTGTGCACAGACCCACATCCGTGTTCGCAGTTTGATCGACCGGACAGGCGATCGTCGGATCCTCATTGTCAGAGACAGTAACGGTGAAGCTACAGGTCGCTGTGTTACCTGCGGCATCCTCGATGTCATAACGTACAGTGGTAACACCTACATTGAAGATCTCGCCCGAAGCATCATTGATACCCGTAGCAGCGGAGGTCCTAACGGTCGCTCCAGAAAGGGTCCAGGTCTGTAAGGTAACACCGCAGTTGTCATCCGTAGTTGGCGCAAGACCATTGACTACAGCTGTGCACAGACCCACATCCGTGTTCGCAGTTTGATCGACCGGACAGGCGATCGTCGGATCCTCATCATCGGTAACTGTTACATCAAAAGTGCAAAATGCCGTATCCCCGGCCAGATCAACAACATAATAATCAACTTCAGTAGTACCCACAGGGAATGTTGCACCAGGACTATGGGAATTTCCCCATACCAGATCTCCAACAGCTGTACAATTATCTGTAGCCGTGGGGGCTGTCCAGGTTACATCTGCTCCACAAACTCCAGGATCGTTAGACTGGGAGATATCAGCAGGGCAATTCGAGATGGTCGGAGGAGTGACATCATTTATCGCAGCGATCCTGAATGTTCCGGGCTGATTATTATACTGCTCCCGAACACGAACAAAGAGTGAATCCCCAGCTGTTAAACCGGTAAAAACAGCCCTGGCAGTTCTGGGGTGCAGCAGACTATTGTTTTCATAACACCCTTCTGAAACCAGAGCACCGCAAGTTCCTGAATAGATGGCCATAGCCATCCGATAACCCCAACCAGCTGCTTCTTCTGTATCAATCTCAATGGTAACTTTCCCATTGGTCGGAACTTCAACTTTAAACCAAACATCTCCACTTATATGCATCATCCCCATAATTTCCACAGGAGGGATCTGCAACACCTGATTTTGTCGAACCAACATCAGTTAAACTCCAGGCGTGTAACACTCATTGACAGGTAACTCAATAGCCCGGCAAGGGAAATCATTTTCAATTTCAGTACTACCAACGCTGGGATAAAAGGAGGTTGGATTCAATTGATTATTGTACTCCGTCTGTAACCATCCAGTATTTCGTGCAGCCCGCTGAATCCTGACCTCATCAAGTATTCCATCATAAGGACGCACACCTCCTGCAGCTGCTGCGGGCTGGTTTCCAATGGCCACATCCGCTAAACTGCTGGTACTGACTGCTCCCCCAACAGAGTGAATCATTGAGCCCACCCCGGTAGCATTTAAATATAACTGCATAGTGGTGCCATCATATACCGCTCCTAGATAAGACCATATACCGATAGACAAATTTGATGCTGCATTCCCAATTAGTTCATTGGTTATATTTGATGGCCCAGCCTTTTGTCGAAATCTTAAGCGATAGTCCGGTCCTTGATCAATGGTACTTAACATCCACCAATGATCCTGCCCATTGGGTCCAATTGTTTTGGAAACAATCCTAGCATCGCGTTGAGTAAAAGACTCCGGACGGATCCAGGCAGAAATGGTAAGTGAGTTGCTAATCACATCAAAGTTTCCAATTTCAATCCTGTTGTTACTCAGTGTTTGCTCAAAGTCCTGCCCATCTTCAATGATACTTCCTGCTGAATTTGTGGTGCCGGTAGCAACTCCATCGTATCCATTAGCTGTTGCATCATAATGATTGTTCCCTTGTAGGTGATAAACCGCAACGTAGCTTGCAGGATCCCAAGTGGCGCTTGTCGATGGATCTGCTACAACATTCGGGTTTGAGAAATACAGATACATTGTATTGTCTCCATCAGCATCCAGTGCGGGTATCTGAACCCAGGCCACTATTCGACCATTGGCTGCTTCGTATGCCTCGATTTCGTGATTCAGCGCTGTTGTATGATCCTGTGAAAATGCAATGTCCCACCCATTGTTGCTCTCAACTGATCCTCCATTGGATACAGATTCAAGATCGGGATCAGTAATATCAATCAATACTGGGAAATTGGTATGCAACCCTGATCCATCAACATTGGCATCAGGAATGGTAATCTGTTTCCGGTACAATAGCCATCCAACCACTGACCCATCATCTCAGGAACAAAAAACAGAACGAAAATCAAGGAGAGGAGAAGGCCTTTCAGAAATCTCCCACCAGAAAACCTCCCTTTAAAAACAGGATTAAGGTCTCCTGTATCCCGACGGGATGGTGAAGTTGAAGGGTTAGTATGTATGGTTTCCGATTGGGCGGAGATCACCTTTTAAAAAATTTGATCCGGTTACTCGAAAAATGTGTAGCCTGGATAATGAAAACAATACGACCTATAACAGGACCCAAAATTACATCTATTTCGTTGCTTATACGCAATATATAGGCGTTAGTTACTCTGAAACATAATAAAACTATGGGCTTTCTGCAATCACTATTTGAGGAAAAAAGTATGCAAAATCTCCAGGGAGCGAATATCACCCATTCCGTTCACATGCAATTTGTAGAATCTTACCAGGTTATCAAGGGTTATTTTCCTTTGGAACCGTTAAATCCTTCCTTTTTAACTGACTGTAAATCAGAACGCATAAACCGATGCCACAGACTGCTGGCTTCCTCATCGAGGAAGTTTTCCGGATCCGTAAAAACAGCCTTAAAACGTCCACTGGCCAGGTTGAAAAAAATGCCCTCCTCCCCGAAATTATTTTGAGGATAGAAACCCAGGTGCCTCGACAGTTGAAACATAAAAATGATGTGAAAATCGGGCGATGCCTCCTCCATGGTATCCAGGTACTCAATGGTAGAGATCAGAAAATTGGCCAGCATGGGGTTGCTTTCCTCTTCTTTGAGTACCCTGTAAAGCACTTCTGCAATGAAAATGGCCTGTGTGCTTTTGGTAATATCGAAAGGGAGGGAATTAAGTGGAATTGCCCGCCTGACTTCCTTTACCAGCTGGATCTCCCTGCTATCCTTATGATACACTTCAAATTCGAGGATAAACAGGGGCTGAAAGAGATTGGAGCGGTTCTGTTTCTTCGATTTCCGGACCCCTTTCAACATGAAGGTTTGCCTGCCAGCCTGTTCCGTATAGCAATGTGCCACCAGGCTTGATTCACCATACTTTGTGGTGTGCAAAACAATTCCCCTGGTTTTTCGAATCATTGGTCCGGTCTCAGAACTAATGGATAAAAAGAAGCTTGGTCACATGCGACAGGCTGCCGTCGGCACTGGAAAGAAAAATCATATAGACCCCTGTGGCCACTCGTTCGCCATGAAAGTTTTTTCCATCCCAGATGGCCTGTCCCCCCAGCGATTCAGTCTCAAACACCAGGTTGCCACCCATGTCGGTGATCTTCACTGTTGTGTTCTCTATCAGTCCCTTAATGGCAACCGGTCCTTCGAAAGTCTCCCTGACCGGATTGGGATAGACCACCACATTGCTGTAGGCAGAACCACCTTCAAGCGCCTCTCCTTTGTATGAGATGATCCCCTTATCGGTTCCAAAAAACACTTCTCCGGATACCCCGTCCACACAGATATCCATAATTACATCTGATAGCAGGGGACTGTTGCTGATATTGAAATGCTTTATTTCATCCAGACCATCTTCAGAAACCAGGTATGCCCCTCCATCCGATGTCCCGAGCCATTTCCGGTTGGCTCCGTCCACTTCAATATCTGTTACCACCTGCGTCCCCAGTAAGGGGTCGGCATAACCGCTTCCGTCGTCCCGGGGGATGAGGATCTCCTGCGCATAAACAGATCCATCGGTAAATAGCCTGTAAGGGTTGTACATGACCAGTACGCCCTGGTTGGTACCCAGCCAGAGGTTTCCGCTATGATCTTCTGCAAAAGAGTAAACATCATTGGTAATCACTTTCCCATACTTATCTACCACACTCACCTTTTTGTAAATATCATCAGAGCTTTCATCAATGGTCATATTATCGTCCATGGCAAACAGCCCGTTTCCCCTGGGTACAATCACCCATTTCTGTCCCGATCCGGTCACCAGGATATCTCCCAGGGCCCCATAGCTTGTAAGAAGATTGTCCACCTTAAAACTCTTCCATGTTCCGTCAGGCTTCAGGACAGAGATGGGTTCTGCAACATTGGAATTGGTCATCCACACATTTCCCTGGGGATCCAGGGCCACTCCTCCTATCCTGACATAGGGTCCGGGTATGATGGTTTGCAGTGAACTATTGGTTTCATTATAAGTGCTAAGCTCTTTACCCTTAAATTCCAGCAGGCCCATCCCCCATGAGCCTGCATAAACATGTAAAGGATCAAGAGGATCAATAGCAAGGGTAATCAGGTCCCTGTCCTCCCAGCTGTTTATCCAGCTCCACTCTTCATCCTGAAAAGTCTCCAGGGTAGCCGTGTTCCATAAATTGTTCCAGGATGGGGTAATCGCACCTACAACCGCCTGAAGAATACCCCCCGATGATTTCATATCAAACACCGAAGTCGAATAGGGTCCATCTGGTGTAATGGACCAGGTGCCTCCCCCCTGATTGGTTATCAATCCTTTTCCGTAATCGGCCAGCCAGAGATCGCCCTGTTGATCCAGTACCGCCGAACGGGGCCTTGAACTGAATATCTCTTGTACAACCAGGAAATCGTCATTGATCAGGTGCACCGCCGTATCATCGACCAGGGTCAGAAAATCACCCTGGTTCAGTAGTTCATAACATTGATTTCCAGTAAAATACGGATAGGTGCTCCATCCTGCTCCGCTGCTGTAGTATACATGGTCCTGTTCATCAGCCGGATCGTCAGATGAAGTGAAAAGGTGGGACTCAAAATACGCAATGGTGCTGAATGCACCCAATGATCCGGGAATATCAGTGATGAGATCCCATGCATTGTAATCGATAAGGAAAGGATCTGAGAGCAGGCCTCTTCTGATCCCCTGATCCGTTGCCGCATAAAGGTAGGTTCCATCGGATGTAAGCTGGTTAACCTTCAGAGACTGACCATTATCCCCTATCAGGTAGGTCTCACTGATTTCATTCTTCTCCAGGTTAAGCACCACAATTCCAAATCCGGTAGAGAGGTAGGCTGTTGTCCCGATATAGTAAATATCATAGATGGACTTGTCCCCCGTAATCTGTTTCTTCATGATGTCGGGCAAATTCGTTACCACACCATTCCGTATAATATCCAGGTTCGAATTCTCATAGGCCAGAATCATGGTTTCCAGCTCACTACTCCAGCGCATGGCTGAAACACCATTATCGGAGAGTCCGTCAATTTTGGAAATCTTCTCAACCAGGTTATCCTCCAGACCATAATAGAAGAGTCCGCCAGTGGTGGAACAATATACCCTGTCGTCGGTGGTTTCCACCAACGATGCATACTGATATGGAAGATGTGTTCGCCATTGTCCCATTCCAATCTGACCCTGCAGAGGAATAGAAATCCATGTTATAATAAGGGAAAGAAGAACTAACAGCCTGCCTTGCATCTGAACTGGTTTCTTTAAATACGCAAATACCTTAAACATATTACATCCCTTTCAGAAAATCTACAAGTTGTGCAACGGCCAGGGCACGGTGACTAATCTTGTTTTTCAATTCAAGATCCATTTCGGCAAATGTAATATCGTATCCCGCAGGCATGAAAACCGGATCATAACCAAATCCTTTGGCACCCGAAGGCTTTTCTGTTATATGCCCCTCAACCACTCCTTCGAATTGGTACTCTTTCCCATCCAGTACCAGTGAAATAACTGTTCTGAAACGTGCTGAACGCTCCCTTTCTCCTTCCATTTTCAGCAGCAATTTTTTGATGTTTCCTTCAGCCGCTTCCATATGGGGAAAAACAGGTTCCCCAATCCTGGAATATCGGGCCGAATAAACCCCGGGAGCTCCATCAAGGGCATCCACTTCCAGGCCCGTATCATCTGCAAAGCAATTTCGTCCTGAGCGCTCGTTAATATACCAGGCTTTCTGAGATGCATTCTCTTCCAGGGTATGATGATCTTCAGGAATCTCTTCTTCCATTTGCAGGTCCTTTAAGCCCAGGAGTTGATAGTCCTCACCAAGCAGGGCGCTGATTTCTTCCACCTTATGAAGGTTGTTGGTTGCAAATACAATTTCCATGTTTCAAAAATATAGGCAAATGTCATCCCCTTGTCACTTAAATCAGTTTAAAAACTGATTGTAGGCTTCCGCGTGAATGACATTATGCCATCATTTGATCATTATTAAGAAAAAAAAAGGCCGCAACAATTGCGGCCTTTAAATTACACATTTTGATTCTGTTAATTGCCTCCGGCTGCCCGGAATCCACTGGCTAGCTTTGCAGGTCGCGGATTCATGCACATAACCGGCAGATTATTCGGATTGGCAAGGATGTACTGTTCAGGGGCGCCCAGCATATAGTCGACCCAGCGAATATCGCGTGTGGCCATGATCAGGACCAGGTCGGCATCGTGCGCCTTTGCAAAATTAACTATCTCCTTTTTAAAGGCTTCCTTTCCCGATGCAGTTACAATTTCATAATCAATGTCGTGCCCTTTAAGGAAAGTCTCCACATATTTAATGTTGGAAAGGATTTTCCGCTTAAATCCCTTGTCCTTTGCATTGGACTTCAGGATAATAAACCTGGATCCAAAGTTTCGTGCCAGATAGTAGATCCAATTGGCCTTCTCCTTGTTCTCACGTTTGAAATCAATGGGAAGCAAAATGGTGTCTATCTTATCCTTGGCAGGCTTGTCCTGTACCACCAGAAATGGAATACGCGAAGACACTACCACTTTCAATGCCTTGCTACCAAAAAGTTTCTGGGCCCCCTTCATACCATGGGTTCCCATAACAATCATCTCAGCTTTTAACTCTTTCGCCGTCTCCCCAATAGCATGGAAAATGGATCCGCTCACCACCCCATAATGGGGTTTTTTGCCATATTCATTCCCAAGTTTTTCAATATTGGCCTCCAGTTCGCTGTTCTTTGAATTTATATCCTTCTCATCATGTACCACGTGCAAAAGAAGAATATCTCTGTTCAGCGCCTTGGAGATATTTACAGCATGCTGAAAAGCGTTCTCAGCTACCTGTGAGAAATCCCACGGTACGATAATTGGCCTTTCTAACTTTTCCATAAATATCCTATTTGTTTGGTTATCAATTAAGGGTAAATATATTTTTTTACTTTTGATTATGTCTTACGAAGGAAGCACGACCTGAGTTACACAAGTTATGAATTTATTCTTCAAGTCATACAGGATTTACTTGATTTTTTTTCTTCTCATCACTTGTGTATCCTGCATCAATTGCGGATTCGCGCAGCAAAGCGCACTCCGGATGACCCCCTGGATACAAGAGATAAATCTACCTGCTCAATTCAGCGAAATTCCAAACGAAACCTTCTTCCGCGATCAACAGGGGACTATCTTTATTGGTAAGAATAACGGGCTAAGCATCATTATTGGTACACAGATCAGTCATATTCATCTGAACGGGCCGGTTTATGTTACAGACGATGGTTCCGACACTTTATACTACGTTGCTGAGAATGATCTTGGATTCCTGATCAAGGAGGAGGGACCCTCCTACCGCGCTGTTTCGCGCATGCATCTTCTTCCCGCTTCCCGCCGGAAATTTATCCCCAGGGGCATTCAAAACAGATCTGGGGCCATTTTTATCTACACAGACACTGGACTTTTTCACCTATCCAAATCGGAAATAAAAATTCTTGATAGCCATGAGGCTGTAAATGAGGAACTTTCTGTCGATACACTGCGCAGGAAGGAAATCCTTGCTCTTGTTGGGGATAAGATCGGAATTCCGGCAAACGGGATCAGACAGATCTTTACATGGAACAATTCCGAGATCTGGATTTTGGGAGCCTATACCCTGCATGTGTTCCATGATCCTTCTCCCCTGAAGCTCCTTGAAACCGGATCGGCCAATACCGGTCGAATCCTGAAATCCATGCTTGCAAAGGGACGTATTCTGCTGGGTACTTCCCGGGGGATTTTCGCTGTTTCAGAGGATGAGGCGCCCGGTGGACAATGGACCATCAGCAGTCTCCTCCCCGAATCCAGCCATTCAGTTCACATGTTCTCGGCCATCAATGACCAGGTGTTTGCAGCAGGGTCCGATGGCCTGTACCTGGTTTCTGAAACGCATGCAGAAGTAATCGATATCGGATCTTTTACTGGAATCCTGGCGGTCAGGAAAGGATCCGTTCTTACATCGGGCGAAAAGGGGATTGTACTTTACACCAGGGACAAATCAGGCTGGGTTTCCAGCTCCATAGATCCTTCTCTTCAGAATGCACACTCATTTATAAGCTTCAGGAACAATACTTTCCTTCTGTGTAATAACAGTGTATTCCAGAGCAACAGCAGGGCAGACAAAATCAAACAGGTGCCATTTCATTCAGATGATCTTTTATATAAACTTCTGGTAGGTTGAAGAAGACCTGTTACTTGTAAGCAGTCAGCAGGTATATCGCTATGACTGGAACGAAGAGATCTTTCAACCCCTGGTGGTGGATCACAGATCCAGACTTCTCACAGAATCCGATATGATCCTTCCGGCATCAGACGGCAACTTCTGGATTCTTCAGAACAGCGGTGATTTTCTTTCCAGGGTACTCGATACCAAAAACCTTAATGAAGAATCAGCCACTAATACCACCTATCCTGTATTGCAAAACCTTGGAGAAGTCATTGATATGGCTTATGCCGATAGTGTTCTGTACCTGACCGGAAAGGATAAAATCTCCCTTTTCGATCTGCACTTTCTGGAGGATGAAGCAGCCCATATCGCTGTAAATCTTCTTGAATCGGAATCCCTTGAAAACAGGCATCAATTTCACTTCTCCGGACTTGAATTACAACGTCAGCCAGCGCCTCTTTTCAGATACAGGATAAGGCCCGGTAATGAATCCTGGTCCAGTTGGAGTTCCAGCAGGGACTATATGGTTTCGGGATTAAGACATGGTAAATATTCCATAGAAGTACAGGCCATGGATCTTTATGGAAGAACGGTTGAGGCCGGGCAGGTGGCTTTTTCTGTTGCCCCGCCCTTTTACCAGAGCTGGTATGCCTATATGGTCTACGGAATACTCCTTCTGACCGCATTGTTCCTGTTTCGAAAATGGCGATTATTGAGCTACCGGCGAGCCGAATCAAGGGTCTCCGAACGGATGGAAATCAAAATACAAAGCCTGGCTGCCGATAAGGAAAGATCGGATAAACTGGTTGCAGATTTTCTTCCCGAAGATACCGCCAATCAAATCCGAAGCAAGGGAAAGGCCAAATGGGATAAATATGAGAAAGCTACTGTGCTGTTTTCCGATATTCAGGGTTTTACCAGAATTGCCGAGGAGATGAACCCGGAGAAACTCATCGATGAACTGGATCAATTCTTTTTTCATTTCGACTCTGTGGTTGAAAAATATAATATTGAAAAGATTAAAACCATTGGGGATGCATATATGGCTGCCGGAGGCATTCCCCATAAAAACAGTACAAACCCGGTAGAGGTGGTGCTTGCAGCCCTGGAGATGCAAGCCTATATGCAACAATTGAAGTCATCCAGGGCCGAAATCTGGGACCTGCGAATAGGTATTCATACAGGGCCTGTCATTGCAGGTGTGGTGGGTCATAAGAAGATGTCTTATGATATCTGGGGCGATACGGTAAATACAGCTTCGAGGATGGAATCGTCGGGCACACCCGGGAAGATAAATATCTCCGGAAACACCTATGGCATGGTGAAGGAATATTTTATTTGCGAGTACAGGGGTAAGCTGCCCGTGAAATACAAGGGGAACATCGACATGTACTATGTGAATGGACTCCGCCCCGAATTATCGGTCGATCTGAAAGGAATCCCCAACAAACGCTTCTTCATTAAATTACAGCTCCTCAGGTTGGGTGATCTTGAAGAGAGAGTCTTTGAAAGGATTTTGACTACCCTGCCTAAAACACTTCATTTTCACGGACTGGAGTACGCCAGAAAGGTATATAACCAGTCCTTCCTGCTGTGCCGCTCGGAGGAGATTGAACAGGAAGACCGCCTTCTGGTCAGGACCGCTGCCCTGATGTTGTACACAGGGCTCACCCAGGAATATCAAAACTTCCAGAACCGTTCATCCGTGATATGCAGGGAAATACTTCCGGAATTCAAATACTCAGATACACAGATTGACCAGATCTGCAACCTGATTATGTCTACCAAGAAGCCCTTTAATCCAAATAACCGCCTGGAACAAATTCTTATTGATGCTAAAATGGATTTTATCGGACGGCCCGACTACACCAAACAGATCAAACTCCTGTTCCAGGAACAAAGAGAAAACGGCTCAAAAATCAATGGTCAGCAGTTTAAAAAACAGCAGCTGGAACTGATTTTTGAGTTTCAATTCTATACCGTTGCGGCCCAACGCATGCGAGAGGTATCGGGAAATGATCAAATGAGCAACCTGGAAAAGGAAAGATGGATATAAAACATCCTTCTACAACATCCTTTCGATGTTGTGGCAGAGGGTTAGTTTGACTATTTTTGAACTCTTACGAAAACCTCTAAGAAATATCATCATGGAACTTGACTGGAAAAATCTTGGCTTCGGTATCATGAAGACCGATTACAATGTGAGATGTGTTTACAAAGACGGGAAGTGGGGAGAGCTGGAAGTCTCCGAGGATCAATATCTTCCCATACATATTGGAGCCACATGCCTCCATTACGGTCAGGAGTCCTTTGAAGGTCTAAAAGCCTTTACCGGCAAGGATGGACGCATCAGACTGTTCAGGCATAAAGAGAATGCCCTCAGGATGATCCAGTCTGCCAAAGGAATTCTCCTGGCAGAAGTTCCGGTGGAGCTGTTTATGGAAGCAGTTGAAAAGGTGGTGAGTTTGAACAGGCGTTTTGTTCCTCCCCATGGTACCGGCGCATCCCTGTATATTCGTCCACTCTTGATCGGAACCGGTCCGGAAGTGGGAGTAAAACCTGCGGCCGAGTATACCTTCCTGGTATTTGTAATGCCCGTAGGGCCCTACTTCAAGGCAGGATTTAAGCCGGTGGAAGTGATGATCTGCCGGGATCATGACAGGGCAGCTCCCCTGGGTACGGGCCATCTGAAAGTTGGAGGAAACTACGCAGCCAGCATGGGTTCCATCGCAACAGCACACAAAGAAGGTTATGCCACTGCATTATACCTCGATGCCAGGGAGAAAAAATACATTGATGAGTGTGGTCCCGCCAATTTCTTTGGGATCAGGGACAATACCTATATCACCCCCGAATCTCATTCCATTCTTCCATCCATTACCAATCGAAGCCTTCAGGATCTGGCGCTTAAGATGGGCATGAAAGTGGAGGTACGCCCAGTCCCCATTGAAGAGCTTGCCACTTTTGAGGAAGCCGGAGCATGTGGTACGGCAGCTGTTATTTCACCTATCGGAAAAGTAGCAGATGTGGAAAAAGGGATAAACTATAGTTTCGGGGATGGGATCACTCCCGGTCCGGTATCCACCAAACTCTACGAGACCCTCCTGGGGATCCAGAATGGTGATCTGGAGGATTCATTCGGGTGGACCAAAATCCTCGATTAAATTCCTATCTTTGCGACAGCCAATTTTTCAGGCATGTCAAAGAAGGAAAACAGGACATATTCCCGGAGAATACGTAGCTCCTACATTACCTCGATCATTAGTATCTCATTGGTTTTATTACTGCTCGGGATGGTAGGGCTCTTGTTGATCAATGGCCGCAACATCCGCAAGCAAGTGATGGAGAGCATTGGTTTTAATGTTATCCTTAAGGAAAATGTCAAGGAAGCCGACATATACCAGCTTCAGAAAATCCTGGATTCCCGCGAATTTATCCTCTCCACCGAGTATATCACCAAGGAGGAAGCGGCATTAGAGACCGAACAGATGCTGGGTGAGGATTTCATACGTTTCCTGGGATACAATCCTCTTCCGCCATCCATTCGTGTCAGGCTGCACCAGCCATGGGCCAATCCCGATTCGGTGATGATCATTGAACAGGACCTGATGACCTACGACTCCATAGAAGAAGTGTACTATAAGAAATCACTGCTTTACGCCGTTAATGAAAATGTACGGCAGATAACCCTGATCATCCTGGGTTTCTCCATCCTGCTTACACTGATATCGGTCACCCTGATAAACAACACCATCAGACTGTCGATACACTCTAAACGGTTTATTATCAATACCATGCAACTGGTTGGTGCCACAAGGGGATTTATACGGAAGCCTTTCCTCTTTACCAGTGCAGTCAGTGGTTTCACCGGAAGCCTGATTGCGCTTGCACTTCTATTTGGATTGGTCTACCTGCTTCAGGAGGAGTTCGAAGGAGTGATCTCTCTTAAAGATTATGACATGTTGTCGATACTGGCACTGGGAGTAATCCTCACAGGCATTATTCTCAACTGGGTTTCGACCTATTTTGCGGTGAATAAATTCCTGAATATAAAAACAGATAAGCTTTACTAATTAAGTCAATATGAGTAAGAAAAGCACGGACAAGGAGAGCTTTGCTCTGGCCAAAGAGAATTACATACTTCTGGTCATTGGATTTGCGATCATCGTCTTGGGATTCATCCTGATGATCGGGGGGAAATCCGAAGATCCTGCCATTTTCAATGAAGAAGAAATATTCAGTTTTCGCCGGATCACTCTGGCACCAATCGTCGTACTGGCAGGATTCATCTTCGAAATTTGGGCCATTATGAAAAAGCCCAAATCAGATAAGTAATGACATGGTATGAAGCACTGATCCTTGGATTGGTCCAGGGACTCACAGAATTTCTTCCTGTGAGCAGCAGCGGACATCTTGAAATCGGGAAGGTCCTCCTAAATATTGAGGTACAGGAAAGCCTCAGTTTTACTGTTCTGGTTCATTTTGCAACCGTACTGAGTACCATTACCGTATTCTTTCAGGATATAAAAAAGCTTTTTGCGGGTCTGTTCCAATTTAAATGGAACGAGGAAACCCGCTATGTATCCAAGATCCTGGTTTCCATGATACCGGTGCTGATTGTTGGCGTCATGTTCCGGGAAGAAGTGGAATCGCTATTTTCCGGAAATCTGGTGCTGGTCGGTGGTGCCCTGCTGGTTACTGCCCTGCTGCTGGTCTCCACCCAGCTTGTTAAAACCGGGAATAAGAAGATTCCCTTTCTGGATGCACTAATCATGGGTATCGCTCAGGCCTTTGCAACCATCCCGGGAATCTCCCGCTCTGGTGCCACCATTTCCACCGGTCTCCTTTTAAAGAACGGGCGAAGTGATGTGGCCCAGTTTTCCTTCCTGATGGTGCTTCTGCCCATTATGGGAGCTGCTTTACTGGATATCCTCTCCATGTCATCCTCCACTTCGGAGGCTGGGAATTTCGGCCAGCTCGCTGATCATTGGATTCCTTGCTGCTTACCTGTCGGGGTACATGGCCTGCACATGGATGATTAATATTGTAAAAAAGGGAAACCTTTACTGGTTTGCTATCTATTGTGCCTTAGTAGGAATCGTTTCTATCATCTTTGCCTGATTATATGGAATTTAACCGGCCCGAAACATACCTGGAAGGAGCAGTCCTTTATATTGACAAGCCCCTGACATGGACATCCTTCGATGTGGTCAACAAGATCAGGAAATCGCTCAGGCACAACCTGGGAATACAGAAGATCAAGGTCGGGCATGCCGGTACACTGGATCCATTGGCAACCGGACTTGTAATTATCTGTACCGGGAAGGCCACCAAGCAAATCATGCAGTACCAGGATATGGATAAGGCATATACGGCACAGGTCAGGCTGGGAGCCACCACTCCCTCCTTCGATCTGGAAACAGAAGTGGACCATATCTTTCCATGGGAACACATTAACTCCGAAAAAATCGAGCAGGCCCTTGAGAAGCTCTCGGGCGAACAGGAACAGATGCCCCCCATGTTTTCGGCTAAAAGCGTGGACGGGAAACGTGCCTATGCGATGGCCAGGAAAGGAAAACAGGTGGAACTTAAGACACAACAGGTACATATTTCCCAATTAAAACTACTTTCCATGGAACTGCCAGACCTTACTCTCCAGGTGGATTGCAGTAAGGGAACCTACATAAGATCTCTGGCCAGGGACCTGGGATCCATGCTCGATTCAGGAGCTCATCTAAGCGGACTCCGGCGGACCAGAATTGGGCCTTATCATGTTGATGAGGCCATCACCGTAGAGAACTTTATTAGAAAATCTTAAACTTTTGTAACCTTTTTGCGTTTCTTACGTATAACGAGGCTCGCATTAAACACAACTCACAATCAATCATATGAAGCTTTCCCAGTACAAATTCAATTTACCCCCTGAGCTGGTTGCGAAATTTCCAGCGAAAAACCGTGATGAATCAAGACTGATGGTCCTGCATCGCGACACTGAACAAATTGAACACCTTACCTTTAAGGATATAATCAACTATTTTGACGATGGTGACGTAATGGTATTCAATGATACCAAGGTGTTTCCAGCCCGGCTTATATGGAAACAAAGAGAAAACCGGAGCTGAAATTGAAGTGTTTCTGCTAAGAGAACTTAACCGGGAACAGCGTCTCTGGGACGTGCTGGTGGATCCGGCCCGTAAAATACGCATTGGGAACAAGCTCTACTTTGGAGAAGATGATGTATTGGTTGCCGAGGTTATTGATAACACCACCTCCAGGGGAAGAACCCTTCGCTTCCTTTATGATGGAGATTATGATGAGTTCAAAAAGACCCTGTTTGAGCTGGGCGAAACACCCCTGCCCAAGTTTATCGAAAGAAAGGTAGAGCCGGAAGACAAAGAGCGCTACCAGACCGTTTATGCCAAGCATGAAGGTGCTGTTGCCGCTCCTACTGCAGGAATGCACTTCAGCCGGGAACTGCTGAAACGTCTCGAAATCAAAGGAATTAATTTTGCTTACATCACCTTGCATGTGGGCCTTGGGAATTTCCGTACAGTAGATGTGGAGGACCTGACCAAACATAAGATGGATTCCGAAAGAATTAATATTGAGGATAAGTCGGTCAAAATTGTCAATGCAGCAAAAGAGCGGAGAAACAATGTTTGTGCCGTGGGGACCACTGTAATGAGAACACTTGAAAGTTCCGTTTCCACCGATGGATACCTGAAAGAATTTGATGGATGGACCAATAAATTTATCTTTCCACCCTATGAATTCAGTGTACCCAACAGGATGGTTTCCAACTTCCACCTGCCCTACTCAACGCTGCTGATGATGGTATCAGCCTTTGCAGGATATAATTTTCTTATGCATGCCTATGAGGTTGCAATCAAAGAAAAGTATAAGTTTGGCACCTATGGAGATGCGATGCTGATCCTGTAAACGATCCTGCATGCCCCTGCTAAACTCCATTATTTCCTGGGTAAATGTGAAACGACTTCACCAGATTGAGTTGTTCATGAAATACCCTAAGGATGTGCAACAGGAGGTTTTTAGCAAATTAATTGAACAGGCACTTCGTACCACCTGGGGTATACAGTATGGCTATGACTCCATTTCATCCATTGAAGAATACCAGGAGAGGGTCCCCATCAGCACCTATGATGATGTCAAGCCCTACATTAACCGGGTCCGTGAGGGTGAACAAAACCTTCTATGGCCCACGGAAATAAAGTGGTTTGCCAAATCTTCCGGCACCACCTCCGATAAGAGCAAGTTTATCCCGGTAAGCAATGAAGCCATGGAAGAATGCCACTTCAGGGCAGGAAAGGACGTTATTGCTTTTTATACAAAGCAGAAGCCCGATAGTACTGTTCTGAAAGGAAAAACGCTCACCCTGGGAGGAAGTGCCGAGGTGAATAATTTAAGCAACCAGTCCTATTACGGTGACCTGTCCGCCGTGCTTATAGAAAATCTTCCCTTCTGGGCACAGTTTATTCGTACACCAACCTCGGAAATAGCTTTAATCCCCGATTTTGAAGAGAAACTTAACAGGATAACACATTATACTGTAAATGAAAATGTGACCAGTATCGCAGGAGTTCCCTCCTGGAACCTGGTACTGCTAAAAGCCGTCCTCGATTTCACCGGAAAAAACAATATCCTGGATGTGTGGCCCAACCTGGAACTTTTCACCCATGGAGGGGTCAGTTTTACCCCCTACCGGGAATCCTTCCGAAAGCTGATTCCCTCCGATAATATGAATTACCTGGAGACCTACAATGCATCAGAAGGCTTTTTCGCAATCCAGGATGAGCTGGACCGGGATGATATGTTGCTGATGCTCGATCTGGGTATTTTTTATGAATTTATTCCCCTGGATCAGCTGGACAAGCCCAATCCGACAGTCTTTACCGTCGGCGATGTGGAGCTGGGGTTGAACTATGCCATAGTAATTACCACCAATGGGGGATTATGGCGCTATATGATTGGTGACACGGTAGTATTCACCTCCCTTAATCCGCACAGGATAAAAATAACAGGACGCACCAAGTTCTTTATCAATGCTTTTGGCGAAGAGGTGATCATGGAGAATGCAGAAAAAGCCCTGATGAATGCATGCAAAGAGACCGGGGCAGTCATAAAGGAGTATACTGCCGGTCCCCACTATATGAGCGACGATTCGAAAGGGGCACATGAATGGATGATCGAATTTGAAACTCCTCCCGGTAATCTTGATAAGTTCACCGAAGTGCTTGATAATACATTGAGATCCGTGAACTCGGATTATGAAGCAAAGCGATTCAAGGATATTACCCTAATGCTCCCAAAGGTGGTTTCACTTGCACCCGGCACTTTCTACAAATGGATGCAAAAACGCGGCAAACTGGGCGGGCAAAACAAAATTCCAAGGCTTGCCAACGATCGAAAATATTTAGATGAGTTATCTGACATTTTAACCCGATAAAGTTATTATCTTTAGTCTGACTCACCCATTAAATCAAGGAATATGCATGTAGCTGTTGCGGGAAACATCGGGTCCGGTAAAACCACCTTAACAAGTTTATTATCTAAGCATTACAACTGGGAAGCCCAGTATGAGGATGTGGATGACAATCCTTATCTGAACGACTTCTACCAGGACATGCAGCGCTGGTCCTTTAACCTGCAAATTTATTTCCTGAACAGCCGTTTTAGTCAGATCGTTAGAATCCGGCAATCGGGAAAAAAGATAATCCAGGACCGTACCATCTATGAGGATGCCTACATTTTCGCTCCCAACCTGCATAGTATGGGATTAATGAGCACCAGGGATTTTGAAAATTATTTTGCTCTGTTCAACCTGATGAGTTCATTGATCGAGCCTCCCGACCTGCTGATCTATCTTCGCGCCTCCATACCCACCCTGGTAGATCAAATACAACAAAGGGGAAGGAAGTATGAAAACAATATTCGTCTGGATTATCTGAAGCATCTGAACGAACGCTACGAAGCGTGGGTAGAAACCTACAACCTTGGTAAGTTGCTGATTGTAAATGTGGACACCCACAACTTTCGAGACAGGACTGAAGATCTTAGTTCGGTAATAGACAACATCGACGCACAGATCCACGGACTCTTTTAATACAAAGCTCAGGTATTATATACTCCTCTGAACCGGCTTGCGAGCTCAGCGAAGCCAAATATTTGTATGCGGTGTCGAATAATACCTGTCGCATATTAAAAGGGACCCTGGACTATGCTAAAAAAAGAACGGGCTGCAATTAGCAGCCCGTTCATTATATATTTTCAGATCTAACATCCAGGATCCTTACTCTGCCATAGCTTCTTCCTTCGGCACAAAGACCACATCAACAATGTTGGGCTCGTCAAAGAAGGCATGCATTACCTTCTGCACATCATCCGCAGACAGGCCTTTAACAATATCTTCATAGTTTGCAGGATCGTCAAAATTGATCTCATAGAGATAGTAGCTGTAAAGCGTGGAAAGGAAATAGGTATTGTGTTCCTTGCTTTCCTCTCTGTCCTTCAAAATGTTCTCCATGGTTTTGGAAAGATCCTCCTGGGATGGTCCCTCATCAGCCAGTTTTACCAGTTCGGCATAAACCTTTTCCTTCAGATCTGCCGCCCTCTCGGGATCACAATCAAAACTGATCTGCATTGTTGCCTTCTCCAGTGGCCATTTACTCACAGAGGTCCTGATTCCAACCCCGTAAGTTCCTCCTTCTTCTTCCCGGATTGACTCCACATACCTGAGATCAAGGATGCCCTCGATAACTCTCATGACCATCTGGTTATATGGATTATAGGCCATCTCCTGGTTAATCACAATATTTACATTGGCCTTGGGTGTTTCCAGTGACATGGGGATGATCTTCACCACCTTTCCTTCCGGTTCATAAACTTTCCGGTCGACCCAGGTCTCGGACCTGTCCAGGTCAGCGATGGCACCAATATACTTTTGAGCCAGCAATTTCACCTCTTCCTCTTCCATATTACCAACGATGACAAAGAAGAAATCGCTCGCGTCGGCATACCTGTCAAGGTACACCTCTTTGATGCGGTCGTAGCTGACATCCTGGAGGAATTCCTGGTCCAGTACCCTGGTACGGGGATTATAATCTGTCATGATCAGGCTCAGAGAATCGCCCATGACCTTCTGCGGATTATTGTTCATGTTTTCCACAAATGCCATGTATCTGGCAAGAATGGCATCATGGGCCTCACGATCGAACCTGGGCTGATTAAAATGAAGGTATATCAGCTGCATCATCGCCTCCATATCCTTTGGACTGGCCGTCCCATTGAATCCTTCCGAGAGATTTCTGAGGCTCAATTGCAGAGAGATGTTTTTGCCGGTGAGCATCTTCTGGAGCCCCATGGCATCAAAATCGCCAACCCCATACATCTGGATCAGGGAAGTCAGCATGTCGGTGGTTGGCACATCCTCATCTCCATAGAGAGAACTGCCCCCCTTGCTGTAGGCCCTGATCTGCACCTGGTCCTTTTCATAATCTGCATGACGGAATATAACTCGGGCTCCGTTTTCCAGGGTCCATTCCACCGCATCCAGCACATCCAGTTTCTTCTCACTGACTATTGCAACGGGAGCCGGTTCACTGGTTACCAGAGATTCTGCCAATGTTTCGTCCTGGTAGGCTTCGATTTCGCTTGCAGCAACCTGTTCCAGAATTGCCAGGGCAGCTGCCTCAGAAAGGTGTTCTACGCCTTCCCCTTCCGGTCCCTGAACCACCAGTACCTGGTTCTGATCCGTAATCCAGGTGGACAGGCGCTGGGTAAAATCTGCCAGGCTAATGGTGGGTAGTATGGCCTGGACAGCCTGGTAAGCAAATTCTGTAGAGGGATACGCATCTCCTTCCAAAAAATTGCCGATGTATTCCTGGATATATTCTTCATTGCTGATCTTATCCCGTTCTTTATAATACTTCTCCCATTGGGATAGTATCTCCGATTTTGCACGATCCAGTTCTCCCTGGGTAAATCCATATCTTTTTACCCGTTCCAATTCTGTTAACAGGGCTGTAAAGCTCAACTCCTCCTGGTTGGGTTTGGGAATGCTAATGGCACTCAGTGCTTCATAGCCCCGTTCAAAATCTCCATAGTTTAATACCCCGATTACAAAGGGTGGATCGCCCTTCTGAAGCAACTCCTGGATGCGTTGCCCCATCATGGAGTTAAAGAGTTGGTGGATATACCGTTCCCTGTGTCCCATAAAGGTTTCGGGGCCATCATCGCTTTTCCTGTGGCGAATCATATATCGAATAATGGTCTGGTCGGCCTCCTCATCGGTTACGAGTCCGTAAATCGGATCGGCATGATCAGGAATTTCATAAAAGGGCCTTTCCGGTGCATTCTCAACCGACGGGATCTTTGAGAACAGTTCAACCACCTTCTTCTCCATCTCCTCAGCATCAAAATCACCAGCCATGGCTATGGCCTGCAGATCGGTTCTGTACCACTTGTGATAAAAATCTCTTAAATCATCATATTCAAAATTCTCAAGGACATTCAGATCCCCGATCACATCCCTCTCCGCAAACTTTGAATCCGGATAGAGATACTGTAAGGCTTCGGAATACATCCTGAACTGTGCATTCCTTCGCGTACGCCACTCTTCCTTGATTACTCCCCGTTCAGCATCGATCTCTTCTTCGGTAAGCAAAAGGTAGTTGGACCAGTCATTGAGGATCAGCAGGCAGCTGTCAAGTATACCTGGTTTGTTAACCGGTACATCCGAAAGATTATAAACTGTCTGGTTCTGACTGGTATACGCATTTATATTTTCGCCAAATGCCACACCGTGTGTTTCAAGGAAATTGATGATTCCCTTCTCAGGAAAATGCTCGGTCCCGTTAAAGGCCATGTGCTCCAGGAAATGAGCCAGTCCGTTCTGACTATCCTCCTCCAGCAGTGCCCCCACATTTTGAATAATATAGAATGATGCACGTTCTTTGGGCTCCTGGTTGGATTTGATGTAATAGGTCATCCCGTTTTCCAATACTCCATATCGGACGCTTTCATCGTTTGGCAAAGGCGCCATAGGATCCACCTGGGCCAGGGTATAGCCATAAATTACCATCAGCATCAAAGCTGACATTACCAATCTGATTCGTTTCATATCTCTTTTATATTAATTAACTCTTTTTATCAGCCACTATTTGGAAGAATGAAGTTACACAGAAAAATGCATCCTCTGTAATGTCATGTAGCAGATTTTTATATTTTTAACTTCACGCAATCTTCAAATATTCACTTGAAACCTTATAGCATGCATTTTTCCAGACGAAATTTCCTCAGATTGTCAGGTACTGGCCTGCTGGCTACCCAGGCTCCATCGCTACTTACTGCCAGTCAGATTACTCCCGAAAAAGGACCAGAACTTCCCTTTGAACTGGGGATCGCTTCCTACACCTTCAGAGAATTCAGCCTGGAGGATACCATTGCCATGACTGCCAGGCTTGACATTAAGAATCTCTGCCTGAAAAGCATGCATATGCCTTTGGATTCAAGCCCGGAAGAAATCAAATCCATGGCTGCCAGGGTTCGGGATGCCGGAATTGATCTCTATGGAGGCGGAGTAATTTACATGTCCAGTGCAGAAGATGTTGAGAAGGCATTCACATATGCCATGAATGCAGGAATGAAAGTGATTGTTGGGGTACCCGAACACGAATTGCTGGAACTATGTAACCTAAAGGTGAAAGAAACCGGAATCAATCTTGCCATCCACAATCATGGTCCGGGCGACAAGAAATATCCAACTCCTGAAAGTGCCTACAAGCTTATCAAAGATATGGATCCAGGTATGGGCCTCTGTGTGGATATCGGCCACACCGCCCGTATTGGGGAAGATCCCATTGCTGATACCTGCCAGGTTCATGGACCGCGTGCATGATATCCATATCAAGGATGAAGACAAAGCAGAAGCTGAGGGGCAGACCATCGAGATTGGTCACGGTGTAATTGATATACCCGGCTTCCTGAAGATGCTGCTTGAAAAGAACTATAGCAAGGTAGTCAGTTTTGAATATGAAAAGGATGGGAAAGACCCCCTGGACGGACTGGCCGAATCGGTGGGCTATGTAAGGGGAGTGCTGAAAATGCTGACTTAATTCGAAAGTTTTTCCAGAATCTGCCGGCGCTTCGCTCTGAAAGCACCAATATTAATATCGTAATGTTCAAAACCATAAACGGTTGTGCCCACCAGTTCGCTGCATTCTTCGGGAAACTTCTCCTTATACATTTTTAATAGTTCATAATCCACAATTCCATCCCGCATGGCTTCCAGGCGGATGGATGGATAAATGGTTTTATACCCGGGATAGGTGATCCAGCAGTCGCCACCCGGGAGAATATTTCCTGATGAAACAATTATTCCGGAAACATCGTCGTAAGGATCTTCGGCAGTGACTATTCCTGAGTTAGACCCCCAGAAGTTAAAGCCCCAATGCAAATACCCGGGAATATTGTATTTAAAATTCACCCAATGAAGCAACCTGGTCTTTATTAAGGGCAGTTCCACAAAACGGTTGGCCCACTCTCCTTTTGGAGCCAGGCAGGTATAATACCATGCTTCGTCGCCTTTGGACTGGCGTTCGGTGTAGAAATCCATTCCGCTTTCAAGAAAGTTCATTTGTGGCACCCAGATATCCACCATGTTTTCCAGCTGGTGGGTATGGCAGGCTTCAATCACTTTCAATCCCGGAACCAATGTTTTTAAGAATTTCGAAATCTCTATGTATGATGCTACATTCTCATCAATAGGTTCATCGGCAATATGCTGAATGTATTGCTCTTCCCAACCCTGTGCTTTAATATTATTAACAAATGCCGGCAAAAATGCCTGATAAAACTCAACGGTTCTCGGATCATCAAGAGGCATCAATTCTTTGTCAATGCTGTCATTTTCTAATACAGGAACAAAAAGCCCGAATGGACTAAACCAGCCACCATCTATCCGGCTGCCCAAATGGCCGCCTTCCAGGCGTCCGATTACACCTTCTTCAACAAAAAGAGTAACCATTCTATTGAAATTGCTAAAATCGAAGAGCCATTTATCATTTTCGTACGAAAAGCTCGTATGGTCGAAGGGAGAAATCATCGCAACGTTTTGCCGGTATTCAGCCAGAGTTTTTGCCATGACCCGCGACAATTCCCAGTATAAATCGCTGTGCTTTTCAACTGCTTCGTTATTATTCAAATAACTCAGCCTGTCGAGAAAAAACCAGTTGGTTACCCAAAGTGATGTATGCTCAATTACTGGTTCAAATACTTCAATTTCAAAGGGTTTTGTTTTCGAGATTGATTCTCCACCAAGCTCGCAGCTAATTTCAACCCTACCTTTGTATAAACCTGTCTGGCAGTCGACCGGTATTTTTACCGAGACCCATACTGGCTGCGTTGTACCAAAGGGAACATCGCGGCTATCCTCATAAATAATGGGATCTGGAAAATAACCTGACATGGGTTGATAAGCATCTGTTGAAGGCTCTGGGTTTGCCCTGCCTACTTTTACAAATCCCACAAAACCTGATTTAATATCTGTTAAGTTCTGAGCCTGCATTTTCAGGGGCAGCAACATTTACTTTCAAGTTTTGAATATCGGAATTTGCCCGAACCACAAACTGAAGTGAGGCATGTTCACCGCGCGCAACATCAACATGTGCATCAAAGGGTGCAAAGTAATTGCTTTCGGGAAATACTTTCTGAAGTGCATCAACGCCTTCAAACTGCACCGAGTTATTTGTACCACATCCGAAAAAGAGGATGCTGGCAAGAATGACCAAATAGCTTAAATAGGTTCTCATCCAATAAAAGTAAAGTATATCAATAAAATATCGAAGTAAAACTGGAAAGAAAGTTTTCAGGAGCAGGAGTAAAAAAAAGCTCCACGTAATGCACGTGGAGCTTTTGCTCCTCAGGTAGGACTTGAACCTACGACCTACGGATTAACAGTCCGCCGCTCTAACCAACTGAGCTACTGAGGAAGATACAGTCTCTTAAAGACCGGGCTTAAATAAGCAGCGCAAAAATAACAGCTTTTCGCCAATAAACAATATATTTTTCGAAAAACCTTCGGGAGAAAATTTCGTATGCGTTTGTAGATTTTGATTTACTTTGCAATTCTAAATAAACCTGCGATTAAAGATGAAAGTACTAGGAATGGGGAATGCCCTGGTGGATATTATCACCCGGATTGATAACGATAAAATCCTTGACAGCTTTGGATTACCCAGGGGAAGCATGACCCTGGTGGATCTGGACACTTCAAATTATATTCACTCTGAAACGGCAGGAATGCCCAAGTCCAAAGCTTCCGGAGGATCGGCGGCCAACACTATACACGGTCTGGCCCACCTGGGAATTGAAACCGGTTTTATCGGGTCGGTGGGAAATGACGATATGGGAAAGTTCTTTAAAAAGGATATGCAGGTAAACAAGATCAAACCCATTCTTTTTCCTTCCATGATTGAAACAGGCAGGGCCATGGCTTTGATCTCCAAGGACTCTGAGAGAACTTTTGCCACCTACCTGGGTGCTGCGGTCGATCTCTCTTCAGAAGATATCTCGGCTGGAGTTTTTAAAGACTACGACTATTTTTATATTGAAGGATACCTGGTGCAGGATAAGGAATTGTTCGATAAAGCACTTCGTCTTGCCTCTCATGCAGGCCTGAAGATTTGCCTGGATCTGGCCAGTTACAATATCGTTGCTGATAATGTGGATACCTTTAAGGCCATGATCTCCGAATATGTGGATATTCTCTTTGCCAATGAGGAAGAGATCAGAGCCCTGACAGGTAAATCTCCGGAAGAGGGTGCAAGGGAAACAAATGAGATCTGTGACCTTATTGTCATCAAACTGGGTGCCGAAGGCTCCTTCTGCATATGCAAAGAAGGCATGGTCAGGGTAGGTGTCAGACCTTCCAAGGCCATAGATACAACAGGGGCAGGAGATCTTTTTGCCTCCGGCTTTATTTACGGGCATATGAAAGGCCTTTCTGCGGAAGTTTGCGGAAAGATGGGGGCCATTCTTGCCGGCAGGGTCATTGAGTTAATTGGCGCAAAGATGGATGAGTCCCATTGGGAAAATCTGCGTAGGGAAGTTACAGCCCTTGAAGATTAATCAAGCGGTCCGAAAACGGATCTGGTAGCCTCCGTACTTCCTCATATTGATTACCCTGTTCTGATCCAGCAGCAGGTACTGGCCTTTGATTCCATTTAAAATCCCGGAAACTACAGGATCCTTATCAAAATTGAGGCTTTTTATCTTTTCCGGATATTGAATAACGGGGTATTCCAGTTCTACCAGGTGATCATCACTGCTTATATAAGATGCCAGATCAGGAGGTAGCAGGGCGGAGAGCCTCTTTTTCTCTTCAATCAGGTCGGCGTCGCCCGGATCTGAATCCGATAACATCTTCCTCCAGTTCGTTTTGTCTGCAATATGATTTTTCAGGGCCACCTCCATCAGTCCGGCTTTATACCGGTTAGGAGTTCTGGCCAGCTCAACAGCACGAATGGCTCCCTGGTCGATCCACCGGGCAGGCACCTGGCTGCCCCTTGTGACCCCCACCTTAATACCACTGGTTAAGGAAAGATAGACCACCTGATCACTGAGACAATGTTGCTTTGCATACTCCATATCGCGTGCAATCCCTTCATGTGCCCTGCACAATTCGGGTCTCAGCACACATTCTTCGGTCTCAGGAGCAGTGGTAAAGCATGGATAACAGTAGCCCTGGGCAAAGGACTTCCGGGTCTCCCGTCCACACTTGATACAATGAATTTGACCCTGGTATTCCATGTCGATTTCTGTCCCTATCAACTCATTCATATTAATTTTTTCATTTCCCAGAGGTAAAAAGTATTGAACTACTTTTCCCGGGAAAACCTCCATTTTCCTGATGTTTCCTGTGTATTTCATGCACCCGAAGATAATAATATTTCAACTTTATTTCATTTTTTTACTACTATGTATTGCATGGTATTAGTTTTTTTACATATCTTTGTATTGTAATATTGCTTGTATAGACATATAGCATGATAAGCATAGTAGTATATAGAATGATAATCCTGGGGGGAGCGCTGCTCCTGGCAACGGGTCTGTTTGCTCAGAAACCAGCCATCGACCTGATCTCTTCCCATCACCAATATAAACATCCTGAGGCGGTTATCGATACAGGCTATGCTATGAACCCACTGACCAGGGTACCGGTTTTAATAAAGGCACCCACCCCACAAAACCAGAATCAGGCAACTGAAGCTGAAAAAAAAACCCGCCGCCAGATAGGCCCATCCTTTGATTCTATCTTTTATAAAAATGAAACTGAAGACAAATCGAAGGAGGAATCGCCTGTGAAAACCTCTCTTTTTAACAGAAAATACAATCCCATAAAAATCTTCATTACCATCATCGCATTAAAATAAAGACCTATGAATATTGATAACGCAAAAGCGCAGATGCGGAAGGGTATCCTGGAGTATTGCATCTTATCCATCCTGGCTAAGAAGGACCTCTATACCTCAAACATCATCCATGCTTTAAAAGAAAACGACCTGATTGTGGTTGAAGGCACACTCTACCCGTTATTAACACGGCAGAAGAATGCAGGATTACTCAGCTACAGATGGGAGGAGAGCACCCAGGGCCCTCCCAGAAAATACTACAGTCTCACGGAGCTTGGAAGAACCTATCTCAAGGAACTGGACGAATCGTGGGACTCCCTGATCAACTCGGTAAAATCAATTAAGAACTTCAAATAAAGCCATATACCATGAAGAAAGCGATTAAAATTAATTTAAGCGGAATCATCTTTCATATTGATGAGGATGCTTATGAAAAACTAAAAACCTACCTGGATACCATCAGCAGGCACTTCTCCAACAAGCAGGAGAGTAAGGAAATCATTGATGATATTGAGGCGAGAATTGCTGAACTGTTCCAGGAGAAAATTACTGAGGAAACCCAGGTCATTACTCTTGCACTTGTGAACGAAGTAATCGATATCATGGGCAACCCTGAAGATATTGCAGATTCGGCTGACGAGCCTGAGGGGCAGCGTACATTTCATGAATCATATAACAAAAGCCGCAGACTCTTTCGCGATCCCGAGAATTCGGTTATAGGAGGTGTTTGTGGAGGTTTGTCCGCATACTTCAATGTGGATCCAGTCATCTTTCGCTTGTTGTTTGTGATCTTCTTCTTTGCCGGTGGTGCTTCCATCCTGGTTTATGCCATTCTGTGGATCGTACTTCCCAAGGCAGAGACAGCTGCCCAGAAGCTTGAGATGCGTGGCGAAAAGGTAAACGTATCCAACATTGAAAAAAAAGTTCGTGAAGAGTACGAAAATGTAAAAGACAATGTAAAAGAGGGTTACTCCAAGGCCCGGAATTCTGAAACCTATCATAAAACAGAAAGGGCCGCCTCGGATTTTTTCGACGTTTTGGGAAAAATACTTCTGGTGTTTGTTAAGGTCATCTTAATAATCATCGGAACCAGCCTCGTTATTGGAGGCATCGGGCTTCTGATCGGATTAATCGCCCTTCCATTTGTTGGACTACATGTATTTCCGTTCGATTCGTATAGCTTTTCCCTGGGTGAAATTCTTGTACCTTTTACCGATCCTGTTTCGGTTACCCTTCTTGTTATAGCCATTACATTGCTCCTGCTGATTCCCGTTGCTGCAATGATTTATGGATTGATAAAACTGATTTTTAATATAAAGACACATAACCGTGGACTTACCATTGGAGCCTTGACCCTCTGGATTGTAAGCCTCTTATGCATCATCGGAATAGCTGCCTTCGAAAGTGCAAACTATTCGGACTTTGGCCGGGACAATTACTCACAAGAATTGCTTGTAAACAGCGATACGCTCTATATCAGCATCAACGAGAGTCAGGATGATTACCTGGATGATGAATCTATTCTTGATCTGAACGATAGGTGGTTCCTGATGGAAGATGCAGATGCTTTCTACGGGAAGATCACCCTGGATATTGAAAAAACAGATGGGGATCTGTTCCTCCTTGAGATTGAAAAAGAGTCCAAAGGCAGGTCCTGGGAACGTGCCAGTGAAAATGCTGCTAAAATAGACTACCATTTCCGTACCACAGGAAACACCCTCGTCCTGGATCCCTATTTCTCAGTGGATCTTGAAAACAAATGGAGGTTCCCCAAGGTGGAAACCGTCATACGGGTTCCAGAGGGCAAAGTGGTTGTGCTCGATCGTAAGACCAGGGACATTCTGGAAGGTGTTCGCAATGTTGATCGCCTTTCGGATTGGAATATGGCTGGAAAATCCTGGCTTATGACCGAGGAAGGCCTGGAAAAAATTGCAAATTAATTTTAATATTTTGTATATTTGCAACCCGGTTTTCGCAACCACCTCTGACCCGTGGTGTAATTGGCAACACGTCTGATTTTGGTTCAGAAGAGTCCAGGTTCGAGCCCTGGCGGGTCAACAGAGAAATAAGCAAATGCCCTGTCTCAATATGAGGCAGGGCATTTTTTTATAAGAATTTATTACATTTGAATCTGGTCAATACAGGCCCGCTAAAACATATTAAAATGAAAAACCTTGTATTTATTATTTCCCTGGCATTCCTGTCCGCCACCGCTTTTGGTCAGAAAGTGAATTTTTCCGGAGACTGGAACCTGAACGAAGATAAAAGTGAACTGGGATACGAATTCAGCCTTGCTCCAAAGGCCATGACCCTGGAACACACCAAGAAGACTTTTGACCAGACAGTTACCAGTGAATGGGATGGCCAGGCATATGAAAGCGAATCACACTATACCCTGGACGGGGAAGTATGTGAAAACCCTGGATGGGAAGGATCTGTAACAAAATCAACAGCCGTTTTTGATAAAAAGGCCGGTACCCTGAAGGTAGTCACCGATGGCGAGGTTCAGGGCATGGGATATACCCTGACCCAGGTTTATTCAATGAAGGACGGAAATCTGATCGTAGAATCAGAAGCCGCTTCCGACATGGGAGAAATGGTCGAGACATTCGTATTTGAAAAGAAGTAAACTGCTTTTAATCGAATACGCAGACTTATGCAGCAGCTACTGTCAAATGCAATAGCTGCTGTTTTCATTTGATAAATTTCCGCACAATCAAATGAATTATGTATTAGTTTTGTGTAAATCACTTGCAGATGATGCTAAAAAGAGCTCTATACCTGGTTCTGTTTCTTTTTATTTCTGTGGCTTCCCAGGCCCAGATTAATATGTACCTGGGGGGAAACCTGCAGGGCAACTATTCCTGGATCAGGGGCGGGGACGCATCGAAAGCGCCAGGATACGGAGCCGGCGTAAGTTTCATATACTGGGAATACGAATACTGGTTTATGAAGGCGGGTATCGATTATAATTATCTAACCTCGACCATGCTGGATTACCCGGACGACTTTGGCATTGAACCGGAAAACGAGGATGATAAGATCAATATCACCTATACTGAACATGATATCGGGATTCCTTTAACAATCTATTTCCGCCCCTATGAATGGCGTGCCAATACCATTTTGATCACCGGTACCCTGAAAGCGATATTCGTAGCCAGCCTGAAGGAGAATTCGGAAGAGTATGGAGAGATTGTCCTGAAAGGAACAGATTTGAATCCCAGAGTAAAAACAAACGTGGGGATCGGTGTGGGCTATCAAAGGCAACTGGACAAGAATATGTTCCTGAATGTAGTCCCCTCATACAATATTGATTTAAGGGGATACAAATCCTTTAACTCCATCACCCTTAGCATTGAATTTATTTTTGGAATTTATTAATCCGGAGAATCCCCGGGGAAGCACATGATCTGATGGCTTCTTAATTCCCTGCGCAGCTTTTTCGATTCCCCAGCAGTAACACCATCAAGTTCCTCCCAGAATCTCCTGCTATGATCGGGAAATCGGGTGTGCACAAGTTCATGCAATATGACATAATCGCTTAGATGTTCCGGTAACATCACCAGCCAGCTGTTCAGGTTGATGCTCTTCCTGGCAGTACAACTGCCCCACCGGGTACGCATCCTTCTGATCTTAAGGCCTGTGATTTTAAACCCAGATCTGTCGGACAATTCCCTTACCCTGTCCGGTAAATACTCCAGCGCTTCCTTTTGCAGAATCCTCCAGATGGCTGCTTCAGTGGTATCATCACCATGGAGCAAGTGTACAGGATAGCTCCTTCCCCTGACCTGAACAGCCCCTCCCTCACTTGGCAAGGTCTGACTGCAATCCCTTTGTTTTAAGACATTTAGACGCTTCAGGACCCATTGCTGCTTTGAAAGGAAAAAACGCTCGGCCTGCTTCTGACTGGCAAAGCGTGGCACGGTTACCCTGATCTCCCCCCGCTGATTTATGCGTATTGAAAGGTTTCTTGCCCTGGTGTTCCGGACATAGGAAACTGCACCTATCTCCTTATATTGCAATATATTTTGATTTTTTTGCACTCAGATTGAACTGTTATCTATAACTTTAATGGCTTTTTAAAAACTCATATAATGATTCGTAAATTAATCATCTTCTCCTTTTTACTGTCTGCCATGGCAATTTCACTGGCTGCTCAACAGCCCTGGTCGCTTGAGGACTGCATAACGCATGCCATGGAGAACAACATTCAGATCAAACAAACTGTTCTGAATACCGAATATAACGAAAACCTTCTGATGCAATCAAAACTGGGACAGATTCCCAATTTGAGCGGAAGTGGAAATTACAGTTACTCATGGGGACGGGCCCTCGACCAAACAACCTACCGATATACGGATGAGCAGATTAACTCCGTCAATCTTGGACTGAGTTCCTTTACGAACCTGTTTAACGGTCTGCAGGTAAGAAATACCATCCAGCAAAATGAATTGAACCTGATGGCCAGTTACGAGGATGTTCAGAAGGTGAAAAATGATATCACCCTGAATATTGCTGCAGCCTACCTGTCCATTATGTTCAACCGGGAACTTCTGGCTGTCACCGAAACCCAGCTGGAGACTACCGGGCTGCAGGTGGAGCGGACCAAAAAAATGGTGGATGCGGGAAAAGTGGCCCGGGGAAACTTCCTGGAATTGCAGGCCCAGTATGCATCTGAAGAGCTTAATCTTGTAAATGCCGAAAACCAGCTTGCCATCTCTCTGCTGAACCTGCAGCAGATCCTGGACCTCCCCATCGATTCTGCTTTTGATGTGGTCATACCCGAATTGGCCGATCCGGATGTGGATCCATTGCTTGTAAATGCCCTGGAGGTCTACCGGGTGGCAGAACAGTTAATGCCGGAAATCAAAGGTGCTGTGCTGAGTCTGGAAAGCGCTGAAAAAGGGGTGGCCATTGCCAAAGGCGGACGCTCCCCCCAGCTTTACCTCTCGGCCAATTTTAATACCGGTTACTCTGATATCAGGGAACAGGTGGTGAGTGTAAGTGAGCCCGTACAGGTCCCCATCGGTATAACCGAGGGAGGAGAAACAGTTTATTCCACCAATCCCCAGGAGATTCCCACCTTTGGAGCCTACCCCTTCGGCGCTCAGTTGAACGACAACAGGTATGCCGGGGTGGGGCTTGGACTATCCATACCCATCTTCAATGGCTGGCAGGTCAGCACGAGCATTGCCAATGCCCGAATCATGCATGAGAATGCGCAGCTTGAACTTCAGAGCCAGAAACTGATTCTTTATGCAACCATCCAGCAGGCCTATGCCGATGCGGTGGCTGCATTAAAGAGGTTTACAGCTACCAAGAAGGCGCTGACATCCATGGAAGAATCATTCAAATACACGGAGAAAAAATTCGAGGTCGGACTGGTAAACACGGTGGACTACAATGTGTCCAAGAATCAGCTGACATCAACACAGTCTGACCTTCTTCAGGCCAAATACGATTTTATTTTCAAAACAAATGTTCTTAACTTTTATCAGGGAATACCCATCACACTTTAATATTGCACATCAATGAAATCAAGAAAAAGATTATTTCTCATATTAGGGATCTCGGCTGTTGTACTTCTTATTGTTCTGGCCATAGGGAAAAAGCAAGGCTGGTTTGGAAGTGAAGGATACCTCAATGTCGCTGTTGAAACCGGTATCGAGAGGGAGATCGTTGAGGTGATCACTGCTAACGGAAAAATCCAACCCGAAACAGAGGTGGCTATTTCCCCGGACGTATCGGGCGAAATTGTGGAACTTGTAGTCAAAGAGGGAGACGAAGTTGTAAAAGGGCAATACCTGCTTAAAATCAAGCCTGAAGCCTACCAGATGGCAAGGAACAGGGCTGAAGCTTCCCTGAATAATGCCAGGGCACGGCAAAAACAGTCTGAAGCCCAGTTGGAGATGGCCCGTCTTGATTATAAAAGAAATAAAGAGCTTTACGAAGAAGAAGCCATTTCGACTGCTGAGTATGAACAATACCTTACCAACTATAATACGGCCCTTGCTGAAAAAGAGGCTGCTGAGTTTTCGGTGATGAGTGCACAGGCTACTGTGGATGAAGCGGACGAGAGCCTCACCAAAACCTCTATTTACGCTCCCATGACAGGCACAATTTCGAGTCTTTCTGTTGAATTGGGAGAACGTGTGGTTGGAACTTCCATGATGTCGGGAACAGAGATGCTGCGCATTGCAAATCTGCACCGGATGGAGGTGGAAGTAGAAGTAAATGAGAACGATATTGTACGCGTAACCAACCGTGACACGGCCCTTATCGAAGTAGATGCTTATCCAGACACTAAATTTAAAGGTATCGTTTCTGAAATCCCGGTCTCTGCCAATACCACCGGGGTCACTACCGACCAGGTGACCAATTTTATGGTGAAGATCCTGCTTCTGACCGAATCATATGAAGATAAAATTTCCGAAACCAACCTCTACCCGCTGCGTCCAGGCATGTCGGCCACGGCAGATATCCAGACGGATCGCAGAACTGGTATCTATTCCATCCCAATCCAGGCTGTTACAACAAGAATGGATACAACGGGACAAGCTACCAATGAAGAGGATCAGCAAATTGGCGCGGTTAGCTCCGATGGATCAGTGAGCAACGTTGCCCTGCCTTCCGAAGAGCAGGCAAGCAGTGATGAGCCCATGGTTGTGGTATTTTTAGTTGAAGAAGGGAGAGCATGGATGAAGGAGGTCAAGACAGGAATCCAGGACAACAACTATATTGAAATCACCGAGGGCCTGTATCCTGAGGCGGAAATCATTGTTGCCCCTTATTCTGCAATTTCCAGGCAGCTGAAGGATGATCTTCCTGTGGAGGTCGTTAGCCAGGAAGAGCTGTTTGCGACTGATAAAAAGAAAAAGAACTAGGTGCGAATGACAGGCCCCCTTATTCTACATATTGAGACTGCCACCGATATCTGTTCGGTTGCAATCTCGGATGGGGACCGTCAACTTTCACTCATCGAGAGTGGCCAGGAACGCTCCCATGCAAGACTTTTAAACAGCTTTATCAGGCAGGCCATGGAAGAGGCGGGCCTTACCTTTAAAGATCTCCAGGGGGTTGCAGTAAGCAAGGGTCCGGGTTCCTATACTGGTCTCAGAATTGGGGTTTCAACAGCCAAAGGCCTTGCATATGGCCTGGATATACCCCTACTTGCATCAGGCACCCTGGAGAATATGGCCAGTGGCTCGGTTGCCAATATGGAAGTGGCGAAGCTGATATCGGAGCATGGGACCAATTTGCTGCTTTGTCCACTGCTCGACGCCAGAAGAATGGAAGTTTACTCCGGATTCTACACGGTGGAAAACAAACTGTTCAGAGAGGTGTCGGCTGATATAATCGATAAAGAGAGCTATGGATCGATCCTGGAATCACACCAGGTCTGCTTCTTTGGAAACGGAGCTGATAAATGCAAAGCGGTCCTGGATCACAGTAATGCCCATTTCATTGATGGAATCAATCCTTCAGCAAGCTCAATGATCTCAACGATACTTAGCAGGTTTCGTAAAAAACTGTTTGAAGATGTGGCCTATTTCGAACCCTTTTATCTGAAAAATTTTATAGCGACGGTGCCCAAAAAAAAGGTGCTGTAGTCAGAACCACATACAAACAATATATTGATATATTTGCACTTTAAACATACTATATGGCTTCAACTTCAGATTTTAGAAACGGATTATGCCTTGAATTCAATAACGACCTTTATACCATCGTTCAGTTTCAGCATGTAAAGCCCGGAAAGGGCCCTGCATTTGTCAGAACCAAGCTAAAGAGCCTGACCTCAGGCAAGGTGATAGAGAATACCTTCTCTGCCGGGGTGAAGGTAAATACAGCCAGGGTTGAAAGAAGGCCGTATCAGTACCTCTATAAAGACGACATGGGCGTAAACTTCATGCATCTGGAGACCTTCGAACAGATCACCATTCAGTCGGATATGATTGAAAATGTTGATCTTATGAAAGAGGGACAATCAGTGGAAATAGTTGTACATGCCGATACTGAAACTCCTCTTACGGTGGATCTTCCTCCTTTTGTTGAACTCCAGGTGAGCTATACCGAACCAGGGGAAAAGGGGAATACGGCCTCCACTTCGGCCCAGAAACCGGCTGAACTGGAAACCGGGGCAAAAATCATGGTACCCCTGTTTATCGATACCGGAGAAATGATTAAAGTTGATACACGGGACAGGTCCTATTCTGAACGGGTAAAAAAATAGGCAAAGCTTGCTTTATGGGTAAAATTTCAGATAACCGGCTTAAATTATCCACATTCAAACTGAATGCACTACTGGATATTACACTGGCAATTAATGACAATGTATCGACCAGTGAACTGATCCGCCGGTATGAGAAATTACTAACGGATGACCTGGACATCGGGAAGGTCATTGTGCTGAAATTTTCAGATAAGTGGGAGTGTCTGCTTAACTCGGGTTACGGAAATAAATTTTTTCAGAAAGTGAATGTGGAGCGTGACCTCCTTCCCTTCGATGAAATTTCTTTTATTACCTCGGAACCACAGCACTTTCCCGAACTGGTTGATATTGTTATTCCTGTATCTCACAAAGACAAAGCCGTCGCTTTTGTATTAATTGGTGACATAGAGGAGGAAGGTGAGGGGGTCAGCCCCATTATCAAGCACCTGCGTTTTATCCAGACCCTTTCCAATATCATCGTGGTTGCCATCGAGAACAAAAGGTTGTTCCAGGAGTCACTTCGCCAGGAAGCACTGAAACGGGAGATGGAGCTGGCAAGCAAGATGCAGAACATGTTGATCCCGGAGAAGGAAAAGCTGCCTTCCAATGAGCACATCAGCATCTTAGCCTTCTATCATCCTCATTTCGAAGTTGGCGGAGACTATTACGATGTGATCCAGCTCAGCAAAGATGAGGTGGGCTTCTGCATTGCAGATGTATCCGGGAAGGGAATCTCAGCAGCCATCCTGATGTCAAACTTCCAGGCCAATGTTCATGCCCTGTTTACCGAAAATAAAGGTCTTACCGACACCCTCCATCGTCTGAATTCAAGTGTGATGAAGAGCGCCAAAGGAGAGAAATTCATCACACTTTTTATTGCCAGGTATAACTACCGTACCAGGGAATTGAGGTATGTAAATGCAGGGCACAATCCACCCCTGCTCTATGAACCGGGTTCAAAGCAACTAACTCTGCTTTCCAGCGGTTGCGTGGGGATGGGAATGCTGGACGATCTTCCTTTTATAAATGAGGCCGTGGTCAGAGTGGATGAACCCGCCAAGCTGTTCTGTTATACAGATGGACTGGTAGAGGTGATCCAGGATTCGGGTGTGGAGTTTGGAACAGAGAACCTGGAAAAAGAGCTAATCAATGACAGATCCCTTGAAGAGAATATCCAGGCCATAATTGAAAATCAAAAAATCCTGGAGGGTTCCGCAGCAATCTTCGACGATATCTCCATTATCGGAGCACAGTTTCCCGGTGCGAAGGGATTCTCTTAGAAGGCAGCCTCTTCCTCCTCAGGCTGATCCCGGTGGTAAATATCCATGGCCACCAGCATGGCGGTAAATCCCCAGAATAGGGCCGAGATCTTATCCGTATCAAGAAAATTGTTCAGCAATCCGTGCAGATAATAGGATGTAAGTCCCACCAGAACAGCCAGGGAAAAGATCCTGATGGATCGTTTTTTCGATGTAAAGTACACACGGATACCCGTATACAGTGTTGTACCAATCACCAGTAAAATACTGAGAAGACCAAACACACCAGCTTCAGAAAGAGGTCCTAAATACTCACTGTGAGCATTCCCCATGGTGCCAAAATCGGTGCTGATCCGCGTTTTTTCGTAGGAACGCTGGTAACGGCCGTATTCAAACTGGTAGGTTCCCGGGCCAAAGCCGAACAAGGGCTTATCCTTCCACATACGAATGGCACAGCTCCACCGGTTGAGCCTTTCCAGGTTACTCTGGTCGGTGCTGATATTTGAGATGGATTGTATATGTTCGGAGAGCTCACCGGATGATTCCACACGGTTCTGCTCAAGCTGAACTATTAGCTCCGTTCGGATTGAAAGGAAAAAGCCCACAAGAATGGCAAAGCCCACCAGCACAATTTCAAAGCGTATTTTTAATTTAAGTATGGCCCAGAATCCCACCGAAGCCAGGATGCTCAACCAGGTGGCCCTGGTATAGGAAACCACTGTAGCAAAACTAAATAACAGGATCAGGAGGACCATCAGAAACCTGGTATTGATATCCTCCCGTTTGATAAACAGGAAAAGGGCCACCAGTACGGGCAGGAGAAAACCCAGAGTTGCTCCATATGATGTATGATCCTTGTAGAAGGGACTGGCCACACTATGTGCCATCACCTGGTTATCCAGCCCATATTGCATATGATTTATAAGTGCATAGATAATCACTCCGGTAAAGGCAATCACAAACAACCAAACGTAGGTATGCATGCGCTTTTCATTCCTGAATAGCTGGCTTGCCAGCAGATAGAAGCCCACAATAAACCAAAGTCTTGAAACAAGCATTTTAAAGGAGACCAGCATATCGGTACTGGTGAGGCTTGTGATAAACAACCAGGCCAGATGAAAATAAATAGCCAGGGTAACAGGGTGCCGGAGTACCTTCAGATCGATCCTGTCGCCCATCAGGTACTTGAGCATGTAGAGGAGCAGTAAACCAGCCAGCAGGGGCTCCGTTGGCAGATACATATCAATGGATAACCCTTCCACAAGTCTGCTCAGAGGTACTGAAAGAGGAACAAAAAAGATGATAATCAGAAGGTACTTATCCGCCGCCACAATGGCCAGGGCAAGGAACAGGAGGACTGCGGGGATCAGTGGAATATAGAAGATCTCCAGGGCAAGCATGATGCTGTTCAATGCTACAAAAGAGATCAGGATCCCCCAAAGAATCCTCTTCGGATACCTGGCCTGGATTTCCTTTATCATTTTTCTTCCTGAATGGCCACTCTGGCCTTGATATTATCCATAATAATCAGAACTATCAGCGCAAACAAGAATGAGGCAAATGTGGATACAATAACGATCAGTGATTTCTTCGGGTAAGCCTTTTTCTCTGATGGATAGGCTTGCTCAACAACAAACTTGTGCGGCAGGTTCTGTTCAGCTTCAAGCCTGGCCTCTTTATACTTGAGACTTAAATCTGTTACCAGGGCAGTTTCGTATCGAACCATATTCATCATAGCGATATAATGAATTCCATTTTCCGAAATGGCTTCAATCAGCTTATTTGCAGGATCCCCGCCTGAATTCATGTTCCGGGAAAGCTGATTGTTCAACAGGTCCATAGAATCTCTCAATGAAGCCAGGTTTTGGGATGCCTCCAGGTACTCTCTTTCAACCAGGCGGAAGGCTTCACGGGCCCGTTCTTTTTTCATGCTGTTATAAACAGTATCCACCAGGGCAGAGATGTCATTGGCTATATTAGCAGCATATTCAGGGTCACTGTCCATCACCGAGATCTCAACTGACATGAATTCTGTGAGACGAAAATTGATGTTGGACCTGTATTTATCATAAAGCCTGGTCAATGGGTATTTTTCATCAGGACTTATCTCATAATGTTCCATCAGATTGTACTTCTGAATAATCCGCGACCGGATGGGTTCAGAATTGAGAATCTGTAGAAGTTGTTCGGCCTGTTCCTCCTCCCCGAAACCATGCACATTCTGCCTTCCGGCATAATTCTGTGAAAGCAGGTCCTTTGAAATTGATGCATTGGAAGTCGGGAACATGATGACCGATGACTGGAACATGGGGGTAATCAGTAAGGAGATAATGATGGATGCTATTCCTGCGATCAAACCAACCCCGACCAGGATTGCCCGTTTCTTCCAGATATAGATCAAAAGATCTACCGAATTGAAATTATAGCCAGCTTGTTTCGCGTTTTCCATATCAATGCCCATTAGTTTTCTTTAACCCTTATGAGGTAGTAGTTCTTCTTTCCTTTCTGAACAAGTAAATACTTCTTATTAATAAAATCCCCGCTGGTGATTCGCTGGTCCGGTCCGGATAACTTCTGCTTGTTGATACTTACACCTCCACCGGCTACCATACGCCTGGCTTCTCCCTTGGAACTGAATACCGCTGTATCGGAGGCCAGTAATTCAAGTACATCCTGGTCTATATCGGACGAGGGTATCTCGAACTGTGGAACCCCCTCAAAAACGGAGAGAAAGACATCCTCCCTGATGCTCTTCAGCGATTCGGTGGTCCCTTTTCCAAAAAGAATACCTGAAGCTTCCACGGCCATTTCAAACTCCTCCCGGGAATGAACCATTACTGTAAGTTCCTCTGCTAACTTATTTTGCATCACCCGCGTATGGGGAGCTTTACTATGCTCTGAAATCAGGGTCTCAATCTCCTCCTGCTTTAGCATTGTAAATATCTTCAGGTATTTCTCCGCATCCTCGTCCGACACATTGAGCCAGAACTGATAAAATTTGTAAGGAGTGGTCCGGACAGGATCGAGCCATACATTGCCTTCCTCGGTCTTTCCGAATTTACCCCCATCCGCTTTGGTAATCAAAGACCAGGTAAGTGCAAAAGCCTCTCCCCTTTCAATGCGTCTAATGAGTTCGGTTCCGGTGACTATATTACCCCACTGATCGGAGCCCCCCATTTGCAGTTTACACTGATGATCGCGATAAAGCACCTGGAAATCGTAACCCTGTACCAGCTGGTAGGTGAATTCCGTAAAGGACATGCCCGACTTGCTATCGGAACCAAGCCTCTTCTTAACAGAATCCTTGGCCATCATATAGTTGACCGTGATGTGCTTGCCAATATCCCTGATAAATTCAAGGAAAGAGAACTCCTTCATCCAGTCGTAGTTATTGACCATCAGGGCCCTGTTAGAGGCCTCTGTTTCGAAATCCAGGAACCTGGAGATCTGCTTTTTCAAGCCCTCCTGATTTTTTCTGAGGGTTGGCTCATCCAGCAGGTTACGTTCCTGAGACTTTCCGCTTGGGTCGCCAATCATTCCTGTAGCACCACCAACCAGGGCAATGGGCCTGTGCCCTGCATGTTGCAGGCGCTTTAACATCATCACCCCAACCAGGTGACCAATATGGAGTGAATCGGCAGTGGGATCGATCCCTACATAGGCTGTCACCTGCTCCCTGGTCAGCAGTTCCTCCGTACCAGGCATTATATCGTGGATCATCCCCCTCCACTTCAAGTCATCTACAAGGCTTTTATCTATTGCTATATTTCCCATTGACTAACTTATTAACTTACTAACCCATTAACCTTCATTATATTGCTACCGGAACTGCATTTTCTTCACCCTCTTTCTTTTCAGGGATAAACTCCTTCCAATCCTGCCTTTTCAGATAGGGGAAAACTGCAGGTGCAAAAGCCGACAAGGGCCTGTACAGCATGGAACCTTCAATTCTTTCAGGTTCAATAAACTGCCTCTCTGCATTTATCTGGTTCACCGGCCATAGTATCATACTAATCACAAATGCGGTAACAAGCAGTCCGAATCCCATCCCCAGCAAACGGTTTACAAAAGAAAGTGCCACCGCTTTCACAAGTTTTTCCACCACAAACGCCACCAGGTGTACCACCACAACAATGAACACAAAGGCCACAGAAAATGCGATCACATTCATATAGTCTGGCGAAATATCAAAAAGAGAATCCAGAAGTGAAGCAAACACGGGTCTGAGCTTTATGGCCCCGAAAATTCCCAACAACAGGGCCGCCAGGGAGCCGATCATATGGATCATACCCTTTTTAAAGCCCCTGTAAAGTGCAAAAAGCAGGGGAATAAGGAATATTAAATCAAGGTAGTTCATACTGCATGATTAAACGCACAAATAAACGCAAATCTTCGGAGATTTGATAATATTTTTGTTTGCGTTGGATCAAAAAAAAGCTGATCTTGAGCATTGTAAAAGCCTCTTCATGGAAATCAGAAAATTCAGATCGGAATATAAGCTGGAACTGATCCCTGCTTCGCATGAAGGTATTATTCTTGGCGACCTGGTATGGGATCCCATCTTCGGACCTCCCGATTTTTCCAGGAAAGGAATGCCCAATACTATTTATACTGCCTTTCTGGATGCCGGATTAATCAAAGAGGAAGAATGGAAAGAATTCCGGAAAGAGAACCAGGATACCACCCTGATCAATGCCCATTTCGCGACCCGTCATGTGGATGTGAATGTGGAGTTTATCAATGAACTCCAGCATCCGAAGATTGGGAAAATCACCGGTGATTTCAAAACCGAGAAGCTCAGTAAATTCACCTTTGGAAATTTACAAATGAGGGAAATGGACGATCTGATACGGATAAAGATTGACCACTTCCTGGAACAAATGAAGGCTTCACACTGGAGCGAATATGACGGCAGTATCCGAAGGGTCTATCTGATCACAGAGCTTTATTACGGCACCATTCGGATGGTCATTGAGAAGCAGTACAGCACGGAGCTGGAGGCCAGTCTGAAGAAAGCAAACCTTCAGGCACTGGCCCGATCAGAGGGAAGCCAGGCTGTGGAGTATGAGTTCTCCCACGACAATGTCCCCTTTGCTATGCGCATCGAAAGGGTAAGGACTTTCAATGGATAAGATCTAATACCTGGTGCAGTGCTTCCACCTGGAAATACCGGTTTGACTCGGGTTCATGATCAACTTCTTCATGAGCCCAGGTGGTATGATAGGGCACATAAATCCCCCAGGCTCCAAGTTCAAGAGGGGGAATAATATCAGACTTTAGCGAATTCCCGATCATTAAAAATTCTTCCGGGTCAATTTCAAGGTGCTTTAGTAACTGCACATATTGCTGGTTCTTTTTATCGCTCATTACCTCGATATGATGAAAATAATCGGCAATGCCAGATCTGCGCATCTTCCTCTCCTGGTCCAGCAGGTCCCCCTTGGTGGCCACAATCAATCTGTAATTGGGTGCCAGCTGCTTCAAAACATTCTTAACATCGTCCAGAAGCTCAATGGGACGCTCCAGCATGGATTTCCCGATGCCTATGATACGGCTGATATCTCCGGTGGAGACACCCCCATCAGTTAACTGAATGGCACACTCTACAAGTGAAAGCATAAAAGCCTTTATTCCGTAACCATACAGCCTCAGATTTGCAATTTCAGTCTCAAAAAGAGACCCTGCAATATTCCCGTTTACACCATAGGAGGTCACCAGTTGAATGAATTGTTCCTCAGCTTCCCTGTAGTAGGGCTCATTGACCCATAAGGTGTCGTCGGCATCAAAACCTATTACCTTTATCCCTTTAATCATACTTTAAAGAAAATTTGAAATCCAAAGGTAGTGATTATGACCCGACAGATCCCAGGTCTCTTGGGAAGATTTCTTCACGGTTAACCGTCAGACTACGCATATAAAGACCGCCACTGCCTGCGTTGCTCGAATCCACAAAAATCCCAAGCCCGCTAAGCCTGCCGCTTAAGGTTGATCCCGAATCGATTCCCACCGAAACCACATCTCCCCGCTCCCCCTTCCTGCGGATTGCCAGGTCATCTCCCAGGAAATGGAAATGGGAATAGTTATTTTCCTGCGCAAATCGCTTTAGTTTAATTGTAGGGGTATGGCCATGGACCACAAGGTATCCCTTCCACAGTTTTTCAGAACTGTTAAAAAAGGCCTCCCTGGCCCACAGAAAAGAGTCCCCCAGGTCAAGTCGTCTGTCCATCATATATTGCTGCAGGTCCTCGTAATCCTTCAGCAGAAGCTGATCAGCCAACGGAATGGAGGGTGAAATTCCTGCATGGGTGGCCAGAATTCTCTTTCCTGTTCCGGCATCTGTCACGTGACTCATCCTTAGCTTCCGGAAAAAGTCCAGGTAGTGGTCCTCCATCTGCGACTGGAAATTGAAAAAGCTGGAAAATCCAAAGGACTGGAGGGTTGCCTCCCCCCCGTTGAGATACCAGAGCTCCATTGGGTTAAACACAGAATGCGAATCTTCATAAGCGCTCAGCATCATTAATTCGTGATTCCCCATCAAACATACTACAGGGACTTCCAGTTCCATAATTCGATCCACCACCTGGCGGGAGTAAGGTCCACGATCGATATAGTCGCCCAAAAAAGTGATGCGGTCCGGATCGTGCTTTAATACAGCTTTAAGCAAACTATCCAGGAGATCAATTTCTCCGTGAATATCCCCTATGTACCAGTAATTCTTCATAACTGCAGTCAATTAAAGTACTAAAAATTCTAATTTTGCCCCATGTCTATGACCAAAAAACAGCGTTTCGGGCTTATTGCCTTTATCATATTGATCATCGCCGCTTACCTGGTGACCACAGAACCCTGGAAAAGATCTACTGCTGAAATACAGGGTGCCACGGGACCTGAAACTCCTCCGGCAAACATCAGTATCGTATGGAGCAGCCTTGAATCGGGATATCCCCGGGCATACACCTGCGATACCATTCTTACCTATTCCGGGTTTCACCTGGCATATAACGAAGAATTCGAGCAGGCCGCCTGGGTGGCCTATGTGCTGACCCGGGAAGAAATTGAATCGGGCAGCATTGAACGAAGCGATAACTTCAGGGCAGACACGTCCATTGTTAGCGGTTCGGCTACTCTGGCAGATTACCGGGGGTCCGGATTTGACCGGGGACACCTGGCACCGGCAGGTGATATGAAATGGAGTCAACTTGCCATGAGCCAATCCTTCCTGATGTCCAATATGAGTCCGCAACGACCTGCATTTAACCGGGGCATCTGGAAAGAACTGGAAACAGCTGTGAGGAACTGGGCCCTGGAAAAAGACAGTCTCTATGTGATTACAGGGCCTCTGTTTTCACAAACTGATTCGCTGATCGGGGAAAATGGTGTTGGTGTACCGGGTTACTACTTCAAGGTCCTGGTGGACCTTTCCCCTCCGGATCATGATATGATCGCCTTTCTGCTGCCAAATTCCCGCTCCTCGGAAGACTTAATCCACTTTGCCATGCCTGTGGATTCCCTGGAAAAACTAAGCGCTTATGATTTTTTTGCAGCTGCCCCCGATCAGGAAATCATTGAGTGGCTGGAAGGCCGGATTGAACCAGACAACTGGAATTAATGTTGTATATTATTCAACATTTTTCATGCAAAACAGCAAGCTCCATATCGCTCTGTCGGCTCCTGTATACCTGCTGCTCTACTCCTATACAGCCGTAGTTGTTGTCTTGATTCTTATCATGGCATACATGCGATTCAGAACCGGGATCAGGCTCGTAATGAGTTTTTGGGCTAAATCCATGTTTCCGCTGATGGGTAAAAAGGTCAGCATCAAGGGCAAGGAAAACATCAATAAGAAGGAGCGGTATATTCTGCTGGCCAATCATGCCAGCATGTTTGATATCATTGCTATCATGGCTTTTTACCCCGATGTAAGCTGGTTTGGACATGAGCGCTTACTTCGAATTCCTTTAGTTAAACAAATGCTCTTAATGACTGATTATATTCCAATGACAATCAGCAATATTAAGAATACCCGAATCATGCTTGAAAGCCTGGAGGAAAAGGCAAAAACACGAACGGTAGCTATCTTTCCTGAAGGGACCCGTACCCTTGATGGAAAACTTAACTCGTTCTACAGGGGATTCATCCACCTGCTCAGGGTCACCGAGCATGATATTCTCCCGGTGACACTTAATGGATTTTACAAACTCAAACCAAAAAACAGATTCAGCATTCATTTTGGATCACGGCTAAGTGTGATCATACATCCTTCACTGAAGGGAGCTTTACTTGCACGGCAAAGTGACCGGGAAATCATGGACCGGGTAAGTGAGGTGATTGAATCTGCAAATACAGATCTGGATAATCATGGAAACTAAAGAAAAATGGTGTTTCATCCTGAATCCCATCGCTGGTGGTGGATTTGGAAAAACAATTATGCCGGAACTGGAAAAACAACTTGGCAAGCGTTCCCTGGATGCTTCCATTTGTGTCACCGAGCGACATGATCATGCCATCGAACTATCCGGAAATAGCCTGGAAAACGGCTATACTCATATCATAGCTGTGGGCGGAGATGGCACCATGAATGAAGTAGCCCGGCCCCTGATCGGGCAAAAGCATGTATGCACCGGTCTTATTCCAGCCGGTACCGGCAATGATTTTATACAGATACTTGGGTTCCCCGACCGGTTTAGCGAGGAGCACTGGGACATTTTCTTTAAGCAGTCGACCATGAACATGGATGTGGGAGAAGTGAACGGACTTCATTTTCTCAATGGGATGGGTCTTGGCTTTGATGCCCAGGTGGCAGCAGAAAATTATGTGGACCCGGGAGAAGTGGTAAAGGTTGGAGGCGGAAAAGGAAAATATCTTTGGCAAATCATAAAAACCCTGCTTTTCTATAAAGAGCACAAAGTCACTATCAGCTCTCGTAATCTGGTTCAGGAGACCGACTGTTTTATCAATACCATCTCCGTTGGACGACGTTTTGCTGGTAGTTTCCTTCTAACTCCCGAAGCTATAGCAAACGACGGACTGCTGGATGTTTGCATGATCAAGAAGCTAAACCTGCTGCAACGTTTTAAGATCCTTTCCATGGTGCCCAAAGGGACCCATATAGCCGACAAGAAAGTAGACTACTACCAGACTGAAAAAATTTCAGTCGATTTTGGGAAAAAAGTCCCCTTTCATTTAGACGGAGAACTGTATTTTGACACTACCTTTGAGGTAAGTATATTGCCTTCAGCACTCAAGATCATTTATAGTCCGGAAGGAAAGCACTTTTTCAATGTCTGATTTTGAATATATTGCCTTTTATGATCTGGACCATACCATTCTGGATGGGAACAGTGCGACCCACCTGGTAATGGAAGCCAGGAAGCGAAGGGTGATGAGCGAAAGGCAGTACCGTCATGCCGTCTGGCTCTCCATTCTCTATAAGCTTAACATTGGCAACCCAACTCTCATGATTAACAGGATGCTCTCCTGGTTAAAGGGGCTAAAGGAGGCCGATATTATGGCTCTCTCCCAGGATATTTTCCACGACACCATCAAGGAAACCATCCGGCCCATGATCCTGGATACCATAGAGGAACACCGGGCCAAAAAAGGAGCAGTTGTGCTGCTCTCTTCGGCCTCCACTCCTATCTGTCAACCAGTGACTCAATACATGAAGCTGGATGAGATGATCTGCACCCAACTGGAATCTGAACATGGGATTCTGACCGGGCATACCCATGGTAAGCTGGTTTACGGACCAGAAAAGAAAGTCAGGATGCTGGCCTTCTGCAGCGAAAAAGGCTATGATCCGAAAGATGCCTGGTACTATGGCGATTCCCATACGGACAGGTATGTGATGGAAGCCGTTGGACATCCCGTGGCAGTCTCTCCCGACAAACACCTGCGGAAAATCGCCAAAAAGAACAGGTGGCCCATCCTGGAATAAGCAGATTTTTTATAACTTATTATTATGAAACTTTCCCATATTATCCTTGTGGGCGGAGTGTTCATAATGGCACCCGCTCTACAAGCCCAGTTGCCGGATCAACTGGTCATGAAAAAAATCCAGGAACCTGTCGAGAAAGCCTTTACAATCCTGAAACCCACGGGATGGGAGCATGAAGGAGGAATAAGCAGATGGGACCCCAATGCCATGGGGGGAGCTGCCAATGCCATTGAAGCAAAAATCGACTTCAGCCTTAAAAGTGACCCCCGGGGGACCATAATGATTCACTGGCTGCCTGATATCTATTTTATTGATATGACCGGCTCCATGGTTGCCGGCATGTTTCCCGAAGGCAGTTTTTATAACGGGATGCCCGTACTGCATAAAATGAATGCCCCCGCCTTCCTTGTGAATCACCTTGCTCCTTACCTTCATCCCGACATTCAGGTAAATGTAAGAGATTCCCGCTTACTGCCGGAGATAGAAGCCCTGTGCTACGAAACCGATGTTGTTAAAGAATTGCAGAGTAAGTATTCATCCGCTGTTGCTGATTTTTCCTATATCGAAAACGGAGTCCGCTATCACGAACGGGCTTTCTGCATCATCCATGATATGGGTCCTTATACTGCTGGCATGTGGAAAAACCGGAGTACAGTGGTCATTCGTGCTCCTGAAACAAGCTTTCCAGGACTGGGAGCCCCTCTTTCAGGAAATTGGGGAATCGGTCCAGCTAAATCCACAATGGATCAATGCCGAGCTGAAAGGGCAGATGCAAAGAGGCAGTACCATGATTAAAACCATGAACGATATCGACCGAATCGGCCAGGAAATCCAGAAAGGGCATGCAGAGACCAATTCAAAAATCAATCACCAGGCCTATCTGAACCTCACCGACCAGGAGGACTATATCAATCCCTATACCAATGAAGTAGAAAGAGGTACCAACCAGTGGGATTACCGGTGGGTGGACGACCTGGGAAATGTAATCTACACCAACAACGAAGAATACAATCCCAATCTTGATCTGGAGTTGCAAATGGACGGATTTAAGCCAAGCAAAGCAAAAAAATAGCCGCCCCTGAAACCGGGTATTTAACCTTCTGGACTTAAGTTAGATGAACAAATCGGAGGCTCACTCGTTGAATACTTATCAAATTCCGTAAAATCCAATTACTCTAAATGAAAAGATAAAGGTTATGACGAAGTTATCGAATTCAAAATCAGGGAATTCGCTCTACCACCCTTCCAAAGAAGTGATAAAGAGAGCACGCATTAAAGATTACGACAAACTCTACCAGGAATCCATCACCAATCGGGAAAAATTCTGGGCAAAGGAAGCTGAAGAACTAAGCTGGTATCAAAAATGGGATAAAGTATTGGACGATAGCAACAAGCCCTTTTACCTTTGGTATACAGGGGGCAAGACCAATATAGTGGCCAATGCCATTGACCGGCACCTGGAAAATGAGACAAAAAACAAACTGGCGCTTATCTGGGAAGGAGAGCCCGGCGATGTAAAAACTTACTCCTATTTTGCCCTGAACAGGGAAGTCTCCAAGTTTGCCAACGTACTTAAGGCCATGGGAGCCAAGAAGGGAGATATTGTTACCATCTATATGCCCCAGATCCCTGAAATCCTTATAGCCATGCTGGCCTGTGCCAAAATAGGAGCAGCGCATAGTGTGGTTTACGGAGGATTCAGCGTGGAGGCCCTCGCAGAGCGGATTGCCGATGCACACAGCAATATTCTTATTACTGCGGATGGCGGATTCAGAAGAGGCAAAGCCACCCAACTTAAGGCAATTGCCGACGAAGCTATGAAACGTTCCCCCACCATCGATGTATGTATAGCTGTAAAACGCACCGGGGAAGAGTGCTACATGGAAAATGACCGGGATTTCTGGTGGCACGATTTAATGGGGATGCCCATCGCCTCGGCCAAATGCGAAACTGAACATACGGATGCGGAGGATCCCCTGTTTATTCTCTATACCAGCGGTACCACAGGGAAACCCAAGGGCCTGGTGCATACCCATGGAGGATATTCAGTTTATGCTTCAAGTACCTTTAAATATGTGTTTGATATTCAGCCATCTGACCGTTGGTGGTGTGCAGCCGATCCTGGCTGGATTACCGGCCATTCTTATATTGTATATGGTCCGCTGATAAACGGGGCCACCACCCTCTTGTACGAAGGAGCACCCAACCACCCCTATCCCAATCGCTGGTGGCAAATGATTGAGAAATATGGGATCAACATCTTTTACACCAGTCCAACAGCCATCAGGGGACTGATGCGCTATGGAGCTTCCTGGGCCGATAAACACGACCTGAGTTCTTTGAGGCTCCTTGGATCGGTTGGCGAACCCATTAATCCGGAAGCATGGCTCTGGTACCACGAAGTTATTGGGAGAAACAATTGTCCCATCATGGACACCTGGTGGCAGACCGAAACGGGCGGATTTATGATCACCCCCCTGCCTGTTACTCCTCTGAAACCGGGTTCGGCCACCTATACCCTTTTTCGGGAATGAGATTTCCGTGGTGGATGAAAAAGGCAAAGAGGTGGAAAGTGGAATGGAAGGAAACCTTGTGATTAAGAACCCCTGGCCAGGTATGGCCAGAACCATCCTTGGGGATCCCGACCGCTTTATTGAAAAATACTGGCAGACCTATGAGAAACAGGGCTGGTATCTGACCGGAGACTCGGCTAAAATAGACGAGGATGGCTACGTATGGATTATCGGCCGGAACGATGATGTGCTTAAAGTGAGTGGATACCGGCTTGGGTCCGCCGAAATTGAAAGCGCCCTGGTAAGTCACCCCTCCGTCACCGAAGCTGCCGCCATCGGACTACCCGATAACCTTAAAGGCAATATCATCCATGCCACAGTGATCCTGAAAGACGGATTCAGTGAATCTGAGCAGCTGGCCGCCGAGTTGAAGCAGCATGTTGCCGATGAGATTGGCCCCATTGCCAAACCAGCATTCATCGTATTTACTGATTCCCTGCCTAAAACCAGGAGCGGGAAGATTATGAGACGGGTACTGAAGGCGAGGGCCCTGGGACAGGAAGAAGGGGATCTGACCACCCTGGAAGAGTAGGTATAATGTAAATTTGATCTTATTCAATAAAAATATTCTGTGAAATATATAACTTAGGGCTTCTTATAAGTTATTTTTCATGATGAATATTATTGAACTATCCGGCATAAGCAAATCTTTTGGATCGGTAAAAGCCGTAAATGATCTTTCTCTGGAAGTCCCCAAAGGAAGCATCTACGGCTTTATCGGCCCCAATGGTTCCGGTAAAACCACCACTATCCGCATGATCATGAAGATCATGTACCCCGACAGTGGCAAACTCCTGGTCAATGGCCAGGAAACTCAATTTCGAACGTCTTAAAAATGTGGGCTACCTCCCCGAGGACCGGGGTCTCTACAAAAAGATGAAAATCGGGGAACTATTGCAGTTTCACGGGGAACTGAATAACGGGACCGACCTGCCCAATAGAATCAATTACTGGCTGGAGCGCCTGGAGCTGAAAGCCTACAAGGAGAAAAAGGTGGAAACCCTGAGCAAGGGGATGAGGCAGAAGCTGCAGTTTATTACCACCATCCTGCATCAGCCCGAGCTGATCATCCTGGATGAGCCCTTCAGTGGCCTGGACCCTGTCAATGCCGATATGATGAAAGACATCATCCTGGAGCTGCAGCAGAAAGGCGCCACCATCATCTTCAGCACCCACGACATGGCCATGGCCGAGCGGATGTGCGACTATATCTTTATGATCTACCAGGGAAAAAAGGTGCTGGACGGAACACTGGATCACATCCAGGATCAGTATGGCAATGACACCCTTCGGATCCAGTCTGAAATGGGAACCGAAGCGCTGAAAGATCTCAAAGGAATCGAAAACGTAAATAATTTTGGAAAGCTACAGGAGATCCGCCTTGAAGAAGGAATGGATCCCCAAAAGATCCTGGCGGAACTTTTAAAGAAAACCCGGATCAGCAAATTCGAAATTACCAAACCATCACTCAACGATATATTTATCCGGATTGCATCTCCGGAAAGAAAGGAGGCCGGCAATGAATAAAATTTGGACCCTTTTTAAGCGCGAATACCGTGCCGCGGTAAGAACCAAAAGTTTTATTATCAGCCTGGTGCTGGTTCCTATTATGATGGGAGGTGGATTTGCTGCCATGATCATCATGGAAAACAATAAGGATACAGACGACAAGCATTTTGTAGTAATAGACCATTCCGGACTGATGACCGGTCCACTGAAAGAAGCCCTGGAGACCAGGAATAAAGAGGAGATCTTCCATTCCCATACCGGAGAGCAAATTGACGCAGCCTTTGTGGTTGAATTCATGGAAGCCGATCTGGAGGATCCACAAAGCCAGTACCTGGCCTTATCAGAAAGAGTGGAATCCCAGGAACTGCATGCCTTTATTGAAATTGGCCCCGACATCCTGACTCCGGCCGGTGAAGATAAGGAAGCCTATATAAAATACTATTCTCAGCATTCTTTTGATGATGATGCCCGCTACTGGTTCCAGAACATAGTAAATAGCAGTGTCCAGAAGATCCGGGCTGCCGAATTAAACCTGGATGAGACCCAGGCCAAAAATCTAATGTGGTGGATCAATGTGGAAGGAATGGGGCTCTTTTCCGTGGATGAAAAAACAGGAGAACAGCAGGATGCAGAAAAAACCAATGAGCTTACAGACTTTCCTGGTGCCTTATATCATGTTGCTGCTGATGTTTATGCTGGTAATGATGAGCGCCATTCCTCAGCTAACCAATGTAATGGAGGAGAAAAGTGAAAAGATCGCCGAAGTGCTTCTGGGCACCATCACCCCCTTCCAGTTTATGATGGGTAAAGTTCTGGGAGGTATTGGTGTATCACTGACCACCGCCGCGATTTATGTGGGAGCCGGTGTTGGTACCCTTCAATACATGGGAATGGAATCAGTGATTCCCATGGACGTATTGCCCTGGTTTTTCATATTTACGGTCCTGAACATTCTGATGGTCGGTTCGGGTATGGCCGCCCTGGGCGCCACCTGCAACGATAACAAAGACGCACAATCATTAACCTTCCCGGGAATTCTACCTGCCATTCTTCCCATGTTTGTTATGGCCCCAATCATAGCAGATCCCACAGGTCCACTGGCTACAACCATGTCCCTGATCCCTCCATTCACGCCAATGTTAATGGTTCTTAGATTGGCTACCACTGTTACCATTCCTGTGTGGCAGCCCGTAGTTGGATTGATTGGTGTAACGATCTTTACCATATTTACAGTCTGGATAGGGGCCCGGATATTCCGGACCGCCATCCTGATCCAGGGACAAAAACCCAACCTGGCCACCCTGTACAAGTACGCATTTAAGGGGTAGTGGTTAGGGGTTGAAAGTTAGTGGTTGATAGTTAGTGGTTAACAGTTAGTGAGTGCGGAATTTTGGGACGAGCATGCCGGTCTTCTTCTTATACTCCAGGTAATCATTACCAAAGGCCTCTGTAAGAATACGTTCTTCGTATCTGCATATGGTGATATAAAACCCGATTATTAACACCCAGAATGCAGCTGAAGCGATGGACATGGTCATCAAAATGGCTCCCAGGTAAAAAAGAATGGCCCCGGTATATATGGGGTGCCTCACAATGCGGAAAACACCAGTGCTGATCACCCCGGGCTCATCCCTGGTGGTCCCAAACACTGCTTTCATCCCTCCCCGGGCGAGAATCCAACCAGCAATCAAAACCGGTACAGCTATTGCGAGCCGGATATAAGAGGAAATTCCCTCCAGCAAGGAGGTGGAATAATGAAATACAAATGAATCTGTAATCCATATCCCCATAAACATCACAAAAAGGATCAGCTGACCCGTATCACCCCATTTGTGCTCCCCTGTAAGATGGGGATGTGCACTATGCTTTTTTGTGCTCATTTCTATTATTAATATGCCAGTTTAAAATCTATCAGTTTGAAGATATCCTTCAGGCTTGAGCTGTCGGGAACCGGTATCCGGATTCCCCGTCCTTCGGCATAAACCCTGGCGCTTTCCAGGTCTGATTTGATCTGCTCAGACACATCACTTTCCATAATGGCATCATAAGCTCTGCCACCAAATACAAAGGCCGCCAGAAAGGCTCGGTCCCTGGGTAAAAGGTAGATGATGGCCCTTTTCTTATCCTTGATTCGAAAGCTCCAACCATACTTCTTTCCGGGAAAATTCCACTCCTCTTTTCCCTCGGGGTATTTTTCCAATACACGTGCCCTGATCTCCATCCAGAGCGCATGTTTATCTCCCAGAGCCTGTTTCAGATCACCGGCGGAGGGGAGCTGCTCTTTATCCATGAATACAGAGCTGTCCATACAGTAAATTTATAAAAAAACGGGATGTGGAGAATATTTATAAATTGCAGGATTTTACTTAAGAAGATGATGATACATACCCTGAAAGTCGCAATAATTCTCTTCCTGTCAGTTCTTGCGACACTGTCTGCACCCTGCCAGGACCATCACCAGCGTTACGAGGCCATTGATGTGCTCAGCTATTGTTTTGAGATCGACCTGAACGATACCAGTGACGTGATCCGGGGCACAGCCAACATTGAGATTGCTTTCAGAAAGGATGTGGACCAGTTTCAACTGGATCTGGCCAGCATAGATGCAGAGAATGAAGGAATGAAGGTGAAGCTGATCACCGAAGATGGCCGGGAGCTAAGTTTTCAGCACCAGGATGACCTCATTACACTATTTGTTCCCGGGGCGAAGCAGGGAACAAAGCATAGTTACAGGATCCTTTACAGCGGTATTCCAGGCGATGGCCTTATTATCTCCAGAAACAAATTTGGCGACCGGACCTTCTTTGGAGATAACTGGCCGAACAGAGGACACCATTGGCTGCCGCTGGTAGATCACCCTTCGGATAAAGCCATTGCGGAGTTCATCGTACACGCTCCAGATCATTACAGGGTAGTGGCCATTGGAAAAAAGGTATCCGAAGAAAGGGAAGCCGGACGGGTAAATTCACACTGGCGCGCCACGGTACCGCTTTCCTCCAAACTGATGGTGATCGGGGTCAGCCCCTTTGCTGTACAGGAGCTTCAAAGCCAGTCGGGGGTGCCTGTATCCACCTGGGTCTATCCCCAAAATAAAGATGAGGGCTTTTATGATTACAGTATCGCCACCGGGCCCCTTGACTTTTTTGAATCCTATATTGCTCCCTTCCCATACGCAAAACTGGCCAATGTGCAATCCAAAACCGTCTATGGCGGTATGGAAAATGCCAGTTGTATTTTCTACCATGAACGAACCGTTAATGGCAAACAGGATCATGAAGCTTTGTTTGCCCATGAGATCGCCCACCAATGGTTCGGAGATGCCGTTTCGGAATTGGACTGGCACCACATATGGTTAAGTGAAGGCTTTGCGACCTACCTTACCGATATCTATGTCGAGCAGAAACACGGACGTGAAGCGTTTGTGGAATCCATGCTGGATGAGAAGGGACAGGTGCTCAGATTTGCCCGGAGGAGGCTGGCTCCCATTGTGGATACCACCCTGTCGGTTTCAATCAGGCTTCTGAATAAGAACTCCTATGAAAAGGCCGGCTGGGTGCTGCATATGTTAAGACACGATCTGGGGGATGAGCTTTTTCAGGAATGTGTACAGACTTTTTATGAAAAATTCAAATTTAAAAATGCGCTGACTGAAGATTTCCAGGAAGTGGTGGAGTCTGTAAGCGGCCTGGAGTATGATGCCTTCTTTGATCAATGGTTTTACCAGTCGGGGCACCCGGTTCTCTCTTCCCAGTGGAATGCCTCAGGCAAAAGCATCGAAATCATTATCACCCAGAAGCAGACCCAGCATGTTTTTCAATTCCCCCTGGAGCTTGATATTACAAGCAAAAAAGGAAGAACTGTGAGAAAAACCCTGGATATCACTTCAGCGGAACAATCATTTACAGTTGATCTTCCCTTTAAAGCCAAAGAAGTACGGCTGGACCCTGACACCTGGCTTCTGTTTGAGCTCAACTAAGCCGGGAATTCTTCAGAACCATCTGTATACCGTGCAAATCTTCCCCTTTCTTTCGGATGCACCATATCGGGCCGTGGCCATGACCAGCCCCCGAACTGAGACTCCCGGTAATCCCTGAAAGTCTCCTGGATCTCTTCCATGGTATTCATCACAAAGGGACCATAATTTGCCACGGGCTCCTGAATGGGCTTTCCCTGGAGAAGAAGCAGGCGTCCTTGCCCGGCACCATTGCTCAACTTCATGGCTTGATGTGCTTCCACCTCTATTCCATGATCCGGACGAACTGCCGTTCCGTTGATCAGCAACTGATCCCCCTCAAAAAAATACAGGGTTCGGTTTATTCCCTCAGAAGCAGGCGGGATGGTCCAGGTGGCTAAGGCCTCCATTTGAATATACCATATGGCCACCTCATTTTCAGCACTTGCAGCCCAGGAATCCGGAGCCGGATCAGGGGCCTTTGAGCCTTCCAGGGATCCGGCCATAATCTCTATCCGGGTTTCCCTGTTATCCTGGTCCTTCAGAGTTAAAACGGGTATTTGCTCCTGCCAGAGCATAGAGTAGTGTGGTTCTACAAATTTGCTTTTACCCGGGAGGTTAAGCCAGATCTGGAAAAGTTCAAGTGGATTTGGTGCCTCCTCGTTTATCAGTGGAAACATTTCAGCATGCTGAATGCCTTTGCCCGCGGTCATCCACTGAACATCACCATGTCCATAGCGACCGGCGCCTCCCAGAGAATCGGAGTGGTCCACCACGCCCCTCCTGACCACTGTGACCGTTTCAAATCCCCTGTGCGGATGAACAGGAAATCCGGGAACGGTTTTTCCATGGTACATCCGCCAGCCATCCTTCAGCACGAAATCATTCCCCAGATTCCTTCCTCCAAGGGAGGCAACGGGACCAAAGGAGCCATTTCCCTCAGGATAAGCATCGGCATGATAGACACAAAACAAAAAGGGATCCCGGGTTGCCCAGGGAAATCCCAGGGGTTCAACTTTCAAAATGCCATTGGCTGGCTCGTTCGTTTCCATAGCTTCTTTAAAGGAAATAACAATGGTACTGACGTTTTGTTAGGTAAACTTCCATATGTGAAGTAAATAAAAATCATATATTTATATAGCTAAACCTAACTGATATGACTACTTCCTCCATTAAATCAAATCTGGGAATTATTGTAGCTGTCGGATCTGTCTGGGGTCTGACCGAATTTGCAGCCGGCATGGGACTTCAAAAATGTGCCACCCTGTTTACTGGTGCGATTCTTACAGGATTGGCTTTTTTCTGGGTATCCTTTATCTGGAGTATTACCCGTAAGCTATTACCTGTAATTATCATCGTAGGCATGGCTATCCTTTTCAAGTTACTGGATGCAGTCCTTTTGCCTGTGGCCTGGAACCACGGTTCCATCCTCAACCCGGCATACGCTTTTGTGACTATCCTGATAGGATTTTCACTGCTCATCCTCTTATTTAAGAATCAATTCTCAACAAAATTGCGTAACCGGATTCTTTTGGGTGCCGGTGCCGCCATCATCGCAACGGCCATGTTTCCGCTTGTGAGATTTGCCACCGGATCTGCAGCCTGCTTTTATGCATCTACGAACATTCCACTGGCAATCTATACAGCTCCTGTGGCCATTGTGATATCAATGATTACAGTTCCGTTGGGTTACCGTGCTGCAGAGTGGTATACGGGTAGAGTCGGGGATTCGGCAAAAGTTCAACCCTCTCTGTTTTCCATGTTATGGTCGCCTGCAGTACTGCTATGCTGTGTCTTGATTATTACACTTATCAGGATCATTTAAGCTATTTGATCAATTAACTACATGAGGAGTATCTACCATACGATACTTGAAAAGATCCGCTCAGGCTCCGGAATTGTGGTGGCTACTGTTGTAAAAACTTCTGGGTCAACCCCACAGAAGCCCGGGAGTTCAGCACTTTTCGGAGAACAGGGTCTCCTGGCAGGGACTGTGGGAGGCGGTATGCTTGAAGGAGAAGTACAGCACATTGCAGAAAGTGTCCTGATATCAGGAATTTCGGATCATTATTATTTTAACCTTGATTCCGAACAAGGCAGTGATGGTGCTATTTGCGGGGGCGAGGCCAGGGTGCTTGTGGATGCTAAACCCTCAGTTCATCTCTCATGTTTGGAGGAAATGGAACATAGCCTTTCCAGGCGTGAAGAAGGATTTATGCTCACGGGAGTAAGCCGGAAGCATGATCAGGGAAGAACTGTCAGACGTTATTGGATCAGGGGTAGCAGGCCGGATGATCTTCCTGCAGGTATGGATCCGGCATTTAAGGAAGTTGTTGAATCGCATCTGAAACAGGCTGTACGTTATGGATACGCAGGGATTGATCTGACAACAATGCCTGACCACCAGGTAAAAATGGCCTTTCTGGAACATATTAAACCCATGCCCCGGCTCATTATTGCCGGTGGAGGTCATATTGGCAAGGCCCTGGCCCATCTTGCTTCGCTCCTGGAGTTCGAAGTTAGTGTCGTGGATGACCGGCCCGAATTTGCCGCCGAAGAACATATTCCGGATGCAGACTACCTGATTGTCAAAGATATAGGCGAGGCGCTGAAGGATGAAAATCCAGGTCCGGATACCTATATAGTCATTGTCACCAGGGGTCATTCCCATGATGGTGAAGCGCTGAGAGCCTGCATCGGTTCAAAGGCAGCCTTTATTGGAATGATCGGCAGCACCAATAAGGTGGGGATCATGAAAAAACAGTTCCTCGATGAAGGGTGGGCAACGCCGGAGCAGTGGTCGTCCGTTTACACCCCCGTAGGTCTGCCCATTGGCTCCAAGACTGTCCAGGAAATTGCCATTAGCATTGCTGCCCAACTGGTGGAAGTACGCAACAGGAAAAAGGAAAGTTATGGGAAATAACTGGGCCATTATACTGGCAGCCGGTTCTTCCCGGCGCATGGGCAGTCAAAAGCTCTTACTGCCTTTTGGCAAAAGCACCATCATTGAAACAGTCATTGATAACGTTCTGAATTCCTCTTTAGACCAGGTGATGGTTGTGCTCGGGCCAGAACAGGAATCAATTCTGCAGGCCATCGGGAAGAGGCCTGTTAAATTTTGTCACAACAAGGATCATGAAAAAGGGATGCTCACTTCGATTATTTGCGGGATCAGAGCTCTTCCTTCAGAGGCAGTATCAGCCCTTATTTTCCTGGGCGATCAGCCAGGAATTCCCCCCGCTGTGACCGATAGTGTTATTAATGCTTACAACGAGGAATTATTTGGAATTGTGATCCCGGTGCATGATCACCGCCGTGGACACCCCCTGCTTGTGGATATGAAATACCGGAAAGAGGTGGAGGGCCTTGACCTGGAAGAGGGCCTCAGGGCTCTCCGTCACCATTTCCCGCAGGATGTGTTGGAAGTGGAGGTTGATGAGCCCGGAATCCTTGTGGACATTGATACCCGGGAAGATTATAAGAACGCAACAAACTGAAATAACGATGGAAAAACTTATTCGTTTTAATCTGAATGGTAAGGAAACGGAGATTACCATTGATCCCACACTCACCTTGCTGTGGGTACTCAGGGACCAGTTTGGTCTCTCAGGGACCAAATATGGATGCGGCATAGGTATTTGTGGTGCCTGTACCATCCTTTTGGATAATCAAGCCGTCAGATCCTGTACTTACCAGGTGAGTGATGTCATGGACCGAAAGGTTGTAACCATTGAAGGACTCGCTTCCAACGGAGAATTACATCCGGTTCAGAAAGCCTTTATGGAAAAGGATGCCCTGCAGTGCGGATTTTGCACACCAGGTATGATTATGAATGCCACAGGCCTTTTACTTTCCAATCCTGAACCCACCCGGCAGGAGGTTATCGATGCCATGCAGGACAATCTTTGCAGATGTGGCGCTCATATCAGGATCATTGAAGCCATCCAGAGTGCCGGACAAGAAATGAAAAAAGTGAACCAGCCATGAAGAAAAGCAGCTTAAATCCGGAATTAGCAACAACCAGGAGCCGCCTCAATCTAAAAAGAAGGGATTTCTTTACCCTCCTTGGCGGTGGTGTTGCAGTATACCTCAGTAGCCGTAATCCTTCAGAATTGCTAGCTCTTCCCCTGGTTCAGCGACGTGAAGTTCCTGAAGATTTCAACGCCTTTCTTACCATCTATGAAGACGGAACCGTTATCTGTCACGTGGGTAAAATAGAGATGGGACAGGGACCCATCACCTCATTGCCCCAGCAGGTTGCCGATGAGCTGGACGTAAGAATCGAATCCATAAAAATGCTCATGGGCGATACAGCCCTGTGTTCATATGATGCTGGAACCTGGGGTTCACTGACCACCCGTGAGTACAGTCACTACCTGAGAGCAGCCTGTGCTGAAGCCAGGGCCGTTCTTGTTCAACTTGCAGCCAAGCACCTCAACATCAAGCCAATCAATACAAAAGTGAAGAATGGGATTGTATATGATGCCACCAATCCTGAGCTTAAGATAAGCTACGGTTGGCTCACCAAAGGCCAAAGATTAGAAGGGTCTTTGGAGGAGAAACCAAAGGTGAAGGATCATACGGAGTTTCATTATGTGGGTCAGTCTTTCCTCCATGCCGATGCCAGGCTGAAGGTCACCGGGGAAGCTGAATATACAGCTGATATTCCCATGGAAGGACGGATTTATGCCAAGGTTCTCAGGCCCCCCTCTCACCATGTGGAACTGCTTTCAGTGGATTACTCTGAAGCAGAAAACATGGATGGAGTAGAGGTAATTCGTGACGGTGATTTGATTGCGGTCCTTCATGAATTACCTGATATGGCCGAAAAAGCACTTGCCACCATCAAAGCTGAGTACTCAGCAGATGAAAAAGAAGTGGACGATGAAAGCATTTTTGAGTACTTGATAAATGCGGAGGGGGACACCCGGGAACGGGAGAAGGAAGGAGAGCTCGGGGAAGGTGAAAAGCTGGCAGATATGATCGTAGAGAGCGAGTTCCATGATGGATATAAGGCCCATGCACCCATTGAAACCCATACGGCCCTGGCTAAATGGGAAGGGGAAAAGGTCACCGTCTGGGCCTCTGCACAATCGCCTTTTGGAGCTCAGGACCAAATTGCCCAGGAACTGGGTATGGCCCTGGAAGATGTAAGGGTTATCTCCCCCTTTGTGGGAGGAGGATTTGGAGGTAAAATATACCACCCTCAGGCACTGGAGGCAGCGAAAATTGCCAGGATGGCCAAAAAACCGGTATTACTTGTTTACACCAGGGAAGAGGAATTCTTTATGGATTTCTTCCGTTCAGCTGCAGCAATCCAAATCAGGTCGGGAATCACAGAAAAAGGCTTGATCACCATGTGGGATTACAAGCATTATTTCTTCGAGGCCCGGGGTTCCGATACGATTTACAACGTTCCCCATAAATTAACCACGGGCTACAGTGCAAAGCGCGGATCTCCGGTCCAGCCGCTTGCTACCGGCGCCTGGCGGGCCCCTGGTGCCAATTCCAACACCTTCGCCCGTGAATCACATATCGATATTATGGCTGCGAAGATAGGTGTGGACCCGGTGGAGTTCCGCCTTCGCAATCTCAACGATGAGAAAATGATCGCTGTCTTAGAAGCCCTGGTCGATAAATTCGGATACACCCCTGCCAAAGGTCCAAGCGGAAGAGGAATCGGCATGGCCTGCGGTACCGATGCCGGGACCTGGGTGGCCGTGATGGTCGAAGTGAAAGTGGATACTGAAACCGGAGATGTGCAACCCATCAGGGCTGCGGTCTCCCAGGATATGGGGATGTGTGTGAACCCACAGGGCTCCATTATCCAGGCTGAGGGCTGCGTGACCATGGGAATGGGCTATGCTCTGGCGGAAGATATTGAATTCAAGGGCGGGGATGTGATCACCAGCAACTTTGATACCTATCAGCTTCCTCTCTTCTCCTGGATACCCGAAACCATTGACACGGTGATTCTTGACAGGATGGATCAAGCGCCCCAGGGGGGTGGTGAACCAGCCATTATCTGCATGGGAGGAGCCCTGGCCAATGCCATTTATGATGCATGTGCATCCAGGGTTTACCGAATGCCTATGACCCCTGAAAGGGTGCTGGCTGGTATGCCTAAGGCAGACTAAGAGCTTTAAGGATCCCAAAGACCAGGGAGGCACTTAGCAGAATAAAGACTACTATCCAGAGCCAGAGGTAGCGCCTTTTGACACGCTCCATGCGCTTGCTCTGATCAAGCGCACCTTGCTGAAGATCGGACAGGTAGGCTTTCAGCTTACTCAAACCCAGCATGCTTGTGACTTTGAGGGCTCCATAGAAAATCACAAATGCTGCCAGGGTCACCCCCACAAACATGCCCTTCTTGTTGATCACATAGGAACCGTTGTCATTATCAAGGTATAAGTTCAAATTAGTCATCAGGATGATGGCCGACAAAGCGGCCAGGACCAACCAGATTTCATAGGGCCCGCGGTAAAAGCGCAACTGTTTCTGAATCAGGTTCTGCAGGGAATCACTGTAGTTGTTGATCTCCCTGAATTTGTAAAAGACTTCCATCCCATAAACCAGGGTCCCTATGGTGAAGACCAGCTGGCTTATCAGAATCCAGATCATGGCCGAATTATTCAGATAACCAGCCAGGTTCATTGAAAGCAGGATAATGTTAGCCACCTGGATCGCACCATAAAACATAAGGTTAAAATTGACGTCTCTCTTTCCTTTCAGTGTCTTCTCGCTTAAGTATTGTTTAATCATATCTCTGTCCGTTTTTTCGTCCCTGAACAAACGCTCACTTCCCTCCTGCCACATATGGATCAGTTCATCCTGTTTCATGATGTTTGATTTTGAATATGTAACTTCTGCCTGAGCGTCTCCCGGATCCTGGTCAGCCGTACACTTACATTTTTACTGCTGATACCGGTGATCTCAGCAATCTCATTGTATGAGCACTGCTCCAGGTAAAGGAAAATAATGGTTTTGTCCAGATCCTTAAGTTTTGATATTTGACTGTATAAGAGCTTTACTCTGGCTTCTTCATCCTGGATCTCGTATGGATCTTCAACTTTTCCAAGCTCCTGACCTGATAGTCCTGTGTATTTTATTTTTCGAGCCCTCAGACCCAGTATGGCCGTATTCAGGGCCACACGGTACATCCAGGTCTGGAATTTGGAATCGCCGCGGTAATTTGGATAGGACTTCCAAAGCTGGTATATAATCTCCTGCTTCAGATCTTCCCGGTCCTCCCCGCCAGAATAGAGATTACAGATTTTGTAGATGATCCCCATATGCGTGTAAATCATCTCCACAAAAAATGCTTTGTCAGGTACCTGTTTGCTCAACTTGGTGAGGTTTTGTAAACCATTAGTTACAGGATGGACAAAATAACTACATGAAATATGAGATTTTATTGATCCAGAGCTTCAATCAGCTCCTGGACATCTGTATCATCGTTGAAGACATTAATAGAGATCCGGATATTGTTACCCCGTAGCGACACATAGACATTCCTCGATTGCAACTCGCTCACCAGGGTCTCTCCATTTGTGCCGGCAGGCAACTGAATTCCCATCAGATGATGGGCCCTGTGGTCTTCATCATCCAGGGCTACTCCTTTTTCGCGAAAATAAGAAATCAGTGGAGTGCCCAGAACACGACCATATTCCTGGATATCGGCAATACCCCAATCCAGCAGTTGCCCCAATGCTTCATCCAGCATAGGCAAAAAGATGAAGTTGCTGCTCTGGCCCACATCAAAACGAATGGCCCCGGGTTTATAGCCCTCCTCATAGTTGGTCAGCCGGTCGAAACGTTCCGAATTGGGCCTGGTCATCCAGGACTCCTCCAACGGGATTCCATTATTAAAATCTTCATGAATATAAGAAAGCGCGGTGGAATAGGGTCCCATCAGCCATTTGTAGGCAGCGCAGATCAGTGCATCAATTTGGCATTCTTTCACATCAATGGGCAGGGCACCCACCGATTGAGAACCATCCACGATCAATTTTGCACCCATTTCCTTGCATCTTGCCCCGATCTTCGCCAGGTCGAAGCGGGTACCGTTCATCCAATGTACCGAAGCCATTACCACAAAGGCCGTATCGCTGTTAATGGCCTCCAGGATTCGTGTGTTCCATTCCTTTCCCTTCTGAGGAATATCATCTTTCCTTGCAACTACCCTTAGTTCCGCATCATGATCCCTGCACCACCTCTGGGCCGTATAGTAACAGCTGGGAAATTCCTCAGAGATGGTCAGGGCATGCTGACCCTTTCTATAGGCGATATTCCGGATGACACTGTTCATCCCGTAAGATACAGATGGCATAATAGCCACCTGTGTGGGATCACACTGTACGATTCTTGCGAATTTTTCCCTCACACTGACCGCTCCTGTAAAGAAATCTACCGGTTTGATGGAGATGGGATTTCTTTTGAGCTGCATGCCTTCAATCCCCTTCACTTCAACGGATTTCAGCAGAGGTGACATATATGCACAGTTCAGGTAGTGAATCCCTTCCGGCATTTGAAAAAGCTGTTTCTGACAATTCATTGGAGTTGTATATTACGTTGAACCTAGTTGCCCTGGATCAGAATAGTATCACTATCGGATGCATAAAGCCTGTGGCGCAGAATCTCCTGGTACTCTTCGGAGTAATACCAGGCATTAAAATCTTCACGTGTATCAAAGCTGATCAGCACAGCCCTGGTATAGTTCCACTCGCCTTCCAATACCTTCGGCTTGTTATCCAAGGCCAGATAGGTGCCCTTATACCTGGCAAAAATTTCTCCCGAGCGATCGAGGTAACGCTGATACTCCTGTTCACTGTTTATCCTGATATTGGCAAGAAAATAGACACTCATTGATTTATTCCTTAATTAATATGTCCTTAAATCTAATAAGCAATTCATCATTCATATGTAATTGGAATGCGATACTCCCCGATTCTCCTGAATTCCATTTCTGGTGTACTTTGTCATTGAGTATTCCGCTTCCATCGTATTCAGAGACCCAATTCCCATTGACCCGGGTTTTTATCATCATCCCCTCGCTTATAATCTCCATGCTGTTCCAGGCCTCCGGGTCATCTTCAAAGTATACAAGGGTGGTAAGAAGCGCTGATTCGGGTGCCTGTTCCGATGCTATCCTCCAATCGGGCAATGAAGGATGAATCCACCGGCGTACCCCTTCTGTTTCATCATATATAAGTCCGTTCCGAAAGGGTTCGGGAGCATGTATATCAACCTGGGGCCCGTTTAACCATCCCCCGTAGTTGGCCTCATCCGAATCATCATAGCTGCTTCGAAACTGAACCCCGCTGTTTCCACCTGACTCCCTGAATATCTGATATTTAAGCTTTAAATGAAAATCTGTAAATTCCCTGTCGCTTGCGAGCCATACATAATTGTGTTCCGGATCGCCCAATGAATTGCATTCAATGAAACCCTCTTTCACCTTCCAGTATTCCTTATCCTGGTCAGCCGGAATACACTTTACCGTCCATCCATCCAGATTCTCGCCATTAAAAAGGGGCTCCCATTGTTCATTGTTACAGCTGGTCAGGCCGGAATATAAAACTGCCAGGCAAGCAATGAGAAAGAAGCGGTCTATGCTCATTTTTCAGGATTTTGAAGATTCAACGAAACGGGAATTTACACTTTTTCGGGCTTCTGTCAGTAAATCAAACTGATATTTGGGTATATATCAGAATTAAGCTAAATTTGTCCCCGCAAAATCGGCTCCATAGTTCAAGGGATAGAATAGCGGTTTCCTAAACCGTAGATACAGGTTCGAGTCCTGTTGGAGCTACAAATACAAACCCTTCTGCCAGATGCAGCAGGGTTTTTTTATGAAGGCCTGTTGTGCTTGCACATGCGGGCCGAGTAGGAAAATCCTGAACACCCGCGAAGCGGGAGGGGTTTGTATTTGGGCTGCGGAATTGTCAGGTCCGTGAGACCGCCCCTGGTGGTTGAACATTCCTGCCTGAGCTGCCAGAAACTGGAAGATTCAGCCATTATAAGCGTTTAAACAGGCTTTTTAGCACTTTTTTCATAGGCCTTATCTTCCTCTATATGTGTCATTACTAAATACTTATTTCATTTATTCCTTGCAAATTGTGGATATATAAAAGGTGTTTCATTTTTATACAAAAGGACTTTCATAATTAGAATGATTAATGAGCCGATTTTCCAGAGTTGAGCTAGCTGCAATCAATTTTAGCGACAACGGTCCCCTTTTAGGCTAGTATTTACAAAATCAGCCTTGCTAAACCTGAATGTCATGAAACAGTCTGATCCGGATTCTGCCTTATGCTTTCCTGCTGATCGCTAAGAGATATTTTCATTGCCAGAAGTTCTAAAACCAGGTGAAAATACTATGTTTTAAAGGTCTAAAATATACCTAACAAACAGCAAATCTAACTGTTGCGTCTTCGCTATAAGGTTGTAAATGATTTTTAATTAAGCACTTGCGTATATAGAAGGACTTTCCTATTTTTACGAAACGTCTTTCATAAATAAACAACTATGTCCAGTACAATCGAAATTCTAAGTTACCTCACCGGTGCCACACGCTTCAGACGTATTAGCGAAAGATTTTACGTGGATGGGGATAAGATTTACAAAGAGGCCGGCATTAACTTCAAGGCCAGCTGGTTCCCGGTATACTATGTGCTGGCAGTTGCAGAGTCCCCTCTGACCGTTCTGCAGATCGCAGAGCAGATTGATTTCTCCCATATCACAGTCAAAAATGTTTTAAGGGACCTGGAGAAGGAAGAATTGGTAAGCATTGAATCAAATCCAGCAGATAAACGCTCCAAATTGGTAACGCTGTCCCTAAAGGGGCAAAAACTTATATACAGGCTAAAACCTCTCTGGATTTTATTCGCTGAAGCACTCAAAAAAGTATTTCAGTCTGGTCATCCCGATTTTCTGAATATTCTGAATAGGATTGATCGCCAGATTGATGAGAACCCCTTCAACCTTTTAGTGACTCAAAAGGAATCCGAATCTGTGGTGGTGGTTGATTACAAGCCAAGTCTCAAAAAGCATTTTCACGAGTTGGCCGGACCCTGGTTAACGGAAGAGGTGGATGGAAGACTGAAGGAAGAAGATGGCATCACCCTTCAGGATCCGAATGAAGCGCACTTCATGGAGGGTGGCTTTCATTTTTACGCCCAATACAAGGAGCAAATTGTTGGATTTGCAGCATTAAAAAGGCTTGATGACGACTCTTTCGAAATTTCCTTACTCTATATCAATCCCAACTACCGAAATATTGGAATTGATTTAAAACTGATAGAACGCTGTATCAGCCGGTGCATGGAGAACGAAGCCTGTGAACTCTGGATTCAGACCTCCATGGAGATTCCGGATACCCACCTGATTTATCTTGCACTGGGCTTCATTGAGAAAGCAAAACCAGCAAAATTAATTGCGCTGGAGCAAACAAAAAAAGTAATGTGCCTGGATTTATGATTTTAATCGATAAACCCTTTGCCTCAGATTTCCTGATTCAGACCATCAGGGAGCAGCATTACCCTGTTATTGCTACCAAAGAAGCCCGAGAGCTTGTGGAAGATGCATCTTTGTCCTGGATCTCAGAAGAGGAGGCAAGCAGGATCATCAATGAGGATCCCAATACTCCCCTCTATTCAAACTCAGAAAATGCCCTGGCCTGGGTTGCCGATCATCTTAAGGGCTCAGCTTTTGCAGAGCATGTGCAGTTATTTAAAGATAAGTCCCGGTTCAGGGAATTAATCCGGGATTCATTTCCGGACTTCTACTTCAAAACGGTGAAGATGGAGGAAATTCAGGATCTGAACCCGAAGGATCTGCCCTTCCCTTTTGTGATCAAGCCATCCGTTGGTTTTTTCAGTATTGGCGTTCATGTGGTGAAGGATATGGGTGACTGGGAAGCAGCAAGGAGGGAATTGAACTATGACAGATTGAAAAGTATTTTTCCTTCAAATGTTCTGGATACCTCAACCTTCCTTATTGAAGAATACATTGAAGGCGAAGAATTTGCCGTCGACTGCTATTACAATCACTTGGGCGAAGTGGTTATCCTGAATATCCTCCATCACAGGTTTTCATCGGGAGCCGATACCAGTGACAGGGTTTACACAACTTCAAAAGACATTGTTCTGACCTACCTGGAAAGCTTTGGAGGCTTTCTTCAAACCATCGGTGACAAGTCAGGTTTGAGAAATTTTCCTGCACATGTGGAATTAAGGCTTGACACCAAAGGTAAGATCAATCCCATTGAGATTAATCCACTGCGGTTCGGGGGTTGGTGCACAACCGCCGATTTATTGGGCATCTCCACCGGATTTAGTCCCTACGAATTTTACTTTAAAAATGAGAAACCTGACTGGGAAGAGGTTTTTAAAGAAAAGGAAAATAAGAACTTCAGTATTATAGTCCTGAATAATAACTCGGGATACGCCCCCGACGAAATAGAATCTTTTGATTATGATCTCGCTGGGGAAAGATTTTGAGAATCCTTTGGTAATAAGAAAGATGGATGTGGTGAAATATTCTGTTTTCGGCTTTGTATTTGCCGAAACCAGTCCCGAAAATCAACAGGAACTAAACAACATCCTGGTTTCAGATCTAAGAAAGTATATCTCTGCGAAATAGTTAGAGGCTGTCTAAGAAAACTTGCATTCGCACGCGAATCTCATCCCTGATTCTCCTGAATTCTCCCAGGATCTGCTCCTCAGTCCCCATGGCCTCTGCCGGATCATCAAAACCAATATGCAGCTGGTGTTTTACCTCACCCAAAAAGACCGGACAGTTCTCTTTTGCATGACCACAAACGGTGATCACATAATCGAATGCTTCACTCAGATATTCATCGACCTTTTTAGGATAATGGTCGGAAAGATCAATCCCAAGCTCCTTCATCACAATCACTGCTTTGGGATGTACCTGCTCCGAAGGCTCTGTTCCGGCACTCATAACTTCCAATGCAGGATCAAAGGATCTTAAAAAACCTTCGGCCATCTGGCTCCTGCAGCTGTTGCCGGTGCATAGTATCAGTATTCTCATAGGATTCGTTTTTCGAGCATCAAAGATATTGATTCCATTTGTAAGATATAGGGCTTACACACATCAATAAACTAACTCCGTTTCCAGACTTATCCCATGATCAGTATCTGCATTCTGGCCTTTTTTCGGCAAGTAAGCAGAAATAAACAAATTTAGTATTCTTAATCTTTTAGGACTCTCCGGGCTGCGAACAAAAATCCAACTGAATCGTTGAAATATGAGTAATGAAAAAAGTTGCCAGCGTTGATGATTATATTGCTTCCCGCGGGGGCTGGAAAGAGTCCCTGGATATGCTTCGGGAGCTATTTGCTTCCACCATCCTGGAAGAGACCATAAAATGGGGCATGCCTGTCTATACCCTGAAGGGTAAAAATGTGGCTGGCTTCAGCGCCTTTAAATCGTGGACCGGAATCTGGTTTTACCAGGGCGTTTTCCTGAAAGACAGTGCCGGCAAACTGATCAATGCCCGGGAAGGGGTCACAAAGGGCCTCAGACAATGGAGGTTTTCCTCGGCCAATGAGATACAGAATAACAGGGAATTGATCCTGTCTTACCTGGAAGAGGCTATTCAAAACCAGAAAGAGGGAAAGGAGATCAAAGTCCAGAGGAACAAGGCTATAGTAATCCCTGAGGAACTGAGCCTTGCTTTCAGAAATAATCCGGCTCTGAAAGATCAGTTTGAGTCCCTGTCTCTATCCAAAAGAAGAGATTACGCAGAACATATCGGCTCGGCCAAAAGGGAGGAGACCAGGCAACAACGCCTGGAGCAATCCATTCCCATGATCCTGGAGGGAATCGGCAGAAACGACAAATACATCAAAAAATAATTCCTGAGCCCCAGGGCTATTCCACCACGGAACTCCTGCTTCCCCTGCCCCGGGTATCAAATGATCTTAACAAGACCTTTCCCGACACCTCAACCGGGCCGGAATAGATTGGTGAATCTGCTCCAGGTTCCGATCCGTCCGTTGTATACCTGATGGTAAGTCCCGGAAAATCGATATTCGCATAAAGCTTGCCTTCTTTGATGACAGCTCCGGGAGGTGGAAGCCTGTAATTGTACCCGCCATGAAGGTAATCGAGCCGGGGCAATTCCCGCTGACCAACGATATTGGCAAAACGATTCCATTCCTGATCCATGGCAGCAATCCGCTTTTCCCGGTCGCTGATCCTTCCCCAGGAGGCCTGGCCAGACCAGGCTCGCTCAGCAAATCCAATCAATTTCGGCAGGTAGTAATATTCAGCCATGGTACCGCCCTTTACGGTTTCGCTCCAGAGCTCCGCCTGCAGTCCGATAATTCGGTCATATTTCATTCACACTTAGTCGTGTCATCCCTTTAAAATCTTTTTGCAGGTCATAGGGATTTCCCCATTTGTCTTCCAGGGTAGATTTAAAGACATCAAATGGTGCAAAGTCAAATGCGCTGCGTGTATTTACAAATCCACCCCAGTAAAGCCCCCTTTCGGCCGGATGATGGCTGTAGGCCAGGTCAAAGTAGAAATTGTTCACATTGCAAAGTATCACCGGGAATCCGGCATTGGCCAGCCTGTTGCCCAGATCCAGGTTCTCATAAATGCTATTCCATACATAGGGAAGCATATTCTTTCCCAAAAACTCCGCATTGGGAATCCATTTCCCTTCATCGTCCTTTTTCATAACAATCTCTTCCCATCCTGCCATCACCAGGTCCTTTTTCTCCAGGATCTCGAAGATTCTGCCTCCAAAATAGGCCTGCAGGTTCTCATAATTTCCGAATTCAGGATGCTCCTTCATGAAGGTCTGGCAAACGGGTGAGCCCTCCCAGACTCCTTGAGGGACCTCATCACCCCCTGTATGCAGCGTAATCAGGGAAAGTCCAGCTTCCTCATACATGGCACTCACCTCATCCACAACAGTCTCAAAAAACCTGTAGGGACCTTCAGAGCATACACAAACAACATTATCGTCGAAATTCTGTGCTGAGTTATATTTTGAGTCATCTTTGGGATCTATCAGCCTGTACATCTCGGCTTCTTCCTGTTTTCCCTCCTTCATCAAACGATCATACCTTGCCTCCATGGAGTAAATAGCAGCCCGGGCATGACCTGGCATATTGATTTCAGGAATAAGCTCAATATGGTGAGCATCTGCAAATTTAAGGAGATCGATGAAGTCCTCCCTGGAGAGGTACCCGCTTCCGTGATTTCCTTTCTCATTGGGATCGGGTCCCGATCCATAGGCTGGGATCAGGTGATCCCTTTCATTTGTGGTATGTCCCCTGTAAGCACCTACTTCAGTTAATTCGGGCAATGAAGGGATCTCCAACCTCCAACCTTCATCATCGGTCATATGCAGATGCAGCTTATTCAGTTTATAATAAGCCATTACCCTGATCAGTTTCTTAATATCATCAGGCTCTATGAAATTCCTGGCGATATCCAGCATGAATCCCCTGTAGGCAAACTCAGGCCGATCCGTGACGAACACAGATTTTATTTCCGGCCTGGGACTTGGATTGGCCCATGCTTCCGGCGGAAATTGGGATAGAAGGGTCTGAATTCCATAAAAGACTCCTGCCTTATCAGCGCCCACAACTACAATTCCTTCTTCATTGCTGGTAAGTAACTGGTATGCTTCCTGACTATTAAGCATCTCATCAATAAACAGGGTAATCATTCCAGGGCCTTTTTCGCTTCCCACGTTAATCTTTGGGGCAGAGCCGGTCAATTGCCTCAACATTTCAGAGAGATAGCCAGCCTCTGTATCCAGCCCCTCATGATAATTGATCAGTACATCTTTTCTCAAGACTACGGTCTCACCCGAATAGGCCTCTTTCACAGGGCTGGGTATAAGCTGACCCAGTTCTCCTGGGTTCAAAAGGGAATTGGACAGGTTTTTCCCATAGACCCAGGCTGCATCGGGAAGTTTAATACCCATAGCCGCAGGATAAATCTTCTCCAGGGAAGGAAACGGAAGGACACTGTAATCAGCAATAACAAGCGCCACACTGGTCCCATCCTCCGGCTTATTGTAAACCAGGTAAGGACTAAGGGGAGCCTCTGATTCCAGGAACAGAGAACCTGGCTTGTGGTATGCAATTTCAACCGAAGTGCCAGGTTCCAGGCTGAATCCGTCCAGGGGAGAAATCTTCAGCAAATTTCCGTTGATATGCTCAATACGCACATTCCCGGTCACAGATTCATCTATTACACCCAAACCCAATTGGCTGTAATAAAGAGCCCATCCTTTGTCGGACAGGGCTGTTTCCCCCTGGTTCTCCAGAACAAATACCGCACTGTGGTATCCTTCTTCAACATTATTTCCCTGGAAACTCCAGGTCAGACCAACTTTACTGTCATTTGTATTGTCTGTTTGTTTCATCTGCTTGCAGGATAAGGCCAAAATGGGAATCATAAGCCATAGGAGTGATCTTTTCATGGGAAGTAATTTTATATTCTGCTTTTCTTTGTAGTTTAGTACGGCAACAAAACTACAAAAACCTCTAACATTACGAAAAATGAGCGAGACGACTGCCCCTCAAAAATCGAATCGATTAACTTCCCTGGATGCCCTCCGGGGTTTTACTATTGCTGCCATGGTGATTGTTAACGATCCCGGCAGCTGGAATAGTGTATACCGGCCTCTGCTTCATGCCCATTGGAACGGATGCACCATTACAGACCTGGTCTTTCCCTTTTTTCTGTTTATCGTAGGGGTTTCCATTGCCCTGGCCTATAGCAAACGCATGGATGCCGGCGCTCCAAAGAAAAGTCTCTATAAAAAGATCTTTATCCGCTCCCTGAATATTTACCTGCTGGGAATATTTCTCTGGCTATTTCCCGAGTTTGATTTCAGTAACATCCGCTGGGTGGGAGTACTTCCACGAATTGCCTTTGTCTTCCTGGCCTGTGCGCTTTTGTTCCTGAATACGAACTGGAAACAACAGATACGAATAGCTGTGGGCATCCTTGTGGTGTACTGGATCTGGGTGGCTTATATCCCGGTGCCGGGCATAGGAAAACCGGATCTTTCGGTCCCGGAAAAAAACTGGGCCAATTACTTCGACACACTCTTCCTGCCCGGATATATGTGGCAGAAAACCTGGGATCCGGAAGGCATCCTCAGCACCTTCCCGGCCATTGTTTCCGGAATGATTGGGATGTTAGTCGGTAAACTCTACCTGTCGATCAAGGATGAAAACAAGAGGCTGGTATGGCTCTATTTCCTTGGATTTTCCATGTTCCTGGCAGGCGGACTCTGGAACTGGTTTTTCCCCATCAACAAAAATATCTGGACCAGCTCTTATGTGCTCTACACCTCGGGGCTGGGCACCCTCGGACTGGCAACATGCATCCTGGTGGTTGATATGTGGGGATACAAGAAGTGGACCTTCCTGGGGAGGGTCTACGGGGCCAATGCTATCACTTCCTATGTGCTGGCCGGAGTACTGACCCTGGTCTTCTACAACCTGAAAATCGGGGGAGCCTCGCTCAACGATTCATTTATGAGTGGTCTGACCAGCATCGGATTTGATCCCAAATTTGCTTCCATGCTCTATGCAGTGCTCTATATGCTGATTATTTTCGTTCCAGCCCTGATCCTCTACCGAAAGAAGATCTTTATTAAGATTTGACCTGGCAGACTTCATCCAGTCATATGAGCTGACCACACTGCAGTGGATTATTCTGGGTCTGAGTGGCCTGCTTATTGGTATGGCCAAGACCGGCATTTCCGGAGTGGGGCTGATGGTGGTCCCCCTCCTTGCCAATGCATTTGGAGGCCGGCCATCGGTGGGACTTCTGCTTCCCATCCTGATTTTTGCAGATATTTTTGCGGTTATTTGGTATCACCGACATGCTCAGTGGAAGCATATTCTCCGCTTGCTTCCCTGGGCATTTGCAGGCATCATTGCCGCCACTCTCGTGGGTAAAAACATTTCGGACCAGAGCTTCAACAGGCTGCTTGCTGTGCTTGTCATTGGTGGTATCGCCATCCTCGTATGGCGGGATATCAGGTCCGATAAACTGAAAATCCCGCAATCAAGATGGTTTGCAGGAACAATGGGGCTCCTGGGTGGCTTTTCAACCATGATCGGAAATGCTGCCGGCCCGGTCATGGCCCTCTATCTGCTCTCCATGCGCTTACCCAAGAACATCTATATCGGAACGGGGGCCTGGTTCTTTTTTATCGTAAATGTTTCCAAAGTACCCCTGCACATCTGGTCCTGGAAGACCATCACCATGAACTCATTTATACTGGATGTTCTGATTATCCCTGCCATCGCTGCAGGGGCATTTCTTGGCATCTGGCTGGTCCGTCTTTTGCCTGAAAAATTCTACCGTATCCTGGTGATAGTCACCACCCTTTTATCGGCCCTGCTTCTGTTTTGATAGAATCTATTTAAATAAGTGTTCAAAATACATCTTTCTTGAATCTGAGAACAAAAATCACTTTCTTTAAGCTCGCTGATTATGAGATGGAAAAGAAATAAAAAGAGCAAATGGATATTATTGCTCGGAATGCTCATTGCATGCCTGCTTATCTTCCTGGGTAGCAAAGCAGTAGTAAAAACATCGACCAATGAATATTGCAATTCCTGCCATGTGCATCCCCATTCAACCATAAGCTGGAAACGCTCCACCCATTATGACAATCCCCGGGGCATCCAGGTGCATTGTGTAGATTGTCACCTTCCTCCCCATGGCGAAAGGCTACCTGGTAGAGAAGGCAAAAACCGGTATTCGCGATTTATGGTCAAATACTTTTAAAGATTCTGCCAGCTTTAACTGGGAAGAAAAATCACAAATTGACCATGCCAGGGGTCATGTTTTTGAATCCTCCTGTATCCACTGTCACCAGAACAATTATCCGCTTGGGCTGACAAAGGAGGGACGTGAGGCACATCTCTACTATGAAGAACAGGCAGGAGAATTACACTGTATTAACTGCCACATTACCGTTGGGCACTATGATCCCAACAGGCTGCATGCAAAAAATGTTGATTTTGGAATCACAGAAACGGTCGACACCGAAGTATTCCTGGAGCCTGGTGTGATGGATGGTTTCAATAATTTTACCGAACAAATTGTAGGTTCTGCCATTAGTTTTGAAATGGTGGCCATTCCCGGAGGCTCTTTCCAGATGGGAAGTCCCGAAAAAGAACCTTTCCGGAATGTTGACGAAGGGCCCGTAATAGAAGTGAAAGTGGATCCCTTCTTTATGGCGAAGATTGAGGTAAGCTGGGGTGAATACCTGGCCTTCTTTAAGCAGACCGGGGCACAGGGAAAAACCACAGACACCTACCTGAATGCGGTTAATGGAGATGTTGATGCCATTTCAGGGCCCACTCCACCTTACGGAGCCCCTGACCAGGGATGGGGAAAAGGAAAAATGCCTGCCATGTCCATGACCCCCCAGGCTGCGGAGGTGTATTGTCAGTGGTTATCAAAAATTACGGGTAAAACCTACAGGCTCCCCACTGAAGCTGAATGGGAGTATGCCGCACGCGGAGGCTCCTCCACACCCTACTTTTTTGAGGGAGATCCTAAGCGATATGTGAAGAAGGGGCTTAGAAATAAGCTCTTCGGTGTTGATACGAGCGGAATAAATAGCTATGTCAATTATGCTGAAAACAGCATGGCCAGATCTGCTCATCCGGATGAGATCCAGGAAAATCCCTTTGGCCTGGTTAATATGCTTGGAAATGTGGCTGAGTTTTGTGCCGACTGGTATTCCCCGGATACCTATGCAAACTATCCCGAGGGAGTAATATCAAATCCAAGCAGGACCGGCTGAAGGAGAAGAATATGTTATTAGAGGAGGCTCATACAAGGATGGGGCCGACCGTGTGAGAAGTGCTGCCAGGGATTACACCCAGACCGATGCATGGTTAAAAACTGATCCGCAGATCCCCAAAAGCAAATGGTGGTATTCCGACTGTTTCCATGTGGGCTTCAGGGTAGTTTGTGAATATAATGAAGCTCCTGTTAATGAATAATGCATAACTTACTTAACTTATTATATCCAAAAGACCAATAAATATGAAACCAACTAACAAAACAAGTAGAAGAAGATTCTTAGAGAACACTGCAGCCATCGGTGCCATTGGTGTCATTGGCGCAAGTCAATTAATCAGATCTTGTTCACCTGAGGAAGCCGCTACCAGCGAGGTCGTGGAACCCTCCTTTCTTGCTACCGCTCCTGACGGAGAACCTCTTAAAGCAGGTGTGATTGGTTGTGGCGGACGAGGAACTGGTGCTGCAATCAACCACCTTGAGCAGGTCCTAACCTCAATATTGTGGCTGCCGGGGATGTATTTCCAGGACAGGCTTGACAAATTTCGCCAAGAGCTGAAGGAAGAGGAAAGGTGTTGAATTGGACGATTCCATGTGTTTCACCGGATTTGATGCCTATAAAAGGGTTATCGAAGCCAGATGTGGATATTGTGATCCTTGCCACTCCACCCTACTTCCGCCCCGAGCATTTCCAGGCCTGTGTGGAAGCGCGAAAGCATGTGTTTATGGAGAAGCCAGTGGCCGTTGATCCGGCAGGAGCCCGGGCCATTATGGCTGCATCCAAGCAGGCTGAAGCAGCAGGTATTATGTGTGGTTACCGGAACACAGCGGCGCCACCAGTGGTCCTATCAAAATCTTTATGCACGGGTAAAGGCAGGCATGATTGGAGACATTGCGGCCACCAATGTATACTGGAACATGGGAAAACTATGGCACGTGAAGCCACAGACAGGGATGAACGAAATGGAATATATGATCCGTGACTGGGTGAACTGGACCTGGCTTTCAGGAGATCATATTGTGGAACAGCACATTCACAACATCGATGTGAGTAACTGGTTTATGGGCAAGACTCCCGTTGAAGCGGTAGGGATGGGTTCCAGACTAAGAAGGCTTACGGGTGATTGCTACGACAATTTCAGCCATTGATTTTGTATATGACAAGCAGATTCATATGGGCAGTATGTGCCGTCAGATAAATGATTGTGCAAACAGCGTGAGTGAGCACATCAGGGGTGCAAAAGGCTTAATGATTGCTGGAGATGACAGGCAACACCTTTTTGATAATGAAGCCAATGTTCTCTATGAATACACCTCTCCGGAAAATGCGGAGGGAGAACGCCTTGAAAATGATCCCTATGTACAGGAGCATATCGACCTGGTAAATGCCATCCGCACTGGAAACCAGATCGTGGAAGCCGAAGAAACGGCCAAGTCAAACCTGACTGCTATTATGGGGCGGCACGGCTGCATACACTGGTAGAAAAGGTGACCTGGGAAGAGATGATGGGTGCAGATTGGAAACTTGGTCCCAAGGAGAACTTGCCTGGGGTCCGGTAGATATGGATAAAACCATCCCCATTGCCGGATCAGCTGCAGAGTTATAATGTAATTTTATCCTATAAAGAAACCGGGTTGCCCTTCCTGAGCAACCCGGTTTTTCTTTTCCTCCTGTTTTTTAAAACTCTGTTGAGTTTCAAAGGGATGTTTTATAAGCGAACTGGGATTTTTCCCAAGGGGAATAACCACTTCGCGGTATAATTTCCCTTTGAACTATTCTAGAAGCTGTCCACTTTGGCATAGGCCTCAATGAGCGCCAGCTCTCCTTCTTTACCAGGCATGGAATTTCCGTGCTCCATCCCCATAATTCCGGTATATCCTTTCTTATGGATGTGCTTGAACACGTTCAGGTAATTGATCTCACCGGTGGTGGGTTCCTTCCTGCCTGGATTGTCACCCATCTGGAAGTAGCCAATTTCATCCCATGCCAGATCGATATTGGGAATCAGGTTTCCTTCATGGATTTGTTGATGATAGAGGTCATCCAGAATCTTACAGGACGGACTATTAACAGCTTTACAAATAGAAAATCCCTGTGCCATCTTATTCAAAAAGAGGCCGGGATGATCCCTGAAATTCAGGGGCTCCAGTACCATGGTCAGTTTATGTGGTTCCAGGATCTCACACGCACGTCTCAGAGCATTCACCACATTGGCTGTCTGGTAATCCATGTCTTTCCGTAAATCCACAAACCCGGGAACCACGGTCATCCAGCGGGCATTAACCCGTTTGGCAACCTCAACCGACTCCTTGATCTCTGACAGAAACTGGTCCAGTTTATCCGTTTTTCCACTGGTCAGGCTGGGTTCGCTCCAGTAAATGGAATGAGCCACAAATACTCCCATCTCCATGTTCAGGTTGGCCATTTTGCTGGCAATCTTTTCCTGTATGTGCACCTCTCTTTCCTTCATGCCATTATCTTCCATGGCAGTAAATCCCGCATCTGCCATAAACTGGATCTGGTCCATAAGATTCTCCCCGGCTGAGTGTTTGAACATACCAAAATGGGGGGCATATTTCAGTTTAAATTGATGTTTACCTGCAGCCGTTGCCGAAGCTGCTGAGGCATGCGCCATTCCACCGGTTACTAATGCTCCGGTAGCTACCGCACTGCTTTTAAGAAAAGATCTGCGTTGCATAGTATTAGCTTTATAAAGTTGAAAGTTGGTTCGAAGAACTTAAATGTAAGAAATTTCATGAAACCAGCAGGTAGTTTTTTCCTTCCTTATATCCGCGAGACTCCAGGAAAGCCTGGATTTTCTCCCGGTTATCCATTTGTCGAATATAGGTGAGAATAAACATGGACCCAGCTTCCGGCAGATCTTCGTAGTAGACAAGCTCCCTGTCCAGCTGCCTGCTTTTCTTGGTATCAATATAGGTAGCAATCCGGACCCCCTGTTGCTCCAGGATCTTTGCCCTTCGACGCGAAATTCTGCTGGCCCCCCAGATGGCTACATGGGGGTGAAAGGGATTATGCTCACTTAAGTACTTAGCCAGGTACAGACTCTTTATTTCATAAAAGGCCCTGTCGCTGTAAATGGGATCCGTACGGGTCAGTCTCCCTTCCGAATCGTGCCAGTCCAGTACCACCTCGGGCACTTTGGCAATCTTTACACCCCGGTCCAGCCATCGCAGCCACATTTCATAATCCTCCGGGAAATCCCCCGAAAGATATAATCCGTGTTGCTCCATCGTCTCCCGCCGCCACATGGCCGTAGGATTCACAATGGGAGCCTCGATAAAGCGCCTGTTATATATCTCATCGTATGAAACCAGTGAATTACTCCACTCCACGAATCGCAGAAATCCACCAGTGCTTTCCGGATCTCCCACATGATTTACAAGTCCGGCCACTGCGCCGTAATCAGTATGTTTATCCAGGAATTCAGATTGCAATCTGATCCTGCATGGCAGGGCCACATCATCGGCATCCATCCTGGCTATATATGCTCCCCGGGCCAGTTCACATCCCCTGTTGGAGGCAAACATAACTCCCTGTCTCTTCTCTTCCACAAGCCTGAATCTTGGATCGAGACTCTTCCATTCAGCAGCAATTTCCCTGCTCTTATCGCTTGAGTTATTATCTACCATAAGGCATTCAAAATCGGTAATATCCTGTTTCGAAATACTTTGAAGAGCTCTGGCAAGCGTCCTGTCAGCATTATAGAATGGCAGCACCAGCGATATTTTTGGAGATATTTCAGGCATAAATCGTCATCGGTTCGGACAAAGATAAACATGTATAATCATCAGATTGACCGGAATTATTAATTTCACTCCTTAATTGTAAAGAATGAACTTTAGTAAAACCACATCTTATGCAATCTCGGTGCTCAGCTTCATGGCCAGGCATGATGGGGAAAAATATTCAGCCAAAAAATTGCATGAAATTCTGGAGATACCCTGGCCCTACCTGCGGCAACTGCTAACCAGCCTTTCAAAGAGCGGATTCATCTCCAGTACCCAGGGTCGTAATGGCGGATTCATGTTACAAAAGCCAGCCACCCAGATCGTGCTGGCCGAAATTATCGAATCGGTAGAGGGCCCTGGTGTGCTTGGAACATGTATTATGGGATTTGAAAAATGCCCTTTCAACCATACATGTGCCATGCATGATGTATGGGAAGAAGCCAGGTCGGGAATTCTTAATATATTAAATACCAATACATTGGATCGGCTGATAAAAGCTGATAAAGCTATTAGGTGATACTGGGTTATTTCTCTGGCCCCTTCCTGCGTGATCTTTTAATCTCTCCGCGGATCTTCTTACTTTGAATCCGCTTCTCCACGCTGGACCGTGTGGGCCTGGTGGCTCTGCGCTTCTTCACCGGCACCAGGCTGGCAATTACGAGTTCCAGGAAGCGTTCTGTTACTTCCGTCCTGTTTCGGTGTTGAGATCTGTACTTTTCTGAATGCATTTGCAGGATTCCCTCATTGCTAATGCGGTTTTTCAAACGGCTCAGCACCATCATCTTATGTGCCTCACTCAGGCAAGCCGATTCCTGCGGTGACCATAAGAGTTCGACCCGGGACTCGGTTTTATTCACATGCTGACCGCCCGGACCGGACGACCGGCTGGTTCTGAATTCCAGTTCCCGAATTAAACATTCACGCATGGAATAAAGGTAAGATCTGAACAAGAAATTTTATAAGTAACTTGCAAAAAAAATTATTTATGGCGAGAGAGAGGTCCATTCTCATTGTGATTCTCCTATGCATCACTTTCAGCCAGTTGACAGCTCAACAATTGGAGGCGTACGGCCCGGCAATGAGTGAACCCATCTCAATAGGTTCAATTTCCACTGGCTGGGCCGACGAAGCTGTAACTATTGGATATGTCACTGCTCCTTCCGTACTGGTCCTGATGTTTGTATCTGCCCTGATAAATGAGTGGAACGCAGGATATGCCGGAATTCCGGCATCAGTCATGATCCTCGCGGCTCCTCCCCTGATCTTTGCCGGAGGCCGTTCCGTGGAAATCTCAAAAGAGCTTTCCCACCCGAGAGCCAAGCTTGGCTGGGTCCTATATGCCCTTTCCATCGTTCCCACCTCGATGGCCCTTTATGGTTTTACCACCGACAGGGGAGCCAACCTGCCCCTGACCATCGCCAGCGGAATCCTTGGCTCGGCAAGTATTATTGCCATGACCAGCTATGCATTCTCCAGGGCGGAGACTGCCCGGGAAATGGATCAAAACGACTATTCCGCCCTATCCATGGGGATCTCTCCTCTGCCGGGTGGAGCCATGGCCACTGTCGTTTGGAGGTTCTGAACCTTCTCCTTCCCTTTAAGAAAATAGTTCCATCAACTCTTTCTCCGACAAAGATTTTAAAGGATTATTTGAGGTGACAAAAGTTTCAGCCAGTTCACGTTTACGCTCCTGCAAACGCTGAATCTTCTCCTCGATTGAATCATTGGAAATAAAGCGATAAACAAAGACCCTGTTCTCCTGGCCCATCCGGTGGGCCCTGCTGAGAGCCTGCATTTCTGCCGCAGGATTCCACCAGGGATCCAGGATGAATACATAATCGGCGGCTGTCAGGTTCAGCCCCACTCCCCCGGCTTTCAAGGAAATTAAAAAGACCGGGCAGGAATCCCTGGTTTGAAACTCAGTAACGGCTTCCTCACGCTGACGCTGGTTCCTGGATCCGGTGAGGTAGGCATATCCGATTCCATCGTGTTCCAGGCGAGTCCTGAACAGGTCGAGGTGCTTCACAAAGGAAGAGAAGATAAGCACTTTATGTCCTTCCGAAATAACACTTTCGATATCCCGGTATACTTCCTCAAACTTCCCCGATTCTTCTCCGCTAAACTCTTCCAGCAGGTCGGGGTGGTTGGCAATCTGACGAAGACGGGTCAGGGCCTGAAGCACCATCATGGATGATTTTTCCATTCCCACCTCCTCGAAATTCTCCAGGATGGCATTTCGCACCTGCGATTTTTCTTCCTCGTATAATCTGAGCTGCGATTCAGACATATTTACATAACGCACCTGCTCATACAGGGGAGGCAGTTCCAGGGCAACTTCTTTTTTGGTGCGTCGGAGGATAAAAGGACTGATCAGCTCCTTGAGTTTTTCCTCTCTCTCCTCATCTCCCTTCTTTTCAATGGGCTGAACAAAACTTCTTTTGAAAAAGCTGAGTGTGCCCAGTAAGCCGGGATTTACAAAATTGATCTGTGACCATAAATCGGTCAATGAATTCTCAATGGGGGTCCCCGTGAGAACCACCTTATGATCTGACTGCAAGGACACAATTGCATTGTAGAGCTTGGATAAGGAATTCTTAATCATCTGGCTCTCGTCCAGAATAATATAGTGAAAAGGGAAAGTGCTTAGCTTCATGCTGTCCTGGCGTACCGTATGGTAGGTAGACAAAACCACATCATAATAGGAGAAATTAGTCAGCTCGCGGTTTCGCTGCATGCCCACATGGCTCAGCACTTTTAATGCGGGTGCGAAGCGCCGGCACTCCCTCGTCCAGTTATGAATCAGGGAGGCGGGGACAACAACCAGTGAAGTAAGTTTCTCCTGCTCTCTTGAGTCTGGGGCTGTCTCCCTTCCCTTTTCCCTGGAACGCAAAAGGACAGCGATGGCCTGCAAGGTTTTTCCCAGGCCCATATCATCTGCAAGGCAGGCTCCAAAACCATTTTTTTGCAGAAAACACAACCATTTGAAGCCTTCCATCTGGTAAGATCTCAGGGAAGCGTCCAAACCATCAGGGAGTTCAGTTTCGGGAAGGGATTCCACACTGTACAGCCCCTCCAGTTTCTCCAGAGTTTCCGTATGAAAACCTCGCACTGAATCATCCACCAGGGAGAAGTGCTGTTTGTGGATACGGATACGCTCCCCGGTGGATTTCCCAAATTCAAACATGGACCGGTAGCGGGCAAACCAGGCTTCGGGCAAGATGAATATCCTGTCACCCGGAAGGATGTATTCCCTGTTTCCTTCAAGAAGATGGGATTTCAGTGAGAGAAAGGGGATTTCCAGATCGCCCAGCCTGACTATTCCGTAAATATCAAACCAGTCGGCCTTCTCTTTTGATTCAATGTCCAGTTCAATCTTGTCGAGGTAGTACTCCCGGTTCAGTCTCTGGCTGATCCTGATGCCCGAATCCTGTAAAAACGGGCCATATTCATTAATGAAGTTAATAGCTGAATATATGTTATTTACATCATCAATATTAAACTTATTATTTAAATAAAAAGTGTGCTCATCCCTTGAGCGAAGTCCCACCTCATTCAGCATGTCCACCATCTCCTGTTCCCAGGCATCATCCCGTTCAAATTTCTCAAAAGCATTTCCTTTTGCTTTTCCCAGATAGTTTACAAAACGCTTTGTGGGACTTTCTCGTGATACTGTATAACTATTGTAATGAAACTGCAGGATCCAGACAGGTTTATTTGAAATTCCAATTTCCAGAATCAGTTCAGCTTTCCGGGAAGGGCTGATTGTTCTTACCTCAAACCCTTCGGTCAGGGTATGAAAATCCCGAAGGGTATTTCTTACAAAGCTTGAGAAGTATTTGCCTTCAAACTGGGGAGGAATTTCAATCCGGTCCCTGGTCATAAAAGGCATCAATTTCTTTCCATCTATCTCATCTGATAAAATAGAGGGTATCGCCAAGGATGATGATGCTTGGATCATTGCATACAATCTCAAGCGGACTATCCTTCAGAATCAACTGGTGTTCCCCATGGTGAAGGAAGAGGGCGTAGGAAAGTTGTTCCTGGTACCTGAAAATAAAAACAGGGGCTGCCGCTACCCTTTCCAGCTTAAGAAAGTCCTCCGGGAAAATATTTCTGCTGCTTTTCTCCTTGACGAAAACCGGGATCCTGTTGTCCCTGGCAATTTCAAGAATGGCAAAGAGCTGCTTTTCAATATAAGGCCTTATGTGATTACTGATGGTGGTGCCGTCTACCTGATCCTGAAACTGCTTTACGGTCTTGTGTCTGGAAAAAATCCGGTGAAGATTCCTGTCGCTATATTCATCCATGAGCCGGAGCACCTCCTTCTGCATAGGACTGAGGCGTTGATAGGCCACAGTGGAACTATCGTTCTGTATATACTCTCCCGGGGTGTAAAATTCTTTCCCGGGTTCCTTTTCAAGTACCTGTGCCTGTATTATGCTCCCCCATAAGCGGTGCGGCATATATCCTAACGCAAAACGAATCTCCCTCATTCCCTGAACTTATCCCGCCTGTCTCCCAGTTTAAAATCCGATTCTGTACCGTTGCTCCAAACAGTAATCCCCAGAAAATCTCCCCGCTTCATCTGGCTGATCTGATCTTCTCCGTCATCTTTTGAACCTTCCGACATGGCGCTTCTTGCTGCTTCCCTGGCCAGCTTCGGAGGGACTCGCACCAGATAAAGATAGCTCCCATCCAGACCCTGTTCTCCCTGGATAAGCATCTGTCCCACGGTCGATTCCACATTCATCAAAGGGATGATAATCTTTGAATCCATCAGGGTAAAACTGTTTCTTACTTTTGCAAACCTTACATTATTCAGATCCTTGCTATCCAGAAATTTTCCGGCAGCTTGTAAAGGTGTAAAATTTATTAATGCCCCATCGTTAACCGTGACGTTAAACTGTGCGGTAGAAGCAGGCATATCCACATTCAGTTCAGGAGTTATGAAGATTTCCGCCAGCCCTCTGGCATCCACTAGTCCTTTAAAATTATCCTTCAGTGTGTAAACGGTATCACCGGACTCAAGCTCCAGGTTCAGGTCGCCGATATCGATCCCTTTCAGATTCAGATCGGCACTGAGAATGTATTGTTCCGGGTTTGAAATATTTAACTGCCCATTAAACTCAAGGTTCCCCCTTCCCTCCGGAGAAATGCTAAACTGGTCAAGATAAAATATCTTATCCCTGCTTGTTCTAAATTTGCCATTCATTCCATATATCGTATGCTTGGCATAACGCACTTCGCCAATATTGACCGTGAAGTCGAACTGGGGATACTCCACCTCGTACAATTTGGGAGGCTCCCTGACTTCGGAGCTATCCTTACTCCCTGCCTCCTCTCCATTCTCTGGTTGCTCGTAATTAAGCAGCTGGTTAAAATCGAGCAGATCGGAGTACAATTCAAGACTTCCATACATATTTTCCACCAGTGAATCGGTAAAATTCCCAATAGATGCGGATAAACTCAGGTTATTCTCTCCAATGCTGCCCTGAAATTGATCTATTAGCAGCAAATCACCTTCCCTCTTCATCTGTATAAGGAAATTTTTAAAGACCTCTGGATAGTATCTGAATTTCCATCCAAGGTTCTCAATGCCCACTGCAAAGTCCATTGATATACTGTCGTGAATCAGTCCGGCTGCGGGTGCCTCCACCCTGCCTGCCATCCTGAAATTTTCAAGGTGTTCCGTATCGTAGGTCTGTGGAAGCAGAAACTTATCATTTAGGGTAAGGAGATCCTCGGCCCGCATAAGGTCCGAAGAAATATTAAAATCAAGAGAAATATATTCCCCCGAATCACCACCGGTAAGAGCCACGTAATTGATCAGTACCCCGGATAAGTCAAATGAACTTTCCCCGATAGTTCCTGCCAGACGATGCAAGGATATTGAATCCGGACCAAAAGACAGAGAGGCTCCTACCCGGGAAATATCAGCAAGCATAGGCATAGAAACGCCAAAACTGTCCAGGGTAATTTCCAAATAAGGAATAGAGTCATACTCTAAAAAATCATCCAGTTCCCCTTTTTCTATCACAGCCCCCGCACTAAAATAAAAGTCCTGTATCTCCTCCCCAAAACTATCTGCGATGGAACTATCCCGAAGGAGACTAGCCGGATTGAACCGGGCTGAGGCCAGGGAAATTCCGGCAGTGATATCCCTGTCATAATCGAGAAGATAGAGCAGCAGATTCTCGGAAGAAAGACCTACATCGAAGAGGTTCCCGTTTATTGCCAGGGATAGCTTCTCAGCTTTGACAATAGTATCGTGCAACACCAACTCTCCATTTATGTTTTTGAGGCTATCCCGGTTAATACTGTCGTGGTTCATCACAAAAGCGACATCCTTAAAAATAGCTTTCAAAGAGCCACCTTCATTCAGAAAATTACCGGAATTCCGATTCACTGAACCGCTCACCTCTCCCTTTATGGCCACAGAGCCGGATAAACTGCTGAGACTTTCCTTTTTAAACATTTCCTCAAGCCCTTCCAGATTTACAGCACAATCTACTTCAATATTTAATTCAGGTGATTTTATATTACTAGCACTTATATTGCTATATATACTACCCTCCGGGAATTGTGCCTTAAAGTCCTGAAGGTCCAGATAAGCCTCACTTAAGTCACTTTTACTTCCGTTGGTGGCAAAGAGGCCAAATGAAATGCCCGTCACATCCCTGCTCACAGGCTTGATTCGGAACCCCAGGTCCTTGGCCTCCCCGTTCACACGGACTACGGGTAGTTGTTCACCACCCATATTCCCCTGCACGGTTCCATTTAAGTTTATGCTACCTCCGCCAATCTGTTCAATTTCGTCCAGATCCAAAATCCCCATGAACAGGTAGTTCAAAAGTTCCAATCCTTCATTGGTGGCTGTAAATGCGAGATCGATCCGGGGAGTGGATCTTAAATCAAGCTTTCCCCAGGTTTCAAAAGTAAGTCCCGAAACATTTAAACTGCTTGGCTCCAGCTCTAGTAATTGGCTGACAGGATCTAAAATAATACTTCCCTGCAGAGCAATATGCTTATCGATTTGATCATTGATAGTTTGATACTTAAGCATATTTATATAAATATCAACTTCAATTGCTGCCCGGATCTGCCCCTCCAGGTAAGAGAAACTGCTTTCCAACTGGTTGACCTCCATATCAAAATATTCATCATTGACCCGGTTATCCATTCGGGCGCGAACATTGACCAGCTCTATCTTGTCCAGATCAATGGCAAGGGGAGCAGTAGTTGTGCTCGTATCTTTTTCTGCTTCCTCACCAAACCTGATCCCCAGTGCATGCTCCAGGTTGCTTATGGAATCGGCGTAGATCTCCACATGCACAAATCCATCCTTCAACCGGGCCTCCGAGACCATGATCCCACCTTTTATAAGTTTTACCAGGTCCAGAGTAACTCCTATCTCTTTCAGAGAGAGTATAGGTTCCATGGCGGTGCTATCTGTATCTAACTCCCTTTCATAGAATTTTACATCCTGCAGGTTCAGTGTAATATCCGGAAAATTCAGGAATGGAATCAGGTTCATCTGTCCCATCTGCACCTCTCCGGGCTGTTGCTCATTTAAATAGATCACAGCCCGCTTCATGAAATAGTCCCGTCCCAGGTAAAACACCAGGGTTGTGAGTAAAATCAATGAAACAATCCCGACAATAGTCCAGCCACCAATTCTGAGGATTCTGACTTTTCGCTTGGCCACTTGATAGGTAAATGATGAATCTGATACCTAAATTAATAATAAGGATGAATTCACACGAACCTTTTGACAAAATGCTTCGTATATACCATTGAATTTACCTGCATCTTATTGTATTTTTGCATAAAAAGCATTTAACCCATATGAAAAAGAGAAATATATTATTTTCAGCAGTCTTTGTTGCCGCCATGGCAGCTATTCCGGCCTGCGATATCATTGAGGAGTGCGGGACCTGCGAATTGGTTACAGAAGATGCTGATGGCAATCAGACTTTTGGGACTCCGCTGCCTTTCTGCGGAGACGATTTAAAGGATAAAGAGGATGCATCGCCGGTTACCATCAACGGGGTCACCACTTACTGGAATTGCTATTAAGCCTTCACGCCGATTACTACAACATCATCAACCTGCTCTACCTCCTTTCGGTAGGCTGTAAATACTTCATCCAGCTTATTCCCCTGCTCTAACATGGAGAGATCCTGTATGGAGAGCAAAAGCTTCCTGAAATTCTTGGCCAGGAACTTTTTCTGTGCCGGACCTCCAAACTGGTCGGCGAATCCATCTGAGAAAGTATAGAAGGTGTCTCCCTTTTTCAATTCAAGTTGATGTAATTTAAAGGGCTCCATTATTTCGTGAATAGCTACCGGCATTTTATCCCCCTTAATCTGTTCTAACTGGCCTTCAGATACAACATAGAGTGGATTGTTGGCACCGCTGAATAGCAACAGATTGCTTGCCCTGTCGAATAAACAGATCGTCATATCCATTCCGTCTTTGATAATGCTCCCGCTTTCCTGCTTCAGCGATTCGATTATTTTATCCCTTAGTTTATTCAGAATCTGATCCGGCATGCTAATCTCCTTTGAGATAATAATTTCATTTAACAGGCTGATTCCCAACATACTCATAAAAGCTCCAGGAACACCATGACCTGTACAGTCGGCTGTGACAATCAGGTACTTCCCATCAATCTCTTCAGCCCAGTAAAAATCTCCGCTCACAATGTCCCTGGGCTTAAAAAGCACAAAATGCTCCAGGTTGTGGGAGAAGAGTTCCATGGAAGGCAGAATGGCCGCCTGGATTCTCTTTGCATATTCAATACTATCGGTAATATGCTTCTTTTGATAAGCAATCTGGTCCCGCTGAGCCTGAAGCAGGATATTGGCCCTCTTCTTGTTCCGGTAATTTCGCCAGATAAAATAGACCAGTCCAAATACAAGCACAAGAGCAAGGGCGGCTGCCAGTATGATTATTTTTTGCTTCTGAATTGCCTCAGCCTGTACAACAATTTTTTCATCCTGTTTCCTGATCTCTTCTTCTTTCTGCGAAATGGATGCTTCTTTTGACCTGATACTTTGTTCCTGATCTCGCAATATCTCCTGTTGCTGACTTACCTCTTCAACCTGGGCGTCGATGGTAAGCCTTTGGGTTTCGATTTTTTGCTCCTGAAGTTCAAGCACCTTAGTCTTCTGCTCAATATCGGCTTCCCTGATCTCAATTTCGCTCCTGAGCTTCTCAAGGGTTCGTCTGTTTTCCCCAATTAACAAATCCTGATCACGTATTTGATCTTGCTGCTGTTCGATCAGAAGGTACTGCTGTTCGGTGATGCTTTTCTCCAGTTCCAGTTCATCTTCCGTTACCTCGTAAAGCGACTCCCAATCCTCCCTGGTTTTTATGGCCTGGGCCAGGAATAACTCATTAACATAGAGACCCTCCTTAATCATTAATTCCTCATTTACTTCAAACCTGGGCTCACCTTCTATGACAACAAAATTGATCATGGAGGACCTGAAAGGGTAGCCCTCGGAAATTAAAAGTGTATTTGTTCCCGAAATTTTTTGAATAAGTTCTTCAATCCGGAATTCATCCACCCGGTTTAAAAACACCACCTGTCCGGGCTCCAGTTTTTCAATTTCAGTACATACACGTATGCGGATTGCTTTACCCTGTATCCTTTTTCTGGTTTTTGCCAACTCATCCAGATCAAAAAAAAGATTTGAGTCATTGTCCAAAAGGGTTATAAAGAATTCCTCCTGATCATGGACTTCATCATCAAAAAGCACATATCTGGAGATATCCAGAATCAGAAGGGCCCTGGTTTCATTGGTAAATCCCTGCTGTGCAAGCAGGACAGGTGCCGATAGCGCGATAAACACAAGGATCGGCAAATACCTGATGCTTTTCATAGATCCTCTTTCAGTGGAGTAGGGTCAAATTACTTATTTTTTTTTACTATTGCAGCATAGAGACTACACCCGATGAATCTATTACTGATTATTCTCTGCATCCTTGGGGGTACAGGACTGGTACTTTTCCTGCCTGTTAAAGGAGCCCGCTCCTTTATACTACCCCGCCCGGATAAGAGGGTTCATGAAGCAGATGTGGTGCTTTCAAGAAGGCTGCTGGCCCCTGGCAGTGAGGCATATAACTCATACTACCAACTTCATCCCGAATTCCGCGATCCGGATGACAGGTCAAGGCAGGCAGCCGGACTTCTGAACAAGTCAGCACGCTATTTCCATACGGGCACCTTTGCTGCCGCAAATGCAAATTTTGAAGTGATCGATTTTCTGGGGGCGCTGACTCATGGCTTAGATCCGGCCTCAGCTGATTCACCTGAAGTCAGCTCTGAAAACCCTGTAAAGATAAATCCCCATAAAGCAAGCCGTTTTATCTCAAGCTGGTTGAAAAGAACAGGAGCTCATAGCGTGGGATTTACCAGACTGCAGGAGTATCATCTGTACAGCCACAAAGGAAGAGGTCCCCGCAACGGTAAAGCTATTCATCGTAGGCATGAACATGCCATTGCCCTTACCGTGGAGATGGATCACCGGATGATGCAATCGGCACCGCAAGGGACCTCTGTAATGGAATCGTCTGAACAGTACCTGCAATCAGGCGTTCTCGCCCTGAAACTGGCTGCCTGGATCAGGGAGCTGGGCTATGAGGCCACTGCCCATATAGATGGAAACTACGAGGTGATCTGTCCGCTGGTAGCTGTTGATGCCGGACTCGGCACCATTGGGAGGATGGGGCTCCTGATGACCCCCCGTCTTGGTCCGCGGGTAAGAATCTCTGTGGTGACCACCAACATGCCTGTTTCTTATGGGGATGCACTCCCCGACAGAACCACACTTCATTTCTGTCACCATTGTAAAAAATGTGCCCGGGTTTGTCCTTCCGCAGCCATACCCGATGGTCCACGCGAAATCATTGACGGTAAGGAGCGTTGGCAGATTGATTCTGAGAAATGCTATCACTTCTGGACCACCTCAGGTACCGATTGCGGAAGGTGCATTAGTGCCTGTCCCTATAGCCATCCCGATGACCTGTTTCATCGCTTTATCAGATGGGGTAATAAAAATAATTTGCTTTTCCGGTATCTGGCCATTAAATTGGACGATCTGTTTTACGGCCGCTTACCTGCAATACGATCCTTGCCCGATTGGTCGGATATACGTGATTTAAAATGACAATCTCAGCCTATATAGCTCTTGGAGTAATTCTTGTGATGATTGTTGCATTGATCCGGGAGGTGATGCGTCCCGGTTTAATACTCTTCTCCGCTCTGGTTGTTTTCCTGATTACAGATATTCTTACAGCAGAAGAGGCACTCTCGGGCTTCTCCAACAAGGGAATGATAACTGTAGCCTTGCTGTTTCTGGTCAGTGAGGGTGTAAAGGAAGCAGGGGTCCTCAACCGCATCGGCAGGGTCATCCTTCCCAAGAAAAGGAAACCCATTCCCAGGTTGCTCATGCAGATCATGATCCCGGTAGCGGCCATCTCAGCATTTCTCAACAACACCCCGGTGGTCATCATATTTGCACCCATGCTGAAGAAATGGGCCGATAAGCTGAGCCTGCCATCCCAGAAATTTCTGATTCCGCTCTCCTATGCCACCATCTTCGGTGGCACCTGTACGCTCATCGGCACATCAACCAACCTGCTGGTTCATGGAATGATGCTTGACAGGGGAATGGCCGGCCTGGGCATGTTTGAGCTGGCCAAAGTGGGCCTCTTCATTCTCTTTTTCGGTTTTCTCTATATGAATATTTTCTCCAACCGGCTATTACCGGGAGAGAAAATACCCAGGTTCAGTTTCCCCAACGATACCCGGGAATATAATTTTGATCTGTATCTGCCGCAAAACTCTAACCTAATCGGAAAAGAGATCGAGAAACGCCGCCTGCCCGGCCTCAATGAATTTACGGTTCGAACCGTAATCAGGGATGGGAAGCACATACGCATCTCCAACACCCCCTTCCTCCTGGAGGCCGATGACCAGTTGATTGTTGCCGGAAGCTCAGAAAATGTGGGCTATCTGACCCAGGCCACTGAAGTGAAGATGAAGGCCCTGGACCATGTGGCCCCCGATTTTCTGAAAAATTCCCTGCGACAGGTGGAGGTGGTTATTGCTCCCCGCTTCCCCGGAATTCAGCGTACCCTTGGAGAGTTCGATTTCTTCGGACACTACAATGCTGTGGTAATGGCGGTGCATCGAAATGGTGAACGCATTACCACCGATCTTAATAACCATGAACTAAAGGCCGGGGACAACCTGATGCTCCTTACCACTGAAGACTTCACCCGTTATTGGGGTGAATCAAGGGTCTTCTACATGGCCTCCGAGAGAGGTGAAATGGACGATAGTAAGGATCGTCGCAGAAGGTGGATTGCCATGATTCTGGTATTTTTGATGATTGCCGGAGCTACGGCCGGTCAGTTTATTACCAGTCCGGGTAAGAATCAGTTTGACATGTTCTTTTTTGCTGCCGTCACGGTAGTGCTGATGGCACTAATGAAAATCTTCTCGGCAAAAAGATATACCAAACCCATCAACTGGGATGTCCTGATCACCATAGCATGTGCCATCGGAATAAGCCGGGCCCTTCAGAATTCCGGTGCAGCAGATTTCATTGCCCGCAGTACCATCAACATTTCCAAAGGCTTTGGCCCGCTGGGAGTTTTGGCTGCCATATTCATCATCACCAATGTATTTACCGAAATCATTACCAACAATGCTGCTGCTGCCATCACCTTCCCCATTGCCTTAGCTGCAGCCACTCAGCTTGGCGTTGATCCCAAACCTTTCTTTATTACCATATGCATAGCTGCTTCAGCCAGTTTCTCTACCCCCATTGGCTACCAGACTAATCTGATAGTTCAAAGTATCGGCAATTACAAATTCAGCGACTACTGGAAGATCGGGCTGCCACTCAACATCCTGGCATTTATTATTTCCCTGCTGGTTATACCCCGTTTCTGGCCTTTCTAAAAATCGGCAATAAGCTAGTAACCTGCTGCCTGCCCATCCTTCCGGGATTCTGAAGCCCCAAAATAGACCCCTTTTTCTTCATCCCATTTGATGGCCTGGTATCCTCCATAACCACCATGGGAGCTCTGAACATGATGGCCGCGTTGCATTAATTCACGAATGCTCTCATAGGGGATGCCCGACTCCAGGTTCACCACACCTCCATTGGTCATTTTTGATCCAGTGGGCTGAGAGGATCCGTCGTGGCGAATCCGGGGAGCATCTCCGGCCTCCTGCAGATTCATCCCGAAATCGATCATATTTATTACTATCTGGGCATGCCCCTGGGGCTGCATGGATCCACCCATCACCCCAAAACTCATAAAGGGCTTTCCATCTTTTGTAATGAAGGCAGGAATAATGGTATGAAAAGGGCGCTTCCCGGGCTCATAGACATTGTTGTGTCCCTCTTCCAGGGTGAACAACTCCCCACGGTCCTGAAGAATAAATCCAAGTCCCGGGGGACACATCCCGGATCCCAGTCCACGAAAGTTGCTTTGAATAAGTGAAACCATATTGCCCTGCGCATCAGCTACAGTCAGATAAATGGTGTTGCCATGTTCCATCTCTCCGGCATCCAGATTGCGGGATGCCCTTAAGGGATTAATGAGATCTGCTCTTCTTGCAGCATACTCTTTTGAGATCAGCTCATCCACAGGCAGCTCGTTGAAAGCGGGGTCGGCATAGTATTTTGCCCTGTCCTCAAAAGCCAGTTTCTTAGCTTCCACAAAATGATGGATGTATGCGCTGCTTCCAAAACCCATAGCAGCAATATCAAATTGCTCCAGAATATTTAATATCTGAAGGGCAGCGATCCCCTGTCCGTTGGGGGGCAGTTCCCACACATCATACCCACGATAGTTGGCACTTACCGCATCCACCCATTCGGAGCTATGACTGGCCAGGTCTGCATAAGAAAGAAAGCCTCCCTGCTCCTTCATAAAAGCATCGATGGTCCTGGCAATATCCCCCTTGTAAAATGCATCCCGGCCACCCTCGGCAATAAGCTCAAGCGTATTGGCCAGGTAGGGATTTTTAAAGATCTCTCCCTTTGCCGGAGCTCTCCCCCCGGGCATATATACGTCACTTACGTTGGGATACCTGCTCAGGGATCTGGCATTTCCGGCCCAATAGTAGGCTATCAGTTCTGTGACGGGAAATCCTTCCCTGGCATAAGTAATGGCGGGCTGCAGAATCTGACCCATATTCATGGTCCCGAAACGCTTATTCAATTCAAACCATCCATCCACACAACCCGGCACAGAAACAGGTAGCGGGCCGTAGGCCGGAATTTTCTCATATCCCTCCTCTTTGAAATAATCTATGGTTAAGGACCTGGGGGACCTGCCGCTGGCATTCAGTCCATACAACTGCTTCGTTTCAGCATCCCAGACGATAGCAAACAGATCCCCACCAACACCGTTTCCCGTGGGCTCCACCAATCCCAGTAGTGCATTGGCAGCAATAGCTGCATCAATAGCATTTCCCCCGGCTTTTAGTATATCAAGAGCCACCTGGGTGGCCAGGGGCTGACTGGTGCAGGCCATTCCATGGGTGGCAATCACTTCGGAACGTGTGGCAAAGGCTTTGCCCGTTATTCTGTCCTGGGCAAATGTATTAGCAAATAGTATAAATAAACTTAAACTAAAAAGAAGGCTTCTCATGATTTTTGTTTATGGTTCGTAGCAGGTTTTATCGGTGCCAAAATACAAAAAACCCTGTTCACGATTGTGGACAGGGTCTCTTTTATGATTTTGTATTGCTGCTATTATTTTTCCTTCAGCTTATACACTCTTACCCAATCGATCTCCATGGCAGAGGGAAGTCCGCTCTCGCTCGCATCTTTCTTCAAATTGGATGAGAAGTTAATGAACATCTCTTCCTGGGGAACCCCGGAGGTCTGGGTTTTAAATACCTTCCCATTGATCTTCCAGGTCAGTTTGTTGGGGGTCCACTCCAGGGCATAGATGAAATACTCATCAGCGTACTTGGTACCTCCGGTTTTTGAAATGGATTTATGAGGAGATGATCCCCCTCCCCAAAAGTAGTTCGAGTAAAGCTTGCCGTTTTCAAAGCGTGCCACATCAATATGTGGAAGCATGGTTTCGGATACCATCCAGAATGCCTGGGCCACCGAACCTCCGGCCATTTTTATTTTAGCATTGAAGACACCGTATTTTTGTTTGAAACTCCTGGCGGTACTGAGCATCCCGGAAGTATAATCAAAAACCTCGCGAACAAATCCCTGCTCTGTCCTCCAGACCAATCCTTCCGTTTTTCCAGCTTTGGTTACGATCCTGGCCTTATTGTCATAGAATTCAATGTTCTCTCCATTGGTTGGAAAGCTCTTATCATCTTCCATGGCATAGGGCTCGTCCATACTCTTTTCTCCCCAGTAGTTCTGGGTCATCCACTTGGAGCCATCCAGTCTACTTCCATTGAACTTCTCATCAAAGGTCAGGTCCCATCTTTCAATTTCTTTGAAGGGGTACTTCTTTTTGGTTTTGTAGTACCAGACTACCTTCTCCGATTTTTTCAGCACCTGGTATTCGGTCTCCTTCTGAAACTCTTCAGAATCCTTGTAGTCAGCCTTCTTCATCTTCTTCTTCCGCACTTTGAAATCATTGGATTTCACCTCCTTTTCAAGGTCAAGGTAGTGCTTCAGTTCATCTGAGTTCTCGTACTCCTTAAATGCTTTATAATTTGCTCTTAGTTGATCATCTGCTGTTTCCACCTTCTCGGTTCCGGGTATCATCCCAAGTAAAAAGCTTAAGCTTGCCATAATATTATCGATTCTGAAACAGGTTAATACTCAATATATAGTGACTAAAGATATAAAAAATCATCGCCGGTAAGACCTCCTCCGGCTTTTAAAATAGTATACTCCCTGCACCGAAATAACAAATTGGGAGTATTGAGAAAAGATGTATTTCCCGCTAATATTAAAATCCCATTTCGGAGCCATTCTCAGTTCCAGTGCCATTCCCACATTTCCTCCAATGGCAAAATCTGCTGTATCTGTAATCGTCTCATTTCCCGTAACTATGATCGGTTCAAAATCAGAATTCAGGTAGGTAACATTCCCTCCGGCAAGGGCCACGGCCTTTACATTCCCCTCGTGAAACACGGTGTATTGTACATCCACATCTCCCTGGAACATTAAATTGGTTAAAACCGAATATCCCGTTTCAACCTTGTAGCGGTTATACGCTGTTACAGATGGCACTACATGCAAGGTACTGGCCTTATTCATTGCAATCCAGGTCTTTAGCATAAAACCCGGATTTCCAGTCTCCCCATAATTAAAATCTGTCCCGGAGGAGAATGCAAGTCCCGCTGCAATTCTGTTAACCTGCCCAAAGCCATCCATACTAATCATCATGGACAGCCCCAATAGCAATAAAGACATTCGAACTGATCGGGAAATTCTCACTTAATTCCGGTTTAGAATCTGATTCTACGAAAAATGAGGGCTTTCGGTTTCAAATAATCACATTAATTACAATCCAAAAAAAGGCTTTGAACTTTATGAGCAAAATTCAGTAGTTCACGTTAAAAAAGTGCTAAATTTGTGCTTCGAAAATTATTTTATTCTCGCATTAAACAGCTTTCTACGAATGGCAAATATGATTGGTGAAATCATACAGGTAATTGGTCCTGTAGTTGATGTAAATTTTGAAGAGACAGGTGAAGAGCTCCCCAGCATTTACGAAGCACTTGAAATTGAACGCGACAATAACCAGAAATTAGTAATTGAGGTTCAGCAGCACGTAGGTGAACATACCGTCAGAACCATCGCGATGGACTCCACGGATGGTCTTCAGCGTGGCATGAAGGTAGTGGCAACCGGGGAATCCATTAAGATGCCCAGAGGAGAGAATGTAAAGGGACGCCTGTTGAACGTCATAGGGGAAGCCATTGATGGTATTGGTCCGGTGGATGCCAGCCACGGATATCAGGTGCACAACCATCCTCCCAAATATGAGGATCTTTCTACCGAAACCGAGGTACTCTATACGGGTATCAAAGTGATTGATTTGCTGGAACCTTATTCAAAAGGAGGAAAAATCGGACTCTTTGGTGGCGCCGGTGTAGGCAAGACGGTGATCATCATGGAGCTGATCAACAACATTGTTAAGAAATACGAAGGAACTTCTGTATTTGCAGGTGTGGGAGAACGTACCCGTGAAGGAAATGATCTGCTTCGCGAAATGATCGAATCAGGCGTTATCAAATATGGAAAAGAATTCGAGAAGAGCATGGAGGAGGGTTCCTGGGACCTGGATAAAATCGATCGTGAAGAGCTTGACAAGTCACAGGCAACCCTGGTATTTGGCCAGATGAATGAACCTCCCGGAGCACGTGCCACTGTTGCGCTGTCCGGACTAACTGTAGCTGAATCGTTCCGTGATGGCGATGAGGAGAGTGGTGGTAAGGATATTCTTTTCCTTGTGGATAATATTTTCCGGTTCACCCAGGCAGGTTCCGAGGTATCGGCACTACTGGGTCGTATGCCATCTGCTGTGGGATATCAGCCAACACTGGCCACCGAAATGGGTTTTATGCAGGAACGGATTACTTCCACCAAAAGGGGATCCATTACTTCCATCCAGGCCATCTATGTGCCTGCCGATGACCTGACCGACCCGGCACCTGCCACTACCTTTGCCCACCTGGATGCACAGACTGTACTTAGCAGGAAAATTGCCTCCCTTGGTATCTATCCTGCAGTTGATCCGCTGGATTCAACTTCCAGGATTCTGAAGGCAGATATTGTGGGTGATGAGCATTATAATACCGCTCAACGGATTAAAGAACTGCTGCAACGTTACAACGAACTTCAGGACATCATTGCCATCCTGGGTATGGATGAACTCTCCGAAGAAGATAAACTGGTAGTTCACAGGGCCAGGCGTGTTTCACGTTTCCTTTCGCAGCCCTTCCATGTGGCCGAGCAGTTCACCGGAATCCCTGGTGTATTTGTTGACATCGAAGACTCCATCAAAGGTTTCAATATGATCATGGATGGTGAGGTGGATGAATACCCCGAAGCTGCCTTTAACCTGGTAGGAACCATTGAAGAGGCCATTGAGAAGGGTAAGAAAATACTTGCCGAAACCAAAGCATAGAAGGTATGTTGCTTGAGATTATTGCACCGGATCAAAAATTATACTCGGGAGAGGTGGACCTGGTCCAGGTCCCAGGTTCCAAGGGCTCATTTGAAATCCTCAGGAATCATGCTCCCATTATATCAACTCTTGAACAAGGCAAAATTAAAATTGTCGATATAAAGGGTGGTACCACATTTTTTGATGTGGATGGTGGCGTTATAGAAGCAAAAAATAATAAAATAATAGTTCTTGCAGAGACAGCAAAAAAATAGGAACCTGAGGAGCTTTTCTAATCGGCTTGTTTTTTTTGCATGCATCGTATTTTTATCTTTTGTATTCAGCTCTTTTAGTGCAATCCGCATAAAGACGGTAAAATTCAATGCTGCAGATGGTCTGGAGATCACTGCCGACGAGTATATCGTCGATCCTAATAATCCTTATATACTTCTTTTTCACGAACAGGGCTCCAGCAGAGGTGAATTCAGTACCATAGCCCGCAGGCTCAATAAACTGAACTACAATTGTCTGGCCGTGGATCTTCGAAACGGAGGAAATTACAACTATGTTTCCAATGAAACAGCCAGGCAGCTTAGGGAAACGAATCTTGAAGCAGGCCTCAAAGACATTGAACTGGATATGATGGCAGCGATCAGCTATGCCCGGGAAAAATCAACCCTGCCTGTGGTCCTGTTCGGCAGTGGTGCCAACGGCTCCCTCTGTCTGAAAGCCGCCCTTTCAGACAGCAGTGTCAGAGCCGTGGTTGCCCTGAGTCCCGGAGAATACTTTATGCCTCAAATCAAGATTCAGGACGCCATTTCAGATCTGCAAAAGCCGGTTTTTATTAGCTCCGGCAAAGCTGAGTTTCCCTATGTTTCAGAACTTGCCTCCGGCATTGACATAGAGTATGTCACCCTCTTTGAACCCAAACAGGGACCAGGCGATCGCGGTACCCGGTCTCTATCGCCGGAGTATGAATATAACAACGAGTATTGGATTGCCCTGATGCTTTTCTTCAAGGATCTGATGTAGATGGTTAAATTCCTGGTTGTCCGGTTTAGCTCTATCGGAGACATTGTTCTGACCACTCCCGTAGTTCGTCATCTGAAGCAGCAGGTGGAAGATGCTGAAATTCATTACCTCACCAAATCGGTCTACGCCCCCCTGCTCGAGTCCAACCCATATATAGACCATGTTCATGTATATGAGGGGGATATAAAAGCCTCTATAAAAGTCCTCAGGAAAGAAGGTTTCGATTATGTCATAGATCTTCATCACAATCTTCGCACAGCCCGCATAAAACATGGCCTGAGACGAATCGATTTTTCGGTTCATAAGTTGAACTGGTTAAAGTGGCTCTATGTCACCTTTAAAATTGACCGCATGCCCGACCGGCATATGGTAGATCGTAATCTGGATACCATTAAAACTTTTATTGACAAACGGGACGACCAGGGCCTCGATTACTTCATTCCCGAAATGAGTGAGGTCCCCATCCATTCCCTGCCTGAAGCATTCAGAAAGGGATATATCGGACTCTCCATCGGAGCCCAGCATGAAACTAAAAAGCTTCCTGTTGAATCTCTGGTGAAGCTGAGTCAAAAGCTGGATCACCCCGTGATAATCCTCGGCGGACCCGAGGATCAGGAGCGTGGATCATCTATCGTCTCATCTCTTCCGGGGAAGGAATTGCTCAATGCTTGTGGCCAGTACAGCATTCATCAATCCGCTTCGCTGGTCAGACAGTCTAAAGTGCTCATAACACACGATACAGGATTGATGCATATTGGGGCGGCCTTTCAAAGGAAGATCATATCTGTCTGGGGCAATACGGTGCCCCGCTTCGGAATGTACCCATACAGGGCCCATCCCTCCTCCGTTCAATTTGAGCTAAGTGGTCTCTCCTGTCGGCCCTGTTCAAAGATAGGATATCAAAAGTGTCCCAGGGGTCATTTCAAATGCATGCTGGAACAGGATCTGGATGCTTTGGCCTCAGCAGCCAGGCGTCTATGGGATGCTCCATGATTCCCGGCTACTGGGCAATAAAGGTATAGGTAATAATGGCCTTGTGCCTGTCAGGGCCACTCAGTTCTATCCTGAATTGGGATGATCGTGCCGCTGAAACAGCTGCATCGGCAAAACAAACCTTGTCGGAACCTATGATGGGTTCCAACACCCGGGCTTCGCGAACACTGCCATCCGGGGCAACAGCTACCTCCACTTTAACGACACCCGATCCCTGGCACCGGTAGACGGGCACTGTAAGCATCACCTTCCCCCTGCTCCGTGGTTCTTCCAGGAACTCGAAGGTCATAGTGGTGGGACCAGCATAATCGCCAGACTCCTCTTCCTCTTCTGCAGAAGGCGGGACATAATCTGCTGTGGCAAGGATTGCCTGTAGCTCTTCAAGTTTATCACGGTCCTCCTGGTTCCTGGCTTCCTCTATCTGATCAAGAAGATCCTTCACATAATCATCTGTGGATATATCCTGGCTGAGTTGATCCTCGGCATTCAGGTTAACTGCCCTGTTGCTGGCAAGTTCCCGCTGTCTCATGAGCTCTTCGAGCCATTCAGCCGGCACATCCGCCTCTTCTTCTGCAAGGAGTTCTTCGAGGGTTTTTTCCTCAAACTCCAACTCGATTCCCAGCTCACGGTCCTTCTTCAGGCCCTCTACCTTCACAAAAATCATGATAATCAGGATTACCAGGTGAACGATGAGTGTATAAAGAATGGCCACCCGGTTTTCTTTAAAAAACCTGACAATACCCTTCCGGCCATAATGAAATAACTCATCCATGCGCTGCAAAATTAAGATCTTAGAGCAACTTCTCCATTATCTTAGGGATAATTCCTAAGTTTATAAATACTAAAACGCCCTTTCCATTGAAAAAATTACTAATCCTTTGTGCAACGATCCTGCTGTTTCATTCTTGCTCCTCGCTCAAGGAACTCTCTGCCCTCAGCAAATGTGAATTCAGACTACACTCGCTCCAGGATCCGGAAGTATGCGGCATCGATGTCAGCCAGCTTAATTCCTGGACCGATTTTAGCTTCATGGAAGGACAGGCTGTTGTGGGGCAATTGCTGAAAAAGAAACTCCCTGTTGAATTAACTGTGAATCTGGAAGTCCGGAATCCGGGAAGCTCGCTTGCTGCAGTTAACTCGGTCCAGTGGATTGCCTTTTTAGATGATCTGCAACTGGCCCAGGGTACAGTTCAGCAAAGGGTAGAGGTAGGTTCCTCAGGGACCAGCATAATTCCCATCCGTGTCCGGGCCGACCTGATTAACTACCTGGAGGGGGATAATCCCTCTGCCATGCTGAACTTTGCGTTGAACCTGATTAACGCTGGCAGTCAGACCAGCCAGGTGAGCATGAAGATCAAACCAAGTGTATTAATTGGAAGTAAGGAAATTCTCTACCCCGACTATTTCACCATTACAAAAGAATATAAATCGGGGAATTAATTGATATCGATGGAGTAGATTCCCTCAAAACCGACCCACCCGCTTTGGGGCTCATAAATAATTCTTCCGCCAATTGAAAGTGGGAAGGAGATCCTGAAAATATTCATGTCAAACACCAGATCTGCTCCAAAGGTGGTATAGTTCCTGTCTTCATAATGGGCTTCCGGATCGTAAATAATAACATTGGTCCCCACCATGTGATCGGTCCATATGGATCCCCTGATCCTTTTAAGGTATATCAGCGAAGTAATTTCAAGGTCGGGATAGAGGATGGGAAAAACATAATCGGCACTGTACTTGGTGAGTATCTCTCCATAAATCCCATGCAAGCCCCTGGGCATGGAGATCAAATTGATAAAGGCCGGGCGTGACATATCCAGCGGGAACTGCTTTTGATAGGAGGCCGATAACCTGATGGTCTGATGTTTCAGGAATCCGGGAATATAGGTGGTGATCCCGCCCTTGGCCACCGAACCAAAGATCTGGTTATCAAACAGGGACTGGTAATAGCCTCCGCTTACTGAAAACCCAATGCGGGGCAGGATGTCTTTTATGCCCTTCCTCAGGTAGGAGGTGGCATAGAGATTATAATAAAGATAGTGGGCTCCCTGATCATAGCTCCCCTTGCTTTCATTATACTGGATATCCCTCCGGTAAAAATAATCGATACCGGGTTGGATCAGGCTTAAAAACTTTCCCGTGTTAATCCGGAAGGGTATATAGCTTTGAGCCGTAAAACCCACATCCTGTGGCAGAGAAGTCAGGGAGTCACCCTCGGCTATTAGCAATACATTGGGCTCCCCGCCATAATCAAAATACAAATTGAAGACCGGATACCGCCCGTTTAACTTGATCCCTGAATGGAACATATGGTAGCCATCTTTATACTCATAAGCCAGCTGACTAACTGCTGTGCTCAGCCGGTTTTGAGATATCAGTGAAACGCCCAGGCTTATTGGTAAGTCTTCAGGATCCAGGGTGAGCTCGGGATTCAGATAATCAAAATAGAAGGGCAGCCAGGAGTGAAAATTAAAAAGATGGAGGGCCTTCCGATAGCGTTTCGTATCAAATACAAGGGTATCCTCGTCATTTGGTAAGTTATCGATCAGGGCCTCTCCGGGAGTTTGTTGATAATCTATCTGTTCCGTGTGATCAAGAACCGTCTCAATGGGTTTCCAAAGGCCCTCATCCAGCTTGAGAAAACTTGCACTATAACCATCTGAGGTGTAGTTGGAATAGCTCAGGGTCTGACCGTCGGATGAAACATGTGGTTGAAAGGCTCCAAAACGGGAAGAGGTAATCTGAAAGGCACTATCGGCATCTATTTGGTAGCAATAGATATTATCAATGCCTGAGAATGTCCCGCTAAAAAAGATTTGCTGCCCTTTCACGCTGGGGTAGGAAATGTCGTCCTTCCCGGCATCAAACAGCCTTTGCCATTTTTCGCTTGAGAAAGAATACGTGTAGAGCGATTTTCCCGAATCGACCGAAACCAGAACCACCAGGGCTGTGTCCTGGTCCATCCAGTTCGGTTGTTGTATAAAGCGGTTACCGGGTGAAGCGATCTTTTGCTTCAGGCTGCCGTCCTTGTTTAGAATTACAAGATTAAACTGCTGTTTTTCAGTCTGTTCCACAGCAACCACCTTCTCACCATCGCCCGAAATAGCCGGGGAAAAATACCGGGTCCGTTTCCCCAGATTGCTCGCCACCCCGGTGCTCATGTTATAGCTCCGGATAATGGAATAATTCCTGTTGCTCCAACGGGTATCGGGAACAAATTCATCCCATACAATCAGGCCTCCAGAGTAGGAAACTCTTCCTGAATTTAAAAATCCAGGGCGAAAAAGGACTTTCTCCTCCCCACTTTGCTTTAGCATTACAAATTCCGGAATCTGATCGATCCCGGTTTTAAGTACCAGCATGTCAGATGGGGTGACTGCATGTGGAAAGGTATAAGAGGTATAATGTTTCTTACTCTTAGTATTCCAGTTGGTCATTGGCGTATATTCACGCATTGAAGCAGTAGCAAGCCAATGGTCCTTGTAGCTGTTCAGTGCCTCCTTATAGAACTGGGTTTTAGATCTGATCCCATATTTCCTCATGCTGAACCAGGTGGGATTAAGAAGAAAGGGTTTTCGGGCAGCGTACTGCTGAAAATCGATCCAGAATTTGTCGCCGTAAGTACGTCTCCCATGCCTGACCATAAGGTAGCCAAGCTGGTAGTGGTCAGGTATATAGTTCTTGTATGAACCCATGGTTGCCTTTGAAAAGGACCAGAGTGTGTCGGCCTCCAGCATCTGGGCCTTGATCCCCATCTCAAAGAAGGGCTGCCTCCCTCTTCCGGTAGCAGAGAGGCGTGTTTCGGAATCCACCGCATCCCCCTCCAGATACCAGTAGGGCAGAAATACAGCCATGGCACCCACAACCTGCTCACCGCCGAGAAAAGAAAGCCCTTTTGTAAAACCCTGATTTAATTTGTCGATCTGAACAGCATGCCTCCCCTCATGCAGGGCCAGTTGTGTGAGCCAGTCCTGGTAATAGCCATTGGGATCAGGGTTGGTAAAGATTTCCAGCCTCTTGGGTGCCCAAACAAAAACCCCGTTCGAAAAACTTGATTCGTTATGGATAATAACCGGCATATGGCTGTGGCTGTGATCAAGTGCCTGTCCCAAATAAGGATAGTAATGTTCCAGCCGCCTGGCAAAGGCCTGTGCCAGGCTATCCACTCCACCCGGGTGGATAATGGTATAATGAGGTGCCTTGAACTGGTACCAATGCAGAGATCCGGCATCCTGTCCGTACTCATAGAACTGGGCATTCAGTCCGACCGAAATGAACAAAAGCAGAATGGAAACCATCCTGCCTTTGCTGTACCACTGATATATTGGAAGGTTAGTTCTCTGCAAATTTTACTTTATAGCCGTTGTTTCGAAGATATATATAGGCGCGCTTACGGACATCACCTTTTAATACAATGTCATACATTTTTGATGAGCTGCAAGTATGACAGACTCCCTTTAGTTCCTCCTCAACCTTTATAAGATCGATACGACGGCCAATAAAACCAGTAATATAGGTGATGATTGCACCATCCATCTTTCTTTTGTCAAGCCCAATCAGGAGGGTCTGTTTATCAGGGGGCAGGGTAAGGGGCTCCTTGATATTTGCATATTCAAATTCAAATTCGGGATAATCCGTGTAGAGGGGTTGATCCAGGTTGTTCATTCCTTTTAAAGTCATGTACTTTGGATTTAATGAAACACAAATATATATTTCCATTTAATACCTGTCAACATTTTCAAAAATTTTGTTTTTTAGCAGCAGTGCTGAAAAAAGCGTTAAATTCGTGCCAGCCAAACCAATATAGGAATCAAAGCACTGTATGGAATTTAAAAAAATTAACCTTCTTCTGGGCTGGATCAGTTTCGTCATTGCCCTGATAGTATACCTGCTTACCCTGGAACCCACCGTTAGTCTGTGGGATTGTGGAGAATTTATTGCCAGTTCCTATAAACTCCAGGTGGGTCATCCTCCGGGAGCTCCTTTATTTATGATCCTTGGAAGAGTCTTTTCCATCTTTACCTCCAACACGGAAAAGGTAGCGATGATGATCAATGCCGTTTCTGCCTTTGCCAGTGCCTTTACCATTCTCTTTCTCTTCTGGACCATATCCCACCTGCTAAAGAAAATATTCATTAATGCTTCCGGCAAGGCCTCCACGGCTGATATGATCGTTGTTCTCGGGGGTTCCTTTGTGGGCGCCATGGCTTACACCTTTTCAGATTCTTTCTGGTTTTCAGCTGTTGAAGGAGAGGTATACGCTACCTCATCACTCTTTACAGCCCTGGTCTTCTGGGCCATTCTAAAATGGGAGAATGTGGCTGATAAACCGGGGGCCAACCGGTGGCTGATACTCATCGCTTATCTTATTGGGCTCTCCATCGGTATCCACCTATTGAACCTCCTGGCCATCCCGGCCATTGTGCTGGTCTATTACTATAAAAAATTCCCTGTAGTGACCCGCAATGGGGTCCTGAAAGCACTGGGGGTATCGGTGGTAATCCTTCTTTCAATTATGTATGGGATTATACCGGGAATTGTTAAAGTGGCTACCGTAGTCGAGAAGTTCTTTACCAATACGGTTGGATTGCATTATAATGCGGGAGCAGTCATATATGTATTCCTTTTGCTGGGAGCCCTTATTTATGGAATATACCGCACCCAGTACCTGAAGAAAAATGTCATCTTGAACACGGTGCTGCTGGCCATCACTGTGATCGTTATCGGGTACTCCTCCTATGCCCTCATTGTTATCCGTTCCCTGGCCGGTCCTCCCATGAATGAGAACCGTCCGGATAATGTCTTTGTCCTTCTCACCTACCTGAACAGGGAACAGTACGGGGACAGGCCTCTTATTCTGGGTCACCAGTACAATGCCGAGGTGGAAGACCTGGTGTATAAAAAGCCTGTCTACAAGCTGAATAAAGAAGAGAACAGGTATGAGATTGCCTATCGCAAACCAGAGGTGGTTATGAAAGGAAGCCGGGTCTTACTTCCCCGCATGTACAGCCGGGATCCCAATCACATGCAGGCCTACCAGGAGTTTGGAACGATAAGAAATCCAGCGAATCCCAGCTTTCTTGACAATATGGAATTCCTGTTCCGTTACCAGATCGGACATATGTACCTGCGATATTTTATGTGGAATTTTACGGGAAGGCAAAATGATATCCAGGGACATGGGAACGTACTGAATGGAAACTGGATCAGTGGAATCGGGTTTCTGGATGCGGCCAGGATCGGCCCCCAGAAAAACCTGCCCGATCAGATGCTGAATCACCCGGCAAGAAACACCTATTTCTTCCTTCCCCTCTTATTGGGACTGGTAGGTATGTTCTTCCAGCTGGATAAGAGTAAAAGGGATTTCTGGGTGGTTCTGAGCCTGTTTATTCTGACCGGGGTGGCCATCGTAATATACCTGAACCAGACCCCCTATCAACCCAGGGAGCGCGATTATGCCTTTGCAGGGTCCTTTTATGCATTTGCCATCTGGATTGGCATGGGCGTGGCAGGCCTCTTCCAGGTGCTGCGGTCTAAACTGAATGCCAATCTTTCAGCCATCGTGGCAACTGCAATCTCTCTGCTTGCAGTCCCCGTGCTGATGGCTGCTCAGAATTGGGATGACCATGATCGTTCCGGGCGTTATACGGCAAGAGATATAGCCAGGAACTACTTGAATTCATGCAGCGAAAATGCAGTACTTTTTACCGTGGGAGACAATGACACCTTCCCTCTCTGGTATGTACAGGATGTGGAAGGCGTCCGGGAAGATGTCCGGATCGTCAATATGATGTTGTTCAATATGGACTGGTATATCGATCAGGCCAGGTGGAAGAATTATGATTCAGAGCCGCTGCCCTTTACCATCCCACAGGAAAAATATGAGGCCATCCCGGGGAACAGCATTTATGTGAGGGAGCACAAACAATGGGCCACCACAGACTATATGCTCAAGTTTATGATGAGCGAAAATCCGGATGCCAGGATAAGGTTGCGAAGTGGAAGAGAGGTCAACTACATCCCCACTGATAAACTGATTCTCCAGGTTGATTCGGCCACGGTAGTGTCCAATGGCACCGTAGCCCCTGAAGATGCCGGCAGAGTCGAAAGACAGATTCCTGTACTGCTTGAGCCCAATGGCCAGATCCTTAAAAACAACCTTGGACAACTGGATATTATTACATCCAACAAGTGGAACAGACCCATATACTACACAGCTGGCGGATTTGACGGATCCCTGGGCCTGGAAGAGTATTACAGGAACGAGGGACTGGCCTACCGGCTGGTACCTGTCAAAACACCCTATGAAAGTATCCTGGTGATGGGAGACATCGATACCGAAATGCTGTATGACCGACTGATGAACAAGTTTGAGTGGGGCAGGATGAATGCAGAGGATGTTCAACTGGACTACTATACCATTCGTACCATGTCGGTAATTCGCTTCAGAAGCCTCTATACCCGCCTGGCTATGACGCTGCTACAGGAAGGAGACAGGGAACGCGCTGTAGAGGTTCTTGACCGCTGTATGGAGCTGGCTCCCTCCAGGGTGCTGCCTTATGACCAGTATATTACCGGTATCACTCTCCCAAAAAAGGATGGAGGAGCGATCCACCACGAGGGGATTATTGAGGCTTACTACCTTTGTGGAGAGGTGGAGAAAGCCAATGAAATTCTTTCGGAACACTACCAGAACCTGAGTGAGCAGCTTAGCTACTTCAGGGCCATGAAACCACGGCATAGTTCATCTATTCAGCGGGAGATGAATGAGTGCATGTTCCAGATGGAGGAATTGAGAATCCTCCTGGAGAATTTCCAGCAGGAAGATCTTTCGCTGGAATTGGGGATTAGCGGTTTCGGTTCCTGAGAAAAGAGGCAAAATTATATAATTCTGCCTTTCGCTCTTCAGGTCGGTTCAGGTTCTCCAGATTACCAAGCGCCTTCTGGTAATAATCCTTGATTCTAAGCTCGGTCTCCTCTTTGATATTCAATGAATCAAAGATGCGGGTGACTGCTCCGATCTTTTCCTTTGGGTCCTTATCTTTCTTTTCGAGCCAGGTGATAAGCTCCTCCTTCTGAGCAGGTGAAGCCGCTTCCAGAGCCTGAATCACCAATAAGGTCTTCTTATTATCCACAATATCCGTACCCTGGTTCTTTCCCATCACCCCGGGATCGCCATAGGTGTCGAGCAGGTCATCCTGAAGCTGAAATGCAATGCCCAGGTTTCTTCCAAACTCATAGAGGTCCTCAGCGTCTCTCTGTGAAGCTCCCCCCAGGATGGCTCCAATCTTCAGGCTGGCGGCTATCAATACAGCTGTCTTCAATTCGATCATGGACAGATACTCCTTTTCCGAAACTGTTAACAGCTCCTCGAAATTCATATCCATCTGCTGCCCTTCACAAACCTGCATGGCTGTTCTGGTAAACACATCATGGACCACATTCAGAACATTCCCGGGAGCCTGGTTCATCAAACGGCTGGCCAGAATTGACATAACATCGCCCGAAAGAATAGCTACATTTTCATTGTATTTAATATGCACAGTCGGATGGCCCCTGCGTCGTTCGGACCGGTCCATGATATCATCATGCAGCAGGGTGAAGTTGTGAAATACCTCAATGGCAACTGCCGGGATTAGTGCAGATGCCACCTCTCCGTCAAAGAGGTCGCAGGCAAGGATTACAAGAGCGGGCCTGATCCGCTTCCCCCCCAGTGAGAGGATATACCTGACAGGTTCATATAGTTCGGGTGGAGTATCTGGAATGGAAAGGGTCTGAATATGTTTCTCAACCAGGTTCTGTGCTTCAAGAAGTGTATACATAGTGCATACAAGTTAATGATTTTCGCCCAAGGCTGGCATGGTGATTGTACAATATGTTTTAAAATAGAATCATTAACTTTGACCGTTTTTAAAAAGATGCGTTTGATGACATTCTCAAGAGGATTTTTATCCTTCCTTTCCGTGGTCCTTTTCTCCTCTTCTACATTATTGGCTCAGGGATACCAGATTGAAGTTGAATTAAAGGGTCTCTCAAATGACACCGTCATCCTGGGTGAGTATTTTACTTCAAGAATGATCCCCAAAGATACCATGGTACTTGATCAGAAAGGCCAGGGAGTTTTTAAAGGGGAAACAGCATTCACTGGCGGGCTCTACCTGATTTATATGGATCCCGGTCACTATTTCGACCTGCTGCTGGGAGATGATCAGCATTTGAGCATCAGTGCCGATACCTCCGATCTTGTGAAGAGTATATCCTTCAGGGAATCGGAAGACAACAGGATATTCCAGGAGTACAAGGATTTCCTTCAGATTAAAAGAGGTGAACGGGAGATAATCAATAGCCTGTACAAAGGTGCTGCTACCGCTGAAGATAGTGCAAAAATTTCTGAGCAACAGGTTCAGATCAACAAGGAGATGGAAAGCTATATGGACCAGATAGAAAAGGACTACTCCACCCTCTTCGTCTCTGATTTTATAGGTGCCACCAGAGAGCCCATTCCTCCCGAAAGCATGTTAAACGGAGAAAGAAGACACGACGACTCCATCCGCTACTTCTACTACCGGGAACACTATTTTGACCGTTTTGATCCATTTAATATCAGGCTGCTGCACACACCTCTTTATGAGGGAAAGATCATGAATTACCTTACAAGGGTCGTCCCGCAACATCCCGATTCTCTAATGCTTGCTGTAGATTACCTCCTGGACGGGTCTAAAATGAATGAAGAACTCTACCGCTATATGCTGATTACCCTGTTTAACCACTTTGCAGAGAGCAAGTTTATTGGTATGGACGGAGTCTATTTTCATATTGCCGAGAAATATTATATCCCCGATGCCACATGGAGCAGTCCGGAGTTTCTGGCTAAGCTCAAAGAGAACCTCGAGCTTAATAAACCCACATTGATTGGTCAACCTGCACCCAACCTGATCCTGCGACAGGTCCCCGATGAACATTTTGGCATGGCAGCTCAGGATACGGCCATTAAGAAGGATCCCCATATCGGGCATGATTTCTCTTTATATGATATTGATGCTCCCTTTACCATCCTGTATTTCTGGGAGGCTGACTGTGGTCATTGTCAGAAAGCAACTCCGGCCCTGCATGAAGTTTACACCCGGTTGAAGGATAAGGGTGTGCAGGTTCTAAGCGTGCATGTAATCAACTCCATAGAAGGAAAAGAGAAGTGGGTCGATTTTGTAAATGAAAACAACCTGCTGGGATGGATCAATTGCTGGAGCCCCTATAGCAATGACTTTAGAAAAATATATAATCTGCAGAGTTATCCGCAACTCTTTGTGCTGGACCGGGATAAACTTATAGTGGCCAAACGTCTTACCCCGGAACAGGCTGAACAGATCATTAACAACCTTATAGAAAATGAAGGAGTTTAAAGCAATTAAACTGATCCTGGAGGATGGATCCACTTTTCATGGAAAATCTTTTGGCTACGAAGGAAGCATAGCCGGAGAGGTGGTTTTCAATACAGCCATGACCGGATATCCAGAAAGTCTGACCGACCCTTCGTACAAAGGGCAGTTGCTGGTCCTGACCTATCCCCTCGTTGGGAACTACGGGGTTCCCAGGGAGGATACTGAAGATGATCTTTTCAAATTTTTCGAATCGGATCAACTGCATATTTCGGCCCTGGTAATTTCTGACTACTCCGCTGAATATTCACACTGGAATGCAGAGCGAAGCCTGGGCGACTGGTTGAAACAACATAAGATACCCGGGATCTTCGATGTGGATACCCGCCTGATTACCAAGTTGCTTCGGGAAAAAGGATCCATGCTTGGAAAGGTGGTCTTTGAAGATCAGGAGCCCGAAAGTTACGATCCCAACCTGGAGAACCTGGTGGCACAGGTAAGTGTGGGTGAAAAGAAGATTTACGGCAATGGGAAATACAGAATCCTGCTGCTGGACTGCGGGGTGAAGTACAACATCATCCGCTACCTGCTGGAGAGGGATACAACGGTCATCCGGGTTCCCTGGGATCATGACATCAGTAAGGAGGAGTATGATGGCCTCTTTATCTCCAATGGTCCGGGCGACCCCAAGCAGTGCAGCATTACCATTGACAGCCTGGCCTCAGCCTACCGGTCGGACATCCCCATTTTCGGGATCTGCCTGGGCAACCAGTTGATGGCGCTGGCAGCAGGTGCCGACACCTACAAGCTTAAATACGGGCATCGCAGTCACAACCAGCCGGTACTTGAAGTGGGTACGGATAAGGCCTACATCACCTCCCAGAACCATGGTTTTGCCATTGACAACAAGTCCCTGCCCAAAGGATGGGAACCCCTCTTTATTAACCTGAATGATGATACCAACGAGGGTATGAAACATTTGTCCAAGCCCTTCTTTTCCACACAGTTTCATCCAGAAGCTTCGGGTGGTCCCACGGATACAGCTTATCTGTTTGATACCTTTATTGAGAATATTAAATCCTACAAAGAGGGCAAATAGCATTACTTGGCTCTACCTGATCTGGCCAGAGCCGTAAATGATATATTTGTTGGTGGTAAGCTCCTTAAGTCCCATGGGGCCACGTGCATGCAGCTTCTGGGTACTGATACCGATTTCCGCACCATAGCCAAATTCAAATCCATCGGTAAACCTGGTGGAAGCATTCACATATACCGCAGCAGCGTCGACCCGGTCGAGAAAGTACTGGGCATGACTGTAGTTTTCGGTTATAATACTTTCTGAATGCATGGACCCATAGCGGTTGATGTGATCCACTGCCTCCTCCAGGGAATCCACCACTTTCGAAGAGATCACCAGGTCGAGGTACTCGGTGGACCAATCCTCTTCCGTGGCGGGAACAGCCCCAGGGATCAGCTCGCAGGTCCACCTGTCGCCCCGGATTTCCACCCCACTGCCAGTAAGCGAAGCGCCAATGGCAGGCAGTACCTTTGTAGCAACATTTTTATGCACCAGCAAACTTTCAGCTGCATTGCATACGCCGGGACGGTGGGTCTTGGCATTATGAACAATGGCCACAGCCTTCTCCAGGTCGGCCACCTCATCCACATAGATATGGCAGTTGCCCACCCCTGTTTCAATCACGGGAACAGTGCTGTTCTGTACCACTGCCTGTATGAGTCCGGCTCCACCCCGGGGTATCAGTATATCCAGGTAGGCATTTAATTTCATCATGGCCATGGCACTCTCCCGGGAAGTATCCTGGACCAGCTGGACCATATGAGGATCCAGACCAGCTTCTGCAATAGCTGCATGGAAAATTTTCACAATGGCATTGTTGGAGCGAAAGGCCTCCTTGCCACCCCGAAGCACACATACATTCCCCGTTTTAATACATAAACCGGCAACATCGGCAGTCACATTGGGCCTCGATTCATAAATAACACCAACCACTCCCAGGGGTACCCTTTTCTTTCCGATCATAAGACCATTGGGCCTTTTTTTCATCTCCTCAATCCCACCAATGGGATCCTCCAGCTGCACAATCTCCCTTAAGCCTGCCGCAATCTCCTTAATCCGTTGTTCCGACAGGGTCAAACGCTCCACAATGGCACCCTTCAATCCCATCTCCTCTCCCAGTTTCAGATCGGCAGCATTGGCTTCCAGAATGGATGGAACAGAGTCCTCCAGCAGGCCAGCCACCATTAGTAATACCGTGTTTTTCTGTTCCGTATTCAGGTGAGCCAGCTGTTCCGATGCCTTCTTGGCCCTTTTCCCTATTTCAATTAATTCTTCCATACTCTTTCCTTTATTACCCGGCACCACTACCCTGCCATCTGGGTGGCATCCGATACAAAAAACGTTCCCAGGTCCTTTCCCTCAAGCACATCCATGATAGTGGAGGGGTCGGCACCATCAGAGATAACCACATCCACATTGTGTTCACGGCAGAGTTCAGCCGCAGCAATCTTGGAGGCCATTCCCCCTGAGCCCATTTTAGATGAACCCTCCAGGTCAATATCTTTAAGATCGTCGCTGGCCTTCAACACCTTGGGCACCTTGCGGGCCGAATGGTGAATATGGGGATCAGCCGTAAAAACCCCGTCTGTATTCGTAAGAATCAGTAAAAGGTCGGCCTGTATCAGGGTGGCCACAGAGGCAGAAAGCGTATCGTTATCGCCGAATTCAATTTCATCGGTAATTACTGTATCGTTCTCATTGACCACAGGGATAATCCCCATTTTGATCAGCTGATGCAGCGTGTTCCTTGCATTCTTCCTGCGCAGGCTGTTTTCAATTCCATCACGGGTCAGGAGTACCTGGGCAACGGTCTTGTTGTACTCATCGAAAAACTTCTGGTACAACCTGATCAGGCCTACCTGTCCGATGGCCGCCAGCGCCTGCTTCATTACCAGGTTTTCGGGCTTTTTGTCCAGACCAATCATTCCCACACCTACTGCAACAGCACCCGATGAAACCAGTACCACCTCTCTGCCGCTGTTGCTCAGATCGGCCAGAACCCTGACCAGCTTTTCCATCCGTTGCAGGTTTATTTTACCATTTTCATAGGCCAGCAAGCTGGTACCCACTTTAATCACAATTTTCTTCTTATCCTTTAAATATTTTCTGTGTGTCATGACTTTCTGAAATAGTTCTTTAAACGTTTTACCAACTCTTCACTGTTTACAAAGTGAAAGCCCCCAAAGGCTTTTTCCAGTTTCACTTTGATCTCTTCCAACCCGGGATTACCAATACTTCCAAGATGGGTATAGGCATGGTCCCGGCCGGGCCTGTAACGGCCACTGTCAATTTCAGATGCCACTTCACGATAAGCATCCCTGAAAGGAATTCCCGCCTGTACTTTTTTATTTACCTCCTCAACCGAGTATATATACAGGTAGGTATCGTCGTTAAGAATATCCTTATTAAGCTCCATATGCTCCACCACATAGGACATCATCTCCAGGCAGATTTTCAGCTCTTCCAGGGCCGGATGAAGGATTTCCTTCAAAAGCTGGAAATCGCGGTGGTATCCCGATATCAGGTTTCCAGTGACTGAGTATACCTCGGAAGCCACTGTGGTCAGCCGATTGCATCGTCCCCGGAGCAGTTCCAGTACATCCGGATTCTTTTTATGGGGCATAATGGAAGACCCGGTAGTCAGTTCCGGCGGGAGAGATATAAAGCGAAAATTTTGTCCCATAAAGAGTACCGCATCCATGGCCAGACGTGCCAGGGTGGACGATATTGCTCCAATCCCATTACCCACGTACCACTCCGTTTTTCCACGATTCATCTGCGCATTGACCGAGCTGATATGCATTTGCTGAAAATCCAGGAGCCGGGTGGTCAGCTCGCGGTCCACCGGAAAGGAAGAACCAAAACCGGCTGCAGAACCCAGGGGATTCTGGTTGACCACCGAATAGATTCCCTGCAGATAGGTCAGATCATCGGCCAGGGCCTCCGCATAGCCACCAAACCAGAGTCCGAAGGAAGAGGGCATGGCCACCTGCATATGGGTATAGCCGGGCATGAGTACATCCTGGTGAGCTCTTGCCTGCTTCAGCAGCATCTCTGCCAGTTTCATTGTCAGCTCGGCAATCTCCTTGATCTCATCCCTCAAAAAGAGCTTCACATCGACCATCACCTGGTCGTTTCGAGAACGTCCCGTATGAATTTTTTTTCCTATATCCCCAAGCTTTGCAGTCAAAACCATCTCCACCTGGGAATGTATATCCTCAACGCCCGGCTCCAGAACAAGCTTGCCTTCCAGAGCCTCCCTGTGGAGTTGATCCAATGCGGGTAAAAGTTTTTCTGCCTCTTCTTTAGCTAACAAACCTGTTTCGGCCAGCATGATGGTGTGCGCCATGGATCCCAGTACATCGTAGGGGGCCAGTTCCAGGTCATATACCGGATCTTTGCCCGTAGTAAATTCCAGAATGCTTTGTTCGGTCGATATCTCTTTATCCCAAAGTTTCATATGCTCCTCATTTCTTATATCTGAATATGTTCCAGAAAGCGGCAGTAAACTGCCACTCCCTGCTCCAACTCGCTTTTTAATATATACTCACCTGCCGTATGGGACCGTGCCGAATCCCCCGGCCCCATTTTAACGGAAGGAAATGGAATCAGGGCCATATCCGACAGGGTCGATGAACCCATTGCTTCAAGTCCTGCAGCATGGATGGCCTTCATTAAAAAATGATCCCTATCCAGTCCCGATGATCTCAGCCGGGTAGAGCGGGGAGTCAGTGTGGCCTGGCAGACCGACCGGATCATCTCCAGCAATTGCTCGTTTCCATAGAGGTCATTAGATCTGACATCCACCACGTAGTTGCATAGATCGGGTACCATATTGTGTCGGGTACCTGCCGAAATCATGGTTACCTGCGCACCCGGAGGGGGCAGCCATTCCGACTCTTCTGTAAACTGTAGTTGTCTGATGGCCTCCAAATCCTGCATGGCTGCATAAATGGCATTCTTTCCCTCGTTCCGGGCCGCATGACCTGCCTTTCCCCGAAGCTCTCCATCCAGAACCATCAATCCCCTTTCGGCAACTGCAGGATGCATGCCCGTAGGCTCACCGACGATCACAGCTTCCAGGTCCTCAAAGATGGGTAGCACAGAGGATATTCCTTTTTGTCCCGACACCTCCTCTTCAGCACTGATCAGCAACAGCAGATTGATGTGCTCACTGAGCTTTTCCTTCATTTGAGCAAAAGCCGCCAGTATCGTTACAAGCGATGCCCCCGCATCATTGCTTCCCAATCCTATGATTTTCTCCCCGTCCACTATGGGAGAAAAGGGATCAGACTCCCAGCCATCGGCCGGGGGGACCGTATCCATATGTGAATTCAGAACTATTCCGGCTCCAGGTGCATCGGGATTGCCTACCAGCAGGTTATGATGGATGCGGGTCACCTTCCATCCCAATCCCTTCATATAATCTTCCAGGAAATCGGATCGTTTCTGTTCCTCCCGGCTAATGGCAGGAATGGACAGCATCTCCAATAAAAGGTCCATATATGGAATTGCGCCGCTCATTTCAGATCACTGATCTCTGAATAAGATTTAACAATACCCTTGATCATGGCGGAGCTCAATCCGAAATGCTCCATTTCGTTTAATCCCGAAATGGTACAGCCCATGGGGGTGGTTACCCGGTCTATCTCAGTTTCAGGATGGTTCTCGGTTTGCATCAACAAATGTGCGGCCCCCAGGGCCGTCTGTGCAGCAATCTTTCCCGCTTCTTCAGCATGAAATCCGATCTGTATCCCCCCCTGGGAGACTGCCCTGATAAAACGCAGGAAGAAAGCGATTCCGCAGGCAGCCAGAATGGTGGCTGCAGGCATCAGCTGCTCCTTGATCACCATGGTCTGACCCAGGGGATCAAACAGGGATTGGACCTGGTTCACAGCCTCCTCATTCTCACCTGCAATACAGGTCATGCTGGCTCCATACTCCACCGCGGTATTAGGCATGATCCGGACCACCTCTGTAGTACCTCCACTCCACTCCATTAACTCCTTAATGCTTACTGCGGAAACTACACTCACAATAAGTTTATCCCCTCCTTTTAACAACGGATTCAGGTCAAGGATAACATCCTTTGCCTGTCCGGGCAGTACAGCGAGAATGATCACATCACATTTCGAAACCAGACTCTGGTTATCGGTGACCGAAAAACCTTCCTTCTCTTGCTGTGCAAGTAAACCATTACGTTTCCTGGAGAGATATAGTTGAGAAGGTTCAATGACTTTTTGTTTAGTTAATCCCTTCGCAATGGCCATTCCAATATTTCCGGCCCCTATGATTCCTATTTTTTTCATCCTTTATATTTCTTAATACTGGTTCTATTCCTGAAACTGATCATATGTTCCGTTTACGGCATACCAGATCCTCTGCTGGTTTCCGAGAATCCGGGTAAAACCATTGACCTCTTCGGCTGTCCAAGCTTTGTTCATTTCCCCGTATGAAGCAAAGGAAGCATTCATCAGGTCGAAGGCACTTTCCACTCCTGTTACCGAAAAGCTATATGGCCTGAGCCTAAGCATAACTGTTCCTGTGACATTTTTCTGAGATGACTCTAAAAAGGATTCCAGATCACGCATAACCGGTTCCAGGTATTGGGCCTCATGTACAAACATGCCGTACCACTGTCCGATCTGCTCTTTCCAGTGCAGCTGCCACCGGGTAAGCACATGCTTTTCCAGGGCCAGGTGAGCATCAATAATTATCCGGGATGCCGCAGCCTCAAATCCAACCCGGCCCTTGATCCCGATAATGGTATCGCCCACATGCACATCCCGTCCAACACCCCATGGTGCTGCAAGCTTTTCAAGATCCTGAATGACCATCAGGGGCTCCATTAACTTGCCATTCAGACTTACAGGTTCGCCCTGATCAAATCCGATGCTTATCTTTTCTGATCCTGATTTTTCCATGGGAGTGGGATAGGCCTCTGAAGGCAATTCATCAGAAGAATTAAGCGTCTCTTTCCCTCCTACGCTGGTCCCCCAGATTCCCTTGTTGATAGAGTATTCCACTTTGCTCCAGTTCATTTCTACTCCCGCCTTCCTCAGGTATTCAATCTCATCCTCCCTGGCTATTTTCAGGTCCCTGATGGGCGTGATGATCTCAATTTCCGGAGCCAGAACCTGAATCACCAGGTCGAAGCGCACCTGGTCGTTCCCGGCAGCAGTAGAGCCATGGGCGATAAATTCGAATCCATTTTCCCGCGCATATTCGACCAGGGCAATGGCCTGAAAAGTTCTTTCAGAACTTACCGAAAGAGGATATGTCCTGTTTCTCAAGGTGTTCCCGAATATCATATAGCGGATACAGCGATTATAGTAATCGGCTGTTATATCCAAAACCTGATGAGATTTGCATCCCAGTTTTTTCGCATGTGCAGCTATCTGGTCCAGGTCCTCCTGGGGAAATCCACCGGTATTTACAAGGGCCGAATGTACCTCCATATTTTGCTCCCTGGCCAGGTAAATTGCACAAAAGGTGGTATCGAGTCCACCGCTGAAGGCCAGTAATACTTTTTTCTTCTCCATAATCTGTTCTCAGGTATGATTAATTTTTATTTTTATTCCAGAGGCCTGTACCTCTCCATTCACCTTTTGCTTTTCCGCAGGAACCATGATCATAGCCGTACAGAGACAGTCATCCCTTTTTGTTCGCACCAGGATATCATAGTAAGGGCATGTTTCACATCCCTTCCAGAACTCATCATCGTTGGTTAGTTCGGAGAAGGTAACCGGTTTGTAGCCGAGGCCGCTATTGATCTTCATTACTGCCAGGCTGGTGGTCAGACCGAAAAGTTGTGCGCCTGGAAAAAGTCGGGCCGACAATTCAAGAGCCCGCTTCTTGATTTCACTGGCCAATCCGGCTCCCCTGAAAGCCGAGGAGACAATCAATCCACTGTTTGCCACATATTTATTGTGCCCCCACGATTCTATATAGCAAAACCCCGCCCACTTACCTTCATTTCCAAGAGCAATAACTGCCTTCCCGTCTTCGATCTTGCCAATCAGGTATTCCCTGCTTCTAACGGCAATTCCTGTTCCCTTCTGAAGGGAGGCCTGGTAAATAGCCGTCTCAATTTCGGGAACATAGTCCAGGTGATCCTTCGACGCGATTGTAATCTCAATATTTTGCACCATAGTTTCCTTATTATTCATGTAGCTATTGTACGGACTCCTGCAAAAGGCCCGGCATTCTTATTTTCATCAGCTTAACCAGGTCGGAACGGCTTACTCCGTCGCGTGGAATCAGCAAAATGGTATCATCTCCGGCTATGGTGCCCGCAATTTCATAGGCATCAAGGTTATCCAGGGTATATGCAATACTGCTTGCATGCCCGGGCAGGGTTCTCAGAATTGCCATCCCCTGGGCAAAATCAATAGAAATAAGACCGGTGAGCCCCTGACCGGAGAGTTCGGCTTCCTCTACCACCTGCTCCCTGTCGGGCAAAATGTAAACATAGCCGGCCTTATCGTCAGGCATCTTTGCCACCTTCAGGTACTTCAGGTCCCTGGAGAGGGTGGCCTGAGTCAAAGCGTAACCCTGTTTTACAAGGAGCTTATTTAACTCATCCTGACTGGAGATATTCCTGCTTCCAATAAGCCTGCGAATCGTCATCAATCGTTCATTCCTGTTTTTCATTGCAGCATATTGTATATTTATACATATGAAATGCAAATTTATACATTTATTCCATATTGCTGCTATTCTCTCGGCTTTTTTTTATATTTTTACATCCCGCAAAAACAGTCAACTAGCCCATTCACATGAAAGAATCAATCAACAAAGTGATCGTCCTAGGATCAGGAGCATTAAAAATCGGAGAAGCAGGTGAATTCGATTACTCAGGATCCCAGGCCCTCAAGGCACTGCGGGAAGAGGAAGTGTATACCGTACTGATCAATCCGAATATTGCTACAGTACAAACCTCTGAAGATGTGGCAGATAAAATATATTTTCTCCCTGTCACCCCCTACTTTGTTGAAAAGGTAATCCAAAAGGAAAAGCCCGATGGCATACTACTGGCCTTTGGCGGACAGACCGCGCTGAACTGCGGTGTGGCACTTTATAAAGAGGGAATACTGGAAAAATATAATGTGAGGGTCCTTGGAACACCTGTTCAGGCCATCATGGATACCGAGGACCGGGAGCTCTTTGTTGGCAAACTAGATCAAATCAATGTAAAGACCGCCCGAAGTATTGCCGTGACCTCCGAAGAAGATGCCCATAAAGCGGCCGAGAAGCTTGGTTATCCCATTATCATCCGGGCTGCCTATACCCTGGGCGGACAGGGAAGCGGTTTCTGTTACAACAAGGGTGACCTGGACAAATTGGCCAGGAAGGCCTTCTCCTACTCTCCCCAGATCCTGGTTGAGGAATCATTAAAAGGGTGGAAAGAGGTGGAGTATGAGGTGGTCAGGGATCGCTTTGACAACTGCATCACCGTGTGTAATATGGAGAATTTTGATCCCCTGGGAATCCATACCGGTGAGAGCATTGTGGTAGCTCCCTCGCAAACGCTTACTAACAGTGAATATCACAAGCTGAGAAAGCTGGCTATCGACATTATAAGGCACATTGGCATTGTAGGTGAGTGCAATGTGCAGTATGCCCTGGATCCCGATTCGGAGGACTACAGGGTTATCGAGGTTAATGCACGCCTTTCCCGTTCTTCAGCACTGGCCAGTAAGGCAACCGGATACCCGCTGGCTTTCGTGGCTGCAAAGCTGGGATTGGGATTCGGCCTTCACCAGCTGAGGAACTCCATAACCAAAACCACATCAGCCTTCTTCGAACCAGCCCTGGACTACATAGTATGTAAGATTCCACGCTGGGACCTCAACAAATTTCAGGGAGTCTCAAAACTGATCGATTCCAGCATGAAGTCGGTGGGTGAAGTCATGGCCATCGGGCGCACCTTTGAGGAGGCAATCCAAAAGGGAATCCGAATGATCGGGCAGGGTATGCACGGTTTTGTTGGCAATCATGAAATGGAGATTGAGAACATCGACCAGGAACTTTCCGAACCCACAGATATGCGGATTCTGGTAATCGAAAAGGCATTTGAAAAAGGTTATACCATCGACAGGATTCATGAGCTTACAATGATAGATAACTGGTTCCTGGTCAAACTAAAAAATATTTACGCCCTGAAGGAGGAACTTGAAAAAGTCAGCTCCCTTGCGAAACTGGACGATGAATTGCTGCTCCAATCCAAGAAAGCAGGATTCAGCGATTTCCAGGTGGCGCGACTGGTTATGGAAGGAGATGTAACCGAGAATTTGCTGGCTGTGCGTGATCACAGGAAAGAACGCAAGATCCTTCCCAGTGTAAAACAGATCGATACCCTGGCTGCCGAGTACCCCGCCCAGACCAACTATCTCTATCTCACCTACAGCGGCAGTGAACATGACGTTGATTTTAAAACTGATCAACGTTCTGTGATAGTCCTAGGATCGGGAGCCTATCGCATCGGTTCCAGTGTGGAGTTTGACTGGTGCAGTGTAAATGCACTGAAAACAGTGAACGATGAGGGGTACCGCTCCATCATGATCAACTACAATCCGGAGACCGTCTCCACCGACTACGATGTATGCGACCGGCTCTATTTCGACGAACTCTCATTCGAGCGCGTAATGGATATCTATGACCTGGAGATGCCCAAGGGGGTTATTGTCTCCATGGGCGGACAGATTCCCAATAACCTGGCCATGCGCCTGCATATGCAGAATGTGCATATTCTGGGTACTTCTCCCGAGAATATCGACCGCGCCGAAAACAGGCACAAATTCTCCATGATGCTGGATGAACTGGGTATTGATCAGCCACGCTGGAAGGAGCTCAGCAGCATGGATGAGATCTTCGCCTTTGTTGATGAGGTGGGTTACCCTCTCCTGGTACGGCCCTCCTATGTGCTTTCGGGGGCGGCTATGAACGTGGTATCGAACAGCGAAGAGCTGGAAGGTTTTCTGACCCTGGCCGCTAAAGTTTCCAAACAGTACCCGGTTGTGGTCTCCGAATTTATCGTACAAGCCAAGGAGATTGAGATTGATGCTGTGGCCCGGGAAGGCGAACTCTTTTCCTATGCCATCTCTGAACACGTAGAGTTTGCAGGTGTTCACTCAGGTGATGCCACCATGATTTTTCCGCCTCAAAAGATCTATTTTGAAACAGTAAGAAGGATCAAAAAGATTGCCAGGCAACTGGCCGAGGCCCTGGAAATCTCAGGACCTTTTAATATGCAGTTCCTGGCCAAGGACAATGATATCAAGGTGATCGAATGCAATCTCAGGGCTTCGCGAAGCATGCCTTTCGTATCTAAAGTATTGAAATCAAACCTGATCGACCAGGCTACCAAAATCATGCTGAAAGTTCCTATTGAGAAGCCTAACAAATCAATCTTTGACCTTGACTACATTGGCTGTAAGGCACCACAATTCTCGTTCTCCAGGCTAAAAATGGCCGACCCGGTACTTGGCGTAGATATGTCTTCAACCGGAGAAGTAGGATGCATCGGCGACAATTATTACGAAGCTATCATGAAAGCCATGTTGTCTGTGGGATATACCATTCCTGAAAAGAACATTTTGCTTTCCACGGGAGATATGCGCTCCAAAGTGGAACTTGTTAATTCCTGCAGAATGCTGATCGAAAAAGGATATAACCTCTTTGCCACCCATGGTACCCATGAATTCCTGAGGCTGAACGGGATCGACTCCATCGACCTGGCCTGGCCCGATGAGGACCGGAAGCCCAATGTAATGGATTATCTGAAAGCAAAGGAGATCGACCTGGTGGTGAATATCCCCAAGGATCTTTCCTCCCATGAGCTCTCAAACGACTACAGCATCAGGCGCGGGGCAGTGGATTATAATATTCCCCTTCTCACCAATGCACGCCTGGCCTCGGCCTTTATTTATGCCATATGCAAGATGACCCTGGAGGATGTCTCCATAAAAAGCTGGGACGAGTATTAGACGAATGGGTAAATATTTCAGTCGCTTAAACCCCTTGCTGCGCAATGGATTGTAGGCTCCCTCAATAGTTCCCATTTCGTCTCATGGTTAAAATTGGATACTATACTAACTGTATGGAAATGTAGGCTCTCTCCTTAAACATCCCTCCACTGATCATAATACATAAAAGAAAGGGCCGCCTGTAGTAAGGCATACCCGTGAGGAAGCCTTTGCCAGCCAAAGGCTGGGAGCAGCGACGAACGGGTATGCCATACGAAAAAAGGCTGCCCTTTTAAGACAGCCTCTTTTCAATTTATTTCAAGGTAATGTATTATCCTTTGAGCGCTTCAGCTCCTCCCACAATTTCGAGGATTTCATTGGTAATTGATGCCTGACGGGCCTTGTTGAATTGCAGACTCAGTTCCTTCAGGAGCTCGGTGGCATTATCGGTAGCTTTATGCATGGCGGTCATACGCGCCCCATGCTCAGCCGCATTAGAATCCAGAATCGCCTTGTAGCACTGCAGCCTCAATGAACGGGGAATCAGTTCCTTTACAATATATTCCTTGGTAGGCTCAAAAATGTAGTCCACATTGGAAACAGTACTTGATCCTTCTGCCAGCTCATGCACCTCAATGGGCAGGAATTGCTCTTCGGTTAAAATCTGGGTTCCAGCGTTCTTAAAACGGTTGTATATAAGGTCAATATGGTCATACTCTCCATCCGTGAAGAGGCCCATCATCATATTGGCAATTTCAGCAACCCGCTCAAAGTTGAGATTATCGAAAATCTCGCTTCCGTCGAAGATCACATTGTAGCCTTTCTTTTTCAGAAATTCGGCACCCTTCTTTCCGATGGCAATAAAATCAACCTGCTTAGCCATCATTTGCCTGTCATAGTTGGTCAGTGCCCGGGTAATGCTTGCTTTGATGGCATTTGAATTAAATGCTCCGCATAGTCCCCTGTTGGAGGTGATCAGTACCAGCAGAATTCGTTCTTTATCCCGCTGTATGGCATACTGATTGTCTTCATCATCCTTGATGCTGTCACCAACGCTGGCCAGAATTTCCTGCAATTTTTCCGCATAGGGCCTGAATTGTGTAATGGCATCCTGCGCTTTTCTCAATTTGGCAGCAGAGACCATCTTCATGGCACTGGTGATCTGCATGGTGGAGGCCACAGAGACCTTGCGTTCCCGTATTTCCTTTAAACTCGCCATTCAGAATTACATATATTTTTCTAAAATTTCTTTGGCAACATCTTCCAGTATTCCTGTGATCTCATCCGATAACTTTCCCTGTGCAAGTGCAGCAAGCGTATCTTTATGCTTCAGCTCCAAATATTCCAGATAATCAGCTTCAAATTCTTTCACTTTCTCGACAGGTATATCAGCGAGCAGTCCCTTGGTACCACAATAGATGATGGCCACTTGTTTCTCAACAGGCATGGGGGCATACTGATTCTGTTTCAGAATCTCAACGTTCTTGCGCCCCTTATCCAGCACAGCCATGGTGGCCGCATCCAGATCGGAACCAAACTTAGCGAAAGCCTCCAGTTCACGAAACTGTGCCTGATCAAGTTTCAGTGTTCCTGCAATCTTCTTCATGGATTTAATCTGGGCGTTCCCTCCAACTCTCGATACGGAAATCCCCACATTAATGGCGGGGCGAACTCCAGCATTGAAAAGATTAGATTCCAGGAATATCTGTCCATCCGTAATGGAGATCACATTGGTAGGAATATATGCTGATACGTCACCAGCCTGTGTTTCAATGATTGGCAGAGCGGTAAGCGATCCTCCTCCTTTAACCAGCGGTTTCAGCGGCTCGGGAAGATCATTCATGTTTTTGGCAATTTCGTCAGACTTAATGATCTTGGCAGCTCGCTCGAGCAGACGTGAGTGAAGGTAAAATACATCTCCGGGATAGGCTTCCCGTCCCGGAGGCCTTCTCAGGAGAAGTGAAACTTCCCGATAGGAAACAGCCTGTTTGGAAAGGTCATCATAAATGATCAGAGCCGGTCTTCCGGTATCTCTGAAATATTCACCAATGGTGCAACCGGCAAAAGGAGCATAATACTGCAGGGCTGCAGGATCAGCAGCGGTTGCTGATACAATCACGGTATAATCCATGGCTCCTGATTCTTCCAGGGTTTTCTGGATATTGGCTACGGTCGACCCTTTCTGTCCGATGGCCACATAGATACAATATACCGTTTCACCCTTCTCGTAGAATTCTTTCTGGTTGATAATGGTATCAATGGCAATGGCGGTCTTACCTGTCTGGCGGTCGCCAATAATCAGCTCCCGCTGTCCACGTCCAATCGGAATCATGGCATCAATAGGCTTCAAACCTGTTTGCAATGGCTCATTTACAGGCTGGCGATAGATCACACCCGGAGCTTTCCGTTCCAGAGGCAAGTCAATCATCTTCCCGGTAATGGGGCCTTTTCCGTCAATGGGAACTCCCAGGGTATTGATTACACGTCCCAACAATGGCTCCCCCACACGAATGGAGGCAATTTTTCTGGATCGCTTGACAGAATCACCCTCCTTGACCAATTCTGTTGATCCAAGTAATACGGCACCCACATTGTCCTCCTCAAGATTCAGAACAATCCCGGCGACTCCACTGTCAAATTCGATCAGCTCGTTGGCCTGTACACTGTTTAATCCATAAATGCGGGCTATACCATCTCCAACCTGGAGCACTGTACCCACCTCTTCAAGTTCAACTTCACTTTTGAAACCTTCAATTTGCTTCTTTAAAATTTCCGATACCTCGGAAGGCTTAATCTGAGACATATGCTATTACTTTTCAATACTGGTTTGAAGTAGTTGTGTTTTCAATTTCCTGAGATTACTGGCTACGCTTGCATCATACCGCATATCCTCAATGGTCAGTACAAAGCCTCCAATCACATCTTCATCCACTGAAGAAGAGAGCTCCACTTCAGAATCATAAGCTTTCCTGATCAAGGCACGGATACTTTCCATAGCCGATTCGTCCACTTGTTGAGCGGTGACCAGGGTGGCTTTAGATATCCCTTTTTCCTTGCGGTAGAAATCCATGAAATTCCTGGCGATTCCAGGCAAATATGCTTCCCGTTTATTTTTAACAACCAGGTTCATCATGGACAAAGAGATCTTTGTAAAATGCTTTTCAAAAATGGAAGCAAGCAACTTTATTTTCTGACTGGGCTGCAAAGTGGGCACCACAAGCATATACTGAAAATCTTCCAGCTTGCAGGCAGAGCTCAGCACCTCCATATCCTTATTTACCCTGTCAAGGAGTTGCTGTTCCGACGCACTTAAAAACAGCGCTTTTGCGTAACGTACTGAAATCTGACTTTCGTTCATAAATCATTTAATTGATTCGCCTCTCAGCGAAGCTTCGAGGCATCATCTATTAATAATTTTACTAATTCAGGTCGGCTTCGTTGATCAGTTTATCGACCAGTTCCTTCTGTGCTTTAGTATCTTCCAGTTTCATGCGGAGAATCTTTTCTGCAATATCTACTGAAAGACTTGCCATCTGCTCCTTCATTTCATTCAGGGCAGAAGCTTTCTCTCTCTGGATGGCCTCTCTTGCATTCTTAACCAATTTATCGGCTTCTTCTGAAGCTTTTTCCCTGGCATCTGCAATCAATTTATCCTTCATGGTTTTTGCTTCCCTCATCATGGCATCCCTCTCAGCCTTTGCCTCGGCCAGAATCTGCTGATTATCGGCCTGCAATTTAGCCATCTCCTCCTTCGCTCTTTCGGCTGCTTCCAGCGCATTACGGATACTTTCATTACGAGCTTTTACGGCAGAAAGAATGGCCGGCCAGGCAAATTTCCCAAGGATAAAAAGCAAAACAAGAAAGAATAAGGTTGACCAGAAGATCATTCCTATTCCCGGTGTTACTAGATCCATTATATTTTGTGTTTAATTGTTGTCAAAGAAAGGCCTGCAACCAACCGTTACAGGCCAGTTCAATTCAGTTGATTAGTTGCTCATCATGGAAACCACAACGGCAAACAATGCAACACCTTCAATCAGAGCGGCAGAAATAATCATGGCTGTCTGGATCTTACCTCCGGCCTCGGGCTGACGAGCAATGGCATCCATTGCTGATCCACCGATCCTTCCGATCCCCAGTCCTGCTCCGATTACGGCCAGTCCTGCTCCGATTGCTGCTAATGTACCTGTCATAATAAATAAATATTAAAGTGAAAACTAATCATGGTGATGCTCTGGCATCGCCAATCCGATAAATAATGCTGATAATAAGGTGAAAATATAGGCCTGCAGGAACGCCACAAGCAGTTCAATAAAATCCATAAAGATTACCATCACCAAAGATGGAACCGCCATAAACACGGCTTTGAAAATAAAAATCATGGATATCAGACTCAATACAATGATATGACCTGCAGTGATATTTGCAAAGAGTCGCACCATCAGTGCAAAGGGCTTGGTAAACATACCTATCATCTCCACAGGAATCATAATGGGAGCAAGCCATACAGGAACTCCGGGGGTATTAAAAATATGCTGCCAGTAAGATTTGTTACCACTGAAGGTTGTAATAATGAATGTAAAGACCGCAAGAACCATAGTCAGGGCTATATTCCCGGTTACATTGGCCCCAAAGGGAAAGAAGGGGATCAGGCCCATCAGGTTATTCAGCAGGATAAAAAAGAAAATTGTGAGCAGATAAGGCATATACTTATGATACTTATCCTCCCCAATATTTGGAATGGCTACATCTTCTTCAATAAAAACTATAACCGGCTCAATAAATCCCGCCAGGCCTTTAGGCGCACTAATTCCCGTCTTCTTATAAGATCTGGCCAGGCTCAGGAAGACCCATAGCAGAATGATGACCGACAGCATCATCATAAAAACGTTCTTGGTAATGGAGAAATCCAGTGGCAGACCTGCTTCAACCAAAGCACCGTGTTCATCCACTTCGATGATCTTGCCATTCAAACTCTTTTCTACTGTTTCACCTTTTTTATTTACAACTTCAATGCTGCCATGTCCCATTTGAAAACCGTCGTGGGAATGTCCATGAGCAATCTTACTTGACATAAATATGTGGAAGCCCGAGTGTTTACTGTAGAGAATTACAGGCAGGGGAACAGCAACATGGTTCCCGTCCTTTTTAGTAAGGATATGCCACCCGTGAGAATCGCTAATGTGTTCGAGAATATACTCAGTGGCATTAAACTCTTCTTCGTGGCTTCACCATGCCCGTTTTCACCCTGATGAGCATCAACGGTTTCATGATGGGCATCACTTGCTTCATGATGTTCATCCTGTCCATTCAGTTGGGTGCCCGGTACAATAAATAAAATTCCAATCAGAAGGCTGCTTGCAGCAGCAACAAATCTCGCTCTCACAGTAGATGTAATTATTTGTTCTTCAGCAACTTAAGAAGATGCCCAGCGGTAAAAAAAGTAAAGACTAAATATAGTGCAAAAAATGTAACGATAAAGGGTTTCGATAGATTTTTTGTTGTGATCCATAAAAGCAATATAAACAGCAGATACAGGAGGAATTTCACCCCTATTCCACCCAATAAATAAACCACTCCTTCCTTGCTGTTTTTTTGGATTCCTGTATACATAACAAGGTAGGTGAGCAGATTTACCAGGGTCACCGATCCGAGAGTAAGCAGAAAAATTCCCGGTGTAATTTCCACATGGAGACGTGGAATAAGCACCAATCCCAAGAAGAACCAGAATGGAGCTAAGAACCAGGAGCTGCCAGATAAAGCGGATCCGGTCAATCATCTTTCCTGATAATGAAATCCTTTAATACAATGTAAAGTCCTGCAAACACACCAAGCAGGGTTAGTATTGCGGTATATACAGGTTTTTCATTGCCCGACCTAAGATCAAGCCTGGAGCCTGCCCAGTAGAAAAGAAGAATAATAGCAATCATCTGAAATCCCATCCCCGAGTAGCGGACAAAGGAGTTCAGTCCTGAATTTTTGGAACTATTCTGCTTTGGGTTTTGCGGCTGGCGCAATGTTTTCTTCTCTTTTTCCACCCATATCACATTTTCCGGTAAATGTAGCACCGGGCTCTATGGCCAGCTTACCGGTCTTGATTTCACCGTATACTTTTGACATGGAACGAAGGGACAATAACTCTGTCACTACAACCTTTCCGTCTACCACACCTTCAATTTCACAATTGTTGCACCTGATCTCTCCCTGAACCTTTCCGGATTGTCCAACAAAGACTTTCCCCTTGGTATTCAGGTTGCCTATCAGATTCCCGTCGAAACGGATATTTTCGCTGGAGTTGATACTTCCCTCAATAGTGGTCCCAACACCAATCATATTGATCTTGTTGGTACTCTCTGTTTCACCTATTTTTGCCATATGCTACTTTTTATACAAACTTAATCATTATTCTTATTTCCGTCATAGGCCCACTTCAAATAGATGGATCCCCAGGTAAACCCGCCACCGAAGGCAGACAGAATCAGGTTGTCCCCTTTTTTTAATTGAGATTCCCATTCCCAGAGACAGAGTGGAATGGTGGCAGCCGTTGTATTACCATACTTCTCAATATTGATCATCACCTTTTCTTTTGGTATTCCCATCCGCCTGGCAACTGCTTCTATAATTCTCATATTTGCCTGGTGGGGTACCAGCCAGGTAAGTGTGTCAGGGGTCAAGTCATTCTTCTCCATGATCTCCACTGAAACATCGGCCATTTTGGATACAGCCACTTTAAATACAGCCTGGCCTTCCTGAAAAACAAAGTGTTCCTTTGCGTCAATTGTTTCATGCGAAGGGGGATTGACTGAACCACCAGCCTTCATATGGAGATTTTTAACACCGCTCCCGTCTGCCTGGAGAATGGAATCCAGCACTCCCAGTCCATCTTCAACGGGTTCCAGAAGCACAGCTGCCGCTGCATCGCCAAAAAGGGGGCAGGTGGTCCGGTCAGAATAATCGGTTATGGCCGACATCATATCAGCGCCTACAAGTATTACTTTCTTGTACAGGCCCGACTGAACAAAGCTGGCAGCAGTCTGCAAACCATATACAAATCCCGAACAGGCAGCATTAATATCAAAACTCCAGGCATTTTTTATTCCTGCCTTATCAGCAATCAGGTTGGCCGCAGAAGGGAAGGGATAGTCAGATGTGATAGTGGCACAGATCAGCAAATCGATTTCATCCGGGGAGGTCCCTGTTTTCTCCAGCAATCCTTTTACGGCATGAGTACCCATATCGGAGGTGGCTCCCTCTTTGAGGATTCTTCTCTCCTTGATACCGATTCTCTGCATAATCCACTCATCGGAAGTCTCCACCATGGTACTCAACTCATCATTGGTGAGTCTGTACTCGGGGACCCAGCCATTAATCCCTGTAATTCCTGCGGCAATCTTACTCATCGTTCCAATTCTTCTTTTATCCTGTTAACCAATTCGGCCCCTACAACATCAACTGTATGCAGAAGCATATTCTTTATCGCTTTATCATTGGAAATTCCATGTCCGATAACCAGGGGAGCATTCACTCCCAGTACAGGTGTACCACCATAATTTTCAAAATTAAACATTTCAAAATAACCATTGGCTATACTTTTCAGTGAGACAACTTTATAGAATGCCTCAGCCTGTTTTAACATCATATTTCCAATGAACCCATCGGTCACAATCACATCTGCCCTTGTCGAGACAAACATCTCATTGGCTTCAATGTTGCCGATAAATTTGTAGGAGGATGAATCTTTCATCAATTGATATGCACTCCGGGTAACCATGTTCCCTTTGCTTTCCTCAATACCAACATTCAGTAAAGCTACTTTCGGCTCATCAATTCCATGAACTAAATTTGAATAAATGGTACCAATGGAGCCATACTGGTACAAAACATCGGGACGAGCATCAGGATTAAGACCCACATCAAGTATAACTGAATGGCTGCCCTCAACATTTGGAATGGTAGCTGCTATGGCGGGACGGATAATTCCCGGGATGGAATTGATGATCTGCATGGCACCGACCATCATGGCCCCTGTATTACCGGCACTGCAAAATCCATCAAGATCCCCTTCAGCCAGAAGTCTCTGACCCAGAAAAAGACCGGCTTTTGGTTTTTCCTTAAACACTTTCAGGGGATGATCATCCATCCCCACATCATCTAAAGTATGTTCGATTGATAAGCCGCTAACATCGAGCTGGTGCTCCTCCGCGTAGCGGGAAAGGACATCCTGGTTTCCGAATAATACAATTTCTACATCAACAGGTAAGGATTCCCTGGCGAGAATGGCTCCGCGAATAACAGAGCCGGGGGCGAAATCGCCTCCCATCATATCGATCCCAATGCGCATGGGTTACCGGGATTTTACCCTGGTGAGTGTATTGCCTAAGCTAAATCGGCTTCAGCGTCAATAACAAGTTTTCCTTTATAATAAAGGTTCCCATCCACGTAGTAAGCACGGTGACGTTCATGAACTGTGCCTGTGGTTGAACAAGTAGAAAGGGTTGGAGCTTCCGCTTTATAATGCGTTCTTCTCTTGTCTCTTCTGGTCTTTGAAGTCTTTCTTTTCGGATGTGCCATAGCTATTTGTTTTTTTCAATAATTCCTTTTAGTGCATCCCATCTGGGATCAATCATTTCATCACTGTCATGTTCTTTTGTCCTGTGAGCATCCAATCGTTTCAACATTTCCGGGCTGCAGGTGGAGTGTCCTTCAGAATCGTCGGGGTGAACCTTTTTATAAGGAAGAGCCAGCATGATAAATTCATACAAATACTGACCCACTTTTATTTCGTGATCATCCCTTCCAATCATTAACACATCATCCTCAATCTCTCCCGGCGTCTCTCCCGGCTTTATAAATATGGTCTGCCTGGTAGAAACATCTGTTAAAAAATTCTCAAGGCAACGGTCACATACTACCTCCACTTTACCTTCCAGTGAAAAATGGAGAGCAAAAACACCTGTTTTTTTTTCCAGGATCACATCTGCATGCACATTTCCATTGCTGATGTCCGAATGCTCAAATAAAACAAAGAACTTCCTGTCAAGCTCAAATGAAAAATCGTGATCTCCTTCTCCTAAACCCGAAATGCGTATTGCATATGAATCCCGCTTACTCACAATTCTTCAATTTGGGAGTGCAAAAGTAAAAATTAATCTCATATAAAAAAACAAATATCCCGCATTAATTCATGATAGTAAGGAGATTAAACAGGCTGAAGTTTGGAAAAACATAACCGGTGGAATCAAATGATCACCTGCCGTATAGTTTCAACAAGTGAATCAATGAAATAATCGTCTTTGGTCAGGTACCTGTTTGCCCCGTTTTCCATGAATTCGGTCAGAAGTTCATCATCTCCCTGTCCGGTCAGAATAATCACCGGAACCTTCTTATTTACTTTCCGGATTTCTTTCAGTGTATCCAGGCCGTTAAGTGTGGATTCGCCCACTCCTGCCAGGATATGATCCAATACGATCAGCCTGGGATTCTGATCAAGGTTTTCCAGGCATTCTTCGCCGGTCTCAAAACAGACCACATCGTAATCATGCCTGCTCTGAAAGGTAAACTCCATCAGGTTCAGAATGACTTTATCATCATCAATAAAAAAAATTGGCCTGTTCATTGGGGACGAAGTCGCTGTTTGAGATATAAGTTAAAATTAGCAAATAATTTTTTAAGACAAAACCTCACCAGCTATGTGCGCTATCGAACGCTTCTTATACGGATACGAACACTACCCCCGGGGTACCTTAAGTCTATAATGCTGATTTCGTGTTTTTTATCAGTTTTGGCACTGCTATTGAAATACTTATAGATTGGAAAACCAAAAACCATAAGCTGCTATGTCACTTATCAAAAATTACCTGCTTTCCCTGGTCAGAAATGCCGGGCGGGACAAATTCTTTACCCTGCTAAACCTGCTTGGTCTCGCCATCGGGATCACGGCCACCATCATGATCTTTGTTTATATTCAGGACCAGATCACCTATGATAAACACAATGAAAATTTTGACAGTATTTACAGGCTTGAAGGTGATTTCTTTATCAACGAGAAACAGGACCTGACCGCCATCACCCAGATTCCCCTGGGTCCGACTCTTAAGGACGATTATCCGGAAATTGTTGATCATACAAGAATATTACCCAGGCCGGATTTTTACTTTGAAAGCGGAGAGGACACATTCAAGGAGGATAGTATTATGCTTGCCGACTCCACCATTTTCTCGGTGTTCACCCTGCCTCTAGTAACGGGCGATCCAGGCACTGCCCTCACCGCCCCTTTCTCCATGGTGATCAGCAGATCACTGGCTAAGAAATACTTTGGCACCTGGGATGTCGTGGGAGAAAGCATGAAAAATCCCGACGGAACCACTTTTAATATTACCGGTGTTTTTGAGGATCTCCCTGAAAATGTACACCTGAGGTATAATGGACTGATCTCCACAGCGACCATAGAGGATCAGATCGGAAGCGAACGATTCAATGACCGCAGTGCCGGCTCTTTCTGGAATGTTGCCTGTTACACCTATGTATTAATGGCCGAAAACACTACGGCGGACATGGTACTGGCCAAATTTCCCGAGTTCTACGACAAATATATGAAGGAGCTGGGGGATCAGATAAAGGCATCCTTTAAATTGCGGATTACTCCCCTTTCAGATGTTCACTTTCAGAAAGACGAACTTACCTGGGACCAACCCAAGGGTAATATGAACTATGTTTACATCATGGGCGTAATTGCCCTGCTGCTGATAGTTATTGCCAGCATCAACTATACCAACCTGACCACAGCCAGGGCTACAAACCGCGGCAAAGAGATTGGAATCAGGAAGGTTGGCGGAGCCAACAGGAGCAGATTAAGGTCCCAGTTCCTGGGAGAATCCGTAGTTATGGCTGTTTTTGCAGGCCTGATAGCAACATTTCTGACTATCCTTGCCCTCCCCCTGTTCAACACTCTAGCCGGGAAGACATTTGATTTCCACACCATCCTTCAACCTGGAATTCTCCTGTTTATTCTGGGGATCTCTCTGGTTACCGGTCTTTTATCAGGTCTTTACCCTGCCACCTACCTGGCATCATTTAATCCGGTCTCCATTTTAAAAGGAAACGGCGTGAGCAGCAAGGATCGTGGATGGCTGAGGACGGGCCTGGTCATTGCACAGTTCATGATCTCCGCGGTGATGATAATTGGCTCCATCGTGGTTGCCCTGCAAATGGGATATATCCAGAAAAAGGACCTGGGATTTGACAGGGAACAGATTCTGATGCTCACTCTGAACGATACGGCTATTATTAATAATGTAACCGCCTTTATGGAGGAGATTGAACGGCATCCATCAGTAGAAGGAACAGCACGTTCGACCACAGCACCGGGTCAGTTTTACGGAAAGCGGGTAATGACCGCCGAAACCAATGATGGGGAAATGGGCGAAAAAGCATTTAACAACTGCATGGTTAGCTACGACTATCTGGATGTGATGGGACTTGAGCTTGTGGAGGGCCGTTTTTATGACAGGGAATTTGGCTCGGATCAAACCAATGCCTTTGTAGTCAATGAAGCCCTGGTCAGAGAGATGCAATGGGGAAATGAAGCATTGGGAAAACAGTTTATCCAGGGAGTGAATATCCAGGGTGCCAACAACCCGGTGGGAGAAATCATCGGAGTGGTGAAAGATTTTAATTACGGCTCCCTTCACAATCCGGTGGAGCCCCTTGTGATACTCCTCAACGAAAATGCCAATTTCATGCGTACCCTTTCCGTTCGTGTGGCCGGAGAGAATCACCAGGAGGTTCTGGAGTGGATAGAAGAAAAAAGAGCTGATTTTAATTCAGCCTACCCCATCCAATACAGTTATCTGGACAACGAACTGAAAGCCCTTTACGAGGAGGAGAAGGTGATCTTTGGATTGGTGATCTCCTTTACTGTTCTGATTATCTTTATTGCTGCTCTCGGTCTGCTGGGACTTTCCTCGTTTATGACCACCCGGCGTACCCGCGAAACCGGAGTCAGAAGGGTAATGGGTGCCTCCCAGAATCAGATTCTCTATCTCTTCCTTTCTCAATTCTCCAAGTGGGTGATCATCTCCAATATTGTGGCATGGCCGCTTTCATATTTTGCCATGAAGAACTGGCTGCAAAATTTCACCTACAGAATCGACTTCCCATTCTGGACCTTTATCATATCTTTGCTCTTATCACTATGCATTGCCGTGATCACCGTAAGCTGGCAAGCTCTTAAAGCCTCTCGGATGAACCCGGCTGCCTCCATCAGGGTAGAATGATAACAGGTAAGATATTAGGACAGAAATATGTAGTTAATAATAAATCGGCAGACGCACCGGGCTTTGTTCCCGATATGTCTGCCGATATCTATTATGAGGTTGTCAGACTGATCGATGGAAAGCTATTGTTTTTAGCGGATCACCTGGACCGGCTTCAACAATCCATATCAGGGGCAGGAATAGATTACCCGGGCAACAAGCAAATTAAATATAACCTGGCCCTGCTGGTCAATGAAAATTCATTCAGGGAAGGAAATATCCGGATCATGTCTGCAAAAAGCAAATGGCAAGGACCCGGTGCTGCAATGCTATTTCATTCCTTATTTCTACCCCGATTCACGCATGTATGGGGAGGGGGTTAAGCTGGCCATATATCCGCATGTGCGGACCAATCCCGGAGTAAAGAAATGGGATGACCGTTTCAGAAACTCGGTTTCCAGGTTCATATTGGAACAAAAGGTCTATGAAGCGGCCCTGGTCAATTCACAAAATCAGGTCACCGAAGGGAGCAGGTCCAACCTCTTCTTCATCGACCGGCAGGGTTGCCTGGTCACAGTAGCCGAAAAGTTGATCCTCCCGGGAATTACAAGAAAATACGTGCTTGAGATCGCTCGAGGGAACGGTGATCCCGATCATTGAAAGAGGTGTTTCGCTGGATACCCTGGATAGTCTTCCCTCGGCTTTCATCTCAGGGACCTCTCCAAAGGTTCTGCCTGTAAAAAGGCTGGACCAATACAGCTTCGATGTAAACCACCCCTTGCTAAAGTTGCTGATAAGTAAATTTGAACTGCTGATTCAGGAAAACCTGACAGCCTTGGAGGGGAATGTGAAAATATAAAAACAAATATGTAAATTGAATCCTCATTGGAACCAGAAACCCTAAAATCGAACAGATAATGAAAAAAGTATTATTTGTACTGGCTCTTTCAATTGCAGTAATCAGCCTGGAAGCGCAGTCCGATCGCATCTACCATTCCTGGGGAATGGAATTTATTCTCTCCGGAGCTGATATGAATTACAACGGGATAGATGTGAATACCAATATGCGTTTTACCCTCTTCTTTCACACGCAACAGTTTGTCAACTTTGACCTCACCGATAATGTGGGCCTGTTCACTGGCTTTGCCATCCGAAATGTTGGTTTGATCATGGAAGACTATTATCAGTATGTAACCGCTGGAACCGACGTGGACCAGGGTCATCCGGACTATAATAAAAACACCAAGATCAAGCACCGGAGCTATTCGCTTGGCTTCCCGCTTGCTTTTAAAATTGGCTCTTTCTCTAAGAATTATTTTTTCTATGCAGGGGGTGAATATGAGTGGAATTTCGCCTACAAACAAAAGAAGTTTATCGACGGGGAAAAATACAAGTTCACCGACGGGACCAGCGACAGGATGAATCCGTGGATCCCTTCTCTGTTTTGCGGTGTCCAGCTCCCGGGTGGAGTCAACCTCAAATTCAAGTATTACCTGAAAGATTTCCTGAACCAGGATTTCACCGGTACGGACTTTGGGGAGCCGGTAGACTACTCCCAGTTTGAATCTTCAAACATCTGGTACATATCTCTGGCATTTGTGCTCAACAGAAAGCAACTTAATAAGTTAATGGAAGAGATGCCGGATTTTAATCAAGCATACAGGTAAAAGAGGAGCTAGTAATATTGGTTTTTTTATAACTTTGTCCACCAACAGGGGTGTTAGCTCAGTTGGTTCAGAGCGCTTGCTTGACAGGCAAGAGGTCACTGGTTCGATTCCAGTACATCCCACAGATAAAAGGCATATTCGAATGAACTAATTTCGATTATGCCTGTTTTTTTATCTCCCGGTAATTCTACTATAATGAAATCTCTAAGCCTTATTGCTATTTTGATTTTGGCCGGGCATGTTGCTCTGGCCCAGAATGAATCAACTATCGAAAATACACACCAGAAAGGAAAACTCTACTTTTACTGGGGTTGGAATCGTGGATGGTATTCCACATCAGATATTGGATTTAAAGGAGCTGATTATGATTTCACCCTCACTAATGTAATAGCGAAGGACCGGCAAACTCCGTTTACCCTGAATGATTACCTGAATCCAACACTGATTACCATCCCTCAATACAATTTCCGGGTGGGTTACTTTATTAATGATCATTATGAGATTTCCTTTGGTGTCGATCATATGAAATACGTAGTAGAACAGGGCCAAACCGTCAAGATCTCAGGATATATTTCCGACACGGAAACCATGTATGAAGGCGTCTACGACAATGATGAAATCATCATCGAAGAAGGTTTCCTTCTTTTTGAACATACCGATGGATTAAATTATTTGAACGTGGAAATCAGGCGTTTTGATAATATTTTTGATCTCAATAAGGTAAAAATCAACCTTACTGAAGGATTTGGTATTGGTGCCTTAATGCCAAAAACCAATGCAACCCTTTTGAATAATGAGAGGCATGATGATTTTCATTTGGCGGGTTGGGGAATGGATGCCGTTGTCGGCATTAATATTACTTTTTATGATGTGTTCTTCATTCAATCAGAATTGAAAGGAGGCTTCATCAGCATGCCCGATATCAGAACCACAATGTACAGTGCCGATCGTGCCTCCCAGAACTTCTTCTTCAGTCAGTTAAACATCGTATTCGGAGTAATAATTAACTTGCACAAAAAAGGAGCTGACTAAGCACTTGAGTAGTTCATAGAAGGTACGCGCTTTTTCTTTACCTTTAGATTCCCATGATAAAACAGCTTCATCGATTTCTGAGTCCCAGGTATCAAAATCTTTTTTCAGAGTATAAAGTAAGGTTCAAACCGAGGTATGGACATGGATTGCCGGCACATCCTGAGCTGTATAAGATCATTGATGCCAACCGTGAAACATACAAGAAACTGCTCAAGAAGGCCCTCACCCACAAAAAAAACATCTGGACAATCCGGGACGCAAAATTGGAAACTGATCCGGCCCAGCCTGCCTGGAACAACGGCTACCTGCCCGGGCTGGATATTATAGGGATCTACACCATGCTTTCGCGCTTTAAGCCCAAAAGGTATATTGAAATAGGATCTGGGAATTCCACCCGGGTGGCCCATAAGGCCATTCTTGAACAGGAACTGAGTACAGAGTTTATATCCATCGATCCGAAGCCACGAACAGAGATTGACCAGCTGCCCAACAGAATTATCCGCAAGCCCTTTGAAGACATTGACTTTGATATTGTCAGTGAACTAAATGAAAAAGACATTCTTTTTGTGGACAATTCGCACCGGATATTACCTAACTCCGATGCCCTGGTTTTCTTTCTTGAAATCCTGCCCAGGCTCAAGCGAGGGGTCATTGTGCATATTCATGACATCTACCTCCCCTACGACTATCCCCAGTTTATGTGCGACCGGTTTTACTCAGAGCAGTATGGGCTGGCCTGTTATCTGCTGGCCAATCCGGACAAATATGAGACCATCCTTCCCAACTACTTTATTTCGGAAGACAAAGAGTTGTCAGAGTTGATTGCTCCCATCTGGAATCATGAAAATCTGAAGGGCGTAGAGCGGCACGGAGGTTCCTTCTGGATCAGAATCGCGCATTAAATCTTTATATTTGTTATACCATCAAATAAGTAAATCATGAAAAAAGAATCCGGATCAATCCTGATGATTTTAGCTGTTTTAAGCCTTTTCACATTTCAGGTCAGTGGCCAGCAAACACTTGCAGAAAAACTTGGGTATGCGGCCGATGCCAAGCTCCTTATTGTGCATGCCGACGACATTGGGCTGGCCCAGTCGGTAAATGATGCCACCAATGAAGCTTTTGCAAGCGGGGGAATCACTTCCGGCAGCATCATGGTTCCCTGCCCCTGGTTCATCGATTTTGCAGAATATTATAAAAGTCATCCGGATCTGGATGTTGGGATCCATATTACCCTGACTTCCGAATGGGACTTCTATAAATTCGGGGGTATCCTGCCCTCCACCGAAATTCCCAGCCTGCTCGATGAAAATGGCTACTTCTACCCCACCACGGAAGAGGTGGGCCAGCATGCCGATCCCCTGGAAGCTGAAAAGGAAATCCGGGCACAGATCGACCGTGCCATCGCCTACGGGATCAAACCTACTCACCTGGATACCCATATGGGAAGTGTTTTGGCCAAGCCGGAACTTGTTCAGATCTATATGAAGCTGGCTAAGGAATATAAACTGCCGGTTTTTGCTCCCCGTATGATGCTTTTTGCCATGCCCGAAGATCTAAGGACTTTGGTCAAAAACGAATATGTCCTGGTGGACCGCATGTTTATGCTTGATGTGGATGGCCCTGAGGCTTCCTGGGAGGAGGAATATGGAAAAATGATTGAGAAAGTTGGTCCCGGACTAAACGTGATAATTGTACACCTGGCCCGTGACAATGCAGAAATGCAGGCGGTTGCTGTCAACCATCCTGCATTTGGTGCGACCTGGAGAGAGAAAGATCTGGACTATGTTCAGAGCCAGACCTTTCACAATCTTTTAAAGACAAAGGAAATTCAGCTGGTCACCTGGAAGGAAATCGGTGAACTGAATTAGAGTTCCGGCTTGCTTAATTTCTCTCGGCCGGATACCTGGTTTCGGGAATCCCGTCCTGCATTTCCACTGCATGATACATCACTGCAAAGGCTGCAGAGATCCACATTACTGAGACAAAAACTCCAACAAAGAGGCAAAGAATGCCAAGGATGACTATCGGTATGGCCAGAAGACCCATTAAGAAGATTTGCATTCCATATCCCCGGGTCATATCCCAGCTGACTCTGAGTGCATCCATTACATCCATCTCGCGATCAACAACCAGGTAAGGAACAAAGGCCAGGCGACAGGCAAAGATGATCCCGGGAACGATCAGCATAACAAAACCCAGCCCCACAATAATACCTACCACCAAATTGGCAATAACAGCGTTCCAGTAGTTACGCTGAAAAACCACAAAGATATCCCTCACTTCAATACGTTCACCCCGCACCGCCTTCAGAAAAACCCAGTTGGCACCATATTGAATGGGGCCCGCCACAAAGACACTGTAGATAATTCCAAAAAATACAAGCGGGACCAGGAACCATTCAAAGGAATCGACCTTCCATTGTATAACTCCCACCGGACCGCTCAATATCATATAAACGATGGAGATCACAAGGAGCTCAACAAAAGATGCCATAAGTACCTTCCATCCGATGGAGTAAGAGCGTCCTGCTTCGGGGAAGAAGTCGTATTGATCATTATTTAAAATTGTTACCATGATTATAAGTTTTGATATAAGAACAAATCTAGGTGAATATTTATTCTCATCCTTCAGACTTAAGTAGTGGATTTAAAAATCCAACTAAAGTAGGAATCACTGGGCAACTAAACTTAAGTAGGATTTTCGTTTCTCATCAAAAGTCTACCATTCATTTGTTGTATATTAACATTTCTAATAAATCATTATGGCCGAAGCCTGGCGCCTTATATTGCTCTTAATACCCCTTATTGCTGGGGGAATTTCCATTTTTTTCTCCTTCAGATTAATGAAGCGATACAGGATCCCCTTTACCTCCAGCTACTTCTACTATATGGTCTTTCTCTATATTTTTGGTACCTATAGTCTTGCCGGAGCCGGAATACTTGAGCAACTGCTTTCCAGGATGGAAATCGATCTGAAGGTGATCCACTCCGCCAGACTTTATGCAATTTTTCTCGGCATCCCCTTCCTTGCTCTGGCCAAATTTATGTTTCTCAGGAGTATCACTGAGTTCTTCCAGAAAAAACCAGCCACCATCTTTATAATCTTTTACTTCCTGATTCTCACTGCTGTCTTTGTACTATTCGGCTTATATATGATTCGATTAAATTACTTTGACCTGGGAGAATACAGGGTCTTTATCCTCCTTCAACGTTGGGTATTTATTGCTTTTATATGGGCCATCCATCTTCCAGCCTACCTCTATATACTTTACTTTTCAGCAGTAATGTCCGACCTCCCGGCAAAAAAACACATCAGGGTTTTCGGTGCCTGGTACCTTGCATATTTGGTGCTGTGTATAACTCCCCTGGCATTGTCGGGCTACCATCCCATTTTCCGTCAGGTATTTTTACTGGTATTTCTCTCCTGGCACCTGATTCCCATCCTTTTTTTGAACGTCTACCTGAATAAATACCAGGAGCCGGAACGTACCCTTCCGGATGATTTTGAAAGCAGGCTCGATGCATTTGTGACAGAACACGAGATCTCCAAAAGAGAGGCTGAAGTAATCCGTCAGATATGCCGGGGGCTCTCCAATCAGGAGATAAGCGATACGCTGTTTATTTCTTTGCAAACTGTCAAGGATCATGTTCACCGTATCTTTATAAAAACAGGAGTGAAAAACCGGGTGCAGCTTACCAATATGATCAGATAAAACATCAATGCCCAATGACCCGCAGAGCAGCAGTAGTTACCTATTTGGAAGAGCTTAACATTCCATTTGAAATACATGAACATCCCCCTGTTCCTTCGGTTGAAGAAGCCCTTCCATACTGGAAGGATATTGATGCCTCGCATTGTAAGAATTTGTTTTTCAGGAACCACAAAGGAAACAGGCACTACCTGGTAATCCTGGATCACCGGCGTCAATTGAATATCCGGGATTTGGAGCAAAGACTGAAGCAGGGGAAAATTTCATTTGCCTCTCCTGAACGAATGGAACGCTACCTGGGTCTTAGCGCCGGTTCGGTTTCGGCATTCGGTATTATCAATGATTCTGAAAACCATGTGCACCTGTTTATCGACGAGGCTTTACAATCGGCCCAACGAATAAGTTTTCACCCAAACGAGAACAACGCAACCCTTGTGATCTCATTTCCGTCTTTCCTTAGATTCCTTGAATCGAGCGGTAACTCTTATGAGTTTATTGCATTGTATGATTCCAATGCTTAATGAATCACCCTATTTTTCTAACTTGCAGGCGGAATTCAGAAAGTAATTACGATGATGAAAAAGATTGCAGTTCCACTTTTGCTACCAATATTACTTCTCCAGTCCTGCCTGGGGGATACTGATCCCCTACCCGAAAGCATCGATACGTATCATTACTATTATAATTACCTGCTGGAATCATACGATCTTCAATGGGAAATTGATGACGAAATTATTGGAAGCGGGCATGCTTATGGAATTCCGGCTGAAGCCGCTGTTACACTTGCCGAGACTGAGCAGGAAGTGCTTATCCGCTCACGTAATTCTGAAAACGACCACCTGGTCGATAGCCTTTCATACACCATGTTTGAAAATGCTGCCTATATGATCGCCACTATGGGAACTGAAGAGGATCCAGAGCTGATTTGTGAAGTTATGGATACCCGCGTACCCTCTTCAGGCAGGTTGAAATTCCGCTTTCTTCATGCAGCAAAGTCCATAGGTCCTGTAGATATTTACATTGGTGGGGATCAACCAGATTTTCTTGCGCTTGCAGATGTGGACTTCACCCAGGTGAGTGAATACCTGGAGACCACTGAATTGCAAATGTGGACCTCCATTATCGTGGCACCAGCCAATAGCCTGCCTGCTGATTCCACCATCCTTGAATATACAGCCAATACTATTTTTCAGACAGGTGGGATTTATTTGTGTATCATTAGTCATATGAGCAGCTCCAATGAATCCCCCTATCAGATACAGGTAGATTATCAACCTGTCTTTTAATTTAAAAAAAACATTAATCATGGAAAAGACAAGAAATATGAAACAGCAAGTCTCCTTTGTGGGAGCATTGCACATTGGTTTTGGATTACTCGGTCTGTTTGGAGCCCTGGCTATCTTCTTTGGATTTCAGTTTCTTTTTGAATTTGTTGAAGATGAACCCGAAGTTCAGCAAGTGCTCTCCTATGTTGGAAATATCATTGCCCTGATTCTGATTTTTTTCAGTTCCCTGGGAATCATTGGCGGCATCGGTTTGTTTTCTTACAGGCCCTGGGCCCGCATCCTGGTAATGATTGTTTCAGCCATGAACTGCCTGAACGTACCCGTGGGTACTGCCAAAGGGATCTATTCCATATGGGTCCTCATGCAGCCCGAAACCATTGAATTATTTGAAAGTAATAAGCCATCCTGATCTATGAAAAAGCTATTTATCCTTTCCATATTCTTTTCCCTGATATGCCTCTCCTGCAGTGAAGATCCGGAACCGGAGCCTGAAGTTATACGTGCCTATTGCTACCTGTACCATTTTATTCCTGAAATAGGCAGTGTCATCTGGGAAGTAGATGATGTTGAAGTGCCCACTGAGAAGGTATATGCATACCAGTTCCCAGGTGCAGTCGTCCCTTGAATCAGACTCTGAAGAGATTGCTTTTGCCCTTAAACACTCCGGGACCAAGGAGGTACTGGCAAGCGAAATTTTTCAGCTTGAAAAGAATAAATTTTACAATGTCATTGCCTGTGGTTCAAAAGAGATCCCACCTTTTTATCCGGGAAATTGACACCAGCAGCCCCAGCCGGGAAAAGTCAAGTTTCAGGTCCTTCATTCTGCTGCTGGTGAAAACTCCCTCGACTTATACATGGGTGACACCACCATGGAAAAAAGAGTGGTTAGCGATTTGGATTATTTAGTTTTAACGGCTCCTTTTGAACCAGTGGACAGCGATGCCAGATCAGCCATTATCGTGTCAAAGCACAGTGAGGAGTACCACCAGGATAGCGTTTTACTGTCCTCGAACTATAATGAGGAAATTATATCGGGAGCCAGTTACCTGTCTGTTGTAGCAAATTTCACCTTTGATCCTTCCTCGGAGCTGACATTCTGGTTGTACCTTCTGCCCGTTGAATAGCAAAGAGGGTGCCCGCTAAGACACCCTCTTCTAAATCTGTTTTTAATTTCACTCTAATAACGTACGCGTTCGGTATAATGCGTATGTAGCAGTTCGTGAGATTTATGCCCCAGCGGTTCACCCAGGAAATCCTTATATATCCCTATGACCTCGGGATTTTCATGGGATTTCCTGACCTCCATGGACATATCTTCCGCATAGATTGCTTCGGTCCGCTTCTTTCGAATCTTCTCATTGGTGGGAATGGGTTGTCCGCCACCGCCCAGGCATCCGCCCGGACAGGCCATCACTTCGATAAAGTGAACATTGATATCACCATTTTTCACACCATTCATCAGTTCGCGGGCATTGACCAGTCCGTGTGCCACCGCACACTTCAGCTCCACTCCATTGAGGAAGCTCCACTCCTCCTTGCAATCTTCAATTAACACCGAAGCCTGTCTTACACCTTCCATGCCACGAACAGGGGTAATATTCAATCCCTCAAAAGGAACTTCACGTCCGGTTACAAGCTCATAGGCCGTCCTGAGAGCAGCTTCCATCACACCTCCTGTGGCACCAAAAATCACCGCAGCTCCGGTAGAGGCTCCCATAATACTATCGTATTTGTCCTCCTTTCAATTTGTTAAAGTCCACACCCGCCTGCTTGATCATTCTTGCCAGTTCCCTGGTAGTCAGAACATAGTCCACATCTTTATAGCCACTGGAACGCATTTCGGGACGATTTGCTTCATATTTCTTGGCCGTACAGGGCATGATGGAAACACTTACCACATCTTTTGGATCCAGGTTCCTTACCTGGGCATAGTAAGTCTTGGCCAAGGCACCAAACATTTGCTGTGGCGATTTGCAGGTGGATACATTGGGCAGGAACTCCGGGAATGCATGCTCAATAAACTTGACCCATCCCGGAGAACAGGAGGTGGTCATGGGCAGAGCTACACCAGGATCCTTATCCACCAGGGCCTGCTTAAGCCTGGTAAGCAGCTCGGTTCCCTCTTCCATAATGGTAAGGTCGGCTGTGAAATCGGTATCCAGTACAGAATCAAATCCAAGACGTTTCAGGGCAGCAACCATTTTACCGGTGACCCTGTCGCCGGGCTCAAAGCCAAGCTCTTCGCCAAGTCCGACTCTTACTGCAGGAGCAGTCTGCACAACCACATGTTTTGTGGGATCCAGGATAACATCCCAAACCTCATCCAGATAGGTACGTTCCACCAGGGCCCCGGTTGGACAGCGGTTAATACACTGACCGCAATTGGTGCAGATCACCTCAGCCATGGAGAGATCCTCAAAGGTGGTGATTCGCTGGTGGTCCCCCTTAAAGGCAACCGTTAGCGCATTGACCCCCTGAAGCTGCTCACAGGTACGAACACAGCGCTGACAGCGGATACATTTGCTATCGTCCTTCTGGATGGAAGGTGAAAAACGATCGATGGTATAATCCTTTATATTGCAGAGGTCCAGCAGCAGGTGATCTCCCACACTGAATTCATTGGAAAGATCCTGCAATTCACACTTCCCGTTTTTATAACATTTGGTGCAATCTGCATTATGCTCCGAAAGAAGCAATTCAATAATATGCTTTCGTGCTGAACGCACCTTCAGTGAGTTGGTCAGAATCTGCATGCCTTCACTTACTGGAGCGGCGCAGGCAGCTACCAGCGCTTTGGCTCCCAGTTGCTCAACAACGCATACCCTGCAATTTCCTGCCACACAAAGGTCGTCGTGATGGCAGAGTGTTGGTATCCTGAAGTTTTGTGTTTTGGCAGCTTCCAGAATGGTAGTTCCTTCCGGAACTTTAACCTGCATGCCATTAATCGATAAATGTACCATGGTATCTTATGTTATCTGATTTCCGAATTAGTAAATGATCTCTTCTTTAAAATTCTCGACGATGGATCCAAAGGCATTCCCCACAGACTGACCCAGTCCGCATTTGGAAGCACGCTTCATGGTTTTGGCCAGTTTGACCAGCTCGTCCAGATATTTTGAATTCTTTTCACCTCGTTTAACCGCTTCGACTCCCTTCAACAGCTGCTGGCAACCAACCCGGCAAGGGGTGCATTGACCGCAGGACTCCTCGGTAAAGAAATCAAGGTAGTTGTGAAGTACATTGTACATGGAGCGGGTGGAATTGAACAGTTTCATGGAGCCCCCTGTGGGTACACCTTCAAAACCGATAATGGTCTCATCAAATTTTTTCCTGGGGACACAAAATCCTGAAGCGCCTCCTACCTGGACCGCTTTGGTATCTCCATCACCAAATTCATCCACAAATTCATCTACCGACATACCCAGCTCCAATTCAAAAATCCCGGCTTTGGGGGTATCGCCCGATATGGAAAAAACTTTTGATCCCCTGGAGTCCTTGGTTCCCAGTTCCCTAAAATGGGCTGCTCCATATCTCATGATCATTACTGTATAAACCAGAGTTTCCACATTATTTATAGCGGTCGGTTTACCAAAGAGTCCGGAACTTGTAGGATAGGGAGGTTTGTTCCTTGGCTCTCCCCGTTTTCCCTCGATGGATTCAAAAAGGGCACTCTCTTCACCACAGATATAGGCGCCGCTTCCCAGGCGGATCTGGATCCTGAAATTGTGGTTGAATTCATCCATGGTTTTATGGAACTTAATCAGCTCCTCATTTAATTTGGGAATCAGGAATTTGTATTCCCCCCTCAGATAGACATAACCCATCTTCGCTCCGATGGCCCTGGCAGCTATAGCCATGCCGCAAAAAACCTTTTCAGGCACCTGGTCGAGAATCTCCCGGTCTTTGAAAGTTCCAGGTTCACCTTCATCTGCATTACAGATAATATATTTAACGGGATCCTTTTCATTGGCTGTAAACCTCCACTTCAATCCGGTGGGAAAACCTGCTCCTCCACGACCTTTCAGGTCAGATTCCAGTAACTCCTGACAGATATCATCAGGCTCCATATTCATAATCTTCTCAAGAACATCCTGGCATTCGGCTTTCTTGAAAATATGATCAACCCTTTTTACATGCGTATCACTCATTTTATAAAATTTTTCTATGATTATTTCTTAATGTATTCACGCAAAATCTCGGTCACCTTCTCCGGAGTTAATTCGGTATAGGGTGTATCATTGATCAACATGGCCGGAGCCTTATGGCACCAACCGATGCAATTGGCCTCCAGCAAACTGAATTTGCGGTCGGGAGTAGTCTCACCCAGATTCAATTTCAGTATCTCTTCGATGGTTGAAAGAATTTCATTCTTGCCTTTCATGGCGCATGAGATGGTTTTGCAGATCCGTATGATATACTTTCCCCTGGGTTCTGTATCCAAAAAAGTATAAAATGTGGCTGTTCCAAAAACATCGGCAGCAGAAATATCAAGTTCTCTGGCCACATCCACCATGTCCTGTTTGGACAGGTAGCGCTTATGAACCACCAGGTCCTGCAGGATGGGAATCAGGCTCTCTCGGGATCTGCCATGCTTATTGGCTAACTCCTTAACTAATTCATTCTCGATTATTGTATCCATGAGCTCACAAATAGTTTGATGTATTATACTGATTTATTGTGTATTATGCCTTTTCTGTTATTTATTTCACAAAACGAAAGGATAAAAGTAAAATTTTAGTGTGAACTCTATAACAACAAATGTCATATTTTATCAATGTGTCAGGAATAAATATTCGATCTAAATAAGAATAGCATGGTTTTTGCTGTATATTAAAGATATACACCCTATCATTCTAAATAGCATTATGGGTCCTATTTGAGTTTTAAAAGAAAAAATAAAAAAATAACTAACGATTTAGTTGTTTAACTAAATATTTAGTTTTAAGTTTGGAGCAGCAATTGATAATAGGTCACCTTATGAACACACTTACAAAAGCAGAAGAGCAGATCATGCAAATCCTCTGGGATGAAGAAGAGGGATTTGTAAAAGATCTGCTTCAGCATTTCCCGGAACCCAAACCTGCCTACAATACAGTATCAACTATTATCAGGATTCTGGAGAAAAAAGGATTCGTGGGTCATCGCAGCTTTGGTAAATCGCACCAGTACTATCCCCTGGTCAGCCGGGAACAATATCGAAATGAAAGATTCTCCGGTTTGATGAAAGACTATTTTAACAATTCCATGAAACAGGTACTCTCCCACTTTGGCAGCAGCGGATCTCTCAGCATGAAGGAGGCCGATGAGATTATAAAAATCATGGAAGAGCTTAAACAAAAACAAGGTAACAATGAATAACCTCTTTGCATACCTGGTGGAGCTGAATATCTCCCTGATGATCCTTTATGTGGCTTACAAGCTATTTTTTGAAAAGGATAAGAATTTTGTTGTCCGGCGGATCTACCTGCTGGGGGTGGTCATACTGCCTCTTTTGTTACCCCTTTTACCCAGTACCATCAGGATGCCTGTTGGCCAGCTGGCCCCGATCTCCATCAACCTGGAGGAGGTGACCATCTTCGGAGCAGGAACTGCAGCAGAGACAACGGGCTCCATGTCCTTTACCAGTGTCCTTTTATTGCTCTATCTGATCATTCTTGCCCTGGGGATTGTTAAAGTGATCCTCCAGCTGGCCCGTATCATACATGCCGTTGTTCATTCGAAACGTTTCGAAGCTGATGGAATCACCCTGCTTGCCAACCCCTCTTTGCACGCCAGTTCATTCTTCAGTTTTATTTTCATCGATCCGGCCGTCGTTAAGGAGAACTCTTTCCCTCATATTCTGGAGCATGAGAACATACATAAACGAGAATGGCACTCTGTGGACCGCATACTTGTGGAGATTTTTGTAATCGTTAACTGGTTCAACCCGGTGGCATGGATGTTCCGCAGATCCGTAATTGAGAACCTGGAGTACCTGGCCGATTCAGCCGTGCTCCGCAAGGGCACCGACCCAAATAAATACCAACTGTCAATATTAAATCAATATATAGGAAGCGCTTCCCTATCAAATCAATTCAGTAGTCAAATTAAAAACCGAATCAACATGCTAAACAAGAATTATAAATTAGGCAGCAGGTGGAAACTTGCCTTGCTGCTCCCGATAACAGTCCTTGCACTTTTTATTGTATCGTGCACTGATAAGGATGCTCCCATCGAGCAAATAGAACCTGCAGAGGAAATCGCGGCCCAGGCACCTGAAATGGAGGTCTTTACTGTGGTCGAAGAGATGCCCACATTCAATGGCGGAGAACCCGTTGAATTCCGCAGATACATTGCTCAGAATCTAAAATACCCTGTAGAGGCCAGTGCCCAGGGAGTGACAGGAAAAATCATTATTAAATTCATCGTAGACACAGAAGGTAAGGTGGTCATTCCGGATCAGGAAACCATGGCTAAAATCGAAGGAAAACCCCTTGATGAAGTGGTGGTGGCTGCTTACCGAAAAATTGCGGAAGATGCAGAGGATCCCGATGAGAAATACATCCAGATGCTTAAAGATGAAGTGAAGAGAGTAGTACCAACTTCTCCTGACTGGGCCCCTGGTAAACAGAGGGGACAAGCGGTCAATGTAATGTTTACCTTTCCCGTTAGCTTCGCTCTTCAATAATTCCTTTTATATGAACCACCGCGTTTAGGCCCGGTGGTTCTTTTTTTAGATTTCCTCGGCATTGCATATGAAGGCCAGCAAAAACATAGCTCAAACATGTTTTTCTCTGATAATAGTGCTGGCAGGTCTTTATGCATGCAGGCAAAATGGTGCCTCTCCGGAAGAGAACACCCTTTCCCTGGCAGATTCGCTCATCCAGGTGCAGAGGTTTAACGAAAGAACCATCCTGATTTCCTTCGGCGCGGAGGCCATTTCCGCCATTAATACAAATAAAGGTATTGTGGTAATCGATGCGGGTATTTCCACAGGACTCACAGATAAATTCCGGAAGAAGATAGAAGATGAATTTCAACACAGCCACTTTGCCTACGTAATCAATACGCACGCCCATCATGACCATTACAGGGGGAACAGTGTTTTTCAAGAAGCAGAAATCGTGGGACATGAGAATGGACCGGAAGAAATAGACCTTTACTGGAAAGACTCCGAAAAAGTAAAAAAATCCCTGGGAAATACTGTGAAGGAATATGAAGCAAAGTTTCAGGAGTGTAAACCACATTCCGGGGAATGGTTTGACAATTTCTGTCAAATGATCAGATACCAAAGCGCCTATCTTGATGTTCAGAAAGGTATTCCAATAAGAAAACCCGGTATTATATTTACCGATAGCCTGATCATTGATATGGGAGACATTACTTTTGAAATGAAATACTTTGGCAGATGCCATTCAAACAGCGATATCCTTATTTATGTGCCGGAATTAAAAATGCTATATTCAGGAGATCTGATTTTTCCTTACGGAAGACCAGGCATTCGCGACAAAGCGATGGCAGAAAAAGATATATGGCCTGAAGCCGTGGCATGGACCGAAAAGAAGATGCACAATATTGAAAGAATAATTACCGGACATGGGCTAGTGCTGACTATAGAAGACCTGATAGATTTTAATAGAATTATCTTAGAAAAATAGAACGATATACCTATGACCATGCTAAAGAAAATCCTGTTCCTTCTAGTCTGCTGTCAGAGTTTCCAGGCGCTATCTGCCCAGGAGCTGCTACGGATCATTATTACCAGGGAGATTATCAATACGTGATCAGCCAGACCTCCAGTTAATCGTATCGGGCGATACCACATTCTATACTTTTTACTTGAAAGCCCTCTCGGAGATACAGATCGGGCAAGTCATGGAGGCTATTCAAACACTTCTGAAGGCTGCTGATCTTTACCCTGAATGATGCCAGGATTGAAACGATGCTGGCCCGCCAATACTATGATGCGGGTGACTAATTGGGCAGCGGGCACATTTATCATGGCACTGGTTCAGCAGGACAGCCTGGATATTTCCTCCTGGTTGAAGCTGGCCGAAATGGCTTCCTTCAGACAGCAGTATAAGGAGGCCATAAATGCCCTGAACCAGGTACTGGTCATATCGACTCCATGAACCTCAGCAGCCTGATGATGATGGGTGATATCCTCAACCGTCATAACAACAGCGGGGCAGTGGTCTATTATGAAAGAGCCTATCGCCTCTACCCGGATAACCAGAAAGCAGCCTATGCCCTTGGGAACTGGCACATTCAGTCCAAAGAAGCCTGGAAGACCATTCCTATCTGCGAACACATACTGGAGATAGACAGCACCAGTATTAAGTTCAGCAAGCTTCTGGGCTACGCCTATTATAAAACGGGACAAGCAGAACAGGCGGTGCAATGGTTCGATTATGCTGTTGCCCTGGGTGACTCCACTGCCTTTACTTTCAAATTCAAAGGAATATCCCACTACCTGCAGACCGATTTTAGCTGGGGCCATCGGAGCCCTTGAAGAAGCTACTATTAAGGACAGCCTTGATGCAGAAGTGCATTTCTTCCTTGGAGCCAGCCTGGCAACAACCAAGGCAAAAAAGGATGCCATGGAACACCTGGACAAATCTTTAAAACTAATGCAGCCCGATCCGTCGATCATCTCCCGCATATACTCCGAGCAGGGCAATATTATGCGACTGGAAATGAAATATGAAGAGGCCTATACCCTTTATGAAAATGCCTGGAATACCGATACCACCAATGCCATGTCCCTCTATTTCATGGCTTCCATCCTGGATAACAGCATGCATAAGTCCAAAGAGGCCCTGGTGGATTACCAGCGTTACTTAGATGCACTGGACCAGCTTCCTGAAAATAAGGAAAGCAACCAGGGTGTTTCCATCCGTGCTATTGTGGAGGACCGGATTGTCAGCCTTAAGGAGGAGCAGTTTTTCAGAGACGAACAGTAAGAACCCCCATCAAGAACATCTTGATAAATCCATATTAATTCACAACATTTGTATGCATTAATTCTATGATATGGATACTCCCATTGTTCAGTTGATTCAGGGTATGCTTGCACCTGGACTGATGATTTCGGCCTGCGGACTGCTTTTGCTTGGTATGAATAACAAATACAGCCTGGTGGTAAACCGGATCAGGCTGCTGAATGTGGAGAAGCGGAAAGTTTTTCATCAAGAGCATATAGATGAAAATGACAGCAACCGGCTAAGCAATATTGAGCTGCAGATCAGCCACCTGATTTCACGTATTTGGCTGGTTCGAAATGCTGTTTTCAGCTATTCTCTGGCCGTAGCCCTCTTTATTGTCAGTTCGGTACTGATCGGGGCAACTATCAATTCAAGAACTCACTCATTTGACTGGCTGATTGTGTCATTCTTCTACGCAGGAATGTTTGCGGTATTTGTGGGTGATCGTCTTCGCTGCCATCGAAGTCTGGAAAGGATACCGTATCGTGAAGATTGAGATCTCCGAAGTATACAAAGCTATCGACTAAGCAAGCTCATCATGAAAGAACTTCGCAAATATTATCGCATCAAAGGGACTCCGGAAGAAATCTATGCTGCCCTTGTAAATCCCTTTTCCATAGCTCTGTGGACAGGTGCTGCAGCTGAGATGAAGGAGGAGGCGGGGACCAGTTTTTCTATATTCGATGGAGATATCGAAGGGATCAACATCGACTTCGAACCGGATAAAAAGATAACCCAGGAGTGGTTCTTTGGTGAACAGGAAGAGAAGTCGATAGTTAGCATTACCCTCCGCCCCGACAGGCATTTCACTAAAATTGAACTTCATCATACCAACATCCCCGATGAAGCTTATGAAGAAATGGCCTATGGTTGGGATGCTTATTATTTTGGAGGTCTGAAGGATTTTTTTGAAAAGTAAGCACCATGCTTCTGAAAAGATTCATTATCCTTCTTCTGGTATGCCTGTTGCCGGCATTGCTCCCCGGACGGAGTTTGGATGAAATCAGACGATCCGGTAAAATCTATGTGGCCTTTACCTCCACCGACCTGAAAAACATTAACTACGATCTGGCTCTGGAGTTTGCCCGCTATCTCAATGTCGAGCTGATTGAGGTGGAGATCGAATGGGATGAGGTCTTCAAGCTTAACGGGAGCATCCCTCCCGATATTGAAAACAATCCTGATCTCATTTATACCCCCGATGCTCTTAAAGAGTCCGATATTATCTGCTCCACCTTTACTATTATGGAGTGGAGAAAAAAGTTATTTGGTTTTGCAGAAACCCTGCTATCGGCCGAATTGCTCATGATCAATAAAACTGAGGAACTCCCTCGGGGCCTGGCAGATCTCTCCAACAAACGGATAGCGTTTATGGGGAATACCACTTTCGAACATCATCTCAATGAAATCAATGGCACCCTGGCAGAGAAAATTGAGCTGGTCAGGACCAGGTCCACTGATGAGTCCAAGCAGCTGCTTGAAGAGGGCCGTGTTTACGGAATAGTCCTTGATGCCGATGAGGCTCTGAATTTCAACGCCATCAGCGGACGAAAATATAAAATTGCATTTCCAATAAGCGAAACCAGCCGGACCGCATGGGCCGTTGAAAAGAATAATCCGCTAATTCAGGAGGTAGAAAATTTCTTTGAAACCATTGCCAATAACGGCGTTCTGGATGAAATCTTTTACAAGCGTTTCGGGATTACCTACCGTTCCTATGTGGAGCGTCTCAATAAGAACCTGAAATTGGACCGCTACCAGAGGGATCTTGATGAAATCCTCGCTTCGCGCAAACTGGTTGTGGCACTCAGGGACCGGGATTTTGTATATCACGAAAACGGCCAGAAGCAATTTATGCATGCCCTGGCTGAAGAATTTGCCGACTACCTGGGTGTCTCACTGGAATTTGTTGTTACTCCCACTTTTTCGAAATACTGGGAGGACAGGGATGGAGAGGTGGTCAGGGACTCCTCTTACACCCCGGAGTGGTTCAACTATTTTGACCTGGCCTGTGAGACTATAGCTTCACTGGATTGGAGATCCAGTAAAGTAAATATGGTCCCAGTTTATACATCAGCATATACCGTGGTGGCCAAAAAGGGGGTTGAAATCGAGACCCTGGAAGATTTGAAAAAATACCGGGGGGTAACCGGCATCGAAACTGTTTATGAAGATATCCTGAAGAAAAATGATATTAGCAATTACTATTACGAGAATATAAATAATTTCATTCCTGACGTGCTCTCGGGAAAAGCTGATTATACCATTCTCTATAATGCCTTCAGTGAACTTTCAGCTTACCCGGACCTGGAGGGTAAACTTGAGCTTGGCAGCGTGGATGTTTGCTGGGCTCTTCGCAAGGATCAGCCGGAGCTGCAAAAAGAGGTTGAAGCATTTCTACAACGGTCGCAACAACAGGGATTGATTGGAATTCTTCTGAAGGCACTCAGGGGAAATACCCTTCAGACTCCCGAAGCCTTTATCAACAGCTATTACGAACGCTTTCAGACCGGCCAGCTGCCCTATGTAAATTATGGAGCCGATGACGGCCTTCCCCAGGAAGATATACTCTCCATCTTCCAGGACCGGAGGGGTTACATGTGGTTCGGCACCAATTCGGGAGCTGTCCGCTACAATGGAAGGGAGATGGTTGTATTTAATCATGAACAGGGCCTGCCGGGAAATTCTGTCAGGGACATTAAGCAGGACAGCAGTGGCACCATGTATTTTGCTACTACCAGTGGAATTGCAAAACTATCCGGCGACTCTATCTACGCTACCGTCTTTGAAGGCATCTCCTTTCATTCCATATTTATCGATTCCAGGGATATGCGATGGTTCCTGGGCGATGATGGAATATACCTGGAAGAGCCCGATGGAAGGACCAGCTATATCAACGACAAACATAGCATTCTTCCCAGGGTAATATACAGCATTACCGAGGATCCCAGAAGCGGAAATCTGCTATTGGCAACCATCGAGGGGGTTTATTTGTATGATCCGAAGGGGGAACGGGTTAGCAGGCTCAGTGATACCGATTGTTATTCACTTTTTATTGATCCCAACGACAGCATCTGGATTTCCACCCGCGATGGGCTAACTATCACCCATCTTCCTGCCCTGATTAAAAATCGCCAGAATACCTCATTTCATAATCTGAACACCAGCCTTCACTTTCCGGTTAATATTATTTCGGATATCACAACCAATAAGTTTGGCTCCGTATGGCTGGTGACTGATTCTAAAATAATGCAGGTTACCTCCACCGATCAGAAACCGGTTATTTACGAACAGGAAATTGGAATAAAAAACAACAAAATCCTCTCCTTCCTGATTGATAATGAGGATAATATATGGATCGGGTTTTCAGGTGGATTACAACGCCTGACCAACCGCAAGGGCTTACGAAATTTTTATCCGGGTATTATCAATAGTTATATCTATTCTGTATTCCAGGATAAACAGCAAAGGATGTGGATTACATCCGACAATGGGGCCTTCTATTTTCATGCAGGATAAGTTGGTCAACTTTACTTCCCGAATCGGATCTGACAATACCAAGTTCACCGGAGTCCTGCTTCCCAACCATAATATCTTACTGGCCAATAACGAAGGAATATTCGAAGTAAACAGCACAAGCCTGGAAATTGTCAAACATAAACCCTTCAGGCAAATCGCGCACAGCGTGGAGAATATTTTCGTAAGCTCTAAGGGAGAGATATTCCTGCTGACAGGGATCCATGGAATTGTCTATTATTTCCCGAATTTCTATTCACAACCCAGTGAGCTCAAAAATAAATACACCGCCAATATCTTTCAGCTGATTGAGATGGATGGAAGAGTGATCGGCGGAAACAATTCGGGTTTTGTGGAATTCAATGGAAGTGAATTTGAACTACTGGAAAAAACCGATTGCAGCATCTGGTCGCTCTACCTGGAAGGAAGCAATATCTGGGTAGGGACCGATTGTGGAATTGGTCTTGTTAAAGACAGCCGTTTCGGACAGATGGAGCTTTCAGCCTTCGATCGTGAAATGATGATCAAGTCAATTCATCCTGCCAAAAACAGGAATTACCTGTGGTTGGGAACCAATAAGGGATTCTCTTATTTCAACACCAACACCCAGTCCTTTGAATTTACCATCAATACCAAGGATGGTCTGAGCGGAGATGAAATTACACCCGGCGGACTCTTTATGGATAACAATGATATTCTATGGGTTGGCACCTATCACGGCGTGTCAAACTTCAATATCAGGGCCAAATCAACCCAGAACTTTGCCCCGGTTTGCTACATCGAGAAAATGTTCCTCAATGGGGAGCGGATAAAGGCTGATATGGGAAGGTCCTTTGCCCACAATGAGAACAATTTCATCTTTGAAATAAGTGCCCTTTCCTTCTCAGATGAAACATCCATTGAATATGAGTACTACCTGAGGGGAAAAGGAAATAACGTCTCCTCCTACCACAGGGGAAATGAATACAAAGCTTATTACAATAACCTGCCTCCCGGCAAATATGAGTTCATTTACAAGGCCAAAGGCAAAAACAACATATGGGGTTACACCGAGAATTATAGTTTTACCATTCGCAAGGCATGGTACAATACATGGGTATTCCGGGTTCTGATTGTCCTGCTATTCATTTCGTCCACCTATCTCTTCTACCTTATCAGGATCCGGACCATCAAAGCCCAGAATGATAAGCTGGAAAGGCAGGTCAGGGAGCGTACCCATGAACTGGAAGTGGCCAACACCGAAATTGAGGCCCAGCGGGATTTTGCAAGATATCAGCGTGACCAGATTGCCCAGCATCAGAAATCAATCATGGACAGTATTCAGTATGCGCAGACCATACAGAACTCCCTCCTCCCATCCTCCCATATCCTGAAAGAAAGTCTGCCGGAACATTTTATTCTGTATAAACCACGGGATATTGTCAGTGGAGATTTCTACTGGTTCAGCGAACATGAGAATCACTATTATGTTGCTGCGGCCGACTGCACCGGTCATGGCGTTCCGGGTGCATTTATGAGCATGCTGGGGATGGCCCTGATGAACGAGATTGTAAATAAACATCCCGACATCGATCCCGATAGTCTGCTCAATGAATTACGAAGTCAGATTATTGAAACACTTCACCAGAAGGGCGATCCCGGAGCGGCCAAGGATGGAATAGATATGGTGGTATGCAAAATCGACAGAAAAAACAGTCGCTTATTATTTGCAGGTGCCAATAATCCTCTCTACCTGGTGAGGAATAAAGAACTGACCGAATATAAGACCGACAAGATGCCAGTAAGTGTCCACCTGGTGATGCATCCATTTACAGGTCATGCAATAGATCTGAAGCCTGGTGATCACGTTTATCTCTTTTCAGATGGCTATGCAGACCAATTCGGTGGTCCCAAAGGCAAGAAGTATAAATACCTGCCGTTCAAAAAGCTTCTGGTCTCCATCTCCGAAAAAGAGATGCATGAACAGGGATTGCAGCTCGACCGGGAATTTGAACAATGGAGGGGCGATCTGGACCAAATTGACGATGTGGTGGTCATTGGTCTGAAGTTCTGATTCTGAACTGTAACTTTTTACCGGTTCATCCCGTCTTACCACCAAATCATTAAAACAGAAAGAATGAAGCAGATAATTTTACTATTGATCGCATCAGTTATGCTGCTCCCGCTCACTGCACAGCAGGTAGATAGCATACCGGAAGTCACAGAGGCTCCCGAGATAGAAGAACCCATAGTTTCAGAACAAGTAATAATTGTAGAAGATGAATCCGGTGTGGAAGAAGTTATTATTGTGGAAGAGCCTTCTGATGTTACCTGGCAGGGTGATACCGTGAACGTGATGGGGAAAGTCGAAGTCATAGAGACCCCCGAAAGTACCAAGGTCACTCTTGGGCAGAACGAAGTGTTTATCGTTGAGGAAAATGGTGATACTGTAAAAATTGTGCTTGGCTCACGTGGTATAAGTGTCGTGGAAGGCGATGAGGGAACGGTAGTCAAAGTGATGGAAATGGATGAAGTCTCCAACTACAAAAGCAAGAAGCATAAGAAAAGATTCAGAGCTCACTGGGCCGGTATTGAAGTGGGTTTGAACAACTATGTCACTCCTGATTTTTCCATGACACTGCCTCTTGAAGAACGTTATATGGACCTGAATACAGGGAAATCATGGAACTGGAATGTGAATTTTTTCGATTACGGATTTGGCCTGGGAACCGATAAGGTGGGAATTGTATCCGGACTTGGAGTTGAATTTATCAATTACAACTTCGATGGGCAGAACAGCATTCGGAAAAATCCCGATACCGGAGTGACTGAAGAATATGTTCCCGACTATGCCGGAAATATCACCAAATCGAAAATGAATATTACCTATTTGACCGCTCCTCTCTTACTGGAATTTCAAATTCCGGCTCCAAAAAGCAGAATATACATTTCAGCCGGGGTTATCGGGGGCTTAAAGCTCTGGTCAAACACTAAAATGAAATATACTGTCAGCGGGGAAAAATCCAAGGAGAAAGCCAAGGGCGATTATAACCTTTCTCCACTGCGCTGGGGGTTCACTGCAAGGGTGGGTTACAGGGCCCTGGGATTCTACGCCAACTACTATATGACATCCCTCTTTAAAACGGATATGGGGCCTGAGCTCTATCCATTTGCCGTGGGACTTGCATTCACATTTTAAAGGAAAGCATACCTTACCGTTGAGCCGGCCGGACTCGGGTATATCCCGTGCCGGCCGGTTCTTTTTTTTGACTTGCTGGCTTTGCTAAAATATTAACTTTGCTACAGAACCAAATATTCAGCTCATGAGACTCTTACTGATCAGCAACTCGACCAATGCAGGTGAAGCCTACCTGGACTATCCAAAAAATAATATCCGGGATTTCCTTGGGGAAAAGCGTCTTCGTTGCCTCTTTATTCCCTATGCAGGGGTAACCATTAGCTTCGATGATTATGAAGCGCGTGTCAGGGAACGCTTTGCTGAAATCGGACACGATATAAGTTCCATTCACCATGCTTCCGATCCGGTAGAGGCAGTAAAGAACGCCGATGCCATTGTGGTAGGTGGCGGTAATACATTTCAACTAATCAAAATGATACAGGAGTCTGGGCTGATCGCTCCGGTACGGGAAAAGGTCCTTGGAGGCACCCCTTTTGTTGGTTGGAGTGCCGGAAGCAATGTTTGTTGTCCCACCATCAGAACCACCAATGATATGCCGATCCTGGAACCTGAAAGTTTCAATGCTTTTAACCTTATTCCTTTTCAGATCAATCCTCACTATACGGATCTGAACCCCCCGGGACATGCAGGCGAAACCAGGGAAGACCGAATCATGGAATACCTGGCTGCTAACCAGGGAGATACGGTGCTCGGATTAAGGGAAGGATGTATGTTTATTGTAGAAGGGAGTCAGATGAGCCTTGTTGGAAAGAAATCTGTACGCTTATTCAGATTCCAGCAAACACCTGTAGAACTTAACCAGGAACACGATTTCAGTGAATTCTTGAAATAGAGATGAAAAAGAAGCTGAGGATCATAATTGAATACCTGTCAGCTTTTATGTTGATCGCCCTGCTGTTGATGGCTATCGCCAGCGTGGTAGTGGTCAAATTTTACGGCAACGATCTCAAAGCCTTTGTGATGGATCAGATCAATGAGCGCCTCGACAGCAAAGTAGATGTGGAGGAGATCAGTGTCAAAGTATTTCACAAATTTCCCAATACATCTATCCAGCTGAAGAATGTAACCGTCTGGTCCACTCATAATTTCAATACCAGGAATTTTAGTGGTCCCGGTGCAGATACACTACTCAGTGCAAAGTATATCAATGTGAGTTTCAACCTCCTCAGTCTGATCCAGAAGAAATATAATATCCGGCAATTGGAGATCCGGGAAGGTGTCCTGCATCTATACACCGACCTTGAAGGAGAGGGTAACTACCAGATCTTTTCCCGTGATAAGCAGAAACAGAAGGAGGGCTCTCCGGTGAACCTTTCAAACCTGAGAATCACAGATTTCTCCCTTTTAATTAATAACCAGGCCAAACAGCTTGTCTCCACCGGAACGCTGAAGCGTATCGATCTGAATGGCAGCTTCTCAAAACGCAACACCCAGCTCAAGGGCAGCCTGAGCGGATGGCTTGGTGAGATTTCAAATAAAGGGATCCTCTATGCATCCAACAGAGAGATCGAAGCAGAGCTGAACCTGGATGTCCGCGACTCCCTCTACAATATCAAATCGGGACAGCTTCAACTTGATCGCATCGTAGCGGATATGGACGGGCAATTTATTCTACACCATGGCTCAGGTGTGGAAATGGACCTGTATGCAGCTGCAAGGAATCTCGAAATACACGAAGTACTTGACCTCCTGCCAAGTGAAATTAGCAATACGCTGCAGGGAATCAAAGGAAACGGGATTCTACAGCTTTATTCCAGGATCACAGGTATGGTCAGTTCAACACTCACACCAAAGATTGAAGCTGATTTTCAAACTTCAAATGCAAATCTATCCTGGGACAGGCTGCCTTTTTCGGTAAAAAACCTGAACCTGAAGGGAAGCTATTCCAATGGGGGGCAATTTAATCCGGTAAGCACCTCCCTGCTAATTGAATCGCTGGATGCGCAGATTGGTAGCGATCATCTCTCCCTGAATGGCCGGATTCATAATTTTTATGACCCCGATTTTTCATTTAAACTTAAAGGAGATATCCATCCGGAGCAGTGGCTAAAATGGTATAAGCAAATTCCTCTGGATCTTATCCGGGGGACAATCTATAGCGACATAAGAGTGTCCGGATCCTATGACAGGCTCAAACCCAAAGGTCAGAAGTTTCTTGCCTTTGATTTTGCCGGGGGACTCTCCCTGGAGGATGTGAGGTTCAAAATTCACAAGGATGATACCCCTTTCACCAATCTGAATGGCACCATCCAAATTGAGAATGACTTCTGGGAACCCTCCCTTTCCGGATCATTTGGAAAGAGCAATTTTTCGCTGTCGGGCTCGGGTCTGAACCTGATATCCTATCTGCTTAAAAAAGATGAACCCCTTGTTGCATCTGCTTCGCTTCGCACCAATCAGCTTGATCTTCAGGATATTATCGATAGTTTTTCTCGGGCCGACAAAGAGAGAGACGGGTCCCTTCACTTTCCGGACAGGCTCAATCTGAAACTGGACTTTGTGGTCAATGAGTTTGCAATGCAACGTTTCAAAGCCAGCCAGGTGAGGGGAGTAGCATCATACGATTCGCCAGTATTGCGGATTGACTCGCTAAGCATGCAGACCATGGACGGGACACTTACAGGAGATTATGGAATGGCACAGGATCCACTGGGAGAAATATTTGTTAATGTCAATTCAAGCCTTTACAACCTGGACATTACCAGACTTTTCTATTCATTTAAAAATTTTGGTCAGGATCAGATTACCGACCAGCACCTGAAAGGTTCCATTTCGGGAACTTGCATGTTTTCGGCCGCATTTGATTCTGCCTTCTCCATCAGGAAAGAGTCCATTCTCAGCGAGAATAATATAAGCATACAGGATGGTGAACTAAACAGTTTCTCTCCTATAATGGCTCTCTCCAGGTTTGTAGAGGTGGAGGAGCTGGAGAATATTCAGTTCGAAACACTGGAAAACAACATCCTGATCAAGGATAGCCAGGTTATCATTCCGTCCATGGAGATCCACACCAACGCTCTAAATATGTCAGCCTCCGGAATACATGAATTCAACAATCACTACGATTACCGGCTCAAACTTAAATTATCAGAGCTGCTCTACAAGAAATCACGGGGCGCCAGAAACAGTGAATTTGAAATTGCGGAAGATGATTCAGATACCCGGGTTCTTTTTCTGAAGGTATACAACGAAGGTTCAGGGGCCCAGGTAGAAATGGACCGGGAAAAGACCGCAGAAAAGATTCGCAATGATCTGAACCAGGAAAAAACAGAACTCAAGAAGATATTGAACAAAGAACTTGGCCTGTTTAAAAATGATACGATTGTGGAAATAGAAGCTCCACAGAACAATATGGATGAATCCTTTACCTTTGAGTTTTTAGAAGAGCCTGACAGTGCCAGGCTGAAGGACACAAAGAAAGAGAAGGGTCGCTGGCGCAAGAAAAAACCGAATAAAGACAGCGTTCAGAATAAACCGGCTGTGGAGTTCGTTATTGATGAATAAGCCCACAAACAAGCCTGATTTGGATATATACAGCAAAAAGCAGCGTTGGAAGCAGATACTTCTTCTATCTGCAGTCCTCATTGGGATGGGCTCCCTCTGGTATACCAACCGGCTGGTAAAGCTCATTGAAATTACGGAGCGGCAGAAAATGGAGGTTTGGGCCGAAGCAGTTCGCATTGTATCAAGCGCCGATCTCGATACAGAACTTGCTTTTCCCTTCTCTGTTATCGAAAAAAACACCCATATTCCGGTTATTCTTACCACTGCTGAAGGCGAATTCATAAGCCAGAAGAATCTGGATTCGTTGAAAGCTGAAAATCCAAAGTACATCCAAAAGCAGCTTCAGCATGCACGTGAGGAGAACGATTCCCTGGTGATTAACCTGGGCCCGGATCAATACCAGCTCTTATACTACCGGGATTCATTCCTGCTACGCCAGCTGATCTTCTTTCCCTACGTTCAGCTGGGGGTCATCATTCTTTTTATCCTGGTTTCCTATATTGCCTTCAACGCTTCCAGAACAGCAGAGCAAAATGAAGTATGGACCGGGCTGTCCAAGGAGACGGCCCATCAGCTTGGGACCCCCATCTCTTCGCTAATAGGATGGGTGGAACTGCTGAAGGATACGAATCTTGATCCTGCCATTGTCACGGATATACAGAAAGACACCTCCAGGCTTGAAAAGATCACCGATCGCTTCTCCAAAATCGGTTCCAAGCCCGCAATGAAAGAAACAAATCTATCCGCAGTCCTGGAAGAGAGCCTGGATTATATAAAAGCCCGGGGGCCGCATAATGTCAAATACCTGCTGGACCTGCCTTCAAAACCCATCTGGATCAGTCTCAATGAAACCCTCTTCGAATGGGTGATCGAGAACCTCTTAAAAAATGCTACCGATGCTATTGCTGGAGAAGGCCGGGTTATTTTGCACGCTGTGGATATTGAGAACAGTGTAATTGTTGATGTGGAGGATTCGGGAAAGGGGATTGCCAAATCGAGGTTCCGCACCATTTTCAAACCCGGTTACACCACCAAGAGGCGGGGATGGGGTTTGGGCCTGTCGCTCTCCAAACGTATTGTGGAATCCTACCATCATGGCAGAATCTTCGTATTTTCCTCTGATCCCAATGATTCAACCATTATCCGGATTATCCTGAAAAAAACCGAGGATCAGGACCGCGAAACCAGCTTGTAGACTTTATCCGAGCGCCGGATGGGCTCTTCAACAGGAAATGAGCATCGCTCACCTTTTCCGGCACTTTTGCAGTTTATTTCATCTACCCTTAACTCCTTCACTGTGGTTTCATAGGCTCCCGTGGTCTGACCTATAATAACAAGGGTATCTCCCACCTTCAACTCACCGGTTTCAATGTGCACCTCGACCACGCCGATCCGGTCAAAATAATTGCTGACCTTTCCCGTATAGACTTTTTTAAGTGTAGCCTCCGAACCATATTTTTCACTCCATTCGCCCAGGCGCTGGCCCAGGTAATAGCCGTCCCAGAAACCCCTGTTAAAGACAGTTGCAAGACGCTTATCCCATGCCTCAATCTTCTCCCTTGTGAAGCTGCCCTCCACATAGGCGTGAATGGCCTCATCGTAGCAGGACACCACTGTCTTCACATACTCAGCCGACCGGGCTCTTCCTTCAATTTTCAGAACCTCTACCCCTGCATCAAGTATCTTATTTAAAAAATGGATGGTCTTCAAATCTTTGGGCGACATGATATATTCATTTTCTATATCCAGTTCCACCTCCCTGTCCTTGTCCCTAACAGTATATCCACGACGACAAACCTGGTAACAATTACCTCTGTTGGCCGATTGATTGTGTTCATGCAGGCTCAGGTAACACTTTCCGGAAATAGCCATACAGAGAGCCCCGTGAACAAAGATCTCAAGTTGAATACGATTGCCCGAAGGTCCGCAAATCTCTTCCATTTCGATGGCATTTGACATCTCCCTGACCTGTTCGAGGTTCAGTTCCCTGGCAAGAACGGCCACATCAGCAAAATTCGAATAGAATTTCAAAGTTTCAATGTTGCTGATGTTTAACTGTGTGCTCAGGTGAACCCGTGCTCCTGTACTATTACAATACTGCAGCACAGACTGATCTGAAGCGATAATTGCATCAACCCCATGCTCAACAGCCATATCAATGATTTTTCGCATCAGGATCAATTCATGGTTATACACCACGGTGTTTACCGTGAGGTATGCTTTCATCCCTAGCTCCCTGGCCCTGGAAACAATCTTTGGAAGATCTTCCGCTGTAAAATTGGACGATGAACGGGCCCGCATATTCAACTGCTCAATACCGAAGTAAATGGCATCTGCACCCCCCTGTCCCGCAGCAGTCAGCGATTCATAACTTCCGGCAGGAGCCAGCAATTCAAAATCTTCTCTCTTTTTCATAATTGATCAGAAGTTCGGCATTTTTTACAGGATCCACATCTGCAGAGCTAAGAATCCGGTAGCGCTCATGGTTCTTTTCCAGGGAGAACATATAGGCCTTATCGTAGTAATGAAGAGTAATCATGGCTGTCTGGTAATAGTCTTCCCGGTCAATGGACTCCAGGGCCTCCCTGGTCCGGTCGCCACCCAGCCTTTTTTCAATCTTTCGGACGCAGGCCCTTAATGCATCCTTTTCATATTGTGCATAATCACCAACCAGATGTAAGGCCCGCAGTTCCCGTGAAATGTCCAGGAAAACAATTTCTGTATCTTTCATCCTGGAATAAAGTTCTCCCGGGATTACGCATTTTCCCACATTCCTGCTCTCATCTTCGATCCAGCAAACCTTTTCAGGATCCAGTTTTACAATTTCACGGCACAACTCATTCTCGAACTGCTCTGTGGAAGGCTGGTCCGGCTCACCCAGTGCACCAAAAGCAGATCCCTTATGGTGTGCCAGACCTTCCAGGTCTACTACCTGCTCACCTGCCTTTTTAAGATAATGAAGAATAGCTGTTTTTCCACTGCCGGTCCGGCCACCGATTACCAGGAGATTCAGTGGATATGCCAGGACCTCCCTGACATAAGTGCGGTAGGATTTATAACCCCCCTCAAGCAGGTAACATGTAATTCCCATGGTTTCGAACAACCAGACCATGCTCTTGCTTCGCATGCCTCCGCGCCAGCAGTGAACCAGCAGGGTTTTGTTTTTGCCGGCAACACGTTCACCTTCCTTGGCAAGTTTTACAAGCTTCTTGCCCGCAAAATCAAGTCCGGCATACATGGCTGCTTCCTTATTGATCTGCTTATATGCAGTTCCAACCACCTTCCTTTCTTTGTCGTCAAAAAGGGGTATGTTAAGCGCACCGGGGATATGCCCCTGCTGGAATTCCAATGGCGCACGTACATCAATAACCGGAAACCTGGCTGAAAGGGAAATAAAGGATTCTATTTTAATCTGCTCAGCCATCACCTTAAGGAATAAAAATTACCGTTGCAGGAAATCTCCAAGCAGGGAGCTGCTTTCCTTCCTGACATTTTTCCCATAGGGAGAAATAGCCTGGATCAGCTTTCTGATGGGCATGGACTGAAGCCAAACGGTACCGGTTCCACTCAGAGTGGCCAGGAAGATTCCCTCACCTCCAAAGACCATGGAACGCAGATTACCCGATGTTTCAATGTTGAAATCCACGCCAGGGGTATATCCCACGATGCATCCTGTATCTATCTTTAAGCTCTCATTATTAAGCCGCCGTTCAATAACCGTTCCACCTGCATGCATGAATGCTTTCCCGTCTCCCTCCAGCTTCTGCAGGATAAATCCTTCACCTCCAACCAGTCCGCTTCCTATTCTTTTATTCAGTGTAATAGAAATCTTTGTCCCCAGGGCCGCACACAAAAATCCATCTTTCTGAACAATCAGCGAGCCTCCAAGGAGGCCCAATTCAACAGGAACAATTTTCCCGGGATAGGGAGCAGCAAAGGCCACCCGCTGTTTGCTCCCACCCCGGTTGGTAAAATGGGTCACAAAAAGCGATTCGCCTGTAAGCACACGGGTTCCTGCAGAGAGAAGTTTCCCCATCAGTCCCTGGTTGGGATCTGATCCGTCGCCCATTTTTGTTTCAAACGCTATCTGGCTGTCCATATACATCATGGTTCCAGCCTCGGCGATGACGGTTTCCGAGGGATCAAGTTCAATTTCAACCAGCTGGATATCATCGCCGATGATCCTGTAATCTAAATCATGTGATCGCATTGCTTTAAATTGTTTTTGAAAATAGTTTGATTAATAAATGTTTGACACTCTCCACCCGGGTTGGTTTCATCAAGTAATCATTCATTCCTGCCTCAAATGCAGCATTCCTGGTTTCATCGGTTTCGTCGGCCGAGAGGGCAACAATGGGAAGCTTGTGTCCCGCAGCACGAATCTGCTCTGTTGCCTCGTAGCCATCCATTTCAGGCATCATTAAATCCATAAACAGCACATCAAATTTCTGCTTCTCTACCATTTCAACCGCTTCCGCTCCATTCTTGGCAATCTCAATTTCATACCCGATATTCTTGAAAATGGATTGTGCCACTTTCTGATTGATCAGGTTATCTTCTGCCAGCAGGATGGACAACTCATCGGGCAGGGCATTGATCATAGGTTCCAGAAGCTTACGGTCCTCAATACCAGGGTAATTCTCATCCAGTATGTCCGTTACCTCTTTCGTTTCAAAAGGTTCGATCAGGTAGTAATCAATTCCGAGTTTACGGCAGGTTTTGTAATTGCCGGTTCTGTCGTTGGAGCTCACCAGTACCATAGGAAAGCGTTCGATGAGCATGCTTTTTTTCATTCCCTGGGCCAGAGCAAATCCATCAAGTTGATTTTTATCTATCAGCACAATCATCTGGTAATCCCCGGATTTAACCTGAAGATGATGAATCACACTGTCCACCGTGCTATCCTGGTAGATCTTGGTGATTACATTCAACCCGAATTTCTGAAGCATACGAACCATGGAGTTCTTTTCCGGATCAGATTCTTTTGTAAGAATCAGCACATTGATTTCACTGAGCCTGGATATGCCGCTGAAATTAAATGACTTGGGAATTCTCTCATTGGAATAGGCTTCAATGGTAAAGCTGAATTTGGATCCCGGGTACTCCTCATCAATCTTGATCGCAGAAGGACTCTCCACCCAGATCTCGCCGTGCATCAACTCAACCAGCTGCTTTGCGATGGCTGTTCCCAGCCCGGTTCCTCCGAATTTACGCTGCACCGATCCCCTGGCCTGGGTATAGGAGCCAAAAATCTCCTTGATCCGGTCTCTTGGAATTCCAATACCCGTATCCTCAACGGTAAACAGAATGTTAACATGGTTCTTAAAGGATTCCATCAGGGTTGCTCCAATAACAATCTTTCCCTTTTCCGTAAATTTTACGGAATTACTTACCAGGTTGGAAATGACCTGCCGTAGCCTGAACGGATCACCAATGAGCTTATTGGGTACATCGTGACGAATATCGATATGAAGCTTTAATCCTTTTTCCTCGGCCAGTGGCTTAAACAGTTCGCCCACAAGCTCCAACTCCTCAGCAAGATTAAAGGGAATTTCCTCCAACATCATACGTCCAGCTTCAATCTTTGAGAAATCAAGGATATCGTTGATAATGGTCATCAGGAGTTCGGCCGATCTTTTTATGACCGCTATTTTACTCTGAAGCTCCTTCCCGGTATTCTGTTCAAGCAAGCTGTTAACCATCCCAAGTATCCCGTTCATGGGAGTACGAATCTCATGACTCATGGCTGCAAGGAAGTCTGATTTCGCCTTGTTGGCAGCAACCTCACCTTTCCTGGATCTCTCCAGCGGACTTACATCGATCAGCGCAATTAGTTTCAGCTCTTCACCTCCAACATTTGCAGCCCTTTCGGACCTGTAAATAACTGTTTCCATCCCGTCTTTCTCATAATAGAGATAATGAGAGTCGTCCATAAAGGGACTGGGGCCATCGCTAAGAAGATATTTGTTTGAAACCAGGAATTGCTTTGAGAAATCTTTACCCACCAGATCCGAGGCCTTCCCTAAAAACAGCATGCGTTGGGCAGCACTATTGATATTTCGAATAATACTCTTTTCGTCAAGAATCAGGATGCCCATGGGGAAATGTTCAATCACCTGCCTTAACACAGTCTCAGACAGCTTCAGCTTTTTCTCCTGTTTTATTTGTCTGGCCAGCATGAGAAGGAGATAGACTACCAGGGCGGTAACCAGCAGCTGGGAGATAATAGTAACCAGCAGATTGTTTAGAAAATAGTATTTGAAAATCTGTCCCCGCCCTTCAGTGAACATGACTCCCATTTTCTTGCCATAAATACTCAATGGATAGAATGCGGTATAAACCTTCTCCCGTTTCCCAATTTCAGGGCTCAGGGAGTGCATGACCATTCCGCTGGCTTCAGCATTCACACTATCGGTCAGCACCTGAAGGTTCTCTATCAGGAATGAGTCGGCTCCGAAATTATCAATAATTATCTGTCCTTCCGCATCCAGAACCCATTGCCAGCTCAAGTCAGATTCCCGGGGATATAGGGTGAATATTTTCTCGGAAAAGCGCTTCAGATCCACTTTTATAACCACATTTCCAATGACTGCATCCGGACCAAAATAGGGATAGTGGTACTCAAGAACGGAGCCATGCTGTTCCACCTCTTCAAGAGGGGTGAGCTTTGTTTGCCTGAGGGTTGCAAAGCTGTCCACTACAAATACGTCATCCTTACCGAAATTATTACTCGACTCCAGATAGAGCGCATATTTATTTTTATGATTATCCAAGACTAATATCTCGGTGATCAGATCACGGTATTTGGTATAAATCAGCTGAAGGTTGCGGGTGGCCTCCTGGAACTTCGCAGGATCGCTGAAGATCTCCGAATTATAATTGTTCAACTCCTCGTTGACATCGCTGGAGAACTGCAGCAGGGTTGTCTCCATATGATCACCACAGAGCTGCGACTTTGATAAAAGCGTTTTATTCAGGTGATCTATGTATCGTCGATTTACGCGCAGAATGGTAAAGCCATTTAAGGCAAGAAGCACGAAAAGAATTAGACCCGCTACTATATTGTTTCTGATCATCAACCGTTTAGATTGTAATCTATAAACTTAAAAACTATTTTTATTCCGGATTTAAAAACGGATTGATAGTTACCAACAACCCGCTCCGTAATTTACCTGTGTTTTCCATCCGCTTCCATCATCATCAGATAGTTGATATACCTGAATTCACTAATGGTTCCTTTATCCACTTCCGCTTTTACTCCACAGTCCGGCTCATGCATATGAATACAGTTGTGGTACTTACACTTCTTACTGGCCCTGAAAATTTCAGGAAAAAAATGAAATAGCTCTTCCCGTTCAATATCGATGGTGCCAAATCCCCTTATTCCCGGCGTATCGATGATCCGGATCCCGGAAGAAAGCTCGAACATTTCTGAAAAGGTGGTGGTATGTTTCCCTGTTTTGTGATAATCGGAAATATCTCCGATTTTTAGTCGAATGGTCGGATCAAGCACAGAAATCAGAGTTGATTTCCCCACTCCTGAATTTCCTGAGATCACATTTACTTTTCCGGTCATTTCATTTCTGACCTCCTTTACGCCTTCCCGGGTCTGAAGGGACATCTGCATGCAGCGATATCCAATATTGCTGTAGACCTCCTTCAGGTGTTTCATCTCCTCCCGTTCGGATTCACCATATAGATCGGTCTTGTTAAACAGAATAACCACCGGAATCCTGTAAGCTTCGGCAGAAACCAGGAATCGATCGATAAAAGGGGTCATCGTCCTGGGAAGGATCATGCTGATCATCAGCCAGGCCAGGTCCACATTGGTTGCCAGCAACTGGTATTCCTTTGATAGATTGGAAGACTTCCGGATAATATAGTTGGAACGCTCTCTTATGGATGTAATAATTCCACCTGTACCATCCTCCAGCCATTCGAATCCAACATGATCACCAACCGCCACCGGATTGGTGGCCCTGATTCCCTTAATTCTGAACTTGCCTTTGATACTACAGGTAATTACCTTATCATCTTCAATTTTTACCAAATACTGGCTGCCTGTTGATTTGATAACAGTTCCCTGGCCTTTATTCATAGTCTATCAAAAGTAATGAAAGGAAATAAAAAAACCGCCTCAAAAAGAGGCGGCTCCCTAAATGAACCCTGAAAAGATGAAATACCCTTTCACGGGTGCGAGCACTGGCTCTTATATATGGAGTAATCTGTTAAAACCATCCGAATTTAAAGCTGAGAAAGCCTCCCGGGGCTGAAAGATCGCTGTTTGTATATCCATGCATACTCTCATCTATCCCGGTATAAATATTATAGGTGGCACCTGCACCGATCCTGAAATACCTGGTCAGGTTAAATTCAAGCTCAACAGTAGGTGAAATAACAAAGAGTTTATCCGTTATATAGGGATAATATTCTTCGTATTGCATGATCCCAAACTCACCCCATCCCAGCATTGTTGAGAATGCAAGATGTATTGGTTTCTGTCCGAAAAGCGAATACCCAAGCCAGAAACCCCCATGACCCAGAGTCAGGCGATCAGATGGATTATCATTCACATAGTCGGGTATGGCATTGGTCAATCCCAGTCCGTAACCTCCAAAAAAGAAATCATCGATCAACACAGCACCACCACCACCCATCATAAATCCGAAATCTCCAGCAACTGATGTGAACTGCATAAATGGTCCTCCCATCCCTGAAATTCGTACATCCTGATTGTCAAAAATGGTCTGAAATTCTTTTTCCTGAGAAAAAACTGAAACGCTAAGCGCCAGGGTCAGCAAGATAAAAACGGTTTTTTTCATGATTATAGCATTGGTTTTATCTCTAAAGACAGGAAGGCAGTATGCAGGTTGCATATAACTGATATTATTCTTCCTTTCCAATTGGCTTTGTAAGAGAAAACCGCTTGCCTTTAAATCTAAATCCGGACACTTCACCCTCTTCATCCCGTGATGCAAGCAGGGAGAGTTCCGATCCTGCAAGCCTGTTAATACCCTTAATACCAGCATTGGCAATGGTCAAAAGAGAAATATCCCTCTCTTGGGTATAGTCCGCAAGCACCTCCTGCAGACCTATCTCGGAAATCTGACTAACAGACAAGCTGCTTAAATGCACAGGTACCGGAGGAATATAAAGTGCTTCTATCTTATCAGGAGCAGACTCAACAGCTGGAGATATAGCTGTTATCTGCTTCGCTGAGCCAGGCAACAGTCGGGTTTTTAGATCATCCTGGGGCATTACTGTCATCTTCGATCCAAGCTCTTCAGGACCTTCGTGCTCTTTTCTTACAGAAAACAATATGGGGTCCAGGGACTTTTGAACTGGTGGATCAGGTGATGATTGGATCGTGTGGATATCCGCTTGAACCGTAACTTCTTCGGGTTGTTGGGATATCAGATCCCCAGATGTCAGATCCTCCAATGACAGATCCTGTTGTGTTTGAATCGCTTGTTCCTGTGGAAGAATATCGGATCCGGTTCTTAACAACACAAGCAAGAGGGCAAGAGCTGCCGCTGCTGAAACCACACTTATCCATATCATCCTGTTTTTCGGCCCTCGTTTACGTTTCAGCTGCTCTTTTCCTTTGAATTCAAGCTTCCCGGGCTGCAAGCGGGTCTGTTGCCATTCCATCCATTGCTGGAATTTCAGATCATCCCGGGATAACATCTCCTGGTGTGCGCTTTCCTGCTCATCGCTTAAATCACCTTCCATCCTTGCAATGGAGAACAGATCAAAATTATGATCATTTAAAATGCTGGATGAAGCAGGCAGCTCTTTCCTCAAAAATTCTTTATTCTGAAAGCAAAGCTCCTCTCCCTCCAGAACCCAGGGCTCTATTTCCATAAGCTCCCTGGCACAATCCGGATTCAAAAGAAGAAAATTGTGGACTTGCTGCTGATCCTCAACAGACAGGTTCCCCTCCATAAGGTCAAGCAAAAATGCCTCGTAGTTATGTCTGTTAATCTCCATTGCTAAATCACTTTCTCCATGGAACCTATAAAAGCTTTTAAATAGACCCGTGCCCTATAAATATAAACTTTGACCTGAGCTTCTGAAAGCCCTGTAATATCTGCGATCTCCCGGTAAGAGTAACCCTCATAATCGCGCAGCATAACCACTGCTTTCTGGTCCTCCGGTAAATTCTGAACAGCCCTTTCCAGCACTTCTCCCAGATCTGAATAGTTATCTGCTTCAGACTCCTTATAAAGGGTGGACGGATCCACAACAACATTTCGTTTCTCTTTTCTGATATAGTCTATCATGGTATGATATGCTGTTGTAAAAAGGTAGCTTTTTACCTTCAATGCGCTAACCTCTTCCAGTTTCATCCATAACTTCTCGAATGTATCCTGAATGATATCTTCCGTCATTGCCTCATCCTTCAGATTTTTCAATATAAACCTGTACAGATTATCCGCGAATGCATCCACCGCCTTGTTGTAATCCCCTACCGTCATTAAATCAAGCTAATTGCGTAAATAAGACGAAGTCTTTGGCTGAAAGTTACAGCATAATTGAAAATACCTACAGAAATATTTGGAAATATCCATAGAGCATTATTATCTTTGACCGAACAGTCAGTCATAAATTATGTCACCAAGGACACCTGAACAGTTTGAAGAGATGCGCGAATCGCGCAGAAAACAAATCATGGATACTGCCCTGGAGCTCTTTGCATCAGAGGGGTACAGTCACTGCTCCATTTCTCAACTAGCCTCCCACGCCGGCATATCCAAAGGGCTGATGTACAACTATTTTGAAAGCAAGGAGGCCCTGCTGGTTGCGATTATTGAGGATGGGATGCAGGACATTATGTCCATGATGGATCCCAATCACGACGGAATTCTTGACCCGGAAGAGGTGGAGGGGTTCATCCGGGACATCTTCAAAAGCATGAGGGACAACCTACAGTTCTGGATGCTCTTCATCAATGTGGTTCTGCAGCCACCTGTGAAAGAATTCCTGGATGGAAAACCCTTCAGCAATGTGATGGAGCGCTTTGCACCGCGGATTCTTGAATACTTTGAAAGGATGGGATACGAAGATCCTTTCCTGGAAATGCTCACCTTTTCAGCCATGATTGAAGGATACGGAATTCTCCTGGTGTACCTCTTCCCCGGTGATGAACTTCCCCCGGAAACCGTCCAGAGATTCGAAGACCGGATGGTAGATATGTTTACCAGAAAAAAGATCAAAAAATGAACCCCATGAAAACCAGAAAGATCATTATCACCCTATTTCTGCTTAGCCCTGCCCTGCTGATTTTGGGTCAGGAGTTCACCCCAAAAGAGATCATCCGCATAGCCGATGAAAAATTCAATGGCGAGCTTACCAGCACTGGCACGATGTCCATGACCATCATCAGGCCCACATGGGAACGCACCATCGAAATGAAGAACTGGACCAGTGGCAGGGAATATGCCCTGACTCTGATTACTGCTCCGGCCAAAGATAAGGGGCAATCCTTCCTGAAGCGGCAGAACGAGATGTGGAACTGGAACCCTACCATCAGTCGCCTGATCAAACTTCCCCCTTCCATGATGTCACAGGGCTGGATGGGTTCCGATTATACCAATGATGACATCCTGAAGGAATCTTCGGTGGTCAACGATTACGATCACCAGATTGTAGGCGAAGAGGATTACGATGGTCGTTTATGCTATAAAATCAAAATGGTGGCCAAAGAAGATGCCGCTGTGATCTGGGGCCACCAGATACGCTGGATCGACAAGAAGGACTTTCTCTTTCTTAAATCGGAACTCTACGACGAGGATGGTTACCTGGTGCGTACCGAATTGGGTTCCGAAATAAAGACCATGGACGGGAGGCTGATCCCCACCAGGATAGAACTGATCCCCGCCGAAGAGGAGGGACAAAAAACCATCATTGAAATGAAAGAGATGAAATTCAATGAACCCATCGAAGAGAGTTTCTTCTCCCAGCAAAATATGAAACGGGTACGTTAACACCATTGATACAAAAGAACTATGAATAATTTAATTCTTGCCTGGCGAAATCTCTGGCGGAACCGTCGCCGGACCCTGATCACTTCAGCGTCAATCTTCTTTGCTGTCTTCTTTGCCCTGGTCATGCGATCACTCCAACTGGGCTCCTATGACCATATGTATAAAAATGCCATCGAATCCTATACAGGCTATATCCAGGTGCAGCAAAAAGATTTTTGGGATGAAAAGATCGTGGATAACACCTTCCGCTACGACCAGAATCTTGAACAACAAATCCTTGGTGACGCGAATGTGGAGGCCGCCATTCCCCGCTTCGAATCCTTTGCCCTGGCTTCCAATGGTCCCCAAACCAAGGGAGTGCTGGTTATGGGTGTGGACCCCAACAAGGAGAAATACCTGTCGAAGGTTCTGGAAAGAATGGTGGTCTACCGCCTTAGCCCCGAAGCTATCTCAAAGATAGAACAGAATGCCAGCATCCCTGATAAGGTGAAAGAACTACTGCCACTATTTGAAAACAATGCCTATACCAATGCAGCCCGACTGCAACTGGATCTGGGAATTTCTGATAAGGATGCTCCTGATCTGATGCCCGCCATCGAAGAATATTGCCGTTTTGAAAATGGTCAGATTCATATGGGCGAATCCGGAGTCTGGGTGGGCCATAAGCTTAGCCGGTACCTGGAACTGGGTATCGGTGACACCATCGTTCTGATCAGTCAGGGCTACCATGCTACAACTGCTGCAGGTAAATATGAGATCAAGGGTATCGTCAAACTACCCCTACCCGACATCGATAATAAAATTGTTTACCTCCCCCTGGATATCTGTCAGGGCTTATTCAATGCTGAGGGAAACCTGACTTCCCTGGCTCTGGCAGTAAATGACAATGGCGATAAAGCCATTGCAGAAACCCTGGATAGGATCCAGGTCCTGCTACCCGATGACCAGAAAGTGATGGAGTGGCGCGAAATGAACGATGTAATGGTTTCCCAGATGGAGGCTGATAATAAAAGCGGTATGATCATGCTGGGAATTCTCTACCTGGTCATTGCTTTCGGCGTTTTTGGAACCGTGCTTATGCTGACAGCTGAACGCAGACGTGAATTTGGGGTGCTGGTGGCCATCGGCATGCAGAAGAAGAAACTTGCCTCTATCATGACCCAGGAAATGATTCTCATTGGATTGATTGGAATACTGGCCGGGGCCCTGGTGGCTTCTGTGCTAATCCTCTATGGGGTAGATCACCCCCTGGTATTTAAGGGAGAAATGGCGAAGATGTTTGAAGATTATGGCTTTGAACCTAAGATGGCCTTCTGGCCCATCGATACCTATTACATCTGGCAGATGGTCATCGTTGGATTTATGGTGCTGATTTCCATTGGCTATCCCATAAGAAAAATATTCGGAATGAAAGTCGTCAACGCATTAAGAGCATAATATACATAGATATGATTTGGAAAACAGCTTGGCTTAACGTCTGGCGGAACAAGGTTCGCAGCCTGGTGGTGATTGTGTCGGTTACCATAGGGATATTTGGTGGTGTTTTTGCGGTGGCCGTCATGAACGGGGCCATCGAACAGCGGGTGGATGCAGCCCTGAACGAAGAAATTGCACACATCCATATCAATGATCCTTCCTTCCGGGATAACTATGACATTCAGCTCCTTGTCGCGAACCCGGAACAGGTGCTATCCAATGTTCGGGAAACCCGGGGAGTGGAATCTGTTACTTCCAGGATCCTGGTTATCGGGATGGCTAATACGGCCACCAAGAGTGCAGGAGTGCAAATTCTTGGGATAGACCCTCTGGAGGAAAAAAAGGTCCTGCAACTGAATGAAACCACCATTCCGGGAACGGGTGACTTTTTCGAAAAGGATAGCCGGCACTACCTGGCATATGTAGGTCACGAACTGGCTAAGGAACTAAACATTATCCGTTATCAGATTGACGAAGATATTCTCGATAGCCTGGCAGCCAGGGAGGTGCCAGCAGAAGTATTGGAAAAGCTCGCCCCTTTCTCCGGTCAAAGGTTCAAGAGTGAAAAATCCTTCCTGAAAGAAGTGAAAGCGGCGCTCAGTATGAAAGAGCAGCATAAATACGGTACTGCCATCAAGGAGGAGGCCTGGACTTTCAGAGAGCGATCAAAGATGACCCTGACCTTTCTTGACAAGGACCAGATGCAAACCGGGGCTGTATTCAGAATCGCCGGAATCTATGACATAAAGAACAGCATGTACGAAATGAGCCAGGTACTGGTGAAAAAGGAAGACCTTGCAGAACTCACCGGCATCGGCCCGACAAAATTCCACCAGCTAATCATACGCCTGGAGGATATGGAAACTACGGAAGAGGTAAGCGCTACTCTGGCTAAAAAGCTTCCCGATTTGGAAGTCATGAACTGGAAGGAAATTCAGCCCGACCTGGCTATGATGACGGAGATGGTGCAGAAGTTTTATGCCATCTTCATGGTCATTATCCTGGCTGCACTGGCCTTTGGAATTGTCAATACCATGTTGATGGTGGTACTTGAACGGACCAAAGAACTGGGAATGCTTACAGCTATCGGCATGAATAAGAAAAGGGTATTCAACATGATCATGCTCGAATCAGTATTTCTTTCCATGGTGGGAGGAGTGGTGGGAATGATCATTAGCCAGTTAGTGATAGGGGCCACAGCCAAAAATGGTATTAATTTTGCCAGTTACGCTGAAGGTTTGGAGGCCATGGGTTATCCTGCCCACATCTACCCTGTGATCTCGACCTCCTTTTTTATAACTGTCACTATTCTGATCATCGTTACAGGCATCCTTTCATCCATATACCCGGCATTAAAAGCCCTGAAGCTGGATCCGGCAGAAGCATTAAGAACTGAATAACACGAAACTGAAAAACCTATATATCATGAAAGTATTGGAGATAAAAAACGTCCACAAAATATACAACAGCTCGGAAGTAAAGGTTCACGCTGTAAACGGTGTCTCCCTGGACTTTGAAAAAGGCGAATTTGCTGCTATTGTGGGTCCATCGGGATCGGGTAAAACCACCCTGTTGAATATGATCGGGGGACTGGACACTCCTTCCGAAGGCGAAATTATGGTTGACAACACCAACCTGGCCGGACTGAAATCCTCAGCCCTGATTGATTTTCGCATGCGGAATATTGGTTTTGTGTTCCAGTCCTACAACCTGATCCCGGTACTCACGGCCAAGGAGAATGTGGAATTTATCATGAGTCTGCAGAAGTGGAACAAGAAAGACCGGGATGAACGTACCTATGAATTGTTGAAGGCTGTTGGCCTGGAAGACCGGATAAACAGCAGACCGTCGAAACTAAGCGGGGGACAACAACAAAGGGTGGCCGTAGCCAGGGCACTGGCTTCCAAGCCCAAGTTTGTGCTTGCCGATGAACCCACTGCCAACCTGGATTCAAAATCCACAGAAACCCTGCTTGATATCATGGAGGAACTTAACAAAGAGGAGGGAATCACCTTTATCTTTTCCACCCACGATGCCCGGGTAGTTAAAAAGGCCAGGCGGGTGATTACCCTGGAGGACGGCAAAATAATTACTGACGAGCGTAAGAATTAAAACCCTGATGCCCCGGAAACTCTTATACCCTCTTTTGCTGGTCTTTTTAATTCCAGGACGAACTGCCGGTCAAGAGCTTATCTCCCTCAGCGGGTATATTTCAGATATGCAGACAGTCTATCATATCCCCGACTACTGGCTCTGGGAAAACACCTTGCACAACCGGCTCAACCTGGACCTCTATCCGGCCGACTGGTTCACTGCCAGCGTTCAGGTAAGGAACAGGTTTATCACCGGCAACACCATTCCCAAACTTCCCGGATATGCTGAAGCTGTGGGCGGTGACATGGGCTTGTTGGATATGACCTGGGCAACTGACGGAGAACTGGGCGATAGTGCTGGTTATATCCTGACCAGCATGGTGGACCGGCTTTGGATGCAGTTCAACCTCGGCAACCTGGAGATCAAAGCCGGTCGCCAGCGGATAAACTGGGGACAGACCATGGTATGGAATCCCAATGACATTTTCAACTCTTATTCCTACTTCGAGGTAGATTATCCCGAACGCCCGGGCAGTGATGCCCTGAGGGTGTCCTACTATACCGGAAATGCGTCCACCATTGAACTGGCTGCAAAGGTCGATAGTGCAAACAGGGTCACTGCCGCCGGCTACTTCAGATTCAACACCCTGGGCTTCGATATCCAGCTTCTGGGAGGGGTATACCAGCAGGAGGACCTGTTCCTGGGGACGGGCTGGAGTGGAAATCTCGGGCCCACAGCTTTTCGCGGAGAAGTAAGTTACTTCAGGGACCTGGAACAATTTAAGGATACCACCGGCTACCTGATGAGCTCCCTTGGATTTGACTACACCTTCTCTAACTCACTGATGATCCAGGCGGAAGGATTATATTCCGCCTTTGCAAATGAAATGGATGTCAACAGCTTCCTCCAGTTTTATTCAGGAAACCTGGATGTAAAAACCCTGGGCTTTACAACCTGGTCTTTCTTTGCAAACATCAGCTATCCAATCACCCCTTTACTCAATGCAAGCTTTGCCACCATCTGGTATCCCGAATGGAAAGGGGCATACCTGGGACCCTCCCTGGACCTCTCTTTAAACAACAACCTGGATCTCTCTTTGATCTTTCAGTACTTTACTGCAGAGTTTGAAGACCCTTCCGGAGCCGAAAACAGGGAGAGAGATACCTTTGGATTTCTGCGGTTTAAATGGAGTTTTTAACAGTTTACAGAAACTTACGCCCACTTAAGCAAATTGTTAAAAACTATCTCCAATCCATTCTGCTTTTTCATGTTTATTAGTTGGTGTCGTAAATAACATGCAATAAAGCGATTCAATGAAAAAGCAAAACTCTAAAAAGGAAGCTCCCATTATGGGAATGCCTGACTACCGCTGGAACAACCGTGTTGTTTTAATTACTGAAGATGAAGAAGTGAATTTCTACTATCTGAAAACCCTTCTTCAAAGAGCCGATGCTACAGTACTCCGCGCTAAAAACGGGAAAGAAGCGGTCGACATTATATCCAAACACGGGGGGGGAGTCGATTTGATACTGATGGACCTCAACATGCCAGTGATGGATGGATACGAAGCCATGCGGATCATTAAATCGCGTCACCCTGCTATTCCCATTATTGCCCAGACAGCATACACCATGAACAATGACCGCCACCGCTGTCTCCAGGCAGGTTTTAATGATTATATCGCAAAACCTATCAATCGTCTGGCCCTCTACAGGATGGTCAATGACAATCTCTCATGAGAGCAGTAATTCAAAAAGTATCTGAAGCTTCCATTACCATTAATAAGGACAGAAACGAGAAGATTGGGCCCGGACTGGTTGTTTTGCTGGGTATCGAAGAATCCGACGACCGGTCGGATATCGAATGGTTAAGCGGGAAAATCAGCCGGCTAAGGATATTTAATGATGCTGCTGGTATTATGAATCATTCCGTTCTTGATGTGAAGGGCGAAATCATGATAGTAAGTCAGTTTACCCTGCATGCAAGTACCAAAAAAGGTAACCGCCCCTCATATATAAAGGCTGCCGCACCCGAAACAGCGATCCCTCTTTATAAGACCTTTATTGAGCAGATGCAACAGGACCTGGGGAAGACGGTTGTTACCGGCGAGTTTGGCGCCTATATGCAGCTTAGCCTGACAAACGACGGTCCTGTTACCATTAGCATAGATACCAAAAACAGGGAATAATGACCATACAGGAAGCTCAGGAAGCAGTTGATAACTGGATCAACACCTATGGAGTTCGCTATTTTAACGAGCTGACCAATATGGCCATCCTTACTGAGGAGGTGGGGGAAGTGGCCAGAATCATAGCACGTAGTTACGGTGAACAATCCAAAGGAAATGCCCGGGTGGAGCAGGAGGACCTGGCCGATGAACTGTCCGATGTCCTCTTTGTCCTGATCTGCCTTGCAAACCAGACAGGGATTGATCTGGAGAAGGCCTTCCGGAATAATCTGAAGAAAAAAACGGCGCGGGATTTTGAACGTCATCAACAAAATGATAAATTGAAGTACCCAAGATCCCAATTATGAAAATTCTGTCCGACATGAACCTCTCGGTAGATCCGGATGAATTAAAGCAGCAACTGGAGAGATCAAAGGCAGCTATCCCTGCCGGCGACAACAAAGAGCTGTTGAAACAGATTTTTGGTCTAATCGACCTGACTACCCTCAGTGAACAGGATAATCTGGTAAATGTGGGGCAGCTGTGCGACAAAGTGAACCAGTTGTCGGAGGCATACCCTGCCATGCCATCTGTTGCAGCCATTTGTGTATACCCTGAACTTGTTTCCGTTGTTAAAGAAAAGCTTGATAATCCATTAATAAGTATTGCCTCGGTAGGAGGGGGATTCCCGGCATCGCAGACCTATACAAATATCAAGGTGATGGAGATAGAACAGGCCATTCAGCAGGGCGCCGAAGAAATTGATATTGTTCTTCCGGTAGGGAAATTCCTGATGAACGATCTTGAATATGTCAGCTATGAGATCCAGGTCATAAAAGAGCGTATTGGATCTGTTCACCTGAAGGTAATCCTGGAAACCGGGAGCCTGAAAGATTTTTCACTTATTCGCAAAGCCTCCCTGCTAGCCATAGAAGCAGGCGCTGATTTTATCAAGACCTCCACCGGAAAAATTTCTCCCGGGGCAACTCCCGAAGCAATGGCAATCATGTGCTGTGCCATCAGGGACTATTACATGCGCACCGGAAAGAAAATCGGGATCAAGCCTGCAGGAGGTATTTCTGATACACGAACGGCACTGCTATATTATCACATTGTGAAGGAAATTCTGGGAGAAGAGTGGCTCAACCGTGAACGCTTCAGAATTGGTGCAAGTCGGCTTGCAAACCGGATTTTAGGCGAATTTTTTGACAAAGGGCCTGATTTTGGTTATTTCTGACGATGTTTAGTAGGATGAATTCCGTATCTTTGGTAGACAGAATTAACGTTCTTACTCATAATTATAGCGGTTCGATATACATTCCATTCTCATAGAGACGGGTTGAATTCCATGGCTTTTTTTCTTCAATATCGGACCGCTATTTTTTTATTTCATTAAACGGTAATGCAGAAAATCCAGCATCAGGGGAATATCCTTCTGATTGATGCCGTTTTCCACCAGTATATGCCGGTCATCTTCCATGGTCTTCAGAAAGTCAGCCATTTCAAAATTCAGATCTCTTAAGGATTGGATATAGAGCTCCACCGCATCTCTCTTATTGCCCAGGGCCCACTGCAGGTGCCCGTAGTTGATATAATCGTAATACCCTGGCTTACCCTCAAATACCTTTGTAAAATATTTGTCAGATTTTTTTAGCTCACCCAGTGAAAAATAACACCATGCAATGGGCCGGAGAATATGCAGGTTCCCGGGATTCAGGTACTCGATTTTAAAATAGTGCTTCAATGCTCGACTATAATCGCCAAGCTTCAGGTGACAAAATCCGATAAGCGATTCGATGGTCTGGTCGTCAGGCTGTAAAACAGTTGCCTTTTCGTAGGCCTCAAGTGCCTGCTTATACTCTCCATTATTTCGATAGCACAGACCCATATTCTTCAGGGTCCACAGGTTCGGCTCACCAGTGAAACCAATGCGCTGGTAGAAAAGGACAGCCTCCCTGAAATTTCCCATTTTCTGCTGGCAATAGCCAGCTTTCTCCAGCAGCTCCCTGTCGTCGGTCTGCTTTTCAAGCAAGATCTCAAAAATATCGAAGGCTTCTTCAAAATGGTCCTTTTCAAAAAGATACTCTGCAATGTTCCGGGTAATGGAATCATCTTCTACGATATGGGCAAAGAAATCAGACCTGTAGAGGTCCAGCTTCCCCCCGAAAACATCTTCAAACTCATTCTTAAAGGGAGAGATCTTAAAAAAGCGGTAAAGATCCTGGATGTACTGAATGAAAACTGTCCTCCTTGTAAAATCGCCCGATGTCAGTTTTTCATCTTCCAGCATCTCCTGTAAACCCTCCATCTCCATTAAAAAGGCAGTGGAGAGCATCTGCTTCTGCTCTTCAGGCAGGTAACGCAGGTTGAATATAAAACTGTACTTATCACTGTTACAGAGAAAAGGCGTCTTCTTAAGTCCGTCCACAAAAATATCCGGGTCAAAATTTTCGCTCCTGGAATCGTAAATCTCCTTCAGATCGGGATTTTCCTCCTGGAATGGGACCAGCCAGTTGGTCAGCTCGTTAAAAAACGGAAACTGTTTCAAATGTGCAAAAGTGGTCATATACACATCGGCCCCTTCCATCTGTAACTTCATAAACTCATCCACCTTCCTGTAAAGATCATCCGACTCGCTGAACATGGACTCCCAATCGGGATTTCTCCCCTCCTCAAGCATGTCCTCACGTATATCATCCATCTTCAGCTTATCCTCTAACTTTGGCTTTAACTTGGCCATCTCTGGCATCAGATCCTCCTGAAGCTTCCTGCCAATCTCCAGTGTATCCCTGGTCCGGATCAGTTGAAGGGCAATTTTTTCCAGGTTCTGCTCCAGCTTCAGATCTTCATTCATAAGCTTCAACCTGTGAATAATATTTGGGTAGAATTCCACCCTTTGATCGTATTGATAAAGCAGGATAACCAGTGCCACCAGCGCCCTTGCGCTTACCTCCTGGTCTTCTTCCCCGGCGAAATCCATAAGACGGTGGACTTTTTCTTCATCCCAGTATCGTAATCCCGATAAAAGAATGGCACTTATATACAGTGCCTTTTCATGCCAGAGAAAATTCTGACAGGAGAGAATGGCAGCGGACAGACTGTTCTCTGCCTCGTTATAGCGGTTGCTTAACCAGAGGTGCTTGAATATATCAGCCGAAAGCTTCCGGCGCCCTTCATCACCGGCTTCAGAAGAGATCCGGGCTTCATCGATCATTTCATCCAGCTCCCGTTTAAAGCTCAGATCATCCATGGTCTCAATCACCCGCTTTCCGGTCAGTTCCTGTTGCCGGTCCACCTCCCGTTTTAAAATATAGGTATGCCATCCGGAATGATTTTCCATCAAACGATCCTTCACCCGGTCGGCCAGTTCAAGAATGGAAGTCAGTAATTTATGATAGACCCTGTCTCTTTCGGGATCCTGTACACCTTCCAGCATATAATTAAGCATTTGCTCATAGGTATGCTCCAGGTGCTCCTGCTGAATAAAAAAATCACTGTAGCCCGATTCAGCTACCATCTTATTTAGTACATCCAGGGCATCCTTGACTTTTCTGGCTGAAACCAGTTGACAGAGGTGCTTGTAATGGTTTTTTATTTTACCGACGTTAATCATCCATTAAGTATTTCAGGATGTTGTCCAAATATCAAGCCACAGCCTCCATACAGACAGATTGGCAGTTTGGAAGCACCAGCTAATAGGTGAGAACATGGTAACCACTCTTCAGATAAGAGGTGAGAGGCACTCCCATTCCTTTTACGTCTATCCCGAGAGCTTTAAGCTCCTCTGTTACTCCCAGCATCTCTGAGCAGGCTATACAAGCCTCCAGGATCACTCCGTCTTCAATCATGGCCTTCACCTTCTCCTGAAGCGCTTCATCTTCAGCCAGCAGCCTGGAAGATGAGCCCCATACTATAAGAACCACTTCATCAAACCAGCCGTTGCGTTTGGCTGCATGGGTATACATCAGGCAGGATTTTTCTGCCACATCCCGATCGCCCGATACCCATAATACAGCAAGTTTTTCTTTTTTGATTTCCATATCCTGAGCTTTTATTGCCACCGGAAGGGTGAAAGCCAGTATACAAGATAGGGTAATCAATCGAATGGAGGTGATGTTTTTATGACTCATAATTTCCTGGTTTTTATATCAAAGCAACACAAATGTAATTCAATTCTACGGCATCTTTCTTACCCGCGGGTACACCAGGAAGGTATAAACCCAGCAGCCTGTGCAAAAATTGAGTCCACACTCCAGAAATGCGAAAAGTACAAGGGTGGATGCAAGGATATAGGCCAGGAGTGAAAAGCCCAACAAAGAAGAAATGGTGATGATAATAGTAAACAGCAAGCCGACCCTCGCCGCAAAAACCTTGGGTGCTTTATTTATCAGGATCGCTTTTGTACCCATGGCCAGGACGAATTTATGAGCCAGCCAGCTTAAAGGACTATATGGAAGCCGGGTAAAGGCCCGGATATAGAAGTCCACAACCAGCATGGCGGGGAACAGGGCATTGCCTGTTACAAAAAATGCACCCATCATAATAATCACTCCCAGAGCCGTTACCCGGACCCGGTTTTCATCCACGCGTTCCGGGGATACCGGACATATCAATTCTGTAAAAAGTTTCATGATTTCCAATTTTCAATAATCAGTCTAAGCATTAGACGAAGAAGAAGGAGCAGACCTTACAACACAGTATTATTTTAACAAAATCCTTTATATTCACCGGATGCAATCGCTATTAAAAACCCAGGAAATATATATCGATAAATCCCGAATCCGGATTGATCCGGGGGAAATGATGAGACTCCTTGGGGAACAGCAGGGGATGATTGACACTCATACGAGTAGTCTGCTTGAACAATATACCGAAGAGTGCCTTCGGGTCAGCTCTCCTGCCGGAGCCTTTGCCTTTGTAGAGGCTATTAAATCTTCATCCAAAGAAAAAATCAGCATCCGGGGAATTAGCTTTGATTCAGGAAAAAGCATTCATAAGATGCTGCGGCATTCAGCTTTCTATTCGCTTTTTATAGTAACTGCAGGACCAGGACCCGAAAACCTGGCCAGGACCCTGCTGAGCGAAGGGAACTACCTGGAAGGATATATTGCGGACCTGGTGGCCTCTGCGCTGGTTGACTCGGCAGCAGACCAGGTTCAGGAACATGTGCGCCAACTTGCTCACACACGCGGTCTCAAAATTACCAACCGCTACAGTCCGGGTTACTGTTCCTGGAACGTGGAAGAACAACAAAAATTATTTACCCTCTTCCCCGAAGGCTCCTGTGGCATCTCACTTTCCGAATCATCCCTGATGAGTCCGGTAAAATCCATCAGTGGAATAATAGGTATGGGTACCGATGTTGAATACAGAGATTACACCTGCGAGATCTGTCCCATGCAAAATTGCCAGTTCCGTAAAGTGAGGATTCAATAGAAGGGGGCAGCAGCCTGCAGTTCAAAGAGGCTATCAAATTGCGTATTTTGATGAAACTCCACCGGGGCATGCTCCTCATTTAGCCACGCTTGAAGTTTAGTAAGTAATTCTTCCTTCTTCCTTGTGTTTACCAGAACCAGGTTGTCCCTTTCCCCTGGATCCGTAATTAGATTATAGAGTTCTGTTCCACCATCTTCATAATAGTAATGTAGTTTCCAGTTCCCCTGGATAATCACAGAACCGGGCCTGGTCCGGAATAAGGGATCCCGGCCATCGTCATAACCCTTCCTGTAAGCCTCAAGATAAACAGGAAAGTGAAAAAAAAGTGGCCGTTCTTTCCCGAGCTTTTCCCCTCTGAGCAAGGGCCAGAGAGAGAGTCCATCCAGGTTCTCCGCAGGCACCTCCCCAATGATCTCCATAAGGGTGGGATAAAAATCCAGGTTAATGACCGGCTCCTCAGAAACTGATCCGTCAGGAATTTTTCCGGGCCATCTGAAAACCAGGGGAACTCTGATTCCTCCTTCATAATAAGAGCCCTTGCCGGCCCGAAGTGGATCCTGACAGGATATTTCCCTGATTCCCCCATTATCGGAGCTAAAGATGACCAGGGTATTTTTAGCTAGTTCAAGCTTTTCCAGCTCCTCCAACAAGCTGCCAATGCAACTGTCCAGGTTATCCACCATCCCGGCATAGGAGGGGTTAAGCTGACAGCCTTCAGCTCCCTTAAGTTCATATTTTTGTTCCAGGAAGGGCTTGGGCTGAATGGGTGTATGTACCGCATAATAAGGCAGGTAGAGAAAAAAGGGATTATGTTTGTTTTTCCTCATGAAATCCATGGCCTCCCGGGTTAACCGGTCGGTCAGATACTCTCCCCGGGGGGCTTCAAGATCAGGATTGATGTAAGGAGCAAAATAACTTTTAGGATGTCCCCAGATGCTTCCACCAACATTATAATCCATTCCCTGGGAACAGGGATCTGTTCCCAAATGCCATTTCCCGATGTTTATGGTCATATAACCCGACTGCTTCAGCGCTTCGGCCAGTGTAAAAAACTCATCCCCAAGGGTATTCGTATTTGGCTGTGGGATCAGTCTGCGAGTCCTGGGATCGCCTCTTTCTGAAGAAGCTACGGTATATATTCCATGAGCTGTGGTATACATTCCCGTCATAAGACAGGCACGGCTTGGAGCACAATTAGCTGCGGCAGCATAGGCCCTTTGAAAGTGCATTCCTTCGCCGGCAAGACGGTCCAGATTCGGAGTCTCATAGTAGGAGCTTCCCATGAAACCAAGATCCTTCCAGCCCAGATCATCCGCCACAATCAGTAAAATATTGGGAAGTTCAGGGTCTTTCTTTCCGCAGGAAGAAAAAGCTGTCAGCAATACAAGCAGTAACAGGAAGAGATGCTGTCTCATTTTTATTCCGGTTTTGGAGCTCTCCCGAAATTAAATTTTGCTGAGGGCTCACGCTCTTCCTCCATCATTCTGGAAAAAGTCTCTGCCAGGTCAGGATGCAGCTCAGCCACATTATTCTCCTCAAAGGGATCATCCTCCAGATTGTAAAGTTCCAGCGGACCCTGGGGGGCCTTCCCCACATTCAACCTGACAGCCTTCCACTGATCCACCAGGATGGCCTGCTTGCCTCCCATCTCATGAAATTCCCAGTACAAATAGGGGTGCTTCGCCTGTGCCTCTCCCAGCAACTCCGGCAGAAAGGAGATCCCATCGCTGTCTTCATAGTTAAATCCGCTTAGCTCACCCAGGGTTGGAAGCAGATCCCAGAAGGCAGACGGATGATCCGATATACCCCCCTTTGCTATGGTGCCGGGCCAGCTAACGATAAAAGGAACCCTGATTCCCCCTTCATAAAGGTCTCTTTTAAACCCACGTAAGCCGGCATTGCTATTGAAAAAGCGAGGATCTGCACCTCCTTCCAGGTGGGGACCATTATCGCTGGTAAACATTACGATGGTATTTTCCGAAAGGCCAAGCTCATCAAGCAACTTGACAATTTCACCCACATACCGATCGATGCGGTGGACCATGGCAGCAAAGGTGGCATGGGGAAACTCCTGGCTGCAGTACATGCCTAATGACCATACCGGGACCATAATCAGCTCCCTGTCTTCCCACAAAGGGGGTCTCCGGATACTTCCCCAGGTACTGGCTGAAAATTTCATCATCCGGAACGATCAGTTCAGCATGGGGAATCACTATGGGTACAAAGGCAAAGAAGGTGGTGTCGCGATTTTCCCTGATAAAATCGATGGTTTTTTGCTGAATCACATCCGGTGCATAAGTCTCCGTGGTGCTCCAGTCGTTCCCCTCCAGGTATACCTTCTCTGAATTCTCCCAAAGATATTCAGGATAATAACGATGCGCATAGCGCTGACAGTTATACCCGAAAAAGTGGTCGAAACCCTGGTTCACCGGATCCCCTTCCGAGCCCGGGAAACCCAGGCCCCATTTCCCAAAGGCTCCGGTAACATATCCCACTTCCTTCAAACGTTCTGCCAGGGTTTCAGTGGCAGCAGGTAAAGGCCACTGACCTTCGGGCTTGACCTCCTGGTTCCCGCGGATGGGTGTATGGCCCGTATGCAGCCCGGTCATCAAAACAGAACGTGATGGTGCACAAACTGTGCTCCCCGAATAGTGGCGGGTAAAGCGGATGCCATCCCTGGCCAGCTGATCCAGATGGGGTGTGCTAAACTTCTGCTGCCCGTAAGAACCCAGATCGCCATACCCCAGGTCATCCGCCAGGATATAAATAATATTGGGAGGGACCCTTTCTTCACCTTCCACACGATCTTTTGGAGCACAGGCACTCATAAGCAGGGCCATTATCAGCGCAAGGGAATACATGCTGTTTTTCATTGCAGGGATGCTTTCAGATTAAGCATACAATGTACATAATTCGAACCTTACTTCTGAAGGATTGTTTACATTTGCGCAGATGAAAAAGGTAAGTTTTAAAACATTGGGTTGCCGCCTGAATCAGTATGAAACGGATGCCCTGGTTACACGTTTTCACCAGGCAGGTTACCAGGTGGTGGACTTATTCCACCCCTGCCGATATCACGGTAATAAACACCTGCACGGTTACCAACCAGAGCGATCAGAAATCCAGAAATACCATCAATCATGCAGCCCGGAAGAATCCGGCGGGCCTGGTGGTGGTCACCGGCTGTATGGCTAACAATCATAAAGAACAGCTGGAAGCCAATGAGAAGATTACCTATGTGGTGGACAATGAGCGTAAAAGTCAGATCGTTTCGCTGGTGGATGCCCACTTTAAGGGAGAGGTGGTCCATCCGGAAACATATTCAGGCGATGTTTTTGGCTTCGAAACCGTAGATAAGAGCCTGCATACCCGCACCTCCATCAAGGTACAGGACGGATGTGATAATTTCTGTACCTACTGCATTGTCCCATCGGTGCGGGGAAGGGCCGTGAGTCGCCCCCTGGATGAGATCCTGGAAAATATCCGCCGCGTGGTTGACAATGGATTTAAGGAGATAGTCATTACCGGTGTGAATATCGGGCGCTACGATTACGAACAATACAACCTGGAGCGCGCCATAGAAAAAATAATTGAGCTGCCCGGTGATTTCCGCATCCGTATCTCTTCCATGGAACCGGATGGTTTCGGACCTGAATTTCACAAGGTGTTCCAGCATCCCAAAATGGCCCCCCACCTTCATCTCTGCATTCAAAGTGGATCCGATCCCATTTTGAAAAAAATGAGAAGAATGTACTCCACAAAATCCTTTATGGATATCATTGAAAGCTTCCGTAAAGCTTTGCCCGATTTCAATTTCACCACCGATGTAATTGTGGGTTTCCCGGGGGAAACGGAAACGGATTTTGCCGATACCGCCAGGGTGGTGGATGAGGCCCGTTTCAGTCACATTCATACCTTCAGATACTCCAGGCGAAAGGGGACCAGAGCCGACCGCCTGGATGAACAGGTCCGGGAGCAGATCAAAGCGGAAAGAAGCGAAGTGATCAGACATATTTCTGAAAAAAACAGGCTTCTCTATATGGAAGAGATGCTGGGGAAAACAGAACGTGTGCTGATCGAAAAAGTGAACCAGGATGGGGTGGCTCAGGGCTATGGCGAACACTACCTGCCCATACAATTCCAGACCCCCCTTCGCAGCAAAAATATCTTCTGTGAGGTGCAGCTTGATAAGATTGGATCAGGAGATACTCCTTTCATACATGGCACCGGTCAGAGTCTTAAGCCATAGTAAAGGTGATCGGCCAGCTGCTCCCCGATCTTTGCAATTCCGGGCATCCTGCCCCATTCCTCAAAGCCATACTTTTTTAAGCAAGCCGATACTGGCCGGATTTCTGTTCAGCAATATGGCAATAAGTACTGAAAACCCATATTCAGGTGCCAGATGTATGGCGTGTTCCAGCAAACTGCTCCCAATCCCTTTCCCGCGGGCCAATTCATCCACATAATAACTCACTTCTGCCACATGCGCCAGGGCCTGCCTGTCTTCCCGGTATGGTCCCAGTGAAGCCCAGGCGATAAGCCTTTCTTTTTCCATTGCTACAAAGACCGGAAAGTGAGCAGGGTCGTGGGCAGCAAACCATTGCTTCCGCTCCTCCAAACCCACTGGTTCCAGGTGAGCGGTGCAAAAGAGCTGATGAACCGCCTGGTTATAGATCCGGTTAATGGCCGGCAAATCATCCTGCACAGCTGGTCTTATCTCCATAAATCAAAGTTAAAAAAGAGTTGGACTTCAAAAACAGTTTAAACCTTTTTCCCTCTTCCTTGTCTAAATGCTATCTTTGCGCGAATTTTTGACTTTTAATTACAGATAATGAGAAAAATAGACAGGAGAATTGTCATCGTAGTAAGTGCCATTTTTATCCTGGGGCTGGCCTATGGATTGATGCGTTTTTTAGTTGCCATGAAAGAGGAGCCACCCGTGCGACAGACAATTGAATCACGTCGTTATGTAAGAGTGGAGCCTGTGAAATACAGCAGCATCTCCTCCTCGGTATCAAAAGAAGGAAGGCTCTCTTCCATTGCAGAAGTGGATATCGTGGCAGAAGCTTCGGGAAAAATTGAAGCGGGATCTGTCGCCCTGAAAAAAGGGGCCAGCTTTTCCAAGGGGGATGTACTTTTTGTGGTCTATCCCGATGAGGCAATCCTTTCGCTGAAGGCGCGTAAAAGTCAGTATCAGAATACCCTTGCAAGTATTATTCCCGATCTGGTCATCGATTTTCCTGAAGCCGAAGAGGCCTTCAGTCAGTTTTTCGCCTCCATTGATGTGGAAAAACCCTTGCCTCCCATGCCGGAGATCGAGGACAATACAATTGAAAATCTTTCTGTGCAAGCAGAAATGTAATCAGCGAATACTATAATATTCAACGCGATGAGCTACAGCTGGAACGTCGTACTGTCAGGGCGCCATTTAACGGAACCTTCAAGGAGGTATATATGGAGCTGGGGGCCTATACCAACGCCGGCGGCAGGGTGGCCCGTGCCATCCGTACCGATCAACTGGAACTGGAGGTTGCGCGTGCCACGCGCCGATGCTGTCTGGATCCAGAAAGGGGATCCGGTAACTGTAACATCAGAGGGCTCCCTCTCCTGGCAGGGAAAGGTGATCCGCAAGAGCCAGTTTGTGGATGAGGATACCCAGCGTCAAATCTATTTTTGTCAGCATTCCATATGACCGTCAGCAACCCTTACTGGCAGGAGAGTACCTGGTGGCCCACTTCTCCGGTAAGAGCCATTGAGGGTGTAATGGAGATTCCCAGAAACTCGGTATTTAACTCCGATGAGGTATTTGTGGCCCGCGAAGGACGGCTTGCCAAAGAGAAAATCAATGTGATCAAGCTCAATACAAGCACACTCATTTTTAACGGACTCACTGAAGGGGATTCTGTGGTGGTGCAGCAATTAATCAATGTTTCTGAAGGAACCCTGGTGCAGGTGGACAAAGAAGCAGCACAACAGATGGGACCAGGAGGTCCCGGCGGAGCTCCCCAAGGCCCTCCAGGCGGACAGGCAGGTGCCGGAGAAAATAAAAAAGAGCAGTCAGCCCAGAAGTCCAAAAATAAATAAGACCGGATATGAGGAAGATTATTGAGCGTTTTGTAGAGTACCCGGTCTATGCCAACATGATCATAGTCGTGTTGATTATTGCTGGCGGACTCAGTCTGTCTAACATGAAGAAGTCATTCTTCCCTGAAACCGAGAGCCGTTTTCTTTCCGTTTCTGTGTTTTACCCTGGAGCTTCTCCGGTAGAGATGGAAGAGGGGGTTACCTCCCGTATCGAAGAGGCCATTCGGGGATTGATCGGAATCAAGGAAATCACCTCCACTTCGGTGGAAAATATGGCATCGGTCTCCATTGAAACTACTGGAGAGTATCCCATTAACGAAGTACTGCAGGAGGTAAAAAATGCGGTGGATGGTATCTCCTCACTCCCCTCGGCAGCTGAGCGACCCATTGTTTCAAAACAGCGTTCGCGTGCCGGTGCCATGAGTCTTGAACTGGTTCCGGTGGACAACGACTCCATGGACCTGATGACCCTGAAAGAGCAAGCACAGCGTGTTGAAGAAGATTTTTTCAATTCAGGGGTGATGAGCCAGATCTCCCTTTCAGGTTATCCACAGCTGGAAATATCGGTAGAGATTAAGGAGGAAGAGCTCCTGAGGTACAACATCACATTTGACCAGGTTGTAAGGGCCATTCAGAATAACAACCGGGATGTTTCAGGAGGTGAAATCAAATCGGAGGAGGAGGAATTTCTGATCCGTCTGCGCTCCCGAAGTGCCGATCCCAATAAGATCGGAAACATCACCCTGATGGGACAAACCGATGGGGGCTTTATCCTGATCAGGGATGTGGCCGAAGTGAAAACGAAATTTGCAGATTCCCCTAACAGGCAGTGGACCAATGGAAAACCCTCTGTATCGATTAATGTGCAAAAACTACCTGAAGAGGATCTGGACGCCATTAACGAATATGTAGAAATTTACATGGAGGAGTTTAACAATAAAAACCTGGGGGTTGAACTCATCGTCTCCAGGAACTTCCTGAGTATCCTCCAGAGCCGCCTGCAACTGCTTACCAGAATGGTATGCTTGGCCTCTTCCTGGTGGTTATTGCCCTCACCATGTTCCTTAGTTTCCGGCTCTCCATTTGGGTATCCGTCGGAATTCCCCTGAGTTTCCTGGGCATGTTTATGGTTGCCAGTTTCTTTGGGGTAACCATTAACCTGCAATCGCTCTTTGGAATGATCCTGGTGATCGGAATCCTGGTGGATGATGGTATTGTGATTGCTGAAAATATCTATCTCCATTTTGAAAAGGGCAAGACCCCCATGCATGCTGCCGTGGATGGAACCATGGAGGTGGCGCCGGCAGTATTGACCTCTGTGGCCACTACCATTGTTGCCTTCTCCCCCCTCCTGTTTCTTGCAGGAACAAGAATGGAGATGATGATGCAGGTGGCCATTGTGGTGATTGCCGCTCTGGTGATTCTCCCTGTTTGAAGCATTTCTGGTCCTTCCGGCCCACCTGGGAAATGAAAAGACACTAAACCGGAAAAGCCTTGAAGCAAAGAACCGTGGATTCAGAAAATATACTGAAGGATTCATGATTTGGCTCCGCGACCGGGTCTATCAACACTTCCTCAACTGGCTGGTCAAATGGAGATACATTGCTGCCACTTTCCCATTGCCCTGGTGCTGATTACCATGGGGCTCTTTATGGGAGGACATATCCGCAATACCTTTCTTCCCTATGGTGGACTTCGACCAGTTCACCCTGAATGTGGCTTTTACACCGGGCGACGGGGAGAAGGCAGACACTGGAGTTCCTGGATCGATTTGAAGCTGCTATCTGGGAGGTCAATGATGAAATTACGGAAGAGCTGGGGCTGGATGAAAATATTATTGAACGAACCAGCAAGCGCCTGGGCAGTTCCTTTAGCGGACAGGAGCGTGGTGCCCATGCCGGGAGCATCAATGTATACCCCATCGACCTGGAGGGTTATGACATCTCGGGCCGGGACATCTCTAACCGTGTATCCAGGAAAATTGGCAAGGTTCCCGAGGCCAGCAAATTCACTGTGGGTGGGCGTAACAGATGGGGTTCACCTGTCTCCATCGGACTGATGTCCAAAAACCTGCTTGAGCTGGAGGAGGCTAAAGAGTATATGATTGCCCGTCTGAATGAGATGCCCCAGTTAAAAGATGTAAATGAAAACATTGCACTGGGTAAACAGGAAATCCGGCTCGATCTGAAACCCCGAGCTTACTTCCTTGGGACTTGACGAAGCATCCATTGCAAGCCAGGTCAGACAGGGATTTTACGGTGCCCAGGCCCAACGTTTGCAGGTAGGGCGTGATGAACTCCGTGTTTGGGTCCGTTATCCCAAATCGGACCGGACCACCCTGGGTCAGCTGGAAGAGATGAAGATCAAAACAGCCAGGGAGTATATCCTCTTTCGGAACTGGCCGATTACCATATGGAGAGGGGGCCGGTGGCCATCAACCGTTTCAATGGTTCGCGTGAGATCAGGGTGGAGGCTGAAACCATAGATCCCCTGGCATCTGTTCCCGATATCCTGGCCCAGATTGAAGTAGAGATTATGCCCGAACTTGAAGGCTCAATTCGCTGGAATACGCTATGTCTACCAGGGACAGCAAAAATACAGTCAGGAGGCCATGGGCCAGGCCGGTAAATCCTATCTGCTTAGCCTTTATGGTAATCTTTATGCTTACTGGTCATGCACTTCAAGAGTGTGCCCAAAGCATTTATCATTATCCTGATGATCCCCATATCGCTGCTGGGTGTAGCATGGGGACACGGACTGCACGGTCAGCCACTCTCGATGATGAGCCTGTGGGGAGCGGTGGCGCTTACAGGGGTAATTATCAACGATGCCATTGTATTTTATTCCAAATTTGACGGACTGCTTATTGAAGGCTGGAAGGTGCCGGACGCAGTAAAGGAAGCTGGTAAAATAAGGCTGAGACCCATTATCCTGACTTCAATCACTACCTCCATCGGACTGTTTCCCATGCTGTTCGAAAAGAGCGTTCAGGCCCAGTTCCTGATCCCCATGGCCATCAGTCTGGCCTATGGTGTGGCCCTGGGAACCATCTTTATCCTGATCTTTTTCCCGGTACTGATCATGCTTCTGAACGATGCCCGGGTTTATATCCGCTATCTCTGGACCGGAGTAAAGCCAACACGTGAAGAGGTGGAGACCGCCGTCATCCAGGAAAAAAGAAAGCAGAAGTTTGAAAAGAAACCGAGGCAGAAATGAAATAGCCATTGAAGAATAAGCATTGAAGATGAGACCATTGAAAAAATCCATATATATCCTCCTGGGCATCCTTTTTTTATGCAAGCAGGTTGCAAAAGGACAGGAAGAGCTGACACTCTCATCTGCCCTGGAACAGGCCCTGGAAAACAACTACGGGCTGATCATTTCACGGGCCGATCTGCAGGTGGCTGAGATCAATAACAACTGGGGTACCGCAGGTCGATATCCCACCATTGGTTTTGATGCCTCCGATAACAACAATTATGAACTGAACAGCAGCGCCTATACCAACCGGCTTTCGGCAGGCGTGGGACTAAACTGGTTATTGTTTGACGGATTCAGGGTCAATTTTACCAAATCCAGGCTGGAGAATCATGGAGGAGCTCACTTCGGGTCAGCTGGCAGTGCAGGTGGAATCGACCATTGAGGAAATCATCCTGGTTTATTACAGTGTGCTTTTGCAAAAGGAGCAGCTCAAAGTACTCGAAACAGTGATGAAGCTCTCCGATGACCGTTACCAGTATGAACTGAAGAAACAGTCCCTGGGCGGCTCGGTCACTTACAATGTGCTCCAGGCAAAGAATGTCTACCTGACCGACAAGGCCAACTTTATGAACCAGGAGATGCTGGTGCGTAATACGACCAGGAACCTGAACTATATGATGGGTGTGGAACCTTCTCAAACCTGGGAGTTCACCGAATCCTTTGAGCCGGACACCTCCGATTTTGTCCTGGCCGACCTGCTCTCGAAAATGAAAGCGGACAACCAGAGACTGAAAAATCAGTATACCGGTATTGCTATCTGAGGGAGAATGAAACCTCCCTGCAAAGATCGGCCTACTATCCTTCGGTTTCACTTGGGGCCGGAATGGACTACGGTCACACCTGGGCTTACTCCGGGGGCAGCCAGAGCCTCAATAATGAAAGCATGACACCCTACGGCAATGTGCGTCTCTCTTTCGATATCTATAGTGCAGGGGTTAGAAAAAGGGGCGTGGAGATTGCCAGGATCAACGAGGAGGTGGCCAAAGTGGAAATCGATCAGATGGAACATGCATTGACCAATGAACTTTTTAACCTCTTCGATTATCACACTGTAAGACTTGAGCTGCTGAATGTGGCCAATGAGAACCTGGAAGCAGCAGAACTGAATCATGTCTATTTCTGAAGATAAATACCGGTCCGGCGTGATCAATTCGTTCAATTACAGGGATATTCAGCTCATATTCCTGAGCGCCTCCTACCAGCGTCTGAATGCAGTCTATAATCTGATCAGCTCCAAAACAGGGCTCACCAGGATTACCGGAGGATTCCTGGGATACGCGGCCCCATAGCACTGATCTTGTGTACGATAACGGACATTGTGTGTCCGTTTCGGAACATTGCAGCAAACGTTCCGCTTTACAGATATTTTTCTTAATATTTGATTATTAAGCATTTAATAGGAATGGTAAGGCATTTGTAGATTTAGTGGAGCCATATTCACTATAACTAAACTACATGCTCCGACATTTACTGACCATTGCCACCAGGAATCTCCTGAAACATTTCAATTACTCCTTATTGAATATCATTGGCCTGGCCATCGGTATCTCCAGTTTCCTGTTTATCCTGATCTATGTAAGCGATGAACTGAAATACGACCGCTTCCATGAGAACCATAAGCAGATTTACCGGATGAACCGCCTGTATGACTCCAACGACATACATGAAGATGCCGCCACTGTTTCCTTCCCCTTTGGCCCTGCACTAGCCGAGGACTATCCCGATATGGTCAAGTCCGTGGTCAGGTTCTTTGATTTCCAGGTATCGGAAATGCTATTTGAAAACTTAACGGATAGCACCGATGTGAAAAAATTTAATGAAGAATGGTTCTACCTTGCCGATTCAACTGTTTTCCAAATGTTTACATTTCCTCTTCTGGAAGGGGATCCGGCAAGCGCTCTAGACAGACCCAATTGCATCGTACTTACGGAAAGTACCGCTAAAAAATATTTTGGCGATGAGCCAGCCATCGGGAAAACCCTGCGGATGGAAGAACAGATTGTTTTTGAGGTGACCGGTATTATGGAGGACCTCCCTGAACAATCACACTTTAAAATCGATATGTTGGGCTCCCTTTCCACCTTCAGAGCCCTGCAAAGGGGGCAGTTCCCACAAACCTGGATCTGGAATCCATGCTGGACCTATGTGCAACTTCAGGATAATATTACCAAGGAACAACTGGAGGCCCGGCTTCCTGATTTTCATCTGAGGCAGTATGCCGATTTCAAGGACCAGAAGATCACCCTGTATATGCAAGCTCTAACCGACATACACCTTCAGTCACACCATGAGTACGAAATGCACCCCAACGGAAAACTATCCTATATCAGGATTCTTTCCCTGATTGGCGTGTTTGTGTTAATCCTGGCCTGCATCAATTTTATGAACCTGGCCACCGCCAGCTCCTCGGGGCGCGGCAGGGAAATTGGTATGAAAAAGGTCGCCGGGGCCAGAAGAAGACAGCTTCGATTACAGTTCCTGGGCGAATCACTGATTATCACGCTGTTTGCGATCTTGCTTTCAGCCATATTAATTGAACTATTGCTTCCTGCATTCAACAACTTTACAGGGAAATCCATCGATCCCGGGATCGTGATCAATCCCCTTAGTCTGGCCGTTGGGCTGGTTCTGCTGCTGGTGGTCGGACTCCTTTCGGGATCCTATCCCGCTTTCTTTCTTTCACGTCTGGATACAAGTCACCTGAAAGGAACCCTCTCCATCGGAGCAGGAAAAGGACTGGCAAGAAAAGTCCTGGTAGTGGTACAGTTCCTGATTTCTGTTGCTTTGATCATAGGTACCATAACTGCCTTTTCACAGCTGAACTACCTGAGAAAGGCCGACCTGGGATTCGACCGGGACCAGGTGATCCTGATTCCAACTAAATTCAATACGGCTCTTCATTTTGACAGGTTCTCCGAAGAACTGAAAAAGCATAACCAGGTTGTATCGGTAACCGGAATGGAAGACATTCTGGGGGCAAACCATAATACCCGTTCAGTGGTTGTGGAGGGTATGTTCGAAGACCAGGCTTTCTGGTATCCGGCCTTTCTGGTCAGATATGATTTCATCGAAACATTCAAAATACCGGTGGTGGAAGGAAGGGCCTTTTCACGCGATTTCCCCTCAGACACTTCGGAGGCGATCATGATCAATGAAAGCATGGTCAGGCACCTGGGTTGGACCAATGAAGAAGCTATTGGCAAAGCGATCCGCATGGATGGAAATGAAAGAGTAATTGGTGTTTTTGCCGACTTCAATGCCCTGTCGCTGCACAAACCGGCTGGGAACTTTATACTGGATATGCTGGAAAATCCCTTTGGAGCTGCAGCACTAACACGCTATATGGCTGTGAAGGTTAACACGGACGACTACAATGAGGTGCTGGACTACATTCAAATAGTATGGGACGATATTTCCCCCACCCGTCCATTCGAATACTCCTTCCTTGATGAAGAGTTAAACGCACTTTATAAAGATGAAAACTCTTTCTCCAAACTATCCATCATACTGACCATCCTGGCCATTGTCATCGCCTGCCTGGGACTCATCGGGCTCACCTCCTTCATGGTTGAAAGGAAAACGAAGGAAATCAGTGTGCGGAGAGTCCATGGGGCAACAGTATCCAATGTAAATACCTTACTTTCAAAGGAGTTTCTCTGGTTAATCATGATTGCTAACCTGATCAGCTGGCCGCTGGCCTGGTTTGGGATTAACAGCTGGCTTGAGAACTTCAGCAGTCATATCAATGTCCAATGGTACCTGTTTGCTGTGTCGGCCACTGTGACTGTTATGATCACTCTGATCATAACCTCTATTCATGCTTTTCGTGCTTCCAGGATGAATCCGGCCGATACCCTTAAATATGAGTAGCCCTTGACTTAGCCTGTAAAGTATCATAACTTGTATGATCTGAACCCCTTAAATTCTGATCATGTCAATGCTACGATACACGCTGCTTCCATTTTGCTTTGTCATTGCAGGAATGATAAACGGGTGCAGTAATTCAGCCAAACTGGATGTGGACACCATAGAGATTAAAGGAGTATCATGGGCCTGCAACCTCAGCACTTCTTATATTGTTTTCGGCTCCTCCACTGAATCAGAAGAACAACCTGAACTTGTGTTACCGGCAGTTGAAGGAGATTTGCTTTATATGCTCCTTGATGATTTTCAACTCTACTACCGCTACCGTTCGGAGAAAGGAACCCGGCTTTCGGTTACATTCGATACTCTGGATGCTGTTTCGGTCTACGTGAATGGAAGCCTCGAATACATTGAACTGTCCGAACCCTCCTCACTGGATATCTTTAAGCAGCTGAACGATGCAGAAATTAAGCAGCTCTCCACCATCTGTATTCAGGGACCCATTTCAGACGAACTTCTTTTGATCATGAAGCAGCACGAAACAACTCTCACAGAAAAAGGGCTTGTATTGGAGGGCGCCTCAGGACCGAAGAATTTTAATGAGCTAATATCCATCTGCCGACCAAATTTGCTTGTAATGGAAGATACCCGGGGCCTTCCTGAAGCCGGAGAGAGCAGCCCTCTTTCCGGCGTAGAGCTCCTCTGGATAAATGGGCAGATTTCGCATTTTGTAAAAGTGGCCCCTTGCTGCGGAAATTTGGAATCACTGATCATCACCGACTGGGATCCGGAGCCAGGAGAACTGCTTCCTCTTTCAGGTTTAAAAAAACTGCAGAGCCTCACCATCGCGGAATCTGATATAACTTCCCTTTCGATGATCGAATTCCCTCTCTCACTTCGCAGTCTCCATCTGGTCAGTTGCGATACCCTTTCAGATATCACCAGGCTTGGAGATCTTCCCGATTTAAAACGACTGAGCCTCACGCTCTGTAATCAGGTAGAGGATATGGAACAGATTCAACAAATAAACAGCCTGCAATGGTTAGCCTTTCCTCCTGAAATATCACACACTGAATTCAGGAAGCTCACAGAAGGGTTTGCACAACTGGAGGTCGTAGAGTTGGTTGGCTGTAGTGAAATTGTGAACCTGGCTCCCCTGATGGCACTACCCGATCTCCACACATTGATACTTGACCTTGAGCAAGAACAGCTAAGCAAGCTTGATTCCCTGAAACAGCTAAAGACTATTATACTAACGAATGAAGTGTTTGATGATAATACGATATGGATCAATGAGTTGCGCGCAACTCTTCCTGATACGGACATTGTCCCTGGAAGCGGGCTTTGCCTGGGTTCGGGCTGGCTGCTGCTATTGCTTCCCTTCATTTTGATATTCCGCTACTATTTCCGCCATAAAAAATAAAGCTGTGTTGCCAGGCAGGCAAACGATCTCCTCCAGGGTCAGAGCACACCCCGGACGAATAAGGGATGTTTTCCTGGCCCTGTTGGGCATACTGATATTTGCTGCTTTCATTCACTCCTCATTTCCGCTTATACTAATTGCTGTCGGGGGGCTTGCAGGTACTGCCGCTGTAATTGGATTTTCCACCAAAGACACCGGGCTGAGGGAGGCATTTGGCATCATGCCCCTGAACCGCAGGGTTCTGATATACATGCCTGTCGCCGCTGCATTGGGCATGCTCATGGCCATACTAACCCGAAATCGCTTTGAACTGTCTTTAATTCCAGCCGGGTTTACGGGTATTGCTCTGGTAGCCCCCTTAGTGGGCACAGCTGAAGAACTGCTATTCAGAGGATATATACAGAGTCGCCTGCATCCTTTGGGTAAACTATGCTCCATTGTATGTGCCTCCGCGGCACATACCTGCTATAAACTGCTGGTAATCCTGAGTCTGGGCATTCCCCTGCAATTTGATTTCTTCTTTCTGATCTTCTGGACCTTTATTGGCGGACTCCTGTTCGGAACGCTCCGGGAACTTTCCGGCAATACAATACCTCCGGTGATTGCACATGCGGTCTTTGATATTGTATTGTACGGGACCCTGACTACTGCGCCTGTCTGGGTATGGAGTTAGTTTGTATATTTATGGCATGAGAAATATTTTTTACTTTATTCTGTGCCTGGCTATGGCCGGGCTTATGAGCTGTAATCAGCAAGCGGAAAAGATAATCATGACCGTAAACGGCCCCATAGCTGCATCACAAATGGGCATAACTCTGACCCATGAACATGTGTTGGTGGACTTTATTGGAGCTGACAGTACCGGGTACCACCGATGGGACAAACAGGAAGTGGTAAAAAAAGTATTGCCCTACCTCACTGAGATCCAGGAATACCAGGTATCTACCCTGGTGGAGTGCACCCCTGCCTACATCGGAAGGGATCCTTTGCTATTAAAAGAACTATCAAGCAAGACCGGCATGCACCTTATCACCAACACCGGCTATTACGGCGCTCATAACAATCATTTTATTCCAGCTGAATTCTATCAGATGAATGCAGAAGAATTATCCCGGATCTGGGTGGATGAATTTGAGAACGGGATCGAAGGAAGTGGTGTCAAACCAGGTTTCATCAAGATTGGAGTAGATGGAAATGATACCCTTTCCGGGGAGCATAGAAAAATCATTACAGCAGCGGCCCTGGCGCATCAACAAACCGGGCTTGTCATTGCCTCTCATACTGGCCCCGATGGCCCCGCTTTTGAACAGATTTCTATTCTACAATCTCATGAAGTCGAACCTTCCTGTTTTATTTGGGTTCATGCCCAGAACGGAAGCCTGGAGGGAAATATAAAAGCTGCGGCTTTGGGTACCTGGATCTCCCTCGACAATGTGAACCTGAATATCAGGCCTGGTCAGAAGTATGATGTTCAATGGTACGCTTCCCGGATTCAGGAATTAAAAAATGCAGGATACCTGGACCAGGTACTGATTTCACATGATGCGGGATGGTATAAACCAGAAGAGGCTGACGGTGGAACTTTCAGGGGATTTACAGGCATATTCACCGACCTGATCGCGGCTCTTGAAGATCTTGGATTTTCATCGGATGAAATTCATCTTTTACTTGAGGTAAATCCACATAATGCCTTTGCTATAAGAAACTAGAGTTATTCAGGGCAATCAGCTCCGGCAAGGGAAACACAATAGATCACGCTTTCTATTTCATCACTCAGGTTTACATTATTAACGATTATGTCGTCGCCTACCTTAAGGATCACAGGAGCAAAATTAATGATCCCTTCAATGCCATATTTCACCAGTTGATCACACACACCCTGGGCAGCGATATCCGGCACAGCGATAATGGCGGTTCTCACACAGAAGCGATCAATAACCTCCTTCATTCGTTCCATGGTATATACTGGAATTTCCGAGCGAACCCGTTGTTTGGAAGGATCTATATCAAAGGAGGCCACAATATTTATCTGACGTTGTATGAAGCGTTCATAGTTAGCCAGTGAGGACCCAATATTGCCCCTTCCTACCACGATGATGTTCTGCCGGCCATTTTTGTAAAAAATAGTTTCCATTTCACCAATGAGCGCATCCACATCATATCCTCCACGCTGGTTTCCCTTAATTCGATATTCTGAAAAGTCTTTTCGAACCTGTTCTGCGGAGATCCCGGTTTCTTTACCCAGGGTATAGGAGTATACTTTTTTAACTCCAAGAGTTTGCAGCTGTAAAAGACTTCCCCGGTATAATAAGATCCTTCTCAGGCTTTTTCTGAGGGGGCATTTTGTGTTTTTTTTCACAATAAAAAAATATTTGCAGTTTCCAGCAACACAAGTTCTTAAAAATATTTCAATTTTCAAATTGTTGTATATATCTGTTTCATAATATTTTATAAATATTATCGCCGAGCAAATACTGCTCCCGACCGAAAAAAATCTTGACTGATGTTGAGTGTGATTCTATTTTTATGGTTATATATTTCACATCAAATGAATAGGATAGCTATCCCTAAGCATGAATGGGATGAAAGGCTTTTACATCTCCTATCATCTCACGACCTTTATGCGCCGGTGGAGAATGGGTTTAGTTGTGACTATGTTAAACTGGATGGAGATAGAATTCCTGAAATCACCTACAACAAAGCCAAGCCGGTCACCCCTCTGAAAAGTTTCTTCCTTCCGGTAAAAGAGAATGTGACAGCCGCCACTAACGAATCCTTGCCTGCTGTTATAATAGGCGCGTCCAATTGCGATGTAATGGCACTGGCCTTTCTGGATCAGATCTACCTGGATAAGGAGTACGATGATCCGGCCTATGGTGCACGCCGGGAGCGGACCACCATTATCTCGTCCGACTGCCTGAGCATCCAGGAGCATTGCCACTGTACATCCTATGGGATTGAACCCATTGGAAACAGTCACTCGGATATCTCTGTCAGCCTGGTGGAGGAGCAGCTAATTCTTTCCGTTTTCACAAAAAAGGGCGAGTCCTTTTTGGAGCAGCTTGGCATCGTTGTTTCCATTGCTCCTGATGAGGCTCTGTTGCAAACCCTTCATTCCAGGCAGAAGGAAGTGAAAGAGCTGCTTTCCGCACAGAACCTTAAGCTGCCGGGATACGAGGAGACCGGGAAACTGATAGAAGCCTCCGGGGATGAACCCTGGAAGAAGCATGCTTCAGACTGTGTTTCCTGTGGAGCCTGCAGTGCCATTTGTCCAACCTGCTCCTGCTTTCTTTTGATTGACCGGCCCGGATTCGAAAAAGTAAGACAGCTGGACACTTGCCAGCACCCCGGCTTTGAACGAGTGGCCGGCGGTGAGGACGCCCTTGGGCCCCTGCCCGACAGATTCCGGAACCGCTACATGTGTAAGTATGTGTGGAAGCCCCTGAAATATGAGCTGAAAGCCTGTACCGGCTGTGGTCGTTGCATAGAAACCTGTATAGGCCAGATCAATAAGAACGAACTATTCTTGGAGTTAGCAAATTAATGCCATGGGAAAGAATGGAAGTCTATACAAGCCCCTGAGGTGTGAACTGATCAAGGTGATTGACGAATCTCCCCTGATCAAAACTTTTGTCCTGGTGCCCGAGCAGGAGTTTTCATTCGGAACCGGACAATTTATAGAGGTCACCATCGATGGTCTGGGGGAAGCTCCTTTTACCCCTTCTTCTTCGCCCCTTATTAAAGAGCAGCTTGAGGTCACTGTTATGAAAACCGGATATGTGACCGATCACATGCACAGCATGAAAGCTGGTGATGTCATGGGAATCAGGGGCCCTTTCGGGAGGGGTTACCCTGTTGAGAAATTTTATGATAAAGAGGTGCTGATCCTGGGTGGTGGTTGCGGTTTTGCTCCCATACGTTCCCTGCTCTTTAACCTGATCGCCATCTCCGACAAGCTCAGGAAGGTGACCTTGTGTTACGGCTCGAAAACTCCCGAGGACTGTATCTACAAACCCTATATCCAGGAACTGCGGGAGACTCCCAAATTCGAAGTGCTTCGAAGCGTGGACCAGGCAAACGGAAACTGGAACGAGCGTGTGGGGGTGGTGACTGTTCTGCTGGATGATGTGAAAATGGATATTAAAAATTCTGTGGCGGTGGTATGCGGCCCCCCCATCATGATGAAGTTTGGGACCATGAAGCTGCTGGAGATGGGCTATCCCGAAAATGATATTTTCCTTTCCATGGAAAAGAACATGTCCTGCGGACTTGGGAAATGCGGTCATTGTATGATGGGTAAATACCTGGTATGCAAAGACGGTCCGGTCTTCACTTACGACGAAATCAAAGATCAACCTCATATCTGGAACTGACATGGCACAAAAGATCCTGATCGATCTGGAAAAATTCAGAAGTCCCCGGGGAGAAAACTGTGATAAATCGCCCCCGGAAGGATTTTACAGTTTTTCTGTTGATGGCCACGGATTGAAAAGTATTCGAGAACTGGCCGTATTTCAATTCACCTGCAGGAAGTGTTCCGATGCGCCCTGTATAAGCGTCTGTCCTTCCGATGCGCTGGAGAAGGATGAGCTGGGAATTATCTCCCGGTCCACCAATCTCTGTATCTCCTGCAAGTCCTGCGTGGTCATCTGCCCCTTTGGCACCATCATGACCGATTTCTTTGAATATCACAGGGACAAAGAGAACTACTATGATCTGTCGGATGAAAAAGAGCTGGAAATGTGGATCAGGGACTCTCCTGAAGGTGCTGTAAGCAAGGTCGACATGGAGGAGGATCCGGAACAGCATATTTATAAGCTGAATGAACATATCCTTGTGCGGGAACGCATGTGGAAAGCTGATCAAAATTAATAAACGTTTATGGGAACCTATCTCTTTTATTTCCTTGTATACCCCGGTTTTCTGTTTGTTGCCATAGTCGGGGGACTGCTCTCCTGGTTCGACCGGAAGATTACTGCCAGGGTTCAGTTTCGCAAAGGGCCTCCCCTCCTTCAACCTTTTTATGATTTTTTCAAACTCCTGCTGGTAAAGGAGACCATCCTTCCGGCAAGGGGAGCAAAGGGCCTGTTTCTTGCTTCACCTGTATTCGCTGTTTTTGGAGCGACCATGGCCGGGGTTTTCATTCTTTTGCCCCTGCTTAACATCACCTCTGGATTCCATGGTGATCTGATTGTTATATTCTACCTGTTAACCATTCCCTCGCTGACCTATGTGCTCGGAGCCCTCTCATCGGGAAATCCGCTGGCTGCAGTTGGAGGATCCCGGGAAATGAAACTGATTCTAAGCTATGAGCTTACTTTTCTCCTGGTGCTGGTTGGGATCATCATTAAATCGGGACAGAGCATTGATCTGTACCAGATTATCCATGTGCAACAAAGCGGTACCCCTTTTATTGGAAGTCTTTCGGGCATTCTGCTCTTCATTGTAGCTATATTCTGCCTTCAGGCCAAACTGGCCCTGGTTCCCTTTGATATGCCGGAAGCAGAAACAGAGATTTCCGACGGCATCTTTATCGAGTACTCGGGGACACCCTATGCCCTTATCAAACTATCCAAATACATACTCTTCTGCATCCTTCCCGCCTTTGTTGTGGCCATCCTGATGAATGGAACAAGGCTTGAAGGCATTGGCATCCTCTGGGCGGTACTCAAACTTGTGGCTGTAGTACTGCTGCTTACACTTATAAGAAATACCAATCCACGAATAAAGATCAAGCAGGCCATTCGCTTCTTCTTTGTCTGGATGAACCTGCTGGCTATTATCGCCATAGTGCTGGCAATCTTTGGCTTATAAATATTAAGAACGTGGGATTTAAAAGCTACTGTTTCAAAAAATCATTGTGGTTGTTCCATTTTGGAGGAGCATCCTGTAACAACTGTGATATTGAAATCCTGGATTGCCTCACCCCCAGGTACGATGTGGAGCGCTTTGGCATGCTGCTGGTGGGAAGCATCAGGCATGCAGATGTATTGCTGGTAAACGGCTCCATTAATAAAAAGGACAAACCCCGCCTTCTGGAGATTTATGAGCAGGCCCCAAAACCCGTGCTTGTGGTGGCCATCGGTGCCTGCGGGTGCACAGGGGGCATCTTCGCTGAAGGAGACACCTTTGCCGGTCCGGTGGACAAAATTATTCCCGTGGATGCCTATATCCCGGGGTGCCCGCCCAAACCTGAGGCTATCCTGGCCGGAATCGTAAAACTTCTTGGAAAAAACTGATAATTATGGTCATCGACGAACTGCTAAATACTTTTTCTAAAGAAATCCTGGATAAAGAGGTCCGCAATGACCGGCGGATCACCCTTTACATCAATCCTTCTGCCCTGCTTCCTATGTCTGAGTATCTTTTCAGGAAGCTTGGATACCGATTTATTATCGCTTCGGCCCTTCATACAAAAAGGGGATTTGAGATTTATTACCACTTCAGCCTGGACAGCACCGGACTGATTCTGAACCTGCATGTGACCCTTGACCAGGTGAAACCGGAAATCGAATCCCTGTCCAATATGTTTGAAGCCAGCAACTGGATTGAAAGAGAAATGCACGAACTCTTTGGAATAAACTTCCTGAATCATCCAAACCTGGAGCAGTTACTTTCCGAAGGAAACTGGGCCACGGGGGAATATCCCTACCGGAAAAAATTCAAATCAAACGGGGAGGCACAAGCATGAGTAAAAAGACCTTAATACCGATTGGGCCCTACCACCCGCTTCAGGAAGAACCTGAACTTTTCAAATTGTACTGCGATGGTGAAATCGTAAAGGATGTAAAATGGGAAACCGGTTACAACCATCGCGGCATTGAGAAGCTGGCCGAAAAGAAAAGTTATGACGAGGTCTTTTTCCTGGTGGAACGGATTTGCGGCATCTGCTCCACCTCCCATCCCTTTGCCTTTGCCAACAGTGTAGAGGAAATCGCCGGGGTGGAAATCACCAACCGTGCCAAATACATCCGCTCCATTATTGGCGAGCTGGAACGCATTCACTCTCACCTGCTCTGGGTTGGTCTTGCGGGCCATTTCCTGGGATATAATACGGTCTTTATGTGGGCCTGGAAATACCGGGAACCTGTGCTGGACCTGTTTGAAATGATTACCGGAAACCGGAACTCTTATGCCATGTTTAAGGTGGGAGGCGTGCGAAGGGATATCGAAAATCAAAAGATCCCAGCCATCGAAAAGGTGCTCTCCCTGGTCAAGAAAAAGACAGATATGCTGGTGGGGGCCGTTATGGACGATCCGGTGATCCATGCCCGGACCAAGGGTGTGGGGATTCTGACCAGGGAAGATATTTTGAACTTTGCAGCTGTAGGTCCAACGGCCAGGGCCTCCGGAGTAGATATGGATGTGCGGCGGGACGATCCCTATGCTGCCTATCCCCTGGTCAACTGGAAAGTGATCACTGCTGAGGCCGGAGATGTATTTGCCAAAGCACAGGTCCGCCTGCTTGAAATGTACGAATCGATCTCCATCATTGATCAGTGCCTGGCCGGATTGAAAAAAGAGAAAGAAGGTGAGGTGGATGTGAAGGTAAAACACATCCCGGAAGGATACGGAACCGGGCACGCTGAAGCGCCTCGCGGAGAGGTTTTTCATTTTGTGGTTTCCGATGGTTCTAATTCTCCGGCAAGACACAAAATAAGGGCCCCAAGCTATACCAACATTTCCACCTTTAAAAAATCCTGTGTGGGACAAAGCATCTCCGATGCCACCATCTCCCTGGCTGCCGTGGATCCATGTTACTGTTGTACCGAACGACTGGCGGTTGCCCTGGATCGTAAATCGGGTAGCCGGATCATGAATGCAAAAGAGATCATCAGTCATTCTGCATCCATCACGAACAAATTGCTCAATAAGAATCCATGATCATGAATCAGGCCATACAAATCATTGTCCTTCCCGTACTGCTTGGAATTCTGTTGTTCCTCCTGCCTTCTGCATTAAGGATAATCAAAGCCATTATCGCCCTGGGAGCGACCCTCTTTACAGGATACCTGGCCGTCTCCCTTTTTGGTGCCGAAGAACTGGTGTTCACGGTGGATTACTGGGCAGGTGCTGAAAAGTACTGCTCCTTTTCCCTGGATAGCCTTAGCAAGCTTATAATACTATTTATAAGCGTATTATCATTGTTGATTGCTATTTATTCTTTAAGTAATAAAGCAGCAGGGTCAATCCGGAACTTCTATGCCTGGTTTCTTATCACCCTTGGTTTTTCCTATGGCGCCGTACTGGCCAACAATCTGCTTCTTTTCCTGGTTTGCTGGGGGATTCTGGGGATTTCACTCTATATGCTGATCCCCGGCAAGGATGAAAAAAGCAGCGCTGCAGCCAAAAAGACCCTGGTCCTGATCGGGGCCTCCGACGGGATTATGATTCTTGGAATCGCCATCCTCTGGAGGGTATGCGGAACCCTGAATATGGATGAGATTACCCTTCCCACAAGCGACCTGGTGCGCACTGTGGCCTGCCTTGCGCTTTTGGTTGGAAGTTTTACCAAGGCCGGAGCCTTCCCTTTTCATACCTGGGTTCCCGACTATTCAGAATCTGCCCCGGCCACTTCTTCGGCCTACCTTCCGGCCTCCCTGGATAAACTCCTGGGGATATATTTCCTGGCCCGGATAACTACCGAGCTTTTTGTGTTTGGTGACTGGATGCGCTTCCTGCTGCTGACCGTAGGGGTGGTGACCATAATCACAGCTGTAATGATGGCCCTGGTGCAGCATAACTACAAGCGACTGCTGGGCTTTCATGCTGTCTCCCAGGTGGGATATATGATCCTTGGTTTTGGATTGGGTTCCATGATAGGAATTGCGGCCGGACTATTTCACATGGTCAACAATGCCATATACAAGGGAGGTCTGTTCCTGGCCGCCGGAGCAGTGGAACAACAGACCGGGAAGGAGGAGATTGAAGATCTTGGGGGGCTCTCCCGGGCCATGCCCCTTACCTTCTTCGCCACCCTGGTTTTTGCCCTGTCTATTTCGGGGATTCCTCCCTTTAATGGATTTGCCTCCAAGTGGATGATCTACCAGGGAATCATCGATTTTGGTCAGGGTCCAGGAATATCTAATCAGCTCTGGATGGTCTGGCTCGGACTGGCAGTTCTGGGCTCTGCACTCACCCTGGCAAGCTTTGTAAAATTCACCGGGGGAATCTTCCTGGGTCGCCAGCAGAAAGCAAGTTCAAAAATCAAAGAGGTGGGACCCGTAATGTGGGTTCCCATGCTGATCCTGGCCCTGGTTTGCATCGGATTCGGAGTCTTTGCCAGCAAGCTGGTGGTTCCGCATATCTTTATGCCTGTATCAGGTGCCTTTGAATACACAGGATTCTGGGATTCCTCAATGGTCAGCATAATGGTCCTGGTGTCTATTGTACTGGGTCTGCTTATATACTTCCTGGGCAATACAAAAAATATCAGGACCTCCGATAGTTTCGTGGGGGGAGAAAAGATACAGGAGGAAACTTCATTTTCAACCCTTGAATTTTACAAAAGCCTGCAGGAATTCAAATGGCTGGACCATCTGTACCAAAAAGCCAAAGACCGCTACTTTGATCTGTATGAGCTTTCAAGAAGGTTTATTTCCTGGTTGGGAGGAATCTTCAGCCGCCTCCACACCGGAATCTTGCACGACTATACATTGTGGGTCTTTGCCGGCCTTGTGATCCTGTTGCTACTGCTAATAACCTAATCTGATTAACCATGGAATTAACAATTTCCATCATACTTGGATTTATGATCATCGGAGCGATCTATGCCCTCCATGCAAAAGATCTTCTTTCCGCTGTCATTGCCATGGGCATTGTGGGCTATGGCCTGGTAATCTGTTTCCTTTTATTAAAGGCTCCCGACCTGGCCATCGTTCAAATTGTAGTGGAAACCATCACCCTTGTGATCATGGTTGCTGTGGTCCTTGATAGTACAAGAAAGGAACTGGAGCCTTCATTCGACCGAAGATCTCTGCTTAACAGAATTGCAGGTTTTATAATTTTTGCCGGGCTATTCTATTTCTTCCTCCTGGCCATTGAAAACCTGGATCCACTGGGAATGCACTCACTCGGAATGGCAGATAGCTATGTGAATGGTGCTGTGGAATTAAGCGGAAGCGTCAACCTGGTAACCGGAGTCCTCTTCGATTTCAGGGCCTATGATACACTGGGCGAAGCTGTTATCCTGTATACAGCAGCTCTTGGAGTACTTACCCTGCTTAGAATGAAAGGAAAAAAATAGCATTGCTATGAAAGGAATGTCCATAATAGTAAAAAAGGTGTCCCAGCTGATGGCGGGACTGATTTTCATGTATGGAATCTATATCATCCTGCATGGCCACCTTACACCGGGCGGGGGATTTGCCGGCGGCGCCATTATTGCCGGTGCATTTATACTACTGATCCTGGCCTTTGGAAGCAGCGCCCTGAATCTCAAAAAAGAGATTGCCGGATCATCAAATACTGAAAGCATTGCGATCCTGATGGTGGTGGTGCTGGCCCTTATGGCGCTGCTGTTTGGTACCAAGATATTTTTCTTCAACTATCTTCCCAAAGGGGAGCCGGGAGAGCTTCTAAGTGCGGGTGTGATCCCCTTGTATAATATTTTCATTGGTGTCGAAGTGGCCGGGGCCATTCTGACCATCTTCCTGGCATTGGTAATCTTTAAAGAGGAGAGCTCAAAATGATAGTTTACATCCTTTGCTTCGTTCTATTCCTTGTGGGCCTCTACGGTGTAATCACAAGGAGAAATCTGATCAAGATCGCCATCTCACTTTCGATCATGGAGTTCAGCATTTTCCTGATCCTGGTGCTCATTGGGTATATTGATAGTGGCCTGGCACCAATAGTAGATCCCGGAACACCCGCACAGGTCTATGTTGATCCTCTCCCCCAGGCCATGGTGCTTACTGCCATTGTAATTGGTCTTGCTACCACAGCCATGCTTATGGCCATAGCCATCCGGCTTTACCGGAAGTACAAGACCTTTGATATACGTGAAATAAATAACCTAAGAGGATAGAAGATGGACGCATTGATTCCCCTGTTTGTTGCCATACCATTGATTTCAGCATTCCTGATTGTAATACTTGGAAAGCTGATTAAAGGTTTTCACAGCATCCTGGCTCCACTAACGCTCCTGATTCTGCTGATCCTGGCCGTCTATGTGTTTACAGGTCTGGGTAAGAGTTCCATTTCATATGCTGTGGGTGGATGGACCGGTAATGGAGGTAAGCCGCTTGGAATCTATATGGTTTTGGATGGCTTCTCGGTCTTGATGCTGTGCATTATCAATCTTATTGGATTGATTGCCCTCTTTTATTCCCTGGCTTACATAAGCAAATATACTGCCGAAAGCAACTACTTTGCTCTCTTCTGCCTGATTGTCGCAGGTATGAACGGGGTGGTATTGAGTGGCGATCTTTTCAATCTTTTTGTATTCCTGGAGGTCTCAGTAATTTCATCATATGCCCTGGTGGCATTTGGAGTTGGCAAGACCGAACTGGAAGCATCCTTTAAATACCAGGTGCTGGGCGGACTTGCCTCTATGTTGATTCTGCTTGCCATTGGCTTAATATACTGGCAAACCAAAACACTGAATATTGCAGATATCCGAAGTGTCTTTGATGCCGGCTATAACAGATCGTTTTACGTGTTTGTCCAGGTACTCTTAATAGCCGGGTTCGGCATGAAGGCAGCTATTATCCCATTTCACGCCTGGTTGCCGGATGCCCACTCTTCAGCTCCATCCCCCATTTCAGCCATGCTTTCGGGAGTATTGATCAAGGCTGTGGGAGTCTATGTGCTGATCAGGCTCTTTTTCAATATGTTTGTATTCAGCTATGAGGTTGCACTGATCCTCACCTCACTTGGTGCCATCTCCATGGTCGTGGGATCCTTGCTGGCCATTATACAATGGGATTTGAAAAGACTTCTGGCCTATTCGAGTATAAGCCAGATTGGATACGTGGTCATGGCTTTTGGTATGGGAATCCTCCTGCTATTAAGGGGCAACAATGAAGCCGCCGCGGTACTTGCCATCGGCGGTGGTCTCTACCATATGATTAATCATGCTGTATTCAAAGGCTTGTTGTTCCTGAATGCCGGATCCATTGAACATCGTCTTGATACCCGGGACCTGAAGAAAATGGGGGGTCTTTCTAAGGTCATGCCGGTAACCTCCACCACCTCATTCATGGCCTCCATGTCCATATCCGGGATTCCCCCCTTCAATGGTTTTTTCAGCAAGCTGATTATCATTATAGCTGCCATCAACGGGAGGTTCTACCTGCTGGCTGTACTGGCCGTACTTGTGAGCATCATCACTCTGGGCTATTTTTTAAAATTTCAACGTTTTGCCTTCTTTAATAAAGCAGCCGGACAGGCTGTTCAGAAAATTAAGGAAGTCCCCTTCCCCATGTCATTCAGTATGATCTTCCTGGCGGTCCTTTGTCTGGCATTAAGCCTTCTGGCCATTCCGTCTGTGAGAGAAACTGTTCTTAGTCCGGCCATAGATGTACTGATTCAGGCTGAACTCCATTCTACAACAATTTTAGGAATATGATATGAGATACCTGGCACTTTTCATACTGACCCTTGTTTTCTGGTTGCTACTGACCTTCGACCTCTCTTTGGCCAACCTCATAGCCGGAGGGGCTGCTGCCCTGGTCACTTCTTTGCTTTTTACGAAATACTTTTTCCACCGGGTGGTTAAATTCATACAGCCAGTACGATACTTCTGGCTCCTTGTTTACCTGGTCATATTTACCTGGGAATGTATCAAAGCCAATTTCGATGTGGCCTATCGTGTGCTACATCCGGCCATGCCAATTAAACCAGGAATAGTAAAGGTTAAACTGGAACTGCATTCCGACTTTGCCAGAACCATGCTGGCTAACTCTATCACCATGACACCGGGAACTATATCTGTGGATATAGTCGATGATATGCTCTATGTGCACTGGATCTATGTCAGGTCGGAAGACCCGGAGGTATATAGCCGGGAAATCGCAGGAAAATTCGAAAAATATATCAAAAAGATCTTTGAATAATGGACATACTCGCAATTCTTCTCTACATCCAGATCGCCCTGTCGCTATTTTGCCTTTTCAGGGTTATTCGCGGACCCTCCATTGCCGACCGGATGGTTGGAATCGATATTTTCGGAATATTGGTAGTGGGAATCTGTGCAATCCTGACCATTCAGACCGGGCGCAGTTATATTCTGGATATCGGGATTGCCTGGATCATACTCAGTTTCATTGGAACCCTGACCCTCGCCAAATACCTGAGCGGTAAAAAACTAAATGAATAAGATGATAAGCACAATATTCATATCCATAGGTGTACTTTTTAATCTGTTTGGCTGTATCGGATTAATCAGGCTTCCCGATGTATATAACAGGTTACAGTCTGCCACCAAATGTGTCACGCTGGGAACATGCAGCATCCTGGTGGGCGTGCTGATCCACTTTGGTTTTATTGAAGCCGGTGTCAAAGCCCTGATTGCCATTCCCCTTCTTTTTTTCGGTGCCACTGTTGCAGCCCATGCGCTTGTAAGGGGGGCATATCATGCCGGCATAAAACTGGGAGATAAAAGTGTTAAGGACGATTATAAAGATGCGGTAAAATGAGGTATCCAAAAATCAGAGAGCTGAAGGAGGCGGTTGTATCTCTGCTAACACCGGCCTATACTTCCTCCTTCCCGAATAAGGCCCATACGCCCTTTGAAAATTTCAGGGGTAAACCGGAGGTGGATGATAAGAACTGCGTGGGCTGCGAAACCTGCGCCAATGTATGCCCCTCCAATGCCATCACCATTGAGGATGACCGGGACACCGGAAACAGGATTATCACGCGGGATTTCGGTAAATGCATTTTCTGCGGGATGTGCCAGCAACACTGCATTACCGGCAAGGGAGTCATTCTCTCGGATAAAATATTCGATCTGGCTGTTTTTGAAAGGGATAAACTCGTTGAAAAACAGGAAAAAAGCTTGGTGGTTTGCAAGAATTGCGATGCCATTATCACTACCGACGAACATATTCAGTATCTGCATAATAAACTAGGTCCCAAAGCCTTTGCCTCCACTCTAAATCTGAACATTCTGAATCAGAAGCTGGAGCTTGCTCCTGCTGAAGAGACCGACGTGGAAATCAAGGATGGTTTGAAAAGAAAGGATATGTTCAACATCATCTGTCCCAATTGTATGCGGTCGGTCCTAATTAAATATATTTAGTCCCAGGTGCCAGAGCTGGAAAAGTTGCTTAAAGAAGCCCGTAATTTACTTTTCGTCGGTGTAGGTAATGTGCTGAAACGCGACGATGGTGTGGGAGTGGTGATCAGTAAGCAGATTATCGAAAGACCTGCCATCAGATCCCTTACGGTCGAAGTCAGTATTGAAAACTATATTGGTAAAATCAACTCTCTGGAGCCCGAAGAGATTGTCATTGTAGATTGTATGGAACTTGGCGAAAATCCAGGGGCCTGGCGTTTATTGGAGCTTGAAGATGTGGAAGATATCACGTTTAACACACATAATATTTCACTTGGAAGACTTGTGGATTTCTTTCCATATCCCACCTATGTGCTGGGGATCCAGCCGCTTAGCCTTGAATTTGGAGATCACCTGTCTGCACCCGTACAGGCTGCAGCCCGAAAAATCTTAAGTATAATAAATCCCCTAAACAATTAGATATGCCCAACAATTATTCTTGTCCCGAATGCAAAAGTAAGATGAACATTGGCAGTTCATTGGTCTTTTCAGCAAAATCGCCCCATAACCAAAGGGGGCTTATTTTCCTTGATACTGAACTGGGAAATTATACCAAAACCACACACCCTGATTTTAAACTACAAGAAGGAGTGGAATATAAATTCTACTGTCCCATATGTCACTTCAAATTGAACAAGCCGGAAAATTTCAACCTGGTCAGGGTACACATGACCGATGAGGATGGAAAGGAGGTTGAAATCAATATTTCAAATATCATTGGTGAGTATTGTACCTACAAGATCCGGGAGAAAAAAGTGGAGGCCTATGGGCGTGACGCAAAAAGATACTCCAGATACCTTGATGTGCCCCCAGAATATCATAAATATTTATAGATAAATGCTCTTTTTTTCAGAGCTTGTCTCCTTAGGGTAATCAGCTTCCGTTTTCTAAGGAATGCTTAATCGTAACGTGCTTATTTACTGCGTAAAAAATGCCGGGTTACTTAATAAGCATCCCATAGAGTTAGTTGAAAAAGATCTGAGAAGACAAGCTCTTTATGTTTTATAATCGAAGAAAGACCAGGTCGGAAAATCATATATGTGTCATACATTCGTTAATATTGCAAAAAGGGTACGATAAACAACAACTATGAAAAGTACATTTATTAAACGGCCGGCACTCCTGCTCTTAGCAGGCTTGTTTATATCTCTTGTTCAACCTGCTGTTGCGCAATCCGGTGCTTCAGCTGTTCTGGATTCAGCCGTCCTGGACGCCCAGTTGGATTATATTCATGAAAATACCAGGGTTTATAATGATTACCGGGCCATCCGAGATGATATTTTCCTGAAATTAAGAAGGAATGTGAAGGATACCCTAAATGCGGCCAAGCTTGAAGTTGAAGAGCTTAACAGCCGGTTAGCGGACCGGGATTTCCAGATTGAGACCCTGAATACAGAGCTTGCCAGGACAAAAAATGAGAAGGATGAAGCGATCAGGAACAGAGACAGCCTCTCCTTTGTCGGAATCCAGATGAGCAAAGGGCTCTACAATACCATAGTCTGGTTTATAATCCTGGGCCTGGCAGCCCTGACCGTCATAATGGTCATATTATTCAGACGTTCTCACCTGGTAACCAGGGAGGTGCAGGGCGAGCTTAAAACCACCCTGGATGATTTTGAACAGTACCGGAAAAGTTCAAGGGAAAAGTATGAAAAACTGGTGGTTTCTCATCATAGTGAAATCATGAAGCTGAAAGGCGCCTGAATACCTGAATCGGTCTTATATTGACCGGATCAATTATTGAACAATCTATTAACATCGCTGGGCAATAGTTGGGATGATGCATATCTTTAGGGAAACCCATGTATCATGAATAATATCCCTGTTCTTTGCGTCACCGGTGAATCCCTTGCAGTTACATACGAAGCAGCCCTTGTTAAACTTTACAATGAAGGAACCCGCTTTAAAACCCAGTATGACAAACCCGGCGATCCCTTAAGTATCGATTGTACTTTGAATGCAACGGTTCTGAATCCCGAATGCGATCCAATCATTCACCAGGCCTTTCCGGGCGGTATTGATGAGCTCAAGGAATATGTGATGGAGCTAAAGGGTTTTAAAGATCACTGGGTGAAAAACATGAACGATCCTAAAGATACCCGCTGGGAATACACCTACCATGGCAGATTGCAGCGCTATGGATCATGGAAAGAACGCGTGGAAGAAAATGGAACCATGATCAGAAAAGATGTGGGATTCCAGGTGGATCAGGTTGAACATGTTATTCAGAAACTGGTGGACCAACCCTTTACCAGGCAGGCGCAAATGATTACCTGGATGCCCAACCATGATCTGCAGGTCTACGATCCTCCCTGTCTTCAGTCTCTATGGTACAGGATCATGGAAGATGAAGAAGGGATTCAATGGCTCAACTGCAACATCCGCTTCAGAAGCAATGATGCCTGGGGTGCCAGCTTTATGAATATGTTCGGTTTTATCCGTTTCAACCGCGAAGTTATTGCTGATGAGATAGCCAGAAGAAGCGGTAAAGAGGTCCGCCTGGGAAGAATGAACTGGCAGGCCGACTCTTACCATATCTACGGAAGAGACATTGCCCAGGCAAAAGCAATGCTATTTGACCGGATCGAATCCATGACCCTGGAGGAACGAACCTTCAATTTCGGGGACGATTTTATTCGTGAGATGTACGACCAGGCAGAACAGGCCACCCTGATGAAAATCAGAAAGTATGATGAGGAGCATGCGAACTGAAAAAGGCACGAAACAACTCCTCTGCATCCTCCATGCCTTCATAGTATTTCATCACCACCCGATTGCTTCCGGCAATCATGGCAGAAAGGGTAAATTCCGAAGCTGTATGAAACAGGCATAGCACCGGCTTGCCCATCTCAATGGCCCGGCCAATCTCATAACCCACTCCGAGGCTTGGAACTGTTACCTCGGCAACCAGCACATCCGACTCTACGATCCATTGCAAATCACGGTCATGAATCTCCTGATCGCTGAGTATTCGATCCTTGCTTTCGATCACTTCATCACTGCCCAGATGCTCGGTTAGCACCTTGCCATAATTTCCAAGTAAAGTAATCATCTTTTCGTAGCTGGCAGCCAGAGAACGGCCACCCCTGATGGATCCGCAAAAATAAATGTTCATACACTTCCCGGATTAAAATTCCCTTTATGTTATTTATCTTAAAAATAGTAAATTAGATCACCTTTTTATCTGAATATAAAACATTTATCATGGCAAAAGAAGTTCAAAATTGCGCAGGGTCAAGCGCCGTATATGGTTTGGGCCTGATTGGTGCGGCGATTTACTATATTAGTGCAGCTACCACTTTCGGCATGGGAGTCCTCGGGTTTCTAAAAGCAGTGGTATGGCCGGTTTTCCTTGTGATGGAAGCATTGAAATCCCTTGGGGCCTGATCGAAAATTCTTTTTAAAGTTCCATATCCCCCAGGTGAAGGTCCAGAGCTTTCACCGAAATTTGTATTTCCCTTACCGAAACACCCAATGATATAATCAACATCAACAGCGCAATGCCGAAAATAATCTCTGCAACAAGCTGCTGATCTACATATATCAGGAACATACATAACACGCACAATAAGAGGCTGCCAATACCGAGCAGCTGCATGGTGCGTGTTAAGAGCAACCTCTTTCGCAGATTCTGGATCTGACCCACGATGATACCATCGGGGTTTTCCTTGTAGCGTGCATGTAGCGTCCGTACCACATTCGCGTATGCAAGGAAGCGATTGGTATAGGCCAGAAGCAATAGTGAGATGGCCGAAAAAAGCAGGGCCGGCGTGGCCAGGGTAAGCTCATTCATCTTGAAAGCTTTAGGCTCTTACACTTGCTTCGGGCAGTCTCTTCTGAATATCCTTTAGTTGCTCCATGTTTTCCAAACCCATGGTAAAGGCATGGGCAAGGCCTGTGCCAGTCTGGAACTGCAGGCACTCATCCTTCATGTGGAGCAGCTCACCACAGCCATAAACTTTCATGGCGATGATCGCTTTACCATTATCCTTCATGCGTGTAAGCACCTTTTGGACGGTGGGGACATCTGCATCCATTCTTGCCCCTCCCGGATTAAATCGTGCCAGGTCCACATCCACCCATGGCTCATCCGCGGCAGTTTCCAGGGCCCCTATGGAGTGACAGGAAACACCATGCGCCCGTAATATGCCTTCTTCCTTAGCTTCAGCAAGAGCCTCCATGGCACCCTTCATGTTTTCGTTCCATTGAGGGTCGGTAACAGCGTGAAGCAGAATAATATCCAGGTAGTCAGTTCCGAGTTCAATCCGGAAACGATCCAGGTCCTTTTTCACGTCTTCATAGGTTTTTGAATTTGTCTTGGTCAGGATAACCACCTCTTCTCGCTTCACTTTTTTTAAGGCCTCTCCAACATGCGGATGTGAGCCATACTGATCGGCTGTTTCCCAGAAGTTGATACCCTCATCCTTAGCTGCCAGAAGCATGTCCGACACTCCTTTGATGCCCAGTTGCCTGGTCTGGTTGGAAGCGCCTCCAAAACCATGAGTTCCTGTCCCCATGGCCATTCGGGACATTTCAATGCCTGTATTACCCAGCTTGACCCTGTCATACGGGTATAGCTTTTTTTCAAGAGCCAGGGCTTCATAGGGAAATGCAGATAAAAGGGCTGCCCCTGCAATGCTGTTCCGGATAAATGTCCTTCTTTTCATAATAGTCAATTTACGATTTCATGTGGTAAGATAATATATGTTCCATCCAAAATCCAGTGCAAAGGCTTGATATCATTCTTTTATCACCTTTTTAACAGCTTCCAGGTATGCATATTCCCAGCGCATATCCGGCAGCAGGTAGCCCCCTTCCACCCATTCATTCCAGGAAAAGAGGGTGATCAGCCTGGCCTGGTCGGGATGCTCATTTACATATTCCTTTGCCTTCTGAAGATAGGCAGTAAAACTCTCCGGGGTTTTATTATAGTGAATCACATTTGTCTTTCCCTTGTGCGGGAACCTGGGCGTATCGTCCCAACCAATGGAGACATTTGCAAAATATGGGATCTCCAGTGCCTCATCCCAGTTCTCTCTTCGCTTCATGGCCTCTTCTCCCCACACAATATAATCCTCCAGTCCCTCGGCCTGTCCCCAGTTGTACTTGGTAACACTGTTGATTCCCATATAAGAGACAAGCTCGCTGTTGCTCTTTCCTTCGCTTAGATCATGTCTTAAAATTCCCGGATTTTTTTCATTCCCTCCAAAGGCAATAATCTGAACATGCAATCCTGGAAACCCTGCCTTGATGGTCTCTTCCCTGAAGTAGTCCAGGGCCTCTTTGGCTCCATCCAGTCCATTACAGTCCTCAACAAACTTATGAAAGTTAAAAATCGAGAAGACCGGCTTCCCGTCAATCTTGAAATAGTTAGGCTCGTGAAAATACTGACCAATTACACGATCCACGATGATCCTGTAGTTTTCCTGATCCACTGAACCTGTCCAGAGCAATGAATCTGAATCATATTTGTAGTGGTTCCAATAATTCTTCTTGACATCGTGGTTGGCCCACATAAGATAGAAATACATCTTTTTATTGTTCCTGGCCTGTAAGAAACCGTTGTTCACAGAACTTTCAAGAAATGGCCCCCCGTCAAACCAGTACCAGTCGAAGATGAAAACATTGACTCCATGTTCAGTGGCCGCATCGATCCATTTCTCCATTACCGCAGGGTCGTCATCCATCTCGTAGCCCCAGAGGGGCACCTTGGGTTGATAATGTCCCTCGAATCTGGGGGTTCCCTTTGCGAATCACCTCCCATTCGCCCATCCCTTCCGGCCAAAGGAATCGTGGCATTCCTCTCTTCATAATGACAGGAGGGCCAGACATAAGCGGCCACATAGATTTCATCATCTACAGCCTCAGGCTTCTCCTCATGCATGCAGGAAAAGGTGGATAAGCTAATTGCAAATAGCATCAGTACTGATCGGATGTGCTTTAGGTCTCTTTTCATTACATCTCTTTTTGATTGATCCAATGCTAATTTAAGCATATCTTGTATCTATGATTGAACAAGGCAAGCAGATTGAATTAAAAATTATCAAAACGAGCCACTTTTGGGCTATTTCTGGGAGATGAATCGGGTGAAGAGGTGCTGCTTCCCAACAAGTATTGCAGCGAAGAGATGAAGCCCGGTGACCAGATCAAGGTATTTGTATATAAGGATTCTGAAGGCAAAAAAATAGCCACCACGCTCACACCAAAAATCTACCTTAATGAATTTGCACTATTAAAGGTTAGTGCGGTTACAGGAGTTGGAGCCTTTATGGACTGGGGTCTTGAAAAGGAGCTAATGGTGCCTTTCCGTGAACAAAAACAAAAATTGGAGGTGGGTCGATGGTATATCGTCTACCTGGAACTTGATCTTAAATCGGATCGTCTTTACGCCAGCAACAGGGTGGAGAGGTTCCTTCAAAACGATCAGCTCTCTGTAAAAGAAGGTGAAGAAGTTACGCTGGTGGTGTTGCAGAAAACAGATATGGGCTATTCAGTCATAATCAACCATGCTCACAAAGGTCTTATCTTTGATAACGAAATTTTCCGTGAAATCCGGGTTGGAGACAAACTCAGGGGATACGTAAAAAGAATCCGTGAGGATCAGAAAATTGATGTCTCCCTGCAGCCCATTGGATTTCGTAATTTCAATGATGCAAACAGCGAATTAATATATAAAAAGCTGGAAGAGAACGAGGGGTTCCTGGCCTTTACTGACAAAAGCACGCCGGAGGAGATTTACGCTCAATTCGGGATCAGTAAAAAAGCATTTAAGAAGTCCCTGGGTGCCCTGTACAAACAAAAACTTATTGATATTCAGCCCGATGGGATTAAACGTTTAAACTAAATCTTTATAGTTGAAGAATCCATTCTGTCATGATCTCAAGTGCCTTTGGATCAAAAGTCTCCTCGATAATCCCATATTCATTTAGCAGTCCGGTCTCACAATTCTGGAAAAGATGATTCAGTCCGGGTAAAATCATGGTGGTGGACTTTGTATTGCCTGCAGAAAGAAGTCCCTTCTTGATGGCATCAATGTTTTTCTCGGCCAGTACCTGACAATCTTTTTCGCCGTTGAGTGCAAGTACGGGACATTTGATTGAGCTAAAAAGAGCTGTGGGATCAAACATGATAAAATATTTCATCCATGCATAGGCAGACTCAGGAATGGAACCCAACAGGTTTTCTTTGATTTGTTTAATCTCCTCCTCACTATAAGTATGGAGGGACTTTTCTGAATAAAATTCACTGGTAAACTTCGCCACTTCCTCTTTCCAGACCTCATAAGATTCATTTGCAATCATACTATCATAAACCTTTGTCATGACTGCTCTGTTGTCATCCAAAATTGAAGAATCCACCCCACTTTCCCTGTTAATATAGTCACTCTGCTCAAGAAGAATGGTCTTCCCATCCACACCCGGGCCCGCCAGGGAGATGATAAAAGCAATATCGTCAAATGAAGAGGCCAGCATCATGGCTATCATTGCCCCTTCGCTATGCCCGATGATGCCTATCTCTGAATGATTTATATCTTCTCGCCCCAGCAGATAATCAATGCCAGATCTGGCATCCCCGGCAAGATCCTTCGTGGTTGATCCGGCAGCACTGCCACCGGATGCACCTACTCCCCTGTCATCATATCTTAAGACTGCAATTCCGCTTCTGGTCAGTTGATCTGCAATCAGTTTGAAAGGTTTATGACCAAATATTTCCTCATCCCTGTTCTGGCTTCCGGAACCCGTAACAAGCAAAGCAGCCGGGAAAGGACCTTCACCCTGGGGCAGGGTTAGCGTGCCACCCAAAGCAAAGCCCTCTGCTATATTTTGAAATCTCACCTCCTCTTCCCTGTATGGGAAGGGAGCCCTGGGCTCCTGCGGTCGGTTCAGCACAATAGCTGCGGTCTGCCTTTCCAGATTGAGATTAAAGTTTCTCCCGCTCTGATTCCATATTCCATGGATGGTCGAATCAGATAGTATCTTCCCTTTATAAAACCCATTTAGAATGGGGGCTTCAATTCTAAGAGAATCATCTGTGAAGCTCACTTCTCCCAGGGGTATGTCCATCTGCCCCTGATCAGGACTGTCAAGAGAGGCTTTATAAGTGTCGTTTTCATCAACATTTATATGGAATACAAGTCTTAATCCCATCAGGACGCCCTGCCAGGATCCGGTGATCTGATTGGTGGTAAGCTGACCGGAGGCATGCAATGAGCATGCGGCCAGAAGAGAAACGAGGATGAGTTTTGATAGCGCTTTCATTTTCCACTTATTAATTCATATCTGATAACAAAGGTATGCTATATCATTTATATTTGTTTATCATAAGTAATGCCGGCTTCATATGGAAATACAAAAACAAGCCCTTCTTATGGGTGCATCAGGTGGGTTGGGATCTGCTACCACCCAGCTTCTTAGCAAGAATGGCTGGCACATATTTGCCTCGGATATTCGACAAGAAATCTTTGACCGATATAAGCAGACCGCTAACATTACCCCCCTTGTTATGGATATTACCAATACGGAATCCATACAGGAAGCATATAAACAAATTTCTGCCCGGACCAAGGGTCTGGATGCTGTGATACATGGTGCCGGGATACTAAAAGTTGGCTCCCTTGCCGAGCTCCCTGTTTCTGAGTCTGCAAAAAGCACTGGAAATCAATTTGCTTGGGGTGATACCGGGTAAATCAGCAGTTTCTTCCATTGTTGATGGAACAAAAGGGGAGAGTAATTATCTTAAGTTCTGAGGTTGCCAGGCAAACTGCTGCACCATTCAATGGTATTTATGCTATTTCAAAATATGCCCTCGAAGCCTATTCAGATGCCCTCAGGCGTGAACTTGCTTACCTGGGAATCAAGGTGATAAAAATACAACCTGGGCCTTTTAAAACAGACATGACCAGGGGGGCAGAGCAAATGTTTAATGATGCTCAAAAGGACTCCATTCATTTTAAGAAACAACTTTCGAAAGGCGTTTCATACTTGCCCCGGGTGTATAAAAACGCCCATGATCCTGTTCATGTTGCCAAAACGATCATGAAAGCACTGGATTCGTCTAATCCCAGAACATCTTATTTGCTTAAAGCCGATGCTTCCCGGATGCTGCTTGATTTCTTTCCCGTAAAATGGTCGGACAAAATAATCAAACGAGTATTGTCCTAGGCTTTATTTGTATTCAAACCAATCGTAGTCAGCAAAGCGGTTTCCCGGGGAAAGCAATTGGCCCAAAATATCTTGCGAATACAATGACACCAATAAAATGAATACCAGGTGAGATAGCAAGGCCTGAAATGGACTTCGCTTTTTGATGCTTAGATCAATAAAGATAAAGTGTACGCGGAAGATATAAAGAATATTGCATTACTAATTGAAGACATATTTTATTCCAGCTGCGAAAGCGGCTGGATAAGTGTTTTCGTAATCGCTATTAGCATATTCTACAGATTCAAACTGTAACCATGGATATTGTGCCTCCTTAATCATATTGATCAAGCTGATGCATTGGTCTTGGTTATTGCTTGTTGAAAAAGAGAAATGAAGTTTTTTCTTTTGCTTATTCTTCGGGAAATCATCTTTTTCAATCATCTGCATAACAGCCGGATTGAAACTTCCCGGGGAATCTGAGACAATAAAATTTTCAAATACTGAGCTTTCTGAACTCTCCAGAAAAAGAGTCATAAGTACAATTCCTCCTTCGCTACCTTTTCCTATAAATGTCCTGGAAGTATTGTTGGTGTATTTACCATCAACATAAGCAGTCATATTTCTAAAAATATCGTAGTATTCCTGAAACTCTTCCGGCTTAGAATCAATATCCAGATGCTCTTCTAAAGTAACAACCAGTGCATCAAAACCAGGAATCTGGTCTACACCAGCAATCACTTTTTCAAATTCATCAGTAGCAAGTTTAAATTGCTGTTCTGTAAAATCTATTAAATAGATGGCTGGTAGGTTCTTATTTGTTTCGTATGCTGCAGGCAGAAATATTTTTCCTTTTGTTATCGTTCCATTTACTGAAAACTAAAAAGTTTCTGTATTTAAGGATGTTGTTGAATCAATGTGGTCGCTAATCACATCCCCGTCACTCGAGAATGAAAATAGAACTACTCCTGAAAAATATATTATAAACCTAATCATCGATTTCATTCTCAACCAATAATAATATTCTGTCTATTTCCTTTTCCACTTTGGCATAATGGCTTTCATTGAGAATGCGGCCGGTCAAAATAAATGCAACCACCCGGTTTTCATATTCTTCAGAATTCAATAATTGCAGGCTCCTTCGCTCAAATTTGCCCGGTTTAATACCGTATGGTTCCCCAATTTCAGAAGTTATGCTTCTTATATTTCCCTGGACCCTGGTCATTTCAACTATTTGAACTCTCAATGTTTCATGGGTTCTCTCCTGCCATAAGGCCCTGTCCAATACTGCACTCCATGAGGATAATGCAAACTTCAATTCATCATTGCTGAACATTCCAAGTTTGCCGGAGCTGATTATCTCATCTAATACTCCTTGATTGGGGTTGTAATGAACTTCGGATGCAAAGGAACTCATACCTAAAGTTTCGAATTCTTTTTCCGTTATTCCCGGATTCCCGGGTCCCGTATGATCTGAAATTTTCAAGGCATTGTCTGTATTAATTTCATTGAGCTTCATTACACTGGCTAATTCAGTCTTGTTATACTCGAATTCTTCCTTCAGGGCCAACAAATATTGCTGTTCGATATTGCTTATTTTCTTATTCTCATTCCAGTTGTCAATCTGCAGTGCTATCAAAATTCCAAGTACTACAAGTACTACTTCACCAATGGCGTACACCAGATATAAATCTGATTTCTTTTCGGTCACCATATTTCGTCTGATTCTGCGTAAGAGATTTATCATTGGACCATAAAAATGAAGGCAACAATAGTGTAAAAACAACTTACTTCCTAAATTGTTTTCTATGAAACATTTAAGGGAGTCTTGCCGATATCCAGACCGGAAATTCTATCGACCACCATCAATATAAAATACAAAGCCTCCTCAGATCAAGCATCTGAGGAGGCTTTAGTGATTTGGATGATCTTAAAAGACCAAAAAAACCTTGTTCAGGATTTTTCCAATACTTCCTTATCCCAATTAGCTGATTTTACTGCAGCATTGTATGTTGTTACTAAAAAATCATATAGCATATTATCGGGATTGCCGGATTTCTGAACATCAGAGTAATTCAAAAAGAACTCCCCCATTTCAGGACTGTAATAGGCTTGTTCCGGAAGCACTTTTTGACTGCCAAAAGACTCTGGAGTAGGATACACGTATGAATAAAATACTGGATTAGGAGAATCTTTTGAGCCGGGCCAAAAACCTGCACTGCTCACTTCCCGGGAATAAGCTTCCTGCATTACTTCCAAAGGCATATTCGGCATTCCTCCAGGGTGTAAGGGGGCTTCTCTTCCGGAAAATCTGGATACGGCCAAATCGAATGCCCCCCAAAACAGGTGTGCCGGACTTGCCTTACCAATAAATTCACTACGAAATCTTGTGAACACTTCATTTGCCTTTAACATTGCTTGCCAAAGTGTCTGTGCTGCCCCGGGTTCATAGGTTGTGTTAAGCATATTTTCCTTAAAAGGAATAGCCGGTTCCATCTCATTGGGTTTGGGGTGAATTTTCACATCAATGTTTATCGATCTTAGTTTTTCGAACAACTCATTATAAAAATCAGCAACCGTTCTCGAATAGAGATCCACTGTGAGTTCGCTATTATCAGAACACTGAATAATTAACTGATGCTTTTGAAAGTCGAAGTTAATTTGAAAATTACGCCCCTGGTATGGAATGCCGTGAGTGGAATAACCATTGGGAGTAATATAGAGGGTTGTATGCCAGGAATGATTTTGCCAGGGCATAGTCTTTAACCGTATCTTTCCCACTATCTGAATCCACTGATGAAGTGTTTCAATCGTGTCCTGCATTGCAATAAAATCCAATTCAGGCCACATTGACGGAGCACTTGTTATTCGTTTTCATCCCTTCAGTTTTAAAGTTTTATCACCTACGACTTTCAATACCGCACATATGCATATTTCAAAAATCAATCCCCCAGGCTCAAATGAGAACCATCACAGTAAGGGGGATTCTTTGTTTGTTTGCACATGCACATTGCTCTGGATTCAGAAGCTTCGGCCAGAAAAACATGTGGAGTGATGCTGGTTACACGGTGCGACCCATCGCACCAGGGTTGATTCGAAGATCTTCCACAGGCGCACCATGCATAGCTTACGCCGGATTCCAACTCTACCATGCGGGGTGAGTTACCCGCTACTTTTGATTTTTCCATAGTCTCTTTGTTTAGTTTACAACAAGCGTAATATCAAGCGTAAAAATGTCCTCAATTGCCTTGTCTCCCAGATTGTCAAAGAATGTGTTTGATCCATACCTGACATCAAACTTCGACCTGTCAATATCCACAGTGGCGGAATACTCTTTTCCCGTTTTTTCAACCTCAAAAGAGATGTTCTCCTTTTTCCCTTAATGGTTGGTTTCACCTGAAACAGTTGCCTTACCATCACTGAATTTCGTGCTTTCCTTCAGGTACAAAAGTCGGCAGTAGGGTATTTTTCAACTCCAAAAAAGTCATCGGATTTCAAATGGCCAACCAATTTCTGATTAGAATCATCATCTTTAAGATCATTATTAGTAATGCTTGTCATATCTACAACAAAACTTACCCCCCAGAATCTTAACCCTCTTTTAATTCATAAATATCCACTGGCAACTGAATATTTCCGTCATGTTGACCTCCAATTTTTTTACCAAGCCATTTTACACTTGATTGTCCAGTGTTAACTTCCGCCTTTTGGGCAAACAGTACATTGCCGGACAGCAGGATAATACAGCTGCTAATACAAAAATATTTGTTTTCATTTCCTTTAAGTATTTTCGAATTATTCTTTAATTTAAGTGGTTTCAAAATCTTTCGTTTACAACAATTATTATTCTAATAATTTTATTCTCTTATCTTATGTAATATTCTTCTGAGTTCTCTTGCTTCATCTTCAGTGATTTGTTACTCGAAAAAGCTGCCTGTTGATAATTTTGCCG
>CAVWDQ010000004.1:0-126066 GCA_963753765.1 uncultured Bacteroidales bacterium
GCCCCTCCATGAGTTATTCCTGGAAGGGCATTCGTGGGCCCAGATGGGCTCGAACCATCGACCCCCTGATTATGAGTAAGCAATCGGGATTTCCATAGGTTTACACAGATTTGTATCTGTTTGTACCAGTTTAAGTTACTTCACATTAAAAGTAAAATATTACACTGGTTTACATGAATTTGTAGAAAAACTGGCGAAAAAACTGGCAACTAGTATTCAACAAGGCAATTTCGTATTAATTGTTCTGAATCCAAATCTGTCTTAACTTTATCAATCTAAATATTGATAGGAAAATACAGATTATTAGAATGATATGAGTAACCTTACTGCGGTCAAAACATACATTGAAGATATATTTAAAAATAGCCGGTTTGCTGTTCTTGCAACCGAAGCCGATGGCCAGCCCCATGCAAGCCTGATTGCGGTTACCCCGTTGGAAGGCTTCCGGAAGCTAGTCTTTGCTACCTATCGAAATACACGCAAATACAACAACCTTGTTCAAAACAGCAAGGTAGCTGTCCTGGTTGAAAGTATTGATATTAACAGGGCGGGGCCTTATAAAAGCTTTGTACTAACAGCATTTGGTCATGCGGAAGAGATTGAAAACCTGGAAAAAAACATGGTTTTCAATGCACATCTGGATAGACATCCGGAACTTTCATCTTTTTTGCAATCAGAGCAATGTACCTTTGTTAAGATTAAAGTTGATACCTATCAGGTTGTTCGTGGAATTGATGATGTTGAATGGTGGACGATAGACGATCTCAATGCATAAATTAAGTAAGCGATAAATGGAACTTCAATTTTCAACCGACTTTGCAACTATAATCGAGAAAATAGATCGAGTTAATCCGTAATCGTATGAAAAAACCAGAAACTTCTTGGATGGAGCAGTGACGAACTTATCACCCTACATTTCGAGAGGTGTGATAAGCACCAGACAGGTGCTGGAGCGCTTGTTGGCTAAAGGCTACAAGATAGCTGAAATAGAATCCCTGGTAAAAGAGCTTTGCTGGCATGATTATTTTCAACGGGTTGGTCAGGATGCACACACCGGCGTAACTGAGCACCCTACAGCGTTTTAAACTGAGCAGTCAACGTATTCAAAAAAGAAGAATCACTATGCGTTGACATTTTGATATTTATGCTCCGGAATGAGGTGCTCAATGCTTTCCGGAATGATATGCTCACTCTACCCCGGTATGGGGTGCTCAATTACACTGGAATATGCACCCTGGCAGCAAACTGGCAACAAAGAAAAAACCACCTAGACTTGCCGTGAAGAAATGGTCCGGTGGACAGTTTTAGGGAGGGGCCAGACTGCAGGGCGGCGTGAGAGCCCGGATGGGTCCACGGAAGCCTAACAAACGGTATTAGAAGACTGTTATATGATAATAAAAAAAACCCTCCAATGAGTTATTCTTGGAAGGGTTTCGGTGGGCCCAGCTGGGCTCGAACCAGCGACCCCCTGATTATGAGTCTCCTTTATTCGATATGTTATCTGATTCGAAAAAGTCGGGATATTTGAGTTATCTTCAACATTAACAGGGATTTATGTTTTTACACGATTATAATTAACTGTTCATTTTATGTAAAATATTACACTGGTTTACATGGATTTGTAGAAATACTGGCGAAAAAACTGGCACATAAAGCCCTAATCTAATTTTGGGTAAATAATCTATTAATCTGTTTTGAGTTTTTGTCCAGCTATTTAGGGGATATTACAAGCAGCGGGCTGACAAAAGTTCAGAGAACTTTGAACCGAGACCAGCTTGCTGGACGACCTCAACGGAAGCTAATGAGCCTGAACGTTAAGTTGTATGTGGCGTTACCGCCTCGTTTACTATTTTAAAATTATATATTTTTCTTGAAAGATTGAACGGAGCTGAAGGCTGCTTGCGGTAATGATCACATACAACATGTTAGGCAAAGTACTTTATTCCAGCATCCAGTTTAAATAGTTGTCAAGTAAGGTTGAAAAGTCTTTTGCAAATTGATGACCAAGTCCTTCGTTTACGCATATTTTACTATTTCCGTCCAAACTATCAACTTTATTTATCAAGTCCTGCTGCTTTTTTAATGCCCAGTCGTTTTCACCTGTAATTATGGCTATTTTTTTGTTTTCAGCAACGAATGTATTGATTGAACTATCGCTTATCGTTGGTATCACGGGGCAGTTTAAAACTAAACCAGAGACCGGTACAAATTGATTAAATGCATAATCTATTGCAATACTACCCCCCATCGACATGGCTGAAAAAATAACTTTGCTTTTGTTTACAGGGTATTGTTTTATAATTTGCTCATATATTTCTTTGAATTCCTTGTTTGTTTTTTCATCATCTAACTTCCATTGGTATGCAGATTTACTCATATAGATGTAGGATTGTAAATAGACAGCTATAAATTTATCCTTTACTACATCAGAAGTCCAAATCGGTTTTGATTGTAGAAGATTCCTGTTGTTTCCATGAAAAACAAATAATAATGGATACTCTTTATGGGGCGAATAATTTGTGGGCAGAACAACTTCATATTCCACATGAGCAAGATTACTTAAGCTATCTCCAATTTGTTTATCAATTTTTGCAAGCCTGTTGAATTCAGGATTATCTTTAAATCGATTTTTATTCCAATTAAGCGATAATCCAAAGAAATACCTTTTTTTTAATCCATAATCCCAATTATCCAGGCTCAATGAATCTTGTTTAGTTATTAAGAATAAATAATCAAGTATATAAGTTGCATCCATATCATGTTCCTGAAATTTACTCCTTGCATACTTTCTTACAACAATTGCAGAATCTAAATTATTTGATTGAAAGTATTCCCTTGCTATTGAATCAAGTTCTTCGTAAGAATTAAAACTATCTATTTGGCAAAAGGCTGTTGTATTAGAAACACACATAATAATAATTGCAATAACTGATGTCGTTTTAATTTTCATTGGAGCGTCCTTTTTGTATTATTAAATCTTGCATTTGCCATTTAAAAACTGTGATTTCGGGTAACATATTTTCATTTTCCTTAATGGTTTTATCAACGCTTTCCCATTCACCTTGTTTATTATTTTCGGAAAAATGTGCCAGAATAATGTGTTTCGGTTTCATTTGTTTTTTAATAATTTGTAATCCAGGTGAGTTAGAATTCCATAAACTACCACGGTTTAAAATTGCTACATCAACTTCCATTGTCTCAATTCCAATGGAATCATATTCTTGAATCCTTTTAACTGCCATGCTTTGCATAACCTCGCCCCCGGCATCTCCTTGATGAAAAACTTTAATGCCATCCATATCTATTAAGAATCCTAAATTATCATTTTGATCATCTCTGCCGCTATGCCTTAATCTCAAAATTTTTACCTGAATATTATTTACTAAAGTGTCGGTTGAGGTAAACAAATCGGGAGTAATCCCAACTATACGAGTAGTGTCAACAACAGAGTCAGTTATTTTTCTTAATGCTGATGAAGTATTATTATTACATACAAGCTTTACGGATTTATTTACAGCTAAATAATCAGCAATCACAGGGGCTGAAAAGTGGTCGCCATCACTGTGAGTAACTAATATAAGATCTATTGAATTAAATGGAGGCTCAAAATTATTAATCTTAGATACTATTTTCTCTGGAGGGGTAGAATACAGGTTAAAACTTTTATTAAAAAGACCATCTATTAATACAGTTTTTGAAGCAGAGGAAATCAAAACCCCCATATTAGCGATATAAGTGACTTTTATTTCCGATTGCTGATTCCCTTCTCCAGAAATTTTAATAATCTCAGGCTCTGAAAGCACACCACCTTTACTTTTCAAGAAATCAGCTATTTGAATGTATCCTAAACCTTGTGCTAAAGTGAGAGGTGTGCGGTTGGTGCAATCAATACTATTAATTTCAGCATCGTTTTGTACTAATGATTTTGTAATATCAAGTTGGTTTAGCTCTACTGAATAATGTAGAGGTGTTCGTTTAAAAATATCAAACTTGTTTATATTTAGATTTTCTGCAAGTAGTAAGTCAATCCACTTTAAATTATTTCCAATTACAGCATTATGAAGCAGGCTACGCCTAAAATTGTCAACGCCTGATAGCGAAGCTCCATTTTCTATAAGCTTTTCAGCTATATCCTGTAAGTTGTATAGCACAGCAGAATGAAGACAGAGATTCATCAACTCTTGTTCCTCAGGAAATTTTGTATTGGCTTTAAGCAAAAGATCAATAATTTCTCTGTTATTGGACTCAATGGCATAAACTAAAGCTGTTTTATTTTTTCCATCCTTAACATTTACGTCTATGCCATAAGCAATTAAAACACCAACAACAGCTGGGTGATTTCGCATTGTGGCAAAATGTAATGATAGCAATCCGCTCTCATTTTTTACCTTATACATGTCGGCTTCATTTTTGAGAAGAAGCTCAACAATAGAATCTTGTCCCCAGATGGAGGCAAACATTATTGGCGTGAAATCCATTTTAACAATAGAATCGATTAGTTCTGGTTCTTCCTGGATAAACTGTTCTACTTGTTTATACTCTCCATTTCTAATAGATTGGAAAAAATCCTGAGCATTTATTGTAATACTTGAAACAAATAGGACAAAGGTCAGTAAAATTTTTAGTGGGGTTTTCATATAGGTTTTTCATTTTTTAATACCATACATATCTGTATATTTTAATCTAGATCTCTTTCTCTGTATTTTGCCTAACGCCGGTAAATATGCCAGTTCGGTCTTTATATTTTGATATAGCTGTGTTGCCTATACTCCTCCAATATAGCTAGAATTAAGATTGTTTAAATAGGATTGTTGGTTTTATATTGCTACTGGGGAGTGGTATGTACTGGTTTTTATAGATGGGTTGAGATGGAATGAGCTAGTATGGATTGATATCAAGAGGATTTCACTATCTAACTGTGATATTGCATAGACAAGGATGAGAGGAGCTACTGCTGTTCCTCTTATCATTATAGGAATAGAACCTTGATAAGTGGTAATTCCCACCAACCTTCCCCCAAATCCTGGCACCAAACTGGCGAAAAAAAAAGGAGTCACAATTTGAAATTGTAAGTCGTTGATTATTAAGTGGGCCCAGCTGGGCTCGAACCTAGACTTGCCGTAAAAATAGGTCCGGTGGACCAATTTAGGCAAGGGCTTGACTGCAGGGCGGGCGTGAGAGGCCAGTTGGGTCCACAGAAGCTCTAGTTAATACCATAGAGTGGAAACTGGTACGTATATTAAATGAAAAAGCCTTCCAGGTAGTTGATTCCTGGAAGGCTTCTGTGGGCCCAGCTGGGCTCGAACCAGCGACCCCCTGATTATGAGTCAGGTGCTCTAACCAGCTGAGCTATGGGCCCTGCTTATATTCAACTGGCATTTTTCCCTGTTTTGGGGATGCAATATTACACAATTTACAAATATCTGGCAACACTTTACCTGATCTTAAAGGAATAAGCAAAACCCCATTCGATCCAGTCGGACCGGACACCGTTTTTGGATTTAATACTGATCTGGGCGGAGAAGTTTTCAGTAATCCGGTATCTTCCGCCTGCCCGGGCAAAATAGTAACCACGATCGTAAGAGCTCTGTCTGAAATAGGTTCCAACATTAAAAAGAAGGGTAAGACGGTGAACTATAAAATGGTAGCCCATGTGAGAGCCCAGGTACATCTGTTGCCAGGTGGTCACTTCTTCGGGCAAAACACCTTTAATGGCTCTCTCCAGAGAACCGTCATAGAGCACATCCAGGCCAAAGGTTACGGCGCTTTTTGGGCCGAACTGATATGCATAATCTGCCGTAAATGATAAAGTGAAGAATCGCAATTCCATTGTGGTCCCTTCGGGAATCCCTTCAACAGAGCCCGCGCCTAACATCAATTGGATGGATTCACTGGATTTGAATTCGGGTGGCTCCCTGTAAATGAATTCCTTTACCGGTTCCCTGAATATGTAGTTTGCACCTACCAGCCAGCCCCAGTTGTTAACCCCTTTCTGTGGCATTTGAATTCTTCCGTTTGAATAATGGGTAAGGCCGTAACCTGCATTAAGACCTATGTGTGGACTCAGTTTTATATTCAGGTTCAGATTGAGATCAAAATAGAGGTTGACATGAGAGGCGATAACATCATTATAGGGATTCTCAACCGGATCGTATATCACTCCTGTATAACTTAATCCAACTGACATATCAGCAGCCAGGGTAAAACGCCCGAACCTGACCAGGGGAGAACTGTAAAAACCGAAAAGACTGATAGGATTGCCAACAACGGTATCCGCGGGGTCCTTTACCAGGTCGGAATAGTGAATGCCAAAACCAACTTTTGGGTAGCGTTGGTATTGTTGCCATAGTTTTTTGCCAGTCAGCTGGTAGCCGAAGCGGGCCTCAAAGGCTTTATATGGGGCACTAAATTGCTCGTCCAGGTAGTCCGAACGCGACCAGAAAGTCCCGCTACGGTAATTCAGCTGAAGATAGGGGTGCCGCCTGTTTTCCGATTGAGCAGCTTCCTGAGCAAAACCGGGCAGGATGCAACATAGCAGGACTATGATATTGACGACTTTGTGCTTCAATAAACTAGTTTTCAAACAAAGTTTGTATACCCTTTTCTGATGCTTCACAGATTCCCTTATCGGTGATTAGTCCGGTAACCAGTCGGGACGGGGTTACATCAAAGCCAGGATTGACAACTTGTGATTCTTCGGGCAGGATTCTTATTTTACTGCTTTTTCCGGTCTCCTGGTCTATTCCCTCCATGTGAGTGATCTCTCCGGAATCTCGGTTTTCAATTTGAATCTCCTGACCAGAGCTCAGGTCAAAATCAATGGTGCTGGAGGGCAGCGCCACATAAAAAGGGATTCCGTTGTCCCTGGCGGACAGAGCCTTCAGGTAGGTTCCTATTTTATTCGCTACATCGCCATTCCGGGTGGTCCGGTCGCTTCCCACAATGACCAGGTCAACCTTTCCCTCCTGCATCAGGTGTCCGCCGGCATTATCCACAATCACCGTGTGGGGAACGCCGTGCTTACCCAGCTCATAGGCAGTCAATCGGGCCCCCTGGTTCCTCGGACGGGTCTCATCCACCCACACATGTACAGGTATGCCCTGGTCATGAGCCAGGTAGATGGGTGCCAGGGCTGTTCCATAATCGACACAGGCCAGCCAACCCGCATTGCAATGGGTCAGAATATTAACCGGGCGGGAGGTCTTTTCGCTGATATCCCTGATCAGTGATACACCAAACTCCCCGATTCTTTTGCTTCGGATCACTTCATCCTCGGCAAAGCGAATGGAGAGGTGAAAAAGTTCTTTTATCATGGATTCCCGTGAAGCGGAACAGACTACTTTTTCCATCAGCAGGTCTATCGCGTACTTCAGATTGACTGCTGTAGGCCTTGCAGAGACAAGTTTCTTCCCTGCAGCAACGACCTCTTCACACCAGTTTTCCGGATCGCTTCTGAATGCAGCCAGGTAAAGTCCGAAGGCTGCTGTTGCCCCGATTAGCGGGGCACCCCGAACTGCCATGTCGGCGATTGCATTGAAGGCGTCTGTTGAACTCTTCAACTCCAGAATGAGAAACTCAAAGGGAAGAAAGCGCTGGTCGATCACTTTTACAACACCGGGATCTTCCTCCATCCAGATGGTACGATAATGGGTTCCGTCGATACGCATGACGTTAGGGTTTTTCTTTATCTTTAGGTCGTTACGAATATACAAACGGATGATACAACAATCAAACTTTACAAATATCCTGTTCGATCTGGGCGGGGTGATACTTGATATCAATATTCAAGCAACATTAAAACTGTTTTATGAAATGGGGTTCCCATCAGAAATGCTGCAATTCCCCAACTCCATGAATACAGATATCTATTTCAAATATCAAACAGGCAAACTGGACACCGGGCAATTTCGCGACGAAATCAGGAAGGCCTCTGGTGTCGATATGACCAACCAGGCTTTGGATGATGCCTGGAATGCAATGATAGTGCGTTTTCCCAAAGAGAGGGTTGAGCTTCTGAAAGTACTGTCAAAGCGATATAATCTCTATATGCTTAGCAATACCTCGGCCTTACATGTCCGGGTTTTTGAGAAGATGTTTCTCGATTTGGCAGGTGAATCCATGCATAAGATATTTAAAAAAATATACTACTCTCATGAAATTGGCTGGCACAAACCCGATAAGGAAGCGTGGGAGTATGTGATCAAGGATTCTGGCATCAAACCGGAGGAGACTCTTTTTCTGGACGATGATATCCATAATATCAAAGCATCACAGGAACTGGGGTTCCAGGCCATCCATATCCATGAGCGTACAAACCTCATGAACCTGGGTTTTGACCTGTAAACCCCAGTCTGATCATCCTCGTCCTCTTCCATCTTACTTCAGTTTAATAAAGGTTCCATCATTGGCTTCAAGACCCTTTCTGATCCATCGCATCAGTGTGATGGATTTAAAAGAGGGTACCAGGTAGGTGCATTCCCTCTCCTGTTGTGTGGAATCGGCGATTATAAAAAACAGCCTGCCATGCTGCAAAAAAGAGCAAAAAAAAGGCCGGGATTAACCCGGCCTAATCTTATGCATATAGCGTATCTTCTCTGTCAGGTTATCAGGCATAGCAGTACATCTTCACAATCGGAACCCTTAGATAAGATTCCGGTCATGATCTGCAAGCTGCGGTTATACTTATAAGCTTTCATTGTTTCTGATTTGCGTGCACAAAATTAACTGTTTTTCAGAGTTCTGCAAACACCGTCCCGGCTTGCTCCAGATGCACTCGCTTTCCTGCCAGGTAGAGATCTACCTCTTCTCCTTCCAGGTTTGTAATGCTTACTTTCTTCTTTTCTATTTGAACCTTCAGGGTGCGGCCACGGTAGAGGATCTTAAAGGAAAGAGCTTTCCAGCCTTCAGGAAGATTCGGCTCGAAACTAAGCAGCTGATCTTTGATCATCATCCCCCCAAAACCATGGACCACCGACATCCAGGTGCCTCCCATGCTGGTGATATGCAAGCCTTCATCCACCTCGTTATTGTAATCATCCAGGTCGAGTCGTGAGGTTCGCAGGTACATCTCATAAGCTTTTTCGGATTGTCCGATGCGGTTGGCAAGAATGGCATGAACACAGGGCGACAGGGAGCTTTCATGCACCGTGCGGGCTTCGTAAAAATCGAAATTCCGCACGATGGTTTCCCGGTCAAACTCATCCTCGAAAACATAGATTCCCTGTAAAACATCTGCCTGCTTGATAAAACAGGAGCGCAGGATGCGGTCCCACGACCAGTGCTGATTGATGGGCCTCTCGGCCGGATCCAGATCTGCTGCCATCAACTGCTCCTTATCCATAAATCCATCCTGTTGCAGGAATACCTTCAGGTTCTCCTCGTAGGGGAAATGGAGATTCTCAACGATATCCTTCCAGGCTTCAGTCTCCTCTTCGAGTTTCAGTCCCGTCTTTTCCCTCAGGAGATCAAAGCTGGCTCCATCCTCATTTTTTAAATGCGCCAGCTCCCCCATGGTATAGGAGAGTGTCCAGCTGGCCATCTTGTTTGTGTACCAGTTGTTGTTCACATTGTTCTCATACTCATTGGGCCCGGTCACTCCCAGCATAACATACTTCTTTCTTTCTTCCGACCAGGTGATGCGCTGATGCCAGAAGCGCGAAATGGCGATCAACACTTCCAGCCCGTGGGTTGCCAGGTAAAGCCTGTCGCCGGTATACCTGACATAGTTATAAATGGCGAATGCAATGGCCCCGTTCCGATGGATCTCTTCGAAAGTGATCTCCCATTCGTTATGGCACTCCTCCCCATTCATAGTCACCATGGGGTAAAGTGCGGCTCCATCAGAAAAACCAAGTTTTTCAGCATTTTCGATGGCTTTCTCCAGGTGTTTATACCTGTATACCAGAAGATTTCGCGCCACCTCCTCTTTGGCGGTACTTAGGTAAAAGGGAATCATATAGGCTTCAGTATCCCAGTAGGTGCTTCCGCCATATTTTTCTCCTGTAAAACCTTTGGGGCCGATATTCAGTCGTTCATCCTTTCCAGTATAGGTCTGATTCAGCTGAAAGATATTAAAGCGGATTCCCTGCTGTGCTTCGGTGTCTCCTTCAATGATAATATCCGAATGGGCCCAGTTCTCCTCCCAAACAGCTGCATGCTCTTCAAAGAGTTTGTCAAATCCCAGCCCCATGGCGTCAATTAGTATCCCGATCCCATGATCGACCATATCCTCTTCTTTGTGATTCATGGAGCTAAGCACGGATACATATTTATACAAGATGATCTCTTCTCCCTGGCCCAGTTCAAGGCTTACCCTGTTGGATACATAATCATCCTTCTGAACAAGCTCTGGTTCCAGCTGCAGGGCTTCACCATTCAGTTCCAGGACATAGCACATGGTCATGCAGGTGACAAAACCTGTTTTCCGGGTTCGGGCCATGAGATAGGCCGATCCGGCAACCGCTTTGGTGCTTTCCATGTCCCAGAATTTTTCATCGTAGTTCGAATCCTGGTTCACCACCTTGCCATCAATAAAAGGTGTAAAAGATATCTCTCCCTCAAAATCAACTGAACGAATGGCATATCGGATCGCACCGATCTCATCGCGTTTCATACTCAGGAAACGCCGCACCGCGATCTCCAGCCTGCTTTCTCCCACATAGATAGCAAAAGTGCGTTCCAGATAACCCTGCTTCATGTTCAGTTCACGCCTGAATTCCACTGGTTTGTGTGTATGAAGATCCAGTTGCTCCCCTTTAATCTCCACATCGATACCGATCCAGTTGGGCGCATTAAGCACCTTGGCAAAATACTCCGGGTAGCCATTCTTCCACCAGCCCACCCTGGTTTTATCGGGGTAATAGACCCCGGCCAGATAGGTTCCCTGCAGTGTTTCGCCCGAATAATGTTCTTCGAAATTTGCACGCTGACCCATCCTGCCGTTCCCCAGGCTGAAGATGCTTTCTGAAGCCTCCTGCATGGCGGGATCAAACCCTTCCTCAATAATGCTCCATGGATCGGCTTTGTAATATCCTTTCATAACAATTATCTTCTCTATTTAGGATTTGTATCCTTTACAAATAAAATAAGCACCGCCGCCACTAACATGGAAATCCCCCCGGTGAGCAATGCATAAATGCTATCTCCTCCAAACAGTGTTTTCACCATAAATCCAAGGATGGTCGCTGCCAGGATCTGTGGGATCACAATGAAGAAATTAAAGATTCCCATATAGACGCCCATTTTATGGGAGGGAAGCGAACCGGTCAGGATGGCATAGGGCATGGCCAGGATGCTGGCCCAGGCCAGTCCGATTCCGATCATGGAGAAAATTATGTGCTGGGGATTGGTCAAAGTCATGATGGATGCAAGACCCAGACCGCCAACCACCAGGGCGATTGAATGTGTGATTTTCCTGTTGGTGAGCCTGGCCATGAAAGGTAACAATACCAGGCCAAAAGCGGCAGCAAATAAATTATACCATCCAAACATCCCGCTTACCAGGTTGGCTCCTTCATTATAGGCTTCGGTGGTGGGATCCACAGTGTGATAGAGGTGGCTGGTTACAGCCGGGGTGGTGTAGATCCACATGCTGAAAAGAGCAAACCAGGAGAAAAACTGTACAATGGCAAGCTGTTTCATGGTCAGGGGCATATGATAAAGGTCGGTGATGATGGATACCAGCCCGTGTTTCTCCTTGTTGCCTTTTATCATCCATGCGCTCATCAGCTGCAAAAGTCCGAATATACCAAAACCGCCGGCCAGGATGTAAAGTTCCTTCTCCAGCTTCATATAATACACAGGAAGGGCCATGGCGATACCCACCAGGGTCCAGATAATTCCCCTGCGCAAATATTTGCTTAGGGGATCTGGTGTATCATCGTGTTTTTCTGCCTCCGATTCAGAACTCTCGGCAAAGTTTTTCAATTCTTCCGGGCTGTATTCCTTGGTTCTGAATACGGTCCACAATACAGCCAGCAGGAATACACCTCCGCCCAGGTAGAAGGAAAGCCGCACGGTCATAGGTATTTCTCCTTCGGGTGCGGTATTGGAAATATGAAACCATTCGGACAGGGCATAAGGAAGCCAGGAAGCCACAAATGCGCCGATACCAATAAAGAAGCTCTGCATGGTAAAGCCCTTGGTACGCTGTTCATCGGGCAGCATATCTCCCACAAAGGCCCGGAAGGGTTCCATGGTAATATTAATAGAAGCATCCATGATCCAGAGCATGCCTACCGCAATCCACAAACCGGGTGAGTTGGGCATCAGGATCAGGGCAATAGAAGCGAGTATGGCCCCAACGAGAAAGAATGGGCGTCTGCGTCCCAGCCTTCCCCAGGTTTTGTCGCTCATATAACCAATTATGGGCTGAATAATCAGCCCGGTTACCGGGGCAGCGATCCAGAGGATCGGGATCTGATCAACTTCCGCTCCCAGGGTCTGGAAGATCCGGCTTACATTTCCATTTTGAAGGGCAAATCCGAACTGGATCCCGAGGAATCCGAAACTCATGTTCCATATTTGCCAGAAGCTCAGTCTTGGTTTTTTCATCACTTTAGGTTCCGGTTAATGTCTTAGGGCTAAAATATTAAAAACCTGCTCCACTATCCTGTTTTTCATGGAAAATAACTTTAATTTGTTCCCTATGAAAGCTTCAATTCGATTGTCCCTTACTATACTGCTGATTTTTACTTCCCTGCTGTCATCCGCACAGATCATTGCCACAGATCCGGCCCTCCCCCTTGCCGGAGAGGCTGTTACCATTTATTTCGATGCCACGATGGGTAACGGGGGACTTGAAGGTTACTCCGGGGATGTCTACGCGCACACCGGGGTGTTGACCAACCTGAGTACGGGCAGTGGAGACTGGAAGTATGTTATGAGCGATTGGGGGGTAAATTCCGAAGAAACCAAATTGACACGTGTATCGGATGACTACTACTCCCTTGAAATAGATCCTTCCATACAGGATTACTACGGGGTTCCATTGGCCGAAACCATTACACATATGGCTTTTGTTTTCAGAAGCTCGGATTCTCAGCTGGAAGGCAAAGATGAAGGGGGGAGCGATATTTTTGTGGAGGTCTTCCAGGAAGGGCTTTCAGTAATGGTGATCAATCCCGATCGCAATTCCATTGTTGATCCGGGCGCCAGCATTAATTTTGAAGCGGCAGCCTCCCAGGTGGCCGACCTGGTCCTCTACCTCAACGATGCCCAGGTAAAGACAGCAAGCGCTGAAAGCATTACCCACAGCTTCGCATTTAGTTCGCCGGGTGACTACTGGATTAAAGTGACTGCAGAGGCGGAAGGTGAAACAGTAGCCGATTCGGTGTTTGTGCTTGTGAAAAGCGCCCAGCTAAGCGGACCGGTGCCTTCAGGTCTTAGAGATGGAATCAATTATATAGAGGAGCAAACAGCAACACTTGTGTTTTATGCCCCCATGAAAGAGGATGTTTTTCTGATCGGCGATTTTAATTCGTGGACACCCAACTCCTCTTCCAGGATGACAAAGGACGGGGATCGTTTCTGGCTTAGCCTGAATAACCTGACTCCCGGAGAAATATATGGATTCCAGTACCTGGTGGACGGAGAGCTGCTTATTGCAGATCCCTATACACAGATGACCCTGGATCCCGGCGACAAGTGGATCGATGAGAGCACCTATCCGGGCCTGAAAGCCTATCCCACGGGGCTTACCACGGGGATTACATCGGTGCTTAAATGCGGACAGGAAGCGTATGAGTGGGAACATACCGGTTTTACCGCCCCGGAAGCTCAAAACCTGGTGATCTATGAATTACTTCTGCGGGATTTTCTTGAAGCGCACGACTGGAAAACCCTGACCGATACATTGAACTATTTTTCGGAATTGGGGATCAATGCCATCGAACTGATGCCTGTTTCTGAATTTGAAGGCAATGAAAGCTGGGGCTATAATCCGTCCTTCTATTTTGCGGCGGATAAATATTATGGTCCGGCCAACGACCTGAAGGTCTTTATCGACTCCTGTCACGGAAGGGGAATCGCGGTGATTATGGATATGGTCCTGAATCACTCCTATGGACAGTCTCCCCTGGTTCAATTGTATTTTGACGAAGGCTCGGGAAAAGTTACGGCCGACAATCCCTGGTATAATGTGGACTCGCCCAATCCTGTATTTTCCTGGGGATATGACTTCGATCATCAAAGTCCGCAAACCCAGAGTTTCGTGGATAGTGTAAATCATTACTGGCTCTCAGAGTTTAATGTGGACGGATTCCGCTTCGATTTCACCAAGGGTTTTACAAATACCCCTGGCGATGGTGGTGGCTACGATCTGTCGCGGATCAATATTCTGAAACGAATGGCCAATCATATCTGGGAAATCAGGCCGGATGCCTATGTGATCCTGGAACACTTCACTGCCAATGCAGAGGAATTTGAACTTTCTGAAGAAGGCATGATGCTGTGGGGGAATCTGAATAATGCCTATAACCAGAGTACCATGGGTTACGAAGAAGGGTCGGACTTCAGCCAGATCTCATACAAAGAAAGGTTCTGGGACCTGCCCTTGCTGGTGGGATATATGGAAAGTCACGACGAAGAGCGCCTGATGTACAAAAACATGGAATATGGCTCCTCCTCCGGATCGTATAATATCCAGGAACGGGATATCGCCCTGGAACGTATGGAACTGGCGGGAGCTTTTTTCTTTACTGTACCCGGACCAAAAATGATCTGGCAGTTTGGGGAGCTTGGATATGATTACAGCATTGATTACGATTGCCGGGTATGTAACAAGCCGATCCGCTGGGACTATTATAAAACAGGGGTCCGGCTCAGGGTATATCAACTGTGGTCCGCCCTGATCGATCTGAAGCTGAATGAGCCGGCCTTTAGCTCCGATGATTTTAACTTATTTGTTTCCGGTGCTGCCAAACGAATAGAGATCAATCATGCTGATATGGATGTTCGTATCATTGGCAATTTCGATGTGGAGAACCTTTCCGTAAATCCTTCGTTTAGCAAAAGCGGCTGGTGGTACAGTTTCTTCACGGGCGACAGTATTAATGTAAGCGATCTGCAGGCACCCATCTCTTTAGAGCCAGGTGAATACCGGATCTATACAAGCAAAAGTCTTAGCAAACCTGAGATTACAGCCGGGGTGGGAAAATTTGGGGCGGACCGGAAATACTTACATGTGTATCCCAATCCGGTAGCAGGAACGCTTCATATGGATCCCCTTCCCGGAAGCGCCAGGCTCACCATTTTTAACAACAGTGGTCAGGTAGTCATGGTGCAGGAGATGGAAGGAAACCAGGATCAGGTGGATCTCTCTTCACTACCGTCCGGGATGTATATCTTAAGCCGTCAAAGCGGAAACGAAGCCATTCAATATGTAAAAGTGATCAGGGAATAGCAGCGATCACTGTTTTTGCCTGAGCCCTTGCATAATACAACCTGCTCGTCTATCTTTGTGCAATTTTAATATTTCCCGCAAACGGAGGCGATTTGATGAGTAATAAATTCCCTGAGTATAAGAAGTTTGACCTTTCAAATATCAACAAGGAGATCAATGCATTCTGGAAGGAACAGAAGATCTTCGAAAAATCTGTTGATACCCGTAAGGGCCAACCCACTTTTGTTTTTAATGAAGGTCCTCCTTCGGCTAACGGAAAACCGGGCATTCATCACGTGATGGCCCGGACCATCAAAGATGTTTTCTGTCGTTATAAAACCCAACAGGGATACCTGGTAAAACGTAAAGCTGGATGGGATACACATGGACTCCCCGTTGAGCTGGCTGTTGAAAACGAAAAGAATATTACCAAAGAGGATATCGGGACCAAAATTTCCATTAAGGATTTCAATGCTGCCTGCCGCAAGGATGTCTTGAAGTATACAAGTATGTGGGAGGAGCTCACCGATTCCATGGGCTATTGGATCAATATGGATGATCCCTATATCACCTACGAAAACAAGTACATCGAAACTGTATGGTACCTGCTTAAGGAGCTTCACAAAAAGGAGCTCTTGTACAAAGGCTATTCCATTCAGCCCTTCTCTCCGGCAGCCGGTACCGGACTAAGCACCCATGAGCTGAACCAGCCGGGTTGCTACCGCGATGTAAAAGACACCACTGTTGTGGCCCAGTTTAAGGTGATTCGGGATGAACATTCGGAGCCTCTTTTTGAGGGCCTTGATACCAATCTTTATATCATGGCCTGGACCACCACACCATGGACCCTGCCTTCAAATACCGCTCTTTCTGTGGGGGCCAAAATTGACTATGTGCTGGTTCGTACCTTCAATCCTTATACCGGAATACCCATTACTGTAGTGGTAGCCAAGGAGTTGATGGGGCAATACTTCCCCGAAAAGGATGCAGGGCTACCCCTGGATGCCTATGAGGCTGGTAAGAAACCTGTTCCCTATAAAGTGGTAAAGAGCCTGAAAGGCAAGGGGCTGGAAGGACTCTCCTATGAGCAGTTACTGGACTGGGTGAATCCCAAGGGAAAGGCTTTTAAAGTGCTTACGGGCGACTTTGTGACCACTGAGGATGGTACCGGAATCGTCCATACGGCACCTACCTTTGGCGCGGATGACTTCAGGGTGGCTATGGCCAATGATATATCAGCTCTTACCGTACTTGATAAAGATGGTATTAACCAGCCCCTGGTTGACCGAAAGGGAAGATTTTTCAGGCTAAAGGACCTGGATGCAGACTTTGTTCGGGAACGGATCAACCTGGAATCTTACAGCGCTTTCGAAGGAAAATATGTCAAAAATGAGTATGACAACACCAAAACAGAAAAGGATCCCACCATCGATGTGGATATTGCTGTGCAGTTGAAGCTGGACAACAAAGCCTTCCGCATAGAAAAGCATGTACACAATTACCCCCATTGCTGGCGTACCGACAAACCGGTCCTTTACTACCCGCTGGATAGCTGGTTCGTGCGTACAACAGCCATGAAGGAACGGATGATGGAACTGAATAATACCATTAACTGGAAACCTGAATCAACCGGAACGGGCCGTTTTGGAAAATGGCTTGAAAACCTGGTGGACTGGAACCTGAGCCGGTCGCGCTTCTGGGGAACACCCCTGCCCATTTGGGTGACTGAAGATCGAAAAGAACAGATCTGTATTGGCTCGGTGGCCGAATTGAAACTGGAGGTTGAAAAAGCTGTATCTGCAGGTATAATGACATCTAATCCGCTGGCTAACTTTACTGAAGGTGATAATTCCGAAGAGAACTACAATATCTTTGACCTGCACCGCCCCTTTGTGGATGATCTGGTCCTGGTGAGTGCAACGGGACAAAAAATGTTCCGTGAACCGGTGTTGATCGATGTGTGGTTCGATTCGGGCTCCATGCCCTATGCTCAGTACCACTATCCCTTCGAACACAAGGATGATTTTGACCAGCTCTTTCCTGCCGATTTTATTGCAGAAGGGGTGGATCAGACACGCGGGTGGTTCTTTACCCTGCATGCCATAGCCACCATGCTGTTCGACAGTGTAGCCTTCAAGAATATTATTTCCAACGGACTGGTGCTGGACAAAAGTGGAAACAAAATGTCGAAACGACTGGGCAATGCCGTGGATCCCTTCAGTGCCATTGAAAAATATGGATCAGATCCTCTGCGCTGGTATATGATTACCAATGCTCAACCATGGGACAACCTGAAATTCGATGTCGCTGGTGTGGATGAAGTGGTTCGGAAATTCTTTGGCACCCTTTACAATACCTATTCGTTTTTTGCTCTGTATGCCAACGTAGACGGATTTACCTATGAGGCCGCAGAAGTGCCGGTAGAAGAGCGCCCTGAAATAGACCGCTGGATTATCTCCCTGCTCAATACCCTGATCAAAGATGTGAAGGCTGAATATGAAAACTATGAACCAACCAGGGCGGCCAGGCTGATACAGGACTTTGTAAGCGAAAACCTGAGCAACTGGTATGTACGCCTGAACAGGAAAAGATACTGGGGGGGAGCATTTGACCTGGATAAACGGGCCGCTTATCAGACCCTTTATACCTGCCTGGAAACCATTTCCATGCTGGCAGCGCCGGTAGCTCCTTTCTATATGGATAAACTGTTTACTGATCTGAACTGTGTTACCGGCCGGCACGATGCCGAATCTGTGCATCTTAGTTCTTTCCCGGCTTACAATAGGGAACTTATTGATACGGCGCTGGAAGAACGAATGGCTGTGGCTCAAAAGCTTTCATCCATGGTCCTGGGATTGCGCCGAAAGGTCAATATCAAAGTGCGCCAGCCCCTGAATAAAATGATGTTGCCCGTTTCTGATGCTGGTTTTCAGGAACAGGTGGAAGCTGTGAAAATGCTGGTGCTAAATGAGGTCAACGTGAAAGATATTGAGTACATTACAGATACTGCAGGCATACTGATCAAGCGTATCAAGCCCAATTTTAAAACGCTGGGGCCCCGGTTTGGGAAGCTGATGAAGGAGGTTAGTGGAGTCATTGATGGTTTAGAGCAGGAACAGATTGCCGCCTTTGAAAAAGCAAAAGTCTACGAAATTGTTATTGGGGGTGAGCGGGTTCAGCTTTCCACGGAAGATGTGGAGATTATTTCGGAAGATATTCCCGGCTGGCTGGTGGCCAACGAAGGAGCCATTACTGTTGCCCTGGATATTAACATTACAGAAGAACTTCGTCAGGAAGGAGTGGCCCGTGAGCTGATCAACCGGATCCAGAACATTCGCAAAGAAAGTGGCTTTGATGTAACAGATAAAATCGATGTCTTGATTGAAAAGCATGAAGTGCTCAATAGTGCTGTTGAAGCACATGGTAAATACATTGGTTCACAAACTCTTGCGGAATCTGTATCCCTGGCTGACATCCTGGAGAACGCTGGCAGCAAACGCATTGAAATTGACGATGACATCTTTATAAATATCCATGTGAGCAGGATATAAAACAAGCTTGGGAATCATTAAAATATTGTATATTTAGCAAACTAAAGAAGAAAATATTATGGCTGAGAAGACCAGATATACGGATGCGGAGCTGCAAGAGTTCAAAGAGCTCATCCAGCATAAGCTTGATAAGGCCAGAGAGGACTATGAAATACTGAAATCTGCTATTACACAGAGCGAAAGTAACGATACACAAGATACCTCCCCTACATTCAAAGTTCTGGAAGAAGGAGCAGCAACCCTCTCCAAGGAGGAGGCCGGCAGGTTGGCTACCAGGCAGGCAAAATTTATCCAACACCTTCAGGGGGCATTAGTGAGAATTGAAAATAAAACTTATGGAATCTGCAGGGAGACTGGTAAAATGATATCCAAAGAGCGTCTGCGCGCAGTCCCGCATGCTACCCTAAGTATTGAAGCAAAATCGAGGCAATAATCCACTCCGATCTATTTTAACTCAATGTCCATCACCAGGAAATCCATACTGATTGTCCTGCTGATTCTTTTGGCCGACCAGACCCTGAAGATTCTGGTAAAAACCAACATGACTCTGTATCAGCAGATCCCCTTTTTTGGTAACTGGGGAATTCTTCATTTCGTGGAAAACAACGGGATGGCCTTCGGAATGGCCCTGCCGGGAAGCCTCGGGAAGATCCTGCTTACCTCCTTCCGTCTTATTGCTGTAGTGGCCATTGCTTATTATTTGCGTCACCTGATCCGCATCAAAGCACATACCGGTCTGATTATATCTCTGTCCATGGTCATGGCGGGGGCTCTGGGAAATATTATTGATTCAGTCTTTTACGGAATGATTTTCAGTTTCAGCAGCCCCATAGAAACAGCCACTATTTTTCCCGAAGGTGGCGGCTACGCACCCCTGATGCAGGGCAAGGTGGTTGATATGTTCTACTTCCCCATTCTTAAAGGCAACTATCCGGATTGGTTCCGGGGAGGATCAAGCTTTATCTTTTTCCGACCCGTATTTAATATTGCCGATTCAAGTATCACCGTTGCAGTTGTTATTATCCTGTTTAATCAACGTAGGTTTTTCAGGCATGTGGAGAGTAGCTCCCAGACTACTTGATTGATTGCGAAGCAAACACTTCCGCTGAGCCGGCTCCGCAACTGATAATTGTTTTCATTCCTAAATCAACAGCGGCAGAAGTCCTGATTACCCTCTCTTTCGGAAAGTGATAGATGTTCCCCGAGGTGGGATTTGGACCGGTGGGAACAAATACGGAGACAATATCTCCCTGATCATCGGTGATAAATCCGGTCATCAACACCCCCGTATTGAAGATATCTACCAGCACGACCTCCTTGAAGAAGGAGCGGTTCTTCCCAAAAAACTGTTGCACCGTTTCTTTGGCCAGCTTGTATCCGGGTATTTTAAGCAGATAGCGATCCTCCGCTTTGTTCAGGAATTTGAATATTCTTGTTCGGATTGCCAGTCCGATAATAAAAAAGAACAGTAAAATGGCCGCAAAAGAAATCACGTAAAGTGCAAATTTAAAGTAAGGGTTGGGGTCAGGATCCTGCAAAATCGTGTCAACCAGCGGAGTAAGAGTTCGACCAATAAGGTTGATCACCCACCTGAAAAGCAATATAATAAGAGTTAAGGGGGCAAGGGCCACCACACCACCGATAAGGGTGGTGCGAAGAAAATTTCGAATACGCTTAAAGAAATTGATTTGCATGGCGCTATATGTTATATTCAAAACAAAAATAGCACAGTTATGAGAACCATACCCATAGTACTCTTAATATTGTTTCTGTCAAACCTGACCTATGGACAGGAAGCCGACAAAGAAAAGTCCTTCCTTTATGTGGGTCATCGGGGAGCTTCTTACCTGGCTCCGGAAAACACCCTGGCTTCCATCGAACTTGCCTGGGAGCTGGGAGCCGATGGAGCCGAGTGTGATGTGATGCTGACAGCCGATCAGAAAGTGGTTCTTTTCCATGATAAAGACACCAAAAAACTCACCGGCCAAAACTACACCATCAAGGAAGCAAGCTGGGAACAGCTGAAGCCGCTGGTGGTTCTTCCCCGGGAGACCAACCGTCCTGAATATACCAGTGAAACCATCCCCTTGCTGGCTGATGTACTGGGCACCATACCTGAGGATCGTATGCTGGTGATTGAGATTAAGACCGGTCCTGAAATTCTGCCTTATTTGCAAGAGGTGATCGCTCAACACTGGAAGAGTGGCCATATTAGTTTTATTGCTTTTGATTTTGAGACTATCCGGCAGGCCAAGCTCCTCTACCCGGAGGTCCCCTGTTACTATCTTTCCATGTTTAAACCTGATTTTAACCGGCACTTTGATCTTGCTGTTGAAAGCGGTCTCGATGGTGTAGACCTTCGGCATACCATCATCGATCAGGATCTTGTGAATCGGTGCAATGCATCCGGACTGGATGTCTGGTGCTGGACGGTCAATGATCCTGAGACTGCCTTGAAAATGCAAGAACTGGGTGTAAGCGCCGTCACTACGGACCGGCCGGCGTGGCTAAAAAGCAAATTAGTAACAAACAATTAAGCTATATCTCTAAGAGATTTGTTTACTTTGAACTTTAATAAAAATGATCCAAACCATTATCCTAATGAAACATATTTTAATCCTGCTGCTGGCTACAGCTAACTCTGGCCTGCACTGCTTCTGATAAAAATCCTGCAGAACCAAAAAAACCGACCAATATCATTTTCCTGATTGGTGATGGCATGGGGCTATCCGCTGTCTCCACAGGATTCTATTTTGGCGACCAGCCATCTGTTTTTACTCGTTTTCAAGAAATTGGACTGCAACAAACCTCTTCGGCCTCCCATAAAGTAACCGATTCTGCTGCCAGCGGTACGGCCATGGCCACTGGAACTTCCTACTTATAATGGTGCCATTGGCGTAGATACCGCCAAAGCCTCTGTTCTTAATATTGCCGAACTGCTTGCTTCCAGGGGTTGGAGCACAGGCGTGGTGGCCACCTCCACCATTTCACATGCTACTCCGGCATCTTTCTATGCCCATGTAGTAAGTCGTAGCATGGAGGATGAGATCGCAGCACAACTGCTTGACTCAGAGATTGATTTTTTTGCAGGTGGCGGACGAAACAAATTTAATATGCGCAGAGACAGTGTTGATATTTTGCCTCTTGCTGCCGAAAAAGGCTTTATTATTGATACCGCAGCTCTGGCCACTCCAGGCACACTAAGCGCTGATAAGAAGTACGGTTTTCTGCCCGAACCCGGCGGTATGCCCTCCATGGTGGATGGGCGGGGACCTTTCCTGCCTGAAGCTACCGTCCTTGCCATCAGTCACCTCTCACAAAACCAGGAAGGATTCTTTCTGATGGTGGAAGGTTCCCAGATTGACTGGGCCGGTCATTCCAATGACTCAGAGTACCTGGTGGGTGAAATGCTGGATTTTGAACAGGTTATTGCAGCTGCACTGGACTTTGCCGAGAAGGATGGGAACACCCTGGTGGTCGTTACCGCCGATCACGAAACCGGTGGCTTAGCCCTTGGACCAAAGAAATCAAAGCCGGGTGAAAAAATTTACACGGATTATTCTGCTATTGAGCCTGTATTTGCAACAGGAGATCATTCAGCCACATTGATTCCGGTTTTTGCCTTTGGCCCGGGTGCCGATCAGTTTAAGGGCATCTACAAGAATACCGAGATCAACCACAAGATGGTGGCGCTGGTGGGTGAATAGGAACACCTCCAGTATATTTCACAAGTTATTATAACGCTGCTGTAAACCTTCGTAAACGACTGGTTATAGGCAGCCTAATATAACAACTGTGAATATCAGGGGTGTTACCTCTTCAGGAGTCCGTAAAGGAGGACGCGGATCAGGTCATCCATAAGTTCCTCACGATCGGTTTTATGGGCCTCGTCAAGTAAGAGGGGCAGTTCCAGACCCTTCATCATGGTGGAGATGGCGATGGCCCCGATTTTTGCACTGGTCATCTGGAAGACTTCCTGTTTCATTCCATCTTCCAGGATTTCGCTTACCAACTCTTGCTCTTCTATTTCAAAATTACGCCTGATCTCCAGGATAAAGCCCATATGAGAAAGAGCCTCCTCGTTTAGTGCTGCATAGAAATTCTCAAGGGTTCTTATGTGGTGAAGCCTGAAGAGTACATAGGCTTTGAGTCGTTCCAGGGGAGACTTGTTTTTACTAATGATCCGGCTGAGCCGCTCTTTCAATACCCTGGCCTCAAACTCCACAACTGCCCGGAATATTTCTTCTTTACTTTTGAAATAGTAGTAAATAGAGCTCTTCCCCATCCGCGATATGCTGGCGATCTCCTCCATGGTGGCCTTCCTGAAACCATACCTGGTGAAGATCCTGCGGGCGACTCCCACAATATGCGTTCTGACCTCATCCTTGACAACTACCATCTGTCAATAAATTTATCCGCCCTGCAAATTTAGGCCTCTTCGTCCAGTTCCACAAGTTTGTAATCAAGTTGTCTTCGGGACAGGTTGGCATTCATCACTTCAATTTTTACCTCATCACCAATCTCGAACTTTCTTCCTGACTGCTTGCCTACAATCATATATTCCTCTTCGTTAAACTCATAAAAATCATCTACAATGCTCTTGATGGAGACCATTCCTTCACATTTATTTTCCACGATCTCCACATAGATCCCCCAATCTGTAAGTCCGGAAACCACACCATCGAAATGCATCCCTACTTTATCCTGCATAAACTCCACCTGCTTGTATTTGGTGGAGGCTCTTTCGGCATCTATGGCCCGGCGCTCCATTTCAGAAGAATGCTGGCACCTCTTTTCATAGGTTTCAGCATTTTTCGATTCGCCCTGTGCCAGGTAGTGAGCAAGTAAGCGGTGTACCATCAAATCGGGATAGCGCCGGATGGGTGAGGTAAAGTGGGCATAGTCCTTAAATGCCAGACCATAGTGGCCAATATTATTGGTGGAATAACGCGCTTTCGCCATGGAGCGTAGTGCCATCATCTCCACCACATCCTGCTCCTTGCTGCCCTGAACCTGATCCAGCAGATTATTTAATGCACTGGAAAGACGCCGGGCCGATTGCTGGGGATTCAGATTATAGCCAAATTTGCCAATAAATCGTGAGAAAGACTCCAATTTCTCCTGGTCGGGATTATCGTGGATGCGGTAAACAAAAGTTTTACCTATCTCCTTCTTTTTCGTTTGCCCTTTGCTTTCTGCAGGACTTGCATCCTTCTCATATTTACCTCCACGACTGGCATAGGCCGCCACCCGTTTATTAGCCAGCAGCATAAACTCTTCAATCAACCAGTTGGCCTCTTTCTGAACCTTAAAGTAGATGCCGGTGGGGGTGCCATCCTCAGCCAGATGGAACTTCACCTCTTCTCTCTCAAAATTTATAGACCCGTTCTGAAAGCGCTTTTCTTTCAAGACTTTTGAAATCTCATAAAGCTTCAGGATTTCCTTTTTCATATCTCCCTCTTCACCTTCAATAATCTTCTGGGCCTCCCCGTAATCGAAGCGCCTGTCCGAATGAATAACCGTACGGCCAAACCACTCATCCAGCACCTCTCCCTGTTCATTCATCTTAAAGACAGCTGAAAAGGTGAGTTTGTCTTCATGGGGACGAAGCGAGCACACTCCGTTTGATAATTTCTCGGGAAGCATTGGAACCACCCGGTCGACCAGGTATACCGAAGTTGCCCTGTCATAGGCATCATTGTCAAGAATGGTTTTGGTTTGCACATAATGCGAAACGTCGGCAATATGAACCCCCACCTCCCATAAGCCGCCTTCCAGTGGCTGCAGAGACAAGGCATCGTCAAAATCCTTGGCATCGGCCGGGTCAATGGTAAATGTGGGTACCTTCCGGAAATCTCTTCTCTTTTTAATTTCTGCCTCTGAAATTCCATCAGGTATTTTTTCGGCATAGGCTTCCACCTCCGGGGAGAACTTAATGGGAAGATCAAATTCGGCCAGGATGGAGTGCATTTCTGTATCATTCTCTCCCGGATAACCCAGGATATCCACAATCTCTCCAAATGGGTTCTTCACCTTCTCGGGCCAGTCAATAATCCTTGCAATGGCCTTCTGTCCGTGTTCCACCCCCTTCAGTTTTTCCAGGGGTATAAAGATATCAAAGGGCATTTTACGGCTATCGGGAAGGAGAAAGGCATAGTTGCGTGAAATTTCCACGGTGCCGACGAAGGTATCCCTGGCTCGCTCCAGTATCTCCACTACCTCACCTTCGATACGGGTACGTTGCTTTCGTGCCGGGTAAACAATGACTTTGACCAGGTCGCCATCCAGGGCGGTTTTTAGATTATTCCTGGCAATAAACACATCATCATCCTGGTTTTCCGATACCAGGAAAGCATAGCCGTGCTGTGTCATATCGAGGGTTCCGGTCCTGTACCCGGCCCTGCTCAGGAGGCGGTACCTCCCGGGACCAAGCTGCTCAAGTTGTTTTTCTGCCACCAGCTCGTCCAGGGTGGTATTCACAATAGCTCTGCGCTGTTTATCGCTTATGAAAAGCAGCTTTGAGATCTGCTTATAATTATAAATCTGTTTGGGGTTTCTTCCAAAAACTCCCATAATCAGTGCTGCGGCCTGAACGCGTGAAAATTTCTCCTTGCTTGGTCTTTTACTATGTCCCATAATATCTACATTTCCGGTACGGCTTAAATTTACTAATTTTGTCTCCATCAATGTGATTATCCATCAATAGTTATGACCAACAATCTATTTGTATATAACACTCTGACCAGGAAAAAAGAGCGCTTTGAACCCATCAATCCCCCATTTGTTGGTCTCTATGCTTGTGGTCCTACCGTTTACGGTGATGCCCACCTGGGTCATGCGCGCCAGGCCATCACTTTTGATGTGCTGTACAGATATCTCCAATACATCGGTTATAAGGTGAGATATGTGCGCAATATTACTGATGTGGGGCACCTGGAAAATGATGCAGATGACGGAGAAGATAAGATCCAGAAGAAGGCCAGGCTTGAATCCCTGGAACCCATGGAGGTGGTCCAGCACTATATGAACCGCTACCGTGAGAATATGGATACACTCAATGTGCTTCATCCCAGCATAGAACCAAGGGCTAGTGGCCATATCATTGAGCAGCAGGAGCTGATTGAGCTTATTATCAAAGCGGGTTATGCCTATGAGGTAAACGGCTCGGTCTACTTCGACGTCAATGCATACAGTGCCAATCATAACTATGGCCAGCTCTCAGGCAGGAAGGTGGAGGATCTTCTTTCCAATACCCGGGCGCTGGAAGGGCAATCGGAAAAGAGAAATGCCCTTGACTTTGCCCTGTGGAAAAAGGCCGATCCATCCCATATCATGCGATGGTCATCTCCATGGAGTGAAGGCTATCCCGGCTGGCACCTGGAATGTTCTGCCATGAGTACCAAGTACCTGGGAATGCAGTTCGATATACATGGTGGGGGGATGGATCTGCTCTTTCCGCACCACGAATGCGAAATTGCACAAAATGTGTCAGGCTATGGCAAACCATCGGTTCGCTATTGGATGCATAATAACATGATCACCATTAATGGTCAGAAAATGGGACGGTCTCTGGGCAACTTCATCACCCTGGACCAGCTTTTTGAAGGAGATCATAAGATGCTGGAACAGGCCTATGGCCCTATGGTGATTCGTTTCTTTATCCTGCAGGCCCACTACCGCAGCACCCTCGACTTTTCCAACGAAGCGCTGCAGGCCTCCGAAAAAGGATTAATGCGCTTATTGAATGCTGTGGAAGCACTGGATAACATGCAGCCTTCGGTCGCCGGATCACTGGATGTGGACGACCTTGCCGAACGCTGTAACAAGGCCATGGAGGACGATATGAATACAGCCAGACTGGTGGGTCACCTGCTTGGTGAAATTCCACAGATCAACAAGCTGGCAGAAGGAAAAGACAGCATTGCCGCAAAGGATCTGGACAAACTAAAAAGCATTTATCATTCCTGGGGCTTTTCTGTGCTGGGTCTGAAGCCACAGTCAACATCAGGCTTAGCCAATGAGATTACCGGTGACCTGATTGATATGATCCTGCAATTAAGAAGTGATGCTAAATCAAAGCGCGATTTTGAAACAGCAGATCAAATCCGCAACAAGCTGACCAGTCTGGGTGTTACAGTGAAGGACCGTAAAGACGGAGCCGATTGGGAAATCAAGTAGTAAAATGAAGCTGTATCGCTCGAACGCCATTAGTATTGGCTCCCTTAGTCTGGGGGGTGCTCATCCTGTGAGGATACAATCTATGACCAATACCGACACCAATGATGTGGATGCATCGGTAGATCAATGTATCCGGATGATTGAAGCAGGTGCAGAGCTTGTCAGGCTTACTACTCAGGGAAAGCGAGAGGTAGCGAGCCTGGAAAAGGTTCGCAGCAATTTACATAAGGCCGGTTATCATGTGCCGGTGGTAGCTGATATTCATTTCAAACCGGAACTGGCAAAGGAGGCTGCCGGGGCCTGTGATAAAATCCGGATCAATCCCGGAAATTACCTGACAGGCAAATCCGTGGATCTCCTGCTTCCCGACCTGCTGCAAAGATGCATGAAAGAAGGTACGGCAATCCGTATTGGAGTTAACCATGGTTCACTGGACGAAAGCATTCTGAAGCAGTATGGAGATAGTCCCGAGGGGATGGTGGAATCTGCCATGATCTTTCTTCGTATCTGTAAAGCAGAGTCCTTTCATAAGGTGGTTGTATCCATGAAGTCAAGCAATCCAAGGGTAATGGTGCAATCGGTTCGCCTGCTGGCACACCGGATGCAAGAGGAGGGGATGGCCTATCCTCTTCACCTGGGTGTAACCGAAGCCGGTGATGGTCCCGAAGCACGAATCAAGTCTGCCGTTGGCATGGCCCCTTTGCTTCTGGAGTCTATGGGCGATACGCTCCGGGTATCCCTGACCGAAGCTCCTGAAAAGGAGTTGCCGGTTGCTTCGCAGATCGTATCTCTTTTCCCAAAACCACAGGAGCTTCCCTATGATCCTTTCCGGGGACTGGCCTGGGATCCATTTAGTTTTGTCAGAAGAAAATCCCTCCAGGTTTCCGGAATAGGCAATGCAGGCAGGGTAAAAGTTGTATCCTCTGAGCCTCCCGATCCGTCTGTGGATCTGGATCCGGGAATGTTAAACGGAATAAGCGTTTCTTATGAGGCGTGGGAAAAGGATCCTGACTTGCTGCAATCGGGCGAACTTATCCTGATCCTTGAAAAAGGCAGGCACAGCATCCAGGAGATTAAATACCGTCTGAGCCGTTTCTGTGCAGTCAACAAACTGGCTCCCGTCCTTTTTAAAATCACCTCCGAAACCCTGGATCCGGAGATTTTTCAGATACAACTGGCAGGTGATCTGGGTTCCCTTCTGGTCGACGGTGTTCTGGATGGAGTATGGGTGGAAAATTCCCACCTGAGTCAGACCGTGATTAACGAAACGATTCTGAATATCCTTCAGGCAGCAGGAGCGCGGATCACGAAAACGGAATATATTGCCTGCCCCTCCTGCGGGCGCACCCATTTTGATATTCTAAGCAGACTGAAGGAGATTCGTGCGGCCACCTCTCATCTTACCACATTGAAAATCGGGGTCATGGGCTGCATCGTAAACGGTCCGGGCGAGATGGCTGATGCTAACTATGGTTATGTTGGAGCCGGGCCTGGCCGGGTTAGTATTTATAAGGGAAGGGAAGCCAGAATCCGTAATGTTCCTGAAAAAGAGGCCCTTGAAGCCTTAATCGGGCTTGTGAAAAGTGAAGGGGACTGGGTCGATCCCTGATCCCCGCCAGGGCTGGCTCTCAGGCTTTGTCCAGTGAAAAAATAAATGTTGTTCCTTCGTTCACCTTGCTTCTGACTGTGATGGTTTGCTCGTGTGCCTGAATGTTGTGCTTTACAATGGAAAGTCCCAGTCCGGTTCCGCCAGATTCGCGGGAACGGCTCTTATCCACCCGGTAAAAACGTTCAAAGATCCGGGGTAAGTTCATCTCTTCGATGCCTATGCCATTGTCGGTGATATCCACCAGTATTTTCTTTCCGGTATCGGTCAAACCAATGGTGGTTTTTCCTCCGGGCTTTCCATACTTAATGGTGTTGTCGATCAGGTTTTCCATCACCTCTTCTATTCTTTTCCTGTCGGCCTTTACCTTGATGGCTTTATTATAATTCTTAATAAATCCGATTTTTATGTTTTTCTTGCGGGCAGGCATTTCCAGATATTCGATAACCTCTTCCATTAATTTTAACAGGTTAAAGCTCTCCGGCTTTAGTTTAAATTCGCCCGATTCAAGCCTGGCAATGGATTCCAGGTCTTCTACAATATAGATCATCCTGTTAACACTCTGTTCTGCTCTTTTTAAATAGAGGGTGTTTATAGACGGGTCGTCTATGCCTCCGTCAAGCAGGGTCAGAATATAGCCCTGGATATTGAAAATAGGGGTTTTCAGCTCGTGAGATACATTCCCCAGAAAATCTTTCCGATGCTTTTCCTGCTTTCTTAGCTTCTCAATCACATTCCCGCTATCAAGACTGTCCCCGGCAGACTTATGTGACATGATATTGCTTTGAATTGTCTCATGAGCCGGATCGGTTTTAGCCTTCACAAAACGGGTGAAAAACCAGCGTATAATCAGAAAGGTCCCTGCCAGAATCACTACTCCCAATACCAGGTAATTCAAAAGGGAATGAGCAAATCCGGCAATCTCATTAACTAACAGGACCAGCACCATAAACAGGACTACTACAATAGAGATGAGTGGTGCAATGGTTTTCTCATTTTTCATACCGAATTCCTTACCATCTGTAAAAAGGGGTCTCCACATGAAAGAAGAAACCATGTTCTCCATAGCGATTGATAGAGTAATCAACTCTGAATACCTTATCGTAATAGGTCACCAGGTCGAGTCCGATCCCGGTAGAAAACTGCCATTTGTTTACCATGGTATTGGTTGGATCGGGAAAATCGTTCCTGACATAAGCTGCATCGGCAAACACATTCACATAAACAGCATAATGAACCTTATTAAACTGCTCCATTTTGATAAATGGAATGGTATAAGACCTGGGCCTAAGCACTTGAAACTTCAAATTATAATAGGTAATTACATAATCCGATCCATCAATAACATAGGGTTCATAGGAGCTTAAATACTCATTATAGCCCAGGGCCTTATTCAGAATGTGGGGCATGGTTTTTCCTGAAGAGTACCTTCCTTTGCTTGTATTATAGAAATAGAGCCAATTTGTAAATTTCTGATGAAACATCAGGACGCCGGTCAGGCGTAAGGTTTGATAATCAAAATCCGGTATCAGCCCCAGTCCAATCTGCTCTGCTTTGAGTTTTATATTAAATCCTTCCAGGGGATAAACTTTAGAATCCCTGATATCATAATTAAATATATAGGCGAGCTGGAAATAATCACTTTGTGTATCCCCATCACCCAGATAATTGGGATTCACAATAGCCACCGAATCTGAAGCCAGATAATCATAATATTCAAAGCGAAGTTGATGGGTCCCATAGAATCTGGGCCTGTATGTGTAACTTAAAAATGCATTTAACCTGGTCTGTGCGGGCACGTCCTTGGGCTTGTACTCATTCGGCATGTTATTAACCGTAGATACACTTACTTCATCCTGTTGATTGGCATTGAAGCCGAAGGAGATTCCATGGTTTTGACTTCTGCCCAGATTTGGTTTTGAATAGGCCAGGGCGTACTCCTTCACATAACCCAGGCGGATCTTAGCTGTAAGAAGTTCATTCCTGCCCCTGAAATTACTCCACTTCAACCAGACCCCGTAATTGATCTTGTCCCAATCCCTATTCTGTACGAAGGAGCTGAAATTTCTATCGGCATACTCCAGGATCGGAATCGGCCATATATACCATCGCTCTGTAACTTCAATTATTAGGCTTATCTGATTGTTGTTCAGGTGTTTAATATTCAGGTGAACAAAGTTGAAAAGGGCCAGTTTGAGCAGGTTCTCCCGGCTTCGCTGAAGGGAGGGGAGTAACTGCATTTTAAATACCGTATCGCCAACAGCAAAAACCAGCTCCCTTAAAATCACAGACTCGTGGGTCACCTTATTCCCGGTGATCTGGATGTCGTGAATGTACAATTCATCATCAGCAATCACCAGGGAGTCCTGAGATACTGCTTCTGTTGCATGACACAGCAGAAAACAAACTACTAACAACTTAAGCGCCTTTGTCATATGCATCATGCTCAAGGGCTGCAAGGTAATAAATTATTATACGTAATTTTACAGACAAAAGATCCCTTATGAAAGCAATAATAGCATTTTCATTTCTTTGGTTTGTTCCTTTAGCTGTTGTAGCACAGGAGTTTCTTATGCCTGCCGTAAGTCCATTTGAACAGGTCAGGGTTGCCGGGAATATTCACCTGGAACTTGTAGCCTCAGACAGCACTATCCTGAAATTTGAAGAAGAGTCTGAAGCAGAAAGGCTAAACATCTCCTGGAGTAAAAACACGCTTACTCTGAAAACCCCAACCGACTTGTCGAAGTCCCCGGCTGTCAAGGTGAAATTATACTGTGCGGAGCTCTCTGGTCTTGAGATCACCCGCGGAGCAGTTGTTCAGTCGGCCGATGTTCTGCAGGCCAGGACCCTTACCCTGGAAGCGGATACAGGAGGGAAAGCTGAGTTTGCTGTTTCTTCCGATTCTATCAGTGCCAGAGTTGTAAAAGGTTCGGATATCATCCTGCGGGGAAACACCAGGAGTCTCTCGGTTACAGCGAACAGTGCCGGAAATTTCCTGGGATATGAGCTGGAGGCTGAAAATTCCTGGGTAAAAGCGAACACGGGTGCCCAGATTAAGGTAAACAGCTCTGCGTATCTGAATGCCTACTCATCCGGAGGATCCTTTGTTGGCTACTCGGGTAATCCGGAACGGAAAGAGTTTAAGAGCAGCCTGGGTGGCGAGGTTACTCAACAGAAGCAATAAGCAGGGAGGCCAGCTGCATATCGGTTGGTGTGGTAATCTTGATGTTTTCCCGGTTACCTTCCACCAGGGTAACTGATCCAAACAGGGACTCATACACCGAAGCATCATCGGTGAATGCCGGATTATAATCCTGTTTATATGCCTCCAGGATCCGATCCGTTCTGAATACCTGTGGTGTCTGCACCCTCTTCAGCCTGGAACGGTCCATTTGGGTGGAGCCCCCCTGCTTGTCAAGCTTCCTGACCGATTCTTCCATTTCAATGACCGGAATCCCACTTCCTTCACGCTGTGCTGCTTCGTAGGCAGCTATAAGGGTCTCCTGACTTACCAATGGTCGTACAGCATCATGAATTCCAGTGAGAGTTTCCATTCCAATATGCTTCAATCCATTCTTTACAGAATCGTATCGGGTGGCTCCACCCCCGGTTAGTGTAAGGCCTTTGCATATATCGTATGCTACGGCCAGATCCCCCCATAACTCTTTATGAGCAGGAGACAGAACCACCACTATTTTAATTTCCGGATCAAAACGTCGAAACCGTTCCAGGGTATGAACAATTACCGGCTTGCCCTGAAGCTGTAGATATTGCTTTGGAAGCTCCCCTCCCATTCTGCTGCCCGATCCGGCAGCTACTACTATGACTGCCTTTTTCATTTAAAATAGCTGTCAATGAGTTCCATAATTATGGTCCGGTCAAGGGGCTTGGTTACAAAATGATTGCATCCTGCACGAATGCTTTCCTCTTTCTCCTCTGCCATCACAAATGCCGTTTGTGCAATTATGGGAACCGTACTGTTAAATTCTCTTATTTTCCTGGCCGCATCAATACCATTCATTTCGGGCATTTTTATGTCCATCAGAATGGCTTCCGGGGAGAGCTTCCGGGTTAGTTCCACCACCTCGTAACCATTTCGTGCCCTGTGAATTGTGGCCCCGGTCTGCCTCAGCATCTCCCTGACAAACATCCAGTTTAATTCTTCATCCTCTGCTACCAGGATCTGCTTGTTACTCCAGTTATAAGATTTATTGGAGATCAGAGCTCTGGCCTCCTCTTCCGGTTCCTCAATCACCAGGGGAAGGGTGAAATAGAAAGTGGTTCCTTTACCCATATCTGATTTCACCCACATCTCGCCACCCATCAAATCAACCAGGCTCTTGGATATGGGCAATCCGAGTCCGGTCCCCGAGTGTTGAACTGTGCGTTCCTGATTCACCTGTCCGAATCTGTCAAAAATGAGCCTGATCTTGTTATTAGGAATTCCGATGCCGCTATCACTGACGAAAAACTCCACATGTCGGTTATTCTTCAGTGTGTAACCAAAAGTTATGTGTCCCTCTTTGGTGAACTTAATTGAATTCCCAATCAAATTGTTGAAGATCTGGCTCAACCTGTAATCATCGGTAACAATGGTGAAATCATGTGAGTCATTTCCCTTTTTCAGATTAAAAGCCACCTTTTTATCCCCCGGGGCATCCCCCCTGATGCTGTGAAAGAATGAAGAATAGATCTCTTCAAGAATCCCATTGATACGAACAGGTTTGTTAGAAATTTTCATCTGTCCGGATTCAATCTTCGAAATGTCAATTATATCATCAATAATGTTCAACAGCTGACCCGAAGAGTGATCGATGTGTTTCAGAAAAAGGTCTTTTTTATCATCGGACAGGCCGGGATCCCGAAGAAGATTGGCAAAGCCAATAATGCCATTCATGGGGGTCCTGATTTCATGCGACATATTAGCCAGAAAAGAGGTTTTCAGGCGATCAGATTCTTCCGCCCGTTCCTTGGCCTCCTTTAGTTCATTTTCGATTTGCATCAGGTCCGAAACATCCTTGAAGATGCCCATGATCATGGTAATCACGCCCCGTTCATCCCTGATGGGGATTTTATTCTTTTCCATCCAGAATCCCTCAACACCATCATCTTCAAAATAGACAATCTTATTGACTATGGGATTTCCGGTTTCGAGAATGTCCCGATCCTCCTCAATCATTTTCCTGGCCACCCGTTTGGTAAAAAATTCCTTATTGGTTTTACCTTCCGCCTTGCCAGGTCCGGAGACCCGGAGCAGTTTTGCCATCATCCGGTTCACACGGATGTAGCGATGATGCCTGTCGGTAAAGAAAATGCAGAAGGGCATGGTCTCCAGGAGAACTTCCAGGGTCTCCCGCTCCCGGTGCAAGGACTGCAGAGAGTCGGTCAGGTTGGTAACATCTTCCCGGTATCCTCCAGTTCCGGTAATCTTTCCCTGATCATTTCTTACCGGGAAATGAACTGTCTTAATGATTCTCTTCTTCCGGGAATAGGTAGATTCACTGATTTTTCCAGTTCTTCTGACTTCCAGCTCCCCTTCCTCAATCAGCCGCGCTTCCTCCCGGTCAAATACCTCCCGGTCTCCTTTGCCAATGACTTGCGAAAGTTCTTTTCCAAAGCAACTTAAAAATACCTCGTTCACCTGTATGAAAGTTCCTTTTTCATCCTTAAACCAGGCTGCGAAAGGCATTGATTCTATCAGGGCCTTTAACTGCGAACCAATGTCTTTTACCGTATGTTCTGTCTGCTTGACTATGGTTTCTCCCCTTCAAAAATGTTGAATCCTGCTGGCATCTGATTATCTTTTGGGGTAATGCTCAGCAACGGCACATTGGCAGCACTAACCATTTGCTGTTCATAACTGCCCAGTAAAACATTCCACTTATCTACTGCACTCGCCATGATGATGATCAGATCAGCATTTACTGCTTCTGCATAATTGCACGTAAGATTCGGCAGATTATCCCCTACCAGGGTTTTGGTTACTGCTTTTAACTTTCTAGCCTTAAAATAGTTGACTACCTGGTTAGAATAGGTCTCCAGCCGGGAAAGGTCTTTTTCGTTTGTTAGACTTGTAATGGAAATTACATGTAACTCTGCTCCAAAAAGTTCAGCCAGGTCTGCGGAAATAAGCGTTTTTTGACGGGTGTTTGCGTCCCTCTTTATTGGCACAACAATTTTTTTAACATCCCCTGGGATTTTGGTGCGCAGGGTAAATACGGGTTGGTCGGTGGCTGCCATAATTTTCAGAGCATTACTACCGATAAACAGCTCTTCAAAACCCGATGCACCATGGGTAGAACTGGAAATAACCGCATTTTTATAGGAATTCACCTGGTTCACAATCTCCTTGTAAACCTTCCCTTTTTTGATGATATATCTTAGTTTGGATTCATGTCCCAGAAGAGGCTCATACTCCTTTAACAGCTTTTTAAACTCGGTCTCTGCAAACTTTTGTTCCTGCTCAACCAAGCTGGTCTGGAAATGAGAGCTGTTGGTTAACACATAGACCATCTGAATATTGATGGTTTTCTTCTGCGAAAACATAATGGCCCATTCAAGACCTTTTAATGAATCCACTGAAAAATCGATGGGTACTATAAAGTTGGTCATGTCTATTTGTTTAGATAACTCAGCTAATTTAACGTAATCGGATGAGATTTGTTACTTTTATAATGCATAATCAACAGACACAAATTTTATGGCTCTTGAAGTTGTTCTCGGAATAGATATTGGCGGAACATTTACCAAAATCGGATTGGTGGATCGTGAAGGATCAATCCACTTTGAAGATGAGATCAGCACTCGTGGCTACGATACGATTGAAGAGTTTATACATGCCCTTCATGCCCATGTCATGCAAAGCCTGGAGAAGATCGAGACTTCTTTTCTCATGTTGGGTGTTGGTGTTGGGGCGCCCAATGGCAATTACTATGAAGGAACCATCGAGAACGCTCCCAACCTGGCATGGAAGGGCAGGATTGAATTTGTAAAACTGATGGAAAATCAGTTTCATCTTCCCATCCTGGTTACCAATGATGCCAATGCCGCGGCCCTGGGGGAAATGCTTTTTGGGGATGCCGGTGATCTGAAAAATTTTGTGATGATCACCCTGGGTACCGGTCTTGGAAGTGGTCTTGTGGTGAATGGAGATATTATTTACGGGCACGATGGTTTTGCCGGAGAGCTGGGACACGTTCTTGTTTATGACCATGGCCGGCAGTGTGGGTGTGGCAAAAGGGGTTGTCTTGAAGCTTATGTGTCAGCCACCGGTATCAAACGAACCGTTTTTGAGTTGATGGCTGAAGAAAACATTGATAGCGAATTTCGAAAAATACCCTTCTCTAAATTAAAGCCCAAAATAATCACCTCCCTTGCTGAAGCTGGCGATCCCATTGCTGTCAAAGCTTTTGAAAGAACCGGTTACCTGCTTGGGCGGGCCCTTGCCGATACGGTAGCCCATATCAGTCCCGCCCGGATTTTTATTTTCGGAGGATTGGCCAAAGCAGGAAAATGGATTATTGATCCCGCTAAAAAAAGTATGGAGGAACACCTCCTGCCCATCTACCAGAATAAGATCGATATTGTTCCTTCTGCTCTTTTGAAAAAGAATATTGCTGTACTTGGTGCTGCCGCGCTAATCTGGAAGCGCCTGGATAAAAAAGCATAGTAGAGCTATTCCTATTTTTCCAGTACCATGGATACATCGTGATCCCAGTTGGATCTTACTTCGATGTTTACTGGAAGCAGCTCCACGGGTTCGGGTTGTAATTTCTCCAGGTAATTCCCGGTATCCCATTTCCCGTTCCTGTTGCGGTCATGTATAAATTTGAACTGATACTCTTTAGGTACCAGGAACGGAAAGCTATATTGTCCATCAGCTTCCACAATCCTCTCCTCAATGAGGGTTTTGCCGCTGATGAGCTGCACCAGAACCTGGTTTTTTACGTTTACCAGTGAAAGAAGAATCTGCCCATAAAACTCCAGATCCCGGGTTTTAAAGCTTACATCCAGCGTATCGTGTTGCATCGGATAAATGCTAGTAATGGCCCCGGGCCTTAGCTCCATCCGGTACTTCGCTTCAGATTCCCAGGGGGCTGAGACAATCACCCTGTAGGGCTGCAGGCTGTCGGCTCTTACCACAATAGGAACGGCAATCTCCACGGAATCGGGAATGTTGTACAAAGAGAAGAGGGTGTCGTTCAGATTTTCCACAGGAAAATCAATGTATATAGACAGGTCTTTGTTCAGGTCCTGGCTGGCATTGTCCCTGATGGTAGTAAGCTCCAGTTTTTCTTCTTCCTTTTGAACCGTTTGTTCTCTTTTGTTCCTGCTCTGTTTTTCCCGGTAGGAAAATAGCACCGTATCCGTCCTGATTACATACTGATCAGTGGTGTCCTTTGCTGTATAATTCAGCTCTATGTATATGCTGTCTTTTTTGTAATGCACCGAATCCCTTACCCATAGCGTAAGGCTGTCCCGCTGCGCGGAGTAATGTTCCAGAAAAAGAAGTTCGCTTTCATTGGCCGCCAGCAGGGGTTGATAGGAGAATGAATCCGTTAAGGGAAGGGCAAAAACAAGTTCCAGTTTTCTCCTGTCCTCTCTTGCATTATTTGTCAAATACTGAACATCGGGGGCCTCGGTAAATAGCATTAAATCTATATAGATGGAGTTAAAATCGGGCCTGTTTTCGGCAATAGAGTCCGAAACAACACCACTTGAATCAGCATAAACAGTATCGGGCATCGCAGCCGAAATAATCGAATCTCCCAATAATTGTCTGGAGAATTCAGCATTCACAATAAGACTTGTATCCAGGAATGCAATCTCCTCGGTAGGCAAATCAAATAAAAAGTTATTGTTGCCATCCTTCAGGGCAAATACCTTGTAAACATCCGGGCGCAGATTATTCACACTGAAAACACCGCTATCGTTGGAGCGCCCAACATACAGTGGTATATCCAAAAGGGGTACCGAGTCCCTGAGATCGGAATAGAGCATAATGGAAAGAGCTTCGTCCGGCACCTCAAGATTTTCAGCATATAACAGCTTTCCCCTGACCGACATGGAGTCCAGTACTTCGCCAGTGGAAAATACATACTCGTAATTCTGAAGTTTGTTTCCTTCATGAAGGTCCTTTATGGCATCCCCAAAATTAAAAGTATAGGTCGTGTTTATTCTAAGTGCTTCTTCAAACTCAATGATCAGACTTTTCTTTTTCAATTTCACATTCGGCTTTTCTTCCATGGGAGGAGAGACAATCAATTGCTGATTAACATTCTCCAGAACAATGTATTCATCGAAAGTAATCTGGATCTTTTTTGCTTCAAAAAGTGTGCTATAGTTGGGCGGATCACATTCAAGCACCACCGGAGGATCCTCATCGCGTGGGCCACCAGCGGGGCTTCCCTGCTGGGCACAGCTCCAGCAAAAGAGTAAAACAGGTAGATACCAAATGTATTTAAGTGACACTTTTTAAGAATTTAGTGCAAACATACAAAGATAAAAGCTTCAGGGGAAACCCCCGGAATGTTATTATATTTGTGCTTTAACATATAATAGATCCCTGTTATGATTTTTGATGCAATTACCTGGAATGTAGATCCTGAAATATTCAGTATCGGACAATTGAGCATCCGGTGGTATGGATTGATGTTTGCCTCGGCTTTCCTGTCCGGATATATTGTTTTTACAAGGTATCTGGCAACCGATAGGCTGACTTCAGAAATGATGGATCAGCTGCTGATCTACATTGCGGTAGGAACGGTTATTGGAGCCAGGTTGGGTCATTGTTTCTTTTATGAGCCCGACTACTTCCTGAAAAATCCCCTGGAGATTTTGAAGATATGGAAAGGCGGACTTGCCAGTCACGGGGCGGCTATTGGGATTTTGCTCTCCCTCTGGCTATACATTCATAAGTACAAGCTCTCATTCCTGTGGCTGATCGACCGTATTGTAATAGTGGTGGCCCTGGGTGGATCCTTTATTCGCTTTGGCAATCTTTTCAATTCCGAAATTTATGGACGGCCCACCAATCTTCCCTGGGGATTTGAATTTGTCCGGGATCGGCTTTATGACTCCAACACCGGAGAGCTTCTTCCAACAGTAGCCCGGCACCCCACGCAGCTATACGAGGCCCTCAGTTATATCCTGATTTTTGTGATACTGTTTATCTTCTATCGTAAAAATTACATGAAGGTCAGGGATGGCTTTATCTTCGGGGTTTTTATGATTCTTCTGTTTTCTGCCCGCTTTTTAATTGAATTTGTGAAAAACGACCAGGTTCCCTTCGAGTCCGGGATGCAATTCAATATGGGACAATTATTGAGCCTCCCCTTCATTGTTGCGGGAATTGCAATGATTATCTACACCAAAAAGCGGCCTAAGTATTTTTCACAAGAACCCATTCCCAAAGCTCCCAAAAAGGGGAGAAAGGCTAGCTAAAAAGGTTCTGTATGGAGACGAGTAATTTTTGGTTTGCATTTGGCCTTACCCTGTTTGCCGGCTTATCGACCGGTATAGGGAGTGCCCTGGCCTTTTTTACAAAAAGCACCAGTACCCGCTTTCTTTCGGTCAGCCTGGGCTTCTCCGCGGGGGTGATGGTTTATGTCTCCTTTGTGGAGATTCTACAAAAAGCACGCCTGGCTCTTATACCTGGTTTTGGGGAAAAACTGGCTGCCTGGTACGCCGTGTTGGCTTTTTTTGCGGGAATTCTAATCATTGCCCTGATCGACAAGTTGATCCCCTCACACGAAAATCCCCATGAAATCAGAAAGGTGGAAGATATGGCCAATGGCAGCAAGAAGGATCCCCGGCTGGTTCGAATGGGGCTGTTTACAGCCCTGGCCATTGGTATACATAACTTCCCGGAGGGAATAGCCACATTCATGGCCGGATTAACCGACCCCACCCTGGCCATTCCAATTGCTGTTGCCATCGCCATTCACAATATTCCTGAAGGAATTGCAGTATCGGTTCCTATCTCCTATGGTACCGGGAACAAGAAAAAAGGCTTTTTCCTCTCATTTCTGTCCGGGCTGGCCGAGCCCATAGGTGCCCTCCTTGCCTGGTTCATCCTGATGCCCTTCCTGAATGATAATCTCTTTGGTTTCATCTTTGCCGGTGTAGCTGGAATTATGGTTTTTATTTCAATTGATGAACTATTGCCCACAGCCAGGGAATATGGCCTTCACCATCATTCCGTATATGGATTTCTGGCGGGAATGGCTGTCATGGCCATAAGCCTCTTATTGTTTATATAGATGTCAGAAAAGAAGAGGGTTAAACATAAGCACTCCCATCGCCACCATGCAGTTAATGAAAAGAACCTGCTGGTGGTTACCTTTCTGAACCTGGTTATCACTATAGTGGAGATAGCTGGGGGTATTCTTTCCGGCAGCCTGGCTCTTATGTCAGATGCCTTACACAATCTCAGCGATACCTTTGCCACATTTATTGCCTACCTGGCTACCATCATTGGAAAGAGGGAGGCCAATCAGAAAAAGACCTTTGGATACAAAAGGATGGAAATTCTGGCTGCACTTATCAACGCGGTTATCCTGATAGTGATGAGCGTCTTTCTTTTAAAAGAAGCATGGCTCAGGTGGCAAAACCCGACCCCCATTAACTCTATGATTATGCTGGTGGTCGGATTGATTGGGCTTCTGGCCAATGTTTACGCATTACTCATCCTTAGAAAGGATGCCGGAAAAAGTATTAATGTAAAGGCTGCCTACATACACCTGATCGGAGATAGTCTCTCTTCTGTGGTAGTGGTCATAGGCAGTGTGCTGATCCGTGTATTTAAAATCGATTGGATCGATCCCATCATCACTCTTGCTATATCCATATACATTATCCGTTCCGGATTAATTATACTGAAGGATTCTGTAAATATTCTCATGCAGTCGGCACCAGATCATCTCGACCTTTCTGCCATTAAAACGAGGGTGGAACAAGAGCCCGAGGTATTAAACATCCATCATATTCACGCCTGGATGCTCACCGACCAGGAGCTTCACCTGGAGGCACATATAGAGTTGGAGAAAGATCTTAAGCTGAGCCAGATAAAACAAATACAACACAAAATAGAGGGGTATTTGAAAAACGAAAGCGGCATCAGTCACATTACCCTTCAATTCGAATATAAGACAAACCATGCTCCCAGCCTGATTCATACATAAACACAAGAGATGAAAAGGGAACTTAAAATTATTCGCGCTTCATGGTGGTCCATTGGCGGCAATGCCCTGCTTGCCTTTCTTAAACTGGGGGTGGGGTTTATTTCCGGAAGTTACGCCGTGATTGCCGATGGAATTGATTCCTTATCCGATATTGTTTCATCGGCAGTGGTACTTGTGGCCGCCAGAATCATCGCCAGACCTCCCAATATTAAGTTCCCATACGGATATAAAAAAGCCGATACTGTTGCCACCAAGTTTTTATCATTTATGATCTTTTTTGCGGGGGCTCAACTGGCCTTTTCCACCATAAAGATACTGGTGGCCGGTGGGACCATGGAAACGCCAGGCAGGCTTGCCATCTGGGTTACCGTTGTTTCTATCGTGGGTAAACTTCTCCTGACACAATTGTTATTCAGGACAGGCAAAAAAGTGGAAAGCTCCATGCTTATTGCCAATGCACGTAACATGCGAAATGATATTATTCTTTCCCTGAGTGTACTGGTCAGTTTGCTTTTTTCTGTAAGCCTGAAGGAGCCCCTGGTCGATCGTATTATCGCCCTGCTGATCTCATTCTTCATCATGTATGAGGGTTACCTTATCTTTATGAAATCCAATATTGACCTGATGGATGGAATCGACAATACCGGGGTTTACGATAAATTATTTGAATCGGTACGTTCGGTGGAAGGAGCTCATAATCCGCACCGGGTCAGGGCGCGGAAAATCGGACACTACTATATGATCAACCTGGATATTGAGGTGGATCCCAACCTTCCTGTCAAACAGGCACATGATATCGCTAAAAATGTGGAGAACAGCATTAAGTCAAACCTGAAAAACATTTACGATGTGATGGTTCATGTGGAACCCCTGGGGAACCTGGAGGAAGATGAAAAATATGGAATTACTGAAAAGGAAATTCACAATCAAACTAAAAAAAGATGATTACCCGGGAATGGCCCATGTACAGGGTAGTGCTTGAAAACCTTCAGCTGCTGCCCCTTTTGCCCCGCTTCAATCTGAAACCAGGTTTTGGAGAACTTAGCGTGGATGAAGTATGCCGGGCCCATGGAGTTAATACAGATTTTTTTCTTGAAATTGCCAATGCTTATCTGGATGAGCTGTATGTGCCGGGGGAGGGTCTTTCTCTGTTTTCTCTGAGTACCATGGTAAACTATATTAGTGCAACCCATGTCTACTATAAAGATATTGCCCTGCCATCGGTAGAGAATAAACTACACAGGCTGATGGAGCATTCTAAGCTATCTGAAAAAGAGATCAATCTGGTTACAACCTTTTTCAATGATTACAAGAAGGATTTTATGATCCATCTCTCCCAGGAAGAGGAGCGTATTCTTCCTTATGTGCTTGAACTGGAGAAACAGGCCTCCCGGGAAAAGCCTGACCCTGAGTTTATTCAGAAACTTCGGACCTATTCCATCAGGGAATTTGAACAGGAGCATGACCGCTTGGAAACCAGCTTAAAGCATCTGTCTGAGCTCATCATCAAATACCTTCCTCCCTTTGACGATCTGCAGCTTTGCCACCAGGTGCTTTACGATCTGGCGATGCTTATGAAAGACCTGGTTGATCATGCCGATGTTGAAGATAAGGTATTGATTCCGCGTGTTGCCGAATTGGAGAGAAGCTTGCTTAACCGTGTATCATCAGAATGAGGATATGGGGTTTCATACTGGTTATTGACTCCTACCTGGTTCGAAAGGGAGTGGTTGCCCTGCTCAACCGGATTCATGGGGTTCGGGTGCTGAAAGAGTTCGGTGAAAACGAATCCTTTGTACCCTACCTGGAAAGCCGTCCCGTGGATTATATTATCATCGCTCAGCATGAGTTTCAGCGCTGGTCCGGTTTATTTATTTCAAAACCTGAATTGCTTGAAAAAACAATTCTCCTGGAAGAGGCTCACAAAGAGGGTTTTATACAAGATGTTTCTACATCTGATGTCCAGGCGTCCATGCACCTGATGGAGGATCGGGAGTCGCTTATCGCTAAAATCCGGAATCTGGTTGACCGCCGGGACAATGATCCTGAAAGCCATACCATGGAACTTTCACCACGTGAAACCACCATCGTCAGACTGGTTTCCATGGGATTGACCAACCGGGAGATCGCGGAAAAGCTGTTCCTGTCTGCCCATACAGTCATGTCACACCGGAAGAATATCAACAGTAAACTGGGTATTAAATCTATTTCCGGCCTGACCATCTATGCGATTATTAACAACATTATCACCATTGAAGAGGTAAGTTCCTTGCCTGCAAAGTAATGTGTATATTTGCAAAAAATTAATTCTTTCAATATGGCTGAAAAGAAAACCAATGTAAATGCTTTGTACGGAGTTCTCGGTCTGCTTGTAGTTATACTGGGGGTTGCCGTGTACATGCTGCTTGATACGCGTAAAAACCTGAACCTGGTTTCTACGGATCTGGCTGAGAAAACGGAATTTTTCCGTATTGAAAAAGATTCCCTGGAAGGGGAACTACGAAATATCTATTTCAGATACGATACCCTGGAAACAAACAACCTGGAACTCCAGGTAGAGATGCAACAACAGAAAGAGAAGATTGACAAACTAATCTCCATGCAGGCAGAAGATGCATACAAAATCCGAATGTACCGGAAAGAGATGGAGACCCTGCGCTCTGTATTGAGGAGCTACATTGTTCAGATCGACTCCCTGAATATGCAAAACCAGGAGTTAATGGCCCAGAACAAACAGTTGCGCAACTCCGAATTGCGCCTTGAAACTGAAAAAGAGCAGCTTGAAAAGGATAAAACCCAATTGGAGGAAATTAAGAATCTGGCCACAACACTTCAGGCATCCCAGATTAATATGGTCCTGTTAAACAAACGTGATAAGGAGTCCGACAGGGTCAGAACAGCCGAGAAGGCAAGGGTTGATTTCGTGCTCAGGGCCAACAAAGTGACACCCGCCGGGGAGAAACAAATCTTCCTTCGGATTATCAGACCCGATCAGGTAGTGCTGGGATCACCACAGCTGGAGATGGTCGATTTTAACGGGGAACAGATTCCCGCCTCCGCTTCCAGGGTAATTAATTACGAAAACGAAGATCTTCCAGTCTCCATTTTCTGGACCAATGACGGAGAAATTGTACCCGGAGAGCATACTGTGGAGCTTTATTCGGAAGGAAAACAAATCGGTATATCTTCATTCGTATTAAAATAAATTTCTAATTCCGGGATGAACATCGGTATTATTATTGGGCGGATCGGTGGCGTTGACGGCGTGGCACTGGAGACCGAGAAGTGGATTGATGTCCTGAAAGCAATGGGCCACAATGTATTCACGCTTTCGGGACAATTTCAGGAGCGTCCCATGGACCCGGAAACGGAGACACTTGTTCCTGAGATGTCTTTCTTTTCCCCGGAGAGTTTCTGGAGTCAGAAAAAAGCCTTTTTCTATCCTGAAACCAATGTGGAGGAACTCGTTGAGCATCTGAACTTATATTCAAAAGTGATCTACAAAAAGATTATGAACTGGATCAAGGAGCGAAAAATTGAGTTTCTTATCTCTGAAAATGCCTCTGCACTTCCCTCCCACCTGGAGATGGGAATGGCCATCAACAAAGCTGTTTATAAAACTGGAATTCCTACCGTTACACATGATCATGATTTTGCCTGGGAGCGTGGTGACAGGTATGTGTCACCGCACCGGGAAATAAATGATTTTATATCTGAGGTCTTTCCCCTTCGCGCTCCAAATTCGGTACATGCAGTAATTAATTCCCATGGGGCCAATACCCTGAAAGAGCGTTTTGATCGTGAAGCGGTCAATGTTCCCAACGTGATGGATTTCGATCAGCCTTTTGGTTTGCCCAATCCTAAAAATGAAAAACTGGCCGAACACATGGGCTTCTCAAGCTCCGACCTGTTTCTGTTCCAGATTACCCGGATTGTAAGACGAAAGGGAATTGAATCGGCCATTCGCCTGATCCATGAGCTTGACGATAAAAAAATTAAACTGATCATTACCGGCAATTATGCCGATGATGCCGGCAGCGCCTACTATAACGAACTGGTTAATCAGATACACGAACTAAAACTGGGCGAACAGGTAAGTTTTGCCTACCACCTTTTTCACAATAAGGGGCTTTCAAATGGAAACGGTGAGGTGCGTTTTTCCTTATCAGATGCCTATGCCAAAGCTACGGCCTGCACCTATTTCAGCACTTATGAGGGTTTTGGAAATGCCTTTGTGGAGGCCATTCTGGCCAAACGGCCCATCTTTGTCAATAATTACAAACCTGTCTACATGCCCGATATAGGCAGCAAGGGCTTCAAAACCGTGATGATCGAAAACGGAGAACTTAGCCCTGAGGCTGTCAGTGCCATGTCTGAGATCATCTATAATTCATCCCTGGCCAAAGAAATAGCTGATTATAACTTCCAGTTGGGTAAAAAATATTTTAGCTACGACACCCTTAGGGAAAAACTGGAACTATTGATCGAAAAGGCTTGTGCTTCGGCCGGAGCCTAAGCCATAAACAGGGCCCTGAGAATATGGTCGGTGATCAACCATTGTCCGGGTTCGATGACCAAATTCCCGGAGACTGATAACATGCTGCCCGCTTCAAGAAATGCCTGGGCCTGCATTTCAAAATGCCTGCGATACTCTACCCCAAAGCTTTTCTCAATATGTATGGGGTCTGCCCCCCACTTTGTCCGCAGCGAAGTAATCAGATAATCATGGTAACGCTCCCTGCCCGTAAGCTCTTCCGATTCGCTGATCTCTTTCCCTGAAGCCAGGCGCTCCATATAGCTTTTTAATGAGGAGACGTTCCAACTTCGCCTGTCTCCGTCAAACGAATGGGCCGAAGGGCCCAGTCCCAGATAGGGCTGTCCCGACCAGTAGAGCATGTTGTGTTTAGAGACCTCTCCCTCCCGGCCGAAATTGGACAGCTCATAATGATGAAACCCTGCATCCTGCATCTTCTCCCTCAGGATTCTGTATTGATCTATACTCTCTTGTTCAGGTGTGGGCACCAGCCTTCCTGTCTTCCTCCAGTGATCAAATACAGTTCCGGGTTCGAAGGTGAGATGGTATGCCGAAAGGTGCGATACCGGCAGGGAGAGTGCCAGCTCTATGTTTTCTTTCCATTCCATAAGGGACTGTCCGGGTATCCCAAAGATCAGGTCCATACTTATAAGATCAAACCCTCCTGAACTGGCCAGGTGGATCGAGGCTTCTGCCTGCTTTGCATTATGGGACCGGCGCATGATAAGCAGGTCCTTTTCATGAAAGGACTGGATTCCGATACTCAAACGATTAAAGCCTGTTTCATGAAGTCTGTTTATGAGGTCTGCGTTCAAATCATCGGGGTTGCATTCGATGGTCCATTCACTGTCCTCCTTGAATGAATAGCACTTGTGGATGGCGTTAATTATTTTCTCAAGGTGGAGTGTGGACAAAAGGGATGGTGTTCCTCCTCCCAGGTAGAGGGTCTCCAGCGAACGACCGGGATTACTTTCTCCTTTTTGCCTGATCTCTTCTACCAGAGCGTCCACAAAGTTGTCCAGATATTTCAGGCTGACTGAGAAGTAGAAGTCACAATATCTGCATGCCTGACGGCAGAAGGGTATATGGATGTAAATTCCCCGCATATCCTAGTCCTCGATAAACCCGATGATAGCATTGGAAACAGCCCTGGGTTCCGGGGGAAGAGCGTAGGAATCGATCTCATATTTGCTGTTGTAGGGAGAGATATTCAGGGTGGTTCCGCCAACCACCAGGGTGCTGCTGCCTCCAGGATCAAAACCCATGGCCCTGTCCATTCCGTGTTTTTGAAGGATCTCGGCCATATCCTGGTGGGTAGCCCCTACAGACTCCCTGATTCTTCCATTTATGGTCAGTACAGCCAGTTCGTTCTTTTTGTTGATTCCCACCGCTATTTTAGGTCCGCGCATATCCGTATAATCAAGCCTTGCGGCCTGCGTGCGGATCGATGATCTGCTCTTCCAACCCTCAAGCTCCATGTCAATTATATTCTTACCCCCGTCCAGTAAAAGAGGCCCTGCTTCCACAGCATGTTTTACCTCTTCCAGTCCGGGAACCATCAGATCGACAACTTCTCCGGGCTTTAACCCTGGCGGAACATCCGTCTGATCCAGAACCAGAGTAAGTCCAACCGGAACAATGGAGACCTGTTCGCCCCTGGCTGTTGGCAATACTTCCTTTACCACATTTCCGGATAGCCGGATAATGGTTCTCCCGTCTCCTTCAAAGGATTCGCCCGGATACATCAAATCAAAATAGGCGGGAAGGCTCCCCCTTCCACTGTTGTTACATGCCGTCCTGTCAAAAGTAATTTGATGTCCTTTCCATCCCACCCTTAATCCTTCTTTGCAGGAGACCCTCTGGATATCAATGGAACCGTCCTTATAAACAAGAAGGGCCGGCTTGTTGAACAGTGGGGCCGAACTCATGACTCCTCCGCTAATCAAAAGCCCCAATGGCGAACCGATATATTTTTCGGGCAATCCAAGTTTTCCTGCCAGCTCGGGATTGATTATATAGCCCCCATTCCATGCAATCTGTGCTTCTTTACCCGTCTTTCTTTTAAAAGCATGAACAAACTGGCTCACGGTCCTTGGTTTGCCCGGAGAGGAAAGGGCACTAAAATCCCATTTTTGGTTTTTGAAATTGATAATTGCAAGGGCGCCATTGTAAGGCATGCCGTCGCTATAGATACCGCTCAGAAATCCATAAGCAACAGGCCCTTTTTTTGTGCCTCCACTGTCCAGCAGTCCGAGCACATGTTTTAAGGGGCTGCCCTTGATGGCAGCATCCTCGCGGATGGCAAACCACACCTTTTCTTCGCCCAGCTTTTTTACAAGTCCTTTAAAAAGATCGCTTTTCATCCCCCTGTCAAAATCTTTTGCCGTCTGAACGGGGGTCGGATAACTCAGGGTTGCCCTTACCCCTGCCGGTACATATTGTATATAGCCGCTTGAAACAGGTATTCCCATCATATGGGCTGTATACTCATTGGGAACCTTCCCGATATGAAAACGGTCCATATCAACCAGGTCGGTCATCATGGAAGCATTACTGCGGTTGGTCAGGATATACCCATTCTTTTCTTTGATCATTCTCAGCACTTTCAATGCCCTGCTGCCCAACTGCGGAAAATGGATGCCCACACATACCTGTTTGGTGCGAATTATCTGGATCACCTTAAACTCATACAGCAGTTTCAGCTCCTCAGATATGCCATTAGCAATATAATCGGTGATTTCATCTTTATTGAGCTGCTTCCCGAGATTTTTTTCCTGGGCAAATATGTAGACCGGTTGTAATTCTGAAGCCTCCTTCTCCAGCAATTCCCTGGTAATTGTAAGCTCCAGGGGAAGCTTCATTCTGGAACGCATGGATTGCAGGGCAAAAAATTCCAGTTCGTACATGATATAAGCTCCCGGGAAATAGGCAATGGGAAGGTTCTGTCTGAGCCGTTCTATTAACCTTCTTCTGTTGTCGATGGCCAGGTAAGAGCTTCCAGTCAGCTGCATTAAAGCCAGGTTCCAGTCCGTAAAAAACTGTGGGCTCAGGTCAACTTTGTTAATCGGATGTGGTTGTACAATGTTAATATAAAGCAGGTTGATCAGTCCGGTCAGCTCCTGAAAGGTGTAGTCCTGGTAGGGATAGTAATAATTGTTACGATGCCGGTAAGACATGGAGTGATCGTGCTGAATTTTCTTGCTGCCCTCCCTGTATTCAAATAATGTTTCCACCGCATTATAAAAGCGGTTAATGATTTTTTCAGGAATAAAACCCGAATCGGGATCATTGGTGACAATGGTTTGGGAAAAATCAAAGGCCATGCCCCTGATCCGTTGCTGTTCCACGCGAAAAAAACTGGGATCTATCAGCGATTTCAACATAAACATAAACGAAAGCTTTGAATAACCCGGCAGGTACTGCCGGTGCCTGGTATCCAGTAATGCGTGAAGATTTTCATTTGAAAAACCCACCATTTCCCGGTAGTCATCCAGGCTTTCGCGCACAATCCTCAGGATTTTTTCATTTCCCTTTAACTGTTGGTACAGCCGCTGCAGAATTTGGTACAAATTCTCGTTTAGTGCATCCAGGCTGTATCGCTTGTATACAACCCGCTGGTTATGCCTTATCTCGTCGGTATAGCGGTGGGGGAAAAAGATCCTGTCTGTAATCCGTTTTACCATTCCGTCGGAAATTCTTTTTCCCTTAAACTCCATAACCTTTAAGCGGTCCCGCTCCCCCAGGTGTTTGCCAATTACTTCTGAATATACTGTCTCTGGCTCATACCTCCTGCAAAATATGGGCGTTCCGCAGGCCGTGGCTTCAATAATGGGAAGACCCCGTCCCTCTGTTTTACTGGGTAAAAGCACAAGGGAGGAAATATTGTAGAGCTCTGCGATACCTGCCGGGTTCTCATGCTTCTCTTTAAATGCATCACGATCCAGCTCACCGAATAACAGGGCCAGGTAAATTCTCTTTTTTAGTTCGGGCTCAGCCTCATCAAGAAGCTCCCTGAACCGCTCAATTAATTTTATACAATAGTTGTAATGACCTGAAGCAATGGGGCCGGTAATAATAAGGGTCACCTTCAGGTTTGAAGTCTTCCTGAGCCTCATTCTCATCTCCTCCTCCTGAAACATTTTTAACAAGAGGCTGAACGAGGTTTCTATCCTCTTCCTGGAGATGATCCTGGTGGGTTGCAGCAGAATAATATTCTCCCTGATAAAATGATCCACTACTTTGGAGCTTTCCCCGATCAGAAGGGGTCTTGGATTCTTTTCTGTGACCAATTCCCGGGCAAGTACATCTTCAACCGAATAGCTGCTAAGCTTATCGCCGTATCGCGAAAGAATGCTTTCCAGCTGGATAAAGGTATTTATGTTTTTTCGCTTATCGCTCTTTGTATAAAGTGTGGTATCTACTGCGGTCCCGATCTCCATAACGTTGGCTGGATTGTGACCATTCAGGCGAACCAGGTGTTCGCTTTGTCCCCTGTTTATATTCACATTTATCCAGGTGCGCGACTGCCAGGGGAAAAGTAAAGTAATAATTGAAAAAACCTCTCCCAGGTGACTATTTGTAAAGAAGAAATCCCTTGGTCCGGTTCTGCTCCCTTCCTTTTCCCGGTCGGCCATACACATGCCTCCCTCCCAGTAAAAATCATGGTTATTATTGATTGCCGGAATTTTCATGAATTCTGAAATCAAAACCAGGGCCAGCGCATAGGCCACGTTCCCGGGGTTGGAGCAGACGTTTATAATATAGAGCAGGTTTATCCCCTGCTCCTCAATATAAGAACCCAGTTTTTCCACAATAGTCAGGGTCTGCTTCCACAATTTCCCGATAAGAGCATTGTAAAGCGGCCCTCCACGTTCAAGTTTTGAAAAGTAGAAGTCATCATACAATTCCCACTCGTTGAATCCGGCCAGCTCGGGGATCACTTTTTTTATATAATCCTGCTGTATAAAGGGAGCTGTTTTTGAATGTATGTTCCCGGCAATATAGTGCACCGGAATCCCCGGCATGTTACGTCTTAAAAGGGAAGCATACTTATCCGCCTCAACGGTCACCCCGTCCACCATATAGTGAAAGGTCAGCATAGCCACACCTCCGGTCCTGAGTTCCTCTTTGAAATTATCAAATGTTCCTTCCCGCTGAATCGACGGATAGGCCTGCTCTTCCTTGAAGCGATCCAGGAAAAGCCCAAGGTCAAACCAGGTTTCTATCTTCTCTTCCTGAAGGAAAGCGAGCAGCTCAGTAGTTCTCATTCCAATTTTATTATCATATTTGTGCAGGCTAAAATATGCCTTCTGTATATGCTAAGGTACGTGTTCCAATATAAATTTTCCATCCTTCTGGCTCTTGTAATTGCTTTGTTAAGCCTGGCGCCCAGCAGCCGCCTGCCCGATTCAGCCCTTTATTCCATTCCCTATATTGATAAAATAGCCCATTGTATTATGTATGGCTCACTTGGTTTTGTCGCCCTGATGGAAAGCCGCTGTTCACGTCAATGCATTATATATCATTTTATTATCATCCTGGTAATTTTCCTGGCAAGCACATTGATTGAAGTTCTGCAGGCTACTGTTGTGCCCTCCCGCTCGGCCGAATGGTCCGATCTGTTGGCTAATTCTTTGGGGCTGCTGGGCGCTTATCTGGTTTTCCGGCTCTTTGGCGGATTTCGGATGTTCCGCTTTCTTAAATCCTGATTCTCTCTTTTCCTTCTCTGAATTCATACACCAGGTCGGCAATGGTTTCTGTGGTAAAAAGGCGTTTTATCTCTGTTCTTAAGGGGGCAAGTTTATGGTGCATGCTACAGGGCTGTTTGTGATCACAGGGTGCTGTTCGTATCACACAATCATTTAATATATCCGTTCCATCCATAATCTCTATGATCTCCATAAGCTGGATATCTATGGCTGGCTTGTTCAGATAGAAACCCCCATTGGGGCCTTTGGAGGAAGCGAGTAGCTGATGCTTGACCAGTACCTGTAAAATCTTCCCCAGAAAAGGTGAGGGAATATTAAGTTCTTCCGCTATCTTTTTTATGCCCTTTTTTTTCTGAGGCGAAGAGTAGAGCTCCAGATAAATCAGTGCCCGGATGGCATATTTGCTGCTATGAGATATCATCGCCTACTTCTTAATGGGTATATTTTTTATTCTGATATCGTGTCTCCCCCCTTCATAATCGGTTTCAAGAAAAGCATCCACAATCTCAATGGCTGTATCCAGGTTAATATACCTTGCCGGCAGAGAACAAATATTTGCGTCATTATGTAATCTGGCCATTCTGGAAACTTCCCCGTTCCAACACAATGCGCCCCGAATCCCCTGGTGTTTATTTGTTACCATGTTGATTCCGTTTCCGCTACCGCATATAGATATGCCCAAATCAAAATCGCCGGATTCAACAGCCTCGGCAAGGGGGTGTCCAAAATCCGGATAATTAACGGCTGTTGTTGAGTCTGTGCCAAAATCTTTTAGCTCATACCCTTTTTCCTCCAGGTACTGTAATTATGCTAAGCTTCATCAGAGTATCCGGCATGGTCCGATGCAATGGCCAGGGTCTTTTTCATAATTCTATTTTCTTAACAATTCAGGTGTTAATTTGTTGTTAATTGATTTTTAAAACCACAGGCTTGTGCCCTTACTCCCCCCGAACCCATGAATTACACTAAATTTGCCATGAAAGATAAACAGATTATCAACAGTCGTTATCTTTGTTCCAGGTATATTTTTATTAAATCGGTGCAATGTTAACAGTTGTTAAGTTTTTATCTAAAGTGCCTGTATTCAAAACTTAACAAATATCCAGATTGTTAATAGAGTGTGTTAAACCTTTCAATAATTGAATATGCAAAGATAAGCCGGCTTTTTTTAAAACAGAATCAACCGCCTATCATCATCATTAGTAAGATTTATTAATTTAATATGATAATATATATATAAGATGAATATTGTGAATAAATCGGATTTGGAAAACTTAGGATACATTGACCTTGATGTGGATAAATCTATCAATATTGTTGATGAGATCAATCGCATGAGAAAAGAAAAAAATGCAGTGATCCTTGCTCATTTTTACCAGGAGGGTGAAATACAGGATATTGCTGATTTTGTAGGAGATAGCCTGGGATTGTCGCAGCAGGCAGCGGCCACAGAAGCAGATATTATTCTTTTTGCTGGAGTTCATTTTATGGCTGAAACAGCTAAAATACTGGCGCCGGATAAGAAGGTCCTGATTCCGGATCTGCAGGGCTGGTTGTTCCCTTGCTGATTCCTGTCCCCCGGAAGATTTTGCAGCATTTAAAGAGAAGAATCCAGGACACACTGTAATTTCTTATGTAAATACTACCGCGGAAATCAAAGCACTTACGGATATAATCTGTACCTCCACCAATGCACTTCAGATTGTAGAGAGTCTCCCCAAAGAAGAAAAAATCATATTTGCACCAGATCGTAACCTTGGTAATTATATCAATAGTATGACGGGAAGGAATATGCTTATCTGGGATGGAGCCTGTCATGTGCATGAGGAGTTCAGCCTGGAAAGAATTCTTGAACTTAAAAAGAAAAATCCTGATTCTCAGATAATTGCCCATCCTGAGTGTGAGAAGCAAATCCTGATTGTAGCTGATCATATTGGATCTACTACTTCTTTATTGAACTATACTATTCAGAACAGTGGTAAATCGTTTATTGTAGCGACAGAGTCTGGTATCCTTCACCAGATGAGAAAGTCCAGTCCTGATAAACTATTTATACCCGCACCCCCAAAGGATTCAACCTGTGCGTGCAACGATTGTAAATATATGAAGCTTATATCTCTTAAAAAGATCTATAATACTTTGAAGTATGAGCTTCCTGAGATAACTTTGGAACAGGATTTGATGGATAGAGCACGGGGATCAATTGTAAGAATGCTAGAAATATCAAACCGACTTCAATTATAAGTAAGTTTCATGTTAAAAAGGCTATTTCACTACGTTTTCCCGTTCCTCATTTTGGGATTGTGGAATTTACAGCTATCTGCTCAGGGAGAAGAAGTACTTAATGGCCCGGTTCAGTTTATTTATCCTAACGGCCAGGTTTCAAGCGAAGGAATGATGCGCGATGGAAAGCCAGACGGATACTGGAGAACCTATTATGTAACGGGTGTAATAAAATCTGAAGGGAAAAGGACCAATTTTTTGCTGGACAGCATCTGGAACTTTTATAACCAGGCGGGTGAAATGACTGAGCAGATCTCATATAAGATTGGAGAGAAAAGCGGGTATTCCAATAAGTTTATATTTGACAATCCCCAAAATCCGGGGCAGGCTACCTTGATTTCCAGTGAGTTGTATGTTAATGGAAGAAAAGAAGGGTCTTCTTTTTACTATCATCCCACTGGGGAGTTAAAGCTGATTGTGTATTATAAGGATGGAAAAAAGCAGGGCTTATCGAGAGAATTTTCCAAGGATAGTACACTGATTACCGTGGTACAGTACAAGGACAACTATGTCATAAACAGGGAGCGTGTAAACAGAACAGACCCGGATGGAAATAAACAGGGTACTTTCAGGGAGTATTATTCAAACGGCAGAATAAAAAAGGAAGAGAATTATCTGGATAATCAGCTTCATGGCTATTACAGGGAGTTTGATGGTAGGGGTGATTTAGTCATGGCGCTTCGTTACGAGCGCGGAAAAGTCATGGAAGAGATTGATGAGGATATGAAAGAGCTGCTGGATATGAAAAGCACTTTTGACCAGGAAGGCCGACTCATCTTTACCGGGGGATACAAGGAGGGTATACCTGTGGGAATTCACCGCTTTTTTGATACAGCAGGAGTGGTTGTAAATGCTTATCTCTATAATGAGCTGGGTCAGAAAGTTTCGGAAGGGATTATTGATGCTCAGGGCTTAAGAAGGGGTCCATGGACCGATTTTTATCCCACCGGAGAGGTGCGGGCAAAAGGCACTTATGTGGAGAATCAGAAATCGGGTAACTGGACTTATTATTCGAGTAATGGAAGCGTTGAACAGAAGGGGAGATTTGATAGAGACAGGCTTATGGGTATATGGAACTGGTATTATCCAAATGGAAACAAGTGGAGAGAAGAAAGCTTTTTTAACGGAAGAGAAGACGGAATGTTTGTGGAATATGATCATCTTGGAAATATTCTAACCAAGGGTGATTATATTGGAGGAGAGAAAGAAGGTGAATGGATTTACCAGGTTGGCGATCATGAAGAAAGAGGTAGTTATGTGATTGGCCTGAGAGAGGGTATTTGGAGGTATTATTATCCCAGCGGAGTACTGAAATATGAAGGATCCTATTCACAGGGTAATCCAGATAAAAGGCACAAGTATTATTATCCAGACGGATCTTTGAAGGAGGAGCAATATTACGAGATGGGTATAAGGGAAAAGAACTGGAAGAAGTATGATACGGAAGGGAACCTTGTAATGACAATCACATATAAAAACAACGAAGAACAGCGGATAAATGGTGTTAAATTGAAACTTCCGGAAAGCGATATTAAATTAATTCGTTGATAATTCCATGGTAGAAGATTTTGAATTCAGAGATGAAAATTTATCCGATAGCGATTTAGAGGTTGAAAGCCGCTTACGGCCAGCTGAATTTGCAGATTTTGACGGGCAGAAAAAGATTGTAAAGAATTTAAAAATCTTTGTTGAAGCTGCACGTTTGCGGGATGAAGCCCTGGATCATGTGCTCTTGCATGGACCACCGGGATTAGGGAAAACCACCCTGGCCCATATTATTGCCAATGAAATGGAGGTAGGTATAAAAATAACCTCCGGTCCGGTTCTTGATAAACCGGGAGATCTGGCCGGCCTCTTAACCGGGCTCGAGGAGGGAGATGTATTGTTTATTGATGAGATTCACCGCCTTTCCCCTATTGTTGAAGAGTATCTGTACTCCGCCATGGAGGATTATTGTATCGATATCATGATTGATAAGGGGCCGGCTGCGCGTTCTGTACAACTTACCCTGCAACCCTTTACCCTGATTGGTGCCACCACAAGGTCGGGATTATTAACAGGACCGCTTCGGGCCCGTTTTGGAATTAATTCCCTGCTGGAATACTATGATGCAGATATACTTACCGGTATTGTAAAGAGATCGTCGGGGATATTGAAGGTGGAAATAAAAGGCGATGCGGCCGTTGAAATAGCCTCGAGGAGCAGGGGAACACCCCGAATTGCCAATGCATTGTTGAGAAGGATCAGGGATTTTGCCCAGGTAAAAGGAAATGGAATTATTGATATGGAGATTACCAGGTATGGACTGGACGCGCTGAATATTGATCGTTCGGGACTGGATGAGATGGATAATAAAATTCTCAACACCATTATTGATAAGTTTCAGGGCGGGCCTGTTGGATTAAATACCATTGCTACAGCCGTTGGAGAAGAGGCGGGGACCATTGAAGAGGTCTATGAACCATTTTTAATTAAAGAGGGCTATATTAAGCGAACACCCAGAGGAAGAGAGGTTACAAAGATCGCTTATGAACACCTTGGGAAATATAGAGATAATCAAAACTTTTTATTTTGATATTTTGTATATATTTGTGAGGAATTGAAACCATTGCAGTTATGTTAGGAACTTTATTGAAAAACGCCGGACTCCTTGTAATACTCATAGGTGTTATTATCCTGGGAGTTGTGGTTTTTACTGGATCACAAACAAATGCAAATCTTGCCCTCAGTCTTGTATTAATCATCAGTGGCCTGATTGGCCATATTGTCATCAACAGAATGGTTGAATGATTTAGGCGCTTAGATATTAGCGATGTACTTCAATCCTGGCTTGTCCAGGATTTTTATTTTCCTGCCATTTATTTCAATATGCCCCTGGGATTTAAATTCTGAAAGTAGTCTGATGATTGACTCTGTTGCGGTTCCCACAATATTGGAGAGTTCTTCACGGGTCAGTGATATTTTAAGTATTCCCTGGGAATCTTCTCCAAATTCTTCATCGAGGTGTATCAGAATTTCCGCCAACCTCTCCCTGACTGTTTTTTGTGCGATATCTGTTATGTAGGAATTGGCTTCTCCCAGCTCTTTGCAGGTTAATCTCATCAATTCCACGGCGAAGTTGCCATTGGTTTTTACAAGATTGAGAAGAATTTCAGTCGGAATATGACAGAGCACAGACTCTTCGATTACTTCCGTGGTGGTGCAGGCCGGTTCATTACTCACCACAGACCGGTATCCAATAATGTCGCCCGGCTTAGCAAAGCGGATAATCTGTTCTTTTCCATCAAATCCGGTTTGATATATTTTAATAATACCCGACTGGACGCAATAAAAACCTTTCATGCGGGTTCCTTCCTGGTATACGATTGAACCTCTTTTATAAGTTTCTGTTATCTTGTTGAGCATAATCACCTGCAACTCCCGGTCCTCCAGATGACGAAACAGAGGATGGGTACGGATGGTGCAGGAATCACAGCTTAAATCAAGAGGATCGTTATGCATTGCTCTAAAATATAAGAATCAAAAATAGCGAAATAACTATTGAAAAACAGACCCATGAAGGAAACAATCACAACAAAATGGCTTAGCGACCTTGCTTTTGAAGCAGAAGTAGACGGACATAAGATTTATATGGATTCTTCCATGGAACACGGAGGAAAGAATACGGGGCCCAGGCCAAAGCCGCTGATGATGATTGCACTGGCTGGTTGTACCGGAATGGATGTAGCAGCATTGCTAAAAAAAATGAGGGTGGAGTTTGATGAATTCTCCGTCGATGTTGAAGGAGATATTACTGAAGAACACCCCAAGAGATTTGAAGGAATGAAGATTATTTACAGGATGAAGGGAAAAGAGATCAACCGGAAACTTGTGGAAAAAGCCATATACTTATCAAGCTCAAGGTATTGTGGTGTTTATGCCAATTACAGCAAGGCCTTCCCCATCTCCTATGAAATAATCATAGAAGAATAATAAATCCCATGCTTATACGGTGTGTTTTTGAGTGAACTGGTATTAGCTTCGGCTGAGCTCGCAAGCTCGGTTGTTTAGCGTAGCTAAATAAGCACTTCACGAAAAAATAGACCGTGTAAGTCTGAGAGGTTTTAATATGCTGCTTTGAATTGTTCCAGAAAGCGAAGGTCATTTTCAAAGTAGAGCCTCAGATCCTTTACCTGGTATTTGAGCATGGCAACCCGTTCAATGCCCATCCCAAAGGCAAATCCGGTATATTTATTAGAGTCAATTCCATTGAATTCCAGGACATTGGGATCGACCATTCCACAACCCAGGATTTCCAGCCATCCTGTGTATTTACACACATTGCAACCCGTACCTCCACAGATCTGGCAAGAGATATCCATTTCGGCAGAGGGTTCGGTGAAAGGGAAATAAGACGGGCGAAGACGAATCTCCACATGGCTTCCAAACATTTCACGGGCAAAATACAGCAGGGTTTGTTTTAGATCGGCAAAGGAGACATTCTTATCAATATAAAGACCTTCGACCTGGTGAAATATACAGTGTGCCCTGGCCGAAATGGCTTCATTTCGGAACACTCTGCCAGGAGAAATGGTCCGTATGGGGAGGGATTCTTTTTCCATCACCCTGACCTGCACCGAGGAGGTATGTGTACGGAGAAGGATATCAGGATCTTTTTCAATAAAGAAAGTGTCCTGCATATCGCGGGCGGGATGTTCGGGGGGAAAGTTCAGGGAAGAAAACACATGCCAGTCATCTTCAATTTCAGGACCCTCAGAAATAGTATATCCCAACCTGTCAAAAATGGAGATGATCTCATTTCGTACAATGGAGATAGGATGCCTTGCTCCGGTGCTGAAAGGCGGGCCGGGCAGACTTAGATCGCGGCTCTCATCCTGACCGGATTCAACAGAAATATCTGACAGTAAGCTTTCAATTTTTTCAGAGATAAACTGCTTTAGCTGATTGATCTTCTGTCCCACTTCCTTCTTCTCTTCAGCAGGAACCCCCTTAAAGTTCTTGAAAAGTTCGGAAAGAGCCCCCTTTTTGCCCAGGTATTTGATCCGGAACTGTTCAATTTCTTCCTTTGATTCGGCATTGAATTGCCTGGCCTCTTCAAGGATTTTATCAATCGTATGCAGCATATCTGGTTGAATTAGAGATACAAAAGTATAAAAAACAAGCTTATTTGATCAGGGAAATAGAATAGATTACATCTTCCAGGGGCCGGTTATAGGCATCACATGGCTCAGAGGCGATTACATCAATTATCTCCAGGCCCTCTATGACTTCACCAAAAACAGTATAAGACCCGTCAAGATGGGGTGTTCCCCCCAGGGTCGTGTATATTTTGGAACTCTCTTCAGTAAAGCTGGCCATACCCCTTTGCGTTAGAATATTGAGTTCTTCAGGTGTAAGAACCCTGCCCTGTACCAGGTAAAACTGAGAACCACTGGAAGCCTGTTGTGGATTTACGGCATCCCCTTTTCTGGCCGCTGCCAGAGCTCCTTTTTTATGAATAAGGTTTTTATTGAATTCAGCAGGGACGGTATAACCTGGATTACCCGCTCCGAGGCGTTGACCTTTTTCTGCTCCTGTGGAATGAGGATCCCCACCCTGAATCATAAAATCTTTGATGACCCTGTGAAAAAGCTGATCCTTGTAAAACCCCTCCTTAATCAGCTTGATCATATTGTCACGGTGAGCGGGAGTTTCATTATAGAGCTTGATGATCATATTGCCCTTACTGGTTTCAATTTTAATAAGATGCTCACTATTCGAATCTTGTGCCTTGGCGGAGGAGGATGGTAAAACGAATATTAAGATTATGTAAACAATCGGAGCGAACAGATTTCTCTTCAACATAATTGATGTATTTTTAGTATAGAATAGTCCTGCAAAGATAAAACGAATGTTGAAAAAGTATTTCATACTCGTAATAATTGCTATCCAGCCATTTGTGGCTTCAGGACAGTCCGTGGGGCTCGTATTAAGCGGAGGAGGATCCAAGGGTCTGGCGCATATCGGGGTGATCAAGGCCCTGGAAGAAAACAAAATTCCCATCGATTATATAGGCGGCACCTCCATGGGTGCAATTGTTGGGGGCTGTTATGCCATGGGCCTTAGTACAGATGAGATAATTGGTATTATCAGCTCGGATGAGTTCAAGTATTGGATGAGTGGTGAATTGCAGGAGGAGCACAAATACTATTTCAAAGCCGAAGAACCCGAACCAGATATTATCACTATAGGGATTGATATAAAGGACACTGTTCCAAAAACCAGATTGCCTTTGAGTGTTATCCCCAACCACCTGATGGATTTTGCATTTATGGAGATATTTACCAGGGCTAGCGCAGCAGCGGGCTATGATTTTGACAGCCTGTTTGTTCCTTTTTTATGCAATGCTGTTGATATCAGTAATAGCAAAGAAGTTGTGTTCAGAAAAGGAGACCTGGCGCAGGCAGTCAGAGCCTCCATGACAGTTCCTCTCTATTTTCGCCCCATCGTAATGGATGGAAATATCATGTACGATGGAGGCATCTACAATAATTTCCCGGTTCAACATGTCATCGAACAATTTAATCCGGATGTGATCATTGGAAGCAAAGCGGCCCAGGGTAACACGCCCCCTGATGAGTTTGATATTCTGGCCCAGATCGAGAATATTGTAATGAAGTCTTCCAGCTATGAAATTGATCCGGAGAAGGGCATACTGATTGATATGGATTTCGGGAAGGAATCTTTACTTGCTTTTGATAAGCTGGATGAATTTGTGGAGATAGGCTACAATACAACCATGGCTAAAATGGACAGTATTAAAATGCTTATTAGCCGAACAGCAGAGGACACAAGCTCATTGACCCGGAGAAGAGAGGAATTTAACAGGAAGCTTCCGGAACTTCGCTTTAACAAATTCGAAATTGATGGCTTAAATGATAAGCAGAAATATTATATAGAACGGTCAATCAGGGACTCGGATTCCATTCTGGATGTGGATGAAATGAAAAGAGAATACCTGAAGCTGGCCTATGATAAAAGTCTTTTATATATCTACCCAAGAGCAATCTACAGACCGGAAGACAGCCTTTTTACCATGAAACTCAGGGTGATACCCAAGGCGGCCCTGGAGGCAAAGTTTGGGCTCTTTTTTGCAAGCACAGGAATGGCTCAAACCTACCTGGGTTTCAGTTACCGGCAAATTTCAGAAGTCAGCACCCTTCTGAAGGGCAGCGTCCAATTCGGACGCTTCTATAACGGGGCCAATCTGGGGTTCAGATTTGACTATCCCGCAAGGATTCCACTGTTTTTACAGGGAAATTTTAATTATAACGGCTATCAACACAATGCTTATAACACCAATTTCTTTTTTGAGGACCAGAAACCATCTTATATCACCGAGGATGAAGTAAATTTCAGATTTGAGGTGGGCACCCCTTTGAGGATCAATGGAATTTTCAAAGGCGGGCTGGGGATCGGGCGGAATAAGGAGATTTATTACATGACGAAGGATTTTTCCTCCACCGATACGTCGGACGTTTCAACCGTTAACAAGGTTTCTATTTATGCGGCCGGTGAAAGGAACACGCTGAACAATAAGCAATTTGCCACAGAAGGCACCCGGCGGATCATATCGCTTCGTGGAGGATACGGGCAGGAATCCTATGTTCCCGGCTCAACGTCCCAGGATGAGAGTAACAAAAAGACAAATTACTACTGGTTGTCGGCCCATATAGAGAATTGTGGATACATCCCTTTTAATAGTCCCTTTTCACTGGGTTATTATTTTAAGGTGCAGGCCACGCTTCATCCCTTACTGAGCAATTATTATTCAACAATTATCGAGGCGCCGGTTTTTCAACCTAATATGATAACAAAGGCTCTGTTTATGGAGCATTACAGAGCAAATCAATTTCTGGCAGTCGGCCTTATGCCGGTATACAATTTCACAAAACAGCTTCATGCCAAGCTGGAGACTTATGTGTATGTTCCGGTCCAGGAGATCCTGCGGGATAGTAATAACCATGCCTATTTAGGCAACTATTTTAAAAGTTTGAATATTATGGTTCATGCTTCCCTGAATTTTGTGTCGGTGGCAGGCCCCATCTCTTTACACTTTGGATACATTGAAAATGATGAGAATCCATGGATTGCCCAGCTGAGTTTTGGTTACCTGCTGTTTAATAAAAAATCGTCCGACGAGTAATCAAGCCTTCGGATAATGCTACTTTTGCAGAAACCTTGCCGACAGATTGAATAATCCCATTAAACAATTATTCGGGCAGACTGCCGTATATGGTCTTGGCATTGTATTGCCAAGACTACTCAACTACCTCTTGCTTACCCCCTTCTACACAAGAGTTTTTGAAAGAGCTACCTATGGGATTATTACGGAGCTTTATGCGTATGTGGTTTTTCTTCTGGTGATTTTAACCTATGGCATGGAAACAGGTTATTTCCGCTATGCAAGTAATTCAGAACAGAAGGACCGGGTTTACACAACCGTACTGGGATCTCTGTTATTCACCTCCTTGCTTTTTATTGTTTTGGTGCTTATATGGGCAAACCCAATCAGCTCTTTTATTGGCTATGCCCAACATCCCGAATATATTAAAATGCTGGCAGCCATTGTTGGGATCGATGCCTTAACGACCATTCCCTTTGCAAGGATACGGCTGCGCAACCAGCCCTTGAAATATGCCTTAATACGTATTGTGGAAGTATCTGTGAATATTGGACTGAACCTCTTTTTTCTACGATATTGCCCAAGGCACGCCGATTCGGAATTGGTATCTCTTCTTTACAATGAGAATATTGGTGTTGGATATGTTCTGATATCCAACCTGATTGCTTCTTCACTTAAGCTACTGTTGCTTGTTCCTGATATGCTGGCCGCTTTTCGCTCCGTTTTTGACAGGGTGCTGTTTAAAGTAATTCTCAAATACTCCTACCCCCTGCTAATTGCCGGACTGGCAGGTACTGTAAATGAAGCCCTGGACAGGATTCTACTGAAGCATATGATTCCCCTTGAGCAAAACCCCATGGAACAGCTGGGAATATACGGGGCCAACTACAAACTTGCGGTCTTGATGACCCTGTTTGTGCAAATGTTTAAATATGCTGCGGAACCCTTCTTTTTCTCAAAATCAGGAGAAAAAAATGCTCAGAAGCTATATGCCGATGTGATGCTGTTCTTTGTGCTTGCCGGGCTCTTTATTTTCCTGCTGGTTAATCTGTATCTGGACTATTTTATTCTCTTTATTGGGTCAGATTTCAGGGAAGGGGTACAAATTGTTCCAGTGGTTTTAATGGCCAACCTGGTGATGGGCATCTTTTTTAATCTTTCCATATGGTATAAACTGACCAATAAGACCTATTTCGGAGCCGTGCTGGTGTTATTGGGGGCTCTGATAACCATTGTGGTGAATGTGCTGTTTATTCCCAAGTATGGCTATGTGGCATCGGCATGGGCGCACCTGATCTGCTACAGTACTATGGTAATCATATCTTATCTTTGGTCGAGAAAGCATTATGCCATTCCTTACCAGGCGGGACGAATCTTAGCATATATAGCTCTTGCGGTATTCATATATCTAAGCAATGAGCTATTTTTGCAGAATATTTGGGGCCCCGGGAATTTATGGGCACTGTTACTTCTGATGATTTTTGGTGCAACGGTATGGTTGGGAGAAAGAGGGACATTTAATAAATACAAAAGCAGCTAGTTGTGATGAAAGTAAAAATTGTAAACAGTTCAGGAAATCCTTTGCCAGACTACAGTACGCCCAGTTCGGCGGGAATGGATCTTCGCGCCAATCTTGAACAGCCAGTTAACCTGAAACCTCTGGAGCGAAAGCTTATTCCCACTGGATTGTATATGGAATTACCCGAAGGATATGAGGCCCAGATCAGACCCAGGAGCGGATTGGCCCTGAAAAAGGGAATATCTGTTCTAAATACCCCCGGGACCATAGACGCGGACTACAGGGGCGAGATCGGGATTATTTTAGTGAATCTTTCCGGTGAAGAATTTATTGTAGAACATGGTGAACGAATATGCCAGATGGTTATTAATAAGGTAGAAAGCGTTCAATGGAATCTGGTTGGATCCCTGGATGAATCGAAACGGGGGGATGGAGGTTTCGGACATACCGGTACCAAATAAGAAGAAGATGAAAGGTGTTATTATAGGTTTATCGCTGGGATTAATGTTCTCTTTATCTTTGATTTCGAGGGGACAGGAGCAGAATGATAACAAGGATTATCAGTACGCCCTGATTGAGGCTGTAAAACAAAAGAACCTGGGAAATTTGGGGGAAGCCATTAAACTCTACGGCCTGGTTATTAAAGACAAGCCAGACTGTGCGGTTGCATATTACGAATCCGGTTCTATCTACCTCAACACCAAACAATTAGACCTGGCCCACACCTATCTTGGAAAGGCCTATGCACTGGAGCCTGATAATGAATGGTATAGCGTAGCTTATCTGAATTCTCTGGGGGCTTTGGAGAAATATGAAGAGGCCCTTGATATTCTAAAGAAGAAAATCAAGAATGAGCCTGAGAAAACAGAATGGGAATTTAAACTGGCAGTCACCTATTTCACAATGAAAAAGCCCTCCAGGGCCATTAAAATACTGGAAGGTATAGAAAAGGATAAGGGTTTCAGTGAGAAGATTACCTTACTGAAAGCCTCCATCTATGAAAGTGAAGAAAAATACGAGCTTGCCAGGGAGGAAATAGAAAAAGTAATGATTCTTTTTCCCGAGGCAATACAGTTTAGAATTGTTGCCGCAGAACTCTGTTTAAAAAGCGGAGACGAGACCGCCGCCGCCAACTACTACCTTGAAATTCTTGAAGTAGATAGTCTGAATATTTTTGCCCTGACCAATCTGACGGACTATTACCGGCAGCAGGAAGACTATGAAAACAGTTATAAATACCTGGCCAGATCTTTTGGAAGCAAACAGATTGAAGTGAACCGTAAAATGGCCATTTTGTCCTATTATCTTTCAGATGAAGAACAGTCTCAGAGGTATTCAGAAGAATTAAGCAGGGTTATTGAAGTAATGGCTGAGACTCATCCCGAAGAGAGCGATGTTAGACTGATTGCTGCAGACTTCTATATTCAGACACAGAATTATCCCATGGCTTACAGCCATTTGAAAGAATATCTGGAACTACAGAAAGGGACTTACAATATTTATATGCAATCCATTATGTTGGCCAATGCTTCCGGACAGGATGAAGAGCTTATTTATATAAGCACCAAGGCCCTTGAGCAGTATCCGGATAGCGCGGATATCAGGTTCTTCCGGGGAATCGCCTATTATCAGGGAAATGAATTTGAAGCGCTTATTGCTAATTTTGAAGGAGTAGATTATCTGAAATTTTCATCTGCGGAATATGCCTCACAGGCTAAAATGCTTGTTGCCGAAGCCTATTACAGATGCGATGATTACGCGAAATCCGATTCTTTGTTTGAATTGTTAATTCTGGAAGAGCCCGATAATTATATGGTATTGAATAATTATAGCTATTACCTGGCAGAGCGGGGAGAGAAACTGGATAAGGCAAGAGAATGGAGCTCAAATGTAGTAAAGAATAATCCGGATAATGCCACATTTCTGGATACCTATGCCTGGGTTCTTTATAAGTTGAAAGCCTACGAGGAAGCAGAAAAATATATTTTGTTTGCCCTGGATAAAGGAGGAGAAAATGATCCGGAAGTAAATGAACATGCCGGGGACATACAGCGGGCCCTGGGAAGTTATCAGATCGCCGAATCATACTACTTAAAGGCAATTATTCTGGGGGGGGATAAGGAAAAGCTTGAGATGAAAATTCAAAAGATTAAGGACCGGGAAAATGAGTAAGTTTCGCTGGATTTATTTTCTATTTGCTCTGTTACTGCTGAATGAATGCGGTACGCTGAAGAAAACCATCAAACCTGAAGTGTCTGAATTGGGGGGAATGGAGGGAATGCTGCAAAATTGTGAGGCTGGTGATACTATTCAGAATATCCTGATCAAAAAAGCAGAAGCTGTTTTAAGGTATGATGATGAGCGATATGAAGTGAATATAACGCTTTATTCAAAAAGGGATTCCATTATCTATCTTTCCGCGGTTAACAGTGGATATGAGATATTACGGGCCTCTGTTAAGCATGACTCCATAAAAGTTATTGATCGCATAAATAAAATTGTATACAGCTCACCCCTGGAGAGAAGATTCGGATATCAATATCCGGTTAGCTTTCGGGACCTGCAAAATCTGATTGCTAACTACTATTTGTGTGATGACACGATGTATGCAAAAGACGATCAGCAGAATAGTATTGTATATGATTTCGATGAAAATTATATCAAGAAGAGAATAATTTTAAATAGGATGGGATTGGAAATGAGGATTTTTGAGTTCTATCACCAAAAAACCGATCGTTACCTGATGGGAGAACGACTGGAGGATTCCTTTAAAATATATTCAAATTTCATGATTACTGATGTGGAAATAATAGCCAGCGGCGGGGAGCGTTCTTATAACAGAGAAGTGAAAGTTAAAATGGAGGTTAATCCGCGTAAGTATTCATTTACTGAACTAAGATGAGAAAAGCACTTGTCTTTATAGTGATATCAATTTTGATTTCCGGGCTTGCGTCCGGACAATCAAAGGAAGAGCTTCAGGCGCAAAAACAAAGGGCTTACGATGATTTAAAACTTGCCCGGGAGCTTATGGAAAAGACTTCGGCCCAGCGCTCCAGTTCTGTAAAACAGCTAAGTATCTTACAAAATGGCATCAACACAAGAGCCAGGCTTATCTCAACCCTTGAAGCTGAGCTGGATCTGGCCGAAAGGAGCATAACAGAGACTGAATTAAAGATTGGAGTGCTGACCGTTGAAAATGAGAAAAACAGGGAAGAATATGCTCGCCTGATTTACTATGCCTACAGGAATCATACCGAGTATGAGAAGCTGATGTACCTGCTGGCCGGAGCCACAATTTCCCAATCCTATCAGCGATATAAGTATTTAAAGTATATCAGTGAATACAGAGTTCAGAAAGCGGAGGAAATAGAGTCCCTTATCGTAGAGCTGGACCAGCAAAAGAATCAGTTGAGTTTACTTAAGAATGAGAAACTCATGGCGCTGGAAGAGAAAGCGACTGAACAGGAGAAACTTGTTGGGCAACGTAGCCAGAAAGCCGCAATGGTGAATAACCTGAAAAGAAAAGAATCTCAATTAAGGGAGGAAATCAGGGAGAAAGAAAGGATAGCGAAAGAAGTGGAAGCAAAGATCAGGGAAATAATTGAGGAAGAAGCCAGGAGGCTGAATTCAGACAATATTTATGGAGCCCTGACCCCCGAGCAGGAGCTGGTTGGAAAAGATTTTAAAAAGAACAGGGGTAAACTGCCCTGGCCGGTTGAAAAAGGAATTATAACCGTTGGATATGGAAGGCATGAGGTTCCTGGATTAAGAGGTTCCAGTGTACAGAATAACGGGGTGGATATTACGAGTTCACCGGGAACTGAAGTAAGGGCCATTTTTGAGGGTGAAGTAACAAAGGTCTTTGCAATCCTGGGAGCAAACTATACTGTGCTGATCAGGCATGGGGAGTTTCTGTCAGTCTATCAGAACCTGGTAAATGTCAGAGTTAAAACCGGGGATAAAGTGCTGACAAAAGAGAGACTCGGCGAAGCGTTTACAGATGTGTCTGAGAATGTTGCCTCGGTCCATTTCGAGGTCTGGCAGGAGCGATCAATCCTAAACCCCGAAGAGTGGATAAGTAAATAGCAATTTTTTGGAACCTTTGATGATTATGCACCGTATAAGAATCGTCCATAGGAATTGTTATGAGAAAAGATTTGAACATCCCCTCTGATTTGGGAAACCTTCGTTTGGTAGAGAAAGCTATTGATGAACTATCGCTGGAGCTCGATTTAAGTGATGAGATTTATGGGAATGTTCTGGTTGCTACAATGGAGGCAACAAATAATGCAATTATTCATGGCAATAATTCTGATCCCGAAAAAATAGTCAGGATTGAAATGTTGATGGAAAAGAAAGAATTATTGGTTCATATTGAGGACCAGGGTCATGGATTTGACTATTCAACTGTTCCGGACCCTACTGCTCCTGAAAATCTTGAGAAAATAAATGGACGTGGGATATTCCTGATGGAACGACTTTCTGATGAAATCCTTTACCTCGAAGACGGAAGGATTGTTATCCTTAAGTTCAGGATCTAGTGCCGGTCACTTTTCATACCGAAAAATCAAATTTCAATTTAGAGCAAAAGCTTCAGCACAAGCGGTGGATAAAATCGTGGATCGAATCCCGGAATGCTGTGTGCGGTAACCTTTCCTTTATTTTCACTTCAAATAAGCAGCTCCGCTTAATAAACCAGGAGTATTTAAACCACAACTACTTCACAGATGTTATAACATTTGACTATTCGGACGGCCAGAAGGTTTCTGGCGATGTTTTCATTAGTATCGAACAGGTAGAAATTAATTCAAAGACTTATTCTACTGATCCTGCTGAAGAACTAAGAAGAGTCATGATTCATGGAGTGATTCACCTGCTGGGTTATAATGACGAAACAGATGAAGAACGAAGTAGCATGCGTCAATTGGAAAATGAAGCATTACATTTGTGGTTGAAAATGGTTTAGAATGAAATCTGAATATGATGTGATTGTCGTTGGTGCTGGCCATGCCGGTTGTGAAGCTGCTGCATCTGCCGCGAATATGGGTAGCAGAACCCTGCTCATTACCATGGATATGACAAAATATGCGCAAATGTCGTGTAATCCAGCCATGGGTGGGATAGCTAAGGGGCAGATAGTCAGAGAGATAGATGCTATAGGCGGCTATTCAGGACTCATCACCGACAGATCCATGATACAGTTTAGAATGCTGAACAGAAGCAAGGGGCCTGCCATGTGGAGCCCCAGGGCCCAATGTGACCGTTCCCTCTTTACATTGGAATGGAGAAAAGTGTTGGAAGGAATAGAGAAGCTCGAATTTTGGCAGGATAAGGTTAACCGACTAATCATTGAGAACGAAGAGGTTAAAGGGGTGGAGACACTTATGGGTATTAAATTTTACTCCAAAAAAGTGATCCTGACAGCTGGAACCTTCATTAATGGCTTGATGCATGTAGGGAAAGTGAAGATGAAGGGGGGGCGTATGGGCGAAGCCCCGGCTTACGGTTTAAGCGAACAGCTTGCCGGGCATGGCTTTGAAGTTGGAAGAATGAAAACTGGAACTCCTGCCAGGATCGATGGAAGAAGCATAGATTTTGAGAAATTGGTTGAACAACCGGGTGATATGGAATACAGGAAATTCTCCTATCTCGATTATGAGATGGATTATTCAAATCACAGAAGCTGTTATATAGCCCATACAAATCTCACAGTGCATTCGGAACTGGAGAAGGGTTTTACGGACAGTCCCATGTTTGACGGAACCATAGAGAGTATAGGTCCGCGCTACTGCCCTAGTATAGAAGATAAAATTGTCACTTTTTCAGAGAAGGAAGAACATCAATTGTTTCTTGAGCCGGAAGGGCTCGAAACCATCGAATATTATATTAATGGATTTTCATCTTCCCTTCCATGGGAGGTTCAATACAATGCCATGCTGCAGATAGAAGGACTGGAAAAGGTTCGAATCTTCAGACCCGGTTACGCCATTGAATATGACTACTACCCCCCCACTCAATTGTATCATACACTGGAGACAAAGAATTTAAAAAATCTTTATTTTGCAGGGCAGATCAATGGAACAACCGGATATGAAGAAGCCGCAGCCCAGGGAATAATGGCTGGCATTAATGCCAGCCTGAAGATCAGGGGCGATAAAGAATTTGTTCTTGGAAGAGATCAGGCATATATCGGAGTACTGATTGATGATCTGGTTACCAAAGGGGTTGACGAACCCTACAGGATGTTCACCTCCCGCGCAGAGTACAGGATACTTTTAAGGCAGGATAATGCCGATGAAAGACTAACAGAGCTAAGTGCAAAAATTGGCCTGGCCAAAGAAGAAAGGGTGGCCTTGCTAAAAAAGAAGAGAGAATTAATACGGAGCTTCATTGATTTTATGAAAGCATATAGTATCGCACCAGAAGAAATAAACGATTTTCTGCTACGTGCGGGGACTTCACCGCTGAAGCAGAAAATGAAACTAATAGAAGTAGCGAAGAGACCACAAGTTAGATTGAATGAATTGGTGGAGGAATTGAAGGGACTCCAGGAGATCTATGCAAATTGTGGAAGAAGAGCGGGAGAGATTATTGAGGCTGTAGAAATTGCCATAAAATATGAAGGGTATATTACTCGGGAGAAATTGATGGCCGATAAGATTAAGAGGTTAGAACGAATAAAGCTTGATGAGAATTTTAATTATGAACGCCTGACAAGTATTTCAACAGAGGCGAGGCAGAAGCTGTCGAAGATTAAACCTGCATCTATTGGGCAGGCTTCACGTATCTCAGGTGTTTCCCCAAGTGATATAAGTGTTCTGCTCATATATATGGGCAGATAGTTCCACGTGGAACGTTTTTTGTAAAATTCAATAAAAATGAATCAAGAGGAAGTAGTTCTGCATTTAAAGAATGTTACACGATCAATTCCGGATTATCCAAAACCAGGCATTGTGTTCAGAGATCTGACCACCATTTTCCAGGATGGAAAATCCTTCTCTCTGGCACTTGAGAGTTTGATGAATTGTTTGAAGGATGAGAATTCAGACCCAATCAAATTTGATAAGCTGGCCGGAATTGAAGCAAGGGGATTTGTGGTGGCCGGAGCCCTGGCTGCAAAAATGGGTGGAGGAGTGGTTCTTTTAAGAAAGCCGGGAAAGCTACCATATAAAAAAAGAGCTATTGAATATAAACTGGAATACGGAGAAGATGCACTTGAGATGCATGTGGATGCGATTCAACCCGGAGAAAGAGTTGTTGTTATCGATGACTTGTTGGCGACCGGGGGTACTGCCGAGGCGGGATGTAAATTAGTGGAGGAAGCGGGAGGTGATATTATTAAGGTTTTATTCCTTGTCGAACTGCCAGAGCTGGAGGGAAGGAAAAAGCTTGGTAATTACGATGTGGACTCGATTATTACTTTTGAAGGTCACTAATTCGCCTGGATGCTTGTTCATAATTGATGAGCGTTACGGGACTCCAGATTACTAAAACCCTTTAAGAATTAGGTCCTTAGAGAACGAAAACCCTTTGAATAGACTTGTTTAAGTGCCCCGAGAGTGCCATATTTATTCAGATTCCGTACATCTGGTAAGTTAAAGCACTTTAGTAAGCATTAAAATGAAGCAAAAACCCGACATTTCTGCATTGGTAAACTCGCTTCCCGAACAGCCGGGGGTCTATGAGTTTTACGACAAGGCCGGAGTCATTATATATATCGGTAAAGCAAAAAATCTAAGAAAGAGAGTTGCCTCTTATTTTTCCAAGAACAAATACGAGTCGTTTAAGATCAAAGTTCTGGTGGACCGGATAGCCGATTTGAAGTTCATTGTGGTGGACAGCGAATCGGATGCCCTCTTGCTGGAAAATAATTTGATTAAGAAGTATCAGCCACGCTATAATATTTTACTGAAGGATGACAAAACGTTCCCCTGGATATGTATAAAGAATGAACCCTTTCCCAGGGTGTTTTCGACGAGGACAATTATAAATGATGGCTCAAAATATTTTGGCCCCTACACCTCGGCCTACGCGGTTAAAATCTTACTCAACCTTATTCGCCAGCTTTACCAGCTCAGAACTTGCAAACTTGCCTTAAGCGAGGAGAATATAAAAGCCGGTAAATTTAAAGTCTGTCTTGAGTATCATATTGGAAATTGCAAAGGACCCTGTGTGGGGCTGCAGAGCTCCGAGGATTATCAGGATAGTGTGAGCCAGATAAAAAATATAATCAAGGGAAATCTCCATGAAGTAATTTCTCATCTAAAGAGAGAAATGGCAGAGCGGGCTGATAAATTTCAATTTGAGGAAGCCAATCAGTTTAAAGAGAAAATCGATATTCTTTCCCGCTATCAAAGTAAATCTACCATTGTTAATCCTGCCATCCATGATGTGGAAGTGTATAGTATTGTAAGTGATGAACGGGAAGCTTTTGTAAATTATTTAAAGGTTGTGAAGGGGGCGATTATCCAGGCCCATACGGTAGAGATCAGGAAAAAACTGGACGAAGATAATTTGGAATTACTGGCCTTTGCTGTGACCGATATCAGGAACCGGGTTGAAAGCGGGTCCAAAGAAATCATTGTTCCACTGGATTTGAAAACCTACTATCCGGATCTTAGGATTACGGTACCAAGGCGAGGGGATAAGTTGAAGTTACTTGAGCTTTCCCATAGGAATGCAGTAAGCTACAAATTGGAAAAACTTAAGAGAGGTGCTACTAAAAAGACAACAGGATCGTCAGAAAGGATACTGCGATCGGTTCAGAAAGATTTCAGGCTTAAAGAACTACCTGTTCATATAGAGTGTTTTGATAACAGCAATATGCAGGGAAGTGAACCTGTGGCCGCCTGTGTCGTTTTTAAAAATGGTAAAGCACAAAAAAAGGAATACCGTCATTATAACATTAAAGAAGTAACAGGGATAGACGATTTTGCTTCTATGAAGGAAGTTGTATTCAGGCGCTATAAAAGGTTGCTGGAAGAGAAGCAATCGCTCCCACAATTAATAGTGGTAGATGGAGGTAAGGGACAGCTAAGTGCTGCGCTTAGCAGTCTGGATGAGCTCGGGCTTCGGGGGAAAATAGCCATTATAGGGATTGCCAAAAAGTTGGAGGAAATCTATTTTCCAGGCGATTCAGTACCGCTCTATGTTGATAAGAATTCCGAATCCCTGAAGCTGATTCAAAATCTAAGAAATGAAGCGCATAGGTTTGGAATTACCTTTCATCGTTTAAAACGCTCCGGTTCGATGACGCGATCATCTATGGAGGGAATTCCAGGAATTGGGAAGGGCTCCATTGAGAAGCTTTTCAAGCGCTTCAAATCCATGGAAGGAATTATGAGTGCTTCCACGGATGAACTATCAAAGGAAGTGGGACTTTCCCGCGCCAGGAAAATAGAGGAATATATTCATAAAAAGGATCGTTAATTTACTTTTTTCGGGAGACTGTATATTCAACCAGATCTCGAAGGGAATTTCTGGTTTGGGATTCGGGGAAGGAGTAAAGGATCTCCATGGCTGAGGCTTTATACTCCTGCATTTTGGCTTTAGCATATTCAATACCCCCCATATCTTTCACAAACTGTACAACCTCGTTAACCACATGTTGACTTCGGTTCCCGTTTTTAATTTTTCTGATCATGGCTTTTCTCCTGGAGGGCTCGGCCTGGTTCAGGGCATATATTAAGGGCAGGGTGAATTTTTTATCTTTAATATCGTTCCCGGTGGGCTTCCCGATAAGGCCATGTGGCTGATAATCAAACAAATCGTCCTTAATCTGGAAGGCCATACCGATCTGAATACCCATTTGGTAGATCCGATCAACAATATCTTGGTTTGCCCCGGCAGCTTTGGCGCCACAGGCTGTACAAGATGCAATAAGGCTTGCTGTTTTCTTTCGGATCACATCATAATATGTATCCATATCGATGTTCAAACTTCGCGATTTCTGAATTTGCAGCAGCTCTCCTTCGCTCATCTCTCTTGAAGCGTGTGAAACAATCTCCAGAAGATCATAATTCTTTTTTTCCACTGCCAATAACAGACCCTGGGCCAATAGGTAATCACCAAAAAGTACCGCCACTTTTGATTTCCAGATGGCATTGACCGAAAAGGCCCCGCGACGCTCATTGGATTCATCCACCACATCGTCGTGAACCAGGGTAGCAGTATGCATTAATTCAACTAAAGAAGCTGCTGTGTATGTGGCTTCGGTTACTTCACCGGTGAGCTTGGAGGAAAGAAAAACAAAAAGAGGTCGCATTTGCTTTCCTTTTCTTCGGAGCACAAAGCGGGTGACCATGGTTAACAGAGGAATATTGCTGGAAACTTCTGATTTAAAGCGCGAGTTAAACTCTTTCATTTCCCGGCTTACGGGTTTCCTGATATCCTCTAGTGTAATCATTGGCCTTGATTGGGAATTTTCAAAGGTAGAAAAAAGAATGCTGAATTACGCGAGCGCGTTCCCCGAAGTTGTACTTCGGGGTTAGCGAGCACAATTAAAATATTCTATTAATCGATGATTGACTTCGTCGAGCCATGGGTTCTCCGCAGCTTGCTGTGGAGAGAATCAATCGTGTTAAATTTCTCCTCGTGGAAAATAACATATTAATAACCTTAAATATTGATATATTTGTATTTGTTCAATATGTATTAGAAAACAATTCACTATAAAATGGAATTCACAGATCTGAATCCTGAAGAAGTAGAACGGGCAGCAAATATGATCAAAGCTATTTCGCATCCTATGCGATTGGCAATTCTGGGCTACCTGGGTGAGGAAAAACAATTGAGTGTAACAGAAATTCACAAATTGCTGGAGATAGAGCAATCCACAGCTTCTCATCATCTTGGTATCTTGAAAGACAAAGGGATCCTTGCATCAGAGCGACGGGGTAAAAACACCCTCTATTATCTTAAAAGAAAAAACCTGAGCACGCTGATTAAATGTATCAGTGAATGTGCTTGTGATTGAAATGCAATTAAACCATGAAGAACGTAAGAGTAAGCAAAGAGTTTCATTTTGAGATGGCCCATGCACTGTTAAATTATGATGGCCTGTGCAGGCATATTCATGGCCACTCCTATAAGCTCTGCATAAGCATTATTGGTAAGCCAATCACTGAAACCAAGGACCGTAAACTGGGAATGGTTATGGATTTTGGCGACCTGAAAGCCCTGGTAAAAGGGCCGGTGGTTGATTATTTTGACCATTCACTTGTTATAAACAAGAAGGCTGAAAAGCATCTCCCCAAGGAGCCGAATGAAATGTATGATAAGGTGCATTTAGTTGATTTTCAACCAACTTGTGAGAACCTTGTGATATATATAGCGGATACAATTCAGGCTCTTCTCCCTCCCGGCATCGGTCTGTTTTCTGTAAAGCTCTATGAGACAGCCACTTCTTATGCTGAGTGGTATGCCTCTGATAATCAGTAGTAAAGAAAACATAAAGTGGAAAAGAAACTATTCCTGCTGGATGCTTATGCCTTGATTTTCAGGGCTTACTATGCATTCATATCAAATCCCATGACCAATTCAAAAGGGATGCCAACATCAACGGTTTTTGGGTTTACGCTTGCCCTGGAAGAGATTCTTCGCAAGGAGGACCCTACCCACATTGCAGTGGTTTTTGATCCCCCTGGTCCCACTTTCCGGCATGAAATGTTTCCTGAATATAAGGCGAACAGAGATGCAACACCCGAGGATATTAAAGCAGCCATACCATACATTAAAAAACTGATAGAGGGATTTAATATTCCTGTGATTGAAGAAGCTGGATTTGAGGCCGATGATGTGATAGGGACAATAGCTAAACATGCTGAAAAAGAAGACTTTACTGTCTATATGATGACCCCCGACAAAGATTTTGCACAATTGGTATCGGAGCGGGTATTAATGTATAAACCCGGACGGGGCGGTGGAGCGGCAGAAGTACTGGGCCCTGCAGAAGTAAGGGAAAAGTTCCTCGTGGAACGTTCCGAACAGGTAATTGATATTCTCGCCCTGATGGGTGATGCCGCTGATAACATACCCGGAGCAAAAGGTATTGGGGAAAAGACGGCGAAAAAGTTGATTGCGGAGTTCGACACTGTGGAAGGAGTTTATGATCACATAGACCAGTTAAAGGGCAAGCAAAAGGAGAACCTGGAAAATTCAAGGGAGCAGGTCATTCTCTCAAAGGAGCTGGCTACCATTTCACTGGATGTTCCCATAAAGCTGTCTCCGGACGACTTGAAAAGAGGGGAATTAAACAAGGAAGCCTTACAAAATCTTTTTAATGAGCTGGAGTTTAAAAATATAGCCTCTCGAGTGCTAAGCCTTTCCCGGGAAAGTTCAGCAGAATCCGTTCCTCCTACAGGAAGACCAACAGCAGGTACAGCACAGGCGGGTATGAGTGGACAGACTTCTCTCTTTGGCGATCCGGCCGGAGCAGAAGGAGTTGCCGTGGAGAGCAATTTGCTTTCCATTGATTCGGTGGAACATCAGTATCGCCTGATCGATTCCAAAGAGGGCGTCCAGGCTCTGGCTAAAGAACTTTCGAGCCTGGAGTCTTTCTGTTTTGATACAGAAACCACCGGGCTGGATCCCCTGGCAGCTGAGTTGGTTGGCATTGCATTTAGCTGGGAGGCCCACCATGCAGCCTATATTGCCTTTGGAGAAGACAGGAAAGAAATTATGGACTGGCTGGGGCTTCTGAAAGATGCTTTTTCTAACCGTAACATCGAGAAAATCGGGCAAAATTTGAAGTACGATCTACACATCTTAAAAAACTATGAATTAGATGTAAAGGGCCAGTTATTTGATACAATGATTGCACATTTTATCCTGAGGCCTGAACAGAAGCATAATTTGAATGTGTTAGCAGAGCAATACCTGGATTATGCCATGGTGGAGATAGAATCTCTTATTGGTAAAAAAGGATCCCGGCAATCATCGTTCAGATTAGTTGATCCGGAAAAGGCCTGCGAATATGCTGGAGAAGATGCGGATATTACCTGGCAACTGGCAGGAATATTTAAAAAGCAAATCGAGGAGCAGGGTTTCAAAGAATTATGCGATCATATAGAGATGCCACTTATACCGGTGTTGATGAAGATGGAACACCAGGGAGTAAAACTGGATGTGGATGCATTAAATCATTTTGCAATTAAATTGCGGGAAGATATTCTGGAGACTGAACAGGAGATTTTTTCCCTGGCAGGAATGGAGTTCAATATCAGCTCCCCCAAACAGCTGGGGGAAGTGTTGTTTGATAGATTGAAAATAGTAGAGAATCCAAAAAAGACCAAAACAAAGCAATATGCTACTGGTGAAGAAATTCTCATCCAGCTGAAGGAGAGTCACCCCATTGTGTCTAAAATGCTGGATTACAGATCATTAAAGAAACTTTTAACTACCTATGTTTCAGCTCTTCCGCTACTGGTAAAACCAAAGACCGGGAAGATACACACCTCCTTCAACCAGGCCCTGGTTACAACAGGGAGGCTTTCATCGGTGAATCCCAACCTGCAAAACATCCCCATCCGTGAAGAGAGGGGTAGAGAGATTCGCAGGGCTTTTATTCCGGAGCGGAAAGGAAACATCTTCTTTTCAGCAGATTATTCCCAGATAGAATTAAGGATCATGGCTCACCTGAGCGGCGATGAGCAGATGATTGCCGCTTTTGTGAATAATGAGGATATTCACACGGCTACGGCTGCGAAAATCTATAAGATTAAGCCTGATGAGGTTAGCCGGGAAATGAGGAGCCGGGCGAAAACAGCCAACTTTGGGATTATATACGGAATATCTGCTTTTGGCCTGTCTCAAAGAATGCGTATTAGCAGGACTGAAGCCCGGGAGTTGATAGAGGGTTATTTTGAATCTTATCCGAAAGTAAAGGAATTTATGGATGACTCCATCCGCATGGCCCGGGAAAATGGATTTGTGGAGACTATGTTTGGAAGGAAAAGGCATCTTCCGGATATTCTTTCCAGGAATTCTGTAGTGCGGGGTAATGCAGAGAGGAATGCTATTAACTCACCCATTCAGGGATCAGCTGCAGACATCATTAAAATTGCTATGATTCGGATACAGGATAGCATTGAAAGTGAGAAGCTTAAGTCTGCCCTGATCCTGCAGGTTCATGATGAATTGAATTTTGATGTTTGGCCTGACGAGCTGGATAAAGTTAAAGAGATCACCCGAAGAGAAATGGAAAACGCCACCCTACTGTCCGTTCCGCTTATCGTAGATATGGGAGAAGGATCAAATTGGTTAGAGGCACATTAGGGTATAAGGGTTTCAGCCACGGCTTTAGCCAGGGCGCCCTGATTTCCATTTAGCACATCTTTTAACATACCAGGTTCATTGAGAATTTCCCTGGCCTTATCCAGTTGAGGATCTTGCTGAATCTGTGACAAGGCCCTGCCAGCCTGATAATAATAACGATTCACAATCTCTTCGGTAAGGATTTGCCTGATCTCTTTTTCAAAGGTTTCGAGATCCTTCAGATTATCGTGAGAAAGCTTCTCTTCCAGCGAAGCGAATTCCTCTTCGGCCAGATCATAATATTTTTCCCTTTTGGCGCTTACTACAAGATTGGCAAAGACCTTTTCGCTTGCTGTTTGAAATTGGAAGTTCTGTTCTTCAAGGAATGTTTTAAATAAGTCATAATCTTCATCTGATAGTGTGAATGTTTCGGCAGGCTCAATTTCATCATATGTATTCCTGTAGCGTGTCGCAAAATTGAAGAACATGTCCTGGGTGAAGAGTTGTATTGCAATTTCGGAAAGCATTTCAGGAACCACGTCAAAATCGGGTTGAATTCCACCCCCATCATAAACCGGACGGCCATTACGCGTATGGTATTCGGAGATAAGCGAGTCGGGAACCACCCCCACACTCCCATCTTCATTACGATTTGTATAGTCCAGGGCCTGGATGCAACGGCCACTGGGAATATAGTATTTAGCAGTGGTTACTTTCAATTGGGCGTTATATTTCAGAGGTCTGGAAGTCTGAACCAAACCTTTTCCAAAGGTCCGCTGGCCCACCACAGCTGCCCGGTCAAGGTCTTGAAGCGCTCCCGCAACAATTTCTGCAGCAGAAGCAGATCCCCGATTGACCAGTACTACCAGAGGGATTTCTTTATCAAGAGCTTCCTGGGTGGTGGAATAATCCGAATCCCACTGTTGCATTTTCCCATGAGTACTTACGATCAATTCGCCTTTATCAACAAATAAATTGCATATGCGGACAGCTTCAATCAGGAGGCCTCCCGGATTGGAACGTAAATCCAGTACCAGCGATTTCAATTCATGTTCCTTTTTAAGCTCCTTTAATGCATTTTCAACCTCCAGACTTGCTCCGGTTGTGAAATTGGATATACGGATATAAGCCATATCCGGACTTATCATTCCATAATAGGGAACATTCCGAACTGTAATTTTCTCTCTGGTCATTTCAAATTCAAGAGGTTTATCCTCCCCATAGCGTTCAATGTCAAGCTTAAGTTCGGTTCCGGGCTTTCCTTTGAGCTTATCACTGACCGATTCCAGCTCCATATCCTTGGTTGGGACCCCGTCCACCTTAAGGATCACATCTCCTGCCCTGATGCCCGATTTGGCCGCAGGGAACCCTTCGTAAGGCTCAGCAATCATTACATTACTGCCCGATCTGCGGATCAGGGATCCGATGCCTCCATATTCGCCGGTGGTCTGAAACTGAAAATCATCCATATCTGACTCTGGAATATAGGTGGTATATGGATCAAGAGAGGATAACATGGCCTCGATACTGGTAGTGACCAACTTTTCCGGATCAGTCTCATCCACATAGAACATATTTAGCTCACGGAAAAGCGTATAGTAGATATCCAGATTTTTAACCAGGTCAAGGTCTCTGTTCTTCAGGGTCGAAAAGCCAACACTCAAAAAAAGAATGAGAAATCCGGCTGCGAATATGATATGTTTCTTCTGTTTCATCACGCTACAGTTTAAAAGATAGTGCTATACACATTTTTTAAGCGGGTATAAAGGAACTATAAAGAATTCAATTCTTCCAATCTTATTAACTTTTTTTAAGAAAGTGTGATGCGTATCTTTGTGGGCAAATTTCCACAAATGCAGGGTCAGGATACTACCATGTTAACCATTTTTACAGGCTTGGGCATTGAACATGGGCCGGAGGCTGCGGTAACGAGTCTGCAGCTTGTGGAAAGGATGCAGATTTATCAACCAACCTGGTATTTTATTTATCTGTTTCTCTTACTTGGAATGTTTGCATGGATCAGAATCAATTATGGCAACTTACTGACACAAACGGTACAGGCCGCCACCAATTACCAGGCTGCCAGCAAAATGTTTAAAAGTAATAGCCTGTTACAGAATCAGTTAGACGGATTGCTTTACCTGTTTTATTTCCTGAGTATGGCCTTTTTACTCTATTACTTAGAGTTAAAAATTGGTATAAATCCATATGGGCTACAGGGAGCATTGTTGTTCCTTTTCGACCTGGCCTTACTGCTCGGTCTTTTTATAGGCAGGGTGCTGGTGTATAATATTTCCGGATTCCTTTTTAACCAGGTCAGGATCGTAAGGGAATATTTATATAACATGTTTATTTATAATAAACTGTCGGGCTTGCTTGCCCTCCCCTTGGTATTCCTGCTGGTATACACAAGGGGAACGCTGCAGGAGATGCTATTTTGGCTCACTGTTTTTGTGCTTTCAGCCATCATTATAATGAGGCTGATCAGGGCTGTGATATATTCTTACCGCAAAGATGTTTTAATTTTCTATATGTTTTTATACCTTTGTGCCCTTGAAATAGCACCTCTTATATTATTATACAGGTGGTTAGAAGGTATCCTTTAAGTTGAGATTTAAAAACGGAATGAAAATGGGAAGAATAAGGAAAATCCTTGTTTCTCAGCCAGAGCCTGAGAATAACAAATCTCCATACTTTGATTTAGCCAGTAAGCACAATCTGAAAATTGATTTCAGACCTTTTATTCATGTGGAAGGGGTTACTGCCAGGGATTTTAGGCAGGAAAAAGTTGATCTTGGCTCTCATACAGCAGTTATTTTCACGAGCAAGACCTCAATAGATCATTATTTCAGGATGGCTGAAGAGACCCGGACCAGCATTCCGGACACAATGAAATATTTCTGTGTTTCGGAGGCTACTGCCTATTATTTGCAGAAATACATTGTCTATCGCAAAAGAAAAATCTTCTATGGGAACGGGATGATTCCCCACCTGGTTGAACTTATGAATAAGCATAAGGATGAAAAATTTCTTTTGCCCCTTTCTGCTGCACATAAGGAGGAGATCCCTGAACTTTTGAATAAAAGCAATTTCACCTTCTCAAAAGCCATTCTCTACAGAACCGAATGCAGCGACCTTTCTGATCTGGCCGATGTGAATTATGATATCCTGGTATTTTACAGTCCTTCAGGAATTAAGTCCTTGTTCCAGAATTTCCCCGATTTTAAGCAGAACGATACTAAGATCGCTTCATTTGGTGCCAAGACCGCAAAAGCCGCAGAGGAAGCCGGATTACGCCTGGACATTACCGCTCCCCAACCGCAGGCTCCCTCTATGACCATGGCGCTGGAGAACTTCATCGTAAAACATAACAAGATTAACGGGAAATCGTAAAAGAGTTTTCACTATCTAAAAGCGAAAGGCTTTCCGGAAGGAAATCCATCTCTTCCCTGTTTGAAACAGGCATCTCTGTCTATTCCCCCCCACTTAGAATCCTCTATCAGATGGATGGGGAGGGTCCCCATCCTGTTTCCATGGCGGTTTCTGTGCCCAAAAGGCTTTTTAAAAGAGCGGTAGACCGAAATCTTCTGAAAAGAAGGATCCGGGAAGCCTACAGGCTGAATAAATTGGATTTGTATGCTTTATTAGAACAAAAAGACCAGAAACTTGATCTGGTGATCCAGTACAAGCACCGGCAGATTGAAAGTTTTCAAATTATTGAAGAAGCATTGAAAAAGGCTTTGATAAAGCTTTCCGATACCATGAAGCAGCTGGATTAAGGCTAGCGGATGATGGCCCGGCCACCCAGTCCAATGGATAGTTCCCTCCTGATCCTTTCAAGGCTTTGGATTCTCAGGATAACCTGGTTAAGTGCTTCTATATCCTGCTTTTTTTCGTTTGTCTCCAGGTCTTTACGAAGTTGATTCAGAGCTTTCTCAATGACCATCATTTTATATGAAAGCAGCGATTTAGGAACTTCAAATCCCAGGTTTTCGCCTGGCAACTCAACATAAGCCTCTTTTCGCTTCCACACCTTGCTTAATTCATAGCGGGATGTAAAAATATCTACCGCCAGCTCTCTAACTCCAGCCTGGTCGTGATAAACAAAATGGCGTTCGGCCACCTCTTCACCATGTTCAATCAAATCTTTCACATCTTCAAATATTTGCTTGTATATCAGGTTAGTAAATTCAAGCTCATCGTTCTGAATCTCCCTGATAATGTAATGCGCCACGCTAATATCTGTGTGCTCCTCTCCGCTTATGTGAAGTATCTGGTTGCCAAATTTCAAAAGAAAGTAGATTATCTCACGCTCCTCTACTTCAGAATAAACATTCTCTACAAAACCAGGAACCAGTGGTTGCCGGGGAATGGTGGTGGGCGCTTCAGTACGGGCAGGTCGACCCGACTGCTCCCTGCGCCACTTTTGTTCCTGTTTCTGCTGCCTTATTTTATTTGTTTCATTGTAGAGGACCTGTTCTTCCACACCCAGGAGCAGACTACTCTCTTTCAGGAAGACGCTGCGCATAATACCATCCGGAATCACCGATACCGATCTGACAATGTCTGTAATCAGCTGGGCTCGCTTTATGGGATCGTTCCGGGTCTCTGCCAGGAGGATCTCAGTTTTAAAAGAGATGAAATCTTTTTCGCTGCTCTTAATGTATTCCAGGAACTCCGATGAACTATGTGACTGGGCAAAGGAGTCCGGGTCTTCCCCTGTGGGCAACATGACCACCTTTACATTCATTCCTTCTTCAAGGATCATGTCAATCCCCCTGAATGAGGCTTTAATACCCGCCTCATCCCCGTCATAGATAATGGTAATATTCTGGGTAAAGCGTTTAATTAACCTGATCTGATCCGTTGTAAGAGCTGTTCCTGAGGAGGATACAACATTTTCGATACCGGCCTGGTGCATGGAGATGACATCCGTATAGCCTTCCACCAGAAAGCATCTCTCGTCTGACACAATGTGCTTTTTAGCCTGAAACAGGCCATACAGGACCCGGCTCTTATGATAGATATCTGATTCGGGGGAATTCTGGTATTTGGCAATTTTTTTATCGGTTTTCAGGGTGCGGCCACCAAAACCAATAACATTTCCGGATAAAGAGTGGATGGGAAAAATAACCCTTCCAGCAAAACGGTCAAACAAATTGTCGTCGCGCTCAATGGAAAGGCCAGTTTGTGTCAGGTAGCTCTTTTTGTAGCCGTTCTTCCTGGCCTCATCGCTAAAGGCGGTCCATTTTTCAGGACTGTAACCCAGCTCGAATTTTTTCAGAGTGTCGTCCCTGAACCCCCTGTTTCTGAAATATGTTAAACCTATGGCCCGACCCTCCTCCGCAGCAAGTTGGGAAGAGAAATAGCTGGTAGCGAAGGCGGTGACAGCCATCAGGCTTTCCCGCTCATTTTTTTGTTGGATCTCATCAGCTGTCAGCTCTTTCTCCTCAATGGCAATATTGTACTTATTGGCAAGGTAGCGGAGAGCCTCCGGATAAGAGAGTTTTTCATGCTCCATAAGAAATCCGACCACATTCCCACCCTTTCCCGAACTAAAGTCCTTAAAGATGCCCTTTGCCGGAGAGACCATGAAGGAGGGGGTTTTTTCATTGGAAAAGGGACTGAGGCCCTTGTAGTTGGTCCCGCTTTTCTTCAGGGTGACAAAATCAGATATTACCTCCACGATGTCGGCCGTATCGAAAATTTGATTTATGGTCTGCTGGTCAATCATTCTGCTTAAAAGTAAAGAAACTAATTGTTCAGCCAAAATCTTATATTTACCCAAAATGAAAGTAATAAGAGCGCATTTATGAAGTTTGGTACGGTAATTAATTGCACGGACGGACGGGTCCAGTATCCGGTCATGGACTATTTGAAAAAAAAGTATGATTTTGACTTTTTTGATTCGGCCAATGAAGCGGGGCCATTAAGAACCCTTACAAAGAATAGCGACAAGTGCAGGCTGATCACCCTGAAGGAACAGATCAGGACCTCCCTGGAAGAACATGATTCGAAGTTCATTGCCCTGGTTGGCCATCATGACTGCAATGATAATATGGGCGACCGGGCTTTCCAGGAGGCTCAGCTGGACGAATCCCTTGATTATCTTCAGCGATCTTTCGGTACAGAGATTACCTATGTGGGACTTTATGTAAATGAGCGTTGGGAAGTAGAGGAGTATACCAGGCTGGAGGCTGAAGCTCCGGATTGAAATACAGGAACTATGAAAAAACTGGTGGTATTAACAGGCGCTGGTATGAGCGCTGAAAGCGGACTGAGAACTTTTCGTGAGATGGGGGGGCTTTGGGAGGAATACGATGTTACCGAAGTGGCCAGTCCGGTTGCCTGGCAAAAAGACAGGGCACTGGTTTTACGCTTCTACAACGAAAGAAGAAAGCAATTGCTTGAGACGAAGCCCAATAAGGGACATCTTGGATTGTATGAGTTGGAAAAGGATTTTGAAGTGTGGATTGTTACCCAGAATGTGGACGATTTGCACGAAAGGGCCGGATCCAGCCGTATTCTTCACCTGCATGGCGAGCTTAAAAAATCACGCAGTACAGCAGATCCGAGCCTGATATATGATATTGAGGGATGGAAGCTTGACGAGGGAGATTTGTGTGAGAAAGGTTCCCAGTTGCGACCCCATATTGTCTGGTTTGGTGAAGCAGTGCCAGCCATTGAAGAGGCTGCCAGGATCGTTTCCGCGGCCGATATTTTTGTGATTATTGGAACCTCAATGAATGTTTACCCTGCAGCCGGCCTGATAAATTATGTCCCCGATACTGCCCCCATATATGTGATTGATCCCAACGAGGTACCCCTTGCAGGGCATCCGCGGATCCGGATTATCCAGAAAGGTGCCGGGGAGGGAGTCCAGATACTCATGGAGGAACTCAGAAATGACTAAAGGACAGCACAGATATAGAAGTATTGTTTTTGTGATCATGGCCTGGTGGCTTGGATCTGCTTCCCTGAATGGACAAGCTCTGAATGCCGGATTTTTTGCTGGTATTAATGCCTCTCAGGTGGCGGGGGATTCTTATTCCGGCTTTAATAAACTGGGACTAAATGCCGGATTTTTTGTGAATCAGCTTATAGAATATGATATCTACTGGCAGGTGGAACTTAGATATGGCACCCGGGGGGTCTATCAGGGTCCGAACGAGAGTAGTAACTTTCTCTATAAGAGTGCTTATTACATTCTTGAATTACCACTATCGGTCCACTACCTCTATGATGAAAGAATCATGATTGAGGTCGGAACCTCGCCTGAAATCCTGCTTGGGGCTCGCTACTGGGATGAGTATGGACTCATGGATCCATCGTCTTATCCGGAAAACAGGACCTTTGGTTTAAGTGTATTTGGCGGTATTGGATTCTGGTTTAATGATAAGATTATGGCAGGGCTCAGGTATACCAATTCGGCCATTCCCTTTCGTGATCCGGAGGAATGGAATAATGCCCAGTACCGGGGCTATTTTCACAATGTGTTTAGCCTCTCCATAACTTACAGGTTCAAACATCAGTAATCAGGCACAGGAAACGGCAGCAATGTATACCAGGCAGTTGAAATGGTTGAAGAGTACCTGGCTACATGCCTCCAGCGTGGCTCCCGTGGTTATGACATCATCTATGATCAATATTTTTTTTTCATGGAGATCCTGAGCGAAGGAGCAAAGGGTAAATGCTGTTGCCATATTTTCGAATCGCTCCTGCCTGCTCATTTTAGTTTGAGAGCGCACATTCCTTTTTCGACCAATTAAATGACTGAGTACCGGGATTCCTGTTATTTCTGAAGCCCCCCTGGCAATGATCTCACTCTGATTAAATCCACGTTGTTTCAGCCTGAGACGATGAAGGGGTACCGGAATTATCAGATCACAATCCGAAAAAACGGTATGCTTTAACTCCTGTCCCAGCAGACGGCCCAGATATAATCCAGCTTTCCAGTTGCCACGGTATTTCAGATCGTGAAGGAGGGTCTGGTAAGCAGAGCCCTTTTCAAACCGGAACAATGCTGTTCCGGCCCTGACCGGCACTCTTCCCCAGAAAATTTTGCTTACCGGGTTGGTATCCTTATCGCCAAAGCCGGTCTTTGGCATCTTGACCTCACATTCCAGGCATAAGATTGCTCCGGGGGAATGAAGCCTTTTCCCACAGACCAGGCAATTTGAAGGAAAGAAAAGCATCAGGAAATCAATAAGCCACTGCATCCTTTTTTAAGGATTGATGGGGCCTTCTCCTATTTATCAGCCAGCTTTTTGGTGGAGAGCAATCCACAGGCCGCCCATATGTCCTGCCCCCTGCTGGCCCGGATGGTGGTGGTGATTCCCTTGGCAGTTAATTTTTCCTTAAATGCCTTGATGGTTTCTTCATCGGGCGATTCAAGCGGAGTGTCCGGAATGGGGTGAAAGCGGATCAGGTTGATCCGGCAGCGGATACCATGCAATATCCTGGAGAGTTCGTTTACATGCTTCGGTGAATCATTGAAGTTTTTGAATAATATATATTCAAAAGAAACCCTGCGCTGCCTTCCGAAGTCCCACGTTTTTATCTCTTTCAGAACCTCTTTCAGGGGGTAGACCTGCTGAACCGGCATTAACTTACGGCGTTCATCTTCAAAAGGAGTATGCAGGCTTATAGCCAGATGTGCGTTGCTCCTGTTAAGAAATTCAAGCATGGCCGGAGTAATTCCGATGGTGGAAACGGTGATTCTTCGCGGACTCAGGGCAAATCCCCAGTCCGATGTAAGCACCTCCAGGCTGCGCAAAACTTCTTCCAGGTTATCCAGAGGTTCACCCATACCCATATAGACCAGATTGGTAATACTTCTCCACTCGGGAATGCTTCTGTACTGGTTCAGGATCTCTCCCGAACTCAGGTTCCCCTGAAAACCCTGCTTACCGGTCATGCAAAAAAGACAACCCATTTTACATCCTACCTGCGAAGAGACACAGACCGTACTTCGTTTTCCATCCGGAATATAAGCGGTCTCGATAAATTTACCCTGGAGGGCCGGGAAGAGGTATTTTTTGGTTCCATCCACAGACTCCTGTACATCTACCGGAGGACTGATGCCTGTATCAAAATTTTCAGAAAGCAGGGCCCTGGCCTTAAGGGATAGATTGGTCATTTCCCCGAAGGAAGAGACTTCCTTTTTATAAAGCCATTCGGCAAGCTGACCACCGGTAAAAGAAGGGAGTCCAAGGCTTTGGCTTACAGCTTTAAGCTCTTCCAGGGTCTTGCCAAACAGTTGTTCCCGCATGGATCAGAAATATATTTCAGATATTATATGGCCAAAGGGAACTCCTTTGCTGATCAGAATATCCCTGGTTTCAACCACCATATCGGCACTTCCACAAAGATAATACTTTAAGTCCGGATCCAGTTCATCCTGTTCTTCCAGGTAAGCGGTGACACGTCCGTGGTATACCCCATCTCCGCTTTCCGCGCTGCAACACCTGATATAGTTCGAACCCAGGACCTCCTGGAATTCATCGAAAAAGTGAAACTGTTCCAGGTAGCGGTTTCCGTGAAGCAAGATCTTATTTTCTCCTAATCCTGAACGGAGCATGGAATAATATGGAGCAATGCCTGTTCCTGAGGCAACCCAGACCGCAGGCTCCCGGTCAGCTGTAAATTCTCCACCCGCCGGGGTAATCCAGATGGTATCACCAGGTTCCAGATCAGAAAGCTGAGGTGTCAGGTACCCCTCGCCGATGACTTTATATAAGATCTTGATTTCATCTTCCTCTTCTCCGCTGCATATACTATACAACCTTCGGGCATCATTTTCCCTGATTGCGATCCCAATGACCTGACCAGCTATAAAATCAAAGGTGCGTTTAAATGCAATCAGGTAAATGCCCGGGGAGAGTTCTTCGCTAAAACTTATGGTAACTTGTGTTGTCTGCTTATCGTTGTGGCTTATCATTCTAATTTGCTTTGATTCCGTGAAACCGGATAACTGAGGCCTCTCCCTGGTGAAAGGGACCTTCGTTGAGAATAATTTGTTGTTTTTCAAGCATCTGGATCTCAAGCTGAGCAAAATCGGCCAGGAGGGTCGCTTCATCAAATAAAAATTCCAAAGATTTGGGCCCCCCTGTGTTATTTTTAATCTGCTCTTTGTGAAATGCTTCAAGAAGTAGAGATCCGCCGGGCTTCAGGGCTTCAATGACTTTACTGTGGAGGAATTCCCGCCTGGCCTGGTCCGCATGGAAATAAATAAGCCCAACCGCATCATAGTGCTTCTCCATAAAGTGAAAATCTTCAATGGGGCATACCCTGTAGTTTATCTCCACGCCCACTTCCGATGCAAGGGCCCGGGCCTTGCTCTGCCCGGCACTGCTCTGATCAAAAGCATCAACCGACCAGCCATTTAATGCAGCATATACAGCGTTTCTGCCCTCTCCTTCTCCAGGAAGCAGCATTTGTCCAGGGGCTGCTTTTTCAAGTTGTGCAGCAAAAAAACCATTAGGTTCTTTGCCATAGGCATACTCTTTTGTGCCGTATCTGCTATCCCACATGTCTTTCATCTTATGGCTCCGGATATTAGAGTGTTTCTTCATCTATGGGCTCCCAGAGCTCAATTTTATTCCCGTCGGGATCCATGATCCACCCAAATTTTCCATAGGGGTATTCTTCCATATCACCAACAATCTCCACCCCCTCTTCTTTAAGTACCTGGAGCAGCTCCTCCAGGTTTTCCACCCTGTAGTTAAACATAAAGTCCCTGGTGGCCGGTTTAAAATAGCTGTATCCTGCGGAAATACGCTCCAGGCAGTATATCCGGCCTTTTCAGGATCTTCATCCTGTCTCCATTTAAAGAGGGCCCCGTGATCTCCACTTTCAATATGGAGATGTTTCCCGTACCACTCTTTTAATGCCTGCGGGTTGGCCGATTTAAAGAATACGCCACCCAATCCTGTTACTCGTTTCTTCATAGTATAGAGATAACCAAATCCGGGCAAAAATGTTGATTTTCAAAAATAATTACTTTCTTGTGGACGCTAAATGTAAAAACTAACTCATGAAAAGACTGAATTTATTGTTGGTTGCTATGCTGGTTTCCTCCCAGATTCTTATGGCGGGAGCTCTGAAAACCAACACAAATCAAAGTGCTGCCTGGGTGCGGACCATGTCCCGGAATGCTACCCTTGGGATTGATGCAGTTTACTTCAATCCGGCCGGACTATCACAACTGAGCAATGGACTGCACCTTTCCCTGTCAAACCAATCCATTTTTCAGACCAGAACCGTAAGCAGTGACTATACTTATCTCACTGGAGCCCCTGTAAATTATGATGCTGAATTATCTGCCCCAATTTATCCCAGCATTTATGCTGCTTATAAAATGAATAAATGGACTTTCTCCGCAGGCTTTAATATTGTTGGAGGAGGCGGAAGTGCCGATTTTAAAACCGGCCTTCCCGATTTTGAGATACCCATTGCTTCCCTGGTTCCCATGTTGCAGGGTGCGTTGGCACCCATCGATGCTGGTCTTGCCGGAGCAGGATTACCGGATCCCGGGTACCGCGCTATTTCGGGATACAACGTGAATGCGTCTTTTAATGGGTCTTCAACTTACTATGGCGCCCAGATTGGTGCCACCTATGCCATCAATGATATGATATCAGTACATATTGGCGGTAGAATGGTCATAGCCAGCAACTCTTATGAAGGTGCGCTGACCGGTGTTACCATCGATGCTCCCAGGCTTACGGAGGCACTCAGCCTGCTGGTGATTACCTGAGGACCGTTGCAACAAATCCTTATCTGGATGCTGGTACAGTAGGGATGCTGACAGCAACTGCCGGCGCCCTGGATGTGGCAACTGCTGATGCACAGCTAAAGGCATCACAATCAGGAACTGGATTTGCCCCGATTATTGGTGTGAACGTTCACCTTTCCGATATGATCAACCTGGCATGTCAAATATGAGCATCATACCAAAGATTGAATTGACCAACGATACTGAGGTTGATGATGTTAACATGTTCCCCGACGGAGAAAAGGTAAGAGCTGACATGCCGGGCATGCTTGCCTTTGGAGCTGAGATCAATCCATTGAAGAAGTTAAGCCTTACAGGAAGCTTCAACTATTACTTTGACAAAGGGGCCTATTATGGTAACACAGATGCAAACGGAGAGCAGATTGACAATGAATTGACCATTGATGAAAATGGCTTTACCTGGGCATTCAGTGCCGAGTACAGGTTAATCAGCATCTTAGGTGTAAGTGCCGGATATACCTCCGGGAATAATGGCGTGAATGACAACTATCAGTCGGGCATGACCTATGCACTGAAGAGCGCTTCCTGGGGAGCTGGTGTATTTGTTGATATTGGCGAGAAAATTACCCTCAACGCAGGTTTCAGCATTACCACATATGACGATTACAGTCAGTCAAACTCATATGACCTGGCTCCAACCGTTTCGGTTCCCTATACCGACGGTTATGCCAAGAATACAAAGATATTTGGCATTGGCATAGATATCAGCCTGTAATTATTGTACGAAACTAATCATTGAACCGTCCTGCTTCACAGTGGGACGGTTTTTTTATGGTGCGCCCTCCAGCCGACTTATGATCACGGCTCCCACGCTATCGGAGAATACATTGACCGTGGTGCGGAACATATCCAGGATCCGGTCCACAGCCAGGATCATGGCCACCCCTTCCAGTGGCAGCCCTACGGCATTCAGAATAATACTCAGCATCACCAGTCCGCTCATGGGAATACTGGCCGCTCCAATGGAGGCCAGCACGGCGGTGATAACTATAATGCCCTGCTGGGCCAATCCCAGGTCAAAGCCATATACCTGTGCAATAAATATGGTGGCCACACATTCATAAAGTGCCGTTCCGTCCATATTGATGGTGGCTCCGATAGGCAGTACAAATCCTGCTGCCTTTTTCGAAGCACCGGAGACTTCTGTCACAGCTTTCATGGTCAGGGGAAGGGTAACTATGGTGGAACAGGTCGAAAAGGCAGTCATCAGGGCGGAGAGCATGCCCCGGTAGTGTTTAAGCGGACTGAGCTTACCCATATATTTAAGAAGCAGTGGCAGGGTAATAAAGAAGTGAATGGCCAGACCTGCCATGACCACCAGAAAGAATTTACCCAGGGAGGCAAAGGCATCAAAGCCGGTTTGGGCCACGATGCCTGCAATGATGCCAAAAACACCGATGGGTGCTGTCCAGATCACAAAGGAGGTCAGCTTCATCATTGCCTCGAAAGCTGCCCTGAAAAAGCTGCCCAAAAGACTGGATTGATCTGCCTTCAAACGTGTCACAAAAAATCCAAACAAAAGGGAAAAGAAAATCACCGGAAGAACGTCGCCGTTGGCCATGGCCGCAAAGGGGTTTTCAGGAATCAGGTTAAGAAGCAGCTCCCCAAAACCCTGATCCACAAGGCCAATGCCTTCCGGTTGTTCGCTAAGCCCAATTTCGGCTCCTACACCGGGTCGGAAAATATTGACCAATAGCTGTCCGGTGAGAATGGCCAGAACACTTGTAGTAATGTAATAGGTAAAGGTTCGTAAGCTAATCTTTCCTAATCCTTTACCACTTCCAACCTGAATTACAGCACTGATGATGGAGGTAATTACCAGGGGGAGAATGGCCATTTTTAAGAGGCGAAGAAACAGCTCTTTCATGGGCTCGGCCACCACCAGTATGGGTTCACCTACGAGCCAGCCAAACAGGATTCCTAAGAAAAATCCCGCAAAAATCAGGTAGGTAAGCATATGTTTCCTGGAAGGCATTAGTTCAATTACGTGAAAATAGGTGAGAAATAAAAGCACTTACTTTTCAACAACACTTCGATAATCCTTACATAAGCTCTATTTTTGAGGCACAATGACTTAAGGATGAGCATTCCAAAAAATATCGTAGAAACACCCCTGATGAAGCAGTACTACTCCGTCAAGGCCACACACCCCGATGCGGTGCTGCTCTTCAGGGTGGGTGATTTTTATGAGACTTTTGGAGAGGATGCCATCCGAACCTCCGAAATACTCGGAATAACACTGACCAAGCGGGCCAATGGAGCAGCCTCTTCAGTGGAACTGGCTGGCTTTCCTCACCATGCCCTGGATAATTATCTGCCCAAACTGGTCCGGGCCGGGCAACGGGTGGCTATCTGTGAACAACTGGAAGATCCTAAACTCACCAAGAAGATTGTTAAAAGGGGAATTACCGAACTGGTTACCCCGGGAGTTACCTACAACGAGAATGTATTGGATTTGCGGGAGAACAATTTTCTGGCAAGTGTCTATATGGATAGACAGATCCATGGAATTGCATTCCTTGATATCTCCACGGGTGAGTTTCTGACCTCCCAGGGCGATCAGAGCTTTATTGATAAACTGCTCACCAGTTTCAAACCCAAAGAGGTGCTGGTTCAGAGGAGTCATCGTGACCAGTTCCAGGAAGAGTTCGGAGATAGCTTTTACACCTTCTTGCTTGAGGAGTGGGTATATACTGAGGAGAATGCCAGGGATAAACTTCATCAACAATTTGGCACGCAAACACTGAAAGGATTTGGGGTGCAGGATATGACCCATGGGATCCTCGCCAGCGGAGCCATTCTTCAGTACCTCGATTTGACCCAGCATACCCGCACGGGACATATATCAAACCTTTCCCGCATTGAACAGGACCATTATGTTTGGCTGGACCGTTTTACCATCAGAAATCTGGAAATCTTCCGGTCCCTTTACGAGGGTGCGCCTACCCTGCTTGATGTCATGGATCAAACCCTTACCCCCATGGGGGCACGTTTGATGAAGCGATGGCTTTCCTTACCACTGAAAGATGTGCTGTTGATCCGTGAAAGACACAATATGGTTGAGCATATTACCCGGGAGGAAGATTTCAGGGAGTTTCTGAACGAGCAGATCAAGCAGATTGGAGATTTGGAGCGGATTATCTCAAAAGTGGCTGTGGGCAGGGTCAATCCCAGGGAGCTGATCCAGCTAATGAGGGCACTGGAGGCCATTTTCCCCCTGAAGGAGCGCTGCGAAGGATCCCAGGAGGTATCGCTACAGCAGCTGGCAGCCCAGCTCGATCCCTGCCTGGAAGTGAAGGAACGAATAGCCACAGAACTTGTGCCGGAGCCTCCCGCTCTTATCAATAAGGGAGGGGTGATAGCAAGAGGTGTTTCAAAAGAGCTGGATGAATTGAGAGAGATCATGCATTCCGGTAAAGATTACCTGGTGGGCCTGCAGCAGAGAGAGATGGAACGGACAGGAATCACAAGCCTTAAGATCGCTTACAACAATGTTTTCGGTTACTATATTGAAGTACGAAACACCCATAAGGATAAGGTCCCCGAGGAGTGGATCAGGAAACAGACCCTGGTTAGTGCCGAGCGGTATATTACCGAGGAACTAAAAGAGTATGAAGATAAGATCCTGGGTGCTGAGGAAAAATGCCTTGCACTGGAAGCACGCCTGTTCCAGGAGCTGGTTGCGGGCATCGCCGGATGGGTCTCAGCAATTCAGTTGAATGCCTCCCTGGTGGCAAGGTTAGATTGCCTCTTTTCCTTTGCTGTTACGGCGCTGGAGAATGATTACTGCCGTCCCGATGTCAATGAATCTACAACCATTGAGATTACGGAAGGGCGTCACCCGGTAATTGAGCAGCAGTTACCAGACGACGAAGTCTATGTTTCCAACAGCGTCAGGCTGGATGAGAGTGAGAAGCAGATCATGATCCTGACCGGACCAAATATGTCTGGTAAATCAGCTTTTTTGCGACAGGTTGCCCTTATTACCCTGATGGCGCAGGTCGGGAGCTTTGTTCCGGCAGAGGCGGCCAGTATTGGATGGGTGGACAAAATTTTTACCCGGGTGGGGGCTTCCGATAACATTTCTCTGGGTGAATCCACATTTATGGTGGAAATGCTGGAAGCCGCCAGTATTCTGAATAACCTCTCAGAACGGAGCCTGGTGATCCTGGATGAAATTGGACGGGGAACCAGTACCTATGATGGAATCTCCATTGCATGGGCCATGGTGGAATATATTCATGAACTGGCCGATGGAAAAGCCAAGACCCTTTTTGCTACCCATTATCATGAATTGAACGAGATGGAGGCCTCATTTCCCAGGGTAAGGAACTATAATGTTTCCATCAAGGAGCTTGACGACCGGGTTATTTTCCTCCGAAAACTGGTTCCGGGAGGCAGCGAACACAGTTTTGGGATACATGTGGCTCAGATGGCAGGTATGCCCAGATCGGTGGTTAAACGAGCAAATGAAATTCTGGAAGAACTTGAAAAAACCGGGGGAGAGAAGAATCTGAGCAAGCCGGTGGGAGAGCTGGCAGGCGGACGAGAGGGCCTGCAGATGAGCTTTTTCCAGCTGGATGACCCTGTTTTGAAACAGATTCGGGACCAGATTGCAGGCCTTGATATCAATAACCTTACCCCGATGGAAGCACTCAATAAATTGAATGAGATAAAAAAGCTATCCGGATTGTAATCAAAATAAGCAACTTGGGTTTGCATGATTGATTTTTGCGTACTATATTTGCAATCCATTTGCGGGAATAGCTCAGTTGGTAGAGCACGACCTTGCCAAGGTCGGGGTCGCGGGTCCGAGTCCCGTTTCCCGCTCAAGTGAAGAAAAGGGTGTCCGAAAGGAGACCCTTTTACTTTTGTACCAGACCTGTTTGTGCTTGTCTTTACCAATTATTGGCGAGAGCCATGTTGCAGCCATGCCTATGAGATTGTTCTTCAGGGGAATGAGGTTACAATGTTGCATGGCCGGTACAGATTTGCCTTGCACTGGCCCGAGCTCACCATGAAGACATTCATAAAAATAATGAGCTCTCCGGGCGACGTTGAGGATGTAATGAAGAGCCTTTTTGAAACAGATTAAAGCTTTTTGTTTAAATTTGCACTCCGCAGATTCATTGACATATTGTAAGCAACTACCATATTAGGGCCCGGATGGCGGTACCGAAGCGAAACGCTGAGCTCCCGACATCCCGGTGAAACAGGCAGATTGCAGGTAGAAATGAATTTACATATTGTAAGCAACTACCATATTAGGGCCCGGATGGCGGAATTGGTAGACGCGCTGGACTTAAAATCCAGTGGCCAGTAATGGCCGTGCCGGTTCGATCCCGGCTCCGGGTACAAAGCCTCTCCTGTAAATATGAGGGGCTTTGTTCGTTTTGAAGGAGTAAGTACTATATTTAGGTTGTGATCAGAGCCTTATATACCGCTTTGCTGCTTATGCTGGTTATTTTGCCGGGTGTATGCCAGGATCCACTTCCGGGGGTGATTGACAAAGACACCCTTCTTACAGCAGAAGGATCTCCCTACTATATTCAACAAAATCTTTCGATAAATAGTGGCATTACCTTGAAAATTAGCGAAGGAACGCAAATCTTTATTTCCAATGGAGTAAGCATTTCCAATAACGGAAGATTGATTATCGAAGGGAGTGAAACGGACAAAGTGCTGTTTACCAGTGATACACCTGAAACAAGGTGGAACTACATTACAAATCAAGGTTCGTTGATTGCCAGCCATTTGATGATCCGCCGGGCTGTCAGATTTGTTACCAGCTACGGGGATACCCTGATCATTGAAAACTGTGATGTTGCCGATACCTACGGGGGTGTTGGAGATGATTGTATTGGAGCACATGATGCAAATAAAGTTCTTATCAGGAATACCAGCCTGACGGGAAACCCGGCCGCCGGAAAAACTGACGCCATTGACCTGGATGGTATTTCCGGCGATACAATAAGTGGAAACACGATAAGTGGGTATTCAGACGACGGTATCGATATTGGGACCTATAGCAGCAATATTGTCATTGGGAGAAATGAAATCTCTTACTGTGACATGGGCATCAGCATTGGCGAAAACAGTACAGCCCTTGTTTACAGAAACCGGCTAAGCCATTCTAATGCCGGAATACAGAGCCATACAGGCGCAGTGGTTGAGTCTCAGCTCAATACCCTCTATGGAAACAGTTACGGAATCCGTGCATTTCACAATGACGGAGAGGTGAGTTCAGGTGGAAGTATCTCGGTTTCCAGTTCAATCATATCAAACTCAGTACTGGGGGATGTGATCCAGGTTGCAAATTCAACAGTAAACTTTGATTATACCCTGACCGATATGGATTTACTTCCAGGCCCAGGAAATATAACCGGTTTCCCACGTTTTATTGATGCCGCAAACGGCAATTTTCAGCTAACTTCATCTTCAGATGCCATCAATGCCGGGAATCCCGATCTTGACCAGGATGGATTGGATTACCTGGTGGATGCTGATGACAGGGATCCCGATGGCACCAGGCTGGACATGGGATCTTATCCTTACTTTCATTCAGCCTTGAGATTTGTGGAAATCTCTCCATCCAATCTTTCTCTTCAGGTGGATCACCTCGGGGCGTATAGCGACTGGATTAAACTTCACAATAATTCTGATGCGTCTGTAAATTTAAATGGACACTTTCTTTCAGATGATCCTGATCAGCCCCTGAAATACAGGATCCTGGAAGATCTTACTATCCCCGCCGGCGACACGCTTCTGCTCTGGATGGATGGCAGAGATGACCTTGCAAACAAACAGCTGCCCTTTAAATTGAAAGGAAGCGGAGAAGCCCTGCTTCTCAGCAATCCGGCTGGAATACTCATGGAAAAGAAGATTTTTCCCAGGGTACCCATGAATTATGTATATAGAATGATGGAGCAAAACGGGAACTGGGTTTTTTCCACCTGGCCACCGGGTGACAATGCCCTTACTTATGACAGCCTATGCAATGATCCGGTATTCAGCAACATTGGAGGAGCACACACTTTTCCCGTATATGTCAATCTTTCCTCCCCCGATGCGACGGATTCCATATTTTACTCCACAGATGGAGGCGATCCAAAATTGGGAGAACTATATGGATCAGCCATTGAGATTCAGGTGCCGACGACACTTCGTTCGGCTATAATAAAAGAGAATCACCTTCCAGGATATTCACAGGCCGCCTCTTATTTTGCGCAGGACAAGTATGCTTTACCTGTAGTTTCTCTGTCCACCAATGTTGAACACCTTTATGGTTCCACCGGAATCTATACCAACTATTCCAGCGGAGGCCCCCTGTGGGAACGCCCCGCCTCTTTCTCCTACTACAGCGACACCAAAAAGTTTTCTGCGGTCACCGGGATCCGGATTCAGGGGGGGAATTCTGTTTTCATGCCAAAAAAGGCCTTCCGGCTGCATTTTCGTGGTGGATATGGGGCTTCTGTACTGGAGGCCTCTCCCTTCGAAAGGGGCCCGAACAGTTTTAAAAACCTGGTGCTGAGATCGGGGTATGATGATGATATTACCACAAGTACAGGAACCCTGTTGAGGGATCCCTTCAGTAATGAATTGTGGAAGAGGCTGGGTGAGCTGGCCACGGCCAGTGACTTTGGAGTTTTGCTGCTAAATAATGATTACTGGGGAATTTATAATATCAGGGAGAGCATCAATGAATATTTTGTGCAGGACAATATGGGTATAAAGGATTTTGACCTGGTCAGATTTCAAAAATGGGGGGCCGATCTGAAATATGGCACCATGGATGAATGGAACGCCCTGGTAAGCTATTTTGAAAACACGGATTTTTCACAACCCGAAGTTTATGACGAAGTATCTTCTTTTATGGACATGAATTCCCTGTTGAACCTGTTGTCACTGGTTCATTGCAGCCAGTTCAGATCCTGGACCTGGGGAGCCTTTGCAATAAAACCAAAAGGTGGACGATGGAGCTGGACCATATGGGATACGGACAGATCCTATACCATCCTGAGCTGGAACGGATTTACTGAATATGCCAATACCAGTGCAGAGAAATGGCCCAACTTCATTCCCCAGAAACTTATCCAGAATGAGCAATTCAGCCTGGAGCTGATAAACCGGAATTGCGACCTCCTGAATTCTTTGTTTGACACCAGCCTCGTCATTGGAGTTTTTGATTCCCTGGTCTCGCATATATCACCAGAAATTGATGCAGAGTTTGAACGTTGGAATCCCGGGAATCGGGGGAGGTGGGATCAGAACAACGAGAGTGTAAGGAATTTTCTCAGGCAAAGACCCGGTTACCTGTATGATCAAATGTTAAACTATTTTGGCCTTGATGATACGGTTAAGATTACGCTGAGAATCGAGGGCCATGGGAAGGTAAAACTGAATTCTCTGCTTATTGACCAGGAGGATTGGGATGGGATCTATATGTCCGGCGTTCCAATTACCCTGGAAGCATGGCCCGCTGAAGGAGGGCGTTTCATTGAATGGAGAGAGATCTCAACCCTTCATCGCATTGAAGTTGATCCTGCTGCAAACCGGACTTTTGTTGCTGTTTTTGATACCACCGCCGGTAGCGCACAGGAAGCACTGGTGATTAATGAAATTATGTATAACCCGGCCAATGCCGATCAATCTGAGTGGATTGAGCTGTACAATCCAAATATGCAAAGCATCGATCTGAGTGGATTCCAGTTCACAGATGGTGGTTCGGGAAATCTGTTCAGGTTTGAGGAGGGATCCCTCATTGATCCTCATGGCTATTTCGTTGTTGCAGGAAACACAGAACTATTTCTATCTGAGTTTGGTGCAAATATTTATTTGACAGGAAGCTTTAATAATGGCACGAACGGATTTAAACTCAGTAATGAAGGAGAGGTTCTTATCCTGAAAAACAGCAAAGGAGAGGAGGAAGACTATGTTCGCTATGATAATCAGGCTCCCTGGCCCGTTTCGGCCGATGGAAAGGGACCAAGCCTCCAGTTAATTTCTCCGGAACTGGATAACAATCACTATTCAAGTTGGTTTATCAGCAACAGCATACCCTATTCCCCGGGGCAGCCCAATGGAGGTAGTTCAACAAATGAAATAAATTCACTCCCCGGGAACAACATTCATATCTATCCCAATCCCATGGGGGAGATCATGTATATTGATCACAATGAAGAAGGCGGGGCAAAGCTGAAGGTAGAAGCTTTTACTCTGAGCGGAACCCTTATCAGAAGCACCCTGTTTCAGGCCGGCGGAGGGAAGGAAACCCTTAGCTGGCAGCACGGGATCGTCAACCGGGGTGCTTATATTGTTCGGGTAGCAGTTCAAAACCAGGACTATTATATGGAGGAGAGCCGATTATTGATCTTTTCCGGAAAGCGGTAAGGTGTTTATGAAGAGCTATTTGATGACTTCAATTTTACCATTCACAAGTTTTTGACTGGTAAGAATGAGGTAAAAGTACATACCGCTCTCCACTTGTGTCAGATCGATGTTCAATGAACTTTCATTGCCTGTAAAACGATGCGATTGAAGTATCCTCCCGTTCAGGTCAAAGAGGAAAAATTCCATGGGGCCCTGATGTTCAGGAGGAATCTCAATTATGCAGAATTCCTGAGCGGGAACAGGATAAACACGGAAGCTTTCCCTGACTCTCTGAGTTACATTGACCGCCGGAGTAAACTGGATTTTATGATCGGAACTTTCCTGACCCGATATATCAATAAAACTATAAGTCAGGCTGCCTGGACTATTAAAGGGTTCCTGCGGTTGAAAGACCAGATCCGAAGGGCCATAAGTAAGCCCCTGTTCAACAAGTAGCTCTCCCAAATACATTTGACCCGGACCCGATACTTCTTTAATGGTTATTCCGGCCATACTGTGATGATCCGGATCAGTGTAAAAATCCTGAGTTGTGTGAAATCCGATGAGATGTGTTTGGTGACTGTTGAATACGGAGTCCTTACCTGATGGTTTTTGAAAATCATAAAATTCATGGTTTGGCAATCCGGGAGACCCAAAACGGTTCTCACTAATCTCCCAGTTGGAACCAAGCTTGCTATCGTCCACGATATTTTTTAGTTCAATACTGAAGCCTTCATTCGGCAGAACAGGCCAGTCGGAGGAATGCATTAAATCAATGGAAAGCTGACTTTCTCCGTTGCCAGATTTCAGGGTAAGTGTCGAATGATCTGAGAAGCCCTGGATCATATTGCCATAACAATACATTGGCGGGATAAATATCTCTTTGAAGCGCTCAAGACTCTCTGTTACAACGAATCTCTGCCCTGGAAGGATATAAGAGTTATCCTCAAAGGTATATAGGAGCTGATCCTGATCTCCCGTAATGGTCCAGCCTTCCAGGTTGACTGGATCTGAACCATAATAGTAAAATTCAATCCAGTCTCCGGAATCAAATACCTCATGATTGTTTGTATATACTTCACATATCTGGATAGGGAATGACTGATCGGAAGGAAGAAAGTATGCGACAATTTCCATGGAGTCTGTTAATTGAAAATCAATAAAATTTTCAGAGCTCTGGAAAGGCTTCCACTCATCAAGCTCGAAACCGGGTATGGATTCATATTGAAGCTGATAGGACATTTGCGGAAAAAATTTCCCCTTTAAAGGACCTGAAGATAACTCCAGGCCGGAAAAGGAAATGGTCGCGGCTCCCGGGGGTTCAACCCGCAGGGAAACCGGTACCGGATTCTGGAGCCCGAAAAAATCCTGAAGATGACCCAATACAGCATCAGGTCTGCGTTGCAGATAATCCGCAACGATTTGAGTGGCATTCTCCCAGTTGGCAATGGATCTTCCCCAATGCTGGGTATGGATCATCATATCTTCCCGGTAGAGCTTCTTCATGGAGTCCAGAAGCACTAAAGAATTATCAGGATTGAATGAGGTGCTAAGAAGCTGGGTAAAACGTTTGATAAAGAACTCTTTATAGCTTTCATTTTCAAGCAGATTACGTATCAGGATATTGTTATATCCATTGGCCCAGGCCCGGTCGCTAAAAGTAAGTGACCAGAACAGCGTATTCCATTCAACGTTTCCATAATTTGAATATACAAGCCCCAGTCCGTGATCTGTATCCCAATACAGCCATTGCCACTTCCCGTTTTCCGGTTTCCAGAATTTTATATTATTTGACAGCCAATCGTAGTTACCAGCAAATACTTCTGTAATCCAGTAATCGGTGAAATTATCCAGGTCCACCATCTCTTTCACAATGTTGTAATCTGCATCAAGAGAAAGATCACCCGTGGTATCGACAAATGAAAGTAAATCCCGGAAGTTCTCATAGGAACCCTCAATGATGTGCAGATTGGCGTAAAAGCCAAACTCCAGCTCTATGAAATCGTAATTCTCGGTCACCCCGGTATGGGATTCTATGTAATAGCGGTCCTCTCTTTCTCGCAGATTAAACAGGCCATGGTAGTTGCCGTTCAGGTATACATTTACCGGCTTTGATTCCGAGATCAATGGATGCTTGTTGGACTGTTTCCCTAATGTGTGAATCAGGGGATCCCGGAAATGGGTATTAGTAACGGCTTTGTTTACATTGTCATTCCCGCTGTTTCTTAAAATTAGCCTTTTAAATTTGTCGGGCCCCTCTTCATTGAAGAATGGATAATCAAACCAGCTGTTGCCATACCTGCTTCTTGACAGGAGTCTTAAAGAGTAAGGCTGAGCTTGTCTGGGCGCATGAAGCTGGATTCCGGTTCCTCCCCTGTAGAGTGTTTCACCCCCTACTATATACTCAAAATGGGCAGCTACTTCCAAAGTACTGACGTTGGCTGAAATGATACCACTGGCCCCAAAGAGGGCCTCCGGATCAGCTATCAGTGAGACCACAGGATTCTGATAATCTACCTCGTCCATGATAATCGATACGGCCAGTTCCGGGCTATCTATGGCCCCCTCTTTGACCACCAGGGCCCTGATAATGGTGCTGGAATTAATCAATACGGGTGCCTGGTAGAGAAGATCGGAAGTATCCGGTTGGGTGCAATCGGTGGTGTAGAAGATACTTGCTCCTGCAATGGTAGTATACAGGGCCATCATTACTGTTTCGGTGTAAATTCCGCCCAGCAAATTTGAAGTTGGTGCAGGTAAAATAGAGAAGCTGCCCGGTGTACTGTTCGGAGCTTCGGGTGTTGGTTCGGTGAAATAGTTCCAGGTCAGCCCGGCATCAGGGAATCGGCCAAAGGAAATGTTTGTTGTTTGTGCACCGAAGTAGCGCTGATCAACCATAGCTCCTTCCTCAGTAAATATGGCCAGGTATTCTCCCTCCCCGGATAATTTAAATGATGCATGGTTGAATCCTTCTTCCGGCTCTTCATCTGCCCAGATTACCATATGTTCTCCCGGATCAAGCAGCATTTCCACAGGCGGATCAAATTTCCATTTGAGTGGCTCAGCAGGGTCATCGGTAAAACAGAGCGTGTTCAGGCGGACAGCTTCATCGCCATAATTGTAAATTTCAAACCAATCGTCGTCATCCCCGAAACTATCGAAGACATACTCTGAATTACTGGCCATCAGTTCATTAATAAGTAATGTATTTGCCGAATCTACAGTTGTTTCATAGGTAAAATCTCCGGCACTTTTCAATAGATATTCAGAAATTGGGATGCTGTCTGAAACGGGAATAGTATCATAAGGCATAAACTGCGCTACAAGCCGAACAGGCAGTAAAATGCAAATGATTGTTAGTTTCAGGTAAGTCATGGGGATACTAAGATATGGAAAATCATAGTTTTATGTTAATTTCATAAATTGATAGCCCAATAACATAAAATGAAAAACTTTGATAGTGACGATATTGGAAATGCCGCCCCCATAGAACGGTGGGTAGCAGCCATGGAACAGGCCTTTGTGGATACTACAATTGGGGTCGTGGACGTCCCTCAGCGGGTGCATATTGATCGTGGCCCCAATACTCTTTTGTTGATGCCCTGTTTTGGGCCCACCTATTTTTCCACCAAACTTGTCTCCGTTTTTCCGAAAAACCTGCAGCTTAACGAGCCTATGATCTATGGATCGGTACTTTTGAATGATAGTGAGACCGGCAGGCCACTGGCTGTTATGGACGGAAGTAAATTAACCGCCATGCGAACAGCGGCAGTGGGTGCAGTGGGTATTCAATACCTGGCTCCCGAGGAAGCCTCCTCCCTCGGTGTTGTTGGCCTTGGAATACAGGGTTTTCACCAGGCTCTGTTTGCCTGTCAGCAACGCACAATTGATACAGTCAGGATTTTTGACCATTCCAGGGAGGTGATGAGCCTGTTTTCGGACAGACTTACTGCCTTTTACCCGGATCTTAAAGTGATTCCCTGTAAGAACACCCAGGAGCTTTGCAATGATTCGGAGATAATTATTACAGCTACAGGCTCGCATCATGCAGTGGTTCCGGACAGTGGTGGGTGGTGGAAAGGAAAGACAATTATTGGAATTGGTTCCTATAAGCCCGACATGCGGGAATTTCCCGATCAGATTTTTTCCGATATAAAGCAGGTTTTTGTGGATACCCCGGTTGCCCTTGAAGAATCGGGCGATTTGCTGGAGCCTTTAAAAAAAGGGCTGATCAGTGAAGCTCAGATAATCCCGCTCTCGGATCTGATAATGGATAGAGTAAAGCTTAACGGAGAGACCCGGTTTTTTAAATCGGTTGGCATGGCCGCTTTTGATCTCTACGGTGCAAAGCTTGTTTTTGAAAGCCTTCCTTGAAATAACTAAAAGTATGTATCAGAAATTAAAGGAATTAAACTGGAAGCCAACGGCGGAATGGTCCAGGATTTCCACCATTGATATGCATACAGGGGGAGAGCCGCTGCGAATTCTTGTTGATGGCTATCCGGAGGTTCCGGGAGAAACTATTCTGGAGAAGAGGAAATTTTTCAGGGATCAGCTGGATTATATTCGGAAGGGCATTATGTGGGAGCCGAGGGGTCATGCTGACATGTATGGCGCTGTGCTTACAGGACCTTGTACCCGGGAGGCTGATTTCGGAGCATTTTTTCTGCATAATGAAGGGTACAGCACCATGTGTGGACATGCCATTATTGCGCTTACAAAATTTGTTCTGGATACCGGCTTGATTAAAAGAACGGGAGATACTCCAAGCTTGATTATTGATGCGCCTCCCGGACAGATTGTTGTCAACAGCTTATCGTAAGCACGGTGTGGTAAGCTCTGTTTCCTTTAAAAATGTTCCTTCTTTTGTTCTTTACAGGGATCAGCAGATTGAAGTTCCGGGATTGGGCATAGTAAAGTACGACGTGGCCTTTGGAGGAGCTTTTTACGCCATTGTTGATGCGGATCAACTGAATTTATCTCTGGAACCTTCCGGAGTAAGCACACTGATAGATCTTGGAATGCGGATTAAACACAGTGTGATGAAGCAGAAGCCGATCAATCATCCCTTTGAGAAAGATCTGAGCTTCCTTTATGGTACTATTTTTACGGGAAAGCCGCTTAATCCAGGAAGAGATAGCCGGAATGTGTGTATTTTCGCCAACGGCGAAGTGGATCGTTCAGCAACGGGCTCCGGCGTAAGCGCACGAGCGGCACTGCATCATGCCAGGGGAGAGTTGAATCCGGGAGAACATATGGAAATAGAAAGTATCCTGGGAACGACCATGGAGGTAGAGCTTGCTGAATTGACTGCATTCGGGCCATACGAAGCTGTAATTCCAAGAGTTAGCGGGACGGCTTCATTTACTGGTTCGAACAACTTTTACTTTGATCCGGAGGATCCTCTGAAAGAGGGTTTTATTATCCGATAGGCTCATTTCTTTACAAGCATTGATCTAACTGCTCAATAACATGATGTTGTTGGTCATTTTGAATGACAACGAGATCACTCTCTTAGTACTTTTGAGCTTGATTACTAAAACCCATCTATCATGTCAAAAATTACCCGAGAAGATGCACTGAATTACCACAGCAGTGGTAGACCCGGTAAGATTGAAGTCATACCGACCAAACCACATTCCTCCCAGAGGGACCTTTCTCTGGCCTATTCTCCAGGTGTCGCAGATCCTTGCCTGGCCATTCAGGATGATAAGGAAGATGCATATAAGTACACAGCTAAAGGCAACCTGGTGGCTGTAATGTCCAATGGTACCGCCGTGCTGGGACTGGGAGATATTGGAGCCTTAGCAGGAAAGCCAGTCATGGAAGGGAAGGGCCTGCTTTTTAAGATCTTTGCAGATGTGGATGTTTTTGATATAGAAATTGACCGCAAAGAGGTTGATCGTTTTATTGAGGTTGCCAAGGCCATTGCTCCTACCTTTGGAGGAATCAATCTGGAGGATATCAAAGCACCGGAATGTTTTGAGATAGAAACCCGACTTAAAGCAGAGTTGGACATTCCTGTATTTCATGACGATCAGCACGGAACTGCAATTATTTCATCAGCCGGATTGCTTAATGCACTGGAACTGGTCGACAAGAAAATAGATCAATTAAAGGTTGTGGTAAATGGTGCAGGGGCATCGGCTATTTCCTGCGCCAAACTCTATATTTCCCTGGGAGTTAAACCCAAGAATCTTATTATGCTTGACTCGCGAGGTGTATTAAATACCCGGAGAGAAGGTTTAAATAAATATAAGAAGAAATTTGTCAGGGAAACCAGCGCCAATACCCTTGAAGAAGCCATGAAGGATGCTGATGTTTTTCTGGGCCTTTCCGTGGCTGATGTGCTTACGGCTGAGATGCTCAAATCAATGAAGCGGGATCCTATTGTTTTTGCCATGGCCAATCCCAATCCGGAAATTTCCTATGAAAAGGCGATCGCTGCCAGGAAAGATATCATTTTTGCCACCGGACGATCTGATTATCCAAACCAGATCAACAATGTACTTGGTTTCCCGTTTATTTTCAGAGGAGCACTTGATGTAAGGGCCACATCTATCAATGAAGAGATGAAGATCGCAGCGGTGAATGCACTGGCTTCTCTTACTAAAACAGATGTGCCCGAGGTGGTCAATAAAGCCTACAAGGTGGAGAATCTGCACTTTGGTAGAGATTATATCATACCCAAACCCCTGGATCCCAGGTTAATTTATCATGTGGCTCCTGCCGTGGCAAAAGCGGCTATGGATTCTGGAGTGGCAAAAACACACATCGAAAACTGGGAGGAATATAAAGAGTCGTTGAAAAAGAGAATGGGAATTGAGAATCGTTTGATCCACGAAGTTAGAATGAAAGCGCAACAAAATCCCAAGCGATTGATATTTGCTGAAGCGGCCAGTTTTAAAATGCTGAAAGCAATCCAGACCATTATGCATGATAAGATTGCCAATCCGGTATTGTTGGGCGATAAAGGACATATTGAGCAATTGATCGAGGAATATCACCTGGATTTGAACGAGATTGAAATCATTGATCAGGCCGCTCCTGAAATGAAATCGACCAGGGAGAAATACGCTCAAAAACTGTATAAAACGCGTCAGCGCAAGGGGATGACTTATGAGGACGCACTGAAGCAAATGAAGCTGGCCAACCAGTTTGGTATGATGATGGTGACAGAGGGTGATGCAGATGCATTTCTTTCAGGATTCTCAAGCAAATATGCAGATGTTATTAGACCAGCTATTCAAATTGCGGGCACTAACAATACAAAGAACCACATTGCCGGTATGTATATTGTTCATACCAAAAAAGGCCCTTACTTTTTTGCCGACACCACTGTCAATGTTCAACCCAGTGCCCAGACACTGGTCGATACCACTGTCATGGTGGCCGAGCAAGTGAGCCATTTCAATATTGAACCAGTCATTGCATTGGTGGCATATTCAAATTTCGGGGCCATCAAAGGAGCCAGCGCCATACGATCCAGGGAAGCTGTAGAGATTCTTCACAGGGAATATCCTGAACTCATTGTGGATGGGGAGATGCAGATGAACTATGCCTTGAATACTGAGCTTCGAATCCAGAAATTCCCCTTCAGCAAACTGGGAAACAAAATAGTGAATACCATTGTGTTCCCCAACCTTAGCTCTGGCAACATTTCTTATAAGATGATGCAGGAGATTGGAGGAGCAAATGTTACCGGGCCTATTCTGTTGGGACTCGGGAAACCCATACACATTCTTCAAATGGAGAGTGAGGTGAGAGAAATTGTTGATATGGCTGCTTTTGCAGCTGTGGATGCACAGTTTCGCGGCTAAAAAGCCATGAATTCACTAAAAACAGAAGGGCCGCCTGAAATTCAGACGGCCCTAATTTTTTCAATCAATCTCTGGGTCAAAATGCTATTGATAATCCACCAGCGATTCCATTAGTTTTTTCCTGGTAAAAAAGATGCGGCTTTTCACGGTGCCAATTTTAAGATCAAGCTCTTCGGCTATCTCCTTATACTTGTAACCTTCAGTATGCATCAGAAAAGGAACCTTTAATTCATCCTGGAGTTTGTCGATGTGCTTGTTAATCTCTTTATGCTGCATGCTTGAATCAGGCTTGATAAAGTTTGACTCCCTTGAATTGTTAAGGTAGTATAGATCTTTGGTAGTGTCTACGACGGTATTTTGTCTGACAGCTTTTCTGTAGTTATTGATAAAGGTATTCTTCAAAATTGTATAAGCCCATGCCTCAAAATTTGTAAACTCCACGAACTTATCTTTGGAAGATAATGCCTTCAGGTAAGTTTCCTGAACCAGGTCCTTTGCGGCTTCCCGGTTGGCTGTAAGACTCAGGGCAAACCTTTCAAGTCTTTCTTCCATATTTATCAGCTTAGTATTAAATTCCATTGCAGTCATGATATAAGGTGCTTTATGTTGACAATGCGTTTATTTGTTTAACAAATATACGATACAATTAAACACGTGTCAAGTATGTGACTTTTATAATGCACTGAAATTTACTTAATTCCAAATAAGCAAATCAGAGGAAAGCCCTGACAATAGAGGAGTTGAAAGTATTTTATTATTGCCTATTCTAAATTATGAAATTTTGCGTTTTTGTTGATCAATATTATGTTAATATTCAACGAAAAACGGAACCTGTTAGTAATAAGCGAATTAGGTTTTCAGGAAATCTGCTCAATAAAATCGGTCAGGTCTCCCAAATGATTCATATGGATAAGGTTTGTTGAGGTTTTACTGGACAGCCCTCTTTGATAACCTGAGCAGTAAAGGATCTTTTTATCCGGAAAGGCCACACTCAATTCCTCCAGGTAGAGGTTCAAGTCAAAACCGGCACGATTGGTTGAACTGGAGACAAAGATAAAATCAAACCTTTTTGATGCAGCTATGGCCAGTACATCTGAATAGGGTACAGATTGACCAAGATAGATGACGTCATGATTTGCTTCCCTGATAAGGTACTGGGAAAACAGAAGCGTAATCTCGTGCCACTCTCCTTCTGGCAAGAGCAAAAGGAATTTTTTTCCTTCCGGATTAAATGTGTTGGAAAGACTGTCGGTGGCTGCAATGATTTTCTGTCTGATCAGATAAGAAACAAAATGCTCCTGGGCCGGGTATACATCACCCGACTGCCAGAGGATTCCAACCTTTGCCAAAAAGGGATAGAGCACATCAGTAACAGTTGATTTTAAACCAATTTTATTGATCGATTTGTCGATCATGGCATCTAACTTATACTCATCAAAATCAATCATGGAAAGAACCATGGAATCGATGACTGTATCACTGGAATCGGATGTTGAGGATACCCTGATTATCTCTTCTTTGAGTTCAAGCTCATTTAATTTGGCAATACTGGAGATTTTAATCCCATGACGATTCAGTAATGCTACATTCAGTATCTTTTTCAGTTCGTTGTCGGTATAATACCTGATATTGGTATTGGTACGATGGGGTTCAAACAGATTGTAGCGTTTTTCCCAGATTCTGATGGTATGGGCCTTAATGCCTGATAATTTTTCCAGTTCTTTTATAGAGTATACTGCCATTGATTTCGACCTTCTTCACGGTTTCAGGCAATAAACAATTTTTGGAGATGTTTTGTTTATTCATAAGGTCAATTATATTCAACAATCACCTTTTTTTTATCAGCATAAGGCCATCCCTGATGGGCAGCAGCAGGTTTTCCACACCCTGATCAGCAGTGACCATCTTATTAAACTGATCTATGATTTGGGTGGTTCGATCATCAATCCCGGTCTCAAGCACCTTGCCTCCCCACAATACATTATCAGCCAGGATATAACCACCGCTTACCACCCTGTCAATGACCAGCTCATAATAGGATGGGTAGTCGTCCTTATGGGCATCCATAAAAACCAGGTCAAAACTATCCTGCAGGGTTGGTATTATTTCCAGGGCATCGCCATTGACCAATTCGATCTGTTCAAGAAGATTTGCTTTTTGGAAGTATTTGAGGGCGGTGCTGCGTAGTTCATCGTTGACCTCAATGGTGGTCAGCTTTCCTCCGGATTTAAGTCCACGTGCCAGGCAGATGGCCGAATATCCGGTATAGGTACCAATCTCCAGGATCCGCTTCGGGGATATCATCTTTGAAAACATGGTAAGAAAGCTTCCCAGGATATGACCCGACAGCATCCTTGGGTGCACCTCTTTCAAATAGGTATGTCTGGACAGCTCGCTTAGAACAGGATCTTCTTTTTGAGAGTGTTCCAGCAGGTATCGGTCCAATGCCTCGGCATCGCTAAATAGCTCCATTATTCAAAAATAAGGGTATTCAGTTTAGCGGGATCCATAATTTCATTGGCCGTATCCCGCAACATATTTGATGTGATAAGCTCCAGATTTTTATGGATGGTTTCCAGACTGTCTATCCGGTTAAAGACCAGGTAGCTTTTACCGGTAGTAAGCATAAGGTGTTCGTTATTCTCACGTGAGATCGCCAGTTGTCCCATCAGCTGTTTTCTGGCATGCATAAGCCTGCTATCGGTAATCAGGTTGGTACGCAACTTACGGATCTCTTCACGGGTAACCTGCATTGACCTGCTGAATTTATCGGCATCGCAACTGAAGTAGATCATCATTACCCCGGTATCGGTATAAGGCGAATAGTGAGATTCGGCACTATATGAGTAGCCCCTTCGCTCCCTCAGGGCCATATTGAGCCTGGAGTTCATTCCAGGTCCGCCCAGGATATTGTTTAAAAGGTAGAGCTGCAATCTTTTTTGGTCAGGGAGTGCATAGGCCGGGCCTACCAGCATACAGTGTTTCTGGTAAGCCTTCCTGTTTTCAATGAGTTTTTTGCCCGACACACTGGCCGGTATAAAGCGTTCTCTGCTTCTTGATTTTTGCGGAATGGTGCCGAAGTACTTTTCAGCAGCATACTTAACTTTTTCAAAAGGGATGTTACCTACCACAGACAGCACCATTTCGTCTGTGGCATAATTTTCGGCCTGGAATTTTTGTAATGATCCGTTCCGGATGCTTGCCAGCGACTCTTCAGTACCCAGGATATTACGCCCGATGGAGTGGTTGGGGAACAACAATTCTTCAGCCCTGTCAAATATCAGTTCGGAGGGTGAATCGTCATAGCCCTGAATTTCGCTGAGGATTACCTCTGCCTCCTTTTCCCGCTCTTTCTCCGGAAAACTGGAATGAAGAAAGATATCCTGGATCAGTTCCATGGCCCTTCGGTAATCCTGTGTCAGAAAGGATGCGTAAATGGCCGTTTCCTCCTTGGTTGTATAGGCATTTATTTCTCCTCCCACATCCTCCAGCCTGGAGATGATCTGATACGGGGATCTTTTGGCAGTTCCTTTAAAGAACATATGTTCCATAAAATGGGCCATGCCATGCTCGTCGGGATTTTCATCACGAGTACCGGTATGTAGAATCAGACCAAAGTGAGCCACTTCTGACTGATTTGGCCGGTGGATGAGCCTTATGCCATTCTTAAGCTGGTATGTCTGTATGTCTGTGGCCATTTCAGCCACAAAAGTATAAAATCCGGAGCATTTCGGTTCATAATGGGAATTTTCCAAAAAAATACATAAATTTGCCTCGCTTTTACAGCATCGGTGCCATAGCTCAGTTGGTAGAGCACAGGACTGAAAATCCTGGTGTCCCTGGTTCGATTCCTGGTGGCACCACCGCCAAACCGCGAAAGCCCCCGAAGATCAAGTATCTGAGGGGGCTTTGCAATTTATGTTGACGGGAGTGTTGATGGATTTTAAAAAAAGGATTACTGGCTATTTAGGAACTTTAGTCTAGTTGATAAATATCTCCTATTTCTATACTGTCATAGCAGCTTCTTGAAACGTAAACTTTTTCCGTTATTATTTTAGAGTTCATTTCTCCTTCTACCATAAGCAGGTATTCATCCCGGGGTGGACCATATGGACCATATGTCAGAGCAGGTGTGAAACGTTTTTCAATAACTATTCCTTCGCTTATTGTTCCGCATGCAAACAAGCTGAAAAATGTTATTAGTAACAGGACGACAGATTTTTTCATTTCGCAACGATTTAATTGCTACAATGGTTTATCTCTTTCTAATCCCCTATTTCTTTTTCAGTCCTTCTTTTGCCCAGTATCGAAAGCAGAATCCAAAATGCCATCATGATACCTATTATGGCACAGGCGATAAACAGTTGTCGGATCTGGTGGAGCTTACAATATTAAGCGGTTCCGCTCCCTAACTAAATTTATATCGACAACAGGCAGTTTAGAAATCAGCTTGTCAATATCACCTGAGTAGCTCTTCGAATCCAGGCTTTACAAAGGCGCCATTTTGCGCTTTATAATAAATAATGCAGATATTGTTGTCTGTATCTGTTACAATTTCCATTTCGTAGACTGGAGGAACATTCACTCTATAGGCATGATACTTATCAGATTTCTTTTTTATAGTCATCTCACGGGGACCCAAATACTCTATATCGCCATTGATGTTCAGCGCAGGAACAAAGTATGCCTTGAAATGCTGTATTTCAAAGGTTCTTTTCGCATGTTCCTTTAATAAAAATTGAATTAAAATCGGGGTCATATCTTCCAGCAAGTTTCCTTGACTCTCATTGGGGATGGATTGTTCTACACTCCCTGTTGAGACAACTATTTCAGAACCGGAATTTGTCATACTCACAACATTCCCATTGTTTTCATAATAGACCTTTCCCCAGTTACCTGGGCCACTGAATTCTATTTTAACCTCACCTTTGAAGCTAAGGTCTCCCATTGTTAACTCGAAGTTGTTTGACAATACATGCTCGAGAAGAAATTCGTAATAGGAGGTCCCCACCTTTACCCCATCGACATAGTAATCAAAAGTACCACTGTCTGAATCAGGAAAAATATTAGTGTTATAGGTTTCTGAGTACGCTGAAGAGGTCTCTGTAATTCCAAAATTACTACCCAGTATGCCTTGACATATGAAGGCAGAGCTGATCAACAATGCTAGTGTTTTCATCATCATACTATTTTTTAATCCTCTATTTCTTTGTCGAGTCTTCTTTTACCCAGAATAGAAAACAAAATGAAAAAGAGCATCATTATTCCAAGGATAGCAATTACAATAATAAGCTTGTCAAATAGTTGTTTAAAAGAGAGTCCGGGACTTTGAAAAACATTGTACTTTACGTAAGTAAATGCGCTACCCAGAACAACAAAGAGGAGATAGATAAGAAGTAGGGATTTGATTTTTAGTTTTCTTATTGGAATTGCTCCAAAGTACAAAAGCGCACTGATTAGAAACAAAGAGTTTATGGTCATAATAATTGCAATGTCTTCAAATTCAGCCATCTCTTGCCCGAGAGCAAATTGGCGATACAATGCAATACCCTGCATTGAAAGAATTGTAAGAAAATACATGACGGCTATGATCCTGAGCGCTATCTGTTTGTTTCGCTCATCCATATTTAGAAACGGTTTTTTATGCTTTGTTTTCATCCCAGAATAGATCATTTAGTGTTTTATCTAATACTTGTGCAATCTTGATACAAAGATTTAATGTCGGGTTATACTTCCCCTTTTCGATTAGTCCGATAGTTTGTCGTGTGACTTCACATAAATCCGCAAGCTCTTGTTGAGACAAGCTTTTTTCCACCCTTGCGACTTTAAGTTTTATATTCTCCATCACACAAATGTAATATAAATATTCCATAATGCAATATATATATTGCATATTTTGTTATTTTCTAACTCAAAGCGAGAAGTGCTTATTGTTTCCTGTTTGTTCCATCATCTGCCAAACCGCTAAAGCCCCCGAAGATCACGTATCTGAGGGGGCTTTGCATTTTATGTTGACGGAATCGTAGGCGGTTTTGTATTTACTGATGTTTCAGTTTTCTTTTACTAATGATAATCAATTTCTTACATCAATTCCTTAACTGTTTCAATCAAGTTGCTGTATAAGGCCTCTTGCTTTTTCCTAGCATTGGGATGGTAATAGTAAATTATAAGAGGGCCGTTTTCAAGTTGTTTATATTGAATATGATTCTTTATCTCCCAAGTTGAAAACATATTTTCTTAACAGGCTACCTGTAGGTTTTCCGCAACAAATTACCAAATCAATGTCCTGAATCAGAGAGTTAAATTGTTTTGGCAGCTCTTGATGATTTTCCTTAACATAATCCTTTAAGGATTTGTTCTTCGTACTTCCTCCTCCAGGTGTTTTCTTGAGATTCATAACTGCAATTTGCCCCAGCATCTCTTTTCTAAAAGATTCTGGACCGTTCTTTAAACTATTGACAGCATTTTCAAAGTTAATATCTTCGAAATTTCTCAGTCCGAAAAGACCATAAATCCATATACTGATATTATTCCATGAGGCTGCTTTACCTCCATCTAGAAGATGTGTTCTTAGATCCCAATTACCTTTCTTTTTGTCCCTATTAACCTCTTTCATAATAAATAGGATTCCAGGCTTATAGAATCGTTTTGGATTAACTATTCCATCAGAGACATACGGATAATGATTTTTTTCAAGTTTATCTTCTGCCATAATCCACCTACTTTCATTTATTCCTTCTTTTACTAACCATTCGAAGTTTATTTCAGAGAGTTCTTGGACCGAAATATTTTCTAAATACCATTTGGGTTCAACGGAAACATCATGATCCCAATATTTTAAAGAGATACTGTTTACTAATTCTTTGTATAGAATTACTTTTAACTCCTCCAGATCATCGATTTCGAAAAATGTTTCTGATAGCCCATAATCAATCCTATAGCTAATTCCAATTCTGTATTTTTTTCTTTGAAATCGGTTTTCATAATATTATCGGATATGTGTAATCTTGTATAAATCTAGATAAAAAAGAATTCATAATCAACACATTACGAGCATCTTATTGATTATGTTAAGGCTTGTTTATTTTAACAATTCTCACAAAGATCAAGTATCTGAGGGGGCTTTGCATTTTAGGTTGACGGAAGTAATGATGGACTTTCCGTCTGCGTTATTAATCCAGTTGTAATAGCCACTTTCGGATCTGTTCCTGAAAGGAGGGATCAAAAGGTTGTTGCGTGGCGGTTTCCCAGTCCACACATCGATCGGCTACTTTGTAAAATCCGTGCTGACCTCCCTGCATAACCTTAATGGTGAAATTATCGGGAGGACTGTTGTCAAAGAGTTGATTGAAATGTTCAATGTTCTGGACAGGGTCCACATTGATATCATGCTCAGCAAACAACAACAGGGTTGGACATTGAATGGATTTCAGAACCTCATCGTTGTCATAATCTGCGATCAGGTACCAGAATCGGGCATCACCAATGAATCCGAATGTCTTGCCAACATTATAACCTAACTTTTTTTTCTTTCTGTCTTTCTTCATTTGCTTTGTCAGTTGATCGCCCGTATATCCCTCACATATGTACAGAAGGCTGTCATTGGAACCTGTTTGTGCCTTCACGCCAACCATTGGGCCGGCCAAAGCAATTACAAAAGCTATATCTTCGTGTTGGGCGGCGACAATCTGGGCAATCCATCCCCCCTGACTGTGTCCACTTACCCCTATCCTGGTTGAATCAATAAAGGGCAAAGATTTCAGATAAGTTACAGCGGCATAAGCGTCATCGGCTCTCCCGTAAAAACTATTTTTCTTCCAGTTGCCAGTTGACCCCCCCAGCCCGCGCTTATTGCAATACAGAACCGCATACCCTTGCTCGAGCAGAACATCTTCGATATAAAATTTGTGTGGCCCCCAGGCTTCTGTCTCGTATCCTTCAAAAGAGTGATTCCCTGATCCTTGCTGAAAAACCACAGCCGGGGTGTTTTCATGGTTATTGGGCCTGATTAATATACCTTCAATGGTTTCTTCGCCACTCTTAAAATATACAGTAGAGGCGATTCTTTCCTGTGCATACAGGCTACTGCTTACAAGCAGCGAAATTGCGAAGTTGATTATTAGAGTTTTCATTTTGTTTCGTTTTAAAGTTCAAATTATTTCTGATCCGCTTTTTCAGCTTCCTTAAATAGTCTTTTCACCATGTCCAGGTAGATGATCTTTTCAGACCAAAAAGTAGTTGTTGGGGAGTTAGAGAAAATCAGCACACCTGTTTTTTCCAATGGGTCAAAGGAGACCACCGAATTCATTCCCGGATCAAGACCTGTATGGGAAGGGCGCCTTGGCATAACCAGATTGTAAACAAAATTTTCAAACTCATTATAATTCCAGGATATGGCCTGCCACTTGTCGACTTCCGGATACTGTACCCTCAAAAACTCATCGATTGTTTGCTTGCTGAGAAAGGGTTTTCCATCCACCTTCCCTTCATTGACCATCATTTTAAGGTATTGAGCATAATCCGAAACAGTTGTCCTTAACTGTCCTGAAGGATAACCGGGGTAACCGAAATGCGTGAGAATTTGCGTTCCTTCGAAATCCGTCTCTTTATAGGGCATGTTATGAGGAGTGGCCAGGTTGTCATGTGGAATCTCCGACAAAAACCAATAGGTGTTGTTCATGTTCAAAGGTCTGAAGACTTCCTCAGCCATGTATACATTGAATGGTTTGCCCGATATTCTCTGAACCAAATATCCTATCAAATCAAATCCCACATTACTATATTTCTCTTGCTTGCCAGGGGCTACTGCATAGAAATTTTTCTCTTCACTGTAATACTCTCCACCTTCCAGCAGATAACTCTTTAAGAAATCTTCCAGGCTCATAGGCGAATCCCCTCCCTGATCAATGGTGTAATCAATTTCCAATGTGGGCCAATGATCTCTTATGGAAGATACATGACTGAGCAGCATGCGAATGGTGATTTTATCTTCCGGGAAATTTGGATTGCGAAGATCAAAGGGCAAATAATCATTGACGTCGTCATCAAGATTAAACTTACCCTGGTCATAGAGTTTCATCAAAGCCAGGGCTGTTACCGGCTTGGAGGTTGATGCTATCATGAACAGGGTACTATCATTTACACTGTCATTGGTTTGGAATGTTTTAACTCCATAACTTCCCACCCAGGCTAATTCACCATTGGAAATGTAGGCAGCCTGCATTCCAATCCTGTTCGACTTCTCCATCTTTTTAATTAGAAATTTGTCCAGCTCAGGATTGTTTGTCTGTGCGCCGACACTTAAGTTAAGTATCAGACTAAATGTTGCAAGAAAAATGATTTGTGCGGTCTTCATCTTTATATCTGTTTTAGTTTGAATCACCCTTTTTCAGGAGTTTAGCTATAAGACAGGTATAAAAAAGGGATGTTGCATTTTTGAGGTGCGCGCTTGTACCGGATACTGATATCCGGACAAAATACTACCTGAAATGGCCTGGAGACTTTCCGAGTTTTCTTTTAAAAGCCTCGTACATGGCTGAGCGCGACTTGAAGCCGGAGTTAGTCCCAATCCCCTCAATAGATAAATGATTGCTTTTGGGATCTTTTAACAGGGCCAATGCATTTTCAACCCTGTAATTATTCACCCATTCATTGAAATTTGAACCTGTGTTCTGGTTGATGCAGTTGGAGATGCTTCGTGCTGAAATCTGAATCTCCCTGGCAAAGTCATGAATGCTGAGGTTTTGATTGAGATAAAATTCCCTGGTTTCCATCTCATTTTTGATTTTTGTACAAATTTCCGGATCCGCTGTCACTCTTGATCTATGGGACCCCAGAGGCTTAACTTTAGATGACTCCGGAAGGGCGGCTGTTGTATCAAAAAGGGTTTGCTGGGTGAAAGCTTTATAACTTACAAAATAATTGAAGAATGCAATGAATACATAAGCATAGGTGGTCAGCTCGGATTGCCCTTTACCACCCAGGGCGATGCGGAATAATTCAGCTCCCCAGAACAGGATAATGGGTGTGAGGACTATAATAAACTGCCACAACCAGCGAATATTCATCAAGTCAAAATCCGTGAACTCATTTCGGACTAAATTTCGATACCTCAGTGTTTCTTTCAGGGCAATGACAAATGCTCCAACAGTTAAGATGAATGCATAGTACTGTTGTCCCATAAAAAAGGGTTCAAGGTACTTCCAGCCCAAAAGGTCCAGTAAGGAATCGCCTGTAAACAGCACCAGCAGGATGTTGATCAAGGTAAGGCTGATCATAAGAAAGGCAAGGGAATAATTCATTCTCAGAAATAGCCGATAGAAGGAGGTGCGCCCCACCTTTTCGAGCACAAAATGAATAAACAGCAAGGGAAATAGCAGTTTCACCTCAGGCAGGGTAAAGTATCCCGACAGGGAATAGTTCCCTATTTCAGCGAAAGGTAACAGGTCGGATAAAGCAGCAAATACAAAGGTGAGTAAAAAGTAGCCCAGCAGCCGGTTTGCAAAGCTGCGGTGCTTCCTGGATGCAATGAAAATAACCCCCAGCAAAAGGCCTTGAATAACAGCAGCCCAGATGACTATCGTAATTATTAATTCCATGTGGATTAATACAAAGAAAGTAATTTTGAGCATGGTTTCTTCCGGATCATGCCTCATGGCACTGAGGCTGGCAAGGCTTCCCATTGAAAAGTCAATCCTTGCCTGGTCTTCCCCAGGTCATGTAGAAAGTTATTTAAGCTATACTTCTTTTTTTAATTAATCATTATTTTTCTCAAACTGACTTCCTCGAGCTACGCTTCGCTCCACTTAAATATCAAAAGCTGAGCCTGCTCTTGATTCGTGAAGGTTTGGCGGTAAATCCAATCCACTTTGATGGTCTTGAAGAAGCTTTCACCGACTGCATTGTCCCAACAATTACCCGTTCGGCTCATACGTTGGATTACAAGGCTATTGAGGTGAATATGAACTATCAGCATCGGCGATTTAACACCTACTAAATACCCACAAAATTAGCATGCTGACGGATCCGTTGATGATTTTTTCAGACATCTCAAACACGTTTAGATTCCTCATGATCAATCTGTGAACCAATATGGAACCTTCAGACCATCAACAGAATTCAAGGATATTCAGATTTCCACACAAGGCATCTTGGCTATTTCATTTACGGACACGTGTGTCAAGATTTCCGCTCGATCACACTTCAAATCATTGGGGGCTGGTGGCACCACCGCCAAACCGCGAACGCCCCCTTTGATCTTCGGATCGGAGGGGGCGTTCCAATTTATGATGATGGAGGTGTTGATGAAATTAGTCTTCATGAATCAGGGAATTTCTTGGGTTTGCAGGATCATGAATTCACCTTTTTATCTAACTTACAATGCTCCTCTTGTTTACAATATAATGAGACAAATCTTTATTATTGGGCTTCTGTTTTTTGGCCTTTGCAGCCAGCTTGTCGCCCAGAGTTATGGTGATAGTAAACTTCCCATCGTCATAATCGATACGGATCGTGGATGGGACATCGTAGATGAAGTCAGGATACCGGCATCCATGAAAATTATCTTCAGGGGTCCGGGTGAGATAAACTATTTTTCGGATCTGGATAATCCGGACTATCTGAATTACGATGGGAGGATCGATATTGAGATCAGAGGATCCTCTTCTCAGTATTTTTCAAAAAAACAGTATGGTTTTAGCACCCGCCTATCCGATGATGTTTCCAGAAACAATGTTAGTTTGCTCGGCATGCCGGAAGAGCACGACTGGATATTGAATGGGATGGTGTACGATACAGCCATGATCCGGGATTATCTCTGCTATAACCTTTACAGACAGCTGGGCAATTATGCTTCAAGAACCGCCTATTGTGAGCTTTATATAAACAATCTTTACCGTGGTATTTACCTCCTTCAGGAAAAGATAAAAGCGGACAAAGGGCGGGTGGATGTGATCAAGATAAGCTCCAATGATAATAATCTACCCAATGTTTCGGGTGGATATATTACAAAGGCAGACAAAGTATCTCCGGATGAGCCCATTGCCTGGACCATGTTTACATGGTACGGAGCACCGGTGAATTATTTAAATGTGCTCCCTAAGCCTGAAAATGTAACTCATTCCCAATTCGACTACATTAGCGCCCAGTTTGAAGATCTGGAAACAACTGCCAGAAACAACGATGTGTCACTTGAGAACGGTTTCCCTTCAATCATTGATATTCCATCATTCATTGATCACTATATCATCAGTGAGCTGGCATCTAATCCGGATGCTTATCAGTTTAGCACGTATTTTCATAAGGACAGGAAAGGGAAGTTGAGGGCAGGCCCCCTCTGGGATTCCGACCTTACCTTCGGAAATGATCTGTTTTTCTGGGGCTTCGACAGGAGCAAGCCAGAAGGATGGCATTTTGAAGAGAATCAGAATGATGGTTCCACTTTTTGGAGGGATCTGTTTTACAGCGACGAATTCCGATGTTACTTAAGTAAAAGGTGGAATGAACTCATTCAGCCGGAAGGACCCTTACATATTGCAAGTATCGAAACGTTTATCGATTCGACTGTGCTATTAATAGGCGAAGCTGTGGCAAGAGATTATTCAAGATGGGGAATTTTGGAGGACCATCTGCAAGTGATCAGTGAAATTAAGTCCTTTGTGGCTGAACGAACTGAATGGATGACACAAAACCTGGGTTCCTATGCCGAATGCAGCAATGTTTCTGTTCCCCCGCTGGTTATCAATAAAATTATGTACAATCCCGAGACCTCTTTAGAATTTCCTGTAAGCAATGAAATGGAGTTTATTGAAATATTAAACAATGGCGATCAAACTGTTGATCTGACCGGGATCTATTTCCTTGGGACAGGCCTGGTATATCAATTCCCTGCCCATGCTACCCTGGGGCCACAATCGTCATATCACCTGGCCAGCTCCTGGTCAACTTTTCAGGCCAGGTATGGATTTGCCCCTTATGGGGTGTTTACAAGGCACTTGTCCAATCAGGATGAGGACCTGGTTCTGGCAGATGCTTTTGGTAACGTAATTGACAATGTTCATTATTATAGCACTCATCCCTGGCCGGATGCGGATGGACAAGGATATTATCTTTCATTGATCGATCCCGGTCTGGATAATAGCCTTTCGGAATACTGGATGGCATCGAAAGAAACAGTGCTTTCAGAAAAGGAATACTTTTCGGACAGCGAACCATCCATATTCCCGAATCCAGTACATGATATCATGCGTATTCAGTCAGATTCTGAAATCAGATCACTCAGCCTTTTTGACATCCAGGGACGATTACTCAGGACCATTGAAATCAATGGCCTGAATGGTGAAGTTGATATCAGCAATTTCAGGAAAGGCACTTATATTCTGGAAATCACCAGCACTGAAAAGATCTACACCAGGTTAATTGTCAAGTTATAGTTGTTTCAGCTACTTATAATAGAAATTGCCCCCTTCGGGTATTATCAACTTGCCCCTTTCAGCAAGTATATCAGTAGCCTGGATATAGATAAAATGATACCACCAGATAAAAAACTCCTCGAAAGAAATTTCATCTGCATATCCGCTTATTTCAAAAACTTCTTGGGAATATCCTGTCTGGTCATCCAGGATTTATAAAAGCTTCGGTTTAAATTCACCGGCGATCTCATCATAATAGTTGTATAAATCAGGCCTTAGCTCCAGGGCCACGTTTAATACAGAATCCTTGAAGGCGGCATCCTTCTTAAGTCTCTGGTTAACGACGATCCTTTTATTTCCATAGATACTCAGATAGGTGCTGTCATTGATTCTTCCATATTGATTGCCGTAGATTCCGAATGGTTCATAAACATCATTTACATTTTCCATAATAGATGCATATGCATATACCGGCGTAATTGAGCACCTACACCGTTTTAAACTGAGCAGTCCCGCCAGAGTAAAGTGAGCAGTCATTGGGGGCTGGTGGTTCCACCGCCAAACCGCGAAACCCCTCGTATCCGCAATATACGGATGTGAGGGGTTCGTTTTTTCAACAATGCCCCCGCTAGACCTTGCGTCTTCGGGGGCTCCCCAATTTATGTTGATGGGGGTGTTGATGGAACTTTCGAATAACTTAGAATCTTCATTGCCCTTTTTAATCTCTTAATAGTGAACCCTGGACAGATATGCAATTTTCCATTTGCCATCCACTTTTTCAAGAAAGTTAGTTCCTATACCTTTCCCGTTTGACTCACCCTCATCAGTGAAATCTTCTTCTTCAAAGACAACCCAGGCGCAATCCTTGTAGACTTTGATTTTGATATTCTTTTTTATCTCATTATTCGGCGTTGGATCAGGATTGTTCTCAAACAACTCTTTAAAACTAGATCCAACTTCTTCCCATCCAACAGTATAGCTAATTTTCTCACCTTCCCCTCCCAATAACCTGATGTTGATTTCATTTTGCACATAACATGCAGCAAAACGTTCAAAATCTTTGTCGTGATAAGCGTTTGTTTCTTCTGTAATAAGAGCCAATATGGCTTCTTTTTCTTTTTCGATGTCAACTTTTTGCTGACAGGAAGTGCCGGCCAGTAAAGCAAGAGCAAAAATTGTCAATGCATACATCTTCATGATTAATAGTTTTGGGGTTTATACTGCAGTCGTTTCAGAATGTTCTCTATGTAGGTTGATTAAAACTACAATATATTTCTGTAATTCCCGGATCCTTCCCGGATGCAATTGTCAATACAATCTCTAACAAAACGGGCCTAAGATCGCTTTGTTAACTGATGCCATGATGGGATTATCCGGTCTTATGGGGGTGGGGATCCTCTTTTTGTTTGGTGTTGATTAGTGCCTTGAAATTCTTTATATTACCTGTCCCACAATGGCGAAAGTCAGAGATATTTATAAAAGTGCTGGACGACTGATCCTATCCCTTGGTCCAGGGATTTTTTGCATCGGGTACACCATAGGTACAGGAAGTGTTACTTCCATGATCAAAGCAGGCAGCATCTACGGCACACAGCTTCTCTGGGTGCTTTTCCTGAGTGCTTTTTTTGCCTGGGTCCTGATGGAAGCTTACGGCAGGTTTGCTGCAGTCACCGGCGAAACGGCCATCCACAGTTTTCGAAAATATTTGAAATGGGGAAAACTATGGGCGATCCTTACAATTGCCGGAGTTGTGCTCGGACAATGGAGCGCCCTGTCAGGAATCATCGGATTGACCAGTAATGCTCTTTATGAGATGCTCAGGCTCTTTATTCCGGGATTGAAGGAGAACAATTACTGGGCCGTTCTGGGAATAGCCGTTACGCTTATTATCATTATGTATGCCCTGCTGATGGTGGGGACATACTCCTTTTTTGAGAAAGTTCTCATAGTTTTTGTGACCATTATGGGGCTTTCGTTCATGCTCTCAATGATCATTGTGCTGCCCGATCCAAAGGAGATTGCCCTGGGATTCATACCAAAGATTCCGGTAGGGGGGCAACTCCTGGTGGCGGCCTTCGTTGGGACAACCATGGCTGCACCCACATTTATTGTGAGGCCGCTTATAGTTAAGGAAAAAAAATGGGGAAAGGGAGAACTAAAAATTCAGTCACGTGATGCTTTAACCTCAGCTATCTTAATGTTTTTGATCAGTGCTTCCATCATGATTGCTGCCACCGGAGCCTTGTTTCATGAAGGGAAAGCAGTGACAAAAGTACTGGATATGGTTCAGGCACTGGAACCGGTGGCGGGAAGGATAGCCGTCAGTATTTTTATGGTTGGGGCCATGAGTGCAGGATTATCATCGGTGTTTCCTATTTTGATGGTATTGCCCCTTCTAATAAGTGATTACAGGGATGGAAAAATGGAGACCAGATCGCGAATGTTCAGGATCCTTGCTGGTATCGCCTGTGTGATTGGACTCCTGGTTCCCTTAATGGGAGCGAATCCCATCGTGGCACAGATAGCTACACAGGTGGCCAGCGTTTTCATTCTTCCTTTAGTAATCGGTGGAATTATCATATTGATCAATAAGAAAGATCTGTTGGGTAAACATCGTGCTGGATGGTTACTAAACTCTATTCTGGTATTAGCGCTACTGTTTTCACTGATCATTTCATATAATGGCATACTTGGTTTGATGAATCTATTCACAAATAATATGTAGTAATAAGATGAAAAAATACCTGACAGCATCTGCCATATTCTTGCTGATCTTTGGATGGTCGCTTACTCCGGCTCAGGAATCAGATATGTTAAACATCACTGAACAACGCCGTAAATCTTCTGATTTGGATAGCGGTGCGTATATTATTGTTAATGAGATAAGGCACTGGAAACCTGAAGAAACCGCCATCATTGTATGTGATATGTGGGATCAGCACTGGTGCAGGAGTGCTACGAACCGGGTGAATGAACTGGCACCTGTGGTCAATCAAGTACTTAAAATTGCGAGGAATAAGGGTGTTCTTATTGTCCACGCACCTTCCGATGTTGTGGACTACTATGACGAAACTCCCCAGCGTAATCTGGGGAAAAAGTATTTGGATATAAAGCTAGGTGATCTGTTATCCAGTGAAAAGCTGGATTCCGAAATGCAGGCTGTCTGGCCCATCGACCAGAGCGACGAGGGGTGTGATTGCAAGGAAAAATGCAGTGTGCATTACCCCTGGAAAAGGCAGCATAAAGCCATTGAAATCATGACAGGGGATGCCATCAGCGATTCGGGTAAGGAAATCGCAGGCCTGTTCAACAAGAAAGAAATTTCCAACGTGATCCTGATGGGGGTTCATGTGAATATGTGCATAGTGAATCGGTCTTTCGGGTTGAGGAATATGGTTCGGCTTGGTAAGAATGTGGTACTTATGAGAGACCTTACAGATGCCATGTATAATCCCGATATGGCCCCAAAGGTATCACACTTCACGGGAAACAGTCTTATGTTTGAGTACATAGAAACATATATAGCTCCAAGCATTGTATCCACTGATTTTACCGGTGAAAAGCAATTCAGGTTCAAAGAAGACCAGCGCCCCTTGGTAGCATTTATAACAGCGGAAGGCGAATACAGGGCAAACCAGAGACTCCCTGAATTTGCGCATGAATTGCTCCTGGGAGAAAATGTAAACTGTGAGTTTGCTTTAGGGAAACCCGTGATGGATGGAGAGGGAAGGCACAATATTGAAAATCTTCAGATACTGCAGGATGCCGACCTGGCAGTTTTCTTCTTAAGACGAAGGGCTCTGGAGCATGATAAAATGGAGTTGATCAGGAAATATGTGAAAAGCGGAAAACCCGTGATTGGAATCCGGACAGCCAGTCACGCTTTCGATGCCAGAGAACCCATTCCCCGGGAAGGAGGAGCCATAACACTGGCAGACGGATCTGTTTCCGAGGTACTGGCACAATGGCCTGAATTTGACAGGGACATTCTGGGAGGTAATTACCAGGGCCACTACGGGCACCAGGATGAGGACACCAGGATATCTGTAATCCCCGGAATGGAGGGTCATCCCTTGTTGCGTGGCTTTCCGGTTGAAGGTTTTTTTAGTTCCGGCACCCTGTACAGGAACCGTCCTCTAAGGAGTCCTTATGCTCACGTCCTGTTAATGGGGACCATCCCTGACCAGGAACCGGAACCCGTTTTCTGGATCAATGACAATGGTAAAAATAAAGTAATCTATACCTCTCTTGGACACTGGGATGACTGGGCGGAGGAAGGATTCAGGAAACTCATGACAAATTCAGTCAGGTATTTACTAGGAAAAGAAATTTCAAAATATGACAATGATGAAGAGACGGACCTTTATAAATAGTACGCTGGCGGGAACCGCGGGCCTGATGACAGGTGTAACAGCGCTGGCCTCGAATAAACTAGCAGGGCCTGGCGATAAAATTGTGCTTGCATTGATCGGGGCGGGAGACCGGGGCAGAAATACCATCATCAATGTATGCAAAATAAGCAAGGGTGTGGAGATTAAATATATCTGCGATGTGAATGATATAAAATCGTTCATGACCCTGGGTGACGTGAAAAAACAACTGGGCTACGAGCCCACCCTTGTCAGGAACATGAAGGAGGTTTTTGACGATAAGGAGGTGGATGCGGTCTGGATCTCCACCCCGGAACACTGGCATGCGCTGGCCACTATCTGGGCGCTTCAGGCAGGGAAACATGTCTATGTGGAGAAGAATCCGACCATCAGCATATGGGAAGGGAGAAAAATGGTTGAAGCTGCTGAGAAGTATGAAAAAGTTCTGCAGATTGGATTCCAGAACAGGAGTGCTTCCTATGGCTTCTCGGCCAGGGAGTTTATACAATCGGGACAGCTGGGCAAAGTGGTCCATGTAAAATCCAATAATATGCTGGGTGGCAGCAGGTGGAGTGCTAAACCTGATACGGATGTTCCACCGGGACTGGACTGGGATGCATGGATCGGGCCAGCTCAGTTCCGCAACTATAATCCTGGCGTTCATGACATGAATGGAAGGGGAGGATGGCTGGATTTCTGGGATTTTGGCGGAGGGACATTATCGGACGATGCAAGTCACGTGATGGACCTGGCCAGGCTGGTGCTGGGAGATCCGGGACATCCCCGGTCGGTTTACTGTGTTGGCGGAAACTGGGCATGGGGCTCGGTCGGAAAGGAAACCCCCGAATTCCAGACTATTACCTATGATTTTGGAGATTTTACATTGACCTGTGAAAGTGGAAATGCCACCCCTTATATGAGTAAGACTCCTTCAAGGATCCGCATGAGTGATAGGGAATTCCCTGATTGGGCTCAAAATGCCACACGTACTGAGATCTATGGGACAAAGGGAGTCATGTATCTTGGAAGGCACGGAGGAGGCTGGCAGGTGTTTGGCAACGAGAAAGAAGTCATAGCCCAGGATTACGGGATCTTTCCGGATGATCAGCATCAGAAAAATTTCATCGCCAGTATCCGGGGATTGGAAAAACCCAACGGGGATGTCCTGCAGGGACATCTGAGCGCCTCTCTGGTACACCTGGGAAATATCGCTTACCGGGCTGGTAACAGACACCTGGTTTTTGACAGCGAAAAGGAGATATTCACCAATGACGAGGATGCAAACCGCTTCCTTAGAACAGCATACCGGGAGCATTATTCAATCCCCGATCAGGTTTGACAAGACATGTGTAATTACTGCATGATTTCTGCCCGATCATACCTCAGAGATTTTTGGGGATTGGTGGTATCCGTAAAACGCGAAAGCCCTCGTATCCCTAATATGTGAATGCAGGGGGTGTTTTTCGACATTGCCCTCCTTAGTCCTTGTGTCTTTGGGGGCTTTCCTATCTAATGTGACGGAGGTGGTGATGGAATTATAAGATTGTAATTACATTTGTTGTTGTGAACAATAATCGTTTATGTGTGTTATTAAAGTTTAATTTTGATTAATGGAAGATATTAAGTCCATACATGCCTTAGCGTATTTTAATCTGCTGAAGACCGGAAGCTGGTTAGAGGACAAAATAAAAAGTGCTCTAAAACCCCTCAAACTGACCCATGCTCAGCTTAATGCACTTTATATTTTATATGAATATGATCCTGAGCCCGTATCTGCAAGTGAATTGAAGAAGAAGATATTAGTAAGTAATCCTGATGTTACCCGTCTGTTAGATAGATTGGTAAATAAAGGGTATGTGCTTCGAGAAACCTGTCCTGTAAATCGAAGGAAAATTGATATATCCCTGACAGAGCCAGGGAGGAAATTGTTTCTGCAGGCACATG